>JBBQQU010000016.1:0-69085 GCA_038215565.1 Gaiellales bacterium | reverse complement strand
AACGCGACCGGACGCATCCAGCGAGGCGCACAAGAGACCGCCAACCGGCGATCAAGCCCGAGCGACGACCACACGCACTCCAACCGACGTCACTGCGCGCTGTTTCGCGTCACCGAACCACCCGATCGGTGGATCCGGGCTAAGCTGCCCCGTGCGTGGGCGTCAAGAGCTTTCTGAGCAGGCATTTCAGTACACCTGTTCGCGTTTTCTGGCGAGCATGGACGGGTATGATGAGGGTACGTCCATCCCACGTGCCTTTCCCGTAGAGGCGGCCCTCCGGGGCCGCCAACGCGGTTTCCCAGCGTGAGGGGGCGTCAATCTAAGAAAGGCCAGGGATGGCCCCCGAGGAAGTCGCCCAGCACTTGGGCCTCAGACAAATAAGGATCGCCGGCAAGCAGCTCTATGCGTGCTGTCCTTTGCACGCGGATCGGACACCGAGCTTCTCGATGAACCTGGAGACGACGGAATGGAAGTGTCACGCTGGCTGCGGCGAGGGCAACCTCTTCACGCTCCTGAAACGACTCGACCGGTTCGATCTCTGGGAGGGCACTGGTCAGGGTGACGAGTACGAGCGGACGACTGACCGCACCTCCGGCAGCATCTCCTCGATCATCGAGCAGTTGCGCTGGGCTGACTTCCTCTTGAAGCAGGGCTACCGGTACACGGATGTTGAGCGCGACCTCCGCGATCAGTACGACCTCTCGCCCTCAACCGCGCACGAGCGCGTTGCCTGGTTGACCGGGAAGCGGCGTCTACAGCGTGACGCGCGCGGGAGGCTGCGGGGTTGCAGGATGGTCTACTGCTTGAAGCTGGTTCGTTCGCAGTCGCCTGAGCATCGTCTTGCGATCCAGGCTGAGAAGGGACGCTGGGCTTCTCGCTTCCAGGTCTTTCGCTCGCAGCTCCTGTATCCAGAAGTGAAGTACGGAGCAGGGTTCCGCAAACCACGGATCGTGACGATGAAGGAGATGGCCGAGGACGCCCGGGCTTGGGCGATAACCCCGAGACCGCCCCCTGAGATCGGGACTTGGACACCTCTGGAGAAGTGGATGCTGGTCGAAGACAGGAAGCGGCAGATCCGCCTGCGCGAAGACGTGTGGCTCCCCGTAGCTGCCTGAGAGGGCCGAGGGCGAGATGGGCGAGCGCCGAGATGTGTCCCCGGTACTTGTGGTCGGGATCGGCGCACCAGATCATGCCGGAGAGCAGGTTGGCCTCGGCGGCGAGCCCCTCCTGCCATCGACCGCGCTTGTTTTTCTCGACGGCGCGGCGCGCGTACCACTCGTTGAACGCCTCGCTCGGAAACGAACGATGAAGCACGCGCATGTCGAGCAGCGAAGCACCGAAGGCGCGGAAGTCGTCGACGCCGTTCGCCTTGCACTTGTCGCCCGCCAAGCAGTTGTCGTGCATCCCGAGTCCGGGCGTACAGGGCGGCGGGGCGGCGACAAACGTGTTCGGGAAGTACTGCGCCATCCGCATCGAGAAGAGCATGCACTGGTGACGAACCTCGTCCTTCGAGAACGCGTCGGCGTCGGGCACGAGGAAGACCTGTACCTCTTGGGCGCGACGTTGGATCGACGCGATGTCGGGGTGATGCTCGAGGCCCCACAGAAGGCACGCCGCGAAGTACTCGAAGAGGGGTGCGTGGTGCAACGTGACGCTCGCGCACGAGATGACGGCGGTGTCTGAGAACGCGTCGGACGAGAGCACCTCGGTCGTCATCGAGTCGCCCTTGATGCACCCTTCCATGCCGACGAAGAGACGCTTGCACGTCCCGAGCCGTTCGAGCATGAACGGATGAACGTCGAACGCCTTCGCTCCGGGGCCTGGGACGAAGAGGTACTTGCCGGGATCGCTCAGGTGAGCGTGAGGAACTTCGACGTTGACGCCCGCATGGTCGCCGGGATGCTTGTCGCGCGCGATGTGGCGCGACATGTGCTCTGCGAGGTGAACGGCACTCGACGGAAGCGGACGACCGTTGCCATCTCGGGGCCACTTCGGCTTGCCACTCTTCGTCGTCGCAGCGAGGGTCGGGTGCGTGTGCCAGTGGCGGAGGTTGCCCTTCGTTCGGACCGCAACGTCGGGACGGAACTCGGGCGTGTAAACCCCGAGCACTGGGTCGCGCTTGCCGCCGAGCGAACGCGGAATGATCACGCCCTGCGGGGACTGCGAAGCGATGTTGTGGCGGAACGCGCCTGTCATCCCGAGGACGTTCGCGGTGAACGACTTGAACTCGTCGCCCGTCTTCCAGCGGTGGTAGCCTCGAGCTTTCGCGACGCTCCAATCGACCGCATGCTCATTCTCGAACCACGGTCTTGATCCTGGACTTGGCATGACGATGATCCTTCCTTGGCAGTGGATGGGGTTGTACTTCAAGGGTCTGACGTATCTGGGATCGCGTCAGCGATGACTGGCTGCGCCCGTATGGGCGTGCTCAGACGCTTCCATCTCTCATCAGCCCCGAACGAACGTGAACCCGAACTGTTAAGAGAGGAGAGCAGTCGAGCAGTCCAGACGGCACCAGAGGTGCGTTGGGCGTGCTACTGACGCCGGTCGGTATCTCAGGCCGACCAAAACGACCAATCTCGCGCGGTGCTCGATGGTGCTGAGTCCGCTGTCGGAGGTACGTCGCCCTTCCAGTGTCCCGGTTTGAATCGGCGGCTTCGTGGTCGCCTTGGAACGTCGAGCGCGATGACGCGCGGCTTGTGCAGGCATCGAGGGTTAGCACGCCGAGTCACTCTTCAACTGGGACGGCTCGGTGATGCGAGTTCAGGCCCTCGACTCGGAGGATATTCACGAGAGCCGTCCGACCCCGTTGGTACAATCTGACGGTCGGTCAAGGGCTGGCAAAGCCGCAAGGCAGCAGGTGCCCCCAACCGACCTCATCGACGCCCAGCGAGAGGGCTTCGCACTCCGACCAGAGAGCGATTCCCAAACCCGGCGAACTTCGTAAAGGCCTTCGGGCCAAGGAGTCCGCCATGCTGGTTTTGGTTGAAGACGAACGCCTCTGCGCTCTCATTGCGGAAGCAGTTGCACAAGGACTGAAAGCGCGGCAGGTAGATCCCGCTCTTCTGGACGCTCAGGGCGCGGCAGACCTGCTGGCGCTCACGAAGCAGTCGGTCGAGATGCTGTCGAAGCGCGGTCAGATCCCGTCCGTCGTCATGCCTAACAGGCGACGGCGTTACGAGCGCGATGTACTGCTCGAATGGGCGCGTGGCGAATGAGCGCCCGCTGGACCTCTGACAGATTCTGTACTACGCTTTGTCCGACCAATCAAATGGCTGGGCAGCCCTCGGGTGTTCGCGCACCGTCAGGCCCCCAGCCCGGACACCAGGAGGAACCCTGATGTCGGACGCAGTATCGAAGATCAAGCGACAGCCCGTGAAGGGCGTGAAGAACTTGTTCCAGCGCGGCGGCAGCTTCTACTTGCTGGTGTCGATCAACGGCAAGCAGCACTACGAGAAGCTCGCGGCTGGGAACCGCACCGACGCCGAGCACGAGCGCAACATCCGCGTCGGTGAACTTCGGTCGCGGGGCCGGATTGAGTTGCAGGTCGGTGAGGATCTGTCGTTCAGCGAACTCGCTGCACGCTTCATCGAGCACGAGCGCGGCCCGTCCGGGAAGCTGACGAAACGGACGTGCGATCTGCGCGAGCAACTTCTCTCGAAGCATGTGGTGCCTGCCCTCGGGGAGATGCAAGCTCGCTCGATCACGACGCCCCACATTCAGTCGTTGGCCGACAGGCTCACCAAGGGCACGGACGGCACACCCCTGAGCGGCTCCAGCGTCCGTGGCATCGTCACATCGGTGAGTTGCGTACTGAGCTTCGGCTGCCGTTACGGTCACGTCACGAGCAACGCCTGCCGCGAGGTGTCTCTGCCTTCAGCCTCTCGAACAAGCGAGCCGCGCTACCTCGACCACCGGGACGTGCTGCGTCTCTTGGGCGCTCTCACGCCCTCGTTCAAGCCCGTGGCTGCCTGCGCCTACTACGCAGCGCTCAGGGCGTCTGAGGTGCTCTCGCTGCGCTGGGCCGACGTGTCGCTGGAGACGGCGACGATCCACGTGAGGCAGGGCAAGACGCGGGCGTCGATCAACTCGGTTCCCGTGCCGTTGCCGCTCTTGGGCATCCTGCGGGCTCACCGTGACGCTCAGGCGTCTAAGGGCTTGCAGTGGATCACCGAGGGCGCTCTCGTCTTCCCCACGTCCACCGGACAGCCCCAGAGCCGCCGCAACGCGTTGCGGGCCGTGAACAACGCCAGCAAGGTTGTGGGTCTGTGGAGCGAAGAGGATGGGCGCGAGCCGGTCGGGCTGCATGACCTGCGTCACTCGGCGGCCTCGTTCTACTTCTCCCAGGGGCGCAAGACACGCGAGGTGAGCCGCTTGCTTCGTCATGCCAATCCGGGCGTGACGATGGCCGTGTATTCCGGGCTCTCGCCCCAGGAGGACGAGCTGATCATCGAGGCTGGTCGGAATGCCTGGGCGGTCTGAGATGACCGCGCTCAGGCTCTGGCACCTTGACGGCCTGGAACTGCTCCCTGGCTTCGACGCGCTATGTGCCGAAGAGCAGGCCCCGACCGACCACATCGAAAACGTCGTCTGCGATTGGGCGCTCGCGCTCAGTCGCCCGATGTCCGTCGGGGTGCACAAGGCCGCGCTAACGGCGTTCGAGATGATCCGCGCCGCATTCCCTGACCAGGTCGCCTGGGCCATCGAGGAGCTTGGGGAACTGATTCCGCGCGATGTGCGCCAGCACTTCGAGGACCTGCCCTGAACGACGATCCGTGAAAAAACGTGAAACTAGAGGGGGTCGCGCAAGCGGCCCTCTTCCGTCCTTGGCTTACAATCACGCCCGAGGGCGCATAGCTCAGCGGGAGAGCGCTCGCTTCACACGCGAGAGGTCCCTGGTTCGATCCCAGGTGCGCCCACTGCCAAAAGCGCCGTACGGCGCGCCGTTCGTCCGCTGAGCGGACACGGTGAAAGCTTTGTGGCTCGCCCGCTGGAAAGAAATTGGAAAGCGCACTGGCGGAGCAGGTGACTCGCCTGCGGCGGAGATGCTGAGCAATCCGCTGACCGACGCGCGGCTAGGGCACTCGATTGAAGGTGTATGACCTCCCGAAGCTCGTGATCTTGAAACCCGCAGGACTGCTGTTAGTCACGCAACGGGACGGCTTAGCTACTTCAAACCCGATCGATGACATGTAGACAGCCAGGCTGCCGAAATAGCCATCAGTGCAATTCCCCGAGAGTCGGCTATTGCGGTCACAGCCGAAGGTCTCAGACGTGCCAACAGCAGCACTCGCCGAGTTCACGGTGCAATCGAGGTCAAGGCTCCGGATCCGTATCTCGTAAGTCGTTCGCACGGACGGTGGGTCGGGAAGGTCACATACATAACCGTTCTGCGTCCATGCGAAGCAAGGCGGCCCGACACGCGCATCCCTACTGCCTCCGGCAAGAGCCGATCCGCAAAGCCCGATGCTAATTCCCAGAACGAGACCGAGCACGACCCGCATCGCGATTCCTCCACTTCCGTTGAGTGGCGCGACAGTAGAACGAACGATCGGAGCCGTCAATCCACGCGAGGCGTTCTGAAGATGGAGATGTCTCTAACGGCCCCGGAAGTGACAAAGCTAACCTTGCGTCGCCAGCGCCTCGGCGTCGGACACTGTCGCGAGGTTCGTGCGAGATCGGGGTCGAGGACGACTACGAGGACGCGGAGTCATTCAGGTCGTCGAGGAGCGCGTTACGGAGTTCGAAGACGCCTTCCGGTAGGCCGTCGCGTCCAACATCGCGCATCCACACCTCGACGACGTCGAGGACGGTTTGCACCTCGTCGGTTTCGAGCCGCACACGCGCCGACGCGCCCAACGCCTCAAACCTCCGCCTCGCACTGGCGGCGGAATCGAGGCGGGGCATCTCTGCGAGCAGTGCGTCGCATGACGCCCGCGGCAACGCCACCGTGCCGCGCGTGTAGGTCACGGTTACCAGGTTCAAACGTTCGGACATCGAGCAAGTCTATTTCGTCGCGTCACCTTTGAAGCGACAGCGATGGTGCGGCCAATAGGTCTGCGACAACGAAGAAGGGTACCCACCGTCCTAGAGTGACCGGCTGTGACAGCCATCAGTCCCAGACGGCGGCTCTGGACCGTCGGCGACGTGGCCGCCTTCGCGAAGGTGTCGCAGCGCACTGTTCGCGGTCGTCTCGATGATGGGACGATTCCGTCGCTTCGGTTCGGCGGTGTCGTTCGTTTCGATCCGAAAGCGATCGTCGAGGCGCTCCAGAGGTCAGACTCGTGAGTCGCAGCGAGGTAGCGGCTGGCCGGAACGGTGCTGGCCGCGGCAGTGCGGCGCGCGGGTACAAGTGGCTGGATTTTCAGAAGGAGAACGTCGCGGGGATGCGTTCGGGTTTCTGGGCGACGCCGACGATGCGTGAGGCGGATCGAGTCGAGGTCGAAGAGATCGCCGCCGCGGTGCGCGATCTTTGCCCGTTGTACGTTGCTGCGTTTGAGCTTGCGGTTGAGCAGCTTGCGTGCAGGCTGTGGAGGCAGCGGCGCGCGTACGCGGACCTGAGCGAGCGCGGCGTCGTGCGCGATGGGTTGCCTGCGCCGGTTCTGGCCGGGCTTGCGAGGTTGGAAAGCCAGATCAGCAAGGATCTCGAAGGACTCGGGCTGACGCCGCGGAGCGCGGCAGCGCTGGGCGTCGATGTCGCGGTCGCCCAGCGGACGCTCAGCCTGGTCGAGTATTGGCGCGGCCGCGAGCTTGAAGACGACGGCGACGAGGACGGCGAGGGCGAGGGCGGCGGGGCAGCGTGAAGGTCGATCGGTTCGCTCGTTATCGCGACGACCCGGTTGCGTTCCTCCGTGAGCAACTTCGCTTCGAACCGTGGTCGGCGCAGGTCGAGATCGCCGAGGCCGTCCGCGACCATCACCGGGTTGCGGTAAAGGCGTGTAACGCCTCCGGCAAGACGGCGCTGGCGGCGACCTTAGTGCCCTGGTGGCTCGCGGGCGGCCCGGGTTCGATCGTGATCACCACGGCACCGACGGAGCGGCAGGTGAAGAAGTTGCTGTGGCGTGAGGTGCGCTCCCGGATGAAACACGCCGGGGAGTTCTTCCACGGCGCGGTCGTCACCGAGACGGAGATTCTGCTCGCCCCAGATTGGTACGCGCTTGGGTTGAGCACCGACGAGGTGGAGGCATTCCAGGGCTTCCACGGCTCGCGCGTGCTGGTGATTGTCGATGAGGCATCCGGGGTGTCGGAAGATATTTTCGAAGCGATCGAAGGTGTGCTTGCGGGCGGCGAGACGCGGCTGCTCTTGATCAGCAACCCGCTGCGGACAAGCGGCTCGTTCTATGACGCCTTCCACGCTCAGCGCGACCACTGGACGACGATCACGCTCTCCGCGTTCGACACGCCGAATCTGACCGGCGAGAAGGTGCCGCGCGAAGTGCGTAAGCGGCTCGTGTCGAAACGCTGGGTTGAGCAGGCGGCGCGGCGTGGCGTCGAGTCCAGCGAGTACGGCGTCCGCGTACTCGGCAACTTCCCCACGCAGCAGGACGACGCAGTCGTCGCCTTAGCTGATCTCGAAAAGGCTCAGGCACAGAACCTCGAAGCGGGCGTCCCGCTGATCGTCGGCTGCGACGTCGCCCGCTTCGGGTCTGACTCGACCGTGATTGCTGTGCGCGAGGGCAACCGGATCCGGGTGGTCAGGAGCTACAACGGCAAGGACCTGATGCGGACTGCTGGCGAGGTCACCGAGGTCGCGAGACATCTCCACGCCGTCTCCGGAAGACGGCCGCTACTCGTCATCGACGATGCCGGGCTTGGCGGTGGCGTAGTTGATCGCCTGCGTGAAGTGGGCGAGTTCCGGGTCGTGGCGTTCAACGCTGGTCACAGATCAGGGTCTCGGGAGTATCCGAACCGGCGCAGCGAGCTTTGGTTCACGTTCGGCGAGCTTCTGCCGGTGCTCGACCTCGATCCCCGAGACGACGAACTTGCGGCGGACCTGTTGGCACCGACCTACGCGCTTGGCTCTGACGGCAAGCGGATGGTCGAGGCGAAAAGCAACACTCGTCGGAGGTTGCGCCGGTCGCCTGACCGTGCCGACGCGGTGATGCTTACCTGCGCGATCGATCCGCCGCGCGCGCCCGGCCGCCCCCGTCGCTCCCGCCGTGGCTCCTTCCTTCCGCGTGGGAACCTCGCTGATTGGGGTCCCGATCACGGCCTCGGCGCAGTCGCCGACGCGCTCAACGCGCATGGCGTCTCGGTCTCCGAGCGGTCCGGCTTCGCGACGCCAAGCGCTGCAACACCGGTAGCCGACCTGGCGTGGCTTCAGTCGCACGACCCGGCTTCGGAGTTGGACGCCTACCTCTCTTCGAACGGCCGTTCGTGAGCGACGTCTCTCTGTCGGCGCGGTCGCGGCGTCGCGAGCGTGAACGCGAGCAGGGCCGCCGCCGACCGCTCGTGCTCGCGGCGACCTTGCGCGCCCAGAAGCAGGCCGCCTCGCTCGGCGTCGTCGGCGTCCTGGAAAACGCCGTCACGGCGGCGATCGCCGCCGGCCGCCTCGTCGGTCATGCGCGGGTCGGCGGCATCACACACGTCCGACTCGACGACGGGTTCACGGTCGAGGTCCTACGTGTCGAGGCAGCCTCGGGCCGGAAGGCGTGGATCCCGATCGGCATCAACCGAATCAACCCAGTGAAGGAGACAAGGCGATGACTTCGATGTTGC
Source organism: Gaiellales bacterium (assembly GCA_038215565.1). Lineage (GTDB taxonomy): Bacteria > Actinomycetota > Thermoleophilia > Gaiellales > Gaiellaceae > PALSA-600. Next base: position 60,367 of record JBBQQU010000016.1, on the reverse strand, counting down.
AGCGGCGGCGCGGCCGTCCAAGCCGTGACCGCCTGGCCGAGGCGGCCGACGTAATCGCTCGGGGCACGGCGGCGTTCCCAGACGGGTCGCTCCGTGTCGATTGGAAGCGGCTCGATGACCCGGAAGCGGGCGAGCTTGTCGCGCTCGTCGAGCGATGCGCGTCCGGGATCGGCTTCGATACGAGCAAGCTCGCGAAGAAAGCGGCCGCACGGTTCGAGCGGCTGCTGGAGACCGCGTGCGCTCGCGATGAGGGCTGGTTCGAGCAGCAGCGGCAGGACACGAAGCTTCGCCGCGATGTCGATGCGCTAATCGTGAAGAGCCGTCTACCGCCACGGCGGCCCCGCTACGAAGAACTCGGGGCGATCGTTTTGCCGAAGCTGTGGACCTTTACCTGGTTCGAAGGCGAGCCGATCCTCTTCCTACAGCACATCGCGCTCCTTGTTGCCGTGCTCGCGCAACTGGAAAACGGCCGCTCGCTCGCCCCGCAATCGAGAATCGAAGGCGACGGCGACACATCCGAACTCGTAGTCGATGCGAAGTTCGGTCCCGTCCCGATATCGATCGACCCGGAGTCAAACTGCACTGCGCGCTGGACCGAGGACGCAAAGCATCTCGCGGCCAATCACCTCCTGACCTTTGACCGGCAGGGGACGGAGATCAGACTCGGACGTGGATCACGGGTGCTCGCCCTAACTAAGGCCCGCACATGACCCCGAACCCCCTCGAAGAGATCCAACGGCTCGTCGAACGGGCCGCGTGGGGCGACGACGTTTTCGAACTGGTCGAACGCGCGCGAGCACCCCTCGACGTCGAGACCGCCTCCCGGCCCGCCCGGCCGCGTGACCCTGACCTCGAACGACGCCTCGGTGAACTGGCCGCCAACGACACCCGACTCCGCTGCACAGCGTCACGGCGACGAGAGGTCTTCATGGTCGAGAACGGCGTCAGGGTCGGATCGCCGTCACACCTGACGGCGATGCTGATCGACGGCGACACCCGGTTCGAGGTCGCCGTCACCCGCTCAATGCTCGCGAACCTCCGCAGTCTGTACGGCCGTCGCAGGCGACGCGAGGGGCTGGTCGCCGCCGCGAAGCCGGAGCAGAAGCCAACGCAACGCCCAGACGCCAAGAGGCGCGGCCATTTGGTGACGATCTTCGCGGGACGCCACCAGGCGCAGCCCGAGGGGCACCGGTGAGTGACGAACGTTTCTCATTCGACGAGGAGGTCGCAATAGCGGCACCTCTGCGGCTTGATCTCGACGAAGCCCGCTGCGACAGGTTCGGCTGCGACCAAACAGCGACCGTGATCGTTCGCGGCGCAGCACTATGCGCGGGTTGCATGGCGAGCTTCCTCGTCGATGATGGGCGCCGCTACGTCGTGCCATTCGGCGAACTCGCCTCTGACCCGGAGGAGCGGCGGAAACGGCGCGAGCAGTATGCGAGCAGGCTCCGTTCCCTGCGCGACGCCGACGGCGGTCGGCTCCGCTCACAGAGCGATGAGGAACTGCTCGACGCGGTAATCGATGATGCAGTTCGTGCCTTTGAATCCTTGCCGTGACATCGCTCCGACCGATCTTCGTCCCAGCCGACGTCCTCGAAGCGATCCGCCAGCACGCCCGCGAGATGCCAGACGGGTTCGAGTCGTGCGGTCGCATCGTCGTCCGCGAGAGCGACCGGCGAGTCGTCGAATACCACCGCATCCGCAACCACGCGACCGAGCCGGGGAAGGCGCGGTTCGTGGCTAGCTGGCAGCGGCTTCCAGAGCACTTCTCTGTCGTAACGCACTCACATCCGCCGGGCCACCTGGGCACGCCGTCGCTCGCCGATCTCGCCTGGCACGCGCAGAAGCCGTACAGGCAACTGTTCGCGATCTACTCGATGTCAACCGACGAACTCGCTTTCTTCAAGGTCGCGTCCGACGCATCGAGCTACGAGCGGTTGTCGCTCGGAATCGAGGAGCCAGGCGCGCGATGGCGGATGGGATCTTGCGCGATCTGCTTGATGAAGGACAGCGAGCGTTCGCTCTGGCGAATCCACGAAACACGGCTCTTTTACAGCCTCGTCCCGTTCGGATCCTGACCTAGCCCCCTGGGGGTTGTTATCCAGCCCGTTCCAACGGATGATCCGTCCTAATGGGACGTCTGATTGCACTCCTGGTCGCAGTGATAGCGATAGCAGGCTTGCTCGCTGGCGTAACAACTCTTCACGCCGCGACTCGGGAGGATGCTGCCAGCCCTCTATTCCAGTACGTCGTTATCCAACAGAATCGATACAGGACGGACCTCGCACCTCCACTTGTTGTGCAGGTTGTAACCGGGGAAGTGCTCGAATGGCCAACGGAGACGTCGAGCATCTTGCTGCGTCCGGGTACGCCGAAGATCGAGGCGCGTCTGCGAGTCGTCGTTTCCGGCGCTGCAAGCGGCGTGAAGATTCCTACGCAAGCGACAAGGACTTGCACGACCTACGGGAAGTACAGCGGCAGTAGCGCGACGACCAAACACTTTGCGCTTACGCTTCGGGCCGGAGCGATGACCGCCCTGCCCGCAGTGATCCAGAGTGTGCACGACCACGTGGGATGTTCGTGGATCCTCCGATTCACCATCAACGGAACACGGCGTCCCGTCCTGACGATCTACGCACCAGCCGTCATGACCCCTGGATATGAGCCTGACGTGCTTACGCCGAACAACACTCCATATGACCGCGAGATGTGCTCGATCTCCGACATCGGCGGCTCACAGACCCGATCTTGTAAGCCCATCAGGGGGTAGACGGCCGCCGCGGGCGATTGGACTACTCGCAGCGGATGAAGAGCAACTTCAACTCGTTCTCCGGATCATTTGCACTGAGCGGATCCCAGCCGGTGAGGACCGTGAACCCGCGCGGGTCCGAGGCGATGTTTGCGTTTGGGAGGCCGACCAGGCCGACGTAGAGCACGTTCCCATTGCCGCGATCGAGAGCAATAAAAAAATCGGTATCCCGAAAGCGAGGCTCGACACTGTTCGCGTAGAGCACCACGCGTCCGCTGGGCGCATCGCCGAAAGGGAAGCCAAAGTCCACGTTCGTGCCTTTGGTCGTCGGTTGGCGACGCACCGGGGCGAGCCGAGAGAACTCATCTACCTGGATCGTGGCGATGTGTTCATCGCGCATCGAACGTAGCGGGGGCATCCCGAGTGGCCCGGCGATGATCGCCGAGCCACGATCATCGAACTTCACGTGCGTCTGACCGCTCGCGTGGATGGACAGCTTCACTGGAGTAACGGCGCGGAAGCGACCGAGGCGGAAGTTGACCTCGTGGCTCTCTGTGTGCGGGGGGATCAGATCCGTGCCGCAAAGGCAGATACCCGTGGGCGGGATCGGGCGTAGGTAAAGCGATTCGTCACGTTCGGAGAAACTCAAATGAAACATTTCTCCAAGCCGCTCCTGGCCGTCACCACCACGGAAGAGAGCCATGACGTGGATCTCCTTCACGACCTGCCCGTGCATCAGTTCCGTTGGCACGCCCGACAGCTTAGAAGTGGACCCCGGTCGATCCGGCGTCGTTGCTAGCGTTCTCGATCGAACGGCGGCGACGCCGAACACAACCGGGATCGCGACCCACCTTCACGGTGGGTCGCTCTCGTTAGAGACGGTGATATGCGCCCGCGCTAAGGTCGTAGGCGTTGTGTTAAGCGTCGATCACCATACGTCTTGCGATCGCCAGGCCATCTAGGCCCCGTGCCCGAACCGCAGGAGCGCGCCGGAATGGCGGCTGGAAGCCTGACCCTGCGCCCGCAAACCGGCGAGATCATCGTCGCGGGAGAAGCGGTTCGTTATCCGGAACTCGTCAAAGCGCTCTCATTCGCAGGTCCGAAAGAAGCTCGACGCGTTCTGACGACCTTCCTCAGCCGGAGCCGCCAACTTCCCAAGCGTCCCGGGAGCCGGAGTCCCTACAACGTCCTGAGGATACGACTCGCTGAGATCAGCGGTGTTACGTCGGGCGCTGGTCGCGACAGTCGAAAGCCCCGGCCCGGTTGCCCGCGGAGGTCGCGGCGGTCGCAGAGGTCGCAGACGTCTCGGACGACGCGCGGCTCCCCTGGACGACCAACCCCACCGGAGGACAATGAGCACGACCTAATAGGGGGCGCTCTTTGAGCGGACGCCCCAGAACGTCCCGCCTCGACTTCCTCGGCCGCGTTGAAGAGATCGCCGCGCTACTGGGTGATGACCCGGAGCTATCCGCGAACGAAATCATTCGCAGGCTTGGAGGCCGACGGAGCGACCTTCTCCGGATCGTCGCGGCGATCCGCAGTGCTGTCGCCGCCGAGAGCCACGCGTCCTCCGCAAGCCGGTTCCCAAATCCGCACGGAGGACGTCCGCGCGGTGGCGACGAGTCACCAGTGGAAAGCCGAAGTGGCGAGACGACGTCGTCCGAGAATGGAAACCGAGTGCGGACGTGACGCGCAAGACGAGCAGGATCAGTGCGGACGCGAAGCTCTCCCTTCGCTTTCGTTGGAAGTGTGCCGTCCTCAGCGATGCGGGACCAGCAGACTGCGAGGTTGCCGGCAGACAGGTCAAGGCGTCAACTCAACGTCTCGTCGCTGCGACGCTTGAACGCCATATGGACGGCAGTGGCGGGAAGTGCTTCCCCAGCTTGGAGTTGTTGGCTACGGAAACCGGCCTCGCGAGGTCAGCGGTCTCGGTGGCGCTAAAGGCCCTAGAGGCTGCGAACTGGATTGGCCGTTCGCCCGGCGGAGGAGCAGGTCGGTCTACGCGCTACCAGGCATACCTTCCAGAGTCGTATTTTCTGTCCGTCGAGCAGGCAGATAACCGTCCGCTGAGCGCGCTCGAACTGTCCGTTGCGTGGACAGGAGACAGTCAGGAGTACTTCAACGAGACGGACCGAAAAGCCATCATCGACGGAGAGGGATTAGCTGGGAGTCGGTCGCCCACGATCACAGACGCGTCTTCCGGCACGAGCGATGACCGGCTTCATGCGCTCGCGACCATGGGGGCCAAGACGACCGACAACATTGACGGCGACCGCGACCTTCGGCGTGCCGCCACGCTGGCGGAGATCGAGATGTTTCTGCCTGGCCCCGAGCGTGACGTCCTCGAAGCGCTTTACAACGAACTCGACGCCACTGAGGTCTTCGACCTCACATGACCGTCGTCGTCACCCTTCGCCTCAACGGCGTCCCCGTGCCGGTCGAACTCGACGACCAAGCCCTCGCCACGATCGCCGCCGCACTAGACCAGCCGAGTGCGACCGACACATGGCCTATCTGGATGAGCGTCGAGACCGCGGCCCGCTACCTGGACGTTTCCGCCGAACGAGTCCGGAAGCTCCAGGCACGCAGAAAAATCCCGTACCACCAAGAAGACGTAGGTTGCCGCGTTCACTTCAACCGCCGCGACCTCGACGTCTGGATGGCTGAGTTTCGCCGATGAGACGAAATCCCGCGCCCGACTTCGCCGCGGTCCGATCAACGTCTTGGCGAAACGATGCGCGCGCGACGCCGAAGTTGGGCTTTCCATGATTTTTCCATCTGCGTGCAGTCGCAGTTCCGAAGCCGATTTCAGGTGCGTCTCTCGCCCCTGTAGCGAGTGGTCGCCGGTAGGATTCGTGCGACAACCCAATAGCCCCGGCGACGTTGGCACGTCCCGGGGCATGGCCCACGGAGGTGATGCTCCATGAGCACGACGAACGTAACGAATCCGCGTCCGCGTCGGACGAAGGTCAAAGGTGAGCGCGGCGTCTACTACCGGGATACGCGCGACGGACGCCGGTACGAGATCACGTTCACGGATCCAGCGACGGGTAAACAGCGTTGGCTGGTCGTCCCAGGCGACTTGAAGGCGGCGTGCGCCGCTCGCGGCAAGAAGCTCGACATGATCTCCCGCGGCGAGTCGGTTGCGAAGCCCTCAAAGCTCACGCTGGCCGAAGTAGGCGAGGCATGGCTCACGTCGAAGACGAAGCTGCGTTCTGCGACAGTCGCCTGGTACACGCACGCACGGGACGCTTACATCGTTCCCGAACTCGGCCGTCGCAAGGTCGCCACGATCACGGTTGACGATGTGGCTCAACTTGTCGCTTCGATGGAATCGAAGGGCTATGCGTCGTGGACGATTCGGGGCACACTGACGGTGCTCGGCGGCATCCTCGGCTACGCAGTCAGGCGTGGACACGCACCGACGAACGCGGTGCGTCAACTTGAACGAGACGAGAGACCAGCGAATTCGGAGCGAGAGAGTCGGATCCTCGACGCCAACGAGATCCCGATGTTCCTTACCGCAACTCCCCCGCTCTACCGCCCGATGATCGCGACCGCCATCTTCACCGGCCTGCGGCAGGGCGAACTACTCGGCTTGAAGTGGGCGGACGTTGACTTCGAGGCCGGAGTCGTGCGCGTTCGGCACCAACTCGATCGACGAGGGATCCTGACCGTGCCGAAGACGCGGCAGTCGTTGCGAGAGGTTGTGTTGATGCCCTCGCTCGGTCGCCTGCTGCGCGAGCATCGGATCGCGTCACGCTACTCGACCGATGACGACTTCGTTTTCGCGTCGCTGACCGGCGGCCCGATGCACTACCGCAACGTCGTGCGTCGAGGCTTCGAGAAGGCCGCGCAGGCTGCGGGCGTGAACCACATCACCGGCGCGAAGCTCGTATTCCACGACCTCCGGCGCACCTTCGGGAGCCTGCTAATCGCTCAGGGCTGCGACATCGTCTTCGTCTCGCGGCAAATGGGACACTCGTCGGTCGCCGTGACGCTGACCGTGTATGCGAAGCTCTTCGATGGAGAGCGGCACGCTTGCGAAACGTCCGCGCGGCTGGAGGCCGCGTTCGGAGGCATCCTGCTGTAATGCCTAACAGCCTTGACGACGCCGATGCTCGGTGGTTCGCTTGGCCGCGATCCTCCGCCCCAGTGACGTCCATTTGCAACCGCCTCCCACGCCCCCTATCGGGCCTCTCGCCCTCGACGACGTTGTCCTTCGGGGCGGCATCATGCAGCCACGAGACATGCACGTGAACGCGTACACCCACTACGACCACACGGGAGAGTTCGCGCTCTCAGTCTTTGCCGTGCCCGGCTGGACAATCGAGGAGATCACGCGGGCGGCTGGAATCCCTAATGGGCAGATACGGGGCGCCACCGTCGGGAGGATCCTCGATGCTGGGTACGAAATCGTTCGGTCTCAGCCTCCACCAGGACACGCTGACATTAGGTTGCCGAACCCACCAACCGATCAGGATTGGGTGGCTCTTAGGGACGTCTTCGATGATCCGATACAGAACCCCCATCCTCGACCGAAGGAGTAAGCCCACTAATGGCGACGTCGGACCTCGTACTTGAAGTTGACTTCAATCAAAGGGATGCGTCGGACCGCGTGATCGCGTCGCTGCGATTCTCAAACTCGTGGCACACGCCCGATGTTGGCGAGTGGATTCGTCTGGTCGATGCAGAAGGCGACGTCTGCGTCGGTCAGGTTGAAGAAGTCCACAACTTGATCGTGTCTATTCGCGCGGACTGGGGCACATGGATATCAACAGCAGTGATCGAAGTCAGCGGGACTGCTCAGCCCGACCCGTCACCGTCGTTTAGGAAGCCGTTGACGGTATGAGTAACGTCGAGAACGCAGGTTGGGATGTGACGATGCTCCTCTGCGACGCAGCCGAGAGCATTGGCGGCAAGCTCTACATCTTGGGCGGCGGTTGGTCCGTCGTGCTACGTCCAGGCACACCGACAAACATGGCGCTGGCAATCAAACTGAGCGTCCCCTGGCACGAGACGAACCGACCGATCAATATTCGCGCCCAACTGATGAATGAGGATGGGGGAGCCGTCGAAAACGCAGAGGGCGAGGTGATCTTCGCTGAGGGCCAGATGGAACTTGGACGCCCCGCTGGCATCCATCCAGGATCCTCTCTCGACGCTCCAATAGTTCTCAACTTCGGCGGCGTCTCGCTTCCGGCCGGAGGGTACGTCTGGCAACTGTTCGTTGACGGTGAACCGCGTGCACGCACAAGCTTTCGCGTCCAGCAAGGACTTTAGGGAGGGCAGCAGGTGAAGCCTCAATCACATCCGAACACTTCGAATCCAGTCGGAGACGTGCGGCCTGAAAACGACGACACTGATCTCGTTCACGAGCTTGTCTTGCGGGCGCGTGAAGCCGCGCAGCAGGTGACATTCGTGCTTCACGAAGACGGAAATCCACTGGATAGGGGTAGCAACACCTAGCTGGGTCGGGTTCGCGAGTTCAAACACTTTTTGGGTTAAGGCGTGGTCGAGGTCGGGCTTGTTCTAGCGCCTCCAGTAGTCGCGAGCCGTAGGTTTCGCACTCGTCAGTGAAGTGGAAAGCATCTGGAAAGCGACGGCGGCGAACGGTGGCGAACGCGCAGCGAGTTTGGCAACGGCAGATCAGTCACCAATGCGGTTTGGCGACCAATGGCGACCAGCGGCGAAGGCCGCCCCGGCTTCACACGCGAGAGGTCCCTGGTTCGATCCCAGGTGCGCCCACTCACTCACTCCCGCGGCTCTTCGGCGCCCCAGGCCGTAGACCAGTGAGAGGCGACCAGTCGCCCGGCCGCCTCTCATCGTGTTGGAGCTATCCCGTTTGGCTTCGAGGTTCGATCAGCGGCGAACGAGGGAGCGGCTGACAAACTGGCTGGATGCGCCGGACTTGTCGACAGCGCGAAGCGTGATCACGAGGCGGCCCTTGGTGCGGAACCGCGAGGCCGGCACCCAGCTGCGGGTGGCCGTGATGCACGAGCTTGGGACGACACTGTATTTCCGGACGTAGGCAAGTGTTCTGGTCTTGGAATCGCGTTCGATCACCGAGACGGCCTTTGCGCCGTCGTCGCAAACCGTGAACCGCGCGTAGAGACGGAGTCCACGTCGCTTGAGTGAAATGAAGTTGATCGTCGGCGCCTTGTTCCCGGCAACCTTGACAGGCTGTACCGGCTGGACGAGGTCGGTGTTATCCGACCGGGCCGGAGCCGATGAGCCGTTGGCACTTTTGGCGGTCACGTCGACACGAAGGGTGCTGTAAACGTCCAAAAACCGAACGCCGTAGGTTTGACCGGTGGCCCCTACGACTGGGAAACAGTCGTTGCCGGCCGGGTCGCAACGAAGCCATTGATAGGTGACCGATGTTGGGGTACCAGTCCAGCGTCCTCCGGTGGCGCGGAGCGTCTGCCCGACGTACGCCTCGCCGAGAATGACCGGCTTCAACGTCGCTGCCGGGGTGGCCGTCGTCGCGACTACCGCTGTCTGGTTTGAGTTGGCGGTCGTCGTGCCGTCGGCGTTAGTGGCTGAGACGACGCTCCGAAGGCTGTGTCCCCCGTCCGCGGTCGCGACAGTGTAGGTCGTGCTGGTTGCGCCCGCGATGTTCGAGCACGAGCTCGAGGTTGCGCAACGCTGCCGCTGGTAGGCGTAGCCGGTCGGCGCGCCTGTCCAGGTTCCGTTCGAGACTGCCAGGGTCTGCCCGATCCTCGCAGTGCCCGAGACGGCCGGGGGTGTACATGCATATCGTTCAACGAATTAATCGTGACACGATCTTTATGGTCTCAATTCGACGAACCTAAACCGTGACGCGGAAGCCCTTACGCTCTCGAAACAATTCGGGAGCCCCCGCCTCGGTCAGACGGGGTGCGCCAAGTTCGGCGCACCCCGTTTCTTCGTGCGTCAGCCGCGCAGGCTGACCGGGAACGAGACGAGCAGCCGCGTCGAGATTCCTCCGATCAGGCTCTCGCCGGATTTGCGGACGCGCACGAAGACGGCCAGCAACTGCTCGCGCGAGGACGCCGGGAAGCGCGACGCCTTGTGCAGCGTCAGCGTCGCCCAGCCATCCGAACCGCTCGAGCCTTCAGGCGGCACGTTGAACTGTTCGAACGGTACGGCCGTCGCGTACACGAGCGCGCCCTGTACCGGGCGCCCGCCACAGGCGGAGACATGAAAGCGAAGCGTCAGGTCCGAGGTCGATCGCCGGATCACGCTCGGCGAGGCCTGCTGTCCGTCGATCGCGAGCCGCGCCGGCAGCGACAGCTTGCTGATATCGATCCCGCCCGATCCCGAGGGACAGCCGTTCGTGACCGGCGGGGCTGCGATCACGGCGATCACGGCGGTCGGTGCCGACGCCGTCGTGATGGTGCCATCCTTGTTGGTGGCGATGACGTTGACGCGTACGGTGTTGCCGACGTCGGCGGAGGTCAGCTTGTAGGTCGTCTGGGTGGTGGTGCCGCCGCTGTTCGAACAACTGCCGCCATTCTTGTCACAGCGCCGGTATTGGAACTGGTAGGTAATCGGCGTCGATCCCGAATAGCTGCCCGGGTTGGCGGTCAGCGTCTGGCCCTCCTGGGGCGTTCCCGAGAGTGTCGGCGCCGTCGTGTTCTTGGGCGGAGCCGAGTTGGCCTTCTGGATGACTGCTGACGGTACGGACGTCGCCGTGGTCGAGCCGCTGCTGTTCGAGGCTGTTACCTGCACGCGAACGGTGTTACCGACGTCGGCAGAGGTCAGCTTGTAGATCGTCTGGGTGGTGGTGCCGCCGATGTTCGAACAACTGCCGCCTGTCTTGTCGCAGCGTCGGTACTGATAGACGTAGGTGATCGGCGTTGTCCCGGAATACGCGCCGGGGCTTGCGGTCAATGTCTGGCCCTCCTGCGGCGTCCCCGCAAGGGTCGGCGGTGAGGTGTTGACCGGCGCAGCGGTGCTCGCTGCGCTCCCCGTTGCAGCCAGCACAGCGAGAAGCGCAACGAGACCTGCGAGCACGGCCGCCAGCGCGGCAGACCGCGCAACGCGGTGCGGTCCAGAAGCTTTTGTCATCTCGATCCTTCCTGTTAAGATCATTCGGCCCGCGAATGATTCGTGGCACGATCTGTCTCCCCATGAACAAGAAGACCAAACGCAAATCTCAGATTCCTGACGATTTCGAAACAGTTGCCGAACTGCGACTCGCGCTCCGCCATTTTCAAGCCGCCACCGACCGAATCACCTCGACACATGCGCTCACGACTCGGCAATACGACCTGCTTGCCCTGCTCCACGCCCCCTCCCACCGCGGCTCGCTCGCAAGCGAAATGGCCGATCTGCTGCACATCAGTCGCAACGCCATGAGCGAACTCGTCACCCGAGCCCAGCGCGCCGGCCTCGTCACTCGAGGCGATGACGCGGCCGACGCGCGACGAAAGCCACTTACGCCAACACGAGAAGGGACTCGTCGCTATCGGGCGGCAGTCAGAGACCTTCAACCTGAGCGAGATGAACTGATCTCGATGCTCCGGCGGGCAACGAAAAGCGCCTCGAGACTCCAGACCGAATCGGCGTAGCGATCAACTTGACTACTCGAACACAGGAATCCCCCGCAAAAGCAGCGCAAAGTCGCGCCAAAATCGCGCTCAGTGCATCAGCGCTTCGCCCATTTCGAACCCAGGTGCGCCCACTTCTTCCCCGACGTGCCGCGGCCTCTCCATCTCCCAATACTGAGCGGACGCCGATCGAGATCCCGCCTCGACCTACCGCCCCGCCTCGGGGATCTTGGCCCATAGGGCGTCGAGCGCCGCCAGGTAGATCTCGGAGAACGTCGGGAAGGGCTGGATCGTGTCACGCAGCACCTCGAGCGGGATCCGGGCGCGGATCGCCAACGTCGCCTGCTGCAACCACTCCCCCGCCTCCGGCCCGAGCGCATACGCACCCACGAGGCGCTCGCCGTCACTGAGCAGCGTCAGGAACCCGATGCTCTGTGCGTAGGCGCGCGTGTAGGTCGCCGTCTTCGCAACTTCCCGCAGAGGAACGGTCGCGCTCAAGGGGGCCTCGGTGGCTCCGACTGCCGCGGCCTGCGGGTCGGTGAACACCACGCGCGGCACCGCCGCATAATCGGCCTCGCGCGCCTCGCCGAGGATGTTCGCCGCGACGATCCGGCCTTGGTACTTGCCGACGTGCGTCAGCTGCCAGATACCCGTGATGTCGCCGATCGCCCACAGCCGCTCGGCCACCTGGAGCCGTGCGTCGACAGGAACGCCGTGAGGGTCGGCGGTCACACCGACCGTGTCCAGGCCGATCCCCTCGACGCGCGGTCGGCGACCGGTTGCGACGAGCAGGTGATCGCCGCGGAGCTCGCTGCCGTCATCGAGCTCGAGGACGAAGTCGGACCCGTCGCGGCGCGCGGCGGTCGCCTGCGCGTTCAGGACGAGCTCGATCCCATCGCGGTGCAGTGCCTCACCGAGTGCGTCGCCAAGGGGCGTCGCCTCGCGCGCCAGTACGTGCCCGGCGCTCTCGACGATCGCCACCTCACCGCCGAGACGCCGCACGGCCTGCGCCATCTCGACGCCGACCGGCCCGCCGCCGAGCACGAGCAAGCGGCGTGGCACGGTCTTCATCCCGGTGATCTCGCGGTTCGTCCAGACGCCGTCGAGGTCGCGCAGGCCTGGAACCGGCGGCACGAACGCATCGGCTCCGGCCGCGAGTACGACGTGCTCCGCCGTGTACCGCGTGCCGTCGACCTCGACCGCACCGGTGCCCGCCAGCCGCCCGTGACCGCGCAGGAGGGCGATGCCGTGATCTGCGAGCCACCGCTCCTGACCCGCGTCGGAGTAATCGGAGACCATGTAGTCGCGCCAGGCGAGCGCCTGCTCGACGTCGACCTCCGCGGTGGCGGCCGCATCGTTTGCTGCGTGCGCTGCCTCGCCGGGACGCAGAAGCGTCTTGGACGGGATGCAAGCCCAGTACGAGCACTCGCCGCCGACGAGTTCCCGCTCGACGATCGCCACGCGCAGTCCGCCTTCGGCGAGTGTGCCCGCACAGTGCTCGCCCGGCGAGCCACCGCCGACCACGATCACGTCGTAGTCGTTGCTCATGACGGCAGCTCCGCCCCCGACCGCTCGCGAACCATGTAATCGGCGTACCACTGCGGCCAGTCCGGGTCGGCCCGGCCGGTCCGCTGCTCGTGCTCTCCGTGGGCGGCCGCCGCGCGCTCGAGCGCCTTCTGAAGCTCGTCCTTCGAGTTGAAGGTCGTCGCTTCCGGCTCGACGCGCCCGGGCAGCCGCGTCGTCACCTCCTGGAGCAGCCAACCGTTGCCGTCAGGATCGCTGAACGAGGCGAACGAGCCGTAGCTGCTTCGGTCGGGCGAAGGCCCGGCGACACGACCGGGATCGTGGAACCGAGCGCCCAAGGTCTCCTCGTGGAACACCTCACTCACCGCGACACCTTGCGCCTCGAGCGCCGCCCGCGCGGCCTCGATGTCCGAGACGATCAGGTACACGCCCTGCGCCGAACCGGGCTCGGCCGACGTGAGGCTCGTGCCGAATTGGATCGAGCACCCGGAGCCCGGAGGCGTGAACTGAAGCAGTCGGACGCCAGCACCCGTCCTGACGTCGGCGTCGAGCCTCCAGCCGAGGGTCTCGTAGAACGCCTTGGAACGGTCGGGATCCGCAACCGGAATCACGATCACCTCGAGATTCGCGCCGAGCGTCGCCGCTCCGGCCGGGCCATTCACGGTTCCCGTTTCTCCATCGGTGCTCGACATCGTTGCCTCCGCGACTCTTCGGCGCCAGTATGCGTGCCCGGTCAGCGCTGCACAAGCGGCCGCTGCCGAAGCCAGGCGTGCGCGCCCTTCCCCGTCGGAGTGAATCGCCCCGAAGGGACGCGCGAGTCACGGGCTAGACGTTTGACGCATCGCCGGGCTCGCCCTCGAGCCCGGCCGTGCGCTTTCCCTACGCGTTCTTGCGGACGATCAGATAGTCGAGAGCGCGCTCGACAACGGTCTCGACATCGGGGATCTCGTGGCCCTCGAGCACGACGAAATGCCTCGGCGAAGCATGGAGCTTCCCCAGCGCACCGGGCGGGAGGTTGATTCCCTCCGCGCACGCCGGGTTACCGCATTCGCAGAGGTACATCATGGTCGTCGTGCCGTCGAGTTGGGCGATCTCCTCGTTGATCGCGCGGAAGAACGTCTCGGTCTGGACGATGCGCTCGGCGCGCGCACCGCGCGTGAGCACCGACGCATGGCGGGCGAGCGCGCGAACGACCGGCTCGGGCGTGTCGTCGGAGTCGACGACCAACTGGCAGACGTCGTGGATCTTCATCTGCGCCCCTCGCGCGGCGTAGCACAACAGGGAAAATGCGCCATCCATCTCGAGGCCGATCCGCTCGCTGAGGATCCCCTTTGCCTGCTCGACGACGATCCGCGAATCGAGCGCGTGCTGCAACTGCTCGGCGCGCTCGCGCCAGTAGGCTTCGCCGTCTAGGTCGCTCATCGGTCAGCACCCTTCGATCGTGAGAACACGATCCGAGGAGGAGCTGGCGAACAGGATCAAGGCGCGCCGGCGCGGGCTCGGTTGTTCGCCCAGCCTAGCCGCGATAAGGAGGATCCGCTTTTGCGCCAAAACAGGGTCACACCGCTCAGCGAGCTCGTTGCGGTACCGGCTCGCGGGCTCGTGTACGGGAACCGCGGCTGCCTGCACGACGCGACCGGGATCATCCGCCGACGATGGAACGGCAGGCGCTGGATCTCCTGCCAGCTCGAGTTCCGCGGCTGGCACCGCTCGCTGCTGATGCAACCCGGCAAATTCACCGAGCTCTTCTTTCTTGACGAGGCGACAGCGTTCGCGGCCGGCCACCGCCCATGTGCGCTCTGCCGGAACGCCGACTACAAGCGCTTCACCGCTCGGTGGCGCGAACTTCACCCCGGTGACAACGGCGCGGATGCGATCGACGCGCGGCTCCACGCCGAGCGCGTCGATCCACGCTCGCGCGGCCGGCGCAGCTACGACGCGTTGCTCGCCGATCTGCCCGACGGGGCATTCGTGCTCCGCGACGACGCACCGTGGCTCGTCCGAGGCCGCGAGCTCCTTCACTGGACACCTTCGGGCTACGACCTGCGGGTGCCTCGCCCCCGGGGCGAGGAGGCGCGCGTGGTCACCCCTCCGTCGCTCGTCGCCGTCCTCCGCACGGACTGGCGCTCGCTCGTGCCCGTGCTGCATCCCTCGGCGCACTAGAGGCGCTACCCTCGCGGCGAGTGGCTCAACGCCTGTTCCCGCAGGTCGAGCCGTTCGAAGGACCGACGACCCGCGCCTCGCCGTGCGGGTCGTCGTCGTTAAGGTCGCCTCTGTGGACGAGCTGACGCTCCTCGACTGGAAACGGCGGATCTTCGAGCTCTACGAGGTGGTTCGCAGCGACAGGGATCCCGAGCGCGCGTGGCGGCGTTGGCGCGACGTGCGCGACGAGCTCTTCCGAGCGCACCCGCAGTCGCCGCTGCCGGCCGAACGGCGCGCAGTCTTCGAGGGCATTCCGTACTTCGACTACGAGCCCGCGCTTCGCGTGCTCGGCGTCGTCGAGCCCGCGGAACGCATCGAGCGGGAGATCGCGACCTCGGGCGCGCGGCCGTATGCATTCACGCGCTTTGCGCGCACGCGTTTCGACCTTGCCGGTGTCGAGCACGCGCTCGATCTCTACTGGCTCGACGGCTACGGCGGCGGCCTCTATCTGAGCTTCGCCGATGCGACGAGCGGCCGCGAGACCTACGGCGCCTGCCGGTATCTCCTCGACACGGTGAAGGGCTCGGACCTCGGCGAGCGCAACGGCAAGCTCGTGCTCGACTTCAACTTCTCGTACAACCCATCGTGTTCCTACGACCCACGTTGGGTCTGCCCGCTCGCGCCCCCCGGCAACCGGCTCACCTTGGCCGTGCGCGGCGGCGAGAAAGTTCTACCCGCGTAGGAAGGCGATCTGCTCGGCCCGCGAGCGCCGCCCGATCTCGATCGGGAACGCCGTGTACGCGTGCACTCCCTCGGGCCAGAGCGAGAGCGCCGCGTCGTTGCCTGCCTGCTGCCAGCGAGCGAACATGAAGAGCGAGTCGTCGAGCAGCGGATCCCACGTCCCGCACGAGAAAAGCGCGGGCGGCAAGTCGTGGAGCTCTGCATAGAGCGGCGAGATCGCAGGATCGCGCCGCTCCTCGAGTGTCTTGCCGGGCAGGAAGCAGTCGACGAACCAGTCCATGACGGAGCTCGACAGCAGCAACTCGCGGTCGCCCCAGAGGCGGTGACTCGGTGTGCCCGACAGGTCGTACGGGCCGAACACGAGATTTGCGGCAGAGAATGCGCGCGGTGAGATGCCGTGCACGTCGCGCAAGCGCAGCAGCGTGAGTACCGCGAGGTGCGCGCCCGCCGATTCGCCACCGATCGCAAGCCGACCCGTGTGGTTACCGAGCAGCCAGAGCGCGGCGTCCTCGCAGTCATCGGGGCCGGCGGGAAATGGGTGCTCTGGCGCGAGGCGATACTCGACGCTGATCGCCGTCATACCGGTCTCGCGCGCAATCTCCTCGAGGAGAAGATCCTGCCCGTCCGCCGAGCCGAGCGTCCAGCCACCACCGTGGAGGTGGAAGTAAGCGCCGCGAGGGCTCTCCGCCTCGACAATACGCAGCGCGATCTCGCCGTCGCGCCCGGGAATCGCGACGGTGCGCGCGCCCTCGGCGAAGACGAGGGGCGGGAAGACGCCGCGTCCCTCCCGTCGCGCACGCCGGGTCACCTCCGGCGGCATCGTCGTGATCGACGGCTCCGTCGCAAGCGCTGCGGCGAGCAACTCGTTGAACGCGCGGGTCTCCGCGAGCATCTCCGCTTCGGTCATCGCCGCGCAGTCTGCCTGTTGCTAGCTGTGCTCGGCCCCCAGGGTTCGGAAGTCGTCGGCGACGAACGCGGGGACGAACGGCATCAGGAAGCCCGCGCGCTCGAACCCCTGGCGGTCGATGAGATAGACCGCCGTGCTGTGGACGATGTCGCCGGACACGGGGTCGACCGTGATCCGATAGGCGTCCCACACCGGCCGGAGTTGCGCGTGGCTACCCAGCAGCCAAACCGTGTCGGCGGGCAGGCGCCACTTGCGAATCGCCCGATTGACGGAGTGCGGCGTGTCGCCCGCAGGGTTGACACTCACGGCGACGAGCTGGGGGCGTGCCGCTCCGCTCGTCTGGCGGACCGCGGCCCCGAGCATGCGTCCCTCGATCGGACAGGCTTCCTTGCAGCGGGAGTCGAGGAACGTCAGCGCGATCGTTCGACCGCGCAAGGAAGCGAGCGTCACGCGGCGACCATGCTGGTCGCGGAGAGCAACGGCTGGGGCGGCGCGCTGGCCCGCGCCCCACGTCGCCTGTCCGTGCAGCGCCGGCAGGGAAACCGCGTCGGCGGCCGCTGACCCGCCCGTCAGCTGACGATGAAACACGATGCCGATCGTGACACCGGCGAACGCCGCGGCCGCGACGCCCGCGATGAACCAGCGCCGCGGCATCAGAACTCGTCGCGGCGCCGGGCGACGAGCCACCAGTACAGCCCGACGGCGATGAGCAAGCCGACCGGGATGAAAAGCGTCAGCAGCGAGCCTGTCAGGAACGAAGCGACCATGGCATCTCCCTCAGTCGAGTTTGTTCAATGCTCACCGGCGAGCCTCCTACGGCGCCCGGCCGCGGTCGCCGGATCGAGCCAGCGTAGAGCGGCGACCACGAGCACGATGCAGTACGGCACCGACCCGGGCACCCACATGACGCCGGCGGCGAGCTGCTGATCGGCGAGCGCGGAGAGCCCGCCCGGTCGATGAGCGAGCGCGGCGTAGGCGTTGTAGACGGGCTCCGGCGCGAGCCCGAGCACGATCGCAAGAATCCAGCTGACGGCGAGCGCGCCGACCCCGTAGATCGCGCGACCTGCGTCCGAAAGCTGCGGCCGGCCGGATGCGCCCGGCACGAGGTGCACCCAGAAGAGGAGCGCCGTCCCGAAGAAGAGTGCGTGCTCGAGGTCGTGCACCGGCCCGTCGCGGAGCGTCAGGTCGTACAACGCAGGGACGTGCCACAAGAGCAGCGTGCCGTTGAAGAGCGCGAACGCCGGCAGCGGCGAGGCGAGCCGGCGAACCACGTGGCGGGTGGGCGCAAGCGACGGCCCTGCCAGCACGCCCCGCGCGAGCGGCCGGCGGACGCCGAGGGGGAGCGGGCGCACGAGCCGCGGCCAGGGACGGCCGATGAGCAGGAGCGGCGGCGCCACCATCATGAGCAGAACGTGCTGCACCATATGCACCCAGAAGAGCTCGCCCGCGTATGCGTCGACCGGTGAGCCGACCGCGAGCGCAAGCGTCGCGAGCCCGCAGTAGAACGCGGCGCCGCGCCAGCGCTTCCGGCCGTCGCTCACCGTGACGCTCATGCGCCCGCCCGCGAAGTACAGGAGTGCCGCGACCGCGATCGCCGCGAGTGGCCAGTCGATCGGCCAGTTGGACGAGCGAAGCAGCACGCTCATCGTCTAAAGGACGTAGAGAATGAACCAGGTGACGACGCCGATCCCGGCCAGGAACGTCGCGTAGAACGAGACGGCCTCGAGCTCGGGCCGGACGAGCGACACGGGATCGTCGATGTCGGGTGCGGTGCGGTCGGCGTCGCCGGAGCCGTGGCCCTCGGGAAGCGTCTCGCTGCGGGCGCCGCGGTAGCGGATCGAGAACGCCACCGTCGTCTCGGCCCAGAATGTGAGCCCGACGACGAAGATCGTCAGGAGCCCCGTCCAGCCGAGATAGACGCTTGCGTACGGGCCATCCGTCGGCCCGAAGCCCTGCGTCGACCACTCGACGATCTGCAGTGCGACGACGACGACGAGCAGTACGACTGCGACGACTCCCTTGATGCGCCATGCCGGGCGGCGGTCACCGCGGTGGTCGGCAAGGCCGAGCCGCAGCGCTACGGCGGCCGCGACGAGCGCGATCGAGACAAGCGTCCCGAGCGTGAACGAGGGATCGACGTGCTTGGGCCGCCAGACGGACGACGCATCGAGTGAGCGAAGGTAGAAGTAGGCGAAGAGGAACGCGGCGAAGAAGAAAGCTGTCGCGCTCGACCACAGGTGCGCCGCAATACGCAGGTTGCGCGCCATCACGTCGGGCGATTCGCGCTCGACGACGCCGTAGTCGGTCGAATGTGTGGCGAGCTCGGTCATGTCGTCGGCCTCGCAGGCACCGGCACGATCCGTCCGGGCGCCGAGTCAGTGCCGTACGGGTACGGATCGGGACCGAAGGTCGGGATGCGGTCGAAGTTGTGCACGGGCACCGGTGAGGGAAGCTGGAACTCGATCGACTTCGACCCCCACGGGTTCGAGCCGGCCGGGACGCGGGCGAACACCTGCGACCAGATGAAGTTGCCCAGGAACACGAGCATCGAGGCGCCGAGGACGAACGCCGAGATCGACACCCAGGTGTTGCCGCCGTGCAGGTAACCCGCATACGTGACAGAGCGGCGCGGCATGCCGAGGAAGCCGATCACGAGCAACGGCCCGAAGGTCGAGTTGAACGCGATGAACATCGACCAGAAGTGGATCTTTCCCCACCGCTCGTTGATCGCGTAACCCGTCATCTTCGGCACCCAGTAGTAGATCGCGGCGAAGAACGAGAAGAGCAGGCCGCCCATGATCGTGTAGTGGAAGTGCGCCATCGAGAAGAAGCTGCCGTGTGTCGTCACGTCGCTCGGCACGTCGGACAGGAAGACGCCTGAGAGTCCCCCGATCAGGAAGTTGAAGAGCCACGCGAGCGCGAACAGCATCGGGACCGTCAGCCGGATGCGCCCCTCCCACAGCGTGCCGAGCGCGCAGATGAAGATGAACCCCGTCGGCAGCGAGATCAGCTCGGTCGAGAGCATGTAGAACGGCCTGAGGTCGGCGTTGATGCCGCTGACGAAAAGATGGTGCTGCCAGACGAGCCACGAGAGCACCGTGACCCCGAGCATGCCGGTGACCGCGAGCCGGTAGCCCCAAAGCGGCTTGCGCGCGAAGACGGGCAGCAGCTCGAGCACGATTCCCATCCCCGGCAACGCGAGGATGTAGACCTCGGGGTGGCCGAAGATCCAGAAGAGGTTCTGGTAGAGGTAGGCGCTGCCGCCGACCTGCTCGTTGAAGAAACCGGTCTGCGCGGTGCGGTCGAGCGCGACCATGAAGAGCGCCGAGATCAGCACCGGCGCGGCGAGCAGCATCAGCACCGCGGTCGAGACGACGCCCCAGACGAAGATCGGGAGGCGGCTCCACGTCATGCCGGGTGCGCGCATCGTGATCACGGTCGCGAGCATGTTCAGCCCGAGCAGCGACATCGAGATGCCGACGAGCGCGAAGAACACGATGTAGGCGTCCATCCCCATGTTCGCCTGGTCGTTCAGCGGCGCGTAGCCGGTCCAGCCCGTCGGGAACCCGCCGTAGCCGATCGTCGTCATCAGGATCACGCCGGCGAGCATCAGCAGCCAGAACGTGAGCGCCTCGATGCGCGGGAACGCCATCCGCCGTGCGCCGATCATGATCGGCACGAGGTAGTTCGCGAACGGGCCAAGAATCCCGCTCGTCATCATCCCCATCATCATCGTGCCGTGCAATCCGACGAGCGTGAGGTAGTTGTTCGCGTTGAATGCTTCCTTCGTCGGGTTGAGCAACTCGAAGCGGATCAGCATCGCGTTCAACCCGCCGATGAAGATGAAGAAGCCGATCCCGATCAGGTACTGGATCCCGACGACCTTGTGGTCGGTGCAGAGCGTGAAGTAGCGGCCGGCGCCTGCGTTCTCCTTCTCGCGCAGCGACGGCGGCTTGCCGAGCAGCCGCTGAATCGGGTAACTCAGGAAGCCGAGCCCGAAGAGGAAGCCGACGATCCCCACGATGTACGCGAGGAAGAGGGCGATGTCGTTCTGGCCGGTGTCGGCGAAGTACGCGATGCTCGGCCCCGTGATCTGGTGACCGAGCCACCAACCGACGTAGAAGCCGACGACTCCGAGGACGACCGCGGAAAGCAGGTTGTAACCAAGCAGCCTGCGCACGTTCATCCGGCACGCCCCTGCGGGTCGGGCTTGTAGATGACGGAGTACGGCGGGAGGTACTTCTCGACGGGCGCGAACTGCTTGCGCTCACCAGCGATCCACGACGTGAACTGCGCGTCGCTGACGACCTGGCCCGTGTCGTACATGTAGCCGTGCCAGAGGCCGCAAAGCTCGGCACAGCGAATCTGGAAGTTGCCCGTCTTCGTCGCCTTCACGAAGGCGACGTTGTCGATGCCGGGATTCGCGTCGGCCTTGACGCCGAGCTCGTAGGCCCAGAACGAGTGGATCGCATCGAGCGACGTCACGTGAAACTCGATCTCGCGGTTGACGGGGAGCACGAGCTGCGCCGTCTCGACCCCGCCGTAGGTCGGATAGCGGAACGTGAACTCCCACTGTTGCCCGATCACCTGGATCGGCAGCACCGGCCCGCTTGGCTTCGCGATCGGCTTCGGCCCGCTGCCGCCACCCGAGCCGTTCGACGCGAAGAGCTCGGCGGTCCCGAAGATCGCGAGGAACAGCACCGCGGCGCTCGTGACGGCGAGCCAGGCGATCTGCGACGGCAGATGCCCACGAATCGACGGCCCATCGCGTAGCTCTTCACCCGGCGTCGCGCGGAAGGTTGCGATGGCGTAGGCGAGGTAGACGAGGATGAAGACCGTGAACGGCGTCATCACGACGAGGAGGACGGTGTTGTCGGTCACCTGCGACGCCGCGCCCGTCGTGCGCTTCCCGGGCGGCATGTTCGGGCCGAGCACGAACACGACGAGCGGCAGCACGATCGCGATGCCGACGACGGTGAGCGCCGCGATCTTGCCACCGTGACTGCGCAGGTTCATGCGCGCCTCTCAGACGACATTCACGAACCCGTCCATGTAACCGATCGTCTGCATCGGTCCGCCGAAGCCGTAGAGGAAGCCCGCTGCGCACGGCACGAAGCATTGCCAGCGGTAGTGGCCCTTCTTGCCCGTCCGGAACGTGAAGGTGATCGTGGTGTGCGCGTTCGAAAGCGCGCACGGTGCGAAGTCACACTGGTTCTTTGCGTTGTCGTCGACTCCCTGAAGCGGAACGAGCACCCCGAGCGCGGGGATCGCGAACGTGTGCGACGCGTCGTCCGGGTTGATCGTCTGCATCGCCTTGCCGTCGAGGGCGAAGGTGCCACCAACGAGGCCGCGCGCCTGCGCGAGGAATGGATTGCGAAGACCGCTCTTGCCGTCGAACTGGTAGACGGTCACGTGCACGAGCGCGTGCGCGGGGAGCGTCCAGACGGTGCTGCGACGCCACGTGCCGTTCTCCCGCACGAGGTACGAGACCCAGTTCGCGTTCGGTGCGAGCTGCGGCCCGACTGCAGCGACCGTCTGGATCGTCAGATTCGCGCTCGCCCCGCCTGCCGCCGACGCAACCGGGACGCGGTACGGCGTCGGGCCGTTGGTCAGGAAGGTGATGTAGACGCCGACGAGGACCCCGAGGACGAGGACTCCGAGCAGCGTCACCAGCGCCTTGCGGGCTCCCAGGCTCACTGACGTGCGGATATACCGCAGGGGCGCCCCATCTCGTACGAAAGTGACGAAGGTGTCACTTTCGTGTCATGTGCAGAGCCCGTTCGGCGCTCTCAGCGATCTCCCAGATCCGGCTCATCGTCCTCTCAGGGTCGTCCCGCACGATGCGGGGCATGACACTCGAAGCGATCATCACACTCAATGCCGTCCTCGGGGCGGCCGTGGCCTATGGCCTCCATCACCTGCTCGCGCTCGGCATCCGCTCGCACAAGACTGAGCTGCATCACCTCGTCTCGCTGCCGGCGAAGGAGGCGGAACGCATCGCCGCCTGACGCGGAACCTGGTCGAACTGAGCCTGTTAGGGTCGCTAATTGCGACTATGCGGATCCTGGTCATCGAAGACGAGCCGCGTATTCTCGGGTTCCTGAAGGTCGGGCTCGAGGCCGAAGGGTTCGCGGTCGACGGCGCCGACAACGGTGACTCCGGGCTCGCGCTCGCGCTCGCAGAGGCGTACGAACTCGTCGTCCTCGACCTCCAGCTTCCGCGACTCGACGGGCTTCAGCTGCTCGATGAGCTCCATCGCAGGCGCCCAGAGCTGCCGGTACTGATTCTCTCGGCGCGCACCGACCTGCCGACGAAGCTGCGCAGCTTCCAACTCGGGGCGAACGACTACCTGTCGAAGCCGTTCTCATTCGACGAGCTCGTCGCACGTGTCCGCGTGCAACTGCGCCACGGCTCGAGCGAGGATGCTTCGACGGTTCGTGTCGGCGGGCTCGAGCTCGATCTCGCCCGCCGCCGTGCCCGCGTCGACGACACGGTCACCGACCTGTCCGATCGCGAGTTCCGGCTGCTCTACCACCTGGTCGCCCACGCGGGCGAAGTCGTGAGCCGGGAGCGGCTCCTCTCCGAAGTTTGGGGCTACAGCTTCGACCCGGGATCGAACGTCGTCGACGTGTGCGTTCGGCGGCTTCGAAAGAAGCTCGGTCCTGCCTCCCTGATCGAGACCGTCCGGCATGCGGGCTACCGGCTGGCTGTCGCCTAGGAGCGCGCGACGCCTCGACGTCGCGTGGGCAGGGCTCGCGGTCGCGTGCCTCGCTGTGATGGTCGCCTTCCCCCCGTGGGAGACGATCCCGTTTCACGTCATCTGGATCAGCCTGACGATCCTCTACGGGTTCCGCGTCTGGTCGATCTCGAAGACCTCGGCCGTCCTCGCAGTCGTCGCGATCGGCACGGGCGCGTCGATCATGGTCGACGCATTCAACGGCTTGCAGCTGTGGGGCGAGCTGTTCGAAGTCCCGTTGATGTCGGCGATGTTCCTCGCGATGGTCTGGCACGCGCGACGCCGGGTCGACGCGCTGGAGACAGTCGAGGCGCTCGCCGACGAGCGAGCCGCGTTGCTCGACCAGGAAGAGCGCCTGCTGCACGACGTCTCGCACGAACTGCGCACGCCTGTGACGATCGCGCGCGGCCACCTGGAGCTGCTCGAACGGCGGCTCGGCTCCGACCAGCCGGAGCTCACGGTCGCCTTCGACGAGTTGCAGCGGATCGAACAGATCGTCGAGCGCCTCCTCCTGCTCGCGCGCGCGGAGCGGCCCGACTTCGTCTACCCGACTGACGTTCGCCTCGTCCCGTTCCTCGAGGACGTGTTCATGCGCTGGGTCGAAGTCGCCCCACGCGCCTGGCAACTCGGCGAGATCCTCGACGTGACGCTGCGCGTGGATGAGTCGTGGCTGCGTGCCGCGCTCGATGCGCTCCTCGAGAACGCCGTCCAGTACACCGACGGTTACGCGCGGATCGAGCTGTCGGCACACGGCGAAGGCCACATGGCCGTGATCGCGGTCGCCGACGAGGGCACGGGAATCGCAGCCGACTCCCTCGATCGCGTCTTCGAGCGGTTCGCCCGATCGGACGCCTCCCGCTCGCGCCGCGAGGGCGGCGCCGGGCTCGGATTGTCGCTCGTTGCGGCCGTCGCACGGGCGCACGGTGGCACCTGCCGGGCGACGAGCGTCGTCGGCGAGGGATCGGCATTCGAGCTCGCCTTCCCGCTCAGACATGCATCCCATGCCGATCTCGAGTCGGCGCCGGACCTGGCCGGCGAGGCGGTCCCGGAGCTGCAGGCCGGATCTGCTTGAATCGAGGAGTGACCGCCCTGTACCGCAAGTACCGGCCGCAGACCTTCGACGAGGTGGTCGGCCAGGAAGCGGTCGTGCGCACGCTCACGAACGCGCTCACGCAGGGCAAGGTTCGCCAGGCCTACCTGTTCGCGGGGCCGCGCGGCACGGGCAAGACGTCGCTCGCGCGAATCCTCGCGAAGGCGGTCAACTGCGAGCACGGCCCGACGCCCACGCCCGACAACACGTGCCACGCGTGCGTGACGATCACGAACGGCAACTCACTCGACGTGATCGAGATGGACGCCGCGTCGCAGCGCGGCATCGACGACATCCGCGAGATCCGCGACCGCGTCGTCCTGCAACCCGTCGAGGGACGGTCGAAGGTGTACATCCTCGACGAGGCGCACCAGCTGACCGACGCCGCGTGGAACGCCCTGCTGAAGCTGATCGAGGAGCCGCCGCCCCACCTCCTGTTCGTGTTCTGCACGACCGAGCTGCAAAAAGTGCTGCCGACCGTGCGGTCACGCTGCCAGACCTTCGTGTTCCAGCGGCCCCGCCTTCCCGATCTGATCCGCAAGCTCAGGCTGATCGCCGACGCCGAGAAGATCGAGGTGCCGGACGCCGCGCTCGCGCTGATCGCACGCGGCGGGCGCGGGGCCTATCGCGACGCGGAATCGACTCTCGACCAGCTCTCGTCGGCGACGGGCGGCGCGATCACGGTGCAGGACGTGCTGCAGCTGCTCGGCGCCGTCGAAGACGAGGTTCTCTTCCGGCTCTGCGACCAGGTGATCGACGGAGACACCGCGGGTGCGCTGAACTTCCTCGAGGAGCTGTCCGAAAGGGGCCAGGATCTCGGCCGGCTCGTCACCGACCTGCTCGAGCATCTCCGCCACCTGCTGCTCGTTCAGCACATGGGCGAGGTGCCCGATTCGCTCCCGGTCACCGAAGAAGCGCGCGAGCGGCTGCGCGAACAGGCGAACCAGATGCCCGCTGCGAGCGTCGTCCGGCTGATCGACCTGCTCGCCGTCGCCGTCGACGACATGCGCCAGGGCGGCGACCCGCGCCTGCCGCTCGAGCTTGCGCTCGTGAAGGTGACGCGGCCTGCGTCCGACCTCTCGCGTGAGTCGTTGGCTTTTCGCCTCGAACGACTCGAGGCGGGGCATGTGCCCTCGGCGACCGGCGGCAAGCCTCGTGAAGTCACTCCTAGCGCAGAGGCCGCCAAGCCGCCCGCTGTCGAAGCGCCGGCGACGCCTCTGCGCATCGAGCTCGAGCAGCTCCAGGAAGCGTGGCGACGCTCGATCCTGCCCGCCGTCGCCGAACGGTCGATCCCGATTTCGAGTGCGCTCGGCGAGGCCCACCCGGCCGCGCTGGCCGGCGACACGCTGACGCTCGAGTTCCCGCAGACGGCGGCGTTCCATCTGCACCTGGCGGAGGACTCGAAGAACGCGGCGCTGCTCCGCGACGCGCTCTACGAGGTGACGGGCCGCAAACTCGCCGTTGTCTTCGAACTCGGCGAGGCCGGGGAGCGAGAGCACCTCGATGAAACGCCCGCAAGCGAGGAAGACGTCCTCGAACTGATGAAGAGCACTTTCGACGCGAGGGAGCTGGACGAATGAGCTTCGACATGAACGCCCTTTTGAAGCAGGCCCAGGAGATGCAGGAGCAGATGCAGCAAATGCAGGAGGATGCCGCGAAGGAAACGGCGTCCGCGAGTGCCGGCGGCGGGATGGTCACGGTCGTCGCGACTGCGGCGGGCGAGATCACGGAGCTCACGATCGACCCCAAGGCGATCGACCCGAGCGACCCGGAGTTGCTCGCCGACATGGTCATGGCTGCGACGAACGAGGCGCTGCGTGCGGCGCACGCGAAGGTCGAGGCCAAGATGAAGAGCATGCTGCCGCCCGATCTCGGCGGGCTCCTCCCCGGGCTATAGACGAGAACTTCATCGCGAAGCTGCTCGATGTGGGTAGCGAGCTCGCGCTCGACCAAGGCAGCGTGCTGGTCGACCCGGAGTTGCCGGTGAGCGGGATCTTCCTCGTGCTGCACGGCCTCCTGCGGGTCGAGACGCCGCGCGAGACGAGCGAGCGTGGCCCTGGCCAGATCGTCGGCGAGTGGGAGAAGCTCGACGGCTCCGACGACGTGCGCGTGACGGCCGTGACGGAGGTGCGGCTGATCGCGGTCGACCGTTCGGCGTACGAGGCAGCGCTGACGGGCTAGGCGATCGGGCTAGGCGATCGCTCTAGGCGTCGAGCCGTGCGCGGATGGCCGCGCGCACGCGGTCGGCGACGGCGGGGAGCTCCTGCTGCATGCGGCGGAACTCCTGTGACGACATCACGATCACGCGGAGCTCGGTCGTCGCGGTCACGGTCGCCGTCCGCCGCTGCGTCTCGAGGAGGCCGATCTCGCCGAAGAAGTCGCCAGCGCCGAGCTCGGCGATCCGCTCACCGTTCTGGCGCACTTCCGCCGCGCCGTCTTCGATCACGAAGAACTCGTGCGCGAGCCGGCCCTCTGTGGTCAGGTCCTCTCCGGCCGGCACCTCGAGCTCGAACGTCCACCGCGCGAGCTTCGCGAGCTCATCCTTCGAGAGCCCCGCGAACGCACCGATCCCCTCGAGCGCCTTCACCTCCACGCGGTGAGTATAAGAGCGCTAGTAGCCGCCGCCGCTGCCGCCGCACGCAGCGAGGACGAACGGCAGCACGGCAAGCGCCAGGAGCAGCAGGAACGTGATTTTTGATCTCGGCATACGAGGTCCTACGCGAATTCGGCCGCGTCGGTTTGCGACCCGTCTCGGGGACTGTCCCCACGACATGTCCCGACAAGCCATGGCCCGGGGACTGTCCCCACGACATGTCTGCCGGGGACGGGTCTGACCGACCGGGGCGGGCACAATGACACTCGTGTTCAGCCCGTCGGTCGAAAACCTCGTCGCGCAACTGACGCGCCTGCCGGGTATCGGCTCGCGCACGGCGCAGCGGCTTGCGTTTCACATCCTCCAACGGCCCAAGGAGGAGGCACTCGCCCTCGCCGGCGCGCTCGCCGAGGTGAAGGAACGTGTCCGCTTCTGCCGTGAGTGCGGCAACCTGACCGAGGAGGAGGTGTGCTCGATCTGCACCGACACGCGCCGCGATCACGCCCTCATCTGTGTCGTCGAGCAGCCCGTCGACGTGATCTCACTCGAACGCACCCACGAATATCGGGGGCTCTACCACGTGCTCGGCGGTGCGCTCTCGCCGCTCGACGGCGTCGACCCGAGCGACCTGCGCATCGACGAGCTCTTTCGCCGCGTCGATGCGAACGGCGTCCAGGAGGTCGTGCTCGCCACGAACCCGAACATGACCGGCGAGGCGACTGCGGCGTTTCTCGCCGACCGCCTACGGGATCGCGTCCGAGTCACCCGGCTCGCGAGCGGGCTTCCCGTCGGGGGCGACCTCGAGTACGCGGACGAGGTCACCCTCGGCCGCGCGCTCTCCGGTCGCCGGGAGATGTGACGCAGCGCCGAGGTCGCGCACCTCTTCGACGATCTGCGACAGAAACCGTTCCGTGCGCAGGGCGACCCAGAAGCAGAACGCCGCCGCCGGTAGCTCACCGAGCACCGCGGTGAGGATCGAGATTCGCAACTCGTCGCTGTGGCTCTCGAGGATGACGTCAAACCACGCGTCGGCCACGAGCAGCGTCCCGGTGGCCGCCGCGCCGGCCGCCACCCACGGTGAGCGCCGCCACGCCGCGGCCGCCGTGAAGAGGAACGCGAGCGCGAGCCCGGTGTCGAAGCCGGACCAGGCGAGATCCCAGCGGACCGACTGATGGCTTGGTGGCAACGATTGAGACAGCCAGATCGTCCACGGGAGCAGCCCGAGGCCGACGCCCGCGAAAGCGAGCGCCACCCATTCCCGCAGCGTCGAGGGGCGGCGCATGTCTGCCTACACTGTCGCAAATGGCCCTGATCGAGTTCGAAGCCGTCCCCGCCGTCGACCGGGCGCCGCGTACGCCCGGCCTCGTCGTCATGAAGTTCGGCGGCACGTCGGTCGGCGACCCCGAGAAGCTCAAGCGCGTCGCCGCGCGGCTCGTGGCCGCGCGCCACGGAGGCAGCAAGGTCGTCGCCGTCATCTCGGCGATGGGCCACACGACTGACGAACTGATCGACCTCGCCCACCAGGTAACCGCCACGCCGCAGGCGCGAGAGATGGACATGCTCCTCTCGGTGGGCGAGCGCATCTCGTGCTCGCTCGTCGCAATGGCGATCGTCGATCTCGGCAGCCGCGCTATCTCCTTGACGGGCTCACAGGCCGGCATCGTCACCGACTCGACGCACACGAAAGCGAAGATCGTCGAAGTGCGCGCTCGCAGGATTCACGAGGCGCTGGCGCGCGACGAGATCGTCCTTGTCGCCGGCTTCCAGGGCGTCTCGGCCGAGTCGTTCGACGTCACCACCCTCGGACGCGGCGGGTCGGACACGACCGCCGTCGCGCTCTCGGCGGCGCTCGGCGCCGACGCATGCGAGATCTACACCGACGTTCGCGGCGTGTTCACTGCCGACCCGCGGCTCGTCCCGACCGCGCGCAAGCTCGACCGCGTGAGCTTTGAGGAGATGCTCGAGATGGCCTCGTCTGGGGCGGGAGTGATGATGGCGCGCTCGGTCGAGATCGCCCGCACGCACGGTGTGCGGCTCAATGTTCGCTCCTCATTCGAGGATGACGAAGGCACCTGGATCACGGAGGAGGACGACCCCATGTTGGAGAAGGCGCTCATCTCAGCCGTGGTACATCAGCGCGAAGAAACCGTCTACCGCGTGTCGGGCGTGACGTCCGCCACGCTCTTCGCTGCACTCGCAGCGGCGAACGTCAACGTGGACACGATCCTCCAGAGCTCCGACGAGATCCTGTTCTCGGCGCCCCCCGAGGATCGCGCGGAGGCAGCGCAGACCCTCGACGCCCTCTCGGCGACCTGGCAGGTGCGCGACGATCTCGGCAAAGTCTCAGTGATCGGAGCCGGGATGAAGAGCCACCCAGGCGTCGCCGCGAAGACGTTTGCGACACTCGAGGCTGCGGGCATCGACCCCGCCGTCATCTCGACCTCCCCGATCAAGATCGCCTGCCATATCGAATCCCACCAGGTCGACGCGGCCGTCCGCGCCCTTCACGATGCCTTCGAGCTCGCGTAGCGCCCGCATCGGCGTCGTCGGCGCGACCGGCGCCGTCGGGACGGTCACGCTCGAGCTCCTGCGCGAGCACGGCTACGACAACGTGCGCGTGTTCGCCTCCGGCCGGTCGGCCGGGAAGGAACTGGGCGGACGCGTGATCGAAGAAGCGACCGAAGCGGCGCTCGCACGCGGCGACGTCGATCTGTTTCTCTTCTCGGTCGGGACCGACGCATCGCGTGAGCTCGTGCCCTACGCGGTCAGTGGCGGGGCAGTCGCGATCGACAAGTCCGCCGCGTACCGGCTCGAGCCCGGCATTCCGCTCGTCGTCCCGGAGGTAAACCCCGAGCGCGCGCTCGGGCACGACGGAATCATCGCGAACCCGAACTGCTGCACGATCCCGCTGACCTGCGTGCTGAAGCCCTTGCACGAGGAAGCCGGGCTCGTTCGGGTGCGGGTCGCGACGTACCAGTCGGTGTCGGGCGCGGGCGCACAGGCGATGGAGCGATTGCGCAACGAGCCGCAGAGCGAGCACGACCTGGGGATGGACTGGAGCTTCGACGGCGAGGAGTTCGACGAAGAGGCGAAGCTGCGCGCGGAGACGCGGAAGATCATGGAGCTGCCAGACCTGCCGTTGCAGGCGACCTGCGTGCGGGTACCGGTGATGGTCGGGCACGCCGAGGCTGTCTGGATCGAGACGGAGCAACCGCTTTCCCCCGAGCGCGCGCGGGCGCTGCTCGGCGCAGCACCGTCGGTTCGCCTCGAGGACGTCCCTTCACCGGGCAAGGCCGCGGGCGGCGACGAGGTGCTCGTCGGGCGCATCCGGCGTGACCCGACGGTCGACCAGGGCCTCGCCCTCTTCCTCGCCTGCGACAACCTGCGGAAGGGCGCTGCGCTGAACGCCGTGCAGATCGCGGAACTCGTGCTCGACCGCGAGCGCGCGGCGGCCTGAAGGGAAGGGCCTCCGCGGGCAGGGCACGCCGCGCGACCTGTGCGCAACTTGTCACACTCTCGTAGCCGTGCCTGGCACCGGACATGTCCCGCTGTAGACCGCTCGCTTCCACCAATCCCCTTGCCCGGTGGACAAATCGGCACGCTCTCGTAGCCGTGCCTGGCACCGGCCGTGGCCCTCGCGGCCATGGCCTCGCGGCCGGGTCAATATGAGCCTAGGGTGACGGCGGGGCCGGGACCGGCTCCGGGAGGAACGCTTCCTTCACGACGCGCAGCACCATGTCTCGCTTGCCCTCGACGACGGGCTGCAGACCGCCAAGCTCGAGTCGGGCGAGGCCGATCCGGCCCGCGCTGCGGACAACCTGGAACCCGAAGTCGGCGAGAAAGTCCTGCGGGAACACCGTCTTGTGGACGCGGAAGCGCTCGTAGCTCGACTCGCCCTCCGGATAGCGGTAGGAGAACGTCTCGAGGCTCGACGCGCCCCGATCGCGCGCCTCGCCGATCGCCGCGAGGAAGAGCGACTGCAACACCCATGGGCTCGACGTCTCGACGATGTACGCGCAGGTGACGAGCATGGCATCGTCGGACGGAGGACCACCGGGCAACTCGTACGCGCGCGGGAACGCCGGCGCAGGCCCGTACTGCATCGAGCCGAGCACGCGACCGTCGTTGTCGTAGTACACGGTTCCGAACGCGCCGAACTCGAGCTCGACCTTCTCCATCCACCGGCTCTTGTCGATCGGCCGGCGGCCGCGCGTCTGCCACCAGATGCATTCGTGACAGACCGAGGGCGCGGTCTCGAGCGTCAGCTTGGTCAGGCCCGAGATCTGCGGTGGCATGCAGACCGCCTCGCTACGGCCGGGCGACGTCGTCGACGACGACGTTCACGGCGGTCGGGCGGACGTCGGCCATCTTCAGCAAGTAGTCCGCGACGCGCGTCTGCACCTGGGCCGCGACGGCGGGTATCTCGGCGCCGTAGTCGACGACGATGTGCACGTCGACGACGCCACCGACGACGCGGGCGCCACGGCGGTGCTTCGTATGCACGCCGCTGACCTCGGCAGCCGCATCGAGCGCGTAGCGCGCGAGCACGTCGGGGGAGATGACGCTATGGCCTTCCATCTGCTTCTAATCGTAGAACGAGTTCCGTCACCTCGGGGCGGGCGAAGAAACGAAAGGGAACGAAGGTCGTTCCAAGGCCGGGCGACACGTGCATCGTCGTGCCTTCGCGCACGAAGATCCCGAGCGGGTACTTCGCCCGCGGATGCGCAAGCAGCAAGCGGCCGAACCCGTAGGGCAACACGATCTGGCCGCCGTGCAGGTGACCCGCGAGGATCAGGTCGAAGCGGCCGGGCTCAACCGTGTCGAGCGCGCGCGGAAAATGGCAGAGCAAAATGTGCAGATCGGCCTCCGACGCTGCGAACCCGCTGCTGCGCCCCGCGATCCACGTGCGTGGATCGACGCCCGCGAGCTCGACCCGCAGACCGCGCGCCGCCACCTCGACGGCCGTGTCGACGAGCATCGTCCCGTGCTCGAGGCGGCCGAGCTCGACCGGCCGCGAGAACGGGTCACGCGAGATCGCATGGTCGTGGTTCCCGAGCACGACGTACGGATGTGGCAGGCGCGCGAGCAATGCGAGCAGCTGCGGCTCACCGCGTGGACGCGAGAGCAGGTCGCCTGTGACGCACACGAGGTCGGGCTGACGCTCTGCAACCCAGTCGACCGCTCGCTCGACCGCGCGCACTCCACGTGACGGGACGCCGAGATGAAAATCGGAGAGATGCGCGATCCGCAGCCCGTCGAGCTCTGGCGGCAACCCCGGAATGACGACGTCGAGAACGCGAAGCCGTACCCAGCCCGCTTCGAACCATCCCCATCCCGCGCACGCGCCCGCGAGCGCAAGCAGGGCCGCGACGACGATCGCGGCGGTGGTCAGATCTCGAGCTTCTCGAGGACCGACTTGACCGAGACCACGTGGCGCTTGAACTTCAGCTCGGACTCCTGCAGGCCCGCGGCGACACCGACGAGTTGCGAGAGATGCAGGATCGGCATGCCGTAGTCCTTCCCGGTCTGCTTCTTGAGCTTCGACTGCCACGCGTCGAGCGACAGATGGCAGAGGGGACATGGCGTCACGATCGCGTCCGCACCTGCCTCCATTGCCTGCTCGATGGGTTGGATCAGCTCGCCGAGCGCGGTCTCCTCACGCGCCTGGATGATCGGGAACCCGCAGCACTTGATCTTCGCCGGGTAGTCGATCGCCTCGCCGCCGCACGCCTCGATGATGCGCTCGAGCGACCACGGCCGATCGGGATCCTCAAAGCCGTTGATCTTCGAGGGGCGCAGGATCTGGCAGCCGTAGAACGGCGCGATCTTCAGGCCCTTCAGGCCGCGGTGCGCCGAGGCCTTCAGCTTCTCGTAGCCCGGGCCTTCTGCGATCTCCCACAGGAGATGCCGCACGTCGACGTCACGCTCGTACGCCGGTACGCCGACCGAGACGAGGTTCTCGTTCACGCGTGCGCGCACCTCGGAGTCGCCCATCAGGATGAAGTTCGCCTGGCGCAGGTTCAACGTGCAGACGTTGCACACGGTCAGCAGCGTGTCGACACCCTCCGCCGCGGCATACGACAGGATGCGCGCGTTCAGGTGCAGGTAGTAGTCGGGCTCGGCCTCGTGGATGTCGCCGGCGCCGCAGCACGTGACCGACTCGAGCTCGACGAGCTCGAGCCCGACCTTCGGGGCGAGCGCTTGCGTCGCCGAGTCGAGCTCCTTCGCGGACAGGGACGCGAGGCAGCCCTTGTAGTACGCGACGCGCTTGGTCTCAGTCGCTACAGCCGTCACTGCTTCGCCTCTCCTTCAGCCGCTTGCTTTTCGTCGGGCAAGTACGGCCGGAGGTATGCCCCGGGCCGCGCGTAGATCGTCTCGAGATCCTCGTCGCCCGGATGGCCGTGCGCCAGGCGCGACAGGGCGCGCTCGCCCTGAACGATCCCGGCGAACCCATTCACGCCCTGCTCGCGCACGAGGTCGTACAGGCGGCGCGATTCTTTCACGTCCTTTGCGACGTGCGGCGGGAACGGCGGCGGCACCTTGCCCTTGCGTGCGAGGTCGAGAGCGAACCGCGTCTGCTTGATCGCCTCCACGATGCCCTGCGTCTTCGGCACGAGCTCGGTCTCGCGCAGCCAGCCCGTGGTCTTCGCGGACGTCACGAACCACTTCGCGTGCTTCGCGCCCATGTCGCGGTCGATGCCCTCCTTCATCGACTCGGCGCCAAGCTTCGCGATCGCGTCGCGCGGATCGACGCCCTTGGGGCAGCGCTCGGTGCACATGTAGCAGCGCGTGCACTCCCAGATCCCGTGCTCGCCGTTCAGCTTCTCGAGCCGCGCGATCTTCTGGCCGTCGCGCGGGTCGCCGACGAAACGCATCGCCTTCGCGAGCGCCTGGGGCCCGAGGAAGTTCGGGTCGGACTCCATCGAATTGCACTCGGAGACGCAGCAGCCGCAGTTGATGCAGAGCGCTTCCTTGTGGATCGCGTTCATGCGCTCCTGCTTGATGCGGTACTCCTTGCCGTCCGGTGGCTCCGCGTACCCAGGGCGGAGCGATGGGTCGACGCTCCGGAACTTCTCCCAGAACGGCTCCATGTCGACGACGAGGTCCTTCACGATCGGCAGGTTGCCCATCGCGGAGATGACGGGAACGTGGCCCGCCTGCGCGATGTCGTGCATGCGTACCTTGCACGCGAGGACGGCGGCGCCGTCCATGCGCATGCCGCACGAGCCGCAGATCATCATCCGGCAGCTCTTGCGGTACGCGAGTGACCCGTCGTGCTTGTCCTTGACGATGTCGAGGCAGTCGAGCAGCGTCGCCTCCTCGGGCGCGTCGATCTCGAACTCCTGCAGTTCGCGCTCGCCGGAGCGGGAGTTGAAGCGCCAGACCTTCAAACCGACCTGCATCAGTACTTCCTCTCCATCGGGTCGTACTTCGTGTATCGAACGTCCCTGTAGGTGAGCTCGGGCGCGCCGTTCACCCAGCGCGAGATCGAATGCTTCATGAAGTTCTCGTCGTCGCGCGATGGATAATCATCCGGCCTCGCGTGAGCGCCACGACTTTCCTTGCGAGCGAGTCCCGCCTGGAGCATGCAGCGCGAGAGCTCGATCATCGCGCCGAGCTCGATCGCCTGGGTGAGATCGCTGTTGAAGACCTCGCCCTTGTCCTCGATCACGACACCGCGGTCATAACGCTCCGCGAGCCCTTCGAGGATCCCGATCTCTTTCGCCATCTGCTCCTCGCGGCGGAACACACCGAAGTTCTCGAACATCGAGTCGCCGAGATCGTTGCGGATCTGCCACGGGCGCTCGCCTTCGCGCACGTCGAGCATTGCTTTCAGCTCGCGCTCCGCGTCATCGCGCGCGGCCTCCGGGACACTGCCGTTCGCGGCGCCGAGTGCGTGCTCGGCTGCGGCGCGACCGGAGCGGCGACCGAAGGTGATCGTCTCCATCAGCGAGTTGCCGCCCAGGCGATTTGCGCCGTGCACCGAGACGCACGCCACCTCACCCGCGGCGTACAGGCCTGCGAGCTCGGTCGCGCCGTCGTTGTCGGTCTCGACCCCACCCATGTGGTAGTGGGCGCCCGGCCGCACGGGCACGGGGTCGTAGATCGGATCGACGCCCGCAAACGTCATCGAGAGCTCGCGCGAGCCCGGCAGGCGATCGATGATCTTCTCGGCGCCGAGGTGGCGCATGTCGAGATAGACCGAGCCGTTGATGCCGCGGCCCGCGTCGATCTCGGTCTGCTCGGAGCGCGAGACGACGTCGCGTGACGCAAGCTCCATCGCGTTCGGCGCATACCGCTGCATGAAGCGCTCGCCTTCGCTGTTGATCAGGTACGCCCCCTCGCCGCGGCAACCCTCGGTCAGCAGGATGCCCGACGGATACAGCGTGGTCGGGTGGAACTGCATGAACTCCATGTCCTTCAGCGGCAAGCCGAGACGAAGCGCCATCGCCGCACCGTCACCCGTGCACGCGTACGCGTTCGTGGTCGTGCGGTAGATGCGGCCTTGACCGCCCGTGGCGAGAATCGTCGCTCTGCCGCCGACCGACTTCAGACCACCGTTCAGAAGGTCCCAGCAGATAACGCCCTGGCAGCGGCCGTCGTCCTCGACGAGCTTCCACGCGAAGTACTCCTCGTAGACGGTGATGTCCCTCTTCACGAGCTGCTCGTAGAGCACCTGGATGAGCACGTGGCCCGTGATGTCCGCGGCGAACACGGTGCGTGGGGAGCCCGCGGCGCCGAAAGGCCGTTGCGCGAGCCGGCCGTCGTCCTGGCGCGAGAAGAACGCACCCCAGTTCTCGAGTTGGTAGATGTCGCCCGGCGCCTCGCGCGTGAAGAGCTCGATCGCATCCTGGTCGCCCAGGTAATCGGAGCCCTTGACGGTGTCGAACGCGTGTGTCTCAGGGGAGTCCTCGGCCGCGTTCCCGAGTGCAGCGTTAATGCCTCCCTCGGCCGCGCCGGAGTGGCTGCGGGTCGGGTGCAGCTTCGAGATCACCCCGACGTTCGCGCCTGCGTCATAGGCCTCGATCGCCGCGCGCATTCCAGCGCAACCGGCGCCGACGACCAAGACGTCGTGCGTGGCATTCACGTGAAGGGACGCTATCGAATCGACTCGTTCAGACGGACGGAGAACCCGCCCAGCCCGGTGACCGGTCGTGCCGACCGGCTCAAGCGGCTGGCCCTGCGGTACGAATCGACTCTCCGACCTCGCCGAAGCGCTTCGCGAAGTTGTCGATGAAGAGGCCGGCCAGGTCGCGTGCTTTGCGGTCGTACTCGTGCGGGTCATGCCACGTCGAACGCGGATCGAGGAGACGCCCGTCGACGCCGGGAACGTGAACCGGGACAGCGAAGCCGAAGGTGGCGTCGGTGCGGAACTCGGCGCCGTCGAGACCGCCCGTGAGCGCCGCCGTCAGCATGGTCCGGGTCGCGTGGATCGGCATCCGCTTGCCGACGCCGAAGGGACCGCCCGTCCACCCCGTGTTCAGAAGCCAGACGCTCGAGCCGTGCTCTTCGAGCTTTTTGTCGAGCATGCGGGCATACACGAGCGGCGGCTGCGGCAGGAACGGCTGCCCGAAGCAGGTCGAGAACGTCGGCTGCGGCTCCGTCACCCCGATCTCCGTCCCGGCGAGCTTCGCGGTGAAGCCGGACAGGAAGTAGTAGAGCGCCTGGTGGGTGGACAGCTTCGCGATCGGCGGCAGGATGCCGAACGCGTCGGCGGTGAGGAAGATCACGGAGGACGGATGGCCGGCGCGCTTCGCAGGCAGCGCGTTCGCGATCTGCTCGAGCTTGTAGGCGGCCCGCGTGTTCTCGGTCTTCGAGTCGTCGTCGAGGTCGATCACGCCGTTGTCGTCGATCGTGACGTTCTCGAGGATCGTGCCGAACGTGCGCGTCGTGCGATAGATCTCGGGCTCGGCCTCGGGCGAGAGCTTGATCACCTTCGCGTAGCAGCCTCCCTCGATGTTGAAGACGCCGTTGTCGCCCCAGCCATGCTCGTCGTCACCGATCAGCGACCGCTCGGGATCGGCGGAGAGGGTCGTCTTGCCGGTTCCGGAGAGACCGAAGAAGACGGCGACGCGCCCGTCATCGCCGACGTTCGCGCTGCAATGCATCGGGAAGATTCCTTCGAGCGGCAGACGGTCGTTCATCACGGTGAAGATCGACTTCTTGATTTCGCCGGCATAGAAGGTGCCGCCGACGAGCAACTCCGTGCGTCCCGGATGGAGAACGACGAACGTGCCGGTGCGCGTACCGTCCGCTTCCGGCTCGGCCCGGACGTCCGGCGTGTGAAGCACGAGCGCCTGCGGCTCGAAGCCGGCTTCGTCGTCGCGAGTGAGCTCGATGAACATCGTCTTCGCGAAGAGCGCGTGGTAGGGATGCGCGGTGATCACGCGCACGCCGATCCTGTGCGCCGGGTCGGCGCCGGCATAGGCGTCGACGACGTAGAGCGCGTCCGCGGCGTCGAGTTGTGCGGTGACCTTGTCGCGAAGGCCTTCGAAGTGCGCCGGCGAGAGGGGCTGGTTGACCTCGCCCCACCAGATCCGGTCCTGCGACCCCGGCTCCTCGACGAGGAACTTGTCCTTCGGCGACCGGCCCGTGAAGAGTCCGGTGTCGACAACCAGCGAGCCGCCCTCTGCGAGCCGTCCCTCGCCCCGCGCGAGCGCGTGCGAGTAGAGAAGCGACGTCGTTGGATTTCGATAGACCGCGCCCGACGGGTCGATCCCGTGCTCGGAAAGATCCACGCGTCCGGGCAACTCAGTCGTGGTCATTCCGAAGCGCCTCCTTTACGGGCCGGCAGGAAGAAACGTCGTTCGTTCAAGCATGCTCCACGTCGTCTCGCGAGGAGCCGTGAACGGGTGCATGGTACGGATCCAGCGACGAGGCGGCGGCTGGAACCTCTCCCAGCCGCTTTCGGAGCAACGGCCATGCCGCAGCAAGCCACGTCTCTTCGCCAAACGACGGTTACCGAAGTGCAACAGATCGTCCACAGCCGGCCGAAGCTCCTGCTGAGCGGCCGTTCCTGGGCCGCCCGGGCGTCGCCAAACGACGGTTACCGAAGTGCGACGAACGCTCCACAGGCGCCAAGGCTGACGCGAAGCGGCGCGTTCGGAACCGTGCCCGAAAGGGACTGAAACCCACCCGAAGGGGCGCGGGCCGAATGGCCACCGAATGTGGTCTGACCAAGATTGAACTCTTCGCGACAATTCATCCACGGGGCGCAACGCGGCTCGGGGAGCGGGGTGCGGCGGGAGCTCGTGGTCGCCACGCCGCTTGACAAACGGCCGACAGGCGGGCGAAAACGAGTCTAGATCTGCCAGTCGCCGTTGCGGAGCACCGGGATGCGGTCGCCGCCGGCGGTAATGCCATCGACCTCGAGCTCGGGCGAGCCGATCATGAAGTCGACGTGTGTGCCGCTCTTGTTCACGCGCTCGAGGTCATCGCCCTGGACGAGGAACGGGAAGCCGTTCCCGAGGGCGATGTGACTGGCGGCGTTCTCGTCGAGCAACGTGTCGTAGAAAACCGTGCCGAGCGGCCCGATGCGGCCCTGCGAGTCGACGAGCGCAAGCTCGCCGAGCTTCAAGGCGCCGCTGTCGAGAGACTGCTGCGCCCGCAACGCCTCCCCGTTCTCATCCGCCTCGATCTCGACCGCCTTCCCGTCCTCGAACCGCACGCGCAGCCCGCGGATGATCGTCCCGTCGCGCAGTACGAGCGGCTTCGTCGAAGTGACGTGACCCTTGGTGCGTTCCGGGTCGGGAGTCGTGAACACCTCTTCCGTCGGCAGGTTCGGGAAATGCCGCAATCCCTCGGCCGTCTGGAAGTCAGCCGCCCACCACTCGTGTGTCGGCAGCATCCCGACGGTGAGCTCGGTGCCGGGCCCCGTGAGCTCGATCGCGTCGAACCGGTGCTCCGACATCCGTCGCGCCGAGTCGTTGAGGACAGCCATCCGTTCCTCCCACGCCTGGATCGGATCCGGCTCGTCG
Source organism: Gaiellales bacterium (assembly GCA_038215565.1). Classification (GTDB taxonomy): domain Bacteria; phylum Actinomycetota; class Thermoleophilia; order Gaiellales; family Gaiellaceae; genus PALSA-600. The sequence continues at coordinate 21,373 of JBBQQU010000016.1, read as the reverse complement.
AGACGCAGCACATGCTCGAGCTCTTGCCACAGCTTCTCGTACGCCTCGTCTTCGGAAAGATCGGGGTAGACGAGCTGCGCCCAGGCAGGATGCGGGCACGGAACGATGCACCAATTGGTCAGGCGCTCGCCGACGATCGTCGGAATCTCCTTGAGGTACGGCAGCCGGTCGCGGCCGACGAGCGTCGAGTCGAGATCGTCCAATAAGTTGGGCTCGGTCGTGCCGGCGAGCGTGACTCTCGCGCCGCGCAACTCAGCATGAGCGGCCATCCGCTCGCCGTACCACGACGGCACGAAGTCGAGCGTCTCGGCGTCGGCATGCTCGATCCGCGCGCGCTTCACGAGCGGGTCGAAGTAGTTGACATCGACGAACTTCGCCCCACGGTCGTAGGCGGCGGCAGCGATCGCCCGCGCGAGCTCCTCCTGCCCGAGCTCGGCCGTGACGATCATGATCTGCCCCGGTTGCACGTTCGAGCCGTGCACGGAGAGCTCTGCGAGTCGTTGGACGCGGTCGGTCATGGGCAGGCGATCCTACCCACCACGCCGAACACGGTCGGTTGATGACCTTCGAAGCTGCAACCGAGCGATTCCTCCTCGCCGCAGGGATCAGCGACAGCACGCGTCGGGCCTACGGCTCCGACCTCCGCGAATTCGGCCGCTGGTTCGGCGCGGACAGCCCGGTCGAGGATCTCGACATCCGGGTGCTCGCCGACTGGGTGGCCGAGCTCGGCCGCACCCGAGCGCATGGGAAGCTCGCACCGACGACCATCGGTCGCAAGCTCGCCGCCGTGCGCTCGCTGCTGCGCTTCACGCTCGGCCCCGGCTACGTCCCCGACGCCTCGCTTGCGCCGCGGCGGCCGCGTCGGCTGCCCGATGCCCCGAAGCAGGCGGAGGTCGAGGCGATCGTCTCGGGCCTTGGCGGCGACGGGGCACTCAGGCTGCGGAACCAGGCGCTGATCGAGCTCGTCTACTCGGCAGGGCTCCGGAGCGCCGAGGCGGTCGGCCTCGACCTCGGCGATGTCGACTTCGAGCAGGAGCACGTGCACGTCCGTCACGGCAAGGGCGCCAAGGACCGCATCGTCCCCCTCGGCGAGGAGGCCGCGCACCTCGTCGCGCGCTACCTCTGCGACGCTCGCCCCCAGCTCGCGCGCCGAGCCGACAACGCGCTCTTCCTCTCCGTGCGCGGCCATCGCCTCGACACATCGACACTCCGCCGGCTCGTGCCACACCCGCACCGCCTGCGTCACGCGTTCGCAACCCACCTGCTCGAGGGTGGCGCCGACCTGCGGACGATCCAGGAGCTACTCGGGCATTCCTCGCTCTCAACGACCCAGATGTACAGCCACGTCGATGCCAAGCGACTGAGGAAGGTCTATGACCACGCCCATCCGCGATCGTGACGTCGAGGGGTTCCTCGCACTACTCGCCGCGCGCCGCTCGCCACGCACCGTCGACGCCTACCGGCGTGACCTCGCCGCGCTCGCCGCGTATCTGAAGAAGCCGGTCGCCGGCGCGACCGTCGACGAGCTCGAGCTGTACACCGCCCAGCTGCGCGCGAACGGCCTCGCCGGAACGACGATCGCGCGACGGACGGCGGCGGCGCGCAGCTTCTTCCGGCACCAACAGCTCCTCGGCGCACGCGACGACAACCCCGCAGCGGCGGTCGCCCTCCCGCGGCGCGAACGCAGCCTCCCGCGAACGCTCTCGCCGGGCGAGGCGGAGCGGCTGATCGACGCCGCTGCGGGCACCGAGCCGCGCGCGTTTCGCGACCAGGCTCTCGTCGAGCTGCTCTACGGTGCGGGTCTTCGCGTCTCCGAAGCGATGGGCCTCGAGAAAGCCGGCGTCGATCTCGACGATCGCCTCGTTCGAGTGATCGGCAAAGGCGGCAAGGAGCGGGCCGTGCCGATCGGGCGCCACGCCGCCGAGGCTCTACGCCGCTACCTGGCGCGCGGCCGGCCGTTCCTCGACACACGCCACCGGCCCGAGCTCTTCCTGAACGCCCGCGGCGGGCCTCTCACGCGCGCCGGGGCGTTCCTGATCCTCCGCAAGGTCGCAGAGAAGGCCGGCCTCGACCCGCAGCGGGTTCACCCCCATCTGCTGCGCCATTCGTTCGCGACCCACCTCCTCGAAGGCGGGGCCGATCTCCGTTCCGTTCAAGAAATGCTGGGACATGCCGATCTCTCGACGACGGAGCTCTATACCCACGTAACCGATCGGCGGCGGCGGGAGTTGTACTTCCGAGCGCACCCCCACGCTCACCGATCCACGGAGGAACAGGTTGCCGATCGATCCGCACGTCGAACTGCTGATGGCCCTCGCATCGGGCGCAGCGTGGCTGATGATGAAGGCCGGGATCTCGAAGAACGCGCTTGAGTTGAAGCGGAAGCGCAACGTGTGCCCGTCCTGCGGCCGTCACGACGGCTGCAGCTGCCGCAGCTAACGCGTTACTTCGCCGTCGCTTTGCGCCGCAGAAGCTGCGCGACCTTGGTGGCCGCCTCGCGGAGCTCGCGCGATTGTTCGTCGTCGTCGCCGAGTGCGGAGAGGATCTGGATCGTGTCGGGCCGCGACGAGCCGTTTCGGAGCGCGACCACGCCGAGCCGCCGCACCGCCTCGTTCCCGTCGTTCGTCACGAGCTCGTGCAGCAGCGGCCGCACGTCGTTCACAACCTTCGGGTGATCGCGCGACAGCAGTTCGAGCGCGAGCAGCGCCGACCCGCGCACTGCGGGGCTGTCGTCGTCGAGGCCGCGGCGCAGTAGCTCGATCTTCGCGCGGAAGCGAAACTGGCCGATCGCCCGGTTCGCAATCGCGCGTTCGCGGAAATCCTGCGAGCGAGCCGCGCTCTCGAGCTCCTCGTCCCACTGCGCGCGTAACTGCGACAGCGCGCGCTCGTCGCCCTCGGTGGCGAGCGTCTCGGCCTGCACGGCTGCTTCGGCGAGCGTCATCGGCCCTGAGGATACGGCCGGCGCGGCTCGCCGACATAGGTCGCCGACGGCCTGATGATCCGGTTGTCGGCCTGTTGCTCGAGCACGTGGGCGGCCCATCCGGCCGTGCGGCTCGCGGCGAAGACCGGCGTGAAGAGATCGGTCGGGATTCCGAGGTAGCGATACACCGAGGCCGAGTAGAGATCGACGTTCGGGTAGAGGCCTTTCGCGTCGAAGACCGTTCGCTCCGCGGCGGCAGTGATCGCGAACCAGTTCGGCTCGCCGGCCGCGACGGACAGCTCCTCGGATACGTCTTTGAGTATCGTCGCGCGCGGGTCGTACGCGCGGTAGAGCGGATGGCCGAAGCCGAAGAGTTTCTCCTTGCGGTCGAGCATCGCGCGCACCGCGTCCGGCGTGCGCTCAGCGCTTCCCCACTGCTCGAAGAGCGCCATCGCGGCGCTGTTCGCTCCGCCGTGGAGCGGCCCGCTGAGCGCGGCGATCGCGGCAACGATCGCCGAGGTGAGATCTGCTCCCGTACCTGCGACGACGCGCGCCGTGAACGTCGATGCGTTCATCTCGTGCTCGGCATGCAGGATCATCGCGATGTCGAAGATGCGCGCCGCGCGCGCGCTCGGCTTCTCGCCGGCGAGCATCGCAAGGAAGTTCTCGGAGTACCCCAGCGACGGATCGGGGCTAACCGGCTCGAGACCCAGCCTGCGGCGATGGTGGCGTGCGATCGCCGTCGGAAACTGCGCGATCAACCGCGTCGCCGCGGCGAGGCCGTGGGCGCGATCTGTCGACCCGTGGCCTTCGACGCGAAACGACGACATCGACGCGACGGTGCGCAAGACGTCCATCGGCGACGCTCCGCCGGCAGCGGCATCGATCGCGTCGGCGGTGGCGGCCGGCAGTTCGCGCTTCGCGAGCTCGACTCCGAATGCGTCGGCTGCAGCGGCGTCAGGCAGCTGCCCGTTCAGCAGGAGGTAGGCCGTCTCCTCATACGTGGAATGCTCGGCGAGGTCGGCTATGTCATAGCCGCGGTAAGCGAGCACCCCGGCATCCGGGTCGATCGACGACACGGACGACTCCGCGACGACGATGCCGGAGAGCTGAACCGACTTCTTCGCGGTCGTGACCGCGGTCACCGCACGACGTCGTCGACCGAGCGCGGCGGCGGGCCGATGTAACGGGCCCCCGGACGGATCAGCCGTCCGGTGCGCTTCTGCTCGAGGATGTGCGCCGACCAGCCGGCGACACGCGCGCACGCGAACATCGCCGGCGCGAGCGGCGGTGGAATCTCTGCGATGTCGAGCACGACGGCCGCCCAGTACTCGACGTTCGTCTCGAGCACGCGATCGGGTGACTTGGCACGCAGCGCCGCGAGTGCCGCCTCCTCGAGCGCGAGTGCGACCTCGACGCGAGGTGAGCCGAGCTCCTGTGCCGTGCGGCGGAGAACGCGTGCGCGTGGATCCTCGGCGCGGTAGACGCGGTGGCCGAAGCCCATGATGCGATCGCCGCTCGCGAGAACCTCGTCGACATACCGCGCGGCGTCGCCGGTCTCGGCGACGGCGTCGAGCATCGGCAAGACGTGCGCCGGCGCGCCACCGTGCAGGCGGCCGGAGAGCGTGCCGACCGCCGACGACAGCGCGGCAGCACAGTCGGCGCCGGTCGATGCGGCGATGCGCGCCGTGAAGGTCGAGGCGTTGAGACCGTGCTCGGCGGCGGAGACCCAGTACGTGTCGAGGGCGGTCACCGCACGCGGATCTGCCTCGCCGCGCCAGCGGATCAAGAACTGCGCCGCCGCATTCCGGCCGACTTCGATCTCGGCGTCCGGCACCGGAGGTTGCTTGCCGCGCGCCGCCTGGGCGACGATCGAGAGTGTCGCGGCCGAGAGACGCGCGAGATCGTTGCGCGCCTGACCGTCTTCGATGTCGACGAGTTGCTGGAGCCCCCACTTCGGGCCGAGGGTCGCAAGACCGGCCTGGAGATCGGCCGGGACCGAGCCGCTCGGGTCCTGCAGCTCGATCTTCTCCGCGGCGGGTAGCGGCGAGTGAATGTCCTCGTCAACCAGGAGCCCCCAGACGTTCTCGAACGGGTAGCGCCCGACGAGCTCCTCGATGTCGACTCCGCGATAACGGAGGGAACCGCCGTCCTTGTCGGGCTCCGCGATCTCGGTCTCGAACGCGATCACACCTTCGAGCCCGGGACGAAAGTCGCTGGTCGCACTCATCGGCCGCGGACGGTACACAAAGACGGTTCGCGGCGACCCGCCCCACGGGTCGCCGCCAACCGAAGCGCGGGTTGTCACCGATCGTTCGAGGGGCCCTAGCCGCCGCTCGAGAAGCCCCCCAGATAGCCACCGTGGTGGCCAATCTTCACCGATGCGGCGAAGACGGCGAGTGCCAGGAGAAAGATGACGACGGCAACCAGATTCGGACGCAGTTTCATGGGTAAACCTCCTTCCGCGATTCAGAAGTTGAAGTCTTGAAGTTTTTCGGCTGCGCGGCGGTACAGCGCAGCGGCAGGCTCGAGCTCGCCGAGCTTCTTGTAGGCGTCGCCCTGTGCGAGCCACGCCGCCGCGACGTGACTTGCCGAGCCGAGCCGCTCGAACAGCCATTCGGCCGACGCGAACTCGGTGAGCGCCTCGAAGCCACGGTCGAGCGCGAGGAGCGCACGGCCGAGGACGAGATGCGCGTTCCCGCGCTCGTCGAGATAGTCGTCGCGGTCGCCGAGAATCGACAGCGCGTGGCGCGCCTGCTCCTCGGCAAGGAGCGGCGCCCCGGAGCGCAGATGAACCTGTGCGAGCGATGAGACTGCCTGCGCCGCGTCGGCGTCGTTTCCGACTTCGAGAGCAACGGTGAACGATTCCGTGAGGTACCGCACCGCAGTCTCGGGCTCGCCGAGCAGGAAGCTCAGCCCACCGAGGTTGTTGAGCAGGCGCGCCTCGATCTGACGGTCGCCTGACTCGACGGCGAGCGTTCGTGCGCGCTCGGCGTAGAAGCGGCCAAGGAGTGGATCCTCGCTGCGCTCGGCGACCAGCGAGCACTGCATCAACGCGTGCGCGGTCAGGCCGGTGTCGTCGATCGACTCGGCAAGCTCGACGCCGCGTTCGGCGTCTGTGCGAGCTGCATCCCAGTCGCGACGCAACTGGTGGCAACGCGAGCGCCAGTCGAAGATCCGCACGCTGAGCCGCTCACCCGCCATGCCGCCTCCGGATGCGAGTGCGAGAGCGCTGTCGAAGAGGGCGATCGCGTTCGACGCCTTGCCGAGCTTGAGGCGGCAGCAGCCGAGGCGGAACATCGCGTCGGCGCGGTCGACGTCGGTGAACCGGGGAGACTCCGTGAGGATCCGCGCCCGCTCCAACGTCACCGCAGCGCGCTCGACCTGGCCCAGGTACATCCGCGCCCACGCCTCGTCGAGGAGGATGCGCAGGACAAGTGCGGGATCCGACTCCGCCGGGACGGAAACCGCGCCGAGCGCCTCGACCGCTTCCGCGTATCGGTTGTCGGCAATCAGCAGCTCGGCCCGCCTGAGCGCCTCAAGCGTCGCCGCGTGACCGTCAACGGGAGAGATCGCCGCAAATGGGGATCCGTAGGGAGGGACGATCCGAAGCGCCGCAGTAGCTTCCATAAGTTCAATCAAGCGGAGGCGCCCACTCCCGTCGATCACCCGGAACCCGCGGCGGGGATCCACGTTCTGGGGGAGCCGTGGGAACCGGTGTGTGTACCCTCGCCCCCGGATGTCCCATCGCATCACCCTCATCCCCGGCGACGGAACCGGGCCGGAACTGACCGAGGCGGCTCGCCGCGTGCTCGAGGCAACCGGCGTCGGCTTCGACTGGGATGTGCAGCACGCAGGCGTTGACGTGATGGAAGAGGCGGGGACACCGCTGCCGCCGGAGACGCTTGCGTCGGTGAAGCGGAACAAGGTCGCACTGAAGGGGCCGATCACGACTCCGATCGGCACCGGCTTCCGCTCGGTCAACGTCGCGTTGCGCCACGAGCTCGGCCTCTACGCATGCCTGCGGCCCTGCAAGACCTATGTGGGTGTCCGGTCGCGGTACGACAACATCGACCTCGTGCTCGTTCGCGAGAACACAGAGGACCTGTACGCGGGCATCGAGTACGAGGCGGGCAGCGCGGACGCCGAGCATGTGATCGCCGAGCTGAACAAGCTTCAGGGAAAGCAGATCGCAGCGGGCTCGGGCATCTCGGTGAAGCCGATGAGCCGCGAAGGCTCTGAGCGGATCATCCGCTTCGCGTTCGAGTATGCGCGCGCCCACGGGCGCAAGCGCGTCTCCTGCGTGACGAAAGCGAACATCATGAAGTTCACCGACGGCCTGTTCCTCGACGTCTTCCGCGATGTCGCGCAGGAGTATCCGGAGATCGAGCCCTGGGAGAACCTCGTCGATGCGGTGTGCATGGGCCTCGTTCAGCGCCCCGAGGAGTTCGACGTCCTCGTGCTGCCGAACCTCTACGGCGACATCGTCAGCGATCTCACGGCGGGACTCGTCGGCGGGCTCGGCGTGGCGCCCGGCGGGAATATCGGGCCCGACACAGCTGTCTTCGAAGCGACCCACGGGTCGGCGCCGAAGTACAAGGGCCAAAACAGAGTCAACCCGACGGCGATGATCCTCTCCGGCAAGCTGATGCTCGACCATCTCGGCGAAAGCGACGCCGCTTCGCGCCTCGAGGCCGCGGTCGCCGCGGTGATCGCCGAAGGAACTTCCGTCACCTACGACATGAAGCCGTCGCGCGACGATCCGACTGCAGTCGGGACGAGCGAGTACGCCGACGCGATCATCGAGAAACTGGAGGTCTAAGCTCCCATGGCTCAAAGACGGAAAGTCACCGTCGTCGGTGCCGGCAATGTCGGGGCGACGTGCGCACAAGTTCTCGCGCAGCGCGACTACGCCGACATCGTCCTCGTCGACATCAAGGAGGGCCTGCCGCAGGGCAAGGCGCTCGACATCAACCAGATGGGCGCGGTACTGGGCTACGAGCCGAGCGTCACCGGCTCGAACGAATACGCCGGCACGTCCGGCTCCGAGGTCGTGGTGATCACCGCCGGCCTCCCCCGCTCGCCCGGGATGAGCCGCGACGACCTCGTCTCGACGAACGAGAAGATCGTGAAGGACGTCACCGAGAAGGTCGTTGCCGCGAGCCCCGACGCGATCCTCATCGTCGTGTCGAATCCGCTCGATGCGATGTGTCACGTCGCGAAGAACGTCTCCGGCTTTCCGAAGGAGCGCGTCTTCGGACAGGCGGGCATCCTCGACACCGCGCGGTTGCAGACCTTCATCGCCTGGGAGACGGGCGCATCGGTGAAGGACGTCGGCGCGGTCGTGCTCGGCGGGCACGGCGACCAGATGGTGTCCGTGATCTCCGCGACGACCGTCGGGGGCGTGCCGCTGCGCAAGCTCGTGTCGGAGGAGCGGATCCAGGCCATGGTCGAGCGCACCGCCAAGGGTGGCGGCGAGCTCGTGCAGCTCATGGGCACCTCCGCCTGGTACGCGCCCGGCGCGGCCGCCGCGCAGATGACCGACTCGATCCTGCTCGACGAGAAACGCGTGCTTCCGTGCACCGCCTACCTCGAAGGCGAGTACGGGATCGACGGGCTGTACATGGGCGTACCGGTGAGGCTCGGGTCGAGCGGGATCGAGCAGATCCTCGAGGTCGATCTCGACGACGCCGAACAGACGGCGCTCAGGGCGTCGGCCGACGCCGTACGGGACGTCGTCTCCGTCCTGGCGACCTAGAATCGCGCGGTGGACGCCGCTTCCTGGAGCATCGCGGGCTCGTATTTCGAGTCGTGCAACTGCGACGCGATCTGCCCCTGCCGCATGGTCGGCGGCGTTCCCGGCGGCCGCTCGACACACGGGATCTGTTTCGGCGCGCTTGCCTGGCGGATCGACGACGGCCACGCAGGCGACGTCGACCTCAGCGGGCTCGCTGTCGCAATGACCGTGCGCTACGACGACGACGAACCAGGCTCGCCGTGGAGCATCGTCCTGCACGTCGACGAGCGCGGCTCGAGCGCCCAGCGCACGGCGCTCGAGCAGATCATGCTCGGCGAGCTCCGGGGCGACATGGCCGTGCTCCCGTGGGTCCGCAAGCCGCGGAACCTCGTCGAGGTGCAGCCGAGTACGATCGAGATCGCCGACGGGCCTGACGGTCACGTGCTGCGCGTCGGGCGGGCGATCCTTCTCATCGCGTCGGGCCCGGTCGAGACCGACAAGCCGGTTGCCTGCGGGATCCCCGGCTACCACCAGCCGGGCACCGAGCTCTACGCCGACACGTTCACCGTCGACGACGGGCCGTTTCGGTGGGAGCTCACCGGCAACTGCGCGTTCGCGAGCGCCTTCGCATACGCCTCGTAAGCGAGACGCGCTACCGTCTCGCCTCCATGGAGCTTGGTCTTCGCGGCAGGGCCGCGATCGTCTGCGGCGCATCGTCCGGTCTCGGGCTGGCATCGGCTGAAGCCCTCGCCGAGGAAGGCGCGAACGTCACAATGTTCGCCCGCCGCCGCGACGAGCTCGACCGCGAGGCAAACCGGATCGGCGCGCTCGCGGTACGCGGTGATGTGACCAACATCGGCGATCTCGAGCGTGTCGTCGCGAAGACCGTCGAGGCGTTCGGCGGCGTCGACATCGTCGTGTGGAACTCCGGCGGCCCGCCGCCCGGACGCGCGTCGGAACTGAGCGACGACGCACTCGAAGCCGCGTTCGAGCTGCTCCTCGTCCCGGCCGTCCGCCTTGTCCGGCTGTGCCTTCCCTACCTCGAGAACAGTCCAGGCGGCCGCATCATCTGCATCACGTCGGGCGCCGTGAAGGAGCCCGTCTCGCACCTGGCGCTCTCGAACGCGATCCGGCCCGGGCTCACCGGCTGGGCGAAAACACTCGCGACCGAGCTTGGGCCTCGCCGAGTCACCGTCAACTGTGTGGCGCCCGGTCGCGTGCAGACGCCGCGCATGACGGAGATCTACGGTGCCGGCGGGCCCGCGCCGGAGGATGTCGCGCAGATCCCGCTCGGCCGGCTCGGGGATCCCCGCGAGTTCGGCGACGTCGTCTGCTTCCTTGCCTCCGAGCGCGCGTCGTATGTGACGGGCACCACGATTCCCGTCGACGGCGGGGCCTCCCGCTCGCTCCTGTGAAAAAGCACGTCTCCGCGGGGCGTCTGCTGGCGCTCGGTCTTGCCCTGCTCGCGGCCGTGCTCGCGCTCGTGATCGTCCCGTCGAGCGACTACATCTTCCTGCCCGACCGGGCTCATCCCGTCGCGCCCCTCGTGACGGTGGCGGGCGGACGGGATCCCGCGCGCGGCGGCATCTACTTCGTCGACATCATCGTTCGGAAGGCGACGCTGCTCGAACGGCTCTTCGGCGGACTGCACAACGGCGCCGACCTCTATCCGGCGAGCGCCATCAACCCGCCGGGGGTCAACGACGCGCAGCGACGGCGCATCGACCTCCAGGACATGCGCCTCTCGCAGCAGATCGCAGCCGCTGTCGCCCTCAAGGCAGCCGGACTGAAGGTGACGCTCCGCTCGACGGGCGTCCTCGTCAGCCAATTGGAGGCGGGGCTGCCCGCGGTCGGGAAACTCGAGCCCGACGACGTGATCACGAACGTCGACGGGGCGCGTGTCCGCTCGGCCACCGACCTGAAGACGGCGATGGCGAAGCACTCGATCGGCGACGTCGTCCACTTCACGGTAACGCGGGGCCACTCGACCCTCGAGATCTCGATCAAGACGGTTGCGTCGACCGACCCCGGCCCACGCAGGCCCGTCGTCGGCTTCCTCCCGGGCACGGCGCTTTCCATCCACCTCCCGATCGCCGTGCGCATCGACGCGGGCAACGTCGGCGGCCCTTCCGCCGGGCTCGCGTTCGCCCTGCAGGTGTACGAGGAGGAAGGTCACGACGTCGTGCACGGCAATCGGATCGCGGCGACCGGCGAGATCTTCGCCGACGGCTCGGTTGGGCCGATCGGCGGGATCAAGCAGAAAACGTTCGGGGCGCGCGAGGCGGGTGTGGACGCATTCCTCGTCCCGGCTGGGGAGAACGCCCGCGAGGCACGCAAGTACGCGCACGGCCTGCGGATCATCCCTGTGGAGACCTTTCCACAGGCGTTGCGTGCTCTGGCGACACTCCGCCCAAGGGGGTAGAAAGGGCCAGCTTTCGGCGGGTTCGAAGTTGCCGGAAAGTGCACGTTTTCCGTTTAGACAAGCCCTTTCTCGTCGGGTCGATGGGTCGTAGCATGCCCGTCCTCACCCCCCTCGACCGCCCCGAAAAGAGCCGTCCATGACCCGACAGAACGCTCCAACCTGCGACGACTGCTACTTCCGCAGCAACGGTCTATGCGCGATGGCGCCCGAGCGTCCCTGTCCCACCTTCCGCGCGGCCACGCGCGTGTTGCAGCCGCCTCGCCAGCCCCGCCTGGTGCCACTCGCCACCGTCGCGGCCGCCGCAGTCGCCTAGAGTCAGGCTCGATGGCAGACGAAGCGGCCCCACCGGAGGAGACGAGCCCGAGCCTCGTCCAGCGCATGGACGAAGGAAGGCGGACGTTCCAGCCGGGCCTCTGGGCTCGGCTGATCGTGATCGGCGTGGTCGCGATCTACTTGCTGCTCTTCGTCGTCCTCAACACCAAGCACGTACGCGTCCACTTCGTCATCGGCTCGACCCGCGTCTCGCTGATCTGGGTGATCCTGCTCAGCCTCGCCGCGGGCGTCGTGCTCGGGGTGCTGCTCTCACAGATTCACCGGTACCGGCGGCGTCAGAAGACTCTTTAGCTCGACGCGGCAACGGGGATCGCGGCCGCGAGGCGCGCGACGCCGTCGGCGATCTCGTCGACCGAGACGAAGCTATAGGCGAGACGCAGTGAGTCCGCCGGGCCGCCGAAATCGGTGCCCTTGACGAATGTGACGCCTGCCGCCTCGGCACGCGCGAGCAGCTCGCCGCCATCGACGCCGCCGAGCTCGGCCCACAGGAAGTAGCCGCCGTCGGGCCGGGTGATCGTGAGCTCGGGAAGCTCGCGGTCGAGCGCGGCGATCATTGCATCGCGACGCATTCCGATCAGCTGACGCACCCGTTCGAGGTTCGGCTCGAACTGCCCACGACTCACGAACTCGCTCACCGTCGCCTGGCTGAGCAGCACCGGTGTGATGTACGTCGCGGTCGCAGTCGCCTCGATCTCACGCGCGAGGCCCTCCGGGAACACGAACCAGCCGACGCGGAGACCAGGCGCGATCGTCTTCGAGAACGACGAGCTGTAGGTGGTGGCTCCCCCGGACAGCTCGAGCAGCGAGGGCAACGGCTCGCCGTCGAAGCGCACGAGGCCGTACGGGTCGTCCTCAAGCACGAGCAGATCGTGCTCGGCGGCGAGCTCGACGATCCGCCGGCGCCGTTCGACGCTGAGGGTGCGGCCGCTCGGGTTCTGGAACGTCGGGATCAGATAGAGGAATGCGGGCGCCGCGCCCTCGCGGAGCTCACGCTCGAGGGCATCGGGGTCGAGCCCTTCGTCGTCACAGTTCAGGCCGACGATCTCGGCGCCGAGCTCCTTCAAGATCTTCAGCGGCCGGTCGTAGGTCGGACGTTCGACGAGCACCCGCCGCCCCGGGGCGAGTCGCTGCGCGAGAAACACGAAGCCCTGGAGCGAGCCGTTCGTGATGAAGACCCGGGACGGATCGACGTCGTGCCGTGCGGCGATCCACTCACGCAGCGGGCCGTAGCCGGGGGACGGGCCGTAGGAGAGGATGGTGTGGCCGTCGCGCTCGAGCGCGACGCGAGCGCAGTCTGCGAGCTCGTCGACCGGCAGGCACTCGGGCGCGGGGATGCCGCGCGCAAAGGAGATCGTCGCCATGACGATCAGGGTATCTCTTGCGACAACGCGGGCAACTCGACGACGAAGCGCGCGCCCGACGGGTGGGCGCGCTCGTATCGCAAGTCACCGCGGTGGGCACGTGCGTAGGCGCGCGCGATGGCAAGGCCGAGGCCGGTGCCCGCGACCCGGTCGCGCGACACGCCCGCCCGTGTGAAGCGGTCGAAGAGCGTGTTCTCGATCTCGGCCGCGACGCCCGGGCCGACATCCTCGACGAGGATCTGGACGGCGTTCTCGTTTCGAAGCGCCGACACCCGCACCGGCGACTGGCCATAACGGAACGCATTCGTGACGAGGTTGATGACGATGTGATCAAGGATCGCCGGGTCGACGACCGCGTCGAGATCGGGCGGTACCTCGACGACGACCTCCGCGCGTCGTGCGCCTGCTGCGAGTCCCGCAACCTCCTCGAGCCGCTCACGGAGGTCGACTCGCTGCGGCCGCACCACGATGGCATCCGCGTCGAGTCGCGAGAGATCGAGCAGCTGCTCGACCAGCGAGGCCATCCGATCGGTCTGCTGCTCGAGCGCCACCCGAAGCTCACCCTGCTGCGTCGCGTCCAGACGATCGCCGAGATGGTTCAGCGTCTGCACGAACCCGTTGATCGTCGTCACCGGTGTGCGCAGCTCGTGCGCCGCAAGTGCGACGAAGTTCGCCATCAACTCGTTCGCTCGCTCGAGCGCGACGCGGCTTTGGTGCTCCTGCTCGAACAGGCGCACACGATCGAGTGCGATGCCGGTGAGTGCCGCGATCGTCCGCAGCGCCGCGAGCTCCTCGTCACCGAAGAACGGCGCGTAGGGCGAGGTCCAGACGAGGATCGACGCCCCAGGTTGCACGACGCGCACGATCTCGGTGCCCACAGGTGTCGTCGGGGTCTCTCCTGCCGCAAGCTCGTCGAGCGTCCCGGGACTGAGCGCCTCTGACGCGACGACCGCCCCGCTGCCGTCGAGCACCGCCGCTGCCCGCGCTCCGACGATCGCCGCGGTCGGCGCGACGACCCGCGCTGCCACCTCCGCCGGGGTTGTCGCGAGCGTCATCAGGCCGCGAATCGCCTCCTGGAGGCTCACCTGCTCGGCGCTGCGCCAGGATGCGCGGACGACCGCCGGTGGGGCGAGGCCGAGGAGGAAACCGACCGCGCTTGCGAAGCCGAGGATCGCCACGGCGAGCGCGACCGCCGTGTCTCCCTTGCCCTGGAACGCCGCCCCGACGATCGCAACCGTGATGGCCGCCGATGCAAACGCGAGCATCCTCATCCGGGTCGACGCGACACCCGGCTGGCCGCGACCGGCCCGCGCGAGGCGGACGGAGACGACGACCGACAGCACTGACCAGTGCACGAGGAACGCGAGGACGTAGGCGAGGAACCACCAAGGCCACTTCTGCCCCGCGGCGGGGAAGTGCGGCAGCGCGAACGTCCAGATCGAGAGCAGGACGGTCAGGGTGCCGACAAGTCGCCGCAGGCGCAGCGACGGACGGACAAACACGGTCGCGAAGCGGTAGAGCAGAAATGGGAACAGGACAAGCAACTCGACATCGACTCGTTGTGCGAGATCCGGGCCGAAACCGTGCGGGCTCGCGGGGATGAGCCGACCGATCGAGACGATGGCGCCAAGCGACACGAAGGCGAGCGCGAGCCAGCCCGCGGCAGCATCGCGGCGCCGGCGCCACTGACGCACGGCGACGATTGCGAGCGTGACGAACGCAACGCTTGTGAGAATCCCGAACGCGACAATGAGCCCGTGCACCGCAGTAGCCCCCTTTTGCCTGGCGGGGATCGTACGTCTGCCCGCTCGTTCCTGCGTCAGCTAAGCCTCTACGCCGACTCTTAGGGATTCGGGGGAGAATGCCTGCATGACCACGCGCGTCCTCGTCGTCGACGACGATCCAGCCGTGCGGGCCGCGATCTCGCGTGCGCTGCGCGTCGACTATGACGTCGACGAAGCTGTCGACGGCGCCGACGCGCTCGCCAAGCACGCGGCGTCACCCGCGGACGCGATCGTGCTCGATCTCTTGATGCCGCAGCTTGGGGGTCTCGACGTGTGTCGCGCGCTGCGCCGGCGCGACGACCCGGTACCGGTGCTCGTCGTCACTGCTCGCGACGCGGTCGACGACCGCGTCGAGGGGCTCGACGCTGGTGCCGACGACTACCTCGTGAAGCCGTTCGCGGTCGAAGAGCTGCGCGCCCGCGTGCGCGCGCTGCTGCGCCGGACCGGCGCCGGCGACGGAGCGCTTCGGTTCGCCGATGTCTCGCTCGACCCCGCGACCCGCGAGGCCTCGCGCGGCGACCGGCGCTTGCAACTCACGCGCACCGAGTTCAACCTGCTCGAGCTGTTCCTGCGCAATCCGCGTCAGGTGCTGACGCGCTCGCAGATCTACGAGCGCGTGTGGGGCTACGACTTCGGCGCGACCTCGAACGCGCTCTGGGTCTACATCGGGTATCTGCGGCGTAAGCTCGAAGAGGCGGGCGAGCCACGCCTTCTGCACACCGTGCGCGGCGTCGGCTACGCCTTTCGCGAGGAGCCATGAGCTTCCGCCAGCGGCTGATGCTCCTCACGGCGCTCGCGATCGCGGTGACGGTGACCGGGACCTCGATCGCGGTCTGGGTCGTCGCAAAACACGAGCTGTACGCGCAGCTCGACCAGACACTGGTCGTCCAGGCGACGGGACAGAGCTCGTTCTTCGGCGGCAACGGCAACAACCTGACCGAGACGATCCACGCGGACGGCGACCGCACCGGGGCGGCGATCCCGGTCACAAGGCGCGCGCTCGCGGTCGCGAACGGAACCGCGGACTACTACTACACGAACATCACAATTCAGAAGATTCGCTTGCGCGAGCTCGTTCTGCCGCTGAGGGGGCCGGGCGGTGGCGCCGTGCTCTCGGTCTATCCCCTGAAACCGACGGAGCACGCGCTGCATCGAATTCGCTTCTGGATCCTGCTCGTCGGCGGGATCGGGATCGTGTTCGCCGCAGCGCTCGCGGCACTCGTCGCGTCAGCCGCGCTTCGTCCCGTCCGACGGCTCACGACAGCGGCCGAGAATGTCGCGGCGACCGGCGACCTCGCCGAGCGCGTCGACGTCAGGGGCGGTGATGAGCTCGGCCGACTCGCGACGCGGTTCAACGCGATGCTCGAGGCGCTTCAGGGCTCCGTCGGGGCGCAGCGGCGACTCGTCGCCGACGCGTCACATGAGCTACGCACACCGCTCACTGCGGTCCGAACGAATGTCGATCTCCTGCGCGAGGGCAAGCTGCCGCCCGAGGAGGCGCAGCGCGCGCTCGCCGAGGCGTCCGTCGAGCTCGCGGCACTGACGAGCCTCGTGTCGGACCTCGTCGAGCTGGCGCGCGGCGAAGAACGGAAGCTGCGGTTCGAGCCGGTGCAGCTCGACGATCTCGTCGCGGGCGCGGTCGAGCGCGCGCAGGCGCGCGCCCCGCAGGTGCGGTTCCACACCGCGCTCGAGCACTCAACCGTGCAGGCCGACCCCGTCTTGCTCGACCGCGCGATCTCGAACCTGCTCGACAACGCTGTCAAGTACGGGCCTGAAGGGAGCACCGTCAGAGTCGCTGTCACGCGCGGCGAGGTGTCGGTCACCGACGAAGGCCCGGGGATCTCAGGCGACGATCTGCCCCATGTCTTCGA
This sequence comes from Gaiellales bacterium, assembly GCA_038215565.1. Taxonomy (GTDB): domain Bacteria; phylum Actinomycetota; class Thermoleophilia; order Gaiellales; family Gaiellaceae; genus PALSA-600. The sequence goes on along the minus strand of JBBQQU010000016.1, from coordinate 4,945 downwards.
CCGCTTCTACCGTTCGTCGTCGGCACGCTCGAAGCCGGGCGCGGGCCTCGGTCTCGCGATCGTCCGCGAGGCAGCCGAGGCACATGGCGGGCGGGCGACGGCCGAAAGCTTTCCGACCGGCGCCCGCTTCCGCCTGACCTTGCCTCTTTAGGGGTGCATCCGGAAGCCGGAGCCGGCGCCGAAGCCCGGGCCGCCACCGAAGCCGGGCCCGCCAGGCCCGCCAGGCCCGCCCGGGCCGCCGTGATGGTCGCCGAACCCGAAGCCGGGCCCGCCGCCCGCGGTTGCGTTGATGTAGGTGTCGAGCGTTGACGAGAACTGCGCGACGAGCGCCGCCTTCAGCCCTGCCGCGGTCTTCCCTTGCGCGGTCGCGATCGCACTGAGCGACTTGCCCGCCTGCCGCTGCGTCTGAAGCTCGGCGTCGGTGAGCCCGAGATACACCGCGGCTGCGTGCTCCAGGCCACCCCGGTCGCCGTGATCGCCGCCGGCGATGCCCTTGCGAGCCACCTGTGCAGCGATCTGTGTCTTCGCGTTCGCGAGGATCTGCGTCTCGCGGTCGCCCGTGATGCGCCCGGCCGTGACGTCGGCGTCGAGGTCGGACTTGAGGTTCGCCAGCAACGCGTCCTCGAGGCCGCTGACGGACTTGCTCTGCGCGGCCGCCACATCAGCAAGCGACTTCCCGGCCGCGAGTTGGGTGCGCAGTGCGTCGGTCGTGAGGCCGAGGTAGGTCGCGGCGATCGATAGCGGGCCGAGGTGCGAGTCGTTGTGCGCCGAGGCCGTCGAAGCGCTCGACTTCGGGCTGCTCGTCGTGTGGCTCGACGCAAGCGCTCCGCCACCACCGACCGCGAGTGCGGTCGCGACGATCGCGGTCGCGACTTTCTGTTTGTCATTCATGTGTGCGTGTCTCCTCTCGTGCGTTCCGTCCTGCCTCGCACAGACTCGTGGCAGAAGCGAAGAGTCGGCTAAGAGGACGCTGTGACTCTAGGAGGCGGCAGCGGCGACGAGCTCGGCGACTTCGGTTGGCGTCGTGCCGACCTTGATGCCGACCGCTTCGAGCGCGTCCTTCTTTGCCTGCGCGGTGCCGGACGACCCGGAGATGATCGCTCCCGCGTGGCCCATCGTCTTGCCGGGCGGCGCCGAGAACCCGGCGATGTAGGAAAACACCGGCTTCGACATGTGCTCGGCGACGAAGCGCGCAGCCTTCTCCTCCTCGTCGCCACCGATCTCGCCGACGAGGACGACCGTCTCGGTCTCGGGATCGGTCTCGAACTTCTCCAGCACGTCGATGAAGCTCGAGCCGACGACGGGGTCGCCGCCGATGCCGACGATCGTCGAGTTGCCAAGACCGCGCTCGGCCAGTTCGTTTCCGATCTGGTAGGTGAGCGTGCCCGATCGCGAGACCAGGCCGATCGCACCGGGCTTGAACACCTCTGCGGGAATGATCCCGACGTTCGCCTTGCCCGGCGAGAGCACGCCGGGGCAATTCGGGCCGATCAGCGTGACGCCTTTGGGGCGCACGTAGGTGTGCACCCGCAGCATCTCGTGGGCTGGGATGTGCTCGGTGATGCAGATCACGGTCTTGATGCCGGCGTCGACGGCCTCGTAGATCGCGTCGGGCGCGAACCGCGCGGGGACGAAGATCATCGAGGTGTTCGCGCCGGCCTCGGACACCGCGTCTGCGACCGTGTTGAACACCGGAATGCCCTCGACATCCTGGCCGCCCTTGCCGGGAGTGACGCCCGCGACGACATTCGTGCCGTAGTCGCGGTTTCGCAGGCCGTGGAAGCGGCCCTCCGAGCCGGTGAGGCCCGAGACGACGAGCCGCGTGTCGTTGTCGACGATGATCGCCATCGCTTTAGCTCTGCGACTTTCGCGCTTTGAGGACGATGAACTCGTTCGACCAGGTCGCGCCGTCGTCGGAGGTGAACGGTGCAAGCAACTCGCGCACGCGTTCGGCGTCGGCGCCGGAGCAACCGGTCCGTGCGAGCCACGGCTCGAACTCATGCGACCGCGTGAAGAAGAGCTCCTGCTCGACCTCGAGCGCGGCGCTTTCGAGAAGCTCGCGCCACTCGGCCGCAGTGAGCGAACGCACATGCGTCTGGTCGCGAAGCTTTTCGGCGTCGTGCTCGTCCTCGGTGCGGTAGAGCATGTCCGCGACCACCACGACGCTGTTCGAGACGCGCGCCATCTCGCCGACTGCTTTGCCGATGTCGGCGAAGTGGTGGGCCGCGATCCGCGTCACGACCACGTCGAACGACCCGTCGGCGAACGGCAGATCCTCGGCGAAGCAGACGACGTCGGGCTGCATGCCCGGAGCCGGGTCGGCGGTGACGACCTCGGCGCCTTCCTCACGGAGACGCCGCGCAACGTGCCCGCCGCCGGTTGCGACGTCGAGCACCTTGACGCCGGCATGGGGGTTGCAGAGCTCGACGACCGACTCCAGGTCGACGCCGGTCGCGTGCGTCGGCGAGGTGCGGTAGGCCTCGGCGCGATCGCTCCAGACGTCACTCATGCGGCCAGCTCCACTGCTTTTTTTGCGGCTTCCAGCATCGTCGGCTCGACGTGCAGGTTGGCCGGCGCCGCGTCGGCGAGGATCTGGCGACCCTCGACGGCGTTCGTGCCGTCGAGCCGCACGACGATCGGCAACGTGATCTGCATCTGCTCGAGCGCCTCGAGGATGCCGCGCGCGACTTCGTCGCAGCGCGTGATGCCGCCGAAGATGTTGAAGAGGATCGAGCGCACCTGCTCGTCGCGGGTGATCACCTCGAGGGCGTCGATGACGCCCTGTGCGTTGCCGCCGCCGCCGAGGTCGCAGAAGTTCGCAGGCTGACCGCCTGCGACGACGACGACGTCAACGGTCGACATCGAAAGCCCGGCGCCGTTGCCGAGGATCCCGACGAAGCCGTCGAGCTTCACATAGGTGACGCCCTTCTCGCGCGCGAACGCCTCGAGCGGGTCGGCGGCGCTGATCTCCCGGAACTCCGCGATGTCGGGGTGACGGTAGAGCGCGCTGTCGTCCACCGTGAACTTCGAGTCGAGTGCGCGCACCTCGCCGTCGGGCGTGACGATCAGCGGGTTGATCTCTGCGAGCATCGCGTCGCACTCGACGAAGCACCGGTAGAGCTTCCCGATGATGTCCGCGATCTGCTTCTGCTCGGACGGATCCTCGAGGCCCGCGCCGTAGATGAGCCGCCGCGCGACCCAGGGCTGATAGCCCTCCAGCGCGTCGACGTGCAGCCGGACGAGCGCGTCGGGATTCTCCTCGGCGACCTGCTCGATCTCGACGCCACCCTGCGTCGTGAACATGAAGAGCGGCTTCTTTGCGCCACGGTCGAACGTGACCGAGAGGTAGTACTCCTTCGCGATGTCGGAGGCGCTCTCGATCCAGAGCTTCTCGACAATGTGGCCGTTGATGTCCAGGCCGAGGATGTCCGTTGCCTTCCGCTCGGCGTCGTCGGGGTCAGCCGCGAGCTTCACACCGCCCGCCTTGCCACGGCCGCCGGTGAGCACCTGCGCCTTCACGACGACGGGGCCGCCGATCTCTTCGGCGGCTGCGCGCGCCTGCGCCGGAGTCGTCGCGAGGCGACCGTCGGACACGGGGATGCCGAATCGCTTGAACAGCTCTTTGCCTTGGTATTCGAGGAGGTCCATCGGGCCGCGGACTCTAGCCGCGCGCATCGCCGCACCGTTGCAGCAACCGGTTGCAATCCGAGGCGCGACGGAGAAGGATGGCGTTCTGCGGTTATCGAACAGAGGGGAGACAACGTGTTTCGTCGTACAACCGCCGCGATCTTCGCGGCCGTCGCACTCCTTGGCACCGCCGGAACGGCTCTCGCGGACAATTGTTACAACGCGAGTCGTCCAGGGGGCAGTCTGAGTGCGAACCCGAGCGATTTCTCGAGCCCGGTGACCAAGGGAAACTGGGTCTGGCTACCGAGCGTCGGCGTCCCGCTCGCGGCCTGGGGCTTCGGCCCGCCGGCGAACTACCAGAACTCGGGCGGCCAGGAGGCGTGGCTCCTCGAGAAGACGCCCTACTGCGCGGCCGGAGGCATCCTGTTCTACAACGGCCCGCGCACGACGACGAACGGCGTCCAGAGCGGCTGCGGCTTCTTCGGCTAGCTGAACGGCACGTTCCGGGGAGTCTCGCCGCATCGGCGAGGCTCCCCGTCTCTCTCGTTCAGTGGCTTCCCGGATGCGGAGGTCAGGGGCTTCCCCGACGGCGCCTGATTCGCGAGGTGCCGTCCGCAGCCCAGTGGCCAGGACACACAGGTGCTGAGCCTCGGCTTAGGGGATCTGCTCCACGCAGGAGAGAAGCCCTGGCAAGCCCGTCCCGCTCGGATCGGCCTGCGCGATCGCGACGGCGTTCCCACTCCGTGCCAGGGCAGCGATGTGGTCGCCGCTCGCGTTCGGGTTCGATGCGGCGGCGAGAAATGCCATACAACTCGCGTTCGCGGGTAGGTTCCGCCACCCCCCGAGCGCGTGAGCCGGCGCTGCAACCGCGCCGAACCCGGCGAGCGCCGCAATCGCGACCGCCACTGTCACCTTCGTCCTCTTCATGATGCTCCTCTCTTACGGATCGCTGACAACGCGATGGTAGGAACGAGCGGTCGAGTGCCGGTTGAATCGAGTCGAACGGCGGTAGAACGGCCGGGCGCCGAGGATCGACTCGGGGTCAGATCCTGGCTGCTCCTCGTCAATCACGCTCCGACATTCGGCATCGTCATCCGTGTCGCCCTTTGATGTACTTGCTGTCCTCCTTCAGGGTGCTCGTGGCCTGGCTGAACGGTCGGGTCTGACGACGGTTACTTGCGCGAGCGTTCCGCGATGACCCCTGAGCTTTCGATCCTGGTTTGCTCTTCAACCAGGATCGCGAGTTTGCTCGGAAGCGCTACGAGCACTGAAACTCGGCAACCTGGTTCAAAGATCGGAACCAGGTTGCGGTAGCGTC
>JBBQQU010000015.1:0-72134 GCA_038215565.1 Gaiellales bacterium | reverse complement strand
TGCGCGAGCGTTCCGCGATGACCCCTGAGCTTTCGATCCTGGTTTGCTCTTCAACCAGGATCGCGAGTTTGCTCGGAAGCGCTACGAGCACTGAAACTCGGCAACCTGGTTCAAAGATCGGAACCAGGTTGCGGTAGCGTCGGCTGCGCCAGCCTGCTTACGCTCGAACGGTGTTACTCGCCCGACTCGATCGTGCAGATCGGCTGGCCGGTCGTGACTGGTTGACCTGCCTCGACGGCGACGTCGGCGATCGTGCCGGCGCGATGCGCGATCACCTCGTTCTCCATCTTCATCGCCTCGACGATCGCGAGCACCTGACCGAGCGTGACGAGGTCGCCGTCGGCGACGCGCACGTCGAGGACCGTCCCCTGCATCGGGCTCGTCACGAGGCCCGAGTCCGCGCCACCGGCTCCGGCCGCAGCACGCTCGCGCCTGCGACGCGCGAGCTCGCGGTACGGCGGCTCCGGCACCCGCACCTTCACGAAGACGCGCCGGCCGTCGACCTCGACAACCGTGGCGCGATCGACGGTAGCCGCCGTCGCTCCGGCGTCTGGCTCGGGCTCGATCGTCAGCTCCGCGGCGCGCGCAGCGAGGAGCTCCGACTCGACGATCCCGTGGCAGGTTTCCCCCGCGACGAAGCACGGGTGCGAGAGCAGCGCCTTGTGGAAACCGATCAACGTCTTCACGCCGCCGATCTCGAACTCGCCGAGCGCACGCAGCATCCGGCCGATCGCGTCCTCACGGTCCGCGCCGCGGACGATCAGCTTCGCGATCATCGGGTCGTAGCGCGGCGAGATCTCCGACCCGGCGGTTACACCGGAGTCGACTCGCACGCCGGGCCCGGACGGCTCGCGGTAGACGGTGATCCTCCCGGGGGAGGGCAGGAATCCGTTCGCCACGTCCTCGGCGTTGATGCGGCATTCGATCGCGTGACCCTGGAGATGGATCTCGTCCTGGGTGAACTCCAGTCGCTCACCCGCGGCGATCTGAATCTGCGCGCGAATCAGGTCGACACCGGCGACCATCTCGGTGATCGTGTGCTCGACCTGGATCCGGGTGTTCATCTCCATGAAGTAGTAGGAGCCGTCCGGGGCGAGCAGCCCCTCGATCGTCCCCGCCGAGCGATAGCGGGCGGCGCGCGCGGCGTCGACGGCGATCTTCCCGATCCGGTTGCGGAGCTCCGCACCGACCGCAGGTGACGGTGTCTCCTCGATCAGCTTCTGGTGGCGCCGCTGGATCGTGCAGTCGCGCTCGCCCAGATGGATCACGTTGCCGAAGCTGTCTGCCAGCACCTGCACCTCGACATGACGCGGATCCTCGAGGTAGCGCTCGACGTAGACCGACGCGTCGGCGAAGTACGCCTGCCCCTCGCGCTGCGCCGACTCGAACATCTGCACGGCCTCGTCGGGGCCGCGCACCACCTTCATCCCCTTACCGCCGCCGCCGGCCGCTGCTCATCAAGGCAGCGGCCGGCCGATCTCCTCGCCGAGTGCGACGACCTCCTCCGGCGAGCCGACCGGATCCGTGGTGCCGGGAATGATCGGCACGCCGGCCGCCTGCATCGCCTGACGTGCGCGCGTTTTCGAGCCCATCAGCTCGATCGCAGCGGGCGGCGGGCCGATCCAGACGAGCCCCGCCTCCTCGACCGCCCGCGCGAACCCCGCGTTCTCCGCGAGGAAGCCGTAGCCGGGATGCACCGCCTCGGCCCCCGACCGTGCGGCGGCCTCGAGCAGCTTCGGGACGACGAGATAGGTTTCCGCCGAGGTGCTGCCGCCGAGAGCGAGCGCGTCGTCGGCGTACAGCGTGTGGACGGCCGTCCGGTCGACGTCGGAGTAGACGGCGACCGAGCGGACATTCATGTCCCGCAGGGTGCGGAAAATGCGGAGCGCGATCTCGCCACGGTTGGCGACAAGGACTTTGGTGAACACAAACCGTATTCTCCTTGCGGATGAGCCTCGCCGATCAGTTGACCGTCGCCCGGGCTTGCTCGGTGCCGTTCGTGGTCGCCCTCTTCGCGATCTCCTTCCCGCACCACGATTACTGGGCGACCGGCCTCTTTATCGCGGCCATGTCGACCGACTGGTTCGACGGCCGGCTCGCACGACGAAGCGGCCGCGTCTCGTCGATCGGCTCCCTGCTCGATCCCGTCGCAGACAAGCTGCTCGTCATGTCGACGCTGATCGTCCTCATCGACCAGGGGGTGTTCCCGGCGTGGATGGTGGCCGCAATCGTCGCCCGCGAGCTTTTGATCTCCGGCCTGCGCCAGGCTGCCGTCGAGCGGGGCGTCGTGATCGCCGCACGCGACCTCGGGAAGCTGAAGACCTGGTCACAAGCCGTCGCCGCGGCGATCGGCGGGTTCGCCGCCGCCGGCGCCTGGCGAAACGACATCGCCTGGTGGGCGCTCGTCGTCGCACTCGCGCTCACGTGGATCTCGGGGCTCGACTACGCGCGCGCGGCGCCGCGAGTCCTGCGCGGCCGCGCCGTCGTTGCGCCGTAGCGGCTGCGTTATCGCTCGAGGATCTCGTCGATCCCGGCCTGCCACCACGGATCCGGGGCGGGTGCGAGCGGGTCGACGAGAGTCGCGACGGCCTCGAGAACTTGGGCCGCTTGCGGCGGTGTGAGCTCGAGATCCATCGCTCGGGACGATAGAGAAAGTCACTCGATCGAGGGATTCGGCTCAACGATGGGGTTTCACCCATACGGGTGATGCCTCCACACAGACTGGTGACCGAGAATCCCAGCAATGCGGTACTCACGTCGGAGGAACTCTTTCATGCTTCAGTGGAACACGAAGTTCACGAGTCTCGCCCTGGTGGCCCTGCTCGTCGCGCTCGCGGTCGTGCTCGGCAATTTCACCTGGGCCGCCAACTTCACCTGGTAGAGACTTCGTAAATGCGCAGGGCGCTGCCCCCCGTTCGACTGCTGGCTGTCGTTGCGCCTGTCTCGCTCGTCGGCGTCGCTGCGTACATCGCGGCGACGTTTTCGTTTCTGCGCAACCCCGGTTCGGCCGGGACAGTTGCCGCAATAGTCGCCTTCCTGGTCGCCTCGACACTCGCCGAGCGGTTCCCCGTTCCGGTCGAAGGCGCGGATGCGAACGGCCTGTCGCTCGGTTTCGTCTTCGCGGTCGCTGCCCTCGTGATCTTCGGGTGGGCGCCGGCGACCTTCGTCTACGTCACCGCTCCCGCGCTCGTGCAGATCATCCAGCGCAAGCCGCTCATCCGCACCGTCTTCAACGCAGGTCTCTTCGGGATCGTCGGCACGATCGCCGGGTCGACGCTGACGCACCTCCACGGCAAGTCACCGGGCGCGCTCCTCGCGCAGGTCGTCGCGACCGCTGCGATCCTCTACGCCGTCAACCTGCTCCTCGTGACGGCTGCGATCTCGGCCTCAGGGTCCGAGATCGCCTATCCAGGGTTGATCCGCTCGAACGTCCGCTGGACCATTCTGCCCTTCACGCTCATGGCATCGAGCGCGCTCATGCTCGTCGTGCTCTGGCAGCGCACGCCGTTCCTCTTCGGCGCGCTCGCAGGACCGCTCGTTGCGATCTCGCTGTATCAACGCTCGACGCAGCGTGCGCTGAACGCGATCAAGCTTGCCCTCACCGACCCGCTCACCGGCCTCGGCAACCACCGGCACTTCCACGAACGATTGCAACGCGAGATTGCAGCCGCTTCCGACAGCCGCAGCGTCGTCTCGCTGTGCTTCCTCGACATCGACAACTTCAAGCGGATCAACGACCAGTATGGCCACCCGGCCGGCGACCGAGTCCTCGCCCAGATCGCTTCGCGATTGCGCCAGGGCGGTGAGGCATTCCGGCTCGGGGGCGACGAGTTTGCAGTGCTGCTCCCGGGGATCGAAGACGACATGGCGCTCGGAATCGCCGAGTCGATCGTCGCGCGCATCGGCGAGAGCGACCTCGGCCCCATCGGCGCCGTCACGGTCAGCGCGGGCATCGCGACGTTCCCCGAGCACGGGCGCGAGCGGGAGTCGCTGATCAGGCTCGCCGACGGCGCCCTCTATTGGGCAAAGGAGCACGGCAAGAATCAGGTTCGTATCGCCCGGCCCGAGGTCGTCGAACTGTCGGAGTTCCATCGGGTCGCGAGCGGCGCTGACCGCGTCGCCCGTTTTCGAGCGGCTGCGTCCCTCGCGCGCGCCGTCGATTCGCGGGACGCGTACAGCGGCAGCCACTCGGAACGCGTCGCCGCGCTGTCGGGCCGCATCGCGTCGCAACTCGGGCGTCCCTCAGAGGAGATCGAGCTGACACGCCTCGCAGGCAGCCTGCACGACCTCGGCAAGCTCGCCATTCCGGAAGAGATCCTGCGCAAACCGAGCGCGCTCACCGATGCGGAGCGGCTCGTGCTGGAGCGCCATCCTCAGATCGGCTACCGCATGCTCGAGAGCCTCGGCGTCCAGCCGATCGCCGCCTGGGTGCTGCACCATCACGAGCGCTGGGACGGGTCTGGCTACCCGGACGGGCTCGAGGGCGAATCGATCCCGATCGGCGCGCGGATCATCTTCGTCGCCGACGCCTTCGACGCGATGACCTCGAACCGCCTCTATCGCACACCGCTCACGCATGAGGAGGCGATCCGGGAGGTCGAGCGGTGCGCGGGCACTCAGTTCGACCCTGACGTCGTCCAGGCGTTCCTCGCAGCCGTCGGCGCGCGAGAGTCGGTGGTTGTGTAGACGCGAGCGGTCGCGGCGTTCATGAACGCCGCTCGACCGAGGGATTTGCGGGCGGCTCCCCCCAACCGGGGGTCGACCACCCGCCCAGAGCGGGCGATGGTTGCCGTATGAAACGTATCGCACTCCTTGCGGCCATCGGCCTCTCAGTTCTGGGCTCTGCCCTCCCCGCCTCGGCAAACGAAGGCGTATCTGCGCGGGGCGTCCTCTCGGCACTTTCGACGAGTGGCGTCTCGATCAAGGCCGCGAACCACACGGTCAACTGCGCCCTCGGCCGGCGCTCCCCCTTGCTCACAGGCTTCACCGTCGGCGATCGCGTGCAGGCGCAATGCCGGCGCGTCGCCAAACATCTCGTGCTCGCGAAGATCCGTCACTTCTCCGTTGCGGCAGACGGCGTCAGTGCCGGCGAGCCGGTGAAGTTCGGCGGCGCGGTCACCGACCTCTCGTCCACCTCGATCACCCTGCATGACGGCGATCGCAACCTCAGCTGCACGATCGGCGACGGGTCCCCGTCGACGACCGGGCTGAAGGTCGGCATGCATGCGCATGTCGTCTGCCAGAACGGGGCACTCGTTTCCTGGGCTCCCGTGACGACGGCAGATGCCGCTCACGCCTACGAGGGCGCGGTCACCGCGGTCACCACCAGCTCGATCTCGGTGCAGAGCGGCGATCACGTCTTCACATGCCCGCTCGGTGACGGCTCTCCCAGCGTTGCTGCCGTGCATGTCGGCGACCGTGTTCTCGTCGGCTGTCGTGTCGGCTCGAACCTGCTCGTCTACCTGAAGCCTCTCCCCGCGGCTCCGCCCGCACCGCCCACACCCACGGTCACGATGACCGGTGGCGGCACGGTCACGGCGGTCTCGCCGACGTCCTTGACGTTGCACAACGTCGAGCACGGCGACCTGACCTGCAGCGTGGGATCCACCTCCCCGAGTGTTGCCGAGGTGCACGTTGGTGACCTCGTGAAGGTTGGGTGCAACGAAGGCGTGCTCGTGATTCTGGTCCGCGCGACCACGCCGACCACCCCGCCGCCACCCGCGCCGGTCACCCTGACCGCCGGCGGGACGCTAACGGCAATGACGACGACGTCGATCACCGTGTCGAACGCCGAGCACGGCGACGTCGCCTGCAGTCTCACGGACGGCTCGCCGCACCTTGGCGACTACCAGCTCGGCGACCACGTCGGTATTGCCTGCACCGGCGGCGTGCTGAAGCTGATCCAGAAGCTCACGTAACTCGCGCTTCGGGGGGCTTGATGGGAATCAAGCCCCCCGCTGTGCTCACAGCGGGATGTTCCCGTGCTTCCGCGGCGGGGTGCGCTCACGTTTCGTGATTGCCGTCTTCAGCGCGTCGATCAGCACGGGCCGCGTGCGACGCGGCTCGATCACCTCGTCGACGTAGCCACGCTCCGCGGCGGTGTACGGGTTCGCAAACCGCTCCTTGTAGTCGGCTATCAGCTCGGCGCGACGCGCCTCCGGCTCGTCCGACTCTGCGAGCTCCTGGCGGAAGACGATGTTCACCGCACCCTCCGGTCCCATCACCGCGACCTCCGCGGTCGGCCACGCGAAGTTGAAGTCGGCGCGTACGTGCTTGGAGCTCATCACGTCGTAGGCGCCCCCGTACGCCTTGCGCGTGATCACGGTCAACTTCGGCACGGTCGCCTCGCAGTACGAATAGAGGAGCTTTGCGCCGTGACGGATGATGCCGCCCCACTCCTGAGCTGTGCCGGGCAGGAACCCCGGCACGTCGACGAACGTGACGAGCGGGACATTGAACGCATCGCACGTGCGCACGAACCGCGCAGCTTTCTCCGACGAGCTGATGTCGAGGACTCCGGCGAGCGCCTTCGGCTGGTTCCCTACGATGCCGACGCTGTAACCGCCGAGACGCGCGAAGCCGCACACGATGTTCTCGGCGAAGAGCGGCTGGATCTCGAGGAACTCGCCGTCATCGACGACCGCTGCGATCACCTTCTTCATGTCATAGGGCCGCGTCGCTTCGTCGGGGATGAGCGAATCGAGCTCAGGCGCCTCGCGGCCGACAGGATCGGTCGGGGGATCGTACGGCGTCGGGTGGGCGTTCGACTGCGGCAGGAAGCTGAGCAGGTAGCGCGCGTCCTCGAGCGCCGCCTCCTCACTCGGCGACGTGAGGTGCGCGACTCCCGACTTCGTCGCGTGCGTGAGCGCGCCGCCGAGCTCCTCGAACGACACCTCCTCGCCGGTCACCGTCTTCACGACGTCGGGGCCGGTGATGAACATGTACGAGGTCCCCTCGACCATCAGCACGAAGTCGGTCATCGCCGGCGAGTACACCGCACCGCCGGCGCACGGGCCCATGACGAGCGAGATCTGCGGGATCACACCCGAGGCCTGGACGTTGCGCCAGAAGATCTCGGCGTACCCCGCAAGGGACACGACGCCTTCCTGGATCCGCGCGCCGCCGGAGTCGTTGATCCCAACGAGCGGGCAGCCGTATTTGGCCGCCATGTCCATCACCTTGCAGATCTTCTCGGCGAAGACCTCGCTGAGCGATCCGCCGAAGACCGTGAAGTCCTGGCTGAACACGAAGACGCGCCGGCCGAAAACTTCGCCGTAGCCGGTGACGACAGCGTCGCCGTAAGGGCGCCGATCGAGCATGCCGAAGTTCGATTCGCGATGGCGGACGTAGCGGTCGAGCTCGACGAACGTCCCCGGGTCGCACAGCTTCTCGGCGCGCTCGCGGGCCAGGAGCTTGCCCTGGTCGCGCTGCTTGGCGACCGACTTCGGCGAGCCCGCGTGCCGTGCTTCGTCGCGGAGCTCCGCGAGCCACCGCAGCTTCTCGGCGGTCGTCTCGTGAATCGGTTTCTCGGGGCGCGCCACGTGGCGTACCCTAGATGGCTGATGCCATCTGGAGCGCGGACGTGAGCCTCGAAGCTGTGGCCGTCGATTTGCGGGCCGCGCTCGAGTCGGCCGCGGAACTCGACGCCGCCGCGTTCGCGCGGCGCGCCCGCAACGCGATTGCCCAAGCGGTTGTCGCGGCGGCCTTCGACGCACGTGAGACGCTGACGCCCACTCATCACCGGGCGCCCCTCGCTGAGCTCAACGAGCGCGTCGGGCCGGAGCTCGCGGCCGAGCTCGTCGCCGTATACGACGGCGGACCCGGCTGGACGAGCCACGCGATCGACGCACTCGAGCCACTGCACTCTCTCGCCTCACGATGAGCATCGACGTCGAGCGGCTCCGGGCCGACACACCCGGCTGTGCCCATGTCACGCACTTCAACAACGCCGGCGCGTCGCTTCCCCCCGCGCCGGTTTTCGACGCCGTCGTGGAGCACCTGCAACGCGAGGCGCAGATCGGCGGCTACGAGGCGGCGAGCGAGCGGAACGACCGGCTCGAGCACACCTATGACGCTCTCGCGCGTCTGCTCGGCGCACGGCGGGATGAGATCGCCGTCGTCGAGAACGCGACGCGCGCCTGGGACATGGCGTTCTATGCGTTCTCGTTCGCACCGGGCGACCGCATCCTGACCGGACGTGCCGAGTACGCGTCCAACTGGATCGCGCTCACGCAGGTCGCGAGCCGTACCGGCGCGACCGTCGAGGTCGTGCCCGATGACGAAGCAGGGCAGTTCAATGTCGCGGCGCTCGAGCGGATGCTCGACGAGCGCGTGAAGCTCGTCTCACTCGTGCACGTCCCGACGCAAAGCGGCCTCGTCAACCCCGCAGCAGCGGTGGGACGCGTGACCCGTGCGGCCGGTGTGCCGTTGCTTCTCGATGCGTGCCAGTCGGTGGGGCAGATGCCGCTCTCGGTCGACGAGCTCGGCTGCGACATCCTCTCCGCAACCGGCCGAAAGTTCCTGCGCGGGCCGCGCGGAACCGGCTTCCTCTACGTGCGGCGCCCGCTCCTCGAGCAGCTGGAGCCGCCGTTCCTCGACCTGCACGCAGCCGAGTGGCAGCCCGACGGCGGTTACGTGATCCGCGACGACGCCCGCCGCTTCGAGAACTGGGAGACCTATTTCGCCGGCAAGGTCGGCCTCGGTGTCGCCGCCGACTACGCCCTCGCGATCGGCCTCGAATCGATCTGGGAGCGGGTGCATTCGCTCGCCGCGACACTGCGCGCGCGCCTCGGCGAGATGCCGGGAGTGACCGTGCGCGACCGAGGGCGTGTGCTCGGGGCGACTGTGACGTTCGAGGTCGCAGGCCGGCCCCCCGGCGAGGTGCAGGCCGCGCTCGCACGCCGCCGGATCAACGTGTCGCTGATGGACGCAGCCTCTGCACGTCTCGACCTCGACCACCGCGGCATCGCGGAGATGGTTCGCGCGTCGGTGCACTACTTCAACACTGACCAAGAGCTCGACCTGCTCGTCGAGACGGTGGCCGCGCTCGCCCGCTAAGAACGCCAGTTCGAACTGATCAACCTGGGTAAGAACGAACCAGGTTGAAAGAACGGGGAGGCGCGACCTGGTTCCGCACTTCGAACCAGGTCGCTGAGTCTAGAGTCGCTCTATGGGAACGATCGACCGCGGGACTGTCTGGCCGTACGACTCCGCGGGTGAGCCCGGCGCGTTCATCTACCAGCGCTACGCGCACCCGACCGGCGCGGCGGCCGAACGCGCGCTCGGGGAACTCGAGGGTGGCGACGCGCTGCTCTATGCCTCCGGCACGTCGGCCGTGACCGCGTGCGTCCTCGCGTTCTGCCGGCCGGGTACGAAGGTCGCGCTCGCGGAGGGCGCCTATTTCGGCACCGGCGTCACGCTCGCGCAGTTCGAGCCGTGGGGGCTCGAGGTGACCGAGTACGACCAGACGGGCACGCCCCCGGCGGATGCCGACGTCATCTGGGTCGAGGCGCCCGCCAACCCGATCCTCACGCAACCCGACTGGGACGCGGTGCGCGCCCATCGCGCGCCCGTCATCTGCGACGCGACCCTCTCGACGCCAGTCTTCCTCCGGTCGCTCGACGCCGGCGCCGACGTTGCGCTGCACTCGGCGACGAAGTACCTCACCGGGCACCACGACGCGATGCTCGGGGCAACGGTGACGCGGGACGCCGAACGGACGCGGCGGCTGTACGAGACACGGATGCGGCTCGGCCTCGCCGCGTCGCCCGACTCCGCTGCCGCGCTACTCCGAGGGTTGCAGACGCTCGACGTGCGGGTCCGCCGCCAGACCGAGACGGCGACGGAACTCGCGCGACGTCTCGCCGTGCATCCGTCGGTCGAGCTCGTCCGCTACCCCGGCCTCGGCGGCGTCATCTCCTTCGACGTCGACGGAGACGCGGCTCGCACGGTCGAGACCTCGCTGCAGTTGATCCGCAACCAGACCTCACTCGGGGGAGTCGAGTCGTCGCTCGAGAGCCGCCACCGCTGGGAAGGCGACCGGATCCCGCGTGGGCTCCTTCGCCTCTCGGTCGGCCTGGAGGACGTCGACCCGCTCTGGGCTGACCTCGAGCAGGCACTCGCCGCAGGCCAGTAGCAGAGCCGACTTTAGGAAGCCGGAGGGGGGACTCGAACCCCCGGCCTTGGCTTTACAAAAGCCCTGCTCTGCCAACTGAGCTACTCCGGCGCGCCCGCATTGTAGGGGTAGGTCGTGTTGTCAGTTTTGGACACGGCCTGTCCGAGGCTCCAGGCAAGCTCGATTCATGCAGCATCCGAAGGACGTCGGGGACAAGTCAACACTCGCGATTATCTTCGCGCTTCGGTTCGAGGGCTACGACGTACTCATGCCCTTCGGGGAGAACACGGCTGCGTAACGGCGCCGTTCTCTTCCCGACCTGCAGTACGTATGCCCATCACGGCAGCTCCGTTGAGCCTCGGAGAACGAGATCGCGCGGATCGATGTCTACTGACCTATTGCAGAACCTGGCGCGTCTCTTGATGCGTCAGGATCTTCCGCTTCACGCGCTGCAACGCGTTGTCGATCGTCTTCGTGTCGCAGCCGAGGTCGTCTGCCATCTGCTCGTACGACGAGCCTTCGAGGTAGTGGCGAAGCGCGTCGGCCTCGAGCGGCGAGAGCGTCGACGACAAACAGCCGACGAGCGACTGGAGTTCCTCCGTCGAGATCACGCACACGGCTGGGTCGTTCACATTCGGGCCGGGGAGCGCGTCGCCGAGTGTGCAGTCGTCGCCGTCCTGGCCGGCGGGCGTGTGACTGAACGAGACGTACTGGTTCAGCGGGGCATGCTTGAACCGCGTCGCGGTCTTGATCGCCGTGATGATCTGGCGCGTCACGCACAGCTCCGCAAACGACCGGAACGAGGTCTCCTTGTCGGGCCGGAAATCGCGCACCGCCTTGTAGAGGCCGACGAGCCCCTCCTGAATCAGGTCCTCCGAGTCGCCGCCGGCGAGGAAATAGGAGCTTGCCTTCAGCCGGACGAACGACGTGTAGCGCCGCATCAGCTGGTCCATCGCAACGGAGCTTCCGTTGCGCGCCTTCAGGACGAGCTGCAGATCCTCAAGCTCTCGTTGAACCTTCTGCGGCGATTTCGGAATGGTGGCGGTGCGGACGGACACGGTGGATCCCCTTTGTTCGTGGGCATTTATGGGATCGACCTCCGTCCTGAACCACCGAAGTCTCACCCTGAGGTTGAGGTGAATCTAGCACCGGTTTGCAAGAAGCACAAGCCCCCATTGCAGTGGACCCGCTTACTCGCCTCGGCGGAGCCGCTCCAGGCGGGCGCGGGTTGCCTCGTCGAGCTTGCCCTCGAGCCCGCGCGGCGCATCCTTCGGCGCGGTCGCCGGCTCGAGGTCGCGGAAGAAGCCCTGCGACGACAGCTTCGCCACCTGGCCGCCCGTCGCGGCCGCAACCGTCGCGTCACTCGTCACGAGCAGCACCTTCTGGCGGCCGCGCTCCTCCGCCGCGAGGCGCTCGAGCAGGGTGTCGGCGTGGGGTGCGTAGCGCACCTGCAGCGAGCCGCGCTGCAAGTCCTCACCGACACCGTCGAAGACGACCACCCCGCGCGCGCCGCGCATGGCGACGAAGCTCGCGAGCGCGTCGACCAACTCGCGCGCGCCGTCGTACGGTCCGGCGTGCAGAAGGTTGTAGCCGTCGAAGAGATACAGGGTGACGTCAGCCATGCGTGCGCTGGCGACGGGCTTCGTACAGAAGGACTGCGGCAGCGACACTCACGTTCAGCGACTCGACTTCGCCCGCGAGCGGAATCGAGACGAGTGCATCGCACGTGCGCCGCACGAGCGGCCGTAGCCCCTTTCCTTCCGCGCCGAGAACGAGCGCCACCCCGCCGGTGAGATCGGTCTGCCACATCGTCGGCGTCCCGACGTCGCCTGTTGCCCCGTAGATCCAGAGGTCAGCGCCCTTCACCTCTTCGAGGTAGCGGGCGAGATTGCTGACGACAGCGACCGGGACGTGCTCGACCGCGCCCGCAGACGCTCGCGCGACTGCGGGTGTCACGACCGCCGAGCCGTGCGCGGGCACGACGACCCCGGTGGCGCCTGCGCCGTCGGCGCTGCGGCAGACGGCCCCGAGGTTCCGCGGGTCGGTGACTCGGTCGAGGACGACGAGGAGCGGCTTCTCGGCGGCGGCCAGCTCGTAGGCATCGGCGTAGCCAAACGGCTCGACGAGGGCAAGAACGCCCTGGTGATCGCGGGTTTCGGCGCGGTCGGTGAGCTCACGGTCGGCCTTCGCCTTCGGCCGGGCCTCGACCAGCCAGTCCTCGGCCTTCACGGCACGCTCGGTCGCCCACACCTCCAGCACCTGGCGCCGCCCTCGCAGCGCCTCGCGCACCGCCCGCCGCCCGTAGACGAGGTCGGGGGTCACCCGGTGCGCCGGACGAGGGTATGCCCGCCTCCCGGCTCGTCCCGCATCTCCCAGCCGCGGGCGGCCAGCTCGTCGCGCAGCCGGTCGGACGCCTCGAAGTCCCGCTCGGCCCGGGCCGCCGCCCGCCGCTCGGCGAGCTCGACGACCTCGGGCGGCGCCTCGTCGAGCACCGAAAGCGACTCCAGGCCGAAGACCGCAAGCCCGCGCCGAAGCAGCTCGAGCTGACCCGTCGAGGCCCAGTCGTGCAGGCGAGCGAGCGCCGCCGGCGTGTCGAAGTCGTCGTCGAGCGCGGCTGCGAATGCCGCCCATGCCGCTTCGTCATGCTCCGCTGCGGCGAGCGTGAACGCGTTCCGCAACGTGTCCCGCCGCGCGACAGCCTGAGCCATCGTCTCGGCCGAGAAGTCGATCGGCTTACGCCAATGCGCCGTGAGGAAGAACACGAGCACGGCCTCGCGGCCCCACTCGTCGAGGGTCTCTCGGATGGTCGCGATGTTGCCGACCGACTTCGACATCTTCTCGCCGGTGAACCGCAGCATGCCGTTGTGTGTCCAGATCTGCGCGAACGGATGCCCGAGCGCACGCGACTGGGCCACCTCGTTCTCGTGATGGGGGAAGACGAGATCGAGCCCGCCACCGTGGATCTCGAACGCAGGCCCGTAGATCTCCTCGGCCATCGCCGAGCACTCGATGTGCCAACCGGGCCTGCCGTTGCCCCACGGCGAGGCCCACCAGGTGTCTTCGGTCTCGGGCTTACACGCCTTCCAGAGAGCGAAGTCGCGCGGGTCTTCCTTCAGCGCGCTCGGCGCCTCACCCTGCTCGACCTGATCGGGCCGCTGGCCGGAGAGCCGCCCGTACTCGGGGAAGCTCGCGACACGGAAGTACACGTCCCCGTGCACGGCGTACGCGTTGCCGCGCTCGATCAACTCGGCGATGAACGCCACGATTGCCGGCACCGACTCGGTCGCCTTCGGCAGGTGATCCGGCATCCCGAGCCCGAGGTCGCCGGTGTCTTCCAGGTACCAGCCGGTCGCACGCTCGGCGAGCTCAGCGCTCGCGCCCGGCGCCGCGTCGTAGATCTTGTCGTTGATGTCGGTGATGTTGTGGACGAGCTGCGCGTCATACCCCGTCGACCGCAACCACGACCGCAGCCACATCCCGATGATGAACGGGCGCGCGTTGCCGATGTGAGCCCGCGCGTAGACCGTCGGTCCGCAGAAATACATCCGCACAGGCCCCGGTGCGGGCGGCAGCTCGACGAGCGAGCGCGACGAGGTGTCGTAGAGGCGCATGGTTAGAGGCTCGACGTGGATCCGGGTGCTCGCGGGGATGGCTCAGACCAAGCAGGTCGTTCGGGTCGGGCGCAGGACATAGGGGTGCCTACGTTCAAGCCCGACCAGGGCGAGAAGCGCAGAGTCTGAGCCACCATCCGTGTGTGCTTGTGATTCATGTTGAGTCTCTACGGTAGTGCCCGGCGAAGCGCCTCGCCCCGCGGCAATGCTCGCAGCACCGCCCAGAGCTCGGGGCCGCGCTCGGCGCCTGTGAGTGTCACCCGGAGTGCCTTCAGGCTCCCACCAACCGCCTTCAACTCGCGAAGAAGCGCCTTCGCTTCCTCCTTCTCGAGCGTCTCGGGGAGCTGCGAGCGGAGCTCGACGAAGCGCGCGAGCGTTTCCGGGCTCTGCACCGGAGGGTCACTCGGCGGCTCGAGCACCGCCCGCGCGAGCCCGCGCGCTTCGACGAGGTCGTGCGCGCCACGCATCAGCGGCGCAGCTTCGACCGCAAACCCCGCCCGTGCGGCCAGCTCCTCGTCGGCGAGCTCCGCGAGCACGTCGACCGAGAGCGACCGGATGCGCGTGAGGTCGAGGTGTACATCGTGCTTCGGCACACCGAGCTCCTCGAGGTAGGCGCGCACGGCTTCGGCCGGATAGCCGTCGTCGCGAAGCGAGGCCACGGTCGCGCCGTCGGCGCGCTTCGAGAGCTTCTTGCCGTCAGGCCCGACGACGAGGCCGTGATAGATGACTTCCGGCGGCTCCACGCCGAGAGCGCGTGCGAGAGCCGCATGCAACTCCTCGTTCGCGCGGTGATCGGAGCCGCGGATCACGTGCGTGATCCCGAAGTCGGCGTCGTCGACGACGCTCGCGAGGTGGAACGTCGGCGAGTCGTCGTCGCGCCAGAGCATGACGCCCTCGAACCGCTGCGGCAGGCCCGCCGCGCGGGCAACCTCGAGGTGGCGCTCGGCGCGGTCGCTCTGACGCATCGGGCCGTCATCCCATTCGATCCCGAGCCAGCGCAGGTCGGCGACGATGCCATCCTCGCCCCCGGTCAGGTTGCGCGCCGAGTCGGTGTCGTCGATCCGCAGCAGCATCCAGTCGCCGAAGTTGCGGTTGGCGAGAGCGCTCAGCGCGCCACCGACGTGCAACGTCCCGGTTGGGCTCGGCGCGAACCGGACGCGCGTCATGCCGCCACCACCGCGCTCGACCGTGGAATCAGCCGTGCGAGGCCGGCGCCGACGATCGCAACGGCAGCACTCACCCAGAACGCCGCGACGAACGCGGACTCGGCGGGAATATGGGTGTGCGCGATCGTGTCGGCGCTGACGATCGCGGCGCCGACCTGGCCGCCGAGCACGCTGCCGACGGTGCGCATCACCGTGTTCATACCTGTCGCGATGCCGGTCTCGCTCGGGCGAACCGCGTCGACGATCAGCTTCGCCATCGCCGCGAAGGCAAACGGCACGCCGATCCCGATCCCGATCATCCAGATCGAGATCTGCCATGGGTGCGCATGGAAGAGCGCGAGGAGCGCGATGCCGATCGAGGCCAGGACGAGGCCGAGGACGAGTGGAAGGCGCGAGCCGTAGCGAGCCCCGAGCCGGCCCGCGATCGGCCCCGCGAAGAAACCGAGCAGCCCACCCGGCAGAAGGTAGAGGCCGGTCAGTGTCGGTGAAAGCCCGAAGCCGTAGTGCACGACGCCACCCTCATGACGCTGCATCAGGCTCGGCAGAAGCACGAACGCACCGAACATCGCAAAGCCGGTGAAGACAGCGGCGATGTTCGTGAAGAGCACGGTTCGGTGCATGAACATCCGCATGTCGATCATCGGTTCCGCCACCGTCAACTCGGTGCGAACCCACGCGAGCGTGAAGACCGCCGCCGCCAGGAAGAGCCCGATCACGCGACTCGAGCCCCATCCCCAGCCCGGCCCCTCCGTGAGGGCGAGCAAGAGCGAGACGAGCAGCGCGGAGAGGAAGAATGCGCCAACGAGGTCGGGCTTCGAGGGAGTCTTCACGGGCGACTCGGGGACGAACCGCCACACGCCGATCACGGCGATGCCGACAACCGCAGCTCCGACGATGAACAGCCAGCGCCAGGAGCCGAGATCGATGAGCAGTCCCGAGAGCACGAGTCCGAGGCCGCCGCCGACCCCGAGGACCGCCGACACCATCCCGACACCGCCGCCGATCTTATCCGCCGGAAATTCGTCGTACACGATCGCGAACGAGAGCGGGAAGACCGCGCCCCCGAACCCCTGAACGGCCCGAAACGCGATCAGCGACCAGATGTTCCAGGCGAAGATTGCCGCGAAGCAGCCGACGAAGAAGATGATCAGGCTGACGAGGAGGAAGCGCTCCTTCCCGTACTGGTCGCCGAGTTTCCCGAGCATCGGCGTCGCGACCGCCGAGACGAGCAGGAACGACGTGAAGAGCCACGTCGCCCAGGCCGACGAAGTGTGGAGGTCGCGCTGCAAGCTCGGCAGGGCGGGCACGATCATGGTCTGCTGAAGGGCGTAGGCAAGGGCCGCGAGCGCGAGCACGGCGAGCGTGATGTTGTAGTGCTGCCGCGGCTCCTCCACCCCCGGACTCTAAATGCTCGACCGGACCATTTAGATGTTCGACCGGACCGTCTAGGCTCGTACGCGTGGCCGGCATCGTCCCACGCCTTCGCGCCGTCGCGGTGTTCTTCCGGGCGCACCCGCTGCTCTCGAAGCTGCTGCAAGTCGGCTTGCTCGTGCTCACCGTCGGGTTCTGCGTGTGGGCCGTCCGCAACGAGTGGCCGAAGGCAAGCCCACGGCTCGAG
This sequence comes from Gaiellales bacterium, assembly GCA_038215565.1. GTDB lineage: Bacteria > Actinomycetota > Thermoleophilia > Gaiellales > Gaiellaceae > PALSA-600. Next base: position 55,625 of record JBBQQU010000015.1, on the reverse strand, counting down.
CACGCGAGCCCGGCGTACCTCGCCCTCGCGTTCGCCGCCGTCGCTATCTACTACCTCGTCTTCATCCTCGGTTGGATCCGGATCCTCGCCGCCTGGGGCATCGAGATCCCCTATCGCGTCGCGCTCGGCGCGGAGATGGTCTCGATGCTCGCGAAGTACATCCCCGGTGCCGTGTGGACACCCGCCGCGCGGGCGGTTGCGCTTCGGCGCTCAGCCGGCGTGACCGAGACGCCCAAAGTGCTCGCATCCGTGTTCGTGGAAGCCGCGCTCTCGGCCATCTCAGGGGTGATCGTCTTCGTCGTCAGCCTTGCGTGGGTGAAGGGCGTCAACGCGCCACTGCTGCCGCTCGTCGCGTTCGGTGTGGCCTGTGCGGTCGGGCTGCACCCGCGGATCTTCCGGCCGGTGGCCAACAAGCTCCTGCGCCCGTTCGGGGGCGAGCACCTCGAACCGCTTCCGTTCGGCGAGACGGTCGGTCTGCTGCTCTTCTACTGCGGAACCTGGCTGATCGGCGGTGCGGCGGTCTACTTCATGTTGCGGAGCGTCGGCTCGAGCCCGAGCCTTGCAACGATCCCGTTCCTCGGCGGCGTGTCGGCTGTCGGCGCGATCGTGGCAGTGCTCGCGTTCTTCGCACCGTCGGGAATCGGCGCGCGCGAGGCGTCGATGTACGGCCTGCTGCTGGCCATCACGAGCGAGGGGCCTGCGCTCAGCGTCACCGTCATCAATCGGCTTGCGATCACGCTTGTCGAGCTCGCGCTGTTCGGTGCCGGCGTTGCAACTTGGCGCGTCACCCGGCGCGCAGCGCAGTCGCGCACGGCCGGATAGATGGAGATCGTCGAGCTCGACGCGGTCGGAATCGAAGCGCACGTCGGCCAACTCGCTCAGCTCCTCCTCGATGCCCACGCAGCAGGCATGGCGCTCGGCCTCGCACCGTCGCTGACGCGCGTCGGCGCCGAAGACGCGTGGCGTGAGGTCGCGCGCGCGCTCGAGCCCGCTGAACGCGTGCAATGGGCGGCGTTCGACGGCGACCGCGTGCTCGGCGCGATTCACCTCGCTCGCGCAACCGCCGCGAACGGACGGCACCGCGCCGAGATCCGGCGCTTCGTGGTCGCCGAGAGCTCACGCGGTCAGGGAGTCGGCCGCGCATTGATGGACGTCGCCGTGAAGCACGCGCGCACGCTCGGACTCCGACTGCTCTGGCTGTCGACGCACGCCGAAACCGACGCCGACCGCATCTATCCGCGCCTCGGCTGGGCGCGCTCCGGCGAGATCCCCGACTACTCCGTCGTGCCGAGCGGCGCGGTCGCCGCGAACGCTTTCTTCTATCTCCGGATCTAGCGGCCGAACGCCCAGCGCAGGCCGTCGTCGAACTGCGCACGCCACTCGCCCTGCTTGGAGGAGTAGAGACGCAGCGTCACGCTGAGGCCGAGGCCTTGCGCCTCGCGCGCGAACGCCACCGTCTCGGCGGGACGGAACCAGTGGCTGTGATACGGGCCACTCGAGACAAAGAACCGCGTTCCTCCGAGCGCTCGATCATCGAGGTGCAGGAGGCGGCGCGGATCGTGCGCCGCGAGCACCGAGCGCGAAGCACCTTTGAACGGGCCGTCATCGAGGGGCCGGAAGTAGCCGCTCCACGATTCGATCGCTCCGAAAAGGCGTGCATTTCGAATGCCGATGTCGGCGGCGCCATACCCGCCCGCGGAGAGACCGGCAATCACCCGGCCGTCTCGCGACGCGATCGTCGGCAGCGTCGAATCGACCCATGGAACGATGCGGTCGACCAGGTCTCGCTCCCAAGCCCCTGCCCACTCGCCGTTGTAGTCGCGGTTCGACCCGGCGGCAGGCACGACTGCGATGAACGGACGCAACGTGCCTGACGCAATTCCTTGGTCTGCAAAGGCCGCAAGCTGCGTGCCGTCGAGATACTCCGAGGGCGAGCCAGGCATGCCGTGGAGCAGGTAGACGACCGGGTAGCGCTGCGAGGTCGCGAATCCGGGTGGCAGGTACACATAGCCCGCGCGCTCGGAGCCTGGGAAGGTCCCACTCCACACCTGCCCGCCTGCCGGCCCCGCGGCAAACGGGATGAATCCAGGCAGGAACGCCGATGCGACGAGGGCGGCCAGCGAAGCCATGCGCCGACGATACTCATCGCTCGTGAAGGGACTGTTGCCGCCGGGTTGAGATTTGCCGCCGGCGGAGAGCAGTTCTCTGACCGGTTCTCTTAGCCGCGGCCCAGGCGCCGCAGGCAGGGTGTTCCCATGCGGTATCTGTCCGCTCTCTTCATTCTCGCGTGTCTTGCCTCAGCCCCTGGGGCGGCAGCCACCGGCCTCGTCCAGAACCGCGACGTCGACGAGGGCATCGTCTCAGTCGCGCTGAAAGGCAAGGTGCACGCGCGCGTCGTGCTCCCCGCCGGCTATGACGACTCCACGCTCCGCTACCCCGTCGTCTACTTCCTGCACGGGCTGCCGGCCGGCTCGACGTCCTACCGCGGCAACGCGTGGGTGATCAGCGCACTCGAAGCGGCCGGTCCCGCAATCCTCGTCTTCCCCCAGGGCGCGCGCGACAACGACACCGATCCGGAGTACCTCAACTGGGGCGTTGGCCGGGAGTGGGAGACCTACGTCGCGGAGGAGGTTCCGCACTACATCGACGCGCACTTTCGCACGATTCGCTCGCGCCTTGGTCGTGCGCTCGTCGGAGTCTCGGCCGGAGGTTACGGTGCGACGATCCTCGGGCTCCACCACCTCGGGTCGTTCGCAGCGGTCGAGTCCTGGTCGGGGTACTTCCATCCGACCGACCCGTCGGGAACGCAGCCGCTCCAACGCGGGACCGCCGCCAATGCGCACACGCTCATCGCCGACCTTCGTGCATCCCAGAAGCGACAGCCGACGTTCTTCGGGTTCTACGTCGGCCGCGGCGACACGCGCTTCCGCGCGGAGAACATCCAGTTCGACCACGAACTGACCGTCGCGGGCGTGGAGCATGTGTTCGAGCTCTACCCGGGCGCGCACCAGACGAGCTTGTGGTCGTCGCACGCGACGGTGTGGCTGCGCCTAGCGCTCGACCGGCTCGCGCGGCCGTCGACATAACGCTGGCTTAACCGCTCCGTCAGCTTTCGTTCAGGTGCGCTGTCGTACAACGGTCGCGTGATCGCACCTGGCCTTGCAATGCCGGGCCGAGCCTGGGCCACGGCAGTCGCTCTCGGGATCTTTCTGTCGGTTGGCGCCTTCGGTGCGTACCGCTACGTCGAGAACTACTGGTCCTACCGCGGCTTCGCGCCGCCACACGACGCAGCGTTCGTGAAGGTGCGCGGCACGGCGACGCACTTCGTCGTGACGAGCCGCGCCCTCGGCGGCCGCCGCCAGCCGGTCGACGTGTACCTGCCACCCGGCTACTCGACCCATCCACACCGCCGGTATCCGGTCGCGTACCTCCTGCACGGCTTCCCGGGCCGACCGGGTGCGTTCCTCGCAACGGTGCGCATGGGTGTCGTCGAAGACGAGCTCGTCGCGCTGCGCCGGGTGCGGCCGATGATCCTCGTCATGCCGTTCGGCTCGACCGGGTCGTTCACCGACAAGGAATGGGCAAACGGCGTCGGCTCGGCGAACGCCTGGGAGACATTCGTGGCACGCGACGTCGTGCGCGCCGTCGACGCGAGGTATCGAACGATCCGAAGCGGTAGGGCGCGCGCGCTCGCCGGCCTCTCGGAGGGCGGTTATGCCGCCCTCAACATCGGCATCCACCATCCACGGGAGTTCCGCGTCCTCGAAAGCTGGTCCGGCTACGAGCGCGCCGATGACATCGCCGCGATCTTCGGCCATCGCGTCTCGCTCCTGCGCCACAACAGCCCGTCGCTCGCACTGCCACACGCAGCGTCGGCCCTCCGTCGCGCGGGCACCTACATCTGGTTCTACAGCGGCACCGACGATCATTTCCGCGCCCAGAACGCGCGGTTCGCACATGAACTGCGCCGCCTCGGACTGCCGCACCGCTACTTCGTCGTGCGCGGCGGGCACAACTGGGCGCTCTGGCGTGGAAATGCTGCACGCGCGCTGCTCGCGCTTTCGCGGAGACTGCATGCCGCGTAAGCTCGCCGCCCTCCCCATACTGATTGCGACGGCGCTCGCGGCGACCGGCTGGCTCTATTCGGTCCGGCCGTCGCTTCCCGGGCCGAAGCTCGGCGAGGCGTTGCCGCTCGACGAGCTTGCGAAGCACAGTTCGGCGCCGCTTCTCTGGTTCATCGCGGTCTGGCTCGTCGCGGCGACGCTCCTCGGGCTGTACGCGCGGTGGGCGCGACTCGAGCGGCTCACCTCAGCACTGCTGCTCGGCGCGGGGACAGGTCTCTTCTCCTACGCGCAGGCCGGGACCTCGATCGCGGTCGTCCGCCAGGTGTCTCTGCGTGACGCGCTCGACTCGGCGTCCCGGTTGCAGTCGGTCTACGTGCCGGCTGCGCTCGTCGCGCTCGGAGTCGCTGCGCTCGCACCCGCGCGCAGCCGCGGACGCCGTGCGCCGCTGCTCGTCGCGTCGATCGTCGCGATCGGCGGGGCGCTCAACGTCGTGCACACGATCCTGCCGGGCGACGACGCAGGCCTCCTCCACTCCTTCACCCCCGACGCGGTCGGACCGCTGGCACGCGCTGCGGGGGCACTCGCCGGCGTGGCGCTGCTCGTCGCGGCGCGGGGTCTCGCGCGGCGCCGCCGGCGCGCGTGGCAGATCGCAACCGCCGTCGCGGGGGCCTCAACGGTGTTGCATGTACTCGACGGCCTCAACCACGGCACGCTCGCTTCGGCGATCGTTCTCGTCCTGCTCGTCGCGCGCCGGCACGACTTCGACCGGCCGGGCGATGCCTCGACTCGCCGTCTGATCGCCGCTCGTGCGGGCGTTGCGCTCGCGTCGATCGCGCTCTATGCAATCGCCGCGCTCTGGGTCAACCAGGTGGCGGCCGACCAGCCGCTGACACCGCGCTTCGTGCTGCACGAGACGCTCGGCGGCCTCCTCGGCCTGAACCTGCGGGGATCACCGCATCTCGCCGGGCCGTTCGGCGACTGGTTCCCGCTCTCGCTGCTCCTCCTCGGGATCGCGGCGACCGTCTGGGTCGTTGCCGGCTGGCTCGCCCCCTGGCGTTACCGAATCGCGGAACAGGAGCGGGAGCGCGCCGTTGCGCGTGCGCTCGTCCACGCGTGGGGCGTCGACACACTCGCGCCGTTTGTCTTGCGGTCAGACAAGTCGTACTTCCTCAACGCCCGCGAGACAGCGTTCCTCGCCTATCGGGTCGTCGGCGGTGTCGCGATCGTCTCGGGCGATCCGATCGGCCCGCGTGACGAGCTCGACGAGCTTGTGTCCCGCTTCGTCGAGCACGCGCACGCCCGTGACTGGCGCGTCGCGATCCTCGGGGCTTCCGAGGCATTCCTGCCGCTGTACGCCGAGCGCGGGCTTCACGCGCTCTACCACGGTGACGAGGCCGTCGTCGAGACCGCGTCGTTCGGCCTCGAGGGACGTGCGATCCGCAAGGTGCGGCAGTCGGTGCACCGACTCGAGCACGCGGGGTATGTAGCTCGTGTCATGCGACCGAGTGAGCTCGATGCGGCCGCGCGCGCACAACTCGAGGACGTCGCGCGCGCGTGGCGTGGCGACGCGCCCGAGCGCGGGTTCGTGATGGCACTCGATGCGCTCTTCGGGCTCGGCGACGACGACGCGATCTTCGTCGTCGGCTTCGCGCCGGACGGCGAGGTGTCCGGTTTCCTTCACTTCGCGCTCTCGCCTGCCTCTGCTGCGCTGTCGTTGTCGTCGATGCCGAGGCTGCGGACGACACCGAACGGCTTCAACGAGTGGCTCGTCTGCGAGACCGTCGCGTGGGCGCGTTCGAATGGTTTCGAGCGGGTCTCGCTGAATTTCGCGCCGTTCGCTGCGCTGCTCGCGCCCGACGCCGAGCTGAGCGGCCTCCAGGATCTGCAACGGCGGGCGCTCCTCACACTGAAGGGCCACTTCCAGCTCGACAACCTCCTCGCGTTCAACCGCAAGTTCTTCCCCCAGTGGGAGCGGCGGTTCGTCGTGTACGAGCGGCGGCGCGACCTGCCACGGGTCGGCATCGCCGCACTGGCCGCCGAGGCGTACCTGCCGTTCCAGAACGAGCGGCGGTGAGCGTCGGCGCCGGTCTCGCGCTGGCGCTCCTCTCCGCGGTCGCGTTGAACTGGGGCTGGATCGTGCAGCATGGCGCCGCCGCGAGCCTGCCGGCGATCTCGCTGCGCCGCCCGCTGTGCGCGCTTGCGGTTCTGTTCGGCGATCGCTCATGGCTCGTCGGCTTTCTCGTCGGCCTGGCCGGCTGGGCGTTCTACGTCGGAGCGCTGTCGCTCGCGCCACTCTCGCTCGTGCAGGCAACCTCGGCCGGCGGAATCGGCGTCCTCGCCGTGCTCGCCCACAGACGCGGCGACCCGCTCGCGCGGCGCGAGTGGATCGCGGTCGCAATCGCCGTCGCCGGGCTCGCGTTACTCGGTGCATCGCTGGCCGGCGGTGCCGCCTCGGGGCGCGCGGGCGCGCCGAGCCTCGTCGCCGGCTGGATCGTGATCTCGTGTGCGCTTGCCGCGGTCGCAGTCGGGTCGGGCGCGCGCCTCGCTCCAGGTGCGGGACTCGGGATTGCCGCCGGCGTGCTCTACGGAGCGGGCGACGTCGCGACGAAGGGAGCAGTGTTCGGCGCTGCCTGGCTGCTGCTCGTTCCCGTCGTCCTCGCCGCGCACGGCGGTGCGTTCGCGGCGCTTCAGCTCGGGTTCCAGCGCGGCGGCTCGCTTGCCACCGCGGGGACCGCGTCGCTCCTCACGAACGCGCTCCCCATCGCGGGCGGCCTCGCGCTCTTCCACGAGCGCGTGCCGGGCGGCGCGCTCGGCGTCGCGCGCGTCGTCGCGTTCGCGTGCGTCGTCATCGCGGCGGCACTCCTCGCCAGAGGTGACGTACACACACACGAACGTCAAGTTGTCGAACTAGCGCCCGAGCTTGTGTCGTCGAGCAGCCCGCGGACTCGCTGCGCGAGCTGAAGCAACGAGAACGGCTTCTGGAGGAATGAGATGTCGCCGGCGGCGATACCTTGCTCGGCCCCGCCGCGAAGCGCCTCGGCCCTTGCCCCAACGGTGGCCACCGCTTCGCGGTCATCGTCGGAGCGCGGCAGCAAGATGATGAAGGTCGACCCCTCGCCTTGGCGGCTCGTCAGGGAGATCGCGCCGCCGCTCTGATCGACGATGCCGAACACAGTCGCGCGCGTTGCCTTCACCGGCCGAGTCGCAGCGGCGAACACGAACCGTGGAGACTGCCGACGCTCCGGTCCGCATTGCCACCCGAATCGAGGCGCTCGCCAGCTCGAGACGTTCCCTCGCTAGGGTTCGCGCCGTGAAGGAGCTTCTTTTGGCCTGGTACAGCCAAAATGAACGCAATCTCCCTTGGCGGAAGACGCGGGAGCCCTACGCGATCCTCGTCAGCGAGGTGATGCTGCAACAGACGCAGGTCGACCGCGTCATCCCGCGCTGGCGCGCGTGGCTCGAGCGTTGGCCGACGGTCGAGGCGCTCGCGGCCGCGTCGCCCGCCGAGGTGATCGTCGCCTGGCAGGGGCTCGGCTACAACCGGCGCGCGGTCACCTTGCACCGTGCGGCCGGCGTCGTCGCGAAGCGCGGTTGGCCAGACGATCTCACGGAACTGCCGGGAGTCGGCCCGTACACCGCAGCCGCGGTCGGCAACTTCGCCTTCGGACGCGACGTGTTGCCCGTCGACACCAACGTTCGCCGGGTACAGGAGCGCACGGGTGAGTCGTTCGACGGCTCATGCGCGCAGGCGCTCTTCGACCTTGGCGCGATGATCTGTCTCGCACGAATCCCGCGCTGCGGCGACTGCCCGCTCGCCGACGATTGCCCGTCACGGGGCTCGCGGTACGAGCCGCTGCGCAAGCAGTCGGCGTTCGAAGGCTCGTTCCGCCAGCGACGCGCAGTCGCATTGCGCGCCGTCGCGGCGGGTGAGCAACCGTCCGACGGAGACGCACTCGTCTCGCTCGAACGCGACGGCCTCGTCGTGCTCCGCGAAGGAGCGGCGAGCCTGCCGTATTAGTTAGCCGGGATCGCAGATCGTCATCAACGCTGCGGGTGACGGAACGGACCTGGAACGCTCGCCCTATCGATGTCGGTGAACCTCGAACGCTGGCTCCGCGTTGAGCTGCGCCACCTTTTCGCCCTCGAAGCCGTCGCCGAAGAGAGGTCGTTCAGCGCGGCGGCAAAGCGGCTCGGCTACGTGCAGTCCGCCGTCAGCCATCAGATTGCCGCACTCGAATCGATCGTCGGGCACCGGCTCTTCGATCGCACGCGCGGCACGAAGCCCGTCGCGCTCACCCGCGAAGGGCGGCTGCTCTACGGTCACGCGACGACGATCCTCGCGCGCGTGCATGCCGCCGAAGCCGATCTCGCGAGCGCAGCCGAGTGGAACGCGCTCGTCGTCGGTACCTTCCAGGCGATCGCAGCCCGCATCGTCCCGCAGGCGATGAAGAACCTCGACCACGCGGTCGACGTTCACCTGGTCGAGCAGGCGACCGACGTCGGCCTGCTCGAGCAACTCACAGCCGGCGACGTGGACGTCGTCTTTGCCGAACTGCCGCTGCCCGACGGCCCGTTCGAGCATGTCGTGCTGTTCGAAGACCCCTACATCCTCGTCGCGCCGAGCGGCAGCGACGTCGCCGGCTCAAAGGGCGCGCTCGGCCTGCGCGAGCTCGCTTCACTCCCGCTGATCGGCCATTCGGACGAGCGGCCACGCCTCGCGAGACACCTCGAGGCACACCACCTGAACGCCGACTTCGTCGCACGCTCCGACTACAACACGACGATTCAGGCACTCGTGCGCGAGGGGATCGGCTACGCGGTCGTGCCGCGTCTCTCGGTCGACGAGGCGGACGGCGACATCGTCCTCGTCCCGCTCGACCCGCCCGATGCGATCGAGCCGCGGCTCGTGGCGCTCGTCTGGAACAGCGATCGTGCCCTCGACCGTCCCGTCGAAGCATTCGTCCGCGCGACCCAGACGGCATGCGCTGAGCTCGGGCTGACGGCACCGCGACCGTTCCACGCCAACGCGAGCCGCTCATATCCGCATGCACGGCGCGCACAAACCGCAACGGACAAGGTGACGTCCACGTCGTCATGAACGAGCCGCACGACTCGGTTGCTCTCGCCGCGGCTGCAACCGATCTGGACTTCTGGCTCGGCACCTGGCGCGGAACCTGGACGCGCGACTCGGCACCCGGTGAGGCGATCAACGTCATCTCGAGAGAATTTGGCGGCCATGTCATCGTCGAGAACTTCCGAGCGCAACCGCCGGACACGCTGCGCGGCCTGAGCCTCTCGGTCTTCGACCACGCGGAGGGTTGCTGGAAGCAGACCTGGGTCGACGACACCGGCTCGTATCTCGACTTCCGCGGCGGGCCGGCCGGCGGGGAGCTGCACTTGAGTCGCGAGCTGATCTCCGACGGCGAGGAGTTACTGCAACGCATGATCTTCTGCAACATCGAGCCGGATCGCTTCGACTGGCTTTGGCAGCGCTCGCGCGGCAACGGCACGTGGGAGACGGTCTGGGAGATCGCCTACGTCCGCGTGTCAGACGCAGGCTGATGTACCTCTAGCGATTCCGCGCATACGTCCATCCCTGATCGGCTCAAACGCGCATCGACCGGCCGCGTCTATCTGACCGGAGACGCACTAGGCGTCTCGCCGCGACTCGCGGCTTTGACGACAAAGGAGTCGATCTTGAGGAACGTGAGAATGGCGCTCGGCATCGTCGCCCTCTGCGCCGCACTTGCAATCGCGACGTCGGCGGCGAGCGCCGCGGATACATCGCACTCGGTGAAGGGCGGGACGCTCAACGTCGACCTGTTCACCGACACCGACTACACCGACCCGGCACTCGACTACTACGGCCCGGGCTGGGAGCTCGAGTTCGCGACGGCGCTGAAGCTCGTCAACTACGCCGACAAGAGCGGTCCCGCGAGCTCGCAGATCATCCCGGAGGCAGCCGCCGGCTTCCCGAAGGTCTCCGCGGACGGGAGGGTGTACGACTTCACGGTCAAAGCAGGGTTCACGAAGTTCTCGAACGGCGAAGCCGTGACGGCGCAGAGCTTCGCCCGCGAGATCAACCGGCTCGCGAACCCGAAGTTGCAATCACCCGGTCAGAGCTTCATCACCGACATCGCCGGAGTGAACGACGTTCTCGCCGGCAAGTCCGCCTCGGTCAGCGGCGTACAGGTGAAGGGCACGCATCTGGTGATCACGCTGACGCACGCAGCTCCCGACTTCCTCGCACGCGTCGCAATGCCGTTCTTCTCAGCGGTCCCCGCGAACATCGGCAACGACCCGAACGGCGCGCTGACGCCCGCGTCCGCGGGGCCGTACTACGTCGCAGCTCGGACGCCGAACAAGACAATCCTGCTGAAGGCGAACCCGAACTACCACGGCCCGCGCCCGCACAACGTCGCGGCGATCAACTACACGATCGGCAACAGCCAGGAAGCGATTCGCCTACGGGTCGAGCAGGGCGCGTCGGATTACGCGGCCGACGGCGTCCCCTCGCCGGCGTACGCGGACCTCGCGACCAAGTACGGCATCAACAAGGGCCAGTTCCATGTCGAGCCGACCCTGACCGTCCGCTACGTCGCCATGAACACGTCGCGCCCGCTCTTCAGCGGCAACGCTTCGCTGCGGAAGGCAGTCAACTTCGCGCTCGACCGGCACGCGCTCCTCGCTCAGCTCGGGTTCCTGGCCGGCAAGAAGGACGACACGATCCTCCCGCCGGCGATGCCGGGCTACAACCCGTACAAGATCTACCCACTGAAGGGACCGGACGTTGCGAAGGCCCAGGCGCTCGCCAAGGGGCACACCGGGGACGGGAAGGCGGTTCTCTACACGTGCAACAACAACTCGTGCCTGAACCGCTCGCAGATCATCCAGTTCGACCTGAAGCAGATCGGCATCAACGTCGACGTCCACCCCTTCCCGCGCGGCGTGCAGTTCGGCAAGGAAGGAAACCGTGGCGAGCCCTACGACCTCGCCGACGAGAACTGGGGCGCCGACTTCGTCGACCCGTCCGACTTCGTCAACGTCCTGCTCGACGGGAACAACATCCACGATCAGAACAACAGCAACTTCGCCTACTTCAACGATCCGCACTACAACAAGCTGATCGAGCGGGCAGCCCTGCTGTCGGGCAACTCGCGCTTCGCCAACTACGGCAAGCTCGACCAGGACATCATCGCGAACGCGGCACCGTGGGCACCGCTCTCGCACGCAAACCTTCGCCTCTTCACCTCGAAGCGGTTCGGCTGCTTCACCTACAACAACATCTACGGCAACGATTTCGCCGCTGCCTGCTTGAAGTAACCGACCTGCGCAAGGGCGGGGCCGTCACCGGCCCCGCCCGCGCTACACCGAGTGCCGCAGCCAGACATTCGGCTCGACGTGCACACCGACGCCGTCGCGAACCTCGAGCGGCGCGAGCATGCCGGGCACGACGTAGCTGCCGTCACCGGGGAAGCGCATCGCCGTCCACTCCTCCCAGTCGGCGACCGGCGCCTCGATCAGCATCGAGTTCGGCGCCGCCTGCACGATCGTCGCGCCTGCGCGCTCATGCACGCGAATCCACGGATCGAAGTGGGAGCCGTCGTCGCGACGCCATTCGATGTACTGCTCGATCGGGATCAACGGATAGCTCGACTTCAGCGTCGGTCGAACGGGAGCGATGACCGCCGTGAGTCCCGCGTCAGCGGCCGCGCTACGCGCTGCGTCGATGAGCCTCGCCGCGAGGCCGCCGCCGCGCCGGTCGCGCCGCACGGAGATCGCGAGCAGGGAGAGCACGTTGCCGTCGCCGAGCTCCATGCCGCGCGCGAACGCCTCGTCCCACCCGGCGGGCAGCTCTCCCTCGACGGGCACGGGGAGCGCGTGCACCTCCGCGAGGAGCTCGTCTCCGTCGACGAGCGCAAGCTGAAACGCGGGATGCTCGCCGTAGAGCCGGCCCCAGTAGCGCCAGCCCATCGCGTTGTGGTTCATGTAGGTCGGGAACGTGTTCAGCTCGTGGCTGCGGCGCTCGAGCAGATCGGGCCGGTCGGCGTAGCGGACGACGTTCATCTCGACTCGAGCAACGCAACCGCGTGTGCCGCGAGGCCCTCGCCGCGGCCGGTGAAGCCGAGCTGGTCCGTCGTCGTCGCACGCACGTTGACCTCGCCACCGCCGAGCGCCTCCGAAAGCCGCTGCCGCATCTCCTCGCGGTACGGCGCGATCCGCGGCTTCTCGCCGACGAGCACACAGTCGGCGTTGACGAGCTTCCAGCCCGCCTCGTGCACCTGGCGGTACGCCTCACGCAGCAGGTCGAGGCTACTGGCTCCCCGATACTGCTCGTCACTCGACGGAAAGAGCGCGCCGATGTCGCCGAGCCCCGCGGCGCCGAGCACCGCGTCGGTGAGAGCGTGCGCAAGCACGTCGCCGTCGGAGTGGCCCGCGAGGCCGCGGTCGTAGTCGAGCCGCACACCGCCGAGCACCAGGGGCACACCGCGCTCCAGCGCGTGCGCATCGACACCGATCCCGACCCGGAGGCTCACGACGAGAGGCTACGTGAGAAGCCAGGCCGCGACGCGCTCCAGATCGGCGCGCGTCGTCACCTTCAGCAGCCGCTCGTCGCCGGCGACGGTCTTGATTCGCCCGCCACTCGCCTCGACGAGCGATGCGCAATCCGATCCTTCCGCGCCACTCGCAAGCGCCGCACGCAGCACCGGCGCGACGAAGGCTTGCGGTGTCTGCACCGTCACGAGCTCGTCACGGCGGAGCGTCTCGTCGACGACGCCGTCGCGCACGCGCTTCACCGTGTCGGTGACAGGCAGCGCCGGCACGGCGCCGTCAACGCCGTCGGCGAGCGCGCCGAGCACACGCCCGATCACCTCGTCGGGAAGGAGCGGCCGAGCGGCGTCATGCACGAGGATCACTGCGACGTCGTCGGGCACCTCGGCAACACCGGCCCGCACCGACGCTGTGCGTGTTTCGCCGCCGGTCACGCACGCGACCACCTTCGACGCGCCAACCTCCTCGGCGAGGAGGATCGCGGGCTCCTCCCACTCGGGCGGAGCAACGAGGACGACCGCGTCGATCCAGTCGCTCTCGTCGAGCCGCCGCAACGGCTCCGCGAGCATGGGAAGCTCGCCGAGGCGAACGAACGCCTTCGGCCGAGCTTCACCGAGCCGCTCCCCTCGCCCGGCGGCGACGAGAACGGCCCACACCATTAACGCGTGGCTGCCGGCTTCTTCTTCGCGGTGGCCGTCTTCGTGACCGTCGGCTTCGCCTTGGAGGTGACCGACGTCTTCACGGCCGCAGCCTTTGCGGTCGCCTTCTTCGGCGCGGGCCGGACCGGCGCCTTCGACGGAGCCGCCGCCTTCGCGACCGGAGCCGCGGCGACCTTCTTCGCGGGCGCCTTCTTGGCGGCGGCCTTCTCGGCCGGCGTCAGCTTCGGCTTCACACCGTCGGTCAGCGTCTCTTCGAGCCACTCGAGCGCCTCGTCCTCGCTCATGGTCTTCGCGTACATGAGCTCGGAGGCGAGAATCTTCTTCGCCTTCACGTACATCTGCTTCTCGCCCGTCGAGAGGCCCTTCTCGCCGTCGCGCAGCGCGAGGTTGCGGACGACTTCGGCGAGCTCGTAGATGTCGCCGGTCTTCATCTTGTCGCGGTTGTGCTTGAATCGGCGATTCCAGTTCTTGGGCATCTCCGGGCCGCCCGAGGTCAGATACTTGACGACCGTCTTGACCGCCTCTTCGTCGATCACTTTCCGCAGACCGACGCGCTCGGCGTTATCAGCCGGGACGTTCACGGTCATATCGTTGTGCAGGATCTTGATCGTCAGGTACTCGCGCTTTTCGCCGAGCACCTCGCGCTTCTCGCGCTTCACGACCGTTCCAGCACCGTGGTGGGGATACACCACCTTGTCGCCGACCTTGTACAAGCTGCGTCTCCTCTTTCCGGTGTAGTCGCGAAAGTGCCGGCGGCCCTGAGGCTCTACCGGCGAGAAGGCCAGGGTAGCAGAACCGGCCAAAAACCGCCATTTTTGCAGGGGTTTCCGGGAAAATCCCTGCTCAGGCAGGCTTCTTCCCAAGACCCGCGTGGAGTGCGGCGCGCAGGGTGTCTGCCTCGACGGTGGCGCCATTCGTGCCGATTGGTGCAAGCACGGTCGAAAGGCCCAGTTTGCGGCATTCCTCGACCCGGCGGTCGGCCTGGGTGGCTGCGCGCAGCCGTCCCGTGAGGCCGATTTCGCCGAAAGCGGCGAGCCCGTCACAGACGGGCAGGCTCTTCGCGGCGGAGGCGATCGCAAGCGCAATCCCGAGATCGGCGCCTGGCTCGTCGATTCGGACGCCTCCTGCGACGTTCACGAAGACGTCCGCCCCGCCGAGCGGCAGACCGGCGTGCCGGGCGAGCACGGCGACGATCATTGCGAGGCGTTTTGGGTCGACGCCGGTGCCGACACGGCGCGGCATCGCAAGGTCGGTGGGCGCGACGAGCGCCTGGATCTCGAGCAGGATCGGCCGGGTGCCCTCGAGCACGCAGGCGACCGCCGCCCCGATCTCCCCCGGGTGCGTGTGCCCAAAGAGGGCCGACGGGTCGGGCACGCCGACGAGCCCGACGCCCGTCATCTCGAACACGCCGAGCTCGTTCGTCGAGCCGAAGCGGTTCTTGACCGCGCGCAGGATGCGGTGGGCGTGATAGCGGTCGCCCTCGAACTGGAGGACACAGTCGACGAGGTGCTCGAGCATGCGGGGTCCGGCGACGGAGCCGTCCTTCGTCACGTGGCCGACGAGAAACGTGGCCACGCCGCTTTCCTTGGCGACCCGCAGCAGGCGGCCGGCCGCCTCGCGCACCTGCGCGACCGAGCCCGGCGCCGAGCCGATGTCGGGTGCCCACAGCGTCTGCACCGAGTCGATCACGCAGACGTCGGGCCGCTCACGCTCGAGCAGCTCGCAGATGGCATCAAGGTCGGTCTCGGCGAGGATCTCGATTCGATCGCAACCGCCGACGCGCGCTGCCCGGAGCTTCACCTGCGCGACCGATTCCTCGCCGGTCACGAGGAGCGCTCGCCGCTCGGCCGAGATCGCCCCGAGCGCCGAGAGGAGAAGCGTCGACTTGCCGACGCCCGGCTCGCCGCCGACGAGAACCAGGGAGGCCGGGACGAGACCCCCGCCGAGCACGCGGTCGAGCTCGGGGATGCCCGTCGAGATCCGTTCGGCCTCCTCGGCGACGACGTCGACGAGGCGAAGCGGCGCCCGGCCGGCCGGGCGGTCGCGGACGCGCTCGCCCCGTACCGGCACCGCCTCCGCGACCATCGTCCCGAACTCGGCACAGCCGGGGCAGCGCCCGAGCCAGCGCCCGGACGACGTCCCGCACTCGGAGCACACATGTTGGACTGCCGCTGCCTTCGCCATGGCTCGACGGTAGCGGTAGCCCCCGACGGCAGCTGCGCCGAAACGGGTACGACTTCGCCATGAGATTGAGACAACTCGGCTCGAGTGAATTGCAGGTCTCGGAGATCAGCCTCGGCTCGTGGCTCACCTACGGCGGCGGCGTCGAGGAGAGGGCGGCGCGCGCTTGCGTCGACGCGGCCTTCGACGCAGGGATCAACTTCATCGACACCGCAAATGTGTACGCGCTCGGGGCGGCCGAGAGCTTCCTCGGCGACGCACTCGCAGGCCGCGCTCGCGACTCATATGTGCTCGCGACGAAGCTCTACTTCCCGATGGACGACTCGGGCGAGAACCAGGGCCTCGCGCGCACGCAGGTGCTGAAGCAGATCGACGAGTCGCTGCGACGACTCCAGACCGATCACGTCGACCTGTATCAGTGCCATCGCTACGACCACTCGACGCCGCTCGAGGAGACGATGGAAGCGCTGAACGAGGCCGTCGTCTCCGGGAAAGCGCGTTACATCGGCTTCAGCGAGTGGAGCGCGACGCAGATCCAGGCGTCACTCGAACGCTCGCGCGAGCACGGCTGGGCGGAGTTCGTCAGCTCACAGCCTCAGTACTCGCTGCTCTGGCGCGAGCCCGAGAACGAGGTGATGCCCCTCTGCGAGGCGAACGGGATCTCGCAGATCGTGTGGTCGCCGCTCGCCCAGGGTGCGCTGACCGGCAAGTACAAGCCGGGCGCCGCACCGCCGGAGGGCACGCGCGCAGCGCACGCACGGATGGGCCGCATGATGGGCGGCTGGCTCGACGACGACGTCCTCGAGCGGGTGCAGCAACTCGAGCCGGTCGCGGCCGGGCTCGGGATCTCGATGGCGCAGCTCGCGCTCGCCTGGGTGCTCCGCGAGCCGAACGTCGCCTCGGCGATCGTCGGCGCGAGCCGGCCCGAGCAGGTGCACCAGAACGCGAGTGCGTCCGGCATCGAGCTGGACGAAGAAACGCTCGCCGCGATCGACGCAATACTTTAGAGATGCCGCGTCGCAAGCCCCGGTCGGAGGGAGATGTCGTCGAGCGCGTCCGTGCGCTCCAGGGCGAGCTCCAGACAGCGCTCGCCCGGCTGCCGGAAGCGGCCGGCGACCCGGCCGTCGTCGATGCGGTCTGGCACGGCGAGGCGCTCGGCACGCTTCTGTGGGCCTTGCAGCTCGCCGAGCTTCCCGCCTACGACGGTCCGTTCGACCCGGACGAAGTCGCCGGAGCTCCGCTCGAGAATGCGGCGCTTCGCGAGGGCGACGAGATCGAGCTCGAGCGTGAGACGGCGCGCCTCTGGCACTGGCGCGCACGCACGAGCGAGCTCCGGGGTCGCGCCGGCGACGACGAGCCGGTCGAGCTTCCCGAGCGCTACACGACCTTCGACCAGCTGATTGCGGCAACCGCGATGCGCGCGTTCGAGCAAGGCATTCTTCCTGCGCCAAAGCGAGGCGATTTCGGTGCCTACGGCAAGGTCTATCGCCACCTGTCGCCCGAGCAGCATGCCGAGGCGGAGTCGATCGCAGCCGAGCGACACCACGCACTGAACTGGCTCTGCGGCTACGGCTCGAGCTGGGACGACGTTCCGCTCGACAGCTGATAGCGATGTCTATATTGTCTTCTGCCGTGGATCGCATCGACCGCTACGCCGACTTGATCGTGAGGGTCGGCGCGAACGTCCACCCGGGCCAGACCGTGTTTGTGAACGCCGGCCTCGAGCACCTCGAGCTCGTGCGCGCGATCGCGCGCTCCGCCTACCTGGCGGGGGCCGGATACGTCGACGTGCGCTACGCCGACGCGCACGTTCGCCGCGCGATGATCGAGCTCGGCCCCGACGAGGCGCTGACGGCATCACCCTCGTGGCTCGTCGAGCGCGCGGCAGCGCTCGACGGCAACGCGATCGTGATGATCGCAGGAGAGGCCGAGCCCGAGTTGCTGGCCGATCTCGACCAGGATCGCGTCGGCCGTGCCCAGCCGGTCGAGATGTTGAAGACGATGCTCGAGATCCAGAGCAGGCGCGGCGTCAACTGGACGATCGCGGCGTTCCCGAGCGCCGGCTGGGCCGAGCAGGTCTTCGGCGAGCCGGACGTCGAGCGGCTCTGGCAGGCGATCGCGGCGACCGTTCGCCTCGACGAGGACGATCCCGTCGCGGCGTGGCGTGAGCACACCGCGCGGCTTCGCGCCCGCTGTGACGAGCTCGACGGGCTCGCGCTCGACGCACTGCATTTCGTCGGCCCGGGTACGGACCTCACGATCGGCCTCCTGCCCGAGTCGCGCTGGATCGGCGGCGGCATCGACACGGCGGGCGGGATCCCCCACGTCCCGAATCTCCCCACCGAAGAAGTCTTCACGACGCCGGACGCACGGCGTGCGGAAGGGACGGTGCGCTCGACGCGACCCCTCTCACTCGGGGGCACGGTCGTCCGCGATCTCGTCGTGACATTCAAGGGCGGCGAGATCATCGACGTCAGCGCGTCGAGCAGCGAGGATGGCGTGCGCGGACAGCTTGCGAGCGACCCGTTCGCAAATCGGCTCGGCGAGGTCGCGCTCGTCGACGGCAGCTCTCGCGTCGGCCGGCAGGACATCACGTTCTTCAACACGCTGTTCGACGAGAACGCCACCTGCCACATCGCCTACGGCGCCGCGGTGCTGTTCAGCGCGCCCGACTTGATCGGGCTCGAGCCGGACGAGCTCCGTGCGCGCGGCGCGAACGTCTCGAGCGTGCACACGGACTTCATGATCGGCGGGCCCGAGGTTGCGGTGGACGGCATCACGCGCGACGGCCAGACGATTCCCTTGCTCCGGGACGACGTGTGGCAGCTCAGCTAGACGCGCGGCTCGCGCGATACGCCGCTACAGCGATCGGGGTCGGCGCCAACGTCGAGGCCGGCCAGAACGTGTTCATCTCAGCCCGCATCGAGCATGCGCCGCTTGCCCGGGCGCTCGCGCGCGCGGCGTACGGTGCGGGCGCGCGCTACGTCGACGTCGCCTATGTCGACCAGCATGTGCGGCGCGCGATGATCGAGCTCGGCCCGGATGAGGCGCTTTCCTACAGCCCTCCGTGGCTTGTCGCGCGCTACGAGCAGATGGAAGGGCAGGCGATGGTCGGGACGACCGGCGACCCGGAGCCCACGCTCCTCGCCGACCTCGACGGCGAGCGTGTCGGGCGTGCGCGCATGCGCGAAGTTGCCGCGGTCGCGATGCGGCAGCTTCAGGAGCGCACCGTCAACTGGACGGGCATCGCGTACCCCAACGAAGGCTGGGCAACACAGATGTTCGGCGAGCCTGACGTCGAGCGCCTCTGGGAAGCCGTCGCGTTCTGCACGCGGCTCGACGAGGATGACCCGGTGGCGGCGTGGCGCGAGCACATGGCGCGACTCGACGCTAGGGCGCAAGCACTGAACGAGTTGCACCTCGACGCGTTGCGGTATCGCGGCCCGGGAACGGAGCTCGAGATCGGCCTGCTCGAGCGCACGCGCTTCTGCTCGGCGCTCTTCCGCACCGCCACCGGGAGGCCGTACACCGCGAACCTCCCCACCGAGGAAGTGTTCGCGACCCCCGATGCGCGGCGCGCCGAGGGCGTCGTGACCTCGACGAAGCCACTCGCCCTCCTCGGCGAGGTCGTTCGCGGCCTGCAGGTCACCTTCGAAGCGGGCTGCATCGTCGACGTGCAGGCGGAGACCGGCGCCGAGATGGTGCGCGCGCAGATTGCAAGCGACGAGAACGCGGTGCACCTCGGCGAGGTCGCTCTCGTCGACGGTGAGTCGCGGGTCGGCAAGACCGGGTTGACATTTTTCGACACGCTCTTCGACGAGAACGCGACCTGCCATATCGCCTACGGCATGGCTGTCCCGGAGGGGCACGAGGGCGACGAGCCCCACGACGGCATCAACGTCTCGACGGTGCACACGGACTTCATGGTCGGCGGCCCCGAGGTCGACGTCGACGGCGTCACGGCCGACGGCCGCGTCATCCCGATCCTTCGCGAGGACGTGTGGCAGCTGCCGGAGAGCTAGCCCCGGACCACGCGGCACGGGTCGAGCGGTACGCCGAGCTCGCGGTGCGCGTCGGCGCGAACGTGCAGCCGGGCCAGCTCGTCGACGTCCTGGCACAGGTCGAGCACGCAGAGGTTGCGCGCGCGGTGACGCGCGCCGCCTACAAGGCGGGTGCTCGCTACGTCGACGTCCTGTACCGCGACCCGCACATCCGACGGGCGATGATCGAGAGTGCGGCCGAGGATGTCCTCTCCTGGACGCCACCGTGGTTGCTCAGTCGCGCGCGTGCGGTCGGTGACGAGCGGGCCGCCGTCGTCGCGCTCGCCGGGGATGCCGAGCCTGACCTGCTTGCGGATCTCCCGGGCGACGTCGTCGGCAAGGCCCGCATGGTCGAGCTGTACGAGGAGAACTCCCGGCAGATTAACGAGCAGCTGAACAACTGGACGGTCGTCGGCGTTCCGAACGAGGGCTGGGCGACGCAGATGTTCGGTGAGCCCGATCTCGAGCGGCTGTGGGAGCTCGTCGAGTACTGCGTCCGCCTGGACGAGGACGATCCGGTCGCGGCGTGGCGTGCACACGTTGCGAAGATCGGCCGGCGCGCACGACTGCTGAACGACCTGCGCGTCGATGCCGTGCGGTTCCGAGGGCCGGGCACCGATCTCACCGTTGGGCTCCTGCCGGCGTCACGCTGGCAGGGCTGCGAGTCGAAGACCGCGCTCGGGGTGCCGTACGTCGCGAACATGCCGACTGAAGAAGTGTTCACGACACCCGACGCACGCCGGACCGAAGGGCACGTTCGCTCGACCAGGCCGCTCGCGCTGAACGGCCAGATCGTGCGCGGCCTCGAGGTGCGCTTCGAAGCCGGGCGAATCGTGGAGGTCACCGCCGACGAGGGCGCCGACGTGGTGAGCGGCGAGATCGCCTCCGAGGAGACCGCGGCGTTCCTCGGCGAGATCGCGCTTGTCGATGGGACCTCTCGCATCGGCCAGACAGGCGTCACGTTCTTCGAGACGCTGTTCGACGAGAACGCAACATGCCATGTCGCTTACGGGAGCGCGTACGCGGAGGCGGTCGAAGGGGAGGCCGGCGAAGGAGTCAACGACTCGTCGGTGCACACCGACTTCATGATCGGCGGCCCCGACGTCGACGTCGACGCCGTGCTCGTCGACGGCTCTGTGGTTCCGCTGCTTCGCGCCGAGCAGTGGCAGTTCGAGGACTGAGGTCGCAAAAGGCGAAACTCGGCAACCTGGTTTAAGACCGAACCAGGTTGCCTGGGTGTCAGCTATCGGGGGTGCTGCCGAGATCCTCGGGCGGCGCATCGGGCGCGGCCGACACGCCGATTGCCTCGGGCGGCGCCGGCGGGACGACCGTAATGTCGACCTCTTCCTCGTTTCGGCGAGCGACGAGGATCGTCGAACCGGGCTCGAGCGACCGTCCGAGGACGAAGTCCGCGAGCGGGTCCTCGATGAAGCGCTGAATCGCACGGCGCAGCGGTCGTGCGCCCATCGCGGGGTCGTAGCCCTTCTCGACGAGTAGGTCCTTCGCCTCGTCCGTCAGCTCGATCGTCACCTCGTGCTCGGCCATTTGCACGCGCAGGCGGTTCAGCATCAGGTCGACGATCTGGAGAATCTCCTCGCGTGCAAGCTTCGGGAAGACGATGATCTCGTCGATCCGGTTCAGGAGCTCCGGGCGGAACGACTTCTTCAGGTCGCCCATGACGCGGTTCTTCATGTCGTCGTAGGTGAGACCCTCTTCGCTCGAGAGCGTGAAACCGAGCGACACGTTCTTCGAGATCGCGCCTGAGCCGATGTTCGAGGTCATGATCACGATCACGTTGCGGAAGTCGACCTTGCGGCCCTGCGAGTCGGTCAGCTTCCCATCCTCCAGGATCTGCAGCAGGATGTTGAACACATCCGGGTGCGCCTTCTCGATCTCGTCGAAGAGGACGACCGAATACGGCTTGCGGCGCACCGCCTCGGTGAGCTGCCCGCCTTCGTCGTAGCCGATGTAGCCGGGCGGCGAGCCGACGAGCCGGGACACGGCGTGCTTCTCCATGTACTCCGACATGTCGATCTGGATCATCGCGTCCTCGTCGCCGAACAGGAACTCAGCGAGCGTGCGCGCGAGCTCGGTCTTCCCGACGCCTGAAGGCCCGAGGAAGATGAACGAGCCGGTCGGCCGCTTCGGGTCCTTGATCCCGGCGCGTGCGCGACGAATCGCCTTGGAGACGGCGATGATCGCCGCGTCCTGGCCGATGACGCGCTTGTGCAGCTCCTCCTCCATGCGGACGAGGCGCAACGACTCGGCCTCGGTGAGCTCGAACACGGGGATGCCCGTCCACATCGAGACGATGTCGGCGATCTCCTCCTTGCCGATCTCGGGCTGCTCGGTCTGCTCCGTCTCGCGCCACTGCTCCTCGAGCTCGCGCTTCTTCTGCGTGAGCTTGCGCTCCTTGTCGCGCAGCGAGGCGGCCTTCTCGAACTCCTGGTTCTCGATCGACGCTTCCTTGTCCTTGCGGACCTTCTCGATCTCCTCCTCGAGCTCGCGGTAGCGCGGCGGCGCGGTCATGGTCTTGATGCGCATCCGCGACGCGGCCTCGTCGATCAGGTCGATCGCCTTATCGGGGAGCTGGCGGTCCTGGATGTAGCGGTCGGCGAGCGCCGCTGCTGCTTCGAGCGCCTCGTCGGTGATCTTGCATCGATGGTGCGCCTCGTAGCGATCACGGAGACCGCGCAGGATCTGCACGGTGTCGTCGGTCGTCGGCTCCTCCACGCGGATCTGCTGGAAGCGCCGCTCGAGGGCCGAGTCGCGCTCGAGGTACTTGCGGAACTCGTCGAGCGTCGTGGCGCCGATCGTCTGAAGCTCACCGCGTGCAAGCGCAGGCTTGAGGATCGACGCTGCGTCGATCGCACCTTCGGCGGCGCCGGCCCCGACGAGATTGTGGAGCTCGTCGATGAACAGGATGATGTCGCCGCGCTGGGTGATCTCCTTCATCACCTTCTTCAGGCGCTCCTCGAACTCACCGCGGTACTTCGAGCCGGCGACGAGCGCCGCGAGGTCGAGGCTGTAGATCTGCTTGCCCTTCAAAAGGTCGGGGACCTGCCCGGCCGAGATGCGCTGCGCGAGCCCTTCGACGACCGCGGTCTTGCCGACGCCCGGCTCGCCGATCAGTACGGGGTTATTCTTCGTGCGGCGCGAGAGAATCTGCATGATCCGCTCGATCTCTGTCTGGCGGCCGACGACGGGGTCGAGTTTGCCCTCGGCGGCGAGCTTCGTGAAGTTGCGGCCGAACTGGTCGAGCAGCTTCGAGCTCTTTCCCTTCTCACTCGTGCCACCCGCCGCACCGCCCTGGCGGCGGCCTGGCCCGGAGAGCATGCGGATGATCTCGTTGCGAATCTTCTCTGCGTCGGCGTCGAAGTCGAGCAGGATGCGCGCCGCGACGCCCTCGTTCTCACGGACGAGGCCGAGCAGGATGTGCTCGGTGCCGATGTAGTTGTGGCCGAGCGACAGCGCCTCGCGCAGAGCCAACTCGAGGACCTTCTTCGCGCGCGGCGTGAACGGGATCTGCCCGGTGGTGACCTCGTCGCCCTGGCCGACGATGCGCGCGACCTGCGCGCGCACTTCCTCGACGGTGATGTCGAGCGACTCGAGTACCCGTGCGGCGAGGCCTTCTTCCTCGCGCAGCAGGCCGAGCAGGATGTGCTCCGTGCCGATGTAGTTGTGCTTCAGCGCCCGCGCCTCGTCCTGGGCGAGGACGACGACCTGGCGAGCCCGTTCAGTGAATCTCTCGAACACTCATTGACCTTTCTCCCGCCCACAAGGGACGGACCAAACCGGTTGGGCCGTTTTCAGAGGCCTCATCGTACTCCCCCCTGCGGTGGTGCCGCCGGGACCGGGGCCGCCGAAAGCGTGTCATTCCTGCTTCGTGCGCTGAGCAGGGAAGAGAATCACGTCGCGAATCGAATCTTTGCCCGCGAGCACCATCGCGAGCCGATCGATCCCGAGGCCGAGCCCCCCGGTCGGGGGCATGCCGTAGGAAAGCGCCTCGACGTAGTCCGGATCGCCCTGCTCGGCCTCGACGTTCCCGCCGACGCCCTCCGCTGCCTGCATCGCGAAGCGCTCCGCCTGCTCCTCGGCGTCGTTCAGCTCCGAGAAGGCGTTCCCGAGCTCCATGCCGCCGACGTAGAACTCGAATCGCTCGACGATTCCCGGGTCGTCGTCGGTCGTGCGGGCAAACGGCGAGAGCTCGATCGGGTAGTCGTAGAGGATCGTCGGCTGGATGAGTCGCGGCTCGACGTAGGCCGTGATCGCCTTGTCGACGAGCTGCGCCCAGGTTTTGTCCTGCGAGACGTCGACTCCGCGTGAGGAGAGGCGCTCCTTGAGGTCGTCGTAGTCCTTCGTCCAGAGGTCGAACTCCTTCAGCTCGTCGACGAGCTTCACACGCCGCCACGGCGCTTTCAGGTCGACGTCGTTGCCCTTGAACGTCGTCACCGTCGTGCCGAGCGTCTCGCGCGCGACGTACTCGGTCAGGTTCTCCATACGAACCATCGTGTCCTCGTAGTCCGCGTATGCCTCGTACCACTCGATCATCGTGAACTCGGGATTGCGCTTGAAGTTGACCCCCTCGTTGCGGAAGTCCTTGCCGATCTCGTAGACGCGCTCGAGCCCGCCGACGATCAGGCGCTTCAGGTACAGCTCGGTCGCGATGCGGAGATAGAGGTCTTGGTCGAGCACGTTGTGGTGCGTGACGAACGGCTCGGCGAACGCCCCGCCGTAGCGCGGCTGCAGGATCGGTGTCTCGACCTCGAGGAAGCCCTCGGCGTCGAGGAAGCGGCGCACCGCGCTCACGATCCGCGTGCGCAGCACGAAGTCGGCCCGCGTGCCCTCGTTCATCAGCAGATCGAGATAGCGGCGCCGATAGCGCTGCTCGACATCGGTGAGGCCGTGGAACGTGTCGGGCAGCGGCGCGCGGATGCGCGAGAGGAGCACGAGCTCGTCGACGATCAGCGACGGCTCGCCCCGGCGGCTCTTCGTGGGCTTGCCGATGGCGCCGACCACGTCGCCGAGGTGGACGTCGACCTCGCCCGTGCGGGCCACGGGGCAGAGAAGCTGGATGCGACCGGTGCGGTCGACGAGGTCGACGAAGACGAGCTTGCCCATGTCGCGCCGCGCAAGGACGCGCCCGGCAAGGCGGCGCTCATCGGCGCTCTCGGCGTTCACCTCGAGCGCGTCGGCCTCGGCGCGGACGCTCGCAACGTCGTCCCGGTCGGGGAACCTCTTCGGCGGCGTGCTCACGGCGCCTTGACCATAGCCCAGGCCTGCGGGCCGCCCCGCGGCGTCTCGTCCTTGCGCACGACGGCAAACCCCTGCGCTTCGTAGAACGGGAGATTCGCCTCGTTGTTGGTCAGCAGGACGGCCGGCAGCCCGTCACGGGCGGCCGCCTCGACGCCCGGCGCGATCAACGCGGAGCCGATTCCCCGGCGCTGCGCATCGGGGTCGACGCCGATGCCGGCCAGATACCAGTGCGGGCCTGGCGCGGACTCGGCGCGGAGCGCCTCGACGGCCCGCCCGTAGGCGAGGAACGGTGACGTTGCGGCACCGAGCCGAAAGGGTGTCGTCACGAGGGCGCGGAACGTCGCGCCGACGCGCATCGCGGGACGCCCGGGCGGAAGCCAGCGCGCGACGCCGCGAACCGCGCCCGGCGTCGCCCACAAGTCGGCGGCGGTGACTTCGAATCCGACACGGAAGAGCCACGGCAACAAGCGCCTACGGCGCTCGTCGTCGGGAAAGAGCCAGACCCAGGCCGGGTCGTCGTGAAACGCACGCGCGAGCATCTCGCTCGCCTCGCCGAGCTTGCCTCCATCCAGCCGTACAACTTCCACGCAGTGAACTTACGGCACTGCGCCGTCGAACCGCCGCTTGCAGTCCTTCTTATGCGGCTTTGATCTCGAGGATCTTGAACTTCAACGAGCCACGTGGCGCCGTCACCTCGACGGTCTCGCCCTTCTTGTGACCCATGATCGCCTTGCCGACCGGCGATTCGTTCGACAGCTTGTTCTCCGCCGGATTCGCCTCGGCCGAGCCGACGATGTGGTATTCGACCGTCTGCTTCGCCGCGACGTCGCGCAGGCGGACCCGCGATCCGATCGAGACCATGTCTTTCGAGATTTCCTTCTTCGTGATCACTCGCGCGGTCAGCAGCCGGTCCTCGAGCTGGGCGATCTTGTGCTCGAGCATGGCCTGCTCGTTCTTTGCGTCGTCGTACTCTGCGTTCTCGGCGATGTCGCCGAACTCCCGAGCAACACGAATCCGCTCAGCCACTTCCCGGCGCTTGTCGCCGCGGAGTAGATCGATCTCCTGCTTGAGCTTTTCGTAGCCCTCGGGTGTGAGGATTACTTCCTTCAACAAAGGCCTCCTGACCCCGGCAGAAACGGGCGGGAATGGTAGCGGCGCTGTCAAGGGTGCCGCAACCCATCGGGGCTACCATTCACAGACCGTGAACATCGACCTCGCAGACACCTGGTTCCTCGGCGGCGTCGAGATCCCCGGAAGGCTTGTTCTGGCCCCGATGGCGGGGGTCAGCGTCCAGGCATTCCGGCGGCAGGGCCGCCGCTACGGCGCGGGCCTCGTCTGCTCGGAGATGGTCTCGGTGGCGGGAATCCAGCACCGGAACGAGCGAACGCTCGGCTACCTGCGCGTGGGAGCCGACGAGCACCCGCTCGCGATTCAAATCTTCGGGTCTGATCCGGTCGCGATGGCAGAAGCCGCCCGCATGGTCGAGGCGGCGGGCGCGGACATCGTCGACATGAACTTCGGCTGCCCGGTGAAGAAGGTGACGAAGACCGGCGCGGGCGCGTCACTGCTCGACGACCGAGACCTCGCGTGCCGGCTCGTCGAGGCGGTCGCGACTGCGGTGCCGCTGCCCGTGTCGGTGAAGATGCGCCGCGGCGTCGAGAACGGGTCACGCCGGTGCCTCGAGGTGGGCCCGCGCCTCGTCGAGGCGGGCGCGGCGTCGCTGACACTGCATCCGCGCTCGGCGAAGCAGATGTACACGGGAACCGCCGACCACTCGTTGACCGCGGAGCTCGTCTCGCTCGTCGACGTGCCCGTGATCGCCTCGGGCGACGTCGGCTCGCGCGCGCGGGCGCAATCGGTGCTCGCGACCACGGGAGCCGTAGCCGTGATGGTCGGGCGCGCCGCTCAGGGCAATCCGTGGGTGTTGCGGGAGATCATGGGCGACGACGCCGAGCCGTCGCGCGAGGAGGTCGTTGCAGAGCTCCTACTCTTCATGCGCGAGACGGTTCGCGAGCTCGGGCCCGAGCGCGCGACAGGGTTCCTGAAGAAGTTCTATGGCTGGTACCTCGGCCGGGGCCGCTTCCCGCGCCCGTTCAAGCAGGAGCTCGTGACACTGTCGTCGCTCGACGAGGTCGAGACGCGCCTCCTTGCGGCTGCGCCGGGCGCGCGTTTCGTCCTGGAGCGGCTGCTCGACGAGCTGCCCGACCCGGCCGACGAGGTCCTGCTCGACTCGCTACCGATCTCGCTCTACGGCGGGGGTTAGCAGCGCCTCAGCTCGGGTGGTTGCGCTCCCAGACGAGCCGCAGCCCGTGCAGGGTCAGCTCGGGATCGACGGCGGTCACGGTGCGGGCGTGCGGGGCAATCAGATCGGCAAGGCCGCCGGTAGCGACGACAGGCGCGTCGGGCGCCTCCAGCTCGGCCTTGATGCGGTCGACGATCGCGTCGACTTGGCCGGCGAAGCCGTAGACGAGGCCGGACTGGAGCGCCGCCGTCGTCGTCTGGCTGATTACACGCTCGGGCGCGACGAAGGGGACCTTCGGGAGGCGAGCCGCGCGCGCGAAGAGCGCGTCCATCGAGACCTCGATGCCAGGGGCGAGGACACCGCCCGCGAACTCGCCGGCCGCGGAGACGACGTCGAAGTTCGTGGAGGTGCCGAAGTCGACGACGACCGCGGGTGCGCCGTGGCGTTCGCGCGCGGCGACGGCGTTCGCGATCCGGTCCGCCCCCACCTCGCGCGGGTCGTCGTAGCGAATCACCATCCCGGTCGAGACCCCCGGGCCGAGGGCAAGCAGCTCTGTGCCCGCCCAGCGCTCGGCGAACGCAAGGTATTCCTGGACGAGCTGCGGAACCGAGGAACAGAGGACGATCCCCTCGAGCGAGGAGAGGTCGAGAAACGAACGCAGCATCACGGCGAGCTCGTCGCTCGTGTGCGTGCGGTCGGTACCGACCCGAAACTGCTCGGTCAGCCGGTCGCCGTCGAAGAGCCCGAAGACCGTTTGCGTGTTGCCGACATCGATCGCAAGCAGCATGGCCCACATTCAACCTGGTTCCGCTCTTCGAACCAGGTTGATGTTTCGTAGGAATGCCGCGACCGTTCGAAACTCGGCAACCTGGTTGAAAACCAAACCAGGTTGCGTGCACCTTCAACCTGGTTGCGGGCGCTACAGGTCTTCGATCTCGGAGCGGCCCTCGCCGATGCGCTTGGCGAGCGCCTCGGGGGTGAGCGTGGGCTCGTCGCCCTCGCCGCGGAGCTCCTCGATCGTCACGTCGCTCGAGGTGTAGACCTCGGCGCGCGGGATCATCCGCGTCGGCCGGTTCTTGTCCCACACCCACACGTCATCCATCTTCAAGTGGAAAAACGGGTAGGTCGGCTGCGGCACGTACTGCAGGTCGAGTTTGTTGCACAGATACGTAGCGTCCTGGGTGAGGACGCAGTAGCGAAAGAGGGTGAAGACCGCCGCGTACTCCTTCTTCAGGCGCAGCTCGGCTTCGGCCTCGAACTCGTCGAGCTCGTCGAGGTTGCTCACACGTCGGATTGTAGCCCTGCAAGGGCGAGAAGGACTGTGCCGTTTCCCGGGATTTCGAGATCGGGGGCGAGCTCCGCAAGCGGTTCGAGCACGAAGCGCCGCTCATGGAGGCGCGGATGTGGCACGACGACGCCCGGCTCGTCGACGGTCAAGCCGCCGAAGAGGAGCAGGTCGAGATCGATCGTCCGCGGCCCGAAGCGCGGGCCGATCCGCTCGCGCCCGAGCCGCCGCTCGACGTCGAGCAGGAACGTCAGAAAAGGCAGTGGCTCAAGACGCGTCTCGACCTCCGCGACCGCGTTCAGGAAGCGCGGTTGGTCTTCGAGCCCCCACGGCTCGGTCTCGATGACTGCCGACAGCCGACCGGCGCCGATCAGATCGGCGGCGTCGCGGATGAGCCGCTCGCGGTCGCCCAGGTTCGAGCCGAGACCGACGTACGCCGTCGTCATGGCCGCTCGATGGTGACGGCGCTGTATTCGACCGCCAGCCCTGCGGGCTTCACCTGCGGCTTGCGGATGCGGAGCCGCAGTGATTCGGGCTCGAAGCGCTCCATCAGCATGTCGGCGACCGCGGTCGCGAGCGCTTCGAGCAGGTTGAAGCGCCGTGTGGTCGAGAGCTCGCGAATGGCCTGGGCGACCTGGGTGTAATCGAGCGCGTCGTCGAGACGGTCGGATGCACCGCGGTCGCCGACCTCGAGCTCGACGTCGTAGAGAAACGGCTGCCCCAGGCGCTGTTCGGCCTCCTCGGCGCCGTGGTAGCCGAAGACATGCAGGCCGCGAAGCTCGACCTTCATCCGGCCACTGCCTTCGCGGCGGCCAGCGCCTCGACGTGCTCACGCACGTCGTGCACCCGCAGGATGGTCGCTCCGCGATCGAAGGCGGCGACAGCCGCTCCCACGGAGGCGGCGGCGGAGCCCGTCGAGTCGCCGGTCAGCGCGCCGAGCGTGCTCTTACGCGAGAAGCCGACGAGGATCGGTCGGCCGATCGCGACGAGCTCATCGAGTCGACGCACGAGCTCGAAGTTGTGCGCCGCCGTCTTCCCGAAGCCGATACCGGGATCGAGGCAGACGAGCTCCTCCCGCACACCGGCCGCAACCGCCGCCTCGAGCCGCTCCTCGAGAAAGAGCTTGACCTCGGAGACAACATCGTCGTACCGCGGATCCTTCTGCATGGTTCGAGGCTCGCCGAGCATGTGCATCAGGCAGAGATAGCAGCCCGCGTCGGCGACTACACCTGCAAGCTCGGGATCGGCGCGCAGCGCCGTGACGTCGTTGACGAGCTCGACGCCGAGCTCGAGCGCGCGGCGCGCGACCGTCGCCTTCGACGTGTCGATCGAGACGGGCGCGCCGCCGAGGTCGGCGAGCACCGGCTCGACCCGCCGAAGCTCCTCCTCGGCGCTGACGCCGTCGGACCGCGGCCGGGTCGACTCACCGCCGACATCGACGATCGCCGCGCCTGCTTCGAGCATCCCCCAAGCCGTGGCGACCGCCGGCTCGACCCGCAGATGAACGCCGCCGTCCGAGAACGAATCGGGCGTGACGTTGATGACGCCCATCACGGACGGCGCAGGAAAGCGCTCTTCGATCGGGGGGCGTTTTGACATCGCGCGGGCCTCGCCTACGAGCTGGCAGGCCGCACTAGTCGCCTGCGCCGAGGCGCTCGCGGCAGGCGGCGATGATCGCCTGCGCCTCGGCTCGGTTGCCGTAGCCGCTTGTCTCGGTCTTCTTGCCCTCGAGATCCTTGTAGACCTGGAAGAAGTGCTCGATCTCGTTCCGCAGCTGGGGCGGTACGTCATGGATGTCGGAGATGCCGCTCCAGGACGGATCGTTGAGCGGCACGCAGAGAATCTTCTCGTCCGGCCCCTTCTCGTCGGCCATGTGGAAGACACCGACCGCACGCACACGGATGCGGCACCCCGGAAACGTCGGCTCGCCGACGAGCACGAGCGCATCGAGCGGGTCGTCGTCCTCGGCGAGCGTCCCTTCGATGTACCCGTAGTCGGCCGGGTAGCTCATCGAGGTGAAGAGGCGGCGGTCGAGCACGATCCCGCCGGCGTCCTCGTCCCACTCGTACTTGTTCCGCGACCCGGACGGGATCTCGACGAAGACGGTTCCGTCACTCACCGGCCGAACTCTACGCGGTGGCGGATAAGGTGCCGACGTGGCTCTCGAGCGCCCGCAGATCGACAAGCCGGACGGAGACATTCCGTTCGATCTCGGCATCGACGATCTCGTCGTCGGTGACGGAGACGAGGCGACGAAAGGCTCGAAGGTGACGGTGCACTACGTCGGCGTTGCGTTCCGCTCCGGCGAGGAGTTCGACGCGTCCTGGAACCGCAACCAGCCGTTCGAGTTCGCACTCGGCAAGGGTCAGGTGATTCCCGGCTGGGACGCCGGCGTCGAGGGGATGAAGGTCGGCGGCCGCCGCAAGCTGACGATCCCGTCGGCGATGGGCTACGGCGCGCGCGGCGCGGGCAGCGCGATCGCACCGCACGAGCCGCTCGTCTTTGTCGTGGACCTGCTCTCCGTTCGCTGACCGCGGCGCCTAGGGATGGTTTCCGCGGGGATCCCAGAGCGGGATCGCTGCGGTCGCCTGGTAGGCCATTCCGTGCGGGTAGCTGATCAACTCGATGTCGGTGCCGAACGGTGTGCGGAAGTAATTGATCGTCTGCCCGGCTGCCGGGCCACCGGTGACCGGGAACGGGCCGAGCCGCTTCTGCGCGCCCTTGCTCACGAGGTACGGGACAGCCTTGTCGATGTCACGCACGTAGAACGCCACGTGGTGACCGCCCCAGTCGGAGTTCTTGCGGAAGGCGTGCTCCTGATCGGGAGCGGTGTACTGAAAGAGCTCGATGCCGGGGCCGTTGCCGAAGCGGACCATCCTGATCTGCTCGACGACCGCCTTCGGGTCGACGTCGACAAGCGCGTGCATGAAGTCGCCGACGGGGTCGGCGAACGGGCCGAAGGTCAACGGGTTCGTTCCGTCGAGGACATTCTCGAGCCAGGTCGCGGCGGCTGAGATGTCGGGCACGGTGATCCCGACATGGTCGATGCCGAGCAGACCCGGCACGCTCGTCACCTCGGAGCCCAGGCCGTTTCGCTTCGGTGACCAGAGCGGGTGGACGCCCGGCACCTGGTAGGCCATGCCGTGTGGGTAACTGATCAGTTCGATGTAGGTGCCGAACGGTGTCTTGAAGTAGTTGATCGACTGGCCCGCAGCGGGGCCGCCGCCGAGCGTGAACGGGCCGAGGAACTTCTCGACGCCCTTCCCTTCCATGTATGCAACTGCTGCGTCGATGTCGGTGACGTAGAAAGCGATGTGGTGACCCGACCAGTCGGAGTTGCGCGGATGCGACTGGCGCTGATCCGGGGCCTGGTACTGGAAGAGCTCGATGTTCGCGCTGTGGCCGATTCGGAGCACGGTAATCTCGTCGATCACCGAGCGCGGGTCGACGCCGAGCAAGTCCTGTATCAGGGTGCCCTGCGGGTCGCTGATCGGGCCGAACGCGAGCGGTGCGGTCGCGCCCATCACGTCCTCGAACCATGCAACGGCCTGCCCGATATCGGGGACGGTCAGACCCACATGGTCCGCGCCGACGAGATTCAACTCGCCGGTGCCGCCGAACGCGGCCCGCGCGCCGACGAGCGGCAGGGCAGTCGCACCCGCGACCGCCACCGCGCTTTGCTTCAGGAAATCCCTGCGGCCACTGCGAGAACCTTCGCCCATCTCCCCACCCCTTTCGCTCGAACGAACGCGCTGCGAGAACCCTCTCATGCGCGCGACGTTTTGTCGATCCGCGTCAACCCCGCGCAGCGTAATCGATGCGCCGAAACGGCCAGTCGCGGGCGAGCCAGTCGGCCACCGCGCGCCAGAGCGGCGCGTCGAGGTCGACGTTCGGGGCACGCACCCACGACCGCACCGACGCGTTGGCATCGTCGTCTGCGTCCCGCGGCGGATAGATGTAGACGCAGCCGATCACGGCACCGCCTGGGTGGTCGAGGACGGTGTAGGTGAAGCCGGTGCGAGCCGCGAAGTCGGCCGCATGGCGTTCGAGGTCGCCGCGGTTCGCCTCGCGGGTCATCTCGTGGGGCCAGCTCCGCCCGACGAAGCCGGGGGTCGCGCGGATGTGGTCGATCGACGACGTCCACGCCGCGTAGTCGGCGTCGTTGTGTTGGGGGCCGAGCGGCTCGAGGACGAAGTCGGCCGTCCGCAGACCGAGTGGGACGTCGAACGTGGCGGGGACGAACGGCTCGGTGGTCACGTCTCTAGCCGAGGAGCTGGTCGAGGCCGCGCGTCAGGCCGACGCGGGTCGTTACGGCCCGGATCGCAAGCAGCGTGCCGCCGACG
The DNA here is from genome assembly GCA_038215565.1 of Gaiellales bacterium. Taxonomy (GTDB): domain Bacteria; phylum Actinomycetota; class Thermoleophilia; order Gaiellales; family Gaiellaceae; genus PALSA-600. The sequence continues at coordinate 23,002 of JBBQQU010000015.1, read as the reverse complement.
TACGGCGCCGCCGTTTCGCCTGCGTCGTGGCGGATCGAGAGTCGTTCGCCTTCCGCAGCGAAGACGATCTCGGTCGAGACGATGAAGCTCGGCAGCCGCAGCGAGTGCACCTGTGTGCCCGCGATCGTCGCTCCGCGTGCCTCCGGCGCACCGAGCACCTCGTCGATCGGAACCGCGAGCGCCGGAGCCCGCACGGCGTCGAGGCGCTCGGCGAGCTCACGCGACGTACCGCTCGGGGCGTCCGGCTTGCCTGCTTTCGCGTAGTCGATCACCTCCCACGCGTTGAGATGACGCGCCGCATCGACGGCGGCGCGGAGGAGCAGCGCAGCGGTGAGCGAGAAGTTGCCCGCTGCGATCACACCGACGGAACGCTCGCGCGCGAGCCCGTCGATCTCGTCGTACTCGGCGGCCGAGAGCCCGCTCGAGCCGACCACGACGTGAACACCGCGCTCGATCGCGGCGAGCGCGTTCGCGCGGACGACGCCGGCGTGGGTGAAGTCGACGAGAACGTCGGCGCCGACCGCGTCGAGCGCCTCTGGAACGGAGGAGTACTGCGCTGGATCGGAGCGCGAGACGCCCGCGACGAGCTCGAGGTCGCTCGCTTCCTCGACTGCCGCTGCGATCGGAGCGCCCGTCCAGCCGGTGATCCCGGCCACGCAGATGCGGATCACGAGCTCGTCGCGACGCGGGGGCGGAAGCCCGAACACACGAGGTCGGCGCGCGCGATCCGGCCGCCCTCGACGGAGCAGTAGACCTGCTGCTCGACGGTGAACGCCTCGCCTTCTTCGATCCCCTCGAACCGGTAGGCGACGTGCAGCCGGTCGCTGATCTCGTCGCTCGCGGATTCGACGAGCTCGAGCTCGGTCGAGTCCGCGAACCACCCCTCGATCAGCGCGGCGGTCTCGGCTGCGCCGGAGCGTTCGCGCAGACCGTTTGGCGTCAACGCGCGGAACGCCGCGTCGTCGGCGAAACACGCCGCGATCGCAGACGCGTCCTGCGCTGCGATTGCAGCGGTCAACTGCGCGCCGAGAGAGGTCTTGGTCACGGCTGAAAGCCTACGCAACGTCGCAACCCGGCTTGGTGGGCCTACAACGTGTGAACCGGAACCTCATAGAACTCGACGGCGGAGCGGCGCCCCGCGTTGCCGGGCCCGGCGTTCATCGCCTGGTCGCCGATGCGCATCGATTCCTCGCTCTCGAAGAGCGTCACGCCGAGCATCCCGCCCGATTCGCGATCGACGAGCAGAAGAACCTTCGCGTTCTCGAACTCGGGCGGGAACCCGCCCGCATCGACGAGCGCTCCGAGCCGTCCGATGCGCGCGTCGATGTCTGCCGGATCACCCTCGAACCTCGCCACACGCGCCCACATCGCGATCTCCTCTCGTTCGACCCTCGGGCGGCGACTATCTCACGCCCGCGGAGGGTCAGATCAGAGGTGGCTAAGACGCTTCGGGCTCGGGGGGCTGCATCGCCGCTCCGCCCGGGAGGGGGAACGGGCGTGGCTTCGGCAGCGGCCGGCGTTCGGGCGCCGGCTCCGGCTCGGGCGCTGCCTCTTCGGCGACCGGCGGGAAGACCGCATCCTCCTGCTCGCCTGCGAGCAGGCGCTCGAACTGTTCCTTGTCGATCGTCTCGCGCTCGATCAGGATCTGCGAGATCCGGTGCAGGTCGTCCATGTGGTCGCGCAGCACCTTCGTCGCAAGGCCATGGCCCTCCTCGATGATGCGGCGGATCTCGTCATCGATCTCGCGCGCGACCTCTTCGGAATAGTCGGGTTCATGTCCCATGTCGCGGCCGAGGACCGGCATGCCGGCGTCGCGGCCGAGCACGCGCGGGCCGAGCTTCTCGCTCATCCCGAAGCGCATGACCATCGCCTTCGCGGTCGCAGTGACCTTCTCGATGTCGTTCGCGGCGCCGGTGGTGATCTCGTTGAAGATGATCTCCTCGGCAGCGCGGCCTCCCATCGTCATTGCGATCTGCTCGAGCAGCGCGGTGCGCGTGGTGAGATAGCGGTCCTCGCCCGGCAGTGAGATCGTGAGGCCGAGCGCCTGGCCGCGGGAGACGATCGTGATCTTGTGGATCGGGTCGGTGTGCTCGAGGAAGTGACCGACGAGCGCGTGGCCCATCTCGTGGTAGGCAGTGATCCGCTGCTCCTTCTCGGAGAGCAAGCGCGCCTTCTTCTCGGGGCCTGCGATCACGCGCATGATCCCCTCCTCCAACTCGTCCTGCTCGATCACCTTCTTGCCTCGGCGCGCTGCGAGCAGCGCCGCCTCGTTGATCAAGTTGCGCAGGTCGGCGCCGGTGAACCCGGGCGTGCCTGCGGCCAGCGAGTCGAGGTCGATCACCGACGCGAGCGGCTTACCCTTGGAGTGCACCTCGAGGATCTTGCGGCGGCCGTTCCGATCGGGGCGGTCGACGCTGATCTGACGGTCGAAGCGACCCGGGCGCAGTAGCGCCGGATCGAGGATGTCGGGGCGGTTCGTCGCGGCGATCAAGATGATGTTGTCCTTCATCTCGAAGCCGTCCATCTCGACCAGCAACTGGTTCAGCGTCTGCTCGCGCTCGTCGTGACCGCCGCCGAGGCCCGCGCCGCGATGGCGACCGACCGCGTCGATCTCGTCCATGAAGATGATGCAGGGCGATGCCTGCTTCGCCTGCTCGAACAGGTCGCGCACGCGTGATGCGCCGACACCGACGAACATCTCGACGAAGTCCGAGCCCGAGATCGAGAAGAACGGCACCCCCGCCTCACCCGCGACGGCGCGCGCGAGCAGCGTCTTGCCGGTACCGGGAGGCCCGTAGAGCAGAACGCCCTTGGGGATCGACGCGCCGAGTGCCTGGAACTTCTTCGGGTTCTCGAGGAACTCCTTGATCTCCTGAAGCTCTTCGACCGCCTCGTCGACACCCGCGACGTCCTTGAAGCCCATCTTCGGCGTGTCCGGCGCCATGCGCTTCGCGCGCGACTTGCCGAAGCTCATCACCTTCGAGCCGCCGCCCTGCACCTGATTCATCAGGAAGATCCAGAAGCCGATCAGCAAGAGGAACGGCAGGAACGACCCGATCAGCGCCGTCCACGAGAACCCGCCGGTGCCCTTCGAGTCCCACTTCACGTGGTTCGACTGGAGCAGATCCTGGAACTTCAGCTGCGCCTGGTCGGACGCGTAGTGGACGGTCGCGTTCTTGCCGTCGGCCGTCAGCTTCAGCGTGATCGCGCGCTTCGCCGGATTGAAGACCGCCGAGGTGACGCCACCCTGCTGGACCTTGGCAATCGCCTGAGACGTGGTCAGCTTGTCGGTGTTCTTGCTCTTCGGAATCAGCGTCTGACTGGCCAGCCAGACCAGCAGGACGATGACGATGAGCGGAAAGAACGCGCTGCGGAAGAAGCGATTCACAATTGGTCTTCGTTCAGGGTAGCCAAGTGGATGTCCTTCGGGTACCGGCGCTAACCCTTTCTGTGCGCGGTCTAGGGATCCTCGGGCATGAAATCGGGGTGCAGGACGCCCACATAGGGCAAATTCCGGTATCGCTCGGCGAAATCGAGCCCGTAACCGATCACGAACTTGTTGGGAATCTCGAAGCCGACGTAGCGCACCGGCACGTCGATCTCCCGCCGTGAGGGCTTCGTCAGGAGGGCGCAGATCTCGAGGCTGGCCGGCTCCCGCGACTCCAAATTGCGCAGGAGGTAGGAGAGCGTCAGGCCCGAGTCGATGATGTCCTCGACGACGAGGACGTGCCGGCCCTCGATGTTGATGTCAAGGTCCTTGAGGATGCGCACGACGCCCGAGGAGTCCGTGGAGGCGCCGTAGCTCGAGATCGCCATGAAGTCGATCTCGCACGGAACCGTCAGCGAGCGCATCAGGTCGGCCATGAAGAACACCGCGCCCTTCAGCACGCCGACCAGGAGCAACTCGCGGCCGGCGTAGTCCGTGGAGAGCTGGACGCCCAGCTCACGGATGCGCGACTGCAAACGGGCCTCATCGATGAGGACCTCGCCGACGCCCGTTTCGAGCTCAGTTGCCGACACGGCTCACACTCACCCCTTCGGCCTCGATGATGCCGGGGACGGCGACGACCGCGTCGCCACGCACAACGAGCGGCCACCCTTCACGGTCGGAGCGCGGGATCTTGGCGTCCACGAAGACATCCTGCACCTTCCGGTTGCGGCCCGCGAGCCGGTCGCCGGGCCGCCACCCGCGAACCTTCAGCCCAGGCAGCGCCGACTCGATGCGCCACGCGCCCCACTCCACCGCACCGCGTAGGTCGACCGGTCCCTGCTCGAGCCAGAGGCGCTCGTGCTCGCGCACGGCCTGGACTCCGCCTCCGAGGTCGACGCGCTTCGTCCCGACCGGCGCGTCGAGGAGCTCGGCGAGCGCGGGCGGCATCGTCCGCCGCTCGTCGAGCGCGCGCAGCACGTTCTGGCGGGCCGCCGGGTGCAGCTGCTGGAGCCGCGGGACGATCTCGTCGCGGATCAGGCCGCGCAGCGTGCCGGGGTTCGACGAGTCGGTGCGCCACGCAAGGCCACGCGCGCGGCAGAACGCCTCGGTGTCATCGCGCCAGAGGCTGAGCAGCGGGCGCACGACCCCGTCCTCGCGCCGCACCTTGATGCCCTTCGTCGATCCGCTCGTCGCAAGCCGGTAGATGATCGTCTCGACCTGGTCCGAGAGCGTGTGCCCCGTTGCGCGCAGCGCATCTGGCCGGAACGAGTAGCGAATGTCGCGAAGCTCGGCCTCGGTCGCGGAGCGCGCCGGGGCCTGCACGAGCGTCGCGTCGAACTTCTCCGCGCACCAGGCGGCATCGTCGTCGGACTCGGCGCCGCGCAGGCGGTGGTCGACGTGCAGTGCCGAGACGGCGTAGCCGAGCTCGCGAAGCGCGTGGAAGAGGCAGGTGGAATCGGCGCCGCCCGAGACGAGGCAGAGAATCTCGCCGCCGGGCTCGATCAAATCGTGCCGGCGGACGTGGGACTCGATGCGCGCGAGAAGCTCCAGAGCCACAGGGTAGACGGCCTCAGAGCAGCACTGTCCGGTACTCGAGCGCCTGCGTCATCCCGATCGACTCGTAGAGCGCGATCGCGGGTGCGTTGTCGGTGCGCACAAAGAGCGTGACCGCCGGCGTCGTCTCGAGCAGCAGCCGGCAGAGGTCCCGCAGTCCGCGGCTCGCGTAGCCGTGGCCGCGCACCTCTGGATCGACCCACACCTGCTGAATCTGCACCGCGTGCGGCGTCCAGGCGGAGGCCTCCGCCTTGAAGAGCACGGTGTCGTCCTCGAGCCAGAGCCAGGACCGTCCCTCGTCGACCTGTGACTCGGTACGCCACCGGAAGGTCTCGAGATTGCTGCCGGCCGGGTCGACGCCGAGCTCGAGCTCGTGCGCCGCCGCGCACGCCGGCAGCAGCCGCTCGACATCGGCGCGAACGGCGCCCCGCAGTCCCGACTCGCCGGCAGAGGGCGGCTCGGTGATCACGTACACGGGTTGGTGCGGGCGATCCTCGCGCAGCTCGCCGAGCCGCGTACGCGCGGCGGCCCAAAGATCGGAGACCGCGCCGCTCTCGCCGATCAGCATGCGTGCGTTTCCCTGAGCCGCGACCTCGGCGAACGCTCCGCAGCCCGTGCCGGACGGCACGACGTTCGCACCGACGTGACAGAGCGCAGTCAGCTCGCCTGCCGACTCGAGCGCCGTGAAGTGGCCGAGACCACGGCGCGCAACGTCTTCGAGGAACACCCGCTCGATCGGCGCGCGCGCGCAGAATTCCAGGACCTGACGACTGCTCGGCTCGATCAGATTCACGCCGTAAGTCTTCTATAGAGTGCGCGCCCGATGCCGATTCATGTTCGCGCCGAGCCGGGCGAGTACGCCGAGGCCGTCCTCCTTCCCGGCGACCCGCTGCGCGCAAAGTACATCGCCGAGACCTATCTCGACGACGTCGTGCAACGGAACTCAGAGCGCGGACTGCTCGGGTACACGGGCACCTTCAAAGGGAAGCCGGTCTCCGTGCAGGGCACCGGCATGGGCTGCCCGGGAGCGACGATCGTCTTCGAGGAACTGGTGCAGCTCGGCTGCAAGAAACTGATCCGTGTCGGAACCTGCGGCGGACTCCAGCCGCACCACGCGCTCGGCGATCTGATCGTCGCGCTGACCGCCGTCCCTGCCGACTCCACGGCCATGCATCTGGTCGGCAACGAGCCGCACTGCCCCACCGCCTCGTGGTCGATCATCCACGGCGCGGTGCACGCGGCGAAGGAGATGGGCCAGGAGCTGCACGTCGGCCCGATCGTCTCGAGCGACGTGTTCTACAACTCCGACGAGGGCCAGTACGAGCGCTGGTCGAAACGCGGCGTGCTCGCGGTCGAGATGGAAGCGTCCGCACTGTTCACGGTCGGTGCGCTGCGCGGCATCGAGTCGGGCTGCCTGCTCACAGTCAGCGACATCGTGGTCGAAGGCGAGTTCACGCGCATCAGCGACGACGACCTACGCGCAGCCGTCGACCGCATGACGAAGATCGCCCTCGAAGTGGCGATCTCCGACCATTAGCGACACCGTCTTCCTGGTGAATCCCGCGTCCGGGAACGGCGCGACGGGAAAGCGCTGGCCGGAGCTCGCCCACCGGGCGAACATGCTCGGCCTCACGGGTGAGACGCTCTTCTCGGACCGGCCCGGCCACTTGATCGATCTGGCGCGCGGCGCGGTCGACGGCGGCGCAAAGCTCGTGATCGCGGTCGGGGGCGACGGGACGCTGAACGAAGTCGTCAACGGCATCGCCGGCCGTGACGTCGAGTTGGCCACGATTCCGCTCGGCACCGGCATGGACTTCGGACGCACGTACGGCATCCCGAAGAAGTTCGACGATGCCGTGCGGATCGCGCTGGACGGCGCGACCCGGACGATCGACGCAGGGCGCGTCCGCTACCGCACCTGGGACGGCGAAGACGCCGAACGCTGGTTCGCGAACGTCGGCTCGGTTGGCATGAGCGGCGCGGTTGCACAGCGAGCGAACGGAATGTCGAAGGCGCTCGGCGGCAAGGCGACCTTCTTTTACGCGCTCACGCGCGTGTTCCTCGAGTGGGAGAACACCGAGGTGACGGTGACGCTCGACGACGGCGAGCGGCGGGGGCGCATGCATGACGTCGTCGTTGCGAACGGCGTCTGGCACGGCGGCGGCATGAAGCTCGCACCCGGCGCCTCTCCCGACGACGGGCTCTTCGACGTCGTGCTGATCGGCGACGTGGGCAAGCTCGACTTCCTCACCACCGCGGCGAAGATCTACAAGGGCCGCCACGTCACGCACGCGAAGGTCGACGTGCTGCGTTCGAAGCGCGTCGCGGTCGACGCGGACGAGCGGCTGCCGATCGAGGTCGAGGGCGAGCAGGTCGGAACGACGCCTGCCGTCTTCGAGGTCGTGCCCGGCGCGTTGCGGTTGCGCGTCCCGCGGTAGCGTCAGCTCGTCTTTTTCTTCGCTGCCGCGGGCTTGCGCGCTGCCGGCGCCGGCTTCTTCTTCGCGTCGTACTCGAGCTTCCCGAGGCGCTTCTCGAGCTTCGCGAGGCGCTTCTCCATCGCCTCGAGTCCGCGAACGCGCTTCGACAGATCGTCGACGCGATCCTTCATCTGCATCGCGCTCTGGAGCACGCGTGCAGCGGTCGGGTTCTGCGACGCCTTGCCGAGCACTTCCTCGCCGAGCGAGGCAAGACGATCGAGTGGGTTACGTGTCATGGCCCTCCTCTTCCCGGTCAGCGCACTCGGCTAACCGTGTACGTGAGCTGATAGCACCCGTGGACGTTCGACGGTGGACAACTGGAGCCTACGGTCGACGCGTTCGCGACGTGCCGACCAACGCTCGCTGCGGGTGAGCGGAACGCGACGGTGATCGCGCCGGGGTAGTCGTCGCCGCTCGCATTGCCCACCTCGTTCGTCCGTGGACAGGGCAGCGTCGGGTGCCCCGGCCCGTCCCAGCCGGGCAGCGCGCCGAAGTCGCACTCGCGCGCGAGTGTGACGAGTGTCCATGGCGTTCCGGGTGGGACATAGAAGTCGACGGTCTGGCTCCCGGCGAACGTCGACCCATCGCGCGCCGCGAGCGTTCCCGGCCAGCGCCCCCAGATGCCGTCGACGCTCCACTCGAGCTGCCACTCGCCCGGACCGCTCGCGATCTGCCCGAGCAGCGTCGACTCGTTTGCGGCCGGACACGTTGGCTTGTCCGGCGGGCAACTCGGGTCCATTGCGCGGCGGACGAGCAGCTTGTCGAAGTGCAGGCGCAGGTGCTCCACGGTCGAGCCTTTCGACCAGCCGAAGAAGACCTGCTTCGCGACGACGACGCGCCGGCCGACCGCAGCATTGACGGCAAAACGAATCGACGCGCAGCCCTCGTTCCCGGGGTACAGCGGCACCTTTGGCGCGTTCACGCTGCCGCGGTCGACGATGCGCCAGACCGCGTGCGCGCCCCGCGGACGCGGCTGCGGCGCGCAGAGGCTGAACTCGTACGACCCGTTGATGCTGAGCCAGTTGGGTGCTTGGTGCGAGCAGGTCTTGAACTGGTCAGAGCCCTTCGTCTTGTGGGCGCACTCGGCTTCCTGCCCTGCGGGTGTCGCGTCGGTCGACATGTAGAGGTCGCCCTCCGCATCGCCGTGGGAGCTCGTCGGCGAGGGCTCGTTCGGATGGCGTTGCACCCACGAGACGCGGAACGGATGGAACTCGGTTTTCTCGCCACGACCCTGATAGTGATCGCAGTCCCAGACCCACGAGCCGACCGCCTGCAGGCGATCACCCGCCTGCGGCCGAGCCCACTCCGGGTACGCCGAGGTCTCACGCTCGAGATGGAGCGTGCCCTGCTCCGGCGTCGCGTCGCGCGACGTGCCGGTCAGGAACTGCCCTTGCGGGTCGGCGGTGACGTCGATATTCGCGTCGTAGGAGTGATGGGTGATGGGGTCGTCGGAGCTCGCGACCCGCGAGGCAAGGAGCCCGAGCGGGCCGTGCACGACGCCCGTGACCTGCTCCGTCGGCGGCGGTGGCCCGCTTGCCGGGAAATCGCGGTCGTTCACGTAGACCCAGTTGGGGGCGAGCCCGGTGTAGATCTTCGTCGTGTCGCGCTGACAGCCATCGGCGATCGCCTGCGTGTTCGGGTCGGGCTTAACCTGGGCGAGGCGCCACGCTGTGGCCCCCGCGACAAGCGCGACGAGGACGAGCACCGTGATCGCGCGGCTCACGGAAACGATTATCTCCCTCGCCGGTCGCGGCCGTACCCTTCAACGATCATGATCGTCGCGCACCTCGACCTTGACGCCTTCTTCGCAGCTGTCGAAGAGCTGGAGGATCCGACGCTGCGGACGAAGCCGCTGATCGTGGGTGGCGACCCCCATGGGCGCGGGGTCGTCGCGACGGCGAACTACGTCGCGCGTGGGTTCGGCATCCACTCCGCGATGGCGTGCGCGGAGGCAATCAGGCGGTGCCCGCACGCCGTTTTCGTCCGCCCGCGGCACACGCTCTACCGGGACTACTCGCGCGAGGTGTGGGCGACGGTTCGCGAGATCGTGCCGTCGGTCGAGCAGGCCGGGATCGACGAGGGCTATCTCGATCTTGGTGAGGTCGCGCCGGCGTTCGACGACGCGCGTGCGCTCGCCGAGGCGGTGCAGGCGGTGGTGCGGGCGCGCACGCAACTCACGTGCTCTCTTGGCGTCGCGACGTCGAAGGTCGTCGCGAAGGTCGCATCGGACCGCCGCAAGCCGGCCGGCCTCACGGCCGTCAGGCCGGGGCGCGAGGCAGCGTTCCTCGCCCCGTTTCCCATCCGGCTCCTGCCTGGCGTCGGCCCGAGGGCGGAGGAGCGGCTCGTTGCGCTCGGGATCAGGACGATCGGTGAGATCGCAGCGATCACGGACGACGACCTCAAGCGGGTCATGCGCGGCAAGGTCGGCCGCGAGTTGCGCGACCGCGCACGGGGAATCGACCCGCGGCGGCTCGAGCTGTCGATCGAGCGGATCTCGATCTCCCAGGAGGAGACCTTCGAGCGCGACATCGCCGATCCGGAGCGGCTCCACGACGAATTGCGGCGGATGTCGGGGAAGCTCGCCGAGTATCTACGGGCGCGAGGCCAGGTCGCGCGGACGGTGACGACGAAGGTGCGATATCCCGATTTCTCGATCCGGACTCGCTCGAACTCGCTCCCCGTGGGCACTGACGAGGCCGAGCGGATCGGGGAGCTCGCGTGCTCCCTACTCGACCGGGCCCTCCGCGACCGGCCCGGGCCCCTTCGGCTCGTCGGCGTCGGGGTGTCCGGTCTCGAGGAACATGTGCAACTTTCACTCGCCTCGGGCGTCTAACCGTTCACCGACTATTTGCAGCATTTTCACTCTTTCGGTCGTTTTGACGGCCGAGGGGCGGATTACTCTCACAGCATGAGCGCACAGCACCCAACGCAGATCCACAAGCACGTTGCAAAACGTGTCCATGTGCTTTTGCAGCGAGCCGGTGTCCCGTACGAGTTCGAGCAGCAGGTCTGTGCCGACTGCAGCCGCGTCCTCGACGAGAAGCCTGTCAAGCGGACCGCAGCCTAGGGCCCGTAGCGCTGCGCGAGCCCCGACCGGCGGCGCCGGTCAGTTCGGCGTTCTCGCCGCCCGCCAGCTCAGACGCTTTCCCCCGCCGCGCGGAGCTCCTTGCGCCGCCCCACCGCCGTGACCGTCGACCTTCCCAATCGGACATGTCGTGGGGACAGTCCCCAAGACACGTCCGGATCACGCATGGCTCGGGGCCTGTCCCCTAGCCATCGTCGGTCGGGACATGTCCTCGGGACTGTCCCCGGGACATGTCACTTGGGGCGCGGTGCGTTACGAGGAGAGCGCGGCGGCTGTGGCGGCGAGCACATCTGACGCCGAGGCATGGATAACGAGCGCTGCGGGTGCGTCGTAGGCGGTCGGTTCTCGGTTCACGATCGCGAGCTTGCCGCCCCGCTCGAGCGTTGACGCGGGAAGGCCTGCAACCGGCCAGACCTCGAGTGACGATCCGACCACGAGGAGGAGCGCCGCCCCCTCGGCAAGCCGCATCGCCCGGTCGATCATCGCCTCGGGCAGTTCCTCGCCGAACATGACGACTCCCGGCTTGAGCACCGCGTCGCAGTTGCGGCAACGAGGCAGGGGCAGCCGCTCGACCACCGCCCCCATCGACTCAGCACGTCCGCAGCCGAGGCAAATCGCGGTTCGGAGCGAACCATGAACCTCGATGACGCCGCGCGACCCCGCAGCTTCGTGCAGCCCGTCGACGTTCTGCGTGATCAGCCCCTGGATCCACCCGCCGTCCTCGAGTGCTGCGAGAGCGCGATGTGCTGCATTCGGCTGGGCCGCCTCGAGAATGCCGAGTCGCAGCGCGTAGAACTCCCACACGCCCGCGGGGTCCCGATGAAAGCCGTCGATCGACGCGACCTCGTACGGGTCGTACTGCGCCCAAATGCCGGCTGCACTGCGGAAGTCCGGAATGCCGCTCTCGGTGCTCGTCCCCGCACCGGTGAGTGCCACGCAGGGCTGATTCGAGCGGATCAGTTCTGCAAGCATCTCGGCGTCGTGCATGGGTTCAGTTTCTCAGCCGAGGTTCGCGTCCGCTTCGCCGAGACGGATGCGCAGGGGATCGCCCACAATTCCAACTACCTCGTGTGGTTCGAGGTCGCGCGGGTCGAGTACCTCGAGCGGTTCGCCGGGGGCTACCAACGCCTGCGCGACCTCGGCGTCGAGGCGCTCGTCCTCGAGTCGCATGTCCGCTACGTCCAGCCGGCAAAGTTCGACGACCGTCTTACCGTCCACGCCCGCTGCGTCGACGTGAAGGGCGCTCGCTTCCGCTACGAGTACGCGATCGAACGCGCGGGAGTCGTGATCGCCGACGGCTGGACGGCCCATGCGACCGTCGACGCCGCAACCCTGCAACCGACGCGCGTCCCTGCCTGGCTCGCCGACGACATCGCGCGCGCCGAGCAGGAAGTCAGTGCGGCCCGCCCGGAACCGTCGTCGTAGCCGGTGGGATCCTCTTCGGCTTCGGCTTCGGCTTCGGCTTCGCCTTCGGCCCGACACGGATGATCTTCGGCTCGGCGCGGTAGCTCGAGTACCAGGTCACATCCGAAAGGAGCTTTCCGCTCGGGTCGTACACCTTGCGCTCGACCGACGTCGTCTGCGCGGGCACGCCATAGTCGTCCACGACAACCGCCCCGGGATCGAGCGTCGCGTCGACGGTCTTCGTCACCGGCGGCGGGGCGACGACCGTGAGCGGAGCCGCAATCGATTCGACGCGGCGATGTTGCGGTGTCCCGTAGAGCGTGACGGTCAGCGACGACGATCCGACGAACGTCCGCAGCAGCAGCCAGTGTCCCGTGTCGTTCACGAATTTGAGGTCGAGGTCGGGGTAGTTGACGGTCGCATCCCGGCCGAGCGGGTAGTGCGAGATGAAGAGGGCGTGGTTCGTCCGCGCCGTAATCGGCAGGCCGGCCTCGAACGCCGCGTTGAACACGGTGGTCGACACCTGGCAGATGCCGCCGCCGAGGCCGGTCTGAAGCTCGCCGTTGATGATCACCGGTGCGACGAGAAATCCTTTCTCAGCCGTACGCTCGCCCGTCGCGCCGTTGAACGAGAATGTGGAACCGGGCGCGATGAGCTTGCCGTCGACGAGGTGGGCGACGAGTTGCACGTTGTGGATCCGGTTCGGGTCTCCTCCGTAGATCGTCTCGTAGGTCCCGACCGTTCCGCTGATGCCCATCGCGCGGGCGGCCTCGGTCGACCGCTTCGGCGAATCCACCGCAACGGCAAGCTTCGCCGTCCGGTCGACGGCACTCTTCGCCGCGGCAAGCACACGGATCTCCGATTTCGGCACATCGAGTCGGACGCCGGGCGACGCCGGGACGACCCGGATTCCGCCGTTCGCGTCAACGGCGAAGGTTGCGTCGACCGGAGCGCGGTCGACCGTCGCCTCGAGTCGTGCGAAGTACGCATCGGCGGACGCGTCGCGCAGACGCAGCGTCGTCAGGTCGAGCAGCTTCGCAAGCCGCCAGCGCGGCAGCCGTAGCCGCGTCGGGCCGGCGACCAGGGTGACTGGCGCCGAGATGATCTGCGAAGCGGTCTGCTGCGCGGCCGTCAGCGACGCGACAGTGACAGTCGGCGCGTCGACACGAACCGGGAGCCCCACCGGCGCGCGCGAAAACGACGCGAGCGAACGGACAATGAGCTGGCGCGCCGCTCGGCGGTCGAGGACTTGGCCGGTCGACCCCGGCGCGATCGTGATGTGGAGCCCTCGCCGCACGAGCCGGGCCTCGCGGTGCGGTGTGTCGACGGCCTTCCCGAGCAGGCCGACCTCGTAGGAGAGCCCGGCGTCGTAGACCCGAATCCGAGGAACGAGATCCTGGGGAAAAACCTCGAGCTCGAGGCGCCGATAGCCCCGCACGATCCCGAAGCCGCCACCCTGTTGCTGCGCGGTCTTGACCGCCTGCCGCCAGTCGACCTCGATCCCGAGCGCCCGCGGTGTCAGCTGAAAGCGATGCGCGCCGAACACGAAGGTGACCGGCACGCCGTTCAGCCGCTGCGCTCGCCGTTGCAGCAACTGCACCGCGTCGGCGGCAGCAAGCCCCCCAACGTCGACACCGGCGATGCGCGTGCCGTTCGCAAGCTTGTTCGGCGAGCCTGCGAAGACGAGCCCGAGAACGATGATCACTGCCGCCGCGAGGCCGCCGAGCAGCGCAAGCCGAGTCCAGAGCCGTGAGCGAGCAGGCGAACGTGTAGCGCGAACCGCTGACGACGACGCTGCCACGAGGCGGATCGTAGCGTCGAGGTCGTTGCTTAGAACACGAAGAGCTCGACGCCTCCCGAGACGTTCAACTCGATCCCGGTGACATAGGACGCGAGGTCGGAGCACAGCCAGGCGATGGCATTCGCGATGTCCTGTGGCTCACCCGGACGCTTGAAGACGGTGCGTGCCGCGATGCGCTCGTTCATGGCGGCATTGGCCATGTGGAACGCCTCGCTGCCGATGATCCCGGGCACGATCGCGTTGGCCGTGATCCCGTGCCGGCCTCCCTCCATGGCAAGGGTCTTCGTCAGGCCGAGCACCCCGGCTTTCGTCGTCGAGTAGGACGCCTGGCCGAATCCTCCGAGCGTGCCCGCGACGGATGCCATGTTCACGATTCGGCCCCAACCCCGCTCCTTCATGTGTGGCCAGACCGCCTGGGCGCAGTTGAACGCGCCGGTCAGGTTCACGCGGAGGTCCCGCGCCCAGAGCTCCGGGCTCTGATCTGGGAACTGTCCGACATGATCGAGGGTGCCTGCATTGTTGACGAGGATGTCGACCGATCCGAGCTCATCAACGGCCCGGGCGACGGCAGCGGCGACCTGGTCGCGGTCGGTCACATCGCACTTGACCGCAAACGACCGCCGGCCCATCTCGCGAATCTCCTCGGCCGCAGACTCGCTGCCGACAAGACCCTGGGTGCGCGCGACCATCGCCAGCGGGCCATACGCATCGGTGTCCTCGCTCAGCTCCGACTCGACGAGCAAGTCGGCAATCACGACGTCGGCGCCCGCGCGCGCGAGCGTCAGGGCGTCTGCGCGGCCGAGGCCCCGAGACGCACCGGTGACAAATGCGACGCGACCGGAGAGATCGATCTCGAGAGCCACCGGCTATGCCTCCCGAGGCATGAAGATTTCCTTGGCGATCACGAGGCGTTGGATCTGCGACGTGCCCTCGTAGATCTGGAAGAGCTTCGCGTCACGCATCAGTTTCTCCACTGGGTATTCCTTCATGTAGCCGTACCCGCCGAAGACCTGCACGGCGTCGGTCGTGACCTTCATGGCCGTGTCGGCGGAAAACCGCTTGGCGAACGACGAGTACAACGTCGCACGATCGCCACGGTCGAGCATCCAGGCCGCCTGCCAGGTGAGCAGGCGCGCCGCTTCGATCTCCGTCGCCATATCGGCGATCATGAAGTTCACGCCCTGATGCATTGCGATCGGAACGTCGAACGTGACGCGCTCCTTCGCATATTCGACGGCGAGCTCGTAGGCCGCTTGGGCGACACCAACGGCGCCGATCGCGGTTCCCGGGCGCGTGAAGTCGAGCGTCTGCATCGCGAGCTTGAAGCCCTGGCCTTCCTCGCCGAGCCGGTTCGCGGCGGGGATCACGACGTCCTGGAGCGCAAATGCGGACGTGTCGGTCGCACGCTGACCCATCTTGTCGAGGTGCTGCTCGATGGTGACGCCGGGCGTGTCCATCGGGACGATAAAGGCAGAGATTCCGCGATGGCCCTTTGTGACATCCGTTTTCGCGAACACGACGGTCCAGTCGGCGTACCCGGCGTTCGTAATAAAGGTTTTCGATCCATTGAGGACGTACTCGTCACCGCGGCGTTCCGCGGTCGTCTTCAGCCGAGCCACGTCCGAGCCTGCCTCAGGCTCTGAAAGGCCGAACGAGCACAGGATCGGCCGCTCGAGAAGCGGCGAGAGCCAGGTCGCTTTCTGCTCGTCGGTCCCAGCGATGATCACCGGACCCGCGCCGAGGCCGTTCGCCCCGATCGACGTGCCGATTCCGGTGCAGCCCCAGTTGATCTCCTCACCAACGAGCATGCCGTCGAAGCAGCCCAGGCCCAGGCCGCCATATTCCACCGGGACATGCAGGTTCATCAGACCGATGCCGTGCGCTTTCGCGATCACGTCGGCCGGGTGCGTCATGTGCACGTCGTACTCGGCCGCCTTGGGCCGGATCTCCTTCGCCGCAAACTCGCGTGCGAGCGCGCGAAGCTCCTTCTGCTCGTCGGTCAGTGCGAACGAGACGCCCCCTGACACGGCCTGCTCGATCACTCCCATGCTCGGCTCCCTTGCGTCAAATAGCTCGACGTTGATTGACTCGTCAGTCAACCAGGGTAGCGCCGGGCGCGGCAACGGGCAAGACGGCGGCCGGACGCGACAGCGGGAGACGGATCGTGAACATCGTTCCCGCCCCGGGCGAGCTCTCGACCTCGATCGTTCCACCCGTCTGACCGACGATGCCGTGCACGGTCGAGAGGCCGAGACCCGAGCCCTCGAGAAAGGGCTTCGTCGTGAAGAACGGCTCGTAGATGCGCGCCAGCGTTTCGGCGTCCATGCCGCAGCCGTCGTCGAGCACGCAGAGGACTGCGCGGCTCCCGTCGACGAGGGCCGCGATCGTCAACGCGCCACCGTCGGGCATCGCATCGCGCGCGTTCACGGCAAGGTTCATGACGACCTGCTCGAGCTGAGTCTTGTCGGCGCGCACGATGATCTCCTCGGCGCCGAAGATCGTCTCGAGGCGGATGTTCTCACCGATCAACCTGCACAAGAGCGTGTCCATTCGCTCGACGACTTCGCGCAAGTCGACCTCGGCAACCAGCAAGACCTGTCGCCGGCCGAACGCAAGAAGCTGATGTGTCAGCTCGCCGGCGCGGACGGCCGAATCGCGGATCGCGTCGACTCTCGCGCTGCGCGGATCGCCGGAGTCGATCTCCATCAGAAGCAGGTCGCTGTACCCGATCACCGCGGTCATCAGGTTGTTGAAGTCGTGTGCGACGCCCCCCGCGAGCTTTCCGATTGCCTCCATCTTCTGCGCCTGCATGAGCTGCTCCTCGAGCTCACGCCGGCGCGTCACGTCCTCGATCAGGCTGATGCCGAGACCATCCTCGAGATCGAGTGCGACGTGGACGTGGGTGTCGACGAGCTCGCCGTCCTTGCGGATGTAGCGCTTGTCGATTTCGAACCGATTGCGGGCCCCATCGTCGAGCTCCTGCTGCAACGCAGCCCAGCGGTCGTCCGGATCGGTGATCTCGGTGTAATGCATACGCGCAAGCTCCTCACCGGAGTACCCGAGCATCCGCTGCAACGTCGGATTCGTCTCGGACATGATTCCTTCACGGCCGACGGAGATTCCGATCGGTGCGCGCTCGAAGATCATCCGGAACCGCCGCTCGGACTCCCTCGCAGCGGCAATTGCGGTCTCGAGCTGCCGGATCAGGCTCGACACGCGGGCTACGACGAAGCCAGCGGCGACCGCGGCGAAACCCGCGAGAGGATAGACGGCCACCTTGCCGGACAACAGTTGCTCGAGGATCCCCGAGACCGCGAGCGAGCCGACTGCAGCAACGAGAAGCACCACGCGCCGGGCATGGAGAACGGTTGGCCGCGGGATGACGAAGGGTCGCATCGAGGGATGCAATCCTGCGGCGCCGGCGAGGACATAGGACCCGAGCCACCCGCAGTCCCGCCACGTTCCCGGCACGTAGCTCGAGGTGAGCGCGGGAACCACGTACCACAAGTCCGCCACGAGGAGCATGGCCACCGATCCGGCCAGCGCGTAGAACGCGATCGTCCTCGTGCCGCCGACGAAGAACACGTGAATGAGCGCCGCCAGAAGCAGGAGATCCAGGATCGGGTAGGCGACCGAGACAACGCGTGCGAGGTCATTTCCGCTACCGAGTGAGCCATCGAAGAACGCCGACCACACAAGGATCCCAATCGCCGCGGCGATTACCAGCGCATCGACGTACGAAAAGAAGTCTCGTCCGTACTCGGAGCGCGACACGAGCAGGGTGACCGCCACTGCGAACGTGCAGACCGCCGCGATGTAGAAGGCGTCGGCCACCGACGGGTAGGGCGGCGACGTGCCATACGCGTTGAAGTACACGAGGTCGCCTGCCCCGGACAGGGCCATCGAGCTTGCAAGGGCGAGCCACGCGACGCGGGGCTGCGGTTTATGTGCGATCACTCCCACGACGACTGCACCAGCCCCGGCAAGGCCGAGTGATTCGTAGATGATCTCGGGGCCGCCGAGCGCGACGTAGGCCCCCATCGCAAGCAGGCCCAGGCCGAGGTAGGCGCGTGCCGCAATCGAGCTCATGGGACGAGTATCGACAGCGAGGATCCCTGCCTCGGTCACCGCTCCGGGTGAACCGACGCCTCGAATGGGTGAGGCCGAGCCCGACGCTCCTACCGACGCACGCGCCCGCGCTTTCGTGCGACGACGGCATCGTGGTCGACGATCGGGGGCGGATAGTCGTCGCCGACAGTCACCCAGCGGGCGACGTATGGCGCGAGGTTCTTCGCCTGGAGCGTTGGGTTGAAGATGCGATGGCTGTTTCTCGCAACCCAGAGCCAATTGCCGCGGTTGGAGGCGA
The DNA here is from genome assembly GCA_038215565.1 of Gaiellales bacterium. GTDB lineage: Bacteria > Actinomycetota > Thermoleophilia > Gaiellales > Gaiellaceae > PALSA-600. The sequence continues at coordinate 4,885 of JBBQQU010000015.1, read as the reverse complement.
GGTCAGCGTCGAGAAGGTGTCGCTCGAAGTGCGCCGCCCCGAGCCGCCAGTCGAGCTCGAGGTCGTGAATGAGGAATGACGCGACGATCATCCGGACGCGGTTCGGAAGCCAGCCCTCTTCGGCGAGTTGGCGCATGCCTGCGTCGACGACGGGATAGCCGGTGCGGCCGGTGCACCACGCGTCGAACCTGGCACCGGTGGCCTGCGGAGTGCCGAGCCGGAAGAGATCGGGGTCAGCTCGCAAGAGCTGAGCGTAAAAATCCCGCCAGCAGAGCTGTCGCACGAATTCGGGTTTGTGGGCTCCGCGCACGACACACTCGAGCGGCGAGAGCGCGCCGAAATGCAGGTATGGGCTCAGCCGTGAGCCGGTGGGGGCATCCGTGCGGAGCCACGCCGCCAATGCGCGACGCGCATCGGTCTCGCTGCTGGGTACGGGTGATTCTTCGAGGGCACGGAGCGTCTGCGCGCGCCAGACGTTGAAGTAAGGAGTGAACACCCGATAGGTCTTCACGTCGCCGAGCCCGATCACGGTCGTCCCGGGAAAGAGGCGAAGGTCGAAACGTTCGGCCAGGTGGTGTTCGCGTCGCATCGCATACGGGCTCGCGTCCTCGGAGCAGAAGACGACGTCGGACCCGATCCGGCCGACCTGCTCGACAGGGTCACCGTGCGCGATCGTCAGGCCGGGCAGGTCTCGGAGCAGGCGCTCGAGGAACGCGGCGCGCCGCGGCGAGACCCGGAACGCCGGGTCGTGCACGAAGAGCGAAACGACGCGGTCTGACTCCCGATGGGCGGCGGCGAGAGCCGGATTGTCGTGCAGCCGCAGGTCGCGCGTGAAGAGAACGACCGCGGTGTCCACCGGCGACCATCGTAGAGACCGGTAATCTGATCCGCGTGGATTTCGACCTGACCGACGAGCAGCGCCTGATCCAGGACACGGTTCGCGCCTTCGTGGACGAACGTGTCCTGCCGGTCGCGATCCAGAACGACATCGATCACAAGCTCGACATGGAGCTCATCGAGGGGATGGCCGAGCTCGGGATCCTCGGGATCGTGGTGCCCGAGGAGTACGGCGGCGCCGGGCTCGACTATGTCGCGGAGGCGCTTGCCTGCGAAGAGATCGAGCGGGGCGAGGCTGCGTTCCGGACGCTCATCTCGGTTCATGTCGGGCTCAACTCGCTCTCGCTCCTGAAGTACGGGAACGAAGAGCAGAAGCAGCGTTGGCTCAGGCCACAGGCGAAGGGTGAAAAGCTCGCCTGCTTCGGGCTGACCGAGCCGGACGCGGGCTCCGACGTAGCGTCGATGCGTTCGACGGCGCGCCGCGAAGGGGACGTGTTCGTCCTCAACGGACAGAAAAACTGGATCTCGTACGCGTCGGTCGCCGATCACGCACTCGTGTTTGCGAAGACGGATCCTGCGGCGGGGCACAAGGGAATCAGCGCATTCGTGCTCGAGAAGGGGATGAAGGGATTCACGGCGCGCGACACCGAGAACAAGCTCGGCATCTGGGCCGGCTCGACCGGCGAGCTCTTCTTCGAAAACCTCGAGGTGCCCGCGGAGAACCTGATCGGCGAGGAGGGCCAGGGGTTCGAGATCGCGATGCACTCGCTCGACCAGGGCCGCTTCACCGTCGCCGCGGGTGGCGTCGGGGTCGTTCGTGCCTGTCTCGAGCGTTCCGTCGAGTACGCGCGCGAACGGCAGACGTTCGGGCAACCCATCGGCAAGTACCAGTTCGTGCAGGACATGATCGCGAAGATGGTTCTCGGATATGAGACGTCGAAGCTGCTCGTCATGCAGGCGGCGTGGATGAAGAACGAGGGCAAGCGAAACACGCGCGAGACGTCGCTCGCGAAGTGGCATGCCACCGAGTCCGCGTTCGAGGCCGCTCACCTCGCGATCCAGGTGTTCGGGTCGTACGGCTACTCGGCGGAGTACGGCATCGAGCGCTATTTCCGCAACGCGCGCGCACCGATCATCTACGAGGGGACGACGCAGATCCACAAGATGATGCAGGCGGAGCACGCACTCGGCTTCCGCCAGTTGAACGGCCGCGGCGGCGAAACGTCCCCGCTGTGCTCGTGGGCCCCGGCACTCTCGCCGGTCCACGCATCAGCCTAGGTCCGTCAACAGCTCGCCACCGAGCCACGGCCAGTCGGTTCGGCCGGCGCACAGGCCCGCCCGGACGGGGTTGTCGAAGACGTATGCGCAGACGGTGGCGAAGTGCTCGTCACCCTCGATCACGCGGGCTTCGAAGCGTCCCTGGAAGAGATGGCCGACGCGATCGTGACGGACGTTGAATTTCTGCGCGTGACGGAAGTTCAGCAAGTGCATCCCGCGTGAGAGACGCTCGAGGTCGCACACCACGACAAGGTGGTAATGATTGTCCATCAGGCACCACGCGTAGACGAGCCACTGATGCCGCGCGCGTGCCAGATTCAACTGGCGACGGAAGTACCGGCGATCGAAGTCGTCGCGGACGATCGCCTGCTTCGCAACTCCGCGTGACGTGACGTGGTACACGCCTGCGGACGGCAAGACAGAACGCAGTGGACGAGGCATTTGTCGAACCTACCGCCGCGCCATCGCGAGCGCATCGTTGCCTCCGGCCCCGCCCAAACGAGACAGGTCTGAGGGACTGTCCCTAGGACATGTCTGAGGGACTGTCCCTAGGACACGTCTCTGTCCGGCAGTGCCGACCTCGATGGATCAATGACGGTGCGGATCTGCGGGAGGCGGCCTAATCGGACACGTCCGAGGGACTGTCCCTGGGACATGTCCGAACGCCTAGAGCTCGCCGTCGAAGTACTCGACGGCGTCGGCGATGCGGAAGAGCTTGCCCGGGGGCCAGGCGCCGACCTTGCCGGAGTCGGGATAGACCGACGTGTTCGGATTGGCGCGGTTCGACCACATGGCTACGCGGACCGTCGCGTCCGTGTTGTTCGTGACCTTGTGCGCGCCTTCTTCTCCCGCGGCGAAGAACGCGATGTCCCACGCGCGCAGCGCTCGCTCGCCGTCTGGCGTGCGCAGCGTCGGCTCACCGACGAGCACGATCAGCCACTCCTCCTCACCCGTCTCGTAGTGATACGGGCAGATGCTGTTACCGGGCTCAAGCTCGTACACCGAGAGCCCGAGGCCGTCGCCGCCGACGAGCGGTCCGACGCGCGCGTAGGACAACTCGTAGCCGGGGGCGTCGTCCTCGTCCTTGGCCAAGGCGAGCTCGAAGAGGTTGATCTCGCTCATGCCTCTCCGTCCCAGTACTCGACCGGCTCGCCCAGTCTCCCGCGCTGCCGGAAACCGGGGCCATAGATGGCGTACTTGCCACTGTCGGGGTAGACCGTCGCCCCACCGCGCGGCACTTCGGTCGAGGGCATCGCGAACCGCGCGACCGCCGATCCCGCATTGCGGACGGCATGCGCGCCGGCGGCGCCGGCCGGGAAGCAGGCGGTATCCCCCACCCGCAACACGCGCTCGCCCTCCGGGGTGCGGAGCATCACCTCGCCCTCGACGACGATCAGCCATTCCTCCTCGTTGACCTCGAAGTGGTACGGCCAGACCGCCTCACCGGGCGGGACCTCGTACAGGCTGAGTCCCGTGAGCTTCGCGCCCGCGTGGTGCGCGACGCGATACCCCTGGAAGCGGTGACCGACAGGCCCCACGTCGTCGTCGGCCTCGAGCTCACCGTCGCGAAGGTTGTGGACGAACGTCATGCTGAGAGCCCAGCGTACGCGACGTCGACGACGGTCACGACGGCGCGCTCCACGTCGTCTTCCTCCGAAGGCAACTGTCCCAGGACCCAGCCGGTCAGGATCTCTTCAAGCGCGCCGTAGACCGCCCACGCGGCGAGGCGGGGGTTGCAGTCGGCGCGCACCTCGCCCCGCTCCTGCGCTGCTTCGATCATCCGTTGCAGCGAGTGGAACACGCCGCGCACCTCATCGATCTGGTTCCCGTAGGCCGGGCTGCGCGCAATCTCGCGCACGAGCACCGCGATCAGGTTCGGCGTCATCAACCACGCACCGAGATAGATGCGGGCGAACCGGCGCAGCTGCTCGCGCAGCGGCACACCCGCGGACTCGATGCGGTCGGTGTCGGTCGCCAGGAGCTCCCACGTTTCCCGGAAGATCGTCTCCAGCACCTCGTCCTTCGACCGGAAGTAGTGGTAGAGCAGACCGTGCGCGACACCCGCCTCCTCGGCGATGTCGCCAACGCGGGACGCGTGGAACCCCTTGCGCGCGAACACGCGCACGGCAGCATCCAAAAGCTCGGCCCTCCTGTCGATCGTCCGCTCGGCCAACGATGCGGAGCATAATCGGCGCGCAGTGCAACCACTCGCAAATCTGACCGTCGCCGATCTGACGCGGTACCTGCCCGGGCCATTCGCAAGCCGTGAGCTGCTTCGGCTGGGCGCCCGGGTCGTGAAGATCGAGCCCCCTGAGGGCGATCCGGTCGCTGCCTCGAACCCGGACGCCTATCGCGCGCTGAACGACGGCAAGGAGATCATCACGTGGGATGCCCGCTCCGAGGCGCCGCCTGCGATCCTGGCCGAGGCGGACGTCGTGCTCGAGGGCTTTCGCCCCGGCGTCTGGGAACGGCTCGGCGTCGAACTGCCCGAGACGGCGATCCTCTGCCGGGTCACCGGCTACGGCCTCGGCGGTCCGCACGCCCTGGACGCAGGACACGACCTGAACTACCTCGGCTACGCGGGTGCGCTGGAGGACACCGCGCCCGCCCTCCCTCCCGTCCAGATCGCTGACCTCGGCGCCGGCGCGCAGGCAGCGGTGATCGAGGTGCTAGCGGCGCTGCTCGAGCGTGAGCGCACAGGCCGCGGCGCGCACCTGGTCGTCTCGATGACGCATGGCTCGCACCGGTTCGTCGCCCACCGGCTGCACGG
>JBBQQU010000014.1:0-79787 GCA_038215565.1 Gaiellales bacterium | reverse complement strand
TCGGGGCGTTACACGGTGAGAGTCATCCTGCTTGGCGATGCCCCGGACCGAAAGGCAATCGAGGAGGTTGTTGGCCAGGACGCAGCCGCGTCGGCACGAGCTCAGCAAGATGCGGATGTATCTCGAGGACGCGCGACGTTGCGCGTAGGCCTGCCGGTCCCGGCAGCTGCCCGGAGGAGGCGTGTCCCCGCCTCCTCCGGCAGGTCCACCTACTGGAGGGAGTCGAGCTGGATTGCCGAGATCGAGGCGTACGCAATCACTGGATCTCCGTCCTTACCGCACCGAACATCGAACTCAGTGTTCGCCCCCGCGTTCCGCACGAAAGACATGACGCTTCCGATCTGGTGTCCGCCTGCCGTGAAATGGACTGGCGCTTGCGGCTGGAATGCGGAACCGTTGTCGGTGATGTCGCAAAAGACGGTGTCTTCGCTGGTGGTCACGCTTGCCCAAACGATGTATGCGCCTGCGGGAAGACCGCTGACGCCCACCAAGGTCTGGGTCTCTGGAGCATCGGCATCGATCACGTGGCTGTTGTGTGCGGCGTAGCCGTTGCTCAGCCCCGACGCACCTGGTGCCCCTGGAGCTCCAGGCGCCCCGGGTGCTCCGTCGGCCCCTGGAACTCCTTGCAGACCTTGTGTCCCAGGGTCTCCCTTTGGCCCTTGCTGGTTCCACTGCAGTGCTGTGTAACCCTTCGGGCACGGAAGTGCTGCCACGGCTTTGAGGTTGCCGCCGGAGTCGTAGCAACCTTGGATCACGCCGTTTGAGCCCGGGATCGTGGCGTATGCGATACCGGCCACGGCGAACGCGGCTGTGGCAACGATGAGCAGCACTACCCCTTTGCGTCTCACGAGTCCTCCCCCGTTGAATGTCAGAACAAGAGCTCGTGATTAATCGCACGTGTTTCCCCGAGAGTCAATGCGTTATCGGCGGATCGACCAGCGATTGGTTGCAGAGTTTCGGTGTTCGTGGCGTGTCCGAGAAAACTCATGATCCTGGTTGAAAGGCAAACCAGGATCGAAGACTCAGGGGCCGTGACGCAACACACTCCCAAGCAACGAACATCTCGCCGGATGATCGTTCCTAGTTCGTCTACAGCGACGTTGACTTATGGGCCACGAAGGTCAGCGGTAGAGGCGACCTCATAGGACGACTCCTCATCGACAGCGAGATCGAGAACGCTGGCCCAGTTCTCAGTCCTGGGGCGTGAGCAGTTTCCAGTTCCCCTCGGAGACGATCTCGACGCTACCGTCGACCACTTTGACGGCGGTCTCGTCGTCGATCACGTACGCCGGGCCTGATAAGCCGGCCGCCCATTCTTCTGCGGTGGCCATCGTGTTCCGCGGCAGGTCAGGGTTGTCGAGGTGCGGGAAGATCGAGAAGTCGACGATCCCTAGGGTGCGGTCGTCTGTCGCGGACGGCCACGTCACGAAGTCGTCACCGACCCGGGGGGTCATCACCATGCTTCCGGCGCTCACCCCGACCCAGACCGTCTCGGGCAGCGACGGCAGGAGGTCAGCCAGTCCGCTCTGCCGCATCCAGTGGCACAGGTACGTCGCATCGCCGCCCTCGACGAGCAGGACGTCGGTCTCTCGGACTAGCGGAACCCAGCGTTCCGCGTCGAGGCTCGGCAGGGCGGTGAGCTCCAGCACTCCCATGGACTTCCAGCCCAGTCCCACGGTGGGAGTGCCAGTCTCCTGCCCGCTGATGCACAGCCATGCCTGGCGAGGACCCGCCATCGGATGCCCGTACAGCGCCGTGGGAATACAGAGGGCGTCGCACTCGGCAATCGGCTTGCCCAGCAGTTCGACAAGTGCGTCGTAGATGCTCGCGTTCTTGATGCCAGCGGACGTAAGAAGAAGCTTCAAGTTGCCTCCCGAATTCGTTGGCGTAGGCGAGAACGTCCCCGCCCCTACGGATCCATGCGCGGTAGAGACGCGGTGGCCAACGAAAACTCATCGGTTCCGGCCAGATCCAGCGCAGCTCTTCAGGCGACATTTCCGAACACTCATATGGATGCCGCATGACCGGGTATGCGAAATGAGGAGCGTAGAACGAGTCGGTGTGGTCGTCGTGGACGTGGGTCTCGACACCCTGCCATCCGGGCTCGAAGACAGATTCGACCACCTCGTTGGCTCGATGAAACCGAAGAGCCCGAGAAGTCGTATCAGGCGATCGCGTGCTCCGACTCGGGGTCGAAGAAGTGGATCCGTTCGAGGTCAACCGAGACCTGCATCACCGAGCCGGCCGCTGCCGTCGTGCGGGGATCGAACCTCCCGATGAGCTGGCGCGCGCTTGCGAGTTGGTCGCGACCGGCGACGTCGCCCGCCTCGCCCGTGAACGACGACACCTCCTCTGTCTCCACCCCGCCACTCGCCGGCTCGAAGTGCGCGATCACCTCGGAGCCCATCGACTGCGCGAGCGAGACTCGCGCGTCGAATAGGTAGCGCCCTTCCGTGCTGGCCTCGTGCGCCGCATCCGAGAACGACTCCGGCCGGATGCCGGCCAGCACCTGGCGGCCCTCGTAGGCGCGCAGATCCGGGGCGCTGTCGGCGAGCGGCAACACGAGGCCGCCGACCGTCACCGCCCTCCCCGAGACGGTGGCACGAACGATATTCATCGCCGGCGACCCGATGAAGCCGGCGACGAAGAGGTTGCGCGGGCGGTCATAGAGCGTGTTCGGCGTGTCGAGCTGTTCGATCCGCCCGTCGCGCATCAGTGCGACGCGATCGCCCATCGTCATTGCCTCGGACTGGTCGTGCGTCACGTAGAGCGTGGTCGTCTTCAGCTCCTGATGCAGGCGCGCGATGTACGCGCGCATCTCGACCCGGAGCTTCGCGTCGAGATTCGAAAGCGGCTCGTCCATGAGGAACGCCGACGGCTGTCGTACGATGGCGCGACCCATCGCAACCCGCTGGCGCTGTCCACCCGACAGCTGGCGCGGCTTGCGCTCGAGCAGGTCGCCGATACCGAGCATGTCGGCTGCGTGCTGCACACGGCTCGTCGCTTCGGCCTTCGGCACCTTGGCGAGGCGCAACGGGAAGCCCATGTTCTTACCGACCGTCATGTGTGGGTACAGCGCATAGTTCTGGAACACCATCGCGACGTTGCGGCTGCGAGCCGGCACGTCGTTGACCACGCGACCACCGATCGTGATCGTGCCGCCGCTCATCGCCTCGAGCCCGGCGACCATCCGCATCATCGTGGTCTTTCCCGAACCCGACGGGCCGACGAGCACCATGAACTCGCCGTCGCCGACCTCCATCGTCACCTCGTCGACCGCGACGGTCCCGTCGTCGAAACGTTTTGTCACCCCGGCAAACGCAATCTCGGCCATGCAAGCGATCCTCCTGAAAGATGCCTTGACGTGGCAAGTGCCGCCTCGTACTGTAATCGTTCTCAGTAACCGATTACAGCTGTGATCGAATCTTCTCCAGAACCCGCCGCGCCGACCCTCGCCGAAGTGGCGAAGCTCGCCAACGTCTCAGTCGCGTCGGCGTCGCGGGTGCTCAACGGGATCGGCACCCGGCCGGAGACGCTCATGCAGGTGCTCGAAGCGGCCGAGCGGGTCGGCTATGTGCCGAACGCCTCGGCTCGGTCGCTGCGCTCCAAGCGCACGGGCCAGATCGCTTTCGCGCTGCCCGACGTTTCGAACCCCGTCTATGCCTCGATGGCACGCGCCATCCAGTCGGTCGCGCATGAGCATGGCTGCCGCCTCGTCCTCCACTCCACGAACGCCGACGCAGAGGACGAGCTCGGAATCCTGCGCGATCTTCGCCGGCGGTTCGTCGACGGCCTGATCCTCGTGCCGTTGAACGTCACGCCGGCGCATCTCGCCGAGTTCGAACGTGCCGCCGCCCCGCTCGTCGTGATCGGCACCGTCCCCGAGAACATCGCCGTCGACGCCGTCGGTGCCGACTCGCGGCGCGGCGCCGCGCTGGCCGTCAAGCACCTGCATGCAGGCGGCCGGAAGCGCATCGGCTTCGTCAACGGGCCGATCAGCACGACGCCCGGCGCCGCACGGAGGCTCGGCTATCTCGACGGGCTGCGCGCTGCGAAGCAGAAGCGCGACGACAGCCTCGTCGAGGCAGCCGCGGAATTCTCGGCCGCGTCGGGGCGCGCGGCGACGCTTCGCCTGCTCAACCGCGCGAAGATCGACGGGCTGCTGTGCGCGAACGACCTGCTCGCCGCCGGAGCGCTCGACGCGCTCCGTTCCGCCGGACACGAGATCCCCGAGGACGTCGCGGTGGTCGGGATGGACAACAGCGAGCTCGTCGAGATCATGTGGCCGTCGTTGACGAGCGTCGACCTCGGCTCAGTGGAGCGCGCCCGGCACGCGGTCCGGCTGCTACTCGACCGCATCGAGAACCCGGGGCGCGACGCAGTTCGCGTGCAGGTCGACGCCGAGTTGCGGGTGCGCGCTTCGTCGGCGGCGCCGAAGGCGGAGGCGTGAGCGAAGTCGTTTCACCACCGCCGGGACGGTCGCGCCCGTTCCCGTTCGGGCCGCGGCGGCGCCACGGTCGCGGCTCGACCTCGCTCTCCGCGGGCGAGACGATGCTACTGCTCGTCCCGGCGCTCATCCCCATCGTCGTGCTGAGTCTGGTCCCGCTCGTCCGCGGCATCTACCTCGGGTTCACCGACGCCCACGCCGGCTTCAAGATCACGACGCATTGGATCGGGCTCGCGAACTTCCACCGCCTGATCCACGACAGCCTCTTCATCAACTCGTTCAAGATCGGCTTCATCTGGGCGATCAGCGTGACGCTCGTCCAGTTCGCGCTCGCGCTCGGCCTCGCCCTGCTTCTGAACACGAGCCTTCGCGGCCGCTGGGTGGCTCGCTCGCTCGCTCTTGTCCCGTGGGCGATGCCGCCCGTGGTCGTCGGGATCATGTGGACGCTCTTCTACCAACCACAGGCGGGCTTGCTGAACGAGAGCCTGCGGCGCGCAGGCCTTCCCGGGCAGCACATCGACTGGCTCGCCAACTTCCAGTGGGCCCTGCCCGCCGTGATCCTCGTCGGCGTCTGGGCGGGCATGCCGCAGACGACAGTGGCGCTCCTCGCCGGCCTGCAGGGGATAGCCGACGAGCTGCACGAGGCAGCCGCCGTCGACGGCGCGACGAGCTGGCGGCGTTTCATTCACATCACGCTGCCGCAGCTGCGGCCGGTGATCTTCGCCATCACGTCGATCGACTTCATCTGGAACTTCAACTCTTTCGGCCTCGTCTACGTCCTTACTCAGGGAGGCCCAGGGACGAAGACCCAGTTACCGATGCTGTTCGCCTACAACGCCGCCTTCAAGTACGGCGAGTTCGGGTACGCGTCGGCGCTCGGTGACGCGATGGTCGTCGTGATCGCCGTCGTGCTCTCGGTCTACATGTTCGCGAGGCTGAAAGAGGCGCTCGCGTGATCACCTCACAGCATCCGCGGCTCGTAAAGGCGGGTCAGTACGCCGCACTCTTCTGCTACATGATCTTCCTCGCGATCCCGCTGCTCTGGCTCGTCTCGATCAGCTTCAAGAACTCACGCGAGCTCGTGGCGTTGCATCCGTCGTTCGTGCCGAACCACGCGACGCTGCAGAACTACACCGATGCGCTCCGCGACGCGAACCTCGTCCACTCCGGGCTGAACAGCCTCAAGGTGTCGGTTATCACGGCGCTCTTGACGACGCTCGTCGGACTACCGGCTGCGTACGTCCTTGCGCGCACGCGGGGATTCGTCTCGAAGCTCGGGCTCGGATACATCCTCGTCAGCCAGATGTTCCCCACGATCCTGATCATCATCCCGCTCTTTCTCGTCCTGCGCGACCTGCACCTGACGAACAGCCACTCCGGGCTGATCCTCGTCTACCTCGTCTGGTCGCTGCCGTTCATCCTCTGGATGCTCCAGAGCTACATCCGCAACATCCCGCGCGACCTCGAGGAAGCCGCGGCAGTCGACGGCGCACGCCGGATTCAGATCGTGATCCGCGTGATCGCGCCGTTGCTCGCGCCCGGGGTCGTCGTCACATTGTTGTTCGCATTCATCTCTGCGTGGAACGAGTTCTTCTTCGCTCTCGTCCTCTTGCAGAGTCCGGGGCTGGTGACACTCCCGGTCAAGCTCGCCCAGTTCGTCGGGATCGAGGGACAGATCAGGCTCGGACCGCTCGCGGCGGCATCGCTGCTCGCGACGCTGCCGAGCCTTTTCTTCTTCTCGATCATGCAGCGTTGGCTGACGAGCGGCCTCCTCAGCGGTGCCGTGAAGGGTTAGCCATGGATCGTCCACATGGATCTTTCCCCAGGGATCCCAACAGAAAGGGGTTCGACGAATGAAGAGACAGCTCACCGCTGTCTGCGCAGTGCTCGCATGTGCAGTCCTGGCCGTGACGGCCGCCTCCGCCCAGACGGGGAAGCACCACGCGACGGTCACGATCAACTTCATGACCTACGTCTGGCAGCCGACCACGGTTGCAGCGACGAAGCAGATCGTCGCCTCGTGGAACGCCACCCATTCGAACATCAAGGTGAACGAGATCCAGATCGATCCGAACACCGTCCACGACTACATGGTCACCAACTTCGCAGGTGGCACCGCTCCGGACATCGTTCATGACGAGGCCGCAGACATCGCCGGCTTCACCCAGCAGGGCTACATCGCGGACATCCGCAAGCTGATTCCGGCGAGCCTGAAGGCGAGCATCGCCCCGCGCGTCTGGGACTCGGTCACGTTCGGTCGCAAGGTCACGGCCGTTCCGACACTGCTGCAGACCTACAACGTCTTCGCGAACGTCGATGCGTTGAAGGCGGCCGGAGTGAAGTTGCCCACGATCGCGAATCCGTGGACCTGGGCGCAGTTCCGGGCCGCGGCGAAGAAGCTCACAGGCAACGGCAAGTTCGGTGTCGGCTGGGGCCTCAAGTCCCCGACCTCGGTGTCGATGAGCATGGCGCTGAATTTCGGTGGCACGTTCTTCTACTTCGACAAGACGGCCGGCAAGTGGGTCGTGAAGGTCACCGCGGCCGAGTCGAAGTACCTGACCACGGTGCACGACATGATCTGGCAGGACGGCAGCATCGATCCGGCCGCGGTCGGCTCGAGCGGCGGCGGCGTGCTTCCCGGCTTCTTCGCCGGCAAGTACGCGATGACCATCCAGGGCAACTACGCAGCCCAGCAGATGATCAGCGACGCACCGGCAGGGTTCCACTGGGCTCTGCTGCCGCTGCTGAAGGGCACGTCGCAGGACCAGATGGCCGACCCGCAGACGTACTCCGTGACGTCGCAGAGTCAGCACAAGGCCGAGGCCGTGCAGTTCCTCGCCTACCTCGCGAACGCCCAGAACATGCAGAAGCTCGCCGGAGGCGACTGGCTGATTCCGTCGAACCCGGAAGCAGGCAAGAAGCTCGTGCGCTCGACGAAGCACTACGGAAGCTGGAAGGTCGCGATCTCGTCGCTTCCCGACCTGCGCCAGCACCCGCTGAACTACCTCGTCAACTACCCGCGCTTCAAGAGCCAGATCGCAACCCCGGCTCTGCAGTCGTACTTCCAGAACAAGTCGAGCCTGTCCGACCTCTCGACGGCACTGTCGTCGGGTTGGACGACCGTCAACACTCACTGATCCGACATCACGTCCCGCCGCCGGCGCAGGGCCGGCCGGCGGCGGGATACGGTCAACGCACAAGGAGGTCGTGTGACGAAGAATCAACTCACGTCGGGCGCCGTTGCGGCCCTCGCAGCCGCAGCCGTCGGTGACGCTCTCGGCGGCGCCACCGAAGGTTGGGAGGCAACCGAGATTGCAGAGCACTTCGGCGGGCCTGTCGAGGGAATCGTCCCGTCGATCCGCCGCACGAAAGGGATCGAGAAGCCGATGTCGCCGTTCCACAAGGGCGACGGGCATATCACCGACGACACGCTGATGACGCGCGCGCTCGTCAACGTTTACTCGGAGAAGCGCGACCACCTCGACGCGTTCGACATCGAGTCGAGGCTTGTGCCGCAGCTGCTCGAGGACAAAGTTTGGATCCCCGAGTACGGCCGCGAGGATCTGCTCTACCACCGTTTGTTCCTGGCCGAGAAGTGGCTCGTCGCGAAGCTCAAGTACGCGCACGCCGACCCACGTGAAGGCGGCGTCGGGAACATCGTCAACTGTGGCGCGGCGATGTACATCGCTCCGGTGGGGATCGCGAACGCCGGCGACCCGGACGGCGCGTACGCCGAGGCGGTCGAGATCTCGGGCGCACACCAGTCGAGCTACGGCCGGGAGGCCGCGGCGGTGCTCGCCGCCGCGATCGCAGAGGCAGTCCGCCCCGGGGCAACCGTCGCGAGCGTCGTCGACACCTGCCTGCGCGTCGCGCACGACGGGACGCGCCGCGCGATCGACGCGGTCGCGGCTGCCGGAGCAGGCCTGAACGGCTGGCGTGACGGCGGCCTCGCCGTGCTCCGCGATGCGTTCGCCCCGTACGACTCGGTCGGGGTGCCCTACGCGCAGCCGGGGCTGGGCGCCCGCATCCCGAGCCGGCTGCAGAGCATCGAGGAGCTGCCGCTCGCGATCGGCCTCCTCGTCGCGACCGGCGGCGACTGCAACGAGACCGTTCTCGGCGGCGTGAACTACGGGCGTGACTCCGACTCGATCGCGTCGATGGGAGGCGCTCTCGCCGGCGCTCTCGGCGGCGCGGGTGCGATCCGCGGCGACTGGGTCGAAGAGGTCGGCGAAGCAAGTCATTACGACCTCGAGGAGCCGGGCCACGTGATGGCGGCGGTGGCGGTCGACATTCTCGCGCGCGACGCCGAGCGGCATGCCCGGCGCGTGGAGGCGATGCAGGCGCTCGTCGCGGAGGAGCCGCAGGTGCCGGTGTGAGGGTGACGTGGATTCAGCCCGAAGATCTGATCGGTCACGAACTACGGCAGGCACGAGAGGAAGGCAAGGACGTGAAAGGGGTGACGGCGCGCTGGCTCGCCGCCGGGGGTGCCGTGGCGCCGCAGCGGGGCGCCTCACCGGAGCCGGCCGCCCCGGAGTTGCGCCGTCTCGCCGTCCAGCTCATGACGGAGATCGAAGCGCTGGAATCGCCTCTCGCGGCAGACGAGCCCGAAGGGCTTGAGCAGATCGCGGCGGCTGCGCCGGGCGCCGCCGCCCTCGCTCCGGCCGCCGACGCCGAGGAACGGGTGCGACGCGCGTGGCTCGGACGTGCCGTCGGCTGCCTCCTCGGTAAGCCCGTCGAGAGCATCTCGCGCGAAGGCATTCGCGCAATCTCCGAGGGAACGGGCAACTGGCCGGTCGCCGGCTACTTCACCGCGCGCGAGCTCGACCCGGCCGTCAGCGAGCGCTTCCCGTGGAACCGTGCCAGCCGCACGACGAGCCTCGTCGAGTCGATCGACGGCATGCCGGAAGACGACGACCTCAACTTCACGATGCTCGCGGTCGCGCTCCTCGAGCGGCACGGCACGTCGTTCACGAGCCTCGACGTTGCGAAGATCTGGCTCGACTTCCTACCGCCCGGGCGCGTCTTCACCGCCGAGCGCATCGCCTGCCGGAACCTGCTGCTCGCGCTGCTGCCGCCAGAGACGGCGACCTATCAGAATCCCTTTCGCGAATGGATCGGCGCTCGGCTCCGCGTCGACGTCTACGGCTGGGCGGCGGCCGGCGACCCCGAGCGCGCGGCACGATTGGCCTGGCAGGACGCCCGCGTCAGTCACACCGCCAACGGCGTCTACGCCGCGATGTTCATGGCCGCTGCGCACGCCGCGACGCTCGCCCACGTCACGGCGGTCGAGGCGGCCGACCTCGGGCTTGCCGTCATCCCGCCGCAGAGCCGGCTCGCGGACGCGATTCGCTTCGCGCGTGACCAGAGCGGCGAATGGGAGACGATCGTCGACGCGCTCTACGAGCGCTACGGCGCGCTGCACTGGGTGCACGCGATCAACAACACGGCGCTCGTCGCGGCTGCGATGTATCGCTTCGAGTCGTTCGACGAGGCGGTCTGCGCCGTCGTCGCAGGCGGCTGGGACACCGACACGAACGGGGCGGCGATCGGCTCGATCTTCGGTGCGCTCGACACGGTCGACCCGCGCTGGAGCGATCCGCTCCATGATCGTGTCGCCAGCTCCCTGCCCGGCTTCGACGGGAGCTCGTTCGGCGCGCTCGCCGACCGCACGATCGCCGCAACGAAGCAGCCCGCCCCGGCGTGACCATCCCGGCCGAAGCGCCGCGCGATCCGTGGTCGCCGCGGCCGATCGACCGGCCGACCGACGTCGTGCCGGGCGCGGAGCTCGACGGCGCGAAGATCCTCGCCGCACCCGACGATCCCGCGGCCTGGCCCCAATGGCGCGCCGAGCTCGCGGCCTGGCGCGAGCGCGCCCGCGCCGGCTACACGGGTGAGCTGTACGAAGAGCCGTCGTTCACATGGACACAGTCGTGCTTCTCTGTCGCCCTCGTCTGGCTCTGGGACGAACTGCTCTACGACTTCGAGGAAGCGGACTTCACGCCCGAGCGCCTGATCGCCGACGCCGAGCGGTGCGGCGGCTTCGACGGCGTCGTGCTCTGGCACGCCTATCCCGTGATCGGCATCGACGACCGCAACCAGTTCGACTGGTATCGCGACGTGCCGGGGATCCGCGAGCTTGTCGCGGCCCTTCATGCCGCCGGCATCCGCGTGTTTGTCGACTACAACCCGTGGGACGTCGGCACGCGCCGCGAGCCGGTCGACGACGCCCACGCGGTCGCGGAGGTCGTCGCCTGGCTCGGCGCCGACGGCGTCTTCCTCGACACGATGAAGGAAGCGCCGCAGACGTTGCGCGCGACCCTGGACGCGATTCGGTCCGGAATCGCGTTCGAAGGTGAGTCGACCTTGCCACTCGCGCGGATCGCCGACCACCATCTCTCGTGGGCGCAATGGTTCTCCGACAGCGCCGTTCCCGGCGTCATCCGCGCCCGCTGGTTCGAGCAGCGCCACATGCTCCACCACACACGACGCTGGAACCGCGGCCACGTCGAGGAGTTGCAGTCGAGCTGGCTCAACGGCACCGGCATGCTCGTGTGGGAGGTCGTCTTCGGCGTCTGGGTCGGCTGGAACGAACGCGACTCAAGCCTGCTCCGCACGATGCTCGACGTCCAGCGGCGCAATGTCGGTCTGCTCACCCACGGCGACTGGACGCCGCTCGCCGCGCGGAGCGACGACCTCCGGATCGTCGGGTCGCGCTGGCAGCTCGACGGCGAGGAGTTGTGGTTGCTCGCCAACCGGTCGGACGAGCCCTTCGCCGGCAGTATCGAGCTCGCGGGAGCGACCGTGGAGCTGACGGTGCCCGCGCGTGGTCTGGCCGCCGTCGAACCCGGCGGGCGGACAGTCATCTCCTCCGCCGGGCTATCTGCCGTGTTCCCGGCGCGCGCGACGACGCGAATCGAGCCACCGTCGACATTCGCACCTGCGGCGCCGGAAGGGATGGTCGAGTGCGCCGCACCGCCCGCCCAGACGGCAGTGTTCCGACGACGCGAGACGGGGACGTACGCGGAGGCGCCCTACGTCGAGGAATGGAAACCCCTACCGCCACGCCTGCACGACCTCGTCGAGGTCGACCGGCCGCCGGGACGCGGACGGTTCGCGATCGGCGTACGCGAGGTCGCCGGCGACGGCGGCCGGCCGCTGACGAACATGACGCTCGACGAGGCGCGCGCATACGCTGCGGAGCGCGGGGCGCGCCTGCCGACGGAGGACGAATGGCAGGCGGCGGCCGCAGCCGGGTTGCTCGAGCGATTGGAGCCGCAGGTGTGGAACTGGACGGAGAGCGAGCATCGCGACGGACGCACGCGCTTCGTGATCCTGAAAGGTGGCTCGCACTATGAAGCTGCCGGCTCGGACTGGTATGTCGACGGCGGCCCGCGCGGCCCGGAGTACTCGCTGAAGCTGCTTCTCGTCGGAGGCGGGTTGCAGCGCTCGCCGTCGATCGGCTTCCGTCTGGCGGTCGACCTGCCGTGACCGACGCGCTGCACGGCGTTCGCGTCGTCGAGGCGGCCACGCTCTTCGCGGCGCCGCTCGCCGCGATGTTCCTTGCCGACTTCGGCGCCGACGTGATCAAGATCGAGCACCCGCAGAAGCCCGATCCGGCCCGCGGCCACGGCGCGTCGAAGGACGGAATCGGGCTGTGGTTCAAGACGCTCTCGCGGAACAAGCGCCTGATCACGCTCGACCTGTCGAGAAACGGCGGTCGGGACGCCTTCCTCCGGCTGACCGAGACCGCCGATGTCGTGATCGAGAACTTCCGCCCGGGCACGCTCGAACGCTGGCAACTCGGCCCGGAGGAGCTCTTCGCCGTGAACCCGCGCGTTGTCGTCGCACGGATCAGCGGCTTCGGGCAGATCGGTCCGTACGCCTCGCGTCCCGGCTTCGGCACGCTGGCCGAGGCGATGAGCGGCTTCGCTGCCCTGAACGGTGAGCCCGACGGGCCGCCGCTTCTGCCGCCGCTCGCGCTGGCCGACGGCGTGACGGCGCTTGCCGCCGCGTTCGCGATCATGGCCGCGCTGCGTGCGCGAGAGACCACGGGGCGCGGCCAGGTGGTCGACCTGTCGCTCGTCGAGCCCCTGATGACGTTGCTCGGGCCGCAACTCGCGCAATACGACCTGCTTGGGGAGCTCGAGGCGCGCACCGGCAACCGCTCGAGCCACAACGCGCCGCGCAACCTCTACCGCACGAGCGACGGGCGCTGGGTCGCGGTTTCCTCCAGCGCGACGAGCGTCGCTGAGCGCGTGCTGCGCCTGGTCGGGCGCGACGATCTCGTGCAGGAACCGTGGTTTGCGACCGGAGCCGGCCGTGCCGCGCACGTCGAGCCGATCGACGCCGCCGTCGCCGGCTGGATCGCCGCGCGGACGAGCTACGAGGTGATCGAGGCGTTCGAGCGGGCGGGCGCCGCCGTCGCGCCGGTCTACGACGCGAGCGATGTCGCGGCCGACCCTCAGCTGCTTGCGATCGAAGCGATCCGCGCGGTTCCCGATGCCGACCTCGGCCGCGTGCTGATGTCGAATGTCGTCGCCCGGCTCTCCGAGACACCCGGCGAGATCCGCTGGGCAGGCAGGGCGCATGGAGCCGACACGGCCGAGGTGCTGGCCGAGATCGGGATCGACGCCGACGCGCTCCAGGCATTGCGGGACGAGAGAGCCGCATGACCACGCCGCTGACCTGGCTCTACGTTCCCGCCGACCGGCCCGACCGGGTTGCCAAGGCTCTCGCATCGAGCGCGCACGCGGTGATCGTCGACCTCGAGGATGCCGTCGCTCCGGACGCGAAGGCGGCGGCGCGAGTCGGGCTGGGCGAGCTCTTCGCGGCGCTGCCGGCGGTGCGTGTCCAGATTCGCGTCAACGGCCTCGAGACGGCCTGGGGCGAGGACGACCTGCGCGCCGCGGCCGCGTTGCCCGTGCACGGCGTGACGCTGCCGAAGACCGAGTCCGCCTCCGACGCGGCCGCGGCCCTCGCGCTGCTCGGCGAGGAACTCGCGCTTCATTGCCTGATCGAGACCGCACTCGGTGTCGAGCGGGCGTTCGAGATCGCGACGAGCCCGGGCGTGCGCGGCATCTCACTCGGCGAGGCCGACCTGCGCGCTCAGACCGGCGCCGTCGACGCCGGGCTCGACTGGGCCCGCAGCAGGATCGTGAATGCCTCCGTCGCGGCGGGGCTCGGGCGGCCGCCGCAGTCGGTGTACCCGCATGTCGCCGACCTCGACGGTCTCGCTGCGTCGTGCGCACGCGGCCGCGAGCTCGGCTTTCTCGGGCGGACGGCGATCCACCCACGCCAGCTGCCGGTGATCGAGGCCGCCTATCTCCCCACCGCGGACGAAGCGAGCGCGGCGCGCGCCGTTGTCGCGGCCGCCGTCGCTCACGGCCCAGGCGGCTTCGCGCTGGATGGGCGCTTCGTCGATGCGCCGATCGTCGCGGCGGCCGAGCAGGTGGTGGCTCTCGCCGAGCGCTACGGCACGCGCGGCGAATGAAGGCCATCCTGCTCGTGCACGGCGCGGGCGGCGGCCCGTGGGCGTTCGCGGACTGGGAGGAAACGTTCCCCGAGGCTCGGGTCGTCGCGGTCGACCTGCAGGCCGGGCTCGACGTGGCACGTGCAACGGTCGACGACTATGCCGGCGCGGTCGTCGATGCAGCGGAGGGGCTGCCGCGTCCGCTGGCGCTGGTCGGGTGGAGCCTCGGCGGCCTCGTCGCGCTGGTCGCAGCGGCGCGGATCGCACCGGAGGCACTCGTCCTGCTCGAGGCGAGCCCGCCGCTTGAGGTGCAGGGGCTGCGCGACGTCGAGCCGCAGGCGGGCACCTTCGACCCCGTCGAGCATGGCGCGCGTCCACCCGCCGGCATGCCGACCCGCCGCGAGTCGACGTATGCCATGGGCGAGCGCAACCGCGGCGTCTCGGTTTCGCCACTACCGGAAGCGACTCGCGTGCTCGTCGTCTACGGCGACGGCCTGAGACACGATCGCGGGCCGGTGCTGGCGGCGTACCTCGGCGCAGACGAGCTAGATGCCGGTGCAGCGACCCACTGGGACATGGTGCGAAGCAAAGCCCTCCGCGCCCGGGTCGCGGACTGGCTTCGCAGCCCGGTCTAGCTCTCCGGCGGCTCGAGATCCTCGTGCAGCAGCGCACGTCGGCGATCGCGCGGCTCCGTCAGAGGTGGGCGCTGGGACTGCGCCGTCTCGAGGTTGATGCGTATGAGGTGTGCGCGGGGATGGGCCGGGCAGGGCTCGAACCTGCGACCTTGGGATTAAAAGTCCCCTGCTCTACCAACTGAGCTACCGGCCCCGGGTGGTGAAAAGTGTCGGCGTTGAAACGATGCCGGAGAGTACGCTTCTTGAATGGGCAAAGGGTACGCGGAAGGAAGCGCGGTCGAGGAGCGTCTCGCGGCACTCGAGCGCGGGGATGATCTCGACGCCCGGCTCGACTCTGGTCGCAAGGCCGTCTACGGCTCGACCGAGGACGACCCCGAGACGCACTTCATCGCGTGGCTCGACGACGTCGACCCCGATGCGCTGTTCAATTCGGGCGCGGCGTGGGGGATCCAGGTCGTCCGCACGAAGCGCTGAGACTCAGCCGACAGGAGTCGGCGCGCTCTCGAGCTTCGTGATTGCGCCCGGGTTGACCTGGGCGACGAGCTGCACGGCGAAGGTGTACGGCCCGCTTCCGAGCTTCGTCTTCGGAAGCGTGATCTGCGCCGGCGCGACGCCTCCGCGCAGCGCGCCGCGGCGCGCGACGACGGGGCGGCCGGCCGGGTCGTCGAGCGTCACGAGGTAGAGGCAGTCGCGGTCGCATGCGAGCTGCACGCTCGCGGGACTCGACACCGTCGCCGGATACTCGAGCGTCGTCGCACTCACCTGTGTCGCGAGGCCGGGGCACACCGTCGCGCCGCGTTGCGACGCGACGATCGCACCCGCGGTCGCGGGCGGTGACGCGTCGGCGAGGTGATCGAGCACGACACCCGCGAGGCCCGGCGTGCAGGCCGCCGACGTGATCGACTGCGAGATCGGCGCCGCGAGCCCGTTCACGAGCACCGGTGGTGCGACGCCGTAGACACCTGCCAAGGCAGTCGAGAGCTGTGGGAGGTTCGCGAACGTCCAGAGACCCTTGCCCGGAGTCGGTGCCGGCCGGAACGCAACCACGTCCGCCGCTACGCCGGCGAGTGCGGTGATCGTTCCCTTCGCGTTCGCGCTGCCGTCGATCGAAAGCCCGACGAGCGCGCCCGGAAGCGCAGCCTGCACTGACTGCTTGAGCACGGCGAGCGACGCCGAGTATGCGGCCGCCGTTGCCGTCGTCGCCGCCGGGCCGAGCACGAGGTAGCGAAGTCCCGGTACCTGCTGCGCGAGTGATGTCGCGTACTGCGCGAGCGCCGCGCGTCCCGCGTCGTCGGCGGGCAGCGGTGCTGCGCTCAACTCGATGTCGACGCCGAGACCCTGCGGCAGTTGCTGCAACGCTGTGACCACGCCCGGGTCCGGCGCTGTTGCACCTGCCGGCCACAGGACGCCGATGCGCGCGAGTCGCAGTCCCGCGCTCTGAGCTGCAGACCCCTGCGACGGATCGTCGAGCGCCGCACCCACCGCAAATGACGGTGCGGGGGCGGCGTGCGTCGCGGCGCCGGAGCGTTTCTTTACCGACGGCTTCACGGTTGGGAGCACGCGCACCATCGGCAGGGCGTCGAACGACGCCTTGTTGCCAACGGAATCTACTGCGCTCACGTGCACGGGGTAGACGCCGGGACGCTTCGGCTCGGCCCACGCAAACGTGTGCCAGCCACCGTTCAAGCTGAGCCGCTTGGTCGGGCCTGCCCCGGTGTTCGCCTGCACAGTTGCCGGCTTGGAGAGCCAGAATCGGAGCGCGCCGAGACTGCTCGTGTCGAGCTTGAACGCCGGCGGCTGCTTCTCGTACTGCGCGATGCGCACGGCGGCGTCGGCGAAGCGGGGGTCGGTCGACGCGAGCTTGCGCAGCAGTTGCACGACGTATTGCTGATAGTCGAGCGGCGACGGATCGTACGGCAGCGCGTAGTACGTCCAGTAGCCCGTGTCGAAGCTCGGGAGTGTCGCCGCCGCCGAGGATTGCATTCGTGCTGCGAGCGAGCCGGCCTCGTTGTCCTCGGCCTGGACAGCGTACGACTGCAGCGAGATGACCGCCTGAAGTTGCGCGTTGAGGACACGCAGCGAGTCGAATGAGTAGAGACGAATCCACGGGCCTGCCGCGACCGAGGTGAGCAGGTGGGCCGGGATCGCCCGATAGGCAGCGTGCGCTTCGCGCATGTACGCGACCTGCTGCTCGGGAACGAGACCGGCGGCGCCTGCGAACGCTTGTGCTGCGACGGCCTGCGCCATCCCCGAGAGCCATGGCGCCCTTCCGCCCGAGAACGGGAACGGGTACTCCCACGCGATGCCGCCACCCGGTTGGTAGACGCCGCGCGCGACGAGTGCGTCCGCGAGTTGCTGCGTCGCCGCTGGGTCGTGTGCCGCGACGTGGGCGTTCAACGCACCGAAGTTCGCAAGCGGATGGAACTCCAAACAACGCCCGGCGAAGTAGCGGTAGACGACGCCGTCCGCATCGGTGATGTCCGTTCTCGGGTCCGGCGCGTAGTGCGCCGAGAAGTAATCGTCGTTCGCTTTCAGCTCGCCGATCAGCACGAGCGCGCGTGGCTCGGTCATGCGGCCCGCGAACGACGCGAGCTCTCCGAGTGCGACCGCGATGTGCTCGCGCCGGCCGCTCGGCAGGACGCGAATGAGCGTCGTTGCACGGCGAACCTCGGCGCGCCCCTTAGCGGCTGTCGCGGCGTCGATGCGCGGCGATGCGAGCGCTTTCAATGCAGCGCGTTGCAACGGGTTGACCGACGTCGCGGGCGCTGCGCCCGCGAGAATGACTGCGATGACGGCAGCAGCGATGAGCGTGTGACCCTTCACGTCTCGTCCTGAGGGTAGCGCGGGTCGTTCAGGAGTTCGTTAACTCACGTTCCCATTCGGTCAGAAGCGACTCGACATGTCGCCGCTGCGCGTCGTTGAAATCCATTCCTTTCAGTAGCAGCCGGGCTTCAGAAGGGTCGTTGTTGTCGATCGCCGCCTCGAGGCGCTCGCGGGTCGGCGTCGGCTCGCGCATCTGCCGGCGCAGCCAGCGCAGCAGCGAAACAGTGGTGGAGGTCGTCATAGGCTCTTCGCCCAGATGCCGAGTCGCTGGTCGGTGACGAAGCCGAGCCGTTCGTAGAGTTGCGGCGCGCCGGTCGGGTTCGTCGAGTCGACCTTCAGGCCGACACGCTCGACACCGCGGGCCGCGTACTCACGGAAGCCATGGTGGATGAGCGCCTTGCCGAGACCGCGGCTGCGCTGGTCCTCGCGCACGACGATGTCCTTCACCCAGCCGCGTCCCTGGTGTGCGCGCCAGTGCAGCGCGCACGCGACCAACTCGCCGTCGCGTTCCGCGAGAAACCATAATTCCGGATCGAAGTCGTCGTGCTGCGTCATGAACGAAAGCCAGCCCTCGTGGCTGCGCGCGACATGACTCTGATCCCACCCGGCATACGTCGCGTCGAGCAGCGTCTGCACTCGCCGGCCGTCGGCATCGGTGTAGCTGCGAACGACGACACCATCGGTCCAGACGGGCTCCGGCAGCGGGTCGCCGAGCGATCGCCACATGCGCAGGATCTCGCGGTCGAGGTGATAGCCGTTGCGTTGCAGCGCTGCGTACAGCGACTCGTCCTCCGGCACCACGGTCGCGCTGAGCTGGTCGAATCCGCGGACGCGCGCTTGGTGCTCGACGTGGGCGAAGAGGGCGTCGCCGACCGTCGGGTCGGCCGCGGCGTGGACGAACTCCTGGTCCTCGTCGATGGCCGCGTATCCGACCACGACGCCGTCCTCGATCGCCACCCACTTGTCGTAGCCCGGCAGTGCCCAGCGCTGGCGGAGGTACTCCGGCTTCTGCTCGGAGACCCCGAACGCGGCGCGGCTGCGCGCGTCGATGAGCTCGAACACCGCGTCGAAGTCAGCCGGGGTTGCGTCGCGAATCGTCGTCACGCGGCAACGGTACCCGCCTCGCCGCGGACGGTCTAAGGGGTAAAGCCGTCCAGGTAGGCGAGCACCGCGCGAACCCGGCGGTTGTGCGTGGCACCGCTCGGAGGTCGAGCTTCCCGAGAAGGTGGCGGACGTGGGTCTCGACCGTCTTCTGGGTGAGCCAGAGGCGTGTGCCGGCGACCCTGCCTGCGGGAACCCGTTCTCCGCCGACTACGACAACCTCCACAGCGCAGGCTTCGGCGGCGACGGGACGTTCAGGATGTACGACGTTTGGGAGACCGGCGATCAGGCAAACCGGTTCTACGGCGAGCGCCTGCGACCGCTCGTGGAAGAGCTCATCGCGTCGGGGAACGCCGCTGCGCCGCCGCTGCGACAGGAGCTGTACGAGTTGCACAACGTCAGCGTCAACCGCTGACCGGTGAGAGTTGCTCGACGGCCGTGCGAGGGACGGTGCGCGGTGTGTGGGGCCTGCGGGTGCGCAGACCCCCCACACGTCGCGACGACGTTAGTCGCCGCTGTCGGATCCGTCGGTGAGCGCGCCGAAGTAGTGGCTGAGCGACCAGCCCGCAACCGAGTCGCCGAGGTTCTCGCCGGCGATGACTGAGCTGCGCCAGTGCAGTCCGGCCCAGACTCGGGCGTTGACGATCTCGTCTCTGAGCTCGTGGGCATTGTCGAAATGCTCCGTCGTTGTCAGGGCTGTGCCGCCGCCGGTCGCACCCCAGATCGTTGCGTTGATCGACCGCGTCCCGAGGGCGTTTGCGAGCACGTCGGCCACAGCTGACGTGACGCAGCCGTGCGCTGCCGGGTATTCGGGATGGTTCGGCGTCGAGAGCAGCGGCGTCCAGGCCGGGTCGGCGGTGGTTGCCGGGTTGCCGTCGAGGTCGGCGTTCCTGATTGCCGAATAGGGCCGCCACGCCAGAGCGTTGTACTTCGTGTCTTCGAGTACACCGGGGATCCAAGTAGTCCGGTGGGTGACTTCATCTCCGAGACGGTTTCTGACCTACACGGGCCACATCCCGACCTCCAAAGCGGCGGCTGCGAGGTACTCGTCCCGTACCTGCAAGGCCCATAGAGCGGCGGGAGAGGGGCGGACCTGCAGATGGCGGGTCCGCCCCTTAAACTCGGACGAAGGACGGCAAAAGTGTCCGGGTGAGGTCGATTCCTCTAGCCCGGCGCAACGGTACCCTCCTCTCGACGCCCCCATCGTCTAGTGGCCTAGGACTCCGGCCTTTCACGCCGGCAGCACGGGTTCGAATCCCGTTGGGGGTACTTGTACCGCTCTGCTTACCGTTCTGGATTACCGAAGTCCCACCGTGCTCGAGCAGCGCTGATGGACGGTGGGCTCGCGGAAATGAAGTCCCGACGTGGCCGAGGCCTTAGGAGGCATGTCCCCATCGTGTAGGAGACCTGCGGCTGATTCCAGGCGACCACCTCATGCGCTGCGTGCTTCTCGGTCGCCGCATGCGCCGCGGCGAGCGGCGTCGCGCCGATCACATACGCGGATGCGATCGCCACGACAGCCAGGGCGAGCACGCAGACGACAAGCAAGGCAAAGAGGCGGTGCCTCATGACCGGATCGTAGATCCGGCGGCGGCCGCGCACGAGCCGGCTTTCGATTGCTGCGAGCGACCTGCGGGTCCTAGATGACGGGTGCGGCCCGGCGCGCAACCTCGGCTCGCACGAGCGGCGCCACCTCGGTGCCGAAGAGCTCGATCGAGCGCATCACCTTGTCGTGCGGGATCGAGCCGACCGTGAATTGGATCATGAAGCGGTCATGCCCGAAGATCTCGTGCTGGAAGAGGATCTTCTCGGCGACCTGCTCGGGGTTGCCGACGACGAGCGCGCCGCGGATGTCGAGCATCGCCTCGTAGTCGGCGCGCTCGAGCGGTGACCAGCCGCGCTCGCGGCCGATCTTGTCCATCATCATCTTCAGCGGCGGGAAGAAGTCGTCGGCAGCCTGGCGCGCATCGTCGGCGACGAAGCCGTGCGAGTTGATGCTCAACGGCAGCCGGCCGTGACCCGCTTCGGCGGCGGCGCGGCGGTGCAGTTCTGCAAACGGCGCGAACCGCTCGGGCAAGCCGCCGATGATCGCGAGCGCCATCGGTAGACCGAGCGCGCCGGCACGCACCGCCGACTCCGGCGTGCCGCCGACAGCGACCCAGATCGGCAGCGGCTCCTGCACCGGACGCGGATAGACCCCTTGCCCGGTGAGCGCCGCACGATGGCGGCCCGACCACGTGAGATGCTCGTTGTCGCGTAACTCGAGCAGCAGCTCGAGGTTCTCGGCGAAGAGCTCGTTGTAGTCGTCGAGCGCGAAGCCGAAGAGGGGAAACGACTCGATGAACGATCCGCGTCCGGCCATGATCTCGGCGCGGCCCTGGGAGAGCAGATCGAGCGTCGCGAAGTCCTGGAAGACGCGCACGGGATCGTCGGAACTGAGCACGGTGACGGCGCTCGTCAACCGAATCTTCGACGTGCGCGCTGCAGCCGCTGCGAGCACGACCGCGGGCGCCGAGACGGCGAACTCCGGCCGGTGATGCTCGCCGATGCCGTAGACGTCGAGGCCGACCTGGTCGGCGAGCTCGACCTCGGCGAGCAGGTGCCGCAGGCGCTGCGCAGGCGAGACCGCCAGGCCCGTGCGCGGGTCCGGCGTGACTTCGGCGAAGGTGTAGATCCCGAGTTCCATAGCGATACTTGCGAACGCAAGAATACCAGGAAGGTTACGGTAGTGCGAAGGGCGGTTAGCTCAGCTGGGAGAGCATCTGCCTTACACGCAGAGGGTCGCAGGTTCGAGCCCTGCACCGCCCATACCCACCCGTACCGAGAGGAAGCACGCGATGGCATCGAGTTCCAAGCGGCAGACCACCATGGCAAAGCTCGCGCGCGAGCAGGCGGTGCGCGAGAAGCGCGCGCGCAAGCTGGAGAAGAAAGAGGACAAGAAGCAGGCTGCGGTCGACGCACTGACCGCCGAGGCAGAGGGCGCGGTCGAGGGCGAAG
Organism: Gaiellales bacterium; assembly: GCA_038215565.1. Taxonomy (GTDB): domain Bacteria; phylum Actinomycetota; class Thermoleophilia; order Gaiellales; family Gaiellaceae; genus PALSA-600. The sequence goes on along the minus strand of JBBQQU010000014.1, from coordinate 58,315 downwards.
GCGAAGCCGAAGGCGAGGAGTCCGAAGCTCTCGACGTGGACGCTCGAGCGGACTAGCGCCGCTCGACGAGCTCGTACAACTCGCCGTCGGGCGCGCGGAAGTGCGCATAGCGGAAACGCTCGTTTCCGACCGGATCGTCGACCGCGACGCCCGCGGCGCGCAGTTCCGCCACGGCCACGTCGAGGTCGGCAACGAGAAATCCCAGGGTGCGCGAGGTCTCGCCGAGCTCGCGTGGCCCGGCGACGGCGAACGTCGAGCCGTCCGGCAGGTCGAACATGTCGGCGCTCGCGCCGTCGACCGAAACGGCGGTCAGCCCGAGCACCTCGGAGGCGAACCGCGCCATTTCCTCGCGGTCGGCGGTTGCCGTGCCGGCGAAGACGAGGCCGAGGATCTGCACGCGCCGACCCTACTCGGTAGTTTGCTTTGAGTGGAACCGAGCGACGCCAAGCTCGTCGAAGCTCTACGGGCGGGCGACGAGGAGACGTTCCGCCGGCTCGTCCGCGAATGGCACGCGCCGCTCCTTCGTGTCGCGCAGATCTTCGTGCCCTCGCGTGCGATTGCCGAGGAGGTCGTGCAGGAGACGTGGCTGCGCGTGCTCGGCGCGCTCGATCGGTTCGAGGGCCGCTCGTCGTTGAAGACCTGGGTCTTCCGCATCCTTGCGAACACCGCCAAGACGCGCGCGCAGCGCGAGGGACGTGTCATCCCGTTCTCGTCGCTGCAGGATCCCGGCCGTGTGCCCGAGGCGGCCGTCGACGCCGACCGCTTTCTCTCCGACGACCACCCGCAACACCCAGGCGGGTGGGCCTCGCCCCCTCAGGCGCTCCCCGAGGAGCGGCTGCTCGCCGCCGAGACCCGTGCGCGCATCGCGGCGGCGATCGACGAGCTGCCCGCGAACCAGCGCGCTGTGATCACCCTGCGCGACGTCGAGGGCTGGGATTCCGACGAGGTGTGTAACGCCCTCGACATCACCGAAGTCAATCAACGAGTACTTCTCCACCGCGCCCGCGCCAAGGTGCGTAACGCCCTGGAGGACTACCTCTCCGTGGAGAACGAATGATCGACACCGAAGCCTTGAGCTGCCAGGAGCTTGTCGAGCTCGTCACCGATTACCTCGAGGGTGCGCTCTCGCCGGGCGACCTGCGCCGTTTCGAGGACCACATCTCGGTCTGCGACGCGTGCACCGAGTATCTGCACCAGCTGCGCGAGACGATCCGGGTCGTCGGCATGATCACGCCCGACGACCTCACGCCGGAGGCGGAGAGCGAGCTCCTGGCGGTCTTTGCGACCTGGAAAGCCCGGTAGCGGGCGGCTTTCCAGCGTCAGTAGGCACGTTTCCGAGGCCTTGACGCCGGACAGAGCCTCTTTACAACCCCCTCAAACGACCTCGCTACGGTCCTGCGGTTCCCCTCGCCACTCGAAGGGACAACAACGAAGGAGGAGTGCCTGTGCTGAAAGCCGCACGCTTCGCGCTGACTGCATTCATCGCCCTACTTACCCTGCTCGCCATCCCCGCCGCGGGCGCGCACGCTGCGCAGCGGATGCCGATTGGCTTTTTCGACGACCCGACGTTCCGCTGGTCGCCGACGCGTGACGACAATCTCCGTTCGGCAGCGGTCACCGGTGCCTCGGTCATCTACACGACCGCCTCCTGGCCGGCCCTCGCGCCGCAGAAGCCCGCGAGCGCATCGAACGGCGACGACCCGGCCTACAAGCTCGCCGATCTCGACGAGCTCGTCGCTCAGTCGAGCCTCTACGGTCTTCGGGTGATGATTGACGTCACCGGAACGCCCAAGTGGGCGAACGGTGGCAAGGCGCCGAACGTGATGCCGACGCGCCTCTCCGATCTGACCACGTTCACCCACATGCTCGCGTCTCGCTACAACGGGCAATCGGGTCGCGGCGTCGTCAGTCTCTGGGCGGTCTGGAACGAGCCGAACATCCAGCTCTTCCTCACGCCGCAGTTCGTGGGCAAGAAGATCGTCGGCCCGGCGAACTACGCGAAGCTGTACAAAGCCGCGTATGCGGGCATCAAGGCAGGTAACCCCCGCGCGAAGGTCGCGATCGGCAGCACCTCAGCCCGCGGCCGTGACAAGCCGCTCGCCGGCACCAGCGCGTCGGTTGCCCCCGGCACGTTCGCACGGCTGCTCGCGCAGCAGAAGGGGCTCAAGTTCGACGCGTGGGCGCACCATCCGTACCCGACGTCGCCCAACTTGCCGCCGCTGCAGAAGGTCCGCTACCCGAACGTCACGCTCTCGACCTTCCCGACGTTCGAAGCCGGCCTGAAACGGTTCTTCCACCGCTCGGTGCCGATCTGGATCACCGAATACGGTCACGAGACGAAGCCCGCTGAGCCGCACGGTGTGACGCTCGCGAAGCAGGCCGCGTACGCGAAGCAGGCCCTCGCGATTGCGAAGAGCGATCCGAACGTGCAGATGTTCATCTGGTTCGTCTTCCGCGACAGCGCGGGTAATCCGTGGCAGAGCGGCCTGTTCTCGGCGGGCGGCAGCCCGAAGCCCGCGTACTCGGCGTTCGGTGCGGTCGCCCGGCTGACGGACGGCACGACCTCGAGGACGAAGCCGGGCGGTCACGCGGCCGTGACGATGTACATGCCGTACCTCTCGCACTACGCCAACGTCGGTGCGCAGATCGGGATCACCTACAAGGTGTACGACGGGAAGAGGTTCATTTCGAGCGGTCAGCCCGTCGCGCTGCTTGCGGCCGACCAGTCGATTCGGTTCACGCCGGTCTTCCCGACTGTGAAGGGGCACACCTACACCGTGAGTGTGGTCGCGAACGAAGTGAACGGCCACACCGAAGCGCGCACGTCGCTCATCCAGGTGAGCTAGTTGCTTCCTAAGGCTCCGGCCCGCGCTGCGGGCCGGAGCCTCACTCACCTAGGCGCGCAGGAGCCGCAGGACGACCCCGACCGCGAGCACCGACGCGCACACCCCCGCCGCCGCGAGCAGGACGCCGCTCCCGGCTGAGAGCGCGGCCGTCCCGAGCAGCAGGAAGTTGACGAAGAGCGCGGCGACGCCGAGCGCGCCCAGTGTCGCGACGCGCCGCACGAGCAGCGCGCGCTCCGTCCGAATCCTCGCGTCGTGCTCGATCGACCACGACGCGAGCTCGGCCGCAAGCAGTAGCGCAACGCCGACGACGGCGGCCCAGCCGTCGACGACCGACCGCCCCTCCCGCCCCGTCAGGTAGCCGCCGCCCGTCGCGAGTACCGCCCAAACGATGAGACTTGGCCAGCGCCATACAATCGCGGCCGCGAGGACGACGACGCCGGCCGCGCCCGCGGCTCCCGCGAGGTAGGCGAAACGGCCCGCGCTCATCTCCGCGTAGAGCCCCGCGCCGCCGAGCAGCGCGAGCGAACCGAGGCCGGCGATCAGGCGTGCGCGTGCCGGGCGTAACGACGGAATTCGCGCACCTCCTCGAGAACGGCTTGCAGCGGGATGTCATCGGTCCACTCGGTCACTGCCACCCCGGCGCTCTGCAACCGGTGACGGAGCGCGTCGCGTCGCAGCCGCCAGATGTCGTATGCGACCGCGTCGAGGCCTCCCTTGGGCCGCGTCGTGAATGGAACAGGGGAGACGTCGATCACGGCGAGGTCGTAGCCCCGGGCGCGCAGGTCGAGCAGCGCGCCGACCGAGCGCGCGTCGAGCAGCGGCGAGAGTGCGATCACGAGTGCGCTCGGCGGCAGCGTGCGCCGCGGAATGATGTCGATCTCCTTCCAGTAGTACGAGAGGACGATCTGCGTGTCGAGCAACGCGTCCACGAGGCGGTAGAGCTGCACGAGCCCGGTACCAGGCACGAGCCAGCGCAGGATCCCGCCGAAGCTGATCAGGCCGATGCGGTCGCGGCGGCGCGCGTAGGCGTCTGCGAGTGTCGCGGTCGCGCGCACGGCGAGGTCGAGCGTGCCTTCGCCGCCGAGTCGCGCCTCGGCGAACGAGTCGACGAAGAGGATCACGTCGGTGTTGCGCTCGGGGTGGCTCTCGTTCACCCAGAGGGCGCCGTCGTTGCGCCGTGCGCTCGCGCGCCAGTTCACGCGCTTGAGCGGATCGCCCACGGCGAACGGCCTGATGTCCGCGAACTCGATCCCCTCGCCCTTGCGACGCGAGACTTCGTTTCCGGCGAGCGCCTGGGTCTCGAGCGGCTGAAGGATGCGCCGGAGCACTTCTTCGCGCGGGTAGACGCGCAACTCGGGGCGAGCGCCCGCGGTCGACTCCCAGGCAAGGAAGCCAAGGGGGTCACGCGCGCGCAGGTACGTCGGACCGAGCACGTGCGCGCCCCACCGTGCCGCGCGGAGCGTCACGTCGAGGGTGCGCTCCTCGCCGCTTGCAAGGTGAAGTGCGACCGGATTCAAGCCGCCGACCACCTCCAGGCCGGGCGGCAGCCGGAGATAGAGGTCGAGACGATCGACCGGCGACGTTGAGCGCAGGATGATCCGCGCATCGATGTGGTCGTCCTCGAGCGCTCGCTCAGCCGCGAGTTCGACGTCGACCGTCAGCCGCGGCGGGGTTGCGAGAGCGAGCCCGGCGGCGAGCGCCAACAGAAACGGCGCAGTGAGTGCAACAAGTTCGGGCCGGGCAGAGACGAGCGCGGTCAGGAGCCCCACCGCCGACAAGCCCGAGTACGCCGCGAGCTTCGGCGACGCCCAGCGCGTCACGTGCGCGCGAGGTCTTCGGCGGCCGGCGTCGGCACGGTGTTCAACCGCTCGCGCACGACATCTTCGGCGGAGACGCGCTGCACCCACAGCTCGGGCCGAAGCGTCAACCGATGAGCGAGCGCCGGCACTGCGATCGTCTTGACATCCTCGGGGGTGACGTAGTCGCGACCGGCGAGGGCGGCTCGACAGCGCGACAGCTTCAGCAGCGCCAATGATCCGCGTGGAGACGCGCCGACCTGAATCGACTGTGCGTCGCGGGTCGCGGCTGCGATATCGACCATGTAGAGACCGACCGGCTCCGAGACGTGCACCTTCTCGACCGCGGCCTGCATGTCGAGCAGCGTCTGCCGGTCGACCACCGGCTGCAGCTCGATCTCGTCCTGGCCACGCGCGGCGCGGTTTGCGAGAACGAGCCACTCGTCCTCGCGCGTGGGATAGCCGACCGACATGCGCAGGAGGAACCGGTCGAGCTGAGCCTCCGGCAGGGGGTAGGTGCCTTCGTACTCGATCGGGTTCTGAGTCGCGAGCACGAGGAACGGCGGCCCGAGCTTGCGCGTCTCGCCTTCGCTCGTCACCTGCCGCTCCTGCATCGCCTCCAGAAGTGCCGCCTGCGTCTTTGGTGGGGCGCGGTTGATCTCGTCGGCGAGCAACAAGTTGGCGAAGATCGGGCCGGCGCGGAACTCGAAGTCGGCTTCGCGCTGGTTGTAGACGGACGAGCCCGTCACGTCCGAGGGCATAAGGTCCGGCGTGAACTGGATGCGCGAGAAGTCCATCGACGTCACCTGCGCAAAGGAGCGCGCCATCAACGTCTTTGCGAGGCCGGGATAGTCCTCGATCAGCACGTGGCCGTCGGCGAGCACTCCGAGCAGCAGCAGCTCGAGCGCGTCGCGCTTGCCGATGACCGCCCGCTCGACCTCGTCGAGCAGGCGATTCGAGATGCGGCCGACTTCGTCGAGATCCATCGCTACATCCTCTCAAGGTCGGAGACGAGCGCGCGGAGCTCGGCCGGGCTGATGCCCGCGGCGTGCCGGTTCTCGGGCGACGGCCGGTCGGGGCGCAGCAGCTCCCACCACGGCCCGACGGTGTCAGGGCCGAACGTGCGCCCCGAGCGCTCGAGCCGGGCCTGCGCGATCTGCCGCAATTGGGGCAGCAGGCGGACATGCAGGTCGTAGGCCGTCGCTGCTCCGAGGGTCACCTCGCGGGTCATCCGCTCCACCTCCTGCACCGGCTTGTCGCGGCTCACACCTTCGCCGAGCGCACGGTCGAACTCGGAGCGGTGTCGCTTCGGAACCGCGTCGCCCGCGGCGGCGACGATCCCGAGCATCACGAGGCCGCCGATCACGAGAACATAGACATGCAGCGTGATGTTCCGCACGCCGGGTTGGGCAAGTGCGACGTAGGCTGCGATGAGCGACGCGAGCACGAACAGGATGATGAGGTCGAGCAGGTGCTTCCTCAAGCGGGGCTCTCGTTGAGGTCATCGCGAATCGCGCGTAGGGCGTCGATCGCCTCGCGCTTCATGCTGTCGTCGATCTCATGCCTGCTGAACTTTGCCTCTTCGAACAGAGCGGTCAAACGTGCAACGGCATCAGTGCGCGCGGTGAGCCCGCGGAGAATGCGACCCAGGTACTCGACGGGCGTTTCGCTCGGTGCGCGGCGGAGGCCATGCCGTCCGAGGACGCCCTCCATTCGTGCATAGGCTGCGATCACGGCGCGGCGCGCATCGGGCTCGGCGTCGAGCTCTCCGATCACGTCGCCGATCGTGGCGGCGAAATCCTCCGCGACGGTCGGCTCGAGGGGAATTGCCTTGCGTCGCTTGCGCGCGCGGTGGCTGCGGTAGGCGAAGATCGCAGCGACCGCGAGTACGACGATCGCGGCGGCGAGCACGGGCCACTCGAAGGTGGGCTCGAACGCCCCCGGCTTGCCGCCGTGATGCGTTACGTGCTGCGCGCTCAGGTTCTTCAGCGCCTTCGGGTTGAGGTTGAACAGACGCCCCCGATGGCGCTTTAGATAGAAGACGCCGAATGCGATCGCGCCGAAGAGCGTCGCGGTGACGATGTTCTGGATCACGCGCGACTTGAAGCTCTTGCGCGCGACACTGCCTTCGCGCGCCTGCATGATCAACGTGTAGCCGGCGATCGGGATCATCAGGACGAAGACGATCAGGAACGCGCTGAAGGCGTAGCTCACGTAGCCGGGTGTCGGCTTCGCGTTCGAGGAGCTGCTGAATCCGCTTCGGCTTGCAAACGCGACGACGCCGAGGAGCGCGAGCAGTCCGAACGCGACCAGGGCGAGGCGGATGCTGCGGCCGGTGCTCTGCTCCAGGGGCTCCATGGGCGTCAGAAGTTAGACGCCGCCGGGCACGGTTGGTTTTAGGCGGGCGTTAACCCGCCGGTAGATTGAGCGTATGAGCGCACTCGAGGGCAAGCGGGCGATCGTCACCGGCTCCACGAGCGGCATCGGCGCCGCGACGGCGCATGCGCTCGAGGAGCTCGGCGCGAGGGTCGTCGGCGCGTCTCGTTCGACGGGTCTCGACGTCACCGACGCGGCGAGCAGTGCACGTTTCGTCGACGGGGCGATCGCCGAGCTCGGTGGACTCGACATCCTCGTCAACAATGCGGGCAAGGCGCTCGGCCGCGTGCCCTTCTGGGGGGCGAGCGAGGAAGACGACCGCGAGGTGATCGAGACGAACGTGCTCGGCCTGATGCGCATGACCCGCCTCTGCCTGCCGCACCTGCTGGTCGACGGCGCCGGCCACATCGTCAACATCGGCTCGGTTGCCGGCGTTTGGTCGTATGCCAACGGCTCGTCGTACGTCGCGTCGAAGTTCGCCGTGCACGGGTACACCCGCGCGTTGCGCGACGACCTGCAGGGCAAGCCCGTGCGCGTCACGAACGTCGCAGCCGGCGCAGTCGAGACGAACTTCTCGACGGTGCGCTTCAAGGGCGACGAGGAGAAGGCGGCTGCGGTCTACTCCGACATCGCGCTCGGCGGCGCCCTCAATGCGCAGGACATCGCCGAGTGCATCACGTTCGCGCTCACGCGGCGTCCGAACGTGAACATCGATGAGATCCTCGTGATGGCCCTCGCGCAAACCTCGGGCGCGAACATCCTGCGCGACAACTGAGCCCGCCGCCTCGCGTGGACGAATCGTCACGCTCTCGTAGCGGTGCCTGGCACCGGACATGTCCACCGCAAATGGCTCTCCTCTGCGCTTCACGCGGGGATGTGGACGAATCGTCACGCTCTCGTAGTCGTGCCTGGCACCGGCCATGGCGGCTCCGGACAGGGCGGTGAACGTCAGTTCGCGCGCGGGTCTGGCTTGCGGAAGCCCATCATCGGAAACGGCGGAGGCGTCGATCAGCTCGAGGTCGTTCACGCGCGCTCTCGCTTCTTCTCCCAGTAGCGTTTCAGGCCGTGCCAGCACTGCCAGAGCGGCGCGACCTTGTCGTAGGCGTCCGCGTGCTCGCCGGCGTCGGCCTGGGCGAGCTCGACGAACTCGGCGAGCTCCATTCCGCCGCCGACCCGTGCCGCCCAAGTGTCGAGCTCGGCGTCGAAGCGGTCGAGGTGCGCGGCGACGTCGTCGTAGGTGCCGAAGTGGATCAGCGCGAGACGCTCTGGCGACCGGGCGCGGAATGCGGCAGCAGTTGCGTGCCAAAGCTCGACGTCGATGTCGGGTGGCGGCGAGACGGGCAACACGTAGCCGGAGCCGGGCATGCGCACGCCCGCGGCGTCGCCTACGAGCAGCGTCCCGCCACGGAAGTAGCTCACGTGGTGTGAGGCGTGACCCGGAGTGGGGAACGCCTCCCAGCCGAGCACGTCGCCGGTCGCGATGTTGATGTTCGCTTTCGGGACCGGAGCAAGCTCGCCCCAGAGCAGGTCGAACGCATCGCCGTAGAGTCGCCGCGCCGAGCGTTCGAGACGCGACGGGTCGGCGAGGTGAGGGGCTCCAAGGTCGGAGACCCAGACGTTGAGGCCAGGGTGTGCGCGCACGATCGAGCCTGCCGCGCCTGCATGGTCGAGATGGATGTGCGACAGAAACAGGTTGCGAATGTCACGGAGATCGAGCCCGTGCGCCGCGAGCCCGGCCTCGAGCGCCGGCAGGCTGGAGGCGGGGCCGCAGTCGAAGAGCGCGGGGCCGTCCTCCGTGTCCACGACGTAGACGCCGATCGCCTCCTCGCGGCCGCCGAAGTGGAGGTCGATCAACCGCAACGAGTCCATAACCCAATCTTCTCAGTCGCGAATCTACGTTGGCGCGGTGAGAGTCCTTTTCGCCCTGCTGCTCACCCTCATCTCGGCGCCGGTCGCGCTCGCGCAGTTCCCCGGAACCCAGATCAGACCCTCGACCCGTGCGATCCGCATCCGCTACCGCGCGCATGACGGGCGGATGCGCCCCGCGTGGCTCCTGTTGCCGGCGCACTACGACGGGCACCCGATCCCGCTCGTCATCTCGCCCCACGGACGTGGCGTCGGCGCGCGACTGAACGCGCGGCTTTGGGGCGATCTGCCGGGAGAGGGTGACTTCGCGGTCATCAACCCAGCCGGCGAGGGGCGACGGCTGCACTACTACTCGTGGGGCGCGCGTGGGCAGATCAACGATCTCGCGCGCATGCCGCAAATCGCCGAAGCGCACGGTGTGAACGTCGACCAGCGGCGGATCTATGCGGTCGGGGGCTCGATGGGCGGGCAGGAGACGCTGCTGCTGCTTGCCGAGCACCCGCACCTCCTTGCAGGCGCGGTCGCGTTCGATCCCGCGACCGACATGCGGCGTCGCTATGTGGACTTTGCATCACTCAAGAACGGGCGTACGTTGCGAAGCCTCGCCCGTAAGGAGATCGGCGGCACCCCCGCCCAGGTTCCGCTCGCATACGAGCGGCGCAGCCCGGATCACTACGTCGAGCAGATCGCAAACGCCGGCGTGCCGCTGCAGCTCTACTGGAGCGCGCGCGACCGCGTGATCGTCGACCAGCGCGTCGAGACGCGCGCACTCGCGATCGGCGTTCTCAAGGAAGATCCACGCGCGCGGCTCTGGGACTTCAGCGGCGACTGGGAACACACGGCGGAGATGCATGCGAACCGACGCCTGCCCCGCGCGCTCGCGCGGTTCGGGCTTCTTCCGTGGGCGGCTGTGCCCGCGCTGCCGTCCGGCGCGATCAGGCGCGCGCCGGTGACGGTCGCCTGACGAGTGCCGCTTCGAGATCCGCGATCAGGTCGTTCGCCGATTCGATGCCGACCGAGAGCCGAACGAGGTTCGCCGGCGGTGCGAACGGCGCACCGGCCGTCGAGGCGTGCGTCATGCGGGCGGGGTGCTCGATCAGGCTCTCGACGCCGCCGAGCGACTCTGCGAGCTGGAAGAGCTTCGTGCGGGCGACGAGGTCGACGGCTTCCTGCTCGGACTCGGCGAGGAACGAGACCATGCCGCCGAAGTCGCGCATCTGGCTCCTGGCGATCTCATGGCCAGGGTGCGAGGCGAGGCCTGGGTAGAAGACGCGCTCGACGGCCGCATGACCCTCGAGGAAGGCTGCGACCTGCCGCGCGTTCTCGCAGTGCTGGCGCATCCGGATCGCGAGCGTCTTCAGGCCGCGGAGGACGAGCCAGGAGTCGAACGGGCCGGGAACAGCACCCAGCGACTTCTGGAGGAAGAAGAGCCGCTCGGCGAGCGCCGCGTCGTTGACCGCGACGAAACCGCCGATCGTGTCGCTGTGACCACCGATGTACTTCGTCGTCGAGTGGATGACCGCGTCGGCGCCGAGGTCGAGCGGCTGCTGCAGGTAGGGCGTTGCGAACGTGTTGTCGACGACGACCGTCGCGCCGACAGTGTGTGCGGCGTCGGACGCCTTGCGGATGTCGACGACATTCAGCAGCGGATTCGACGGCGTCTCGATCCAGATCATGCGGACGTCGTCGTCGAGGTACGCGCCGAGGTTCTCGTTGAACTCGCCGGCCGGGACGTAGGTGAACTTGTAGCCCTTCGGCTCGTAGACGAGCGACGTCATTCGGTAGACGCCGCCGTAGACGTCCGCGATGAGGACGACGCGCTCGCCTGGGTCGACCAGGTGCATCAGTGTCGAGGTCGCGCCGATGCCCGAGCTGAACGCGATGCCGTGTGCCGCGTTCTCGAGACTTGCGAGCGCGACCTGAAGCGCGGTGCGCGTCGGGTTCGCGACGCGCGAGTAGTCGTAGCCCTTGTGCTCGCCGACCGCCTCCTGCACATAGGTGGAGGTCTGGTAGATCGGCGTGATCACGGCGCCCGTGGCTGAATCGGGCTCCTGGCCGACGTGGATCGCGCGCGTCTCGAAGTCGAGTCCGTCGAAGTCCATCACGGGATGCTAGACGCGGGCGTTCAGCCAGCGGCGAAGGTCGGCGAGCGTCCTCGTCAGAGACGGGGGCCGCACGCCGTCCTCCCACCACGTGCCGAGCACGGTCAGCTCGCCTGTCTTGCGATCGTGCACCGGCTCGATCCGGCCGATCACCCGGTCGCCGCAGAGAATCGGCAGCACGTAGTAGCCGTATTCGCGTTTCGCCTTCGGGACGTACATCTCGAGGCGGTAGAAGAATCCCCAGAGCGCTTCGGCGCGATCGCGGTCATGTACCAGCCGGTCGAAGGGAGAGAGCAACGTGACCCGTTTCGGGACGGGGCCGCTCTCCGCGTCGGGATGGGCGAGGAAACGGCCCCTCTCGAGGCGCACGCCGAGCGCGCGGAGCTCCTTGTCGGCGAACGCGCGCGCGGCCACCGGCCACGGCAAGGTTTCCGTCTCCGGATACCAACGCTCGGCGAGATCCCAGAGCCGCTGCTTGCCGCGCCGCCCGACAACCGCAACCTGGCCGCGCGCATTCAGCACGCCCAGCATGAGACCCATCTTGCGCTCGCCCCACCAGCGATGCGCTTCGCGCCTTGACGGCGTATGGTCTTCGATCTCGCGGGAGAGCAACGGGCCACGCCGATCGAGCTCGCGCAGGACGTAGCGGCGAAAGGCTGCATGCTCCTTCAGGTATTCGATGTACCAGCGGTCGAGTGGGCGGTCACGTCGTCGCATACGCGCCTTCAGCAGTGGGAGGTCTTCCATCGGCCAGAGGAAGGCATTCCACTCGACGAGCTTCCGCTCGTCCCACAGGAGCCGGTCGAGCCCACCGCGGTCGTGGGCGCCGAGCCTGCTCCAGAGCACGAGGTGCTGCGGCGGCGCGACGGTCGCGATCGGGTCGAGTTGGAGGAAGCCAAGGCGGCGCACGGTGCTGAGCACGTCGGTGGCCGAGCCGTCCAGTAGCTGCGCGCGCACGGCGATGCGGCGCGCGTCCTCGATGCTTACCTCGGTCGGCTTCACCCGGCGCGTTCTACCCGCTCGAGGCCCAGTGTGCGCGCGAGCCGGGTCGCAGCGCGCTCGAGCTTCTCGTCGACGTTCCCGCGCGCCCGCGGCTCCGGTGTGAAGCGACGGACGCGCAGCACACCTTCGGCGCGATCCGCTTTCAGATCGGCGCGGCCGAGGAATCTGTCCCCCGCGAGGAGCGGCAGGACGTAGTAGCCGTACACGCGCTCGTGTTCCCGCTTGTAGATCTCGAGCACATGCTTGAAGCCGAAGAGCCGCTCGAGGAGCGGGCGGTCCCAGACGAGGTTGTCGAATGGGCACACGAGCACGGGCGGCGAAGGCGCACCGCCGAGCTCGGCGCCCGGAATCACGTAGAACGGCGGGCCGCCGTCGTCCACCTCGACTTCGGCCAGGCGTCCGTCAGCGACGAGCCGGTCGAGCGCCGGTTGCAGCCGTGCGCGTCCGCCGCGCAGGCGCCAGTGCTCGCGGATCGCACCCTCGGTCAGGGCTCCGCGCGCCTCGACGGCGAGCAACGCGAACTGCTGCAGCGTCTCGGCCTCGTCCCGCACGGGTGCGTCGAGCCAGCGCTTCGGGATTACGCGCTCGGCCAGGTCGTAGCTGCGCTGGAAGTTGCGCCGCCCGGAGATCACGAGCACGCCGTTGTCCCAGAGCGCGTCGAGCACCATCTTTGCGGGCTTCCAGTTCCACATGCCGCCGATGCCCGCGCCGTCGAAGTCGCGTGAGCCGAGCGGCCCTTCGGAGCGGATCCGTTCGAGGATGGGCTCGACGAGGTTAGCGTGCTCGCGCAGTGCGCGGTCGTGTGCACCCCAGTGCCCGTCGCCGGCCATCACGCGCCGAAAGAACGGCCAGAGTTCGATCGGTAGGAGCGACGCCTCGTGCGCCCAGTACTCGAACACGCGCCCCGAGCCGAGCAGGCGCGGCACGATCGCGTCGTCGAAAGCACCGACGCGCGAGGAGATCGTCAGCCGGTGCGCGCGGTCGACGGTCGAGATCGAGTCGAGTTGCACCGCCGTCAGCCGCCGGATCGCCGTCTCGACGTCATGCTCGTCTGCGCGGCGAAAGCGCGACGCGTACCCCTGGCGACTGACGATCACTCGCCGGATCGCCGCCACGCTCGCGGTCACGTGCGCTCCACCGGCTCGGCGGGTCAGCGGTGCGCGAGGTAATCGAGCAGATCCGAGCGCGTGACGACGCCCACCGGGCTGCCGCCGTCGACGACGACGACTGCGTTCGTACCGCCGGTCAACGCGACGACGATCTCCTCGACCGACGCGTCGGCGTCGACTGTCGCGAGCGGCCCTTGCATCGCCGCGGCGACGTCCTCGTGCAACGCGTCGGCATTCTTGAAGACGCGGTCGAGCAGCGCGCGATCCTGAAGCGAGCCGATCACATCGGCGAGCGACGCGACCTCGCCGCCGCGCACGACCGGGAGCTGGGAGATGGAGTAGCGCTCCATCACCTCGATCGCCTCGGCGACCTTCTGGTGCGAGGAGATGGTGACGAAGCTCGGTGTCTCGCCGCCCTTCGAGCGCAGGAGCTCACGCACCGTCGGAACCTTCGTCGAGCGCTCGAGGAAGCCGTGCTCGAGCATCCAGTTGTCGTCCATGAACTTCGAGAGATATGAGCGGCCGGAGTCGGGCAGGATCGTCAGCACACGCGCGCTCGCAGGAAGCCCTTTGGCGTAGTCGAGTGCGCCGGCGATCGTCGAGCCGGACGAGCCCCCGACGAGGAGCCCCTCCTCGCGGGCGAGGCGGCGCGCCGCAAGGAACGACGCACGATCGGAGACACGCACCCATTCGTCGACGACCTTGGGGTCCATCGTCTCCGGCCACGTGTCCTTGCCGATCCCCTCGACGAGATACGGGTGCAGGTCAGCGTCGCTCTTCGCGGTGTAGACCGATCCTTCCGGGTCGACACCGACGATCTTCACCTCCGGCTTGCGCTCCTTGAAATACCGACCGACGCCACTGATCGTGCCGCCTGTGCCGACGGAGATGACGATCGCGTCGATGTCGCCGCCGGTCTGCTGCCAGATCTCGGGGCCTGTTGTCGCGTAGTGCGCCTCGGGGTTCGACATGTTCGAGTACTGGTCCGGCTTGAAGCCGCCGGGAATCTCCTCGGCGAGCCGTGACGACACCGAGTAGTACGACTCGGGCGAGTCGTGTTCGACCGCGGTCGGCGTGATCACGACCTCGGCGCCATAGCCGCGCAACATCGCGATCTTCTCCTGGCTCATCTTGTCGGGCATCACGAAGATGCATCGGTAGCCCTTCTGCGCGGCGGCGATGGCGAGCCCGACGCCGGTGTTGCCGGAGGTCGGCTCCACGATTGTCCCGCCCGGCCGGAGCTTGCCCTCACGTTCCGCCGCCTCGATCATTGCGAGCCCGATGCGATCCTTGTTCGAGCCGCCGGGATTCATGAACTCGAGCTTCGCAAGGATCGTGCCGGGCACGTCCTGCGAGATGCGGTCGAGCCGCACGATCGGCGTATTGCCGACGAGGTCGAGAATCGTGGGGTAGCGATCGGGCACGAGTTACGCAGCCACCGCCGCGCTCTCGCCCACGGTCAGCTCTGCCGGTCGCACGAGCATGAGCGTTGCGACGAGTCCGACGATCGCGACGCCGACCGTTACCCAGAACGCCCACTGCGAGCCGCTCGTGAACGCGCGCTGGAACGAGGCGCCCGACTTGAGCTGGTGGTTGAAGTGGGTGATCGAGACGGATGAGGTCACGGCGACGCCGATCGCACCGCCGATCTGCTGCGCCGTGTTGATCAGGCCCGATGCGAGCCCGGCTTCGTGCGGCTCGACCCCTGCGAGGGCGGCGATCGACACCGGGATGAAGCAGAACGGGAGAGCGAAACCGACGAGCAGGTAGCCCGGCAGCAGATCGGACCAGTACGACGCGTGTACCGGGATCTGCGTGTACCACAGCATCCCGCCGATCATCGCGACGAAGCCGATCGCCATCACGGTTTTCGCACCGATGCGGGTGACGAGTGCTTGCGCAACACCCGCCCAGAGGATCGCCGTGCCGGCGGTCGCGACGAAGGTGAGTCCAGTTTTCAATGCCGACCAGCCGAGCACGTTCTGGACGTACAGCGTGAGGAGGAAGAAGTTCGAGAACATGACTATGCCGAGTAGTAGGCCGGCCACGTTGGCCCCCGCCACGGTGCTGACTCGGAAGATGCGGAACGGCATCAGCGGATGCTTCGCACGCGACTCGATGACGAGGAACGCGATCAGAAGCGCAACGGCGATCGCGAGTCGCGTGATCGTCCAGCTCGATGTCCACCCGTGCGCGGGCGCATTCGAGACCGCGTAGACGAGCAGCGCGAGGCCACCCGTCACGGTGATCGCGCCGGCGATGTCCTGGGTGCTCTCGCGATCGGACTTACTCTCGCGCACGAACCGCGGAGCGAGCGCAAGGGCGAGCGCGCCGACCGGCACGTTGACGAAGAAGATCCACTCCCAGCCGAGGTACTTGGTCAGCACGCCGCCGGCGAGCACGCCGACCGCCGCGCCAGAGCCGCCGATCGCGCCCCAGATGCCGAGCGCCTTGTTGCGCTCCGGCCCCTCGTCGAACATCGTCGTGATGATCGAGAGCGCCGCCGGCGAGATGATCGCCGCACCGAGTCCTTGCAATGCGCGCGCGCCGATGAGCACGCCTTCCGACCACGCGAGCCCGCAGAGGAACGACGCGATGGTGAACACGGCCACACCGACGTAGAAGACGCGGCGGCGGCCGAGGATGTCTGCCGCGCGGCCGCCGAGCAGGAGGAAGCCCCCGAACGTGATCGCGTACGCGGTGATCACCCACTGGAGGTTGCTCTCGGTGAAGTGGAGCGCCTTGCCGATGGAGGGGAGCGCCACGTTGACGATCGACACGTCGAGGACGGTCATGAAGAACGCTGCGCAGACGATGGCCAGCGCCTTCCAGCGCAGCGGATCGAGCTCAGGCATGTGTTCGGCTCCATCCATCATTGGTTTCTCCGCGGTCGAACGCGACCCCGGCCGATGCTATTCCATCCACTGCCGAAGAGTCAGTGCCGGAAGTGGCGGCGGCCGGTGAGGACCATGGCGACACCCGCCGCCGACACGGCCTCGACCACCTCGTCGTCGCGCCGCGAGCCGCCGGGTTGGATGATTGCCGCCACGCCTGCGTCGAGCGCGAGTTGCGGCCCGTCGGCGAACGGGAAGAAGGCGTCGCTCGCGAGCACCGCCCCCTGCACATCGTGGCCGTGCTCACGCGCCTTCTCGATCGCAATCCGCACCGAGTCGACGCGGCTCATCTGGCCCGCGCCCACGCCGATCGTCTGCAGGCCGCGCGCGAGCACGATCGCGTTCGACGACACGTGCTTGCATACGCGCCAGGCGAAGAGCAGGTCGCCCCACTGCGCCTCATCGAGCTCCCCGCACACGATCTCCATCGCCTCGCGGTCGGCGACGTCCGCATCGCGCTCCTGCACGAGGATGCCGCCGAGCACGCGCTTGTAGTCGCGCTCGCCCGGCGTCTCGGAGCGACGTTCGTGGTCGGAAAGGATCCGAAGGTTCTTCTTCGCCCGAAGTGCCTCGACGGCGCCTTCGTCGTAGTCGGGTGCGAGCAGCACTTCGACGAAATGCTCGGCGATCCGCGCCCCGAGGGCGGCGGAGACAGGGCGGTTCAGGATCGCGACGCAGCCGAAGGCGGACACCGGATCGGCCGCGAGCGCGCGCTCCCACGCCTCCTCGATCGTTGCCGCGACCGCAACGCCGCACGGGTTCGCGTGCTTCACGATCACGGCCGCCGGTAGCGCGAACTCACGGCTAACACGACGCGCGCCCTCGAGGTCGACGAGGTTGTTGTACGAGAGCTCCTTGCCGCCGAGCTGCTCGACGTTTGACAGAAGGTCGCGGCGCGCGCCCGCCTCGCGGTAGTAGGCAGCAGCCTGGTGCGGGTTCTCGCCGTACGAGAGGCCGCTGACCTTGTGGAAGGTCAGCGTCAGCTGCTCGGGGAACTTCTCGGTCTCACCGAACCAGTTCGCGATCGCAGCCTCGTACGCCGCCGTCGTCGCGAACGCCTCCGCGGCGAGAGAACGACGCGTCTCGAGGCTCACCTCGCCCGCAGCGCGCAACTCGCGCAGGACGACCTCGTACTGGTCGGGCCGCGAGACAGCGGCGACGTGCGCGAAGTTCTTCGCCGCAGCACGAAGCATCGACGGACCTCCGACGTCGATCATCTCGACGACGTCCGCCTCTGTGGCGCCGCGCCTGCCCGCGACGGAGGTGAACGGGTAGAGGCTGACGCAGACGAGGTCGAAGAGCTCGATCTCGTGGTCGGCGAGCGTCGCCAGATCTTCGGGCACGTCACGTCGCGCGAGGATCCCCGCGTGGATCCGTGGATGCAGTGTCTTCACGCGGCCGCCGAGCATCTCGGGCGCCGCTGTCACCTCCTCCACACGCGTCACCGCGACGCCCTGTTCCTCGAGGAACGTCGCCGTTCCACCCGACGAGATGAGCTCCCACCCGAGCTCCGCGAGCCCGCGCGCAAGCTCGTCGACGCCCGTCTTGTCCCACACGCTGATCAGGGCGCGAGGCACAGCTCTCTTACCACCTTCGGCAGCAAACGATGCTCGACGGCGTGAATGCGTTCGGGGAGCGACTCGGTCGGTTCGAGGGGGACAGGCTCCTGCCCGATGACCTCGCCCGTGTCCAGGCCTTCGTCGACGTAGTGGACGGTGACGCCGGTCGTCTCGACTCCCGCTGCGAGTGCATCTTCGATCGCATTCGCGCCGGGGAAGGCCGGTAGGAGCGACGGATGGACGTTCACGATCCGTCCTGGGAACCGGTCGAGGAACGGCTTCGTGAGCAGGTGCATGTAGCCGGCGAGGACGACGAGCTCGACATCGTGCGCCTCGAGCCACGTCGCCATCACGAGGTCGCGTTCGGTGCGGTCGACGTGGCAGTCGAGCGAGAAGGTGGCCGTGGGAATGCCTGCGTCGCGTGCGCGCTGCAACGCGTAGGCCTGCTTGCGGTTCGAGGCGACAGCCGCGACTGGCAGGCCGTTGTCGATCAGAGCCTGCAGGTTCGTGCCGTTGCCCGACACGAGGACGCCGATCACACGATCCGCCCGATCAGGGTGTCGCCTGGCAGCGCGTCGGCGACGACGGCGCACCAGCCGATGCCGAGGTTGAACACGCGCTGCAGCTCGTCTTCGGCGATGTGTCGCGCGAGCCACGCGAAGACCGGGGGGCGCTCCCACGAGTTCCAGTCGAGCTCTGCGGTGACGCCTGCCGGAAGCACGCGTTCGAGATTGCCGAGGATGCCGCCGCCGGTGACGTGCGCGAACGCCTTCGCGCGGCAGCGGAGGCTTGTTGCGACATCGAGGTAGAGCCGCGTCGGCGCCAGCAGGTCGTCTCCGTCGTAGTCGTCGTCCTCGAGCACCCGGCGGATCAGCGTGAAGCCGTTCGCGTGCACGCCCGCCGACGCGAAGCCGATCACGACGTCTCCGGCGACGACGGTCGAGCCGTCGATTAGGTCGTCCCGTGCGACGACGCCGACGCAAGTCCCGGCGAAGTCGAGTTCGTGCTCTGCGTAGATCCCGGGCAGCTCGGCCGTCTCTCCACCGACGAGCGCGACTCCGGCTTGTCGGCAGACCGCGGCTGCCCCTTCGACGAGCGCGGCCACCTCCTCGAGGTCGATCTCGTTCGCGGCGACGTAGTCGAGGAGCATCAGCGGCTTCGCGCCACAGGTGAGGACGTCGTTGATGCAGTGTGCTGCGAGGTCGGCGCCGCAGTCACCGAGTCGTCCGCGTGCCCGCGCGAGCATCAGCTTCGTCCCGACGCCGTCGGTCGAGGCCGCGAGCAGCGTCCGGTCGTCGAGCGGGTGCAGCCCGGCGAAGGCGCCGAAACCGGTCACGCCCGTCGACTCGACCGCCGCACGCAGGCGCTCGACAACCGAGCCGGCTGTCGCCAGCGAGACTCCGGTCGCTTCGTAGCTCCTGTCCGTGCTCCTCAGAAAGGGGAGTCTACGGCGGCGCTCGGCCGTAGGGCCGCGGGTAGCCCAGGGTGATCGCTGTAACTTCTGGACTCGATGCTGATGTGCTCGAGGAGCGGATCATGAGTGCGCTTCACGAAGGTGGTTGCGCCTGCGGCGCGGTTCGGTACCGGCTTGGGTGCGATCCGCTCTTCATCCATTGCTGTCATTGCCTGAACTGCCAGCGGCAGACTGGAAGCGCCTTTGTGATCAATCTGATGATCGAGGCAAACCAGGTAAAGATCGTCACCGGCGCTCCGCAGCCGGTCGAAGTACCACGCGACGACGGCAGCACGCAACGAATCTTCCGCTGCCCGACCTGTCAGGTGGCGGTCTTCAGTGAGTACGGACGACCCGAGGTGCGGTTCGTGCGCGCAGGAACGCTCGATCGGCCGTCAGACGTCACGCCTGACGTTCATATCTTCACGCAATCGAAGGTGGGCTGGGTCAGAATCCCCGAGTCAGTGCCGGCGTTCGAGGTGTATTACGACGTGCAAGCGCTGTGGCCGGCGGCAAGCCTGGAGCGGCTCAACGCGATTCTCGACGAATAGCTCTCGGGCGCACCTTCGAGGTGCATCACATGGCGTTACCCGAGTCGGGTGCACTTTCCCAGGCGGCACACCCGGCTTGAGATGATGGAGTTTCGAGGAGTCCGAGCACTCGATGGACGAACGGCCGTCGGATCTGAACCGCGCTGAGGGGGCGGTTGGAGCCCCGCCCCCTCAGCTCGCCACCTACGGCGCGTACGCGCAGCTGACCGTCGGGTTCCAGTCGTTGTGCATCCCGAGCGGATTGTTCTTCCAGATCCACGAGTGGAGCTCGTAGAAGTCCGGCAGGCCGTAGCGGTTGCCGGCTCGAACGAACTCGAACTGCTGCCCGAAGAGCGACGGCGGTGCCGCTGTCGGGCCGCCGTGCGCCGCCTCCCAAGCGGACTTGAGGACGAGGTACTCGACCGCAACCAGCCGCATCCGTCCGTTCGCAGTCGGCTCGTAGATCACGAGTTCGGGCGCGGCCGCATCAACGTTGCCGTCCAGCAGTTGCGGGTTCAGGAAGTGAATTCCCATGGCGCCGGTGTGACCGACTATGTCGTCGATGCAGGCCAGATGGTTCAGGTCGATCACTTCGACCGTGTAGCCGGCCGCCTGAGCAGCGGCGAGCTCGTGGAATGGAGCCGTGGCGGCGCGTGCACCGCTCAGACCCCCGTTGTCCGCCGTCGCCGTGGCCATCGGCAGCAGCCCTAGCGCGGCAACGACGCAGAGCACAATCTTCGTCTTCATCTCTCCTCCTTCACTCGTTTCATCCGTGATCCGATCTCTCAGATCGCCATCGGCTCGGGGTCGGGGCGAACGACGACGGTGTCCGCGACGGCGACGATCTCGTCGACCGGCAAATTCGCCGCGTAGGCGTGACGTCGGATCGCCTCCGGGCTCGCCGCCTGGCAAACCCAAACCTCGCCGAGCGAGCCGTCGGTCTCGGCGAGGACATAACTGCGGATCCAGTGGACGTCGTTGGACATGCGCTCGCCTTCGGCTGTTGAGCGGCAGGCCGCTTCATGCAGCTCATCTGCTGTCCGCCAGCCGTTGCGGCGGAAGATGACGTAGGTCTCCATCACGTCCCCCTCGAAGTGGGTTCCGCCGTAGCTCACGAAGGCGAATCTAGGCGTGCGCGGCCACGGCGAAATCGGCGCTGCCACTCAAGTTGCGCGCGCGCGCCACCTAGATTGGCGGGAGCGGGCGAAAGGCACTTGATCGGCGCAGCGTGGAGGGTCACCATCTGCTCATGAGCGGTGCGGCAACGACGCAGTGCACCGACCTGCTCGAGCGCGAGGCGGTGCTTGACGGCCTGAGGGAGGCGTTCGCGGCGGCACGTGCCGGCCGGGGCGCGGTTGTGGTCGTCGGCGGAGAGGCGGGTGCCGGCAAGACCGCCGTCGTGCGCAGCTTCTGTAACGAGATGCGCGGCGCGGCGGAGGTGCTGTGGGGTGAATGCGACGCGCTCCACACGCCCCGGCCGCTCGGGCCGCTCGTCGACCTCGCGCGCGCGACCGGCGGGGAGCTGCTCGAACTGGTCGAGGGTGGCGCGAAGCCGTACACGGTCGCGTCGGCGCTGCTCGAAGAACTCACGGCGGCCGGTCCCGCCGTCGTCGTACTGGAGGACGTGCACTGGGCAGACGAGGCGACGCTCGATGCGCTCCGCGTCGTCGGACGGCGCATCGAGTCGGTGCCGGCGATGCTCGTCGCGACCTATCGCGACGACGAGCTCGGCCGGTCGCATCCGCTGCGCGCCGTCCTCGGCGAGCTGCCGACGCGCGTCGTTCACCGTCTCGCGGTGCGGCGCCTCAGCCCGGCGGCGGTGGCGTCGCTTGCCGAGGCCTCCGACGTAGACCCGGAGGAGCTTTATGCGCGGACGGGCGGGAATCCGTTCTTTGTCACCGAAGTTCTCGCCGCCGGAGTAGCCGACGTCCCCGACACGATCCGCGACGCCGTGCTCGCGCGAATCGCTCGGCTCGACGAACGGGCGCGGGCGCTCCTCGACGCGATCGCTATCTTCCCGCGACAGGCGGAAGTCTGGCTACTCGAAGCGATCGACACACCGACGTCGGATGAGCTCGAGGCGTGCCTGCTGACCGGCGTCGTCAAGGCAGACAACGGGGCGATCGCCTTCCGCCACGAGCTCGCGCGGGTGGTCGTCGAGGAGTCGATCGCGCCCAACCGCGCGCTCACGTTGCATCGTAAGGCGCTCGCGGCGCTCGCCGATCCACCCGTCGGGAGGCGTGACCTGAGCCGGCTCGCGCACCACGCCGACGCGGTCCGGGACGGCGAACTGGTGCTGACCTACGCGGCGCCGGCAGCGGCAGAGGCGGCAGCCGTCGGCGCTCACCGGGAGGCCGCCGAACTCTACGAGCGCGCCGTCCGACACGCGAGCGAGCTCCCCCCGCGCGAGCTGGCCGACCTCCTGACGCGGTGGTCACGTGAGTGTTACGTCACCGATCGCTCTGGTGAGGCGATCGACGCGCTCGAACGCGCTGCTGCGTGCTACCGCGCCGTCGGTGACCGGCTGCAGGAGGGAGCGACACTCGCACGGCTCGGGCTGATCCTCTGGTGCCCCGGACGCGGCAAGGAATCACTGGTGGCCGCGCGCCGGGCCGTTGAGCTGCTCGAGCAGCTCCCTTCGAGCCCGGAGCTCGCCCGCGCGTACGCAGCGCTCTCGTTCGCGCTAGGGCAGGTGCCGGACGAGGCGGGGGCGTGGCGGGCAGCTTGCCGCGCACTCGAGCTTGCGGAGTCGATCGGCGACCCTGACGCTATTGCCTACGCGCTGGTCGAGGTCGGGTGGCGCCTCCTCGGCCGTGATGCTCCTCGTGCGCTGGACGCGCTCGACCGCGCTGCGGCGATCGGTGATAAGCGCGGGCTCGTCGAGGTCGTGGGACCTGTTTACCTCGCACGGGTCAACCAGGCCCTGTGGGCGGGCGACAATGAGCGGGCGCGGGCTACCCTCGACGAGGGGCTGGCCTACGTCCAGCGCGAGGGCGCCGAACTGCACGAGCTCTACCTGCTCGCTGAGCGCGCGACGTTCGAGCTTGCCGAGGGACGCTGGGCCGATGCTGCCGAGTCGGCGGCGGTCGTGCTCGGACGTCGTGCCGTTTCGACGATGCCGCGCACGGTCGCGCTCACCGTCCTCGCGCGCGTGCGTATGCGACGCGGCGATCCCGACGTCCTCCCGCTGCTCGCTGAGGCGCGCGAGCTCGCGGAACCGACAGGCGAGCTCTGGCGAATGGCGCCGGTCGCGCTCGCAGCCGTCGAGGAGACATGGCTGCGCGGAGACGCGGCAGCCGCGCACGATGCGACGGACGCCGTGATCCGACGCGCAGTCGAGGTGGGGGCCTGGCACGAGGTCTCCCAGATGCAGGCGTGGCGGAAACGCGCCGGCGTCGAGGAGACGCCGCACCCGCGCGCCACCGCCGAGCCGTACGGGTTCGAGCTCTCCGGGGAATTCGACTCCGCAGCAGCCGCTTGGACGAAGCTCGGCCGACCCTACGAGGCCGCCCTGGCGCTCGCTGATGTCGGCACGGAGGATGCCCTCCGCCAGGCCCACGAGTTGCTCGGCGAACTCGGCGCGCGTGCGCCCGCAGCCATTGTCGCCCGGCGCCTCCGCGCCCTCGGCGCGCGCGACATCCCGCGCGGACCGCGGCCGGCGACGCGCGGAAACCCCGCCGAGCTGACAGCTCGAGAGCTTGAGATCCTGCAGCTCCTCAAAGACGGCCTCCGCAACGCGGCGATCGCCGCGCGGCTCTTTCTCTCGGAGCGAACCGTCGAGAACCACGTGTCGTCAATCCTCCGGAAGCTCGGCGCGCGTAGCCGCGGCGAGGCAGTCGCCGACGCCGCGCGGCTGGGTGTCTTCGACGTTCCTTGACCGCCTTGTCTGATCTCCGCGCGCCGCGATACAGTCGAGGTTGTCTCCGAAGGGCACTGGAAGCTCTTTACCCCCAGCCGGTAAGCAAGCGAATCGACGCAGAGACGCAGGCGATCGGATCCGCGGGTGTTCGCGACTCCTGAGTGGCCCGCCTCTACGAAGGCGAAGGAAGCCGCAGGTGGTTCAGGGACAGCTGGGCTGCCGCGACGACGCTCCGGCTTGGATGCGAGCCGAAGTAGACGCGGACGATCATTGAGTAGGCGCGGCGAGGGCCATAACCCGCCAATTCGTACATCCCTCCCGCGACCCGAACCGGCCCATCGCAGCACGCGAGGTGTCTCGCCCGTCGAAGGTCAAGCTGGATCGGTCGTCCGCTCGATGCGGGGGCATAGATCACCGCCCAAACGATGATGCCGCGGGACGGTAGGTGAGCGAGGGTCTTGTTCGGCGGGTCGGCAGTCGCTTCATCCCTTAAGCGGACGTTCCGCGCAATCCACGCGGAGGACTCCAGCGGCACGGTCCCATGGGGGCCAGAACCCACATACGCAGAGCGCGTGTTGCCACTTGCTCCTGTCTGCCATCCCGTCGCAGGACGAAACGAGAGCGGGTGTGCCCATGGAGCAACCGCGATCGCTAACAGGAACGGAATCACGAGACGATTGACATACGTGCCGGAGCACCGCGCAGGTCCAAACGCCGATTACTCGACTGGCCGGTGTTGCGGAATGTCACCCGAGGTGTCCGGAGGTGCATCTCGTACGATGGCGGGGAGAGTTGCCACATGACGACGCCTGATCTGATCGCCGACATCATCGGCGACTACCGAGCCTTCGCGGCAATGCAACGCGACCGCCTTCTTGCCCGCGGCATCGACATCGCGCCCTACCCGCTCAGCCACCTCGCCGTCCGCGTCGCCGATTGGGATCTGTACGTCCACCAGCGCACGCTTCTCGAGCGCCACGCGAGGGCGAACCGCGAGAACATCTGGAACGGACGTCCGATCTCCTTGATCGTGCTCTCCGAACCGCTCCAGGTCCTCGACGGGGCCTCGGTCTCGAACATCGAGCTGATCCCGCCCGTTCACCAGCGCGTCTACCGGATGGGCCTCGAGCACCTCGGCGTCGTCGTGGGTGAGGAGTTCGACGAGTTCTCGCGTGTGCACCGCGACGCGCTGACGGGTCAGCAGTTCCAGAGTTCAACCGTCGACCCGGTCTACGTGCTGTTCGAGGACTTCACCCACGCGAAGTTCTACCGGCGCTCCTTCTTCGACGTCGTCGAGGACGCGGAAGGGCGCTTCGAGGGCTTCGTCCACGTCGACAACTGGGTGCAGCAGAAGCTAGTCACCGCCACTGGCCCGAACCCACTGCCGCGGTAACCAAGTTCACTGCCGGGCCACAAGACCGCACGCTGCGCGAACGTCCTCACGCCTGAGTCTACGCCTCCGCCGATCCCGCTAGCCGAAGCGCTCGCCGTAGAGCTCGGGCCGCCCATCGGGACCGTCCGGCAGGAATGAGACGACCGTGTCTCCGACTGCAACTGTGTTGCCCTCGCGTTCGAGCCCGAGGAGGCCGGCGAGCGCGACGGCTTTCAGCTCCGGCTGGTCGGCGCGGAGTTGCAGCTCCGCGAGCCGGAACTCGCCGCGCTCTTCGAGCAGCTCGTGAATCCACTCGCGCGGTGGGTGCACCTCGAGGCGGTAGCCCGCGTTCGTCGCGATGAACGTGCGGCGACCCCCGTGTTCCTGGATCCGCAGATTCCAGTCGTTGGCGCGCGCGAGTACGGCGTTGAAGTCATCCTCGTCCAGCGCCACGCCGATGTGGTCGACCCGTGGGGTCTCCCAGTGACCGGGCTGGATGACGATGTTGACCATGCCGCGTTCGAGCTCAGAAAGACGCAGCTTGAACCCGTCGCGGTCGAGCTTCTCCCACGGGACGCCCGCCTCGACGGTCAGATGCTCCTCGCCGATTCGCCCGTACCGTGCGACGAGCTGAAAGCCGAGCTTCCCGAGATAGCGCGCCTCGACGTCGCGTAGTTGGGACGTGACGAGGTGGTAGTGGAAGAAGTGCATCGAGATAGTTTTCCACTCAGGTGCTTTCGCCGTCGCTGCTCACTCCGTGGAGCTTCGAGCCGCTGCAGACGGTTCCGACCGCGCTCGCCGCGTTCTTCTACTTCCGACGCACGCGGTCACTCGCCCGCCGCGGCCAACCCGTATCCCGGGTGCGCCAGACGAGTTTCTGGTGCGGGATCGCGCTCGTCGTCCTCGCGCTCAACTCGCCGATCGACAGCCTCGGCGAGGAGCACTTCTTCTTCGTGCACATGCTGCAGCACGTCATCTTCGGTGACCTCGCGCCACTGTGCTTCGTTATCGGCCTGACCGGTCCGATCCTGCGGCCGGTGCTGAAGTTCAAGCTCGTCGAGCGGTTGCGCGTCCTCTCGCATCCGCTCGTCGCACTGCCTCTATGGGCCGCCGACCTCTATCTCTGGCACATCCCGTACCTCTATGACGGCGCATTGCACCACACGGCGATGCACGCGCTCGAGCATCTGCTCTTCTTCACGTGCGGCTGTCTGATCTGGGAGCCGGTGTTCGAGACGTTGCCGGCGCCCGCGTGGTTCGGCACCGGTGTGAAGATGGCGTACATCGTCTCGGTGCGGCTGATCGAGACCGTGCTCGGCAACATCTTCATCTGGTCGAGCACAGCGTTCTACACCGTCTACCGCCACGCGCCGGAGTGGGGGATCACGCCGGTGCACGACCTGAACCTCGGCGGGATCGTGATGATGGCCGAGGGCTCGATCGTCACGCTCGCCGTGCTCGTCTGGCTGTTCCTGCGGCTCGCCTCGGAGAGCGAGCTACGTCAGCGGCTCCTCGAACAGGGGCTCGATCCGCGGCAGGTGAAGCGCGCCGTGCGCTACGGCCGTGCCGCCGGGCTCGGCTCTTGAGAGGCAGTAACGTGCCCCGCCTATAGTCCGGCGGATGTCGCGCCGGGGAATGGCCGTTTGCGTCGTCGCGCTCGGCGCGGTGATCGCAGCGCCGAGCGCCGGCGCGTCGGTCGTGATCGTGACGCACACCGCATCAGCGCTCCCGGGCGCGCCGATCACGGTGGTCGTTGCGCTTCGCGGGACTGCGAAGCGCTGCACCGGTGCGCTGCACATCGGCTCGAGCTCGATTACGAAGTCGGCCGCCGTTCGCCTGAAGCGCGCGACGCTCCACTGGGCGCTGCCGCCGTCGGCAAAGCCGGGGCGCGCAACGGTCGCGGTGACGTGCACGCCGTCGGGAGGCACGACGACGACGGTCACCGTCCGCGCCAAGCCGACACCCGTGATTCCTGCTGTGGTCACGGTCGACAAATCGGGCTTCAGCGTTCTCACCACCGACGTCGACCGGGAGATGAACTTCGGCGTCGTCCTGCGGAACACCTCGCCGGACGAGGATGCGCTGCAGGTTCAGGTAACCGCTAACTTCCCCGACGCGAGCGGCAACATTCTCGACACCGAGGTGAACACGATCACGAGGATCCCCGCCGGAACGACGTTCTTCTACGGCGGCTTCGGCAGCACGGCGCTCGAGAATCCGGCGCCGGTCTCGCTCCAGGCGACTGCGCTCGTCGAGGAGCACGCGAAGGCGACCGGCGTTGCGCTGCCGGTCGCGACGAATCTGCGCTTCTTCACGAACGACGTCGGCGAGACCGAGGTCCAGGGGCAGCTGACGAACCCCACCAAGCAGACGCTCGTCGATCTGACCGAGATCAGCTACGTGCTGTTCGACGCGTCGGGCAAGGTGATCAGCGGCGGTGTGACCTCCACGGGCGACCCCTCACAGGTCGCCGCAGTCAGCGCGTCGGTCGACGCCGCGCTCGTCTCGCCCTAAGCCCTTGTCGGCTCAAAGCGGTGCTTCGCTGCGTCGTCGGGCACCCGAGTCGGATACTCGCGCGTCAGGCAGGCGCGGCAGAGTGCGCTCTCCGGCCGGCGGGTTGCCGCCTGCAGTCCGTCGAGCGAGATGTACGCGAGGCTCGTCGCGCCGATCGCGACGCGCACTTCCTCGACGGTCGAGTGGGAGGCGATCATCTCGTCCTCGGAGGCGAGGTCGATGCCGTAGTAGCAGGGCGAGATCACGGGCGGCGAGGAGACGCGGATGTGCACTTCGGCCGCGCCGGCGTCGAACAGCATCTGCACGATCTGGCGCGTCGTCGAGCCGCGCACGATCGAATCGTCGACGACGACGAGGCGCTTGCCCTCGACCTCGGCGAGCGGGTTGAACTTCATGCGGATGCCTTGCTCGCGCATGCCCTGCTCGGGTTGGATGAACGTGCGCCCGACGTAGCGGTTCTTGATCAGGCCCTCGCTGAACGGAATGCCCGTCGCGCGCGCGAAGCCGATCGCCGCCGGTGTGCCAGAGTCGGGAATCGGCAGCACGAGATCGGCTTCGACCGGCGCCTCGAGGGCTAGGCGCTCGCCCATCCGCACCCGTGCGCCGTGCACCTCGACGCCTGAGAGGCGCGTGTCGGGTCGGGCGAGGTAGAAGAACTCGAAGATGCAGAGCGAGCCCCGCTCGGCCGGCTCGACCGCCTGCACCGACCGAAGTCCGTCGTCGTCGACGATGATCAGCTCGCCGGGGCGCACGTCGCGCTCGAAGGTCGCGCCGACGAGGTCGAGGGCGCAGCTCTCGGAGGCAACGACGGGGTCGTCGCCGAGCCGCCCGAGGACGAGCGGGCGGAAACCGTGCTCGTCGCGGAAGGCAAAGAGAGTGCCGTCGGCGAGCCCCACGACAGTGGCCGCGCCTTCGAGCCGAGCCATCGTCCCGACGATCGCCTCCTCGAGCGGCCGTTCGTCGTCGGCGATCAGCGCCGCGATCACCTCGGAGTCGGAACTCGACGCGAGCGTCTTCCCGGTTGCCTCGCGGAGCGCCGTCGCGTTCACGAGGTTGCCGTTGTGGCCGAGCGCGACCGTGCGCACGCGGCCGTGATGCAGCAGCGGTTGCGCGTTTGCCCAGGCGTTCCCGCCGGTCGTCGAGTAGCGCGTATGGCCGATCGCGTAGGTGCCGTGCAGCCCCGACAACGTGCGTTCGTCGAAGACCTGCGGCACGAGCCCGAGGTCGCGCATCGCGGTGAGGCGGCCGTCCTCGCACACCGCGATTCCTGCCGACTCTTGCCCCCGGTGTTGCAGGGCGTACAAGCCGAAGTAGGTAAGCCGAGCGACATCGCGTGCGGGCGCGCGCAACCCGAAGACGCCGCACATCTAGGCCACCGTCCCGAGCTCGACAACGTCGTCCCACGGTGGGCGCGCCGCGCACGCCACCACGACGCCCTCGCAGTCCGCGTGCTCGGAGGCGACGAGCGCAGCCGTTCCCGACCACCGCGCCGCTTCGCTGAGAGCAAGCGCGAGGCCGCCGTCGGAGATGTCGTGTGCGAGCGAGAAAAGGTGCGCATGCCGCCAGACGAACTCGACGAGGCCGTGACCGAAGCCGCGCAGCACGTAGACCGTGTCGCCTGCCTGCCAGCGGTCGGGAATCTGCGTCACGTCGCGCACGATCCCGACACAGCCGACAAAGGGCGTGGGCGGGATCGGCGCGCCGCCGGTCTCGTTGTAGAGGGAGACGTTGCCGGAGACGACGGGGATACCGAGCGACTCCGCGGCGCGTGAGATGCCCTCGATCGCCTGCTCGAGCTCCCAGCCGATCTCCGGCTTCTCCGGGTTGCCGAAGTTGAGACAGTCGGTGAGCGCGAGCGGCTCGCCGCCGGCGCACGCGACGTTCATCGCGGCCTCCATCACCGCGCGCCAGCCGGCCTCGAGTGGGTTGCGGCAACCAAGTGGTGGGCCGTCGAGCGAGACCGCAATTCCGCGTGTGCCGTCGACGCGCAAGACGGCGGCGTCGAACCCCGGCCGACGGACGGTGCGCGACCCGACGAGCTGGTCGTACTGCTCGAACACCCAGTCCTTGGGCTCGTCGTTGACGGGGTCGACGGGCGCAGGCTCGACGACACGCGGGGTGCGCGCGACGTCGTAGCGTGGGCACTCGTCGGTGAGGAGCGCCGCCGGGATCGAGCCGACGATCTCGTCGCCGTCGAACGCGCGCAGCTCACCGTGGTCGGTCACCTCGCCGATCACGGTGCAGGGCAGCTCCCAGCGTTCGCAGACCGCACGAACGGCGGCGAGCTCGGTGGGCGCGACGACCGCGACCATGCGCTCCTGCGACTCCGAGATCATGATCTCCCACGGCTCCATCCCTTCTTCGCGGAGTGGAACCTGGTCGAGATGCACGTCGACGCCCATGCCGTCGCGCGCCATCTCACTGAGCGACGAGGCGAGCCCGGCCGCGCCGCAGTCCTGGAGCGAGCACACGAGGTCGCGCTCGACCAGTTCGAGCGACACCTCGATCAGCCCCTTGCCGCGGAACGGGTCGCCGATCTGAACCGACGGACGCTTCTCGTCGGAGCCTTCGAGATCCTGCGACGCGAGCACGGAGGCACCGCCGATTCCGTCCCGCCCGGTGCGCGCGCCGTAGAGCACGAGCGCATTGCCGACACCCTGCGCCTTCGCCGAGAGCACGCGCTCGGTGGGCAGCAGGCCGACGCACATCGCGTTCACAAGCGGGTTCGCCGCGTACGCCTCGTCGAAGCCGCATTCACCGCCGACGTTCGGGACGCCGACGCAGTTGCCGTAGTGGCCGATGCCTGCGACCGCGCGTTTGAAGTGCCAGTCGGGCGCGCCGAAACGGAGGCCGTCGAGCAGGGCGATCGGACGTGCGCCCATCGCGACGATGTCGCGCAGGATCCCGCCGATTCCCGTTGCGGCCCCCTGGAACGGCTCGACCGCCGAGGGGTGATTGTGCGACTCGGCCTTGAACGCCACCGCGACGCCGTCGCCGAGGTCGATCACGCCCGCGTTCTCGCCCGGGCCTTGCAGCACGCGCTCGCCGCTCGACGGCAGCCGCCGTAGGAGGCGCGCGGAATGCTTGTAGCCGCAGTGCTCCGACCAGAGAAGCGAGAAGACCGCGAGCTCGAAATCGTTCGGGTCGCGACCCAGCAGGCTCTGGATACGGTCGTGCTCTCCGTCGGTGAGACCGAGAGCGCGGTGGAGGGGCTGCTGGGCGACCGAGCTCAGGAGGCAATGGTACCCGCCCTCTAGGATGGCCTCGATGATGATCGTGGCCGAGCCGACGTTGGGGCGGGCGTGGCTCGAGGTCGCGCGCCGGATCCTGGTCGACGGTCGAGACGAGACCTACGACGGGGCGGTGACGAAAGAGCTCGCCCTCCTCACGCTCTCGGTCGACGAGCCTGACCCCGACGATGCGGTCATCGTCTCGCTCGCCGATCCGGAGTGGCTCGACTGGATGCACCGGAACTTCACTGAGCCCGACGACGTGCCTGAGCTCGGCGGCGCCCGCTCCTACGCCCGTCGTCTTCGTGACTACGACGGTCACGACCAGGTCGCCTGGGTGATCGACCGGCTTCGTGCCGATCCGGAGACGCGCTCGGCCACGATCACGACATTCCAGCCGCTTGCCGACACCTCCTACATCCCGTGCGTCTCGCTGCTCGACTTCTGGCGGGCGCGCGAGGCGCTCGAGTTCGTCGTATACGCACACTCCCTCGACTTCGGCAAGAAGGCATACGGCAACCTCGTCGAGCTGGCGCGCCTGCAGCACGAGGTCGCGCGCGAGGTCGGGCTGCCGGTCGGCCGCCTCGTCATTCACGCCAAGTCGGCGCACATCTATGAGCCGGAGTTCGAGGCGATGCGCCGGACGGCGGCGGTCCAGGTCTGAAATTCGCGGCGCGTTACCGTCGTTGGGATCTCACGTGAAGGGCCGTCGCGTCGTTACAGGGTCGAGATGAATCGCCGCTACGGCCTGATGCTCGTCGCGCTCGCCCTGATCTGGGGCAGCTCGTTCATGTTCATCAAGATCGCAGTGCGCGACCTGACGCCGGCGACGCTGATCCTCGGCCGGCTCGGCCTCGCCGCAGTGACGCTCGCGATCGTGGTGCCGCTCCTTGTCGGCAGGCGCACCGCCGTCGCTGAGCTCCGGGCACATTGGCCCGCCCTCACACTCGTCGGGCTTCTCAACACTGCGGTCCCGTTCTGGCTGCTCTCATGGGGCGAGACCCGCATCGACTCCGGGCTTGCGTCGATCATCCAGGCGTCCGTGCCGATCTTCAACGCGCTGCTCGCGTTCGGCTTCTTCCACGATCAACGCGTGACGGGGCGCCGGCTCGCCGGTGTCGCTGTCGGGTTCGTCGGCGTCGCGCTGCTCGTCGGGGCGCAGCCGCAAGGGAAGATCCTCGGGGCGCTCGCAGTCGTCGGGATGGCGAGTTGCTATGCCGTCGGCGGCCTGCTCACGCGGCGCTACCTTGCCGAGGCCCGCCCGCAGGTCGTCGCGCTCGGGACGTCATTGATCGCGGCGCTCGTCGTGTCGCCGTTCGGGGTGCTGCAGGCGCCCGGGCACCTTCCCGGTTGGAAGCCGATCGCATCCGTCGTCGTGCTCGGGATCGGCGGCACGGCGGTTGCGTATCTCCTGTTCTTCACGATCATCTCGGGGGCAGGTGCTGCGTATGCCTCGCTCGTGACCTACCTCGTGCCGCCGGTCGCGCTCGGCTACGGCGCGGTCTTTCTTGGCGAAGGCATCGGCGTGGCCGCGTTGGTCGGGCTCGTGCTCATCTTCGGGGGCGTCGCGCTCGGCACGCGCTTACCGGGCTCGCGCGGCACGACGGCGGCCGCGCCGCGCCTGAGTCCAGCTCCGTCCGAGCCGTGATCACGCTTCGCCGCGCGACGCCCGACGATGTCGACTGGCTCGTCGCGCTCTACAACGATGAGGGGACCGAGCCGTTCCTCGGTGGGCGGAACGCGCGCGAGGCGCCGACGATCGCGGCGGAGGTCGAGCGTTCCCTGCGCGAGCCGGCGAAGACCGGGCGGCTGATCATCGAGCTCGACGGCAAGCGCGCAGGGGCGCTG
This sequence comes from Gaiellales bacterium, assembly GCA_038215565.1. GTDB lineage: Bacteria > Actinomycetota > Thermoleophilia > Gaiellales > Gaiellaceae > PALSA-600. The sequence goes on along the minus strand of JBBQQU010000014.1, from coordinate 25,959 downwards.
CAGTTCGACGAGCGGAGCGAGGCGAACCGGATCGCTCACCTCGGCGGCCTCGCGGTTCACCCCGACCACCGTGGCCGCGGCGTCGCTGACGAGGGTGCGCGGCTCTTCCAGCGTTACCTTCTCGACGAGCTCGGGTTCCATCGCCTGGAGCTCGCCGTGTACGGCTTCAACGACCGCGCGATTCGACACGCGGAACGGGTCGGCTACGTGCGCGAGGGCGTGAAACGGAAGGCGTACCTGCGCCATGGTGAATGGCAGGACGCCGTCGAGTTCGCGCTCCTGCGAGAAGACCTCGACGCCTGAGCCGTCGTATCATCGCGAGATGGTTCCGGAGGCGAGGCTCGAGGACAAGGGCGCAGGGCTCGTTCCGACGAGCGCAGGGTGGTTCGTGCTGAACGCGCGCGACGGCCGCTGGTTCGGCAAGCCGGGGCAAGGTCACGGCATCCCGCTGACCGGCCACGACGAAGACGAAGCGGAGACGTTCTTCCCGATGCTCGGGATGTCGATTCGCGTCGTCGATCCGGGCGAGCCGAGCACGACGTATCACTGGGAGACCGAGCAGGAGGACTTCCTTGTGCTGTCGGGCGAGGGGGTGCTGATTGTCGAGGGGCAAGAGCGGCCGGTGAAGCAGTGGGACTTCGTGCACTGCCCGCCCGAGACGCGCCATGCGTTCGCCGGTGCCGGCGACCGGCCGTGCGTCATTCTCTGCGCGAGCTCGCGGCAGTTCCAGAAGGACGGGCCGTGGGGCTTCTACTGCGCCGACGAGACGGCCGCCCGGTACAACGCGAGCCCGCCGGAGGACACGCAGGACACCGACATCGCGTACGCGCGGTTCCCGCCGGCGCGGGAGATGCACTACCCCGACGGTCTGTTGCCCGAGTAGCTGCCGGGATCGCCGTTGCCGTACGCTTCGGGCGTGCTTCTCGCGATGAGCCTGCACCACCTGATCCACTGGCCGACCCAGGGCGGCTACAACTTTGTGAGCGGGCCGCTCGCCGACATCACGCTCATCACGGCGTTCGTCGGCACGCTCTATCTCTGGTGGCGCAAGCACAACTGCCACGTTCACCGTTGCTGGCGACTCCAGTGGCATCCGCACCCGGTTCACGGTCACCCGGTGTGCAAGAAACACCACCCGGATGGTCACCGGGTGACCGCAGCGGGCGAGTTGCGCGGCTGATCTCCGATCCTGGATTGCCCTCAAGCCACTCGTCCTGGGGATGAATCGTCACGCTTCCGCAACGGTGTCAGGCACCAGCCGTCCGGCTGAATTTGGCTTGCGGCCTGGGGCGTGGACGAATCGTCACGCTCTCGTAGCCGTGCCTGGCACCGGCCGTGGCCCCACCGGACGCGTTCGCACTGGAGGTGTCCTTGGAATCGTAACCCTCTCGCAGCCGTGCCTGCCACCAGCCGTGTGCAAACTGCGAACAAGCTAGATGACCTCTGCCCGCGGCAACGACCCTTCATCGCGTCTCCCTGCGCTCGGCACGCGCGGTGAAGGCTGGGTCGCGGGCCAGGTGTTGCTCATCGCACTGATCTTCCTCTCAGCACTCGTCGGCGGGAACTGGAATGGTGGGTACGCCGTCGCGGCCTATGCAATCGGTGGCGCGTTGTTGCTGGTCGGCCTGCTACTGCTTGCCTGGGCGGGCCGGCGTCTCGGTGCCTCACTGACCCCGTTCCCAGCCCCGCGAGCAGACCAGCGCGTCCGGACGGACGGCCCGTATGCGTTCGTCCGCCACCCGATGTACGGCGGCGTCATTCTGATCGCACTCGGCTGGTCGATGGTCTTTGCGACCGTTGGCGGACTCGTCCTGTCAATCGTTCTTGCGCTCTTCCTCGACTTGAAGGCACGGCGGGAAGAGGTATGGCTGCGTGAACGGCTCCGCGGTTACGACGAATACTGCAGACACACTTCGCGCAAACTCGTCCCGTTCATCTACTAGGGATCGAATCAGTCCTGAGTACTCAGCGGTGCGCGTGATCATGCCGGTCGCCCACGATGTGATCGAGGTCGATCTCCGCGTTGCGCACCGTGTGCCAGGAGTCCCAAGTGATCTTCAGAATCACGAGTGTGATCGCAAGGCCGATGATCGGGTCGGCAACCTGCGCACCGAGTGAGACGACGAGCGCACTAGCGACGACCCCGAGCGAGACGGAGCCGTCGATCCTGGCGTATTTGCCGTGACAAGGATGCGGGGCCACGGTGGTGCCGCACGGGTGACGCGCCGAGCCGTACGATCCCGCCATGAACCGGTACCTGCACACGATGGTTCGGATCACTGATCCGGCAAAGAGCCAGGCCTTCTACGAGGGCCTTGGGATGGAGTTCCGCCGCGAGATGGACATCGTGCGGAACGGCGAGCGCGAAGCCACGAACTACTTCTTCGGCTATCCCGGCCAGGAGGAAGAACTGGAGCTGACGTTCAACCACGACGGAAGCACCTACGAGCTCGGCACTGCCTATGGCCACATCGCGATCGGCGTGGACGACCTCGACGCAACGCTTGCCCAACTAGCCGGGCAGGGGATCGAGCCGGAGCGACCGCCCTACCGCGTTCGCGAAGGCGGCTCACGCCTGTGTTTCGTGCGCGATCCTGATTCCTACAGAGTCGAGATCATCGAGCGATCCTGACCGACCCCGCAAGGCGCAGGGTTGAGCTGAACAATCGACTGCCTCGCCCTGGCCGTATTCGTCGGCGTCAATCAGTGGCTTATCGCCAGTAGAAGTCGGCACCGGCCGCGATCGGAGTCGCAACTTTCGTGAGTGCCGCGCGAGCGTCACGAGGGTCGAGGTGCGCAATCAGCGCGACCTCCGCCGTCGCGAGTGGGGCTTCCGCCCAGGCAAGGAGCTCCGACACCGATTGCGGTCTCGGTCGGCGCTCGAGCCCCGGCGCGAGGTTCGCAATCGCGGTCTCGTAGACCTCGACCGGGTTGTAACCGGGCACCACGAATTGGGGGCCTCGGCCGAACTCGTAGCTCGGTGTCGTGTAGCGCCGCTCACCTTTCGGGCCGCCGAGTTTCTGGTCGAGCGCCCGCGCCGCGGGCGCCGGGTCGCGCGCCGCAGCAATGTCGGCCGCAAGTGCGGCTTGCACGTCGTCGAGCCCGCACCATCGCGCGAGCTCGTCGGGGTCGAGGCCCGCGTCGCCCGCCGCCGCAGCGATCAGCTCGGGGTCGTCGAGGAGGCCGTTCTGCATCACGCGCACCCGGAGCGCACGCAGCAGCGCATCCTCCCTCCCAGGCGCATGCAACCGCGCAGCGACTACCGCGCGGCATGCCGGCTCGGACGAGGCGGTCCGCGAATACGGCGCGGGATCGATCGGCATCCCGAAGCGGCGTTGCAGATTCGGCGCGCCTTCGGCGAGTCGTTCGGCCTCGCCCGGCTCGAGCGTCAAGACGACCATGCGCGTGCGCCACACGAGCTGGTCGCCGTAGTGCCACCGCAGGCGGCGCCGGATCGGCTCGGCCGAGAACGCGAACGGGCACGCCGGGTCGGTGAAGAGCGTGATCTCGAGCGGCACGCGAGCGAGCGTAACCGCTCAAACTTGCGCCGCGGCGTGAGAGTCGAGAGGCTGCTACCGATGACAACCTGGACGAACTGGGTGGGGAACCAGGCGTGCGACCCCGCGGAGATCGCCGCGCCGCGAAGCGAAGACGAGGTCGCAGTTGCCGTGTTGCGGGCTGCGGAGCGTGGCCTCACGGTGCGCGCCGCCGGGGCCGGGCACTCGTTCACTCCCGTCGTCGCGACCGATGGGCTCCTGCTCGACCTGAGCGGTCTCGCGGGCATCCGCTCGCTCGATCCGAAACGGCGTCGGGTGATCGTCGGCCCGGCGACGACGATCGGGGAGTTCGGCGAGCCCCTGTGGGCGGCGGGTCTGTCGCTCGTCAACCAGGGCGACATCGTCGCGCAGCAGATCGCGGGCGCCGTCTCGACCGCGACGCACGGCTCGGGGCTCGCGCTCGGCAGCTTCTCGGCCGGGGTGCGGCGCGTTCGCCTTGTGACCGCCGCGGGCGAGATCGTCGAGATCGGCGAGGACGAGCCCGACCGTCTGCACGCCGTACAGGTGGCCGTCGGGATGCTCGGCGTCATCACCGAGCTCGAGCTCGAAGTCGCGTCGGCGTACCGGCTGCGTGAACGAATCGAGCACTGGAGCTGGGATGAGGCGTGGGGGAGGTTCGACGAGCTTGCGCGCGAGCATCGCCATTACTCGTTCTTCTGGATGCCGTCGGAGGACTCGGCGGCGCTCTACGGGCTGGCCACGGCGGGCGAGCGGATGGCTGACCGCTGCCACGTGAAGCTCTACGACGAAGTCGACGAGGCGACACCTAACTCGGATGAGCCGCATCGTCGCGTCGGCCCCGCATACGTGATCTATCCGATGGTCTACGAGCCGAACTTCCACGAGCTCGAGTACTTCGTCCCCTACGAACGTGGCACCGAAGCACTTGCGGCGATGCGCGAGCTGATGCTCGCGAGCCTGCCGGCCTCGGTGTTTCCCATGGAAGTGCGAACGGTAGGCCGCGACGGCGCGTTCCTCTCGCACAGCTACGAGCGCGACAGCATGGTGATCTCCGTGTCGGGCATGCCGGGCACCGACTACTGGCCCTACCTGCGTGACGTCGACCGCCTGCTCGGCGAGTTCGACGCACGTGTGCACTGGGGCAAGCTGCATTTCCTGACGAGGGAGCAGCTGCACGACCGCTATCCGCGCGCCGAATCATTCATCGAGCTGCGCCGCGAGCTCGACCCGGAGGGTGCCTTCCTGAACGACCATCTGCGGCCGCTCTTCGCGTAAGTGACGCGCTACATCGTGCTCCTGCGGGGCATCAACGTCGGCGGCCACCGGCCCGTCGCGATGGCCGACCTACGGACGGTGCTCACAGACCTTGGCTACGAGGACGTGCGCACACACCTGCAAAGCGGCAACGTCGTACTGTCGAGCGACGCGTCGGCGGAGCACACGCGGCAGACGATCGAAGACGCTCTCGCGGCGACGTTCGGGGACGGGATCGAGATCTTCGTTCGAACGCGCGCTGAGCTCGCCGAGGTGATCGCCGGCGATCCGCTCCATGCGGTCGCAGACAACCCGTCCCGCTACGTCGTCATGTTCCTATCGGGGAAGCCGGATGCGTCAGCGCTGAAAGCGGCGAAGGCGGCTGACGTCGGCGACGAGCGGTTCGCTGCCGCCGGCCGCGCGATCTACGTCTGGTGCGCCGACGGGCTCCACAACGCGAAGCTCGCGAAGCTTTTGTCCGAGAAGCGGCTCGGCGTCAGCGCGACCGCGCGAAATTGGAATACGGTCGTGAAGCTGCTGGAGCTCGCCGGCGAGGGCTGACGAGAACTCCGGCAAAGAGTGCGGTTAACCGTATTCCTGCCGCCGGGGCGACCTGTCACGATGCCCCTGCGATGACAACCCTGATCGTCGATGATCACCCGAGCTTCCGCTCGAGTGCCCGCCTGCTCCTCGAATCCGAGGGCTACGAGGTCGTCGGCGAGGCCGCGGACGGTTCGGCAGCGCTCGCCGCGATCGCCGAGCTCCGCCCGGAGCTCGTCCTGCTTGACGTGCAGCTCCCGGACATGGACGGCTTTGAAGTCGCCCGCCGCGTGACGGAGGGCGGAGACGGCCCAGTGGTCATCCTCGTCTCGAGCCGCGACGGATCCGACTTCGGCCCACTGATTCGCGAGAGCGGCGCGCGCGGGTTCATCGCGAAGGGCGATCTCTGCGGCGCCGCGCTGACCGCGCTCCTCGGATGACGCGCGGCGCCAGGCTTCGCCTCTGGCTCGGCGCCGGGGCCGCAGGCGTCGCCGCAAGTGCGCTCGTCATCGTCGTCACGGCGACGAGCGACCACACGAGCAGTCCCGTTGTGACGGGTGTTCTTCAGGGCCTGATCGGGCTTGCGTTCGTCGGGTGCGGGTTGCTTGCCTGGTCTCGCCGGCCGGAGAACGCAACCGGCCTCCTGCTCGTCGCGACGGGCTTCGCGTGGGACGCCGGGATGTTCCAGTCGGCGAACAACCGCGTCATCTACACGATCGGGAGCCTCTCGAGCGCGATCGTGCTCGCCGTTTTCGTCCAGGTGCTCCTGTCGTATCCATCCGGGAAGTTGCGCGGCAGCTTCGAGCGCCGACTGATCGTCGGCGGGTACGCCCTGGCGGTTCTCGCGAACCTCGTCAGCCTCCTCTTCGACCGCCATCCGCTCTGCGACAAGTGCCCGACGAATGTGTTGTTCGTGACCGCGAGCCCGCGGACCGCGACCGTCGTCAACGTGACCGCCGATGTGCTGGGGCTGGCGCTCCTCGGGGTGGCCTCGGTGTTCCTCGTCGCACACTGGCGTGCCGCGAGTGCCGCCGCGAGGCGCGGGCTCGGCTCCATCCTCGCCTCCGGTGGCGCGACCGTGTTCCTCCTTGCTCTCTCGTTTGCCGTCGACCCCGTATCGCCCCGGCTGCACAATCTCTTCGCGAGTGTCGCGCTCATTGCCTTCGCGACGTTGCCGTTCTTCGTCGTCGCCGTCTTGCTGCGCAGCCGCCTCGCGCGCGGGGGCATTGCCGAACTGCTCGTCGATGCCGCGGAGTCGTCGTCCGTGGGCGCGGCGGAAGAACGGTTGCAGCGCGTCCTCGGCGATCCGAGCCTCGCGCTCGGCGTCTGGTTCCTCGAACAGCGTGCCTTTGTTGGTGCGGACGGCGAGTCGTTCGCGGCTGACGAGATCGCGGCGAACCGTGTCTCGATCGGGCTCGAGGACGAGCTGGGCAGGCCCCTTGCGCTGATCGTGCACGACCGCGCGCTGCTTGAGGAGCGGGAACTGCTGGACGGCGCCCTTGCAGGCGCACGGCTGATGCTGCAACGCGATCGCCTGCAATGGGAGTTGAAGATGCAGCTGAGAGAGCTGAAACGCTCGCGCGCGCGGATCGTCGAAGCCGCGGACACCGAGCGCAGGCGCCTCGAGCGCAACCTGCACGACGGGGCGCAACAACGGCTCGTCTCGCTCTCGGTCGCGTTGCGACTCGCACAGGCGAAGGTTCGATCCGATCCTTCATCGGCCGAGGAGCTCCTGACGGGCGCATCGGCCGAGTTGGCGTTTGCGCTGCAGGAGCTTCGCGAGTTGGCTCGCGGCCTCCATCCCGCGATCCTCGCCGACCGTGGCCTCGCGGCCGGGCTCGAGTCGCTCGCCGACCGCTCCGTCGTCCCGGTCGAGCTCACGGTTCGGTGCGCGGAGCGGTTTGCAGAGCCGGTCGAGGTTGCCGCCTTCTACGTCGTGTCGGAGGCGCTCGCGAACGTCGCGAAATACGCCCAAGCCACTCGGGCTCAGGTGACCGTCGACAAGGCGAACGGCGTGCTCGCGCTCGAGGTCGCCGATGACGGCGTCGGCGGCGCCGACCCCAGCATCGGCTCGGGTCTCCGCGGGCTCGTCGACCGAGTCGACGCGCTCGACGGTCGGCTCGAGATCGTCAGTCCACCGGGCGGTGGAACCCGCGTTCGCGCCGAGTTGCCGCTCGCCGTACACTCGGCCGAGTGAGCGTCACGCTGGTCTTCACCGACCTCGAAGGGTCGACGGCGCTCGTGCAGCAGCACGGCGAGCGGTATCCGGAACTGCTTGCCGAGCACCGTCGCGCCGTTCGAGAAGTTGTTTTGGCGCGTGGCGGCGAGGAGCTCGACTGTCGCGGAGACGAGTTTGCGATCGCGTTCTCGGACGCGGCGACGGCGCTCGATGCGGCCCGCGCGATCCAGGAGGCGCACCGTGAGCGTGTGAGGGTGCGGATCGGCGTGCATACCGGCGAGCCGATGCGCGTCGACGGCGCATACGTCGGCGTTGACGTCCATCGGGTCGCGCGGATCTGCAGCGCCGGTCACGGCGGGCAGGTTCTCGTCTCGGGCGCCACGCGCGACGCGCTCGGCGGGGACGCTCCGCTCCGCGACCTCGGTGAGCACCGGCTGCGCGGGCTGATCGAGCCGGAGCGCCTCTTTCAGCTCGTCGTGCCGAGCCTTGCGTCTGAGTTCCCGCCGCTCCGCTCCGACGCGAAGGAAATGGGGCTCGGCGCCCGCATTCGCGTCGTGCTGGCCGACGATTCCGTGCTGCTGCGCGAGGGGATTGCGCGCCTGCTCGGCGACGCGGGGTTCGAGATCGTCGGCCAGAGCGGCACCGGCGACGACCTGCTCCTGAAGGTGCGGTCCTACGCTCCGGATATCGCGATCGTCGACATCCGGATGCCGCCGACACATACCGACGAGGGCCTCCGTGCGGCGCAGGAGATCCGCGAGCGCTTCCCCGACACCTCGGTGCTCGTGCTCTCGCAGTACGTCGAAGCCGGCTACGCCCTCGAGCTGCTGCAGTCGAACGCGGCCGGGGTGGGGTATCTGCTGAAAGACCGCGTCGCCGACGTCGGCGAGTTCGCAGCCGCGGTGAAGCGCGTCGCCGAGGGCGGTTCGGCACTCGACCCCGAGGTCGTGTCGATGCTCGTCGGCCGGCGGCGCAGTGACGATCCGCTCCAGCAGCTCACGCCGCGCGAGCGAGAGGTGCTCGACCTCATGGCCGAGGGCCGATCGAACCAGGCGATCGCCGAGCGGATGGTGATCACGTTGCGTGCCGTCGAGAAGCACGTGACGAGCATCTTCGGGAAGTTGCGCCTGCCGACGGACGAGCAGGATCACCGCCGCGTGCTCGCGGTGCTCGCCTACCTGCGGCAGTAACCGCCCGGCGAGGGTGCGGTTTTCCGTACCTCGAGACGCCTGTGAGCCGTGTTCTCGCGGCGGCGCCGCGAAGCGATTGTCCGGGTACAGCAATCAACCCGGAAGGAATCCGCACATGGCACCTTTGCAGTACTCGAATCACCTCGCGGCCCGAATGGGTCGCTGGAGCGCGAGCCATTGGAAGACCGCCGTCTTCGGCTGGCTCGTGTTCGCTATCGCCATCGTGTTCATCGGTCAGACGGTTGGCCAGCGCACGGTGCAACAGCAGGACACGAACGTCGGCCAGGCTCACCGTGCCGACACGCTTCTGAAGCAAGCTGGATTCGGGCACTCCGATCCGCAGACCGAGATCGTGCTCGTCCAGAGCAAGCGGCTGACGGTCGGCGATCCCGCGTTCCGCTCGACGGTGCAGGCCGTCGTCCGGGCGGTCGCCCCGTCGCACGCGATCAAGAACCTCCGCTCGCCGCTCGCGCATGCCGAGCTGATCTCTGCCGACCGCCACTCGGCTCTCGTCGAGTGGGACATGAAGGGAACCGAGACCGTCGCCGAGACGCGGATCGACGCCCTCACGAAGGCGACCGCTGCCGTCGCGAAGGCCCATCCGAGCTTCTACGTCGGTGAGGCGGGCTCCGTCAGTTCGAACAAGGCACTGAACGCGATGTTCAACAAGCAGCTGGCCCAGGCAGGGGAGCGGTCGATTCCGCTGACCCTGATCGTCCTCCTGCTCGTGTTCGGGACGCTCGTTGCCGCGTGGATCCCGCTGCTTCTGGCGCTGTCCTCGGTGATCGCAACGATGGGGCTCGTTGCCGTCGTGAGCCACGTGATTCCGATGGACGGGAACGTCAGCGCGGTCGTGTTGCTCGTCGGCCTGGCGGTCGGCGTCGACTACACGCTCTTCTACTTGAAGCGGGAGCGTGAAGAACGGGCCGCAGGCAGGCCGCACCGCGCGGCGCTCGAGGCCGCAGCCGCGACGTCGGGCCGCTCGGTGCTCATCTCCGGCATCACGGTGATGGTGGCGATGGCCGGCATGTTCCTGACCCGCGACAAGACGTTCATGTCGTTCTCCGTCGCGACGATGCTCGTGGTCGGTGTGGCGATGATCGGCTCACTGACCGTGCTGCCGGCGATCCTCTCGAAGCTCGGCGACCGCGTCGAGAAGGGGCGGATCCCGTTCCTCGGCAGGCTCAGGCGTACGAGTGGCGAGAACCGCGTCTGGGGCATCGTGCTCCGTCCGGCGCTCCGGCACCCCGCGATCACTGCAGTCGCGTCGGCCGCGGTCCTCGTGGCACTCGCGGTCCCGGTGCTCAGCCTGCACACGGCCCAGTCGGGGCTCGATTCCCTGCCGCGCAGTCTGCCGACCGTCGAGACGCTCGACCGCCTGCAGGCGACGTTCGCAGGCGAGGCGAACCCGTCACTCGTCGCCGTTTCGGCGAACACCCGCACGAAGACGTTCGCCGTGGCCGTCGCCGATCTGAGGCACGCGGTGGCAACGACGCCTGGTTTGCACGGGCCGGTTCACGTCGACGTCAACTCGTCGCAGACCGCCGCGCGGATCGAGATCCCGATGGCCGGCAACGGTGTCGACGCGACCTCGACGAAGGCGCTGCTCCGGCTGCGCAACGACGTGCTCCCGTCGACGATCGGCAAGGTGCAAGGAGCGACGTTCGCCGTCACCGGTGGTACCGCAGCGTCGTACGACGCGAACCAGTCGATGAAGCACTCGGCTCCGCTCGTGTTCGGATTCGTGCTGCTCTTCGCCTTCGGGCTGCTCCTCGTCGCGTTCCGGTCACTCGTGATCGCGGCGAAGGCGGTGATCCTGAACCTGCTCTCGGTCGGCGCAGCCTACGGTGTCGTCGTGGCCGTCTTCCAGTACGGCTGGGGCGAGCACCTGCTGCACTTCAAGTCGAACGGCGGGATCGCACAGTGGCTGCCGATCTTCATGTTCGTGATCCTGTTCGGGCTCTCGATGGACTACCACGTGTTCATCCTGAGCCGCGTGCGTGAGGCGTTCGACCGCGGTCTGTCGACCGAGGACGCCGTCGCGCACGGGATCAAGACGACGGCGGGCACTGTGTCGAGTGCCGCGCTCGTGATGGTCGGGGCGTTCCTGATCTTCGTGACGCTTCCGATCATCGACATGAAGGAGATGGGCGTCGGCCTCGCCGCCGCGGTGCTGATCGACGCGACGATCGTCCGGGCGATGCTGCTGCCCGCGACGATGCGGCTGCTCGGCGACCTGAACTGGTACCTGCCGAACTGGCTCGGCTGGCTGCCGCGGCTCGAGCATGAGCCGACTCCGACCGCGTCCGCCTCGCCGGTCGCTGCGTAGGAACAAACCGGGCTCGGGCCGCACGTGCGGCCCGAGCCCGTTACTCGCTCGTCGGCGCCGCCAACTCGGCAGCCGTCGCGAGCAGGCTGTCGAGGTCGGGCTGCGAGCGCATGAAGGCGAGCTTGCCCTCGGCGTCGCGCGGCCATTCGCTCTCCGGCCGGTCCCAGGCAAGCTCGAGCCCGTTCTCGTCAGGGTCGCGGAGATAGAGCGCCTCGTGCGTGCCGTGGTCGCTCGCGCCGTCGAGCTTCCAGCCCGCATCGAGCAGCCGGCGGAGCGCGTCGCCGAGCGCCGCGCGTGTCGGGTAGTTGATCGCGACGTGGTAGAGCCCGGTCGTCCCGGGCGGGGGCGGCGAGCCGCCTGCCGACTCCCACGTGTTGAAGCCGAGGTGATGGTGATAGCCGCCGGCGGAGAGGAAGAGCGCGTCGGGCATGCGGACGATGACGTCGAAGCCGAGCACGTCGACGTAGAAGTCGTGCACGCGCTGGATGTCGGCGGTCTTCAGATGGACATGCCCGATGCGCGTGCCGGCCGCGATCGGCCGCGGCGCGCGTTCCGACGGGGTGACGGCCTCAGTGAGTTGATCGTTGATCACGCAAGTATCCTAGCAGATTGGTTAGGCTTGACGATGCTCCTCTACGACAGCCCCGTCTCGGGGAACTGCTTCAAGGTGCGGCTGCTCCTTGCGCATCTCGAGGTCCCGTTCGAGCGGCACAAGGTCGACGTCGCCGACCGGTCGAACCGACCTGAGCTTCTCGGTGGGCTCAACCCGGCGCTTCGCGTGCCGACGCTCGTCCTCGACGACGGCCGGCCGCTCGCGGAATCGGGGGCGATTCTCTGGTACTTCGGCGAGGGGACGCGCTTCGTCCCTGCTGATCCATATGAGCGCGCACAGGTGCTGCAATGGATGTTCTTCGAGCAGTACGACCACGAGCCCTCGATCGCCGTCGTGCGCTTCTGGCTCGCGTACTCCGGCCGCCCTCAGGATTTCGCCGATCGTGTGCCCGAGCGCACCGCCGCCGGCTACCGCGCGCTCGATGCGCTCGAGCAGGGTCTCGTCGGCCGGGAATGGCTCGTCGGTGATTCGATGAGCCTCGCGGACATCGCGCTGTACGCGTATACGCACGTTGCGCATGAGGGCGGCTTCGAGCTCGAACGCTATCCGGCGATCCGCTCTTGGTTCGCCCGTGTCGCGGCGATGCCGGGACACGTCGCAATCGACGCCTGACGACCTCCGGCTACGTGATCGTCACGGCCGCGCCGATGACATTGCCGGCATGGACGCGAACGACCCCGCCGCGCGCGAGCGTTCCCGACCAGTGGAAGAACCCGCTCGTTGACGGGCCGAGCGCAGCGAGCGGTCGCCACTGCGTGCCGACGCGCTGCTCGAGTTGGGCGGACGTGCCCGCGGCCGGAGCGCGCAGTTCGCCCCAGAGCGACGTCTTCGTCCCGCTTCGCGAGATCTCGGCGAGTGGCAACTCGAACGCGTTGAACGCAGGTTTCTGGGAACCCGCGAGCGTCACGAGGCCACTTTGGAACCGCGCGAGATCGGGCTCGTCCTGGAACAGAAAGTGGATCAGCAAATCGACCCGAGGGGTGCGATACGCGACGTAGGCGCCTTCGCCGAGATAGCGCGCCTGCAGCGCGAGCGAGACACCGAGGAACTTGTCGGGCGGATTGCTCTGATAGCCGTACTCCGTCAGCCAGATGCGAGCCGCACCGAAGTTCCGCGAGACGAGCGTGACGAGCTTGCTGATCGTCGCCATCGTGATCGTCTTGCAGTACGTGCAACCACCCTTGAGGGGTGTCTCGCGCTTTGGATCGAGCGGGTAAGGATTGTGGGCATACGCATCGAGGCGGGCGTGTGCGGCGCGCATGCCGAGGATCCACGCGACGGGCGAGACGCCGCCGCTCGACCCGCGCGGCGCGGTTCCGCCTCCTGCGACTTCCGCGCCCGGGATCGCGGCGTGAATCGCGGCGTACGCGGGGTTCAGAAGGCGCGTCGTATAGACGGCGGCGCTCGGGGGCCGTAGCCAGCGGACCTGATTCGGCTCGTTCCAGATCAGCCAGCGCTTCACCCACGAGTAGCGATCGGCAGCCGCCGTCGCGAACGCGGCGAAGGTCGCCCCCGACGTCGGAGCGACGTTCGCCGGCTTGCCGCCGTTCGCCCAGGCAGGCGTTCCGACGAGTTGGATGACGACCGAGATGCCGTGCGCGCGCAACCCGTCGAGCACTGCGTCGTTCTTGTCCCAGGCATAGGCCGGATCGGCAGGGTCGGTGGGAACCGCGGGACGCGCCGGCGCGACCTTGTCCCAGCGAATGCTGAAGCGCACGACCTGAACTCCGAGCGTGTCGAGTTGCGTGAGCCGCGACTCGAGTGTCCCCGCGCCGTCGAGGAGCCATGCATCGTCCGTCAAGCCGTACCGCACACTTGAGGCGGCGCGCGCGTGCGGAGCACCGACGGACGCGGCGGCGCTCGCGAGGACACTGGCGAGCACGACGAAGCGGACGAGAAGAGTCATCCCTGGGTCAATCGACCGGATCAACAGGTCCGAAACGTCTGCGTCGGCAGGATTGACTCCTTCGTGACAGAAGCGTTTCCCACGCGTCACACCTTCGACGCTAGGTTCGAATGCATGACGAAGACAGTGACACCATGGGGCCAGGCCACGCTCGTCGAGGGCCTGGCCGTGCAGCAACGAGCGGGCGAACGGCGATTCGCCTCGGTCGTCGAGCTGCTCGAGAACGAACGGGGCGAGCGGCTCGTGCGCTTCGCGTATTCCACCGCGGGGGTCGGCCGCCGGGGGCCGGTCACACTGCGGCTTCGCGACATCGAGCGGCTGCACGTGGAGCTTGCGAAGAAGCCCGAGCTCGCCAGTGCACTCGGTTTGCGAGGGGCGGCCTAGACGGCAGCCGCAAGCGACAATCGAGCGGCATCGACGAGCGAGCCGAGAATCAACGCGCCGTCGGTCGAGCCGAGCAGCGCATCCACCGCGTGCTCAGGGTGCGGCATCAGCCCGAAGACATTGCCGTCCTCGTTCAACACACCGGCCACGTCCGCGATCGCGCCGTTGGGGTTGCCGCCCTCCGCGTAGCGCAGCGCGATCTGATCGGTCGAGGCGAGGTGTGCGAGCAGGTCGTCGTCGGCGAACCAGCAGCCCTCGCCGTGCTTCACCGGGATCGTCAGCGACTGGCCCTCCGTGCACCGAGAGGTGAACGGCGTGTCAGCGCGAGTGACGGTGAGCGCCACGTCGCGGCAGACGAACGAGAGCGAGGCGTTCGCACGGAGCACGCCGGGCAGGAGGCCGGCCTCGGTGAGCACCTGGAAGCCGTTGCAGATCCCGAGGACGAGGCCACCGTCGGCCGCGAAGGCGGTGACGGCTTCGAGGACGGGCGAGAAACGCGCGATCGCGCCACAGCGCAGGTAATCGCCGAACGAAAACCCCCCCGGGAGGACGACCGCTGCGGTTCCGGCCGGGAGCTCGTGCTCGGTGTGCCAGACGCGGGGCGCCTCGGCGCCCAGGCGCTCAAGCGCGAGCTGGGCATCCCGGTCGTCGTTCGAGCCTGGGAAGACGACGACCGGGACGACCGGGCGCGGCTCGTTCACGTCCCGGCCCCGTGGGTTGCCGCAGCGTGCAACTCGATCGCGTAGCTCTCGATCAACGGGTTTGCGAGCAACTGCTCGCACATCCGCTCGATCTGCGCGAGCGCGTCAGCGCGGTCGTCCGTCGCGACCTCGACGTCGACGAGCCGTCCGACGCGTGCCTCGCCCACCTCGAACCCGAGGTGACGGAGCGAGCTTTCGACGGCCTGACCCTGCGGGTCGAGGATGCCGGGCTTCGGACGGACGAGGACGGTTGCCTTCACCGCAGCACGACGCTCGGGTCGGCGAGGTAGTCGTCGAACGAGATCCCGGTCAGCTGCTCGAACGCCTCGATGTAGCGCGCCCGTGTGCCTGCGACGACATCCGCCGGGAGCTCGGGGCCAGGATCGGTCTTGTCCCAACCGAGCGACTCGCAGTAGTCGCGCACGAATTGCTTGTCGAACGACGGCGGCGTGCCGCCCGGCTTGAACTCGGCAGCGGGCCAGAAGCGGGACGAATCGGGCGTGAACGCCTCGTCACCGAGCACGAGGCGGCCGCTCTCGTCGACGCCGAACTCGAGTTTCGTGTCGGCGAGGATGATGCCCCGCTCGCGGGCGTAGTCCGATGCGAACGAGTAGAGCGCAAGGGCTGTCGCTTCGACCTCGTCGAAGCGCTCCTCGCCGACGAGCTCGACGGCCGCCGCCCGGTCGATGTTCTCGTCATGACCGGTCTCAGCCTTGGTCGCAGGCGTGAAGATCGGCCGCGGCAGCTGCTGTGACTCCGCGAGGCCCTCGGGAAGCTCGTGCCCGCAGACGCGTCCCGTCGCCCGGTAGTCCTTCCAGCCCGAGCCGGCGAGGTAGCCGCGGACGACACATTCGATCGGCAGCATCTCGAGCCGCTTGCATTCGCTCGAGCGGCCGTCCTCGCGCAACTTCTGAAGGTGGTTCGGCACGAGGTCGCTCGTGCGTGCGAACCAGAAGCCTGAGAGCCCAGTGAGAACGCGCCCCTTGTCGGGGATCTCCGTCGGCAGGACGACGTCGAACGTCGAGATGCGGTCACTGGCGACGAGGAGCAGACGATCGTCGTCGAGTGCATAGAGCTCGCGGACCTTTCCGCTTCCGACGTGGAGCGCGGCTTCAGGCATGGACGGGTTCCTCCTTCGGGACGAGACGATGTAGACGGTCAAAGATGTGGTCGAGCTGCGCGATCGTCGCGCCGAGATCGAACACGCCGGCGAGCGTTTCGTCGTCGAACCTCTCGACGATCTCGGGATCGGCGCGCACCAGTTCGGCGAAGTCGCGTTCCTCGTCCCATGCCTGCATCGCGTTGCGCTGGACGAGGCGATAGGCGTCAGCACGGTCGAGCCCGCCTTCGATCAGCGCGAGTAGCAGCCGGTGCGAGAAGAAGAGACCGTGCGACGACCACAGGTTGCGCTCCATCCGCTCGGGATAGACGACGAGGCCCTCGACGATCCACGCGAAACGATCGAGCATGTAGTCGAGCGCAAGGAACGCGTCAGGGATAACGATGCGTTCCGCGGACGAGTGGGAGATATCGCGTTCGTGCCAGAGCGGCATGTTCTCGAGGCCGACACTCGACGCGGCGCGCACCACACGCGCGAGTCCGGAGATTCGTTCGGCAACCTTGGGATTCCGTTTGTGCGGCATCGCCGACGAACCTTTCATCCCTGCCTTGAACGGTTCCTCGACTTCGCGGACCTCGGTGCGGGCCAGGTGCCGGATCTCGGTCGCGAAACGATCGAGCGACGTCGCGCAGATCGCGAGAGCGGACAGAAGCTCGGCGTGTCGGTCGCGCGCGATCACCTGCGTCGACACCGGATCAGGCTCGAGGCCGAGGCGTGCGCAGGCGATGCGCTCGACCTCCGGGTCGATCGCGGCGTACGTCCCGACGGTGCCCGATAGCTGGCCGACCCGGCAGCCTTCGAGCGCCCGCTCGACGCGGGCGCGCGCACGATCGAGCTCGAACGCCCAGCCCGCGAGCTTCCATCCGAAGGTCGTCGGTTCGGCATGAATGCCGTGCGAGCGGCCGATGCAGACGGTGCCGCGATGCTCGTCGGCGAGCCGTGCGACGCCAACAAGAGCGCGTTGGATTCCGCTCAGGATCAAGGCGCCGGCGTCGCGCATCTGGAGGGCGAGCGCCGTGTCGACGACGTCGGACGAGGTCAATCCGTGGTGCACCCAGCGACCTTCGGGCCCGAGTTGCTCCGCGACCGCATCGACGAACGCCGCGAGATCGTGGTCAGTCATCTGCTCGATCTCGGCGACGCGTGCCGCGCTCGGAGTGACTGCCCCCGCGCGAATCGCCGCGACGTCCTCGGCCGGGATCGCGCCGATCTCTGCCCAGCCGTCGAGCGCGGCGAGCTCGACCTCGAGCCACCCGGCGAGCTTGCCCTCTTCCGACCAGATCCGGCTCATCTCCGGGCGGGAATAGCGGGCGATCACCCGGCCCAGTGTAGAGCCGGTAGAGGAGGGCAGGCTCAGTGGTCTGGGAGCAGCGACAGGATGCGTGCCGCGAGGACTGCGGCGTTCTTCGCGTTGTCGACTCCGACGGTTGCGACAGGCACGCCCGGGGGCATCTGCACGATCGAGAGCAGCGCATCGAGGCCGTCGAGCACCGACATCGACGACCGAAGCGGCACGCCGATCACCGGCAGCTCGGTGTGGGCCGCGACGACACCTGGTAGCGCAGCCGCGAGCCCGGCGCCGCAGATCAGCACCTTCAGCCCCCGGGCGGCGGCGGTCTTTGCATACTCGGCAACCGCGTCCGGCGTCCGGTGCGCTGAGCGGACCTCGAACTCCCAGGCGATCCCCCGCGCATCCAGCTCGTCGAGTGCGGCCTGCATCCGCGCGCGGTCCGACTCGGAGCCGACAAGGATCCCGACGAGCGGCTCAGCCACCTGCCACCGCCGCGATGTCGGTTCGGAACTGTGCGCCTTCGAATGAGACGAGCTCGACGGCGGCGTACGCACGGTTCCGAGCCTCGAGGACAGTGGGGCCGACGGCGGTCACGGAGAGGATTCTGCCTCCATTCGTCACGACGCGCCCGTTCCTCGCTGCGGTGCCACCGTGAAAGACGAGCGCGCCGCCCGCTTCTGCCTCGTCGAGACCGTCGATCGCGATGCCGGCGTAGTCGCTGCGGCCCGGGTAATCGGGCGCGGCGAGGACGACCGTGACCGCCGCGTCGCGCGACGTCCCGATCGAGACGCCGCCGAGGTCTCCGTGCGCCGCGCCGGCGAGCGCGTCGAGCACGTCACCGTCAAGTCGCGGCATTAGGACCTGTGTCTCTGGATCGCCGAACCGCGCGTTGAACTCGAGCACCTTCGGCCCGTCGGCCGTCAGGATCAGGCCGGCGAAGAGGCAGCCGGTGAAGGGTGCGCCGCGTCGCGCGAGCTCCTCGATCACGGGTTGGTTGATCGTCTCGACAAGCTTCTCTGTGTCGTCCAGCCACGGGAGGGGCGCGTAGGCGCCCATGCCACCGGTGTTCGGCCCGACGTCACCGTCACCGATCCGCTTGAAGTCCTGGGCGGCGCCGAGGGAAACCACACGGCGTCCGTCCGACAGGGCGAAGAGCGAAACCTCCTGGCCCTCGAGCAGCTCTTCGATCACGATCTCGCTGCCGAACGAGCGGACTGCGCGCAGCGCGGCATCGAGCTCCTCCGCGGTATGGCAGACGAAGACTCCTTTCCCGGACGCGAGCCCGTCCGCCTTGACGACGCACGGAATCCGCGCGACCGCGAGCGTCTCGGCCGTTGGCACACCGGCCGCGCGCAGGATCTCCTTTGCGAAGGTTTTCGAGCCTTCGATCCGGGCGGCCGCCGCGCTCGGGCCGAAGACCGCGACGCCATTTTGCCGCAGCACGTCGGTGACGCCCGCGACGAGCGGCCCTTCCGGACCGATCACGACGAGGTCCGCATCGATCGTCACCGCAAGCGCGAGCAGGCCGTCAGCATCCTCCGCCCGCACGGGGTGGCAGCGGCCGAGCTTGGCGATTCCGGGGTTGCCAGGGGCCGCGTGCAGTTCCGTCAGTTGCGGGCTTTGGGCGATTCGCCACGCGAGGGCGTGCTCGCGCGCTCCGGAGCCGACGACGAGCACCCTCACGGGGGCGAGTCTACTCGGCGCCAGCGTCGGCACTCCCGGCTGGTCGATACTTCAGCCGTGGATGTCCCGCCTTACTCGACCGCGCGCGTCGACGTCGTTCGCATTCCCGGCGGCTCGGCCGCCGACGTGGTAGCGGTCGAGGAGCCACTGGAGATTCGCATCTCGGGCCAGCCGGTGGCCGTCACCATGCGCACGCCGGGGCATGACGAGGAGCTTGCGCTGGGCTTTGCGCTCTCCGAGGGGCTCCGGCCGCGCAGCGCGAGCCTCCCCGTCGATCTTGCGGCCAACACGGTCGACGTCGAGGCGCCGGGGTTCGATCCCGCCCGGCTCGCGCGCAGCTTCTACACGTCGTCGTCGTGCGGCGTCTGTGGGAAAGGTGCGCTTGCCGCGGTCGAGGTGGAGGCACCGCGGCTCGAAGGCCACCTCCGCGTCGCTGCGACGCTCATCGCATCGCTCCCCGACCGGCTGCGCGAGGCACAGCCCGGTTTCGCGGCCACCGGCGGCTTGCATGCGACGGGGCTCTTCGACGAGTTCGGGACGCTTCTCTGCCTTCGTGAGGATGTCGGCCGTCACAACGCGTTCGACAAGGTCGTCGGGTGGGCGTTCACCGAGGAGCGCCTGCCGCTCGCACGGTCGATCATCTGCGTCAGCGGGCGCCTTTCGTTCGAGCTGGTGCAGAAAGCCGCCGTCGCGGGTTGCCCGGTTCTCGTCGCGGTTGGCGCGCCGTCGTCGCTCGCGGTCGACCTCGCGGGCGACCGCGGTGTGACCCTGTGCGGCTTCGTGCGAGACGGCCGCATGAACATCTACACCGAGCCGTGGCGCATCGCCCACTGACCGGGGTGCTGCTCGTCGGCGGTGCAAGCCGCCGCTTCGGCACGCCGAAAGCGCTCGCGTTGCTGAACGGCGAGACGCTCGCCGATCGCGGCCGTCGCGTGCTTGCCGAGGCGTGCGACGAGGTGCTCGTGGTTGGCAAGGCAGGTGAGCTTCCGTTCGAGGTGATCGACGACGCCGCGGACGTACGCGCCCCGATTGCCGGCGTCGTAGCGGGTCTACGTGCCGCCGCGCATGACATCGTCGTGTTCGTCCCCGTCGACTGCCCGCGGATCACTGCCGCCGTGGTGCGCCAGCTCGGCGAGGCGTGCGCCGACGCTGCCGTCCCACAGACGGGGCCGCTGCCGGGCGCGTGGGCGAAGAGCGCGCTCCCGCTTCTCGAGCGCCGCCTGGCAGAAGGCCCGCTCGCGCTCTACCGCACCTACGACGAGCTCGAGGTCGTCATCCTCGACGTCGACCCGGCGCTCGTCGCCGATGTCGACACCCCGGCCGACTTCGAAGACCTCAAAGCCGGCGGGCAGGAGACTGCCTGACCGCGGGCGATTCGTTGCAACGATTTCACACGTGGTTGCAGAGATTTCACACGTGGTCTGACCACATTCGGCCCGCGACGGCCCTGTCTCCGCGAGCCCTGTCCTGTCGTTTGGCGACGGGACACGTCCAGTACGGCGATGTCTCCGCGCCGGTGCCTTTGGCTTGACGCCTCGCGCTCGGTGCTCCCTGTGGAGCGTTCGTCACACTCTCGTAACGCTCGTTTGGCGACGGGCCGTGTTGCCGCGGACCGCGTCGCTGCGGGCCGTGTCCTCGTGGGATGGGCGGTCGAGGGTGGTGGGTCAGGAGTAGTTGTCGCGCGCTGCGGCGTTCGCTGCCCGGCGCTCCGCGTCCATGCGCCGGCGCAGTTGCTCATCGGGGTCGTTGCGCGCTCCGCGCAGGAAGACCCACGCGAGTGCGGCCGTGATCAGCACGGGCACGAAGATCGAGAAGGCGACGATCACCTGCGTCCATGCGGACGCGGTGAATCCGATCACGCAAGCACGCGTTCGCGGGCCGCGCCGACGCCGACGAGCTCGATCGGCACACCGAGCGCCTGCGAGACGAACTCGACGTACGCGCGCGCCGCGGCGGGCAGCTCATCGAGCGACGAGGCGTCGTCAAGCGGCTGCTGCCAACCCTCCAGCACCTGCCACACCGGCCGCGCGTGATGGAAGTCGGATTGATGCGCCGGGAAGTGCTCCGTCTCTGACCCGTCACGCAACCGATAGCGCACGCAGACCGGCAGCTCCGCGAACGCCGAAAGAACGTCGAGCTTCGTCAACGCAAGCGACGTCATCCCGTTGATCCGAACCGCGTACCGGAGCGCGACCAGGTCGAGCCAGCCGCAGCGGCGCTCGCGACCCGTGACGGTGCCGAATTCCCCGCCGAGGTCGCGCAGTTGCGTTTGCCGGTCGCCCTCGATCTCGGACGGAAACGGCCCTTCGCCGACACGCGTCACGTACGCCTTCGAGACGCCGAGCACGCGATCGATGCGCGTCGGCCCGATGCCGATGCCGGTCGGCGCGCCCGATGCGATCGGGTTCGACGATGTGACGAACGGATACGTGCCGTGGTCGAGGTCGAGGAGCGTTGCCTGCGCGCCTTCGAACAGCACATTTTTGCCGTCGCGCAGCGCCTGATCGACGAGGAGCGAGACGTCACCGACGTACGGCGCGAGGCGCTCGGCGTAACCCGCATACCGCGACCACACCTCCTCCAGATCAAACGGCGCGACTTCATACACCCGTTCGAGCCACACGTTCTTCTCGGCCAACGCCACTTCGATCTTCTGCCGGAGGATCTTCGCGTCGAGGACGTCCTGCACACGGATGCCGATGCGCGATGCCTTGTCGGCGTATGCGGGACCGATCCCGCGGCGTGTCGTGCCGATCTGGAGGCTCCCCAGTCGGCGCTCCGACGCCTGGTCGATCGCCACGTGCCAGGGCATGATCAGATGCGCGTTCCCGGACACCACCACGACCGACGGATCGATTCCGCGCGCGGCGAGGTCGTCGAGCTCCTCGAGCAGCACTTGCGGGTCGACCACGCAGCCGGCGCCGATCACCGACGTCTTCCCCGAGATCACCCCACTCGGGGTCTGACGGATCTTGAACGTCTCGCCGCCGACGACAATCGTGTGCCCGGCATTCGGACCGCCTTGGTAGCGGCACACGACATCCGAATCCTGGGCGAGCAGATCGACGATCTTGCCCTTGCCTTCATCGCCCCACTGCGCGCCGACCACAACGGTCGCTGGCACGCCGGCCAGTGTAGTGCGATCTCGAGACGCCGGTCGCGGGCTCAGACTGCGCGCGCGAGCGTCCGCACGACGCGGCGCACGACGATGCGGTGGCCGCGGCGGCACGTGGTGAACCCGACATCCGCGTCGCGGCGGAGCGTCCCGTGCACGACGCAGGTTTCCGCGGCGAGCGACTCGCGTACCGACAGGCACGCCTCGCACGGTTCATCGAAGGACGTCGCCTCCGGGCCGAGCCAGACGTGCTGCCGCTCGATCACTGGAGCTGCAGCTGCCGATCGTCGTGGCGTTGCAAGCCGGGCGGGCGCTCGACCCGCCGCAGCACGATCTCGTGTCCGGCCGCGCAACGAACGACAGCGATATCGCTTGCACGCGACACCTCGCCGCGCACGCTCGCTCCCGCGAGCGCATCGGTGAACAGCGCGCCCGAGCTGCGCGCGGCCTCGAGACACGGCTCGCAGAGACACGCGAACGACGTCGCCGAGGGCGAGAGCCACACGGTCGTCTGCGGGCGAGCACTCATGCGGCCGCCAGGTCGGCGAACTTCGCATAGCGCTTCTGGAACGCAAGTTTGATGCCGTCGGTGGCGCCGTTTCGGTGCTTCGCGAGCAGCAACTCCGCGATGCCTGCCGAGTCAGTTTCTTCCGGGTTGTAGTACTCGTCGCGATAGACGAACATGACGAGGTCGGCGTCCTGCTCGATCGAGCCGGACTCGCGCAGGTCGGAGAGGATCGGGCGCTTGTCATGCCGCTGCTCGACGGCGCGCGAGAGCTGCGACAGCGCGATGATCGGCACGTCGAGGTCGCGTGCGAGCACCTTCAGCGACCGCGAGATCTGCGACACCTCCTGCACGCGGTTCTCGACCGACTGGCCGCTCGTCATCAACTGCAGGTAGTCGACGATCACGAGCCCGAGGTTCGGCTCGCGCAGCTTCAGCCGGCGCAACTTCGAGCGGATCTCCATCATCGTGATCGAGCCCGTGTCGTCGACGTAGATCGGCGCCTTCGCGAGCTTGTCGCACGCCGCCGTGAGACGCGGCCAGTCGTCGACGGCGAGCTTGCCGGTGCGCAACCGCTGCGACTCGACCTTGCCCTCCGAGCACATCAGCCGCTGCGTCACCTCCGACTTCGACATCTCGAGCGTGAACAGCGCGACCGGCCGCTCATGCCGCACAGCGAGGTTCGCCGCCATGCCGAGCGCGAGCGCCGACTTCCCCATCGACGGTCGCGCCGCGATGATGATGAGGTTGCCGGGTTGAAAGCCGGCGGTGAGGCGATCGAGGTCGCGGAAGCCGGACGCCGTGCCTGTGATGTCGCTGCCTGCCTCGTAGAGCTTGGTGATCGTCTCGAACGATTCCTTCAGCAGGTCGTCGATGTGCGCGAACTCCGTGGTCACGCGCTGCTGGGAGAGATCGAAGACGATCTTCTCGGCCCGGTCGACCAGTTCGACCGTCTCGCCCGGGCGGTCGAACCCCAGCCGCGCGATGTCGTTGCCCGCGCGGATGAGACCGCGGAGGGTCGCCATCTCGCTGACGATGCGCGCGTAGTGCGAGGCGTTCGACGCGGCGGGCACGAGCGCCGCGAGCTCGTGCACGCGCTCGGCGCCACCGACGGAATTGAGCGTCCCCGCCCGGTCGAGCTCGTCGACCACCGTGATCGCGTCCACCGGCTCGCCCTTTGCGTACAACGCGAGGATCGCCTTGTAGATGTGCCCGTGACTCTCGCGGTAGAAGTCGGCCGCGCTGATGTTCGTCGACTCCGTGACCGCCCCGATCGCCAGCGGCGAGAGCATCATGGCGCCGAGGACGGACTCCTCGGCGTCGAGGTTCTGCGGCGGGACCGGGGCGGTCATGAGAGTCGGGGCGGGGGAGGTGGCCATCTGGGGGTAGTGAACCCTCCTTTCACCCGCACCGAAAGGTGTGGGTAACCGTCGAGGAACTTTCCGAGGGCGCTTCTGTGCAGGGATTATAGAACAGGTGTTCGCCTGCCGATAGTGGACAGAACGGACGGTATTTGCGAGAGATTTCGCCCGAGATCCACAGGTCTCGGGACCCTGTGGACAGCCGGTGGACGTTCGTCCACAGGCCCGTGGAGAGCCTGTGGACGAACGATGCGAAACGACCGGCGCTAGGCCGCGCCGGCGGCGGGCGCGTCGGGCTCGCCGCTCGCGTCCGGCGCGGCTGCTTCGGCGGCCTCGGCGGCCTGAGCGGCGTCATCAGCCGCGATCGCCGCAGCCTCGGCACGCTCAGCAGCGGTCTCGGTCGGTGCTTCCTCGTAGAGGTCGGCGTCCCGTGCCGCTTGCGCTTCTGCCTGCGCGACGGCGGTTGCCTCGGCCTCCAGCGCGTCGAGCTCTTCCTGCGGCGGCAGCTCCTCGCCTTCAGGCGCGACGACAAGCTTCAGCTGGGCCGTCACGTCGCTGAAGACCTCGACCGGAATCGTGTACCGGCCGATCCGCTTGATCGTGTCCATGCCGAGCTTGCGGCGGTCGATGCGGATCTTCTCGGCGTCCCACAGCCGATCGGCGACGTTCGTGGACGTGACGGAGCCGAAGAGCGCGCCCGTGGGGCCCGCGTTCACGTCGAAACGGAGCTCGAGCGACTCGAGCCGGTTCACGATCGCCTTCGCTTCGTCGCTCGTCTTCGCCTCGTGCCGTGCACGCTGCTGGTCACGCTTCTCGAGCTCGCGCACGAGCGCCGGCGTGGCCGCCTCGGCGAGACCGCGCGGGAGCAGGAAGTTCCGCGCGTAGCCGCGCGCGACGTTCACCACCTCACCGCGGAGGCCCGTGCCGTCGATGTCCTTCTTGAGGATGACTTCCATGGCGACGGCTACTTGTCCCCGACGTACGGCAGAAGTGCGAGCTCGCGGGCGCGCTTGACTGCGACCGCGACCTGGCGCTGGTGACGCCGGCAGGCGCCGCTGATGCGGCGGTTGCGGATCTTGCCCTTCTCCGACACGTAGCGGCGAAGCTCGTTGACGTTCTTGTAGTCGACCTCGTCGACCTTCGACTTGCAGAAGAAGCAGGACTTGCGGCGCCCCGGCCCGGTGGGCGCGTTGCGCTTGCCGCCTCTGCTGGAGCTACGGTCGCGATCGGAATTCTTCGGTGCTGCCAAATCAGTCTCCTTAGAACGGAATGTCGTCGTCGGCGCCCTGGAAATCGGCTTCGGAGCCGCCCGTGGCACCAGCAGGGACGAACACGTTGTCGCCGCCGCCCTCGCCGCGACTGTCGAGGAATTGCACCGACTGGGCGACTACCTCGACCTTCGAGCGCTTCTGGCCGTCCTGGGCCTCCCACGAGGACCAGTCGAGCCGTCCGTCGATCCCGACCCGCCGGCCCTTCGCGAGGTGGTTCGCCAGCATGTCGGCCTGGCCGCCGAACACCTTCACGTCGAAGAAGTTCGGCTTGTCGATCCAGTTGCCGGATTGATCCTTCTGGCGTCCGTTCACCGCGAGGCCCAGGCTGAGCACCGAGGTTCCGGACGGGAGGGTGCGCAACTCGGGGTCGCGGGTGAGGCGGCCGACCAGGGTGACGCGGTTGATGTCGGACATTGCTTTTCGCTCCTCTCCTACGGGTCGATCCAGGCTACTCGTCAGCCTCGGCGCTGTCATCGGCCGGGACGGCGATGGCGACACGGTCGCCGTCATCGTCGGACGGGGCCGCAACAGGCGGGGCGCCGGCCGGGATCTGCGACGGCGCCTTCATGTGGCCGTCCTTGACGCGCCGGAACGCGCCGTGGCGGGTGACGCCGTCGGTGATCTTCAGGATTCGCGTGATCTCGGCCAGGGTGTCGGCCGGGCAGGTGAAGAGCAGCAGGTGATACACCGCTTCGCCCTTGTGCTTGATCTCGTAGGCGAGACGCCGGCGTCCCCACGGCTCGTGGCCGTCCCAGGTGCCGCCCGCGCCTTCGACGCCGTCGCGGATGCGCTGGATGATCTCGGCGCCGCGCTCTTCAGCGACGTCCGGGTCCAGCAAAAGCATGATTTCGTACTCGTTCATAGGCCCGAATCTCCCTTCTCATGGACTGAATCGGCCGCGCCTCCTGTACGCCGCTTCGGGTGACGGCGCGACGGGCGTGGCGAGAAGCGGCGGCAGTGTAGCATCGCCGCGATGAAGCGCCTGCTTGCGCTCCTTGC
>JBBQQU010000013.1:0-82959 GCA_038215565.1 Gaiellales bacterium | reverse complement strand
TAGTCAGCGACGCGGAGCTGCTCTCGCGTGCCGCAGGGGCGAGCCGGGCGCTGCACGATGCGGTCGCCGCACGCGTCGTCGGCCAGGAGGGCGTCATCGAGCTCATGCTCGTCGCGCTCCTCGCCCGCGGCCACGCCTTGCTCGTCGGCGTCCCCGGCCTCGCGAAGACGCTCCTCGTCGCCTCCCTTGCCGAGGCCCTCGACCTCGATTTCGGCCGCGTGCAGTTCACGCCCGACCTCCTTCCGGCCGATATCACCGGAACGGACGTGCTCCAGGAGGACGAGGACAAGCAGGGCGGTGTCCACCGGCGCGTGCGCTTCCTGCCCGGCCCGATCTTCCACAATCTCATCCTCGCCGACGAGATCAACCGCACGCCCCCGAAGACCCAGGCTGCGCTCCTCGAGGCAATGCAGGAGGGTCATGTCACGATCGAGGGCGAGGCGCGTCCGCTTCCAGATCCGTTCCTTGTCGTCGCAACGCAGAACCCAATCGAGTACGAGGGCACGTACCCGCTGCCCGAGGCGCAGATCGACAGGTTCTTGATGAAGCTCGACGTCGGCTATCCCGATGAGGCGACCGAACGCCGGATCCTGATGCTGCGGCACCGAGGCGTTGCCCCGGCGACGTTGGATGACGTGCAGCCCGTTGTCGACATCTCCGATCTGCGGCAGGTTCGCTACGAGGTCGACAGCACCGGCGTCACCGACGAGGTGGTGGCGTACGTCGCCGCGATCGTTCGTGCGACGCGGGAGCTTCCAAGTGTCGAGCTCGGCGCGAGCCCGCGCGCGGGTGTTCATCTTCTCGCAGCGTCCCGTGCGGCCGCCCGCCTCGACGATCGCGGATTCGTCACCCCCGACGACGTCGCGTCGGTCGCCCACGACGTGCTCCGTCACAGGCTGATCCTGCGCCCGGAGGCCGAGCTCGAGCGGTACCGGCCCGATGACGCCATCACAGCAGTGCTCGAGTCCGTGCCCGTGCCCCGATGAGCCCGACCGGGCGGGCAGCCCTCGTGTTCGCCGCGATCGCGGTCGTTGCGCTTGTGTTGCCGTGGCCCGTTGCCGCGCTCCTCGCACTCGGGGTCGTCGGTGCGACGGTCGCCGATGCGGCCGTCGCGCGCCGCCCGGTCGAGGTGACCCGGACGCTGCCGACGATCCTGGCGCGCGGCGTTCCGGCGAGCCTGACGCTGCGGTCGGGGCCGGTCGCGGGAACGATCCGAATGAGACAGGCCACTGCTCCCGACCTCGTGCTTGGTGAGCAGGAAGGTGGTGCAGAGATCCAGACGACGCTGACCGCGCGCCGCCGGGGGCGGCACACATTGCCGGCACCCGCCGCCCGCGTCGTCGGGCCGCTCGGTCTCGCCGTCTGGAACCGGCGCCCGGGTGCAGACGAGGAAGTGCTCGTCTATCCCGACCTTCCCAATGCACACCGACTCTCGACGTCGGTCCGGCGGGGGCGGTTCCGCCATGAGGGACGGGCGCGCGGCCCGCTCGGGCTCGGCACCGACTTCGAGTCGATTCGCGAGTACGAGCCCGATGACGACATCCGCCAGGTCAATTGGCGCACGACCGAGCGCGTCGGCCGGCCGATGTCGAACCAGTACCGCGTCGACACCGATCGCGATGTCATCTGCGTCGTCGACTGCGGCCGCCTCATGGCCGCTCCCGTGCGCGACCGGACTCGGCTCGACGCTGCCGTCGACGCCGCGACAGCCCTCAGCGCTGTTGCCGACGTGCTTGCGGACCGGTGCGGGGTGATCGCATTCGACGCCCGCGTTTCGCGCGATGTGCCGCCGAGGCGTGCCGGCGGTCGGGCTGTCGTGCAGGCACTGTTCGACGTCGAGCCCGTCCCTGTCGAGAGTGACTATCTCGCGACGTTCGCGGCCGTTGCCGAACGGAAGCGCGCCTGGGTGATCGTCTTCACCGACCTGCTCGAAGGAACGGCGGCACGACCGTTGCTCGAGGCGCTGCCGGTTCTCGTCCGCCGCCACGCGGTCGCAGTCGCGTCATCGATCGATCCGGAGCTCGAGGAGCTCCTGCTCGCGTCACCGCGTGATCGCACCGACGTCTACCGCACCGCCGTTGCGCTCGACGTCGGCCACGCGCGCTTGCGCGTCGTGTCGGAGCTGCGTCGGCGTGGAGTCGACGTCGTCGAAGCCGCACCCGACCGCCTCGCCTCGGCGTGCGTTCGCGCCTATCTCAAAGCGAAGGCACGGGCTCGGGTCTAGAGCGGCGTCCGAGGGAAGCGACGAGCGCCCAGTACACCGCGGCCACTCCGACGCCGACCGCCACGACGGTCAGAAGGCCCTCGCCCGCCGGTGTCAGGAATCCCTCGATCAACCCGGCGACGACCAGCCAGGGGGCCGTGCCGAGCACGATCTTGATCGCCTCGCGTGCCTCCCGTCCGAGGGCGACGGCGCGCGTGTCGCGCCCCGGCTCGATCAACGCCCAGCCCATGCGCAGCCCGGCGGCGCTTGCGACGACGATGCACGACAGCTCGAGCACACCGTGGGCGACGACGAGCTCGAAGAACACGCGGCCGTTGCCGCTCCCGATTGCGAGCCCACCGACAACGCCGAGCATGACGCCGTTCAAGAGCAGCAGGAGCACAGTCCCGATTCCTGCGGTGATCCCGGCCGCGAACGCGAGCAGGGTGACGCGAATGTTGTTCGTGAAGATCTGGCCGGAGATCGCAGTGCGCTCTGACCGCGAGAGGCGCAGGTCGGCTCCATGCGGCCGACGCTGGGTGACGGACTGGTATGCGCCGGGCGCGAGGCCTGCGGCAGCACCCGGATCGTGATCGGCCCAGGCACCACTCACGCCCGCCGAGCCAAGGAGGAGCACCGCGGCGATCACGAGCTCGAGCCTGCGCGCGCGAATCGCACGCCAGTAGTCGCGGGCGACGAACGCGCGAAACGACTCGCGCCGTGTCGGCGCGTCGTAGACGAGATGACGGGCGCGCGCAACCCGCTCCTCGAGCCGCATCGTGACCGGGTCGCCGGGAAAACGGCTGCGCGCGAGTGCAAGGTCGGCGGCCGAAGCGCGGTAGAGCTCGCCGAGGCGCAGAAGACGGGCCGCTCCGAGCTTCTCCGGGCGACGCCGCGTCAGGCGCAGCAACTCGTCGAGCTCCGCCCAGGCCGCGCCACGTTCTCGGAGAAAACGATCTAGGTTCACGGCATGGAGTACGACGACGTCCTGACGATCTCGACGCCCGAAGGAGTCGAGATGCGCCTGACCCTCGCCGGACCGGCCTCGCGGTTCGTATCGGCCATCGTCGACATTCTCATCCAGTTGCTGCTGCTCGTGTGCGTCGCAGTCGTACTTGGGCTCGCAGGGAGAAGCGGCCTGGGCGGCGGCGGTGTTGCCGTCCTCCTGTGGTTCGTGCTCAGCTTCGGTGTGATCACGTTCTACGACGTGTTCTTCGAGGTGTTCCGGTCGGGTCGAACGCCCGGGAAGCAGCTGAACGGACTGCGGGTCGTTCGGGTCGAGGGCCATCCGGTGGGCTTCGTCACGAGCGCGATTCGGAATTTGCTGCGACCGATCGACTTCCTTCCGTCTGCCTATCTCCTCGGAGCGGTCGTGATCCTCTCGACGCGCAAGAACCAGCGGCTCGGGGACATCGCGGCGGGCACGATCGTCGTGCGCGAACGGTTTGCGGCTGCGCGGAAACCGGACGAGCTTGCTGCATCGCTTGCCGTGCCCCGTCCGCAGGTTGCCTCGCCGTACGCGACCTGGGACACGAGCACGATCACGCCGGAGGAGCTCTCCGCCGTGCGGCAGTTCCTCGACCGCCGCTATTCGGTCGACGACGCGGCACGCAGCCAACTTGCGGTGACGCTGGCTGAACGACTCCGCCCGAAGGTCAGCGGGGCTCCGGCGGATCTGCGCGGCGAGCAGTTCCTGCTCGCGCTCGTCGACGCGAAGAGCCGACGCACCTCTTAAGCTCGAGGTCGTGCCCGTTCTGGAGTTACGCGAGGTGCGACGGGCATGCGCCGTGATGCTCGGGAGCGCGCTTGCTCTGCCCATCCTGCCCGGACATCCGGGCGTGCTTTGCCCGCTTCGGGCGTTGACCGGCGTCCCGTGCCCGCTCTGCGGAATGACGACGAGCGTGATCGACTCGGCCCACGGAGACGTGCCTGCGGCGCTCGCCGCAAGCCCGGCCGGCCTCGGCGCCGTGATGCTCGCCGCCGCCCTCCTTATTGTTCGTCCGAAGCGCGTCGCTTGTCCATGGATCGCGGTCGTGGCGGCGCTGGTCGGCATGTGGCTCTATCAGTTGCACCGTTTCGGGTTCATCTAGCGAAGGAGGACGCATGTCACCGAGTCCGTCGGGCCCCCGCGCCGGTTTTTGGCGGCGCTTCGCGGCTCTACTGATCGACGGGATCCTGCTCGGGATTGTCAACGGGGTTCTCGGAGCTATCCTCGGTCGAAGCGGAGGGACGGGTCTCGGCACCCTCGTGTCCCTTGGGTACTTCACGTACTTCGAGGGCGGGGCGACGGGACAGACGATCGGCAAGCGCGTGATGGGAATCCGCGTGATCGACTTCGGCGGTGGCGGCTCGATCGGCTACGGGCGTGCGTTCATTCGCTGGATCGGCCGGATCGTCTCGACGATCGTGATCTTCCTCGGTTACCTGTGGATGCTCTGGGATCCCGAGCGCCAGACGTGGCACGACAAGTTCGCGAACTCGGTGGTGGTGCCCGTGTCGGATTATCCCGTCTCGTGACGAGAGCGACCGTGCCCGATCACGCGACGTCGGCGGCCCAGTCGCCATAGAGCGAGGTGTAGAGGCCCCGAGCCACGAGCAGATCGTCGTGCGTTCCTTGCTCGACGATCTGCCCGTGCTCGAGGACGACGATCAGGTCGGCGTCGCGGATCGTCGAGAGGCGGTGGGCGATGATGAACGCGGTTCGGCCGTGCAGCAGCCGCCGGAGCGCACGCTCGATCTTGCGTTCGGTGCCGATGTCGACCGAGCTCGTTGCTTCGTCGAGGATCAGGATGCGCGGGTCGGCGAGGAGCGCGCGTGCGAACGCGACGAGTTGCCGTTGGCCGAGCGATAGCCGTGAGCCACGCTCGCCGAGTTGCGTGTCGTAACCGTTTTCGAGGCTGTCGATGAACTCGTCGGCACCGACGGTCCGCGCGGCGCCGACGATCTCCTCGCGCGTCGCGCCAGGCCTGCCGAAGGCGACGTTGTCGGCCACGGTGCCGGCGAACAGGAATCCTTCCTGCGGGACGATGCCGAGCTGTTGCCGGATCGACGACTGCGCGACCTCGCGCAGATCGGTGCCATCGATCGTCAGCCTGCCTGCGGTCGGGTCGTAGAAGCGGGCGAGGAGCTTGGCGATCGTCGACTTGCCCGCGCCGGTGTGACCGACGAGAGCGACCGTCGTTCCGGCGCGCACGTCGAGGTCGATGCCGTGCAGCACCTCGGGGCCACGGCCGTACGCGAAGCGCACCCCTTCGAACGCCACGTGGCCGGTGATCTGCTCGAGCGCGAGCGCAGTCGGTGCGTCCTCGACCTCGGGCTCTTCGTCGAGCAAGTCGGTGATCTTGTCGAGTGCCGCGACCGCGGAGAGGAACGTGTTGTAGAGCTGCGAGAGCTGCTGCACCGGGTCGAAGAAGTTCGTGAGATACCCGAGGAACGCGACGAGGATCCCGATCGAGACCTCGTTGTGGAACGCAAGCCAGCCGCCGTAACCCAGCACGACCGCCGTCGCGGCCGACGAGAGGAAATCGACGAACGGGAAATAGAGACCGCTGAGCGTCACCGTCTGCATGTTCGAGATCCGGTAGGCATCGCTGACATCGCGGAAGTTCGCGCGCGCCGCTTGCTCGCGAGTGAACGCCTGAAGCACGCGCATGCCGGCGATGTCCTCGGCAAGCGTCGCGGTGACGGCACCGAGCGTCTCGCGCACGGCGCGGTACGCGCGGCCCGAGCGTTTCCGGAACCAGGCGGTGGCGAACGCCATCGCGGGCATCACGGTCATGGTTGCGAGCGCAAGGCGCCAGTCGAGAAAAAAGAGAATCACCGCCGTGCCGACGAGCGTGAGCGTGTTCTGGACGAGCGAGGTGACGCCGTCGGTCACGAGCTGATCGAGCGCCTCGACGTCGTTCGTCAACCGGCTGATGATCACGCCGGCCCGGTTGCGCTCGTAGAAGCCGAGCGACAGCCGCTGAAGATGGCGGAAGAGCTGGTCGCGAAGGTCGGCGAGCATGCGCTCACCCGTCCAGCCCGTGAAGTAGGTCTGTGCGTAGGTGAAGACGATGCCGAGCGCGCCGGCAGCGACGAACGCCACCACGAACCAGCCGAGCTTCGAGGTGTGCCCGTGCCGGACCTCGTCGACGGTGCGGCCGACGAGGTAGGGCGGGGCGAGCGCGGCCGCGGTGGCGCCGAGGAGTGAGACGACTGCGAGCGCAGTCCGCAGCTTGTACGGCCGTGCGAGGCGATAGAGCGCGGTGAGGCGGCGTTTGGTCTGCGCCCACGACCAGTCCTCGACGCTTGGCCGCCCGCCGCGCATGAGGTGACTTCCGGGCTGATGGACTCGCACTACGCGACCTCCTCCGTGAAGACGCGTTCGAGCATGCCGTGCTCGTAGATCTCGCGGTAGACGTCGTTCGTCGCGACCAGGTCGTCGTGCGTCCCGCGCGCTGCGATCCGCCCGTCCTCGAGCACGACGATCTCATCGGCGAGCGCAATCGTCGACAAGCGGTGAGCGACGATGATCGTCGTCCGTCCGCGCATCGCACCGCGCAGGCCCTCGCGAATCCTCGCTTCGGTCGTCGCGTCCACCGAGGCTGTCGCGTCGTCGAGAATCAGAACGCGTGGGTCGACGACGAGCGCGCGCGCGATTGCGACGCGCTGCCGCTGCCCGCCCGAGAGCGTGATCCCTCGCTCACCGATCACCGTGTCGTAGCCGTCGGGCAACGCATCGATGAATTCGTGTGCCTGCGCGAGGTGCGCCGCGCGCTCGACCTCCTCGTCGGTTGCATCGGGGCGGCCGAAGGCGATGTTCGCGCGCACGGTCGCCGAAAAGAGGAACGGATCCTGGGCGATGACGCCGATCTCGCGGCGCAACGACGTCAGCGAGAGCTCGCGAACGTCGTTTCCGTCGATCGAGACCCGGCCCTGTTGCACGTCGTAGAACCGCGGAACGAGCGACGCCACCGTTGTCTTGCCGGAGCCCGTGTGGCCGATCAGCGCGACGATCTTGCCCGCAGCAAGCTCGAGGTCTAGGTCGTGCAGAACCGGGCGGTCGGCGTCGTAGCCGAACGTGACGCCCTCGAACGCGACGAGGCCCGGACCGGGTGGAAGCTCCCGTGCGTCCGGTGCGTCGCGGATGTCCTCCGGCTCGTCGATCACCTGGAAGATGCGCTCGCCTGCCGCAGTCGCGCGTTGTGCCTGGCCGATCCACATCCCGAGTTGCCGCAGCGGCATCACGAGTAGTGCGAGGAACAGGTTGAACACGACGAAGTCGCCGAGCGAGAGCGACCCGTGCACGACCATGCGGCCGCCGGCGAGCAGGATCGCCGCCTGCGCGAGCAGCGGCAGGAAGCTGAGGACGGGGATGTAGAACGCGCGCTGGCGGTTCGCCCGCACGCTGAGTCCGAACACCTCCTCGGAGCTGCGGCTGAACTTCGCCTGCTCTGCGTCCTCCTGTGCGAATGCCTTCACGACGTGCACGCCGACGATGTTCTCCTCGGCGACGGTCGCGACGTCGGCCATCTTCTGCTGCACATCGCGCAGAAGTGGATGCGAGACGTGGCTGTAGCGGTACGCGACCGCGACGAGCACCGGAGCGATTGCGATCGTGATCAACGCGAGCTTCCACGAGATGACGAAGACGACGATCCCGACGCCGACGATCGTGAATATGTGCTGGAAGAAGAAGATCAGGCCATAGCCGAGGAAGAAGCGCACACCCTGGAGGTCGACCGTCGCGCGGCTCATCAGCTGGCCGGTCTGATGGCGGTCGTAGAACCCAAACGAGAGTCGGACGAGCTTCGCGTAGATCGCAGTCCTCATGTCCATCTCCACGAGGAGCGCCTGCTTGCCGGCGATCAACCGACGGCCGCTCATCATCAGAGCGCGGGCGACGCCGAGCCCGACGACGAGCGCAACAAGCCATGGGAGGCGGTGCAGCTCGGCATGGCGAAGCACGTTGATCACGCTGCGCGTCAGGAGGATCGCCACGAGCGCCGCACCTTGCGAGCCGATCGCAAGCGCGACGGAGATCATCATCGACCGTTTGTAGGGCCTGAGGAAGCCGATCAGACGAAAGAACGTGCGGCGATTCCGGGGCGCGGGCGGGTGGGTGGGCACGAACTGAGGGTACCCGTGCCCTCCGGATTCACGACCAGCCGCTACGAGTCGCGCAGGACGAACTGTCAGAGGGATGCGAGCTCGTCGCGGATGAGTGCGACCGCGTCGTGAATCCGGGCGCGGTTCTCGGTGACGTTCACCCAGCTCGACGCGCCCGACGGGTGCGGCAGCGGAATCGCGACTGCGCCGTCGAGCTCGTAGCGGCGGCCGACTGACTCGCCGACGCTGCGCGCGCCGAGCAGTCGGCGAGCAGCGAGTCCTCCGACCGTGACGATCAGCCGGGGCCGTAACAACCTGAGCTCGTGAACGCGCCAGACGTCGCAGAGCTCCTGCTCGGCGCGCGATGGCGTGCGGTCACCGCGTCCCGACGCGGCGCGGCCCGGATCGCACCGCGTGACCGACGCGCAATAGAAGGTCGCGTAGAACTCGTCCTCTTCGAGCTCGAGCCAGGCGCGCAGCGTCTTGCCGGCGCGCCCGCGCCACGGGCGCCGCTCCTGGCCCTCGACGATGCCCGGCGCCTGTCCGAAGAGGTACGCCCGCTGGCCATTGCCCGGCGCGGTCACTGGCAACGATGCGAGCGGGAACCCCGCCTCGGAGCACGAGCGGCACGCACGCTGGTCATGCGTCAGCGAGTCGAGCGAGCGATAGAACGTCTTGCGACGATTCACAGCGGTGCGCAGACCGCGACGAACCAGCGGCCGTCGTGCAGCACCTCGCCGCCGCCGAGCTCAGCCGACAGCCCCGATCCGGTGAACCAGCGCTTGTAGACCTCCCAGCGGGTGCCGTCATTCAGGATTCGCTCCTGCACCTCGTCGTCCACCTCGCTGTGCGCGCGAGACGCGTCGACGACGACGAGCTCGGCGGCGACACGGCGCGCTTCAGCGAGAAACGCCGCGCGTTCGGGCTCGGGGAGATGGCCGTAGAAGTGGCCGGTGAAGATGCGCGAGAAGCTGCGGTCAGGGAACGGCAGCGCAAGTCCGTCGCCCTGCACGAACGACGCCTCGGGAGCCTGCCGCCGCGCCTCGACGAGCATCCGCGCGCTCTGGTCGAGCCCGACGACCGTGCCCGGGAGATGCCGCGTGAGAAAGCCGGTGCCGCAGGCCACATCGACCGTTCGCACGGGCGGCAGCCCAGCGATTGCCGCAAGGAGCTCGTCCAGCTCTGCATCCCACCCCGGACGGGCTCGCTCCGAGAAGAGACCCACGCCGCGGTACCAGTCGTCGTACTCGGGTGCGCGCGCATCGTAGTAGGCGTCCATCTGCGGCCTAGAGTACGGCCGTGTTGCCCCTCGAGTCGGTTCCCAACTTCAGCGAAGGCCGCGACGCGGCGACGGTCGATGCCATCGGAGCCGCACTCGGCCGCCACGCGCGGCTGCTCGACGTGCATGCGGACGCAGATCACAACCGGTCCGTCTTCACGCTGGTCGGTTCGGAAGTCGAGCTCGCGGACGCGCTCCTCGCGGGCATCGCCGTCGCCGTCGAGCGGATCGACCTCCGCACGCACGAGGGCGCCCATCCCCGGATCGGAGCGGCCGACGTCGTGCCATTGATCCCGATCGTGCCCGACGATTTCGACCGGGCCGATGCTGCAGCCCGGATGATCGGCGCGCGAATTGCCGCCGAGCTCGGGCTGCCGGTGTTCGTGTATGAGCCACCCGCGCGTGGGCCGGCCTTCTTCCGGCGTGGCGGCACGGCCGAGTTGCAGCGCCGCCTCGACGACGACGAGCTCGAGGCGAGCTTCGGCCCGTCAGCGCTCCACCCGAGCGCAGGCGGTGTGATCCTCGGCGCACGACGCCCGCTGATCGCGTTCAACGTCAACGTGCAGGGGACGCTCGCGGTCGCCAAGGAGATCGCTGCAGTGATTCGCGAGAAGGGCGGCGGGTTTCCCGGCGTGCGAGCGCTCGGTCTCGACCTGCCGCGCGCCGGTGTCGTCCAGGTCTCGACGAACGTCGAGGACTGGGAGGCCGCCGCGTTGCATGAGATCGTTGCGCGCATCGAAGCCGAGGCAGCGGAGCGCGGCGCCGCGGTGATCGGCTCGGAGCTCGTTGGCCTCATGCCTGCGGGCGCGGCGGCTGCAGCTGCGGGCGCAGTCCTCCGAATCGACGGCTTCGACGCCTCACGCGTGCTCGAGCTCAGGCTGCTCGACGACGCGTAGCCATCGCCGCGCCGGCGAGCGCGATCAGTCCGACGAGGGGAACCGCGATCGCCGAAGCGCCGAAGACGAGCCGTGCCCCGACGAACGCGAAGAGTGGTGAGATGAGCAGCAGCCCGGTCGCGTGAGCGCCGCGGTGGGTCAGCGAGACGACTCCGAGCACTCGACCGAGCACGGAGTCGGGCACGTCTTCTTGCGCGGCCGAGTTGATGAGGACGATCGACGAGCTCTGGCCGGTCGCCGCGAAGAACGCGCCCGCGATCGCAAGCGGCAGGGAGTGTGCGAGGGCGACGAGTCCGTACCCCGGCAGATACATCGACCAGACGAGCAGGCTCGCGCGCGCCTTGTTCCGAATCTCGATTCGCGCCAGTACGACGCCGCTGACGATCGATCCCGCGGCGTAGCCGGTCATCACGATCGCGAACCCGCCGGCCCCGTGATGAAGGCCGTGGCGCACGAGCGTCGGAATCCCCCCGATCCACGAGCCTGCCGTGATCGTGACGGCAACCCCGAGCGCCGCCACCGACGCTGCAAGCACCGGGAACGGACGCAGTGCAGCGAGCCCCTCGTGCAGTCGCGGTGAAGGAGCGTGTGGATCGCGATCGTTCGCGCGGCGGATCCGTGCGATCAGCGCTGCTGACGCGAAGAACGACGCGGCGTTGACGGCGAAGAAGACGCTCACGGGCATGAACGTGAGCAACGCCGCCGCGATCGCCCAGCCTCCGATCGAGAGCGTCTGCGCGGTCGCCTGAACGAGCGCATTCGCCTGCTGGACATTTTCGCGGTCGACAAGGGCGGGAACGGTCGCGCCGTAGGCGGGTGCGAAATAGCTCGTTGCCGCCTCGAGGAAGAACGCCGCGACGACGAGGCCCCAGAGCGGCAGCGAGCCGGCGAGGCCGGCGACCGCGACCGGGACCAAGACGACGCCGCGGACGAGATCCGCGCTCACCATCAGTCGCTTGCGGCTCCAGCGATCAGCCGCAAGGCCACCGTGCAGGCCGAAGACGATCGCAGGGACGCTGTCGGCGAGGCGAACGGCGACGACGCCAAGCGGCCCACCGGCATCGAAGGCGAACCACATGAGGGCGATGTAGTGCAGCGAGTCACCGAGCTCGCTCGCCACGACCGCAAGGTAGAGCGATCGGAAGTCGGGGCGGCGCAGAAGGTGCGAAGCGCGTCGCCGCTTACGTACGGGGCCTGCTTCGAGTTCGCGTGGGATGTCGAGGACGGGATCTGACATTGGAATCGAGTTTGACGATCGAGCCTCTAGACTCGCGCTGTGACGGTCGCAGGTGCGCTCACAGGCGATGATCTGTCCCTGGCTGACGTCTGGGCGGTCGCGGTCGAGCGACAGCCCGCGGCACCGCTGTCGGACGTCGCGCGCGAGCAGATGCGCGCTGCACGGCAGGTTGTCGAGCGGGCCGCGCACGGCACACACGAGCACACCTACGGGGTGAACACCGGTTTCGGCCGGTTCGTCTCCAAGCAGATCCCCGTTGAACAGACGGAGGAGCTGCAGCTCCGGCTCCTGCGCTCGCACGCATGTGGGGTGGGGGAGCCGTATCCCGATTCGGTCGTACGCGCCGCGATGCTTCTTCGTGCGAACGCCCTTGCGAAGGGCAACTCGGGGGCGCGCGTCGAGACGGTCGAGTTGCTGCTCGAGTGCCTCAACCGCGGCGTGCTGCCGTTCGTCCCGGCGCGAGGCTCGGTCGGTGCGTCGGGCGACCTGGCGCCGCTCGCACACCTCGCGCTTCCACTCGTGGGCGAGGGCCTCGCCTGGGTCGAGGGCGAGCTGCTCGCCGGTGGCGAGGCGCTTGCGCGCGTCGGGCTCGACCCGGTGCGACTGCGCGCGAAAGAAGGGCTGTCACTGATCAACGGCACGCAGTTCATGGCTGCACAGGCGACGCTCGCGCTCGTTCGGGCGCGGCGGCTCGCGCGAATCGCCGACTGCGCCTGCGCTCTCTCGCTCGAAGCTCTCCAGGGATCGCGCAACTCGTTCATCCCACAGGTGCACGCGCTGCGGCCGCTGCGCGGGCAGGCGGCATCGGCGCGCAACGTCATCCGCCTGCTCGAGGACTCGGCGATCAACGAGTCGCATCGCTGGTGCGACAAGGTGCAGGACGCATATTCGTTGCGCTGCGCCCCGCAGGTGCATGGCGCATCGCGTGACCTGCTCGACTATGTCGAGTACACGGTCACCGTCGAGCTGAATGCTGCGACCGACAATCCACTCGTCCTCGTCGACGAGGACATGCTCGTGTCGGCCGGCAACTTCCACGGGCAACCACTCGCATTCGCGCTCGACGCGCTTGCGATGGCGGTCGCGGAGCTCGCGAGCATCTCCGAGCGCCGGCTCGAGCGCCTCGTGAATCCGAACCTGAGTGACGGGCTGCCGGCCTTCCTCACATCCGACGGCGGGCTCAACTCGGGATTCATGATCCCGCAGTACGTCTCGGCGGCTCTCGTCTCCGAGAACAAATCGCTCTGCCACCCCGCATCGGTCGACTCGATCCCGACGAGTGCGGGTCAGGAAGATCACGTGTCGATGGGCAACGCGTCCGGGTTGAAGGCGTGGCAGATCGTCGCGAACTCCGAGCGCGCGGTCGCGATCGAGTTGCTCGCAGGTGCACAGGCGATCGAGTTCCTGGCGCCGCTCGAGCCGGGGCGCGGCGCGCAGGCGGCCTACGAGCACATCCGCACGCTCTCACCGCGGTTGCGGGACGATCGGTCGCTCAGTTCTGACATCGAAGCCGTCGCCGATTCGGTACGCGACGGATCGCTGCTTGCCGCCGTCGAGGCGGAGATAGGAGAACTCGAATGAGTCGGTCTCGCCGTTTGCAGTGGGACGTGCCCGACAGGCCGCCGCCCAAGCATCCGATCCGCGACACCTTGCTCGTCTACGGCGCGTTCGCCGTGATCATCGTCCTTGTCGCCTGGGCCACCGGCGGTGGGGTTGCGAAGGCCGCGGTCGTCGGGGTCATGTTCTTCGCCATCGCGTCGGCATGGAACGTGTATCGCTTGCGTGCGAAGGCGGCGGCTGCTGCACGTCGCGATGCGGACGAGGGAACGTCGCGCCGGTGACCGTCGCGCCGTCCCTCGATGCGCTGGTCGAATCGCTCTGCGGCGATCTTTCGGCCGTGCGGGCTCCGCGCGGCCCGCAACTCAATGCGCGCTCATGGTCGACC
The DNA here is from genome assembly GCA_038215565.1 of Gaiellales bacterium. Taxonomy (GTDB): domain Bacteria; phylum Actinomycetota; class Thermoleophilia; order Gaiellales; family Gaiellaceae; genus PALSA-600. The sequence goes on along the minus strand of JBBQQU010000013.1, from coordinate 69,309 downwards.
GAGGCGCCGCTGCGCATGCTGCTCAACAACCTCGACCCCGAGGTGGCGGAACGTCCCGAGGACCTCGTCGTGTACGGCGGCACGGGTCGGGCGGCGCGCTCCCACGAGGCGCTGAAGGCGATCGTGCGCACGCTTCTCACGCTCGGCGACGACGAAACGATGCTCGTGCAGTCGGGCAAGCCGGTAGCCGTCTTCCGCACGACGCCGCAGGCGCCGCGCGTGCTGATCGCGAACTCGTTACTCGTGCCGAAGTGGGCGACCTGGGACGAGTTCCGCCGACTCGAGGCCGAAGGTCTGACGATGTTCGGGCAGATGACTGCGGGCTCGTGGATCTACATCGGCACGCAGGGGATTCTCCAGGGCACCTACCAGACCTTCGGCGCCGCGGGACAGCTGCACTTCGGGTCGTCGTCGCTCGCGGGCCGCACGATCCTGACCGCGGGCCTCGGCGGGATGGGGGGAGCCCAACCGCTTGCGGGAACGCTCGCAGGCGCCGCGATCCTGTGTGTCGAGGTCGACCCGACGCGAATCCAGCGCCGGCTCGAGACGCGCTACCTCGACGAGTCGACGGAGTCGCTCGAGGACGCGGTCGCTCGAATTCGCGCGGCCGCGAGCGAGGGGCGTGCGCTCTCCGTCGGTCTGCTTGGAAACGCCGCCGACGTCATTCCGGAGCTCGCGCGGCGAGGCGAGCAGTTCGATTTCGTCACCGACCAGACGGCGGCGCACGACCCGCTGACGGGCTACATCCCGCGCGGGCTTTCACTCGACGAGGCCGCCGCATTGCGCCTGTCCGATCCGGACGAGTACGTGCGGCGAGCGCGCGAATCGATCGGTCGGCACGTCGAGGCGATGCTCGCCTACGTCCGGGCCGGAAGCTATGTTTTCGATTATGGCAACAATCTGCGAGGTGAGGCCGAAGCAGCCGGCGTAAAGGAGGCCTTCTCATACCCGGGCTTCGTCCCGGCCTATATTCGGCCGCTCTTCTGTCGTGGGATCGGGCCGTTTCGCTGGGCAGCGTTGTCCGGGGACCCGGCCGATATCGCGGTGATCGATGAGCTGCTCCTCGAGCTCTTTCCCGACGATGAGCTCTTGCAGCGCTGGCTCGCGCTTGCGCCGTCGCGTGTGGCGTTCCAGGGGCTGCCGGCGCGCATCTGCTGGCTCGGTCTCGGCGACCGCGCGAAGGCGGGGCTTGCGATCAACGAGCTCGTGCGCTTCGGGCGCGTGCAGGCGCCGATCGTGATCGGGCGTGACCACCTCGACGCCGGGTCCGTCGCGTCGCCCTACCGCGAGACCGAGGCGATGCGTGACGGATCGGATGCGATCGCCGACTGGCCCATTCTCAACGCGCTCGTAAACGTCGCGGCGGGCGCGACGTGGGTCAGCGTCCATCACGGCGGCGGCGTCGGCATCGGCAACTCGATCCATGCCGGGATGGTCGTGCTCGCCGACGGCACCGATGAGATGGCAGCACGCCTCGAGCGCGTGCTGACATCCGATCCCGGCATGGGTGTCGTCCGCCATCTCGACGCGGGCTATCCCGAGGCGGCGGCGGCTGCGCACGAGCACGGCCTCGCGACGCCGAGCCACCCCGGCTGAGGGTGTCGCCGAGCGCGGAGCGCCTGCTCGTCCGTGACCTCGCGCAGGTCGCGACGCCGGCGGGCGGACCGGCGCCCTTGCGCGGTGCCGACCTCGGCTCGGTGACCGTGATCGACCACGCGTTCGTGCTCAGCCGTGGCGGCCTGATCGAGGCGGTCGGCGCCATGCGCGACCTACGGCCGCTGGACGGCGAGGTGGAGGAGATCGACGGCCGCGGGCTCTGCGCGATTCCCGGCCTCGTCGATTGTCATACGCACCCCGCGTGGGGCGGCGATCGCGTCGCGGAGTTCTCGCTGCGCGCAGCGGGGGCGAGCTACGAGGAGCTCCACGCCGCCGGCGGCGGCATCCTCTCGACCGTTCGCGCCACGCGCGCGCTCGGTGAGGATGACCTTCGCGCCCGCGTCGAGCGCCACGCCTCCTGGATGCTCCGCCACGGCACGACGACGTGGGAGGGCAAGTCGGGCTACGGGCTTGATCTCGACACAGAGCTCGCGTCGCTCCGGTCGGTTCGTGCCGCCGGGGGGTCGCCGACCTGGCTCGGCGCGCATTCCGTAGCGCCCGAGTTCGACGGTGCCGATGCCTACCTCGACTTCGTGCTCGCGGACGTTCTTCCGGAAGCGGCCAGGCTCGCGGATGCGGCCGACGTCTTTCTCGAACGCGGCGCCTTCGACGCGACCCAGGCTCGGCGGTACCTGAGCGCGTGCCGCACCGCGGGTCTCGCCCTGCGGCTGCACGGAGACCAGTTCACCGAAAGTGGCGCGATCCCGCTCGCGATCGAGATCGGCGCCCGCTCGGTCGACCACCTCGAGGTGACAGGTTCCGACGGAGCGCGACAGCTTGCGGCGAGCGACGTGACGGGCGTCCTCCTGCCTGCGAGCGCGCTCTTCCTCGATCGGCCGATGCCGCCCGCGCGGGAGCTCGTCGGCACGGGTGCGGCGATCGCGCTTGCGACCGACTTCAACCCGGGCAGTTCGTTCACGACGAGCTTGCCGCTCATCTGCTCCCTCGCCTGCACGCAGCTGAAGCTCTCGCCCGGGGAAGCTCTTGCTGCCGTGACCGTCAACGCAGCCCACGTGCTCGGCTGCGCCTCCGACCGCGGGCGGATCGAGCCTGGGCTCCGAGCCGACCTCGTGCTGCTCGACGCGCCGGACTGGCGCTACCTCGCCTACCAACTCGCCGGCGACATTGTCGCCACGGTCATTTCCGCCGGGCGGGTTGCGCACCGGCGCTAACCTGCCTCCAATGCCGTCACGTAAGCAGCGCCGTCGCCGCGAGAAGACCTTCCGTCACGAGTACGAGACGGTGCTTCTGGATGGCGACGGAAACGAGATCCCGGTCGACCCTGACGAGTTGCGGGCCGAGCGCGAGGCCAAGCAGCGCGATCGTGCGAAGGCGAAGCCCGTCGCGACGAAAGGCAAGAAGCAGCCGGCGCGCTCGTCGCGGCCGATGCGCGAGCCCCCTCTGCCGTCCTGGCGGCGTGCGATCAAACGCGGCGGGACGATGGGCGGGCTGATGCTCGTGGCCTTTATCTTCATCTTCAAGAGCGGCGCGCTCGTCCAGCGCATCGGGATCGGCGTTTTCTACGGCCTCGCCTTCATTCCGCTCACGTTCTGGATCGACCGGACGGCGTACCGCACCTACCAGCGTCGCCTCGCCAAGGCCGCCGAGAAGTAGCGAATCACCCGTCGGGGGGCGAGTCGCCTCCCCGGTAGTGGCCTTCACCCGGCCAAGGCGCGAGGAGCATCAGGACGCGTGCACCGTGCTCGGTCCGAAGGGCGTGCCGTTCGTCCGGGTCGAAGCGCACCATCGTTCCCGGCGCGGCCTGTACCGCGGCGCCGTCGACCGAGATCTCGATCGTGCCCTCGATCACCGTCACCCACGCGCTTTCCTTCACTTGATGGTCGCCGAGCGACTGACCGGGACTGAGCACGATCAAGACGGCGCGCGCGCCGGCGTCCGAGCGAAGGACGATCGGGTTGCGTGTGCCCTCTGGCGCGTCAAGTGAGAGCAGGTTCCAGCACTGCATTCCAGGAGTGTTTCCGCGCCTGGATACACTCAAACGCTCGCCATGCCGCTCGTCATCGACAGCTTCGTGATGGGGCCTTTCAAGAGCAACTGCTACGTCGTGCGGACCGCGCGTGGCGCGTCCGAGGCCGTCGTCATCGACCCCGGTGACGACCCGACCGACCTCCGACTCGACCTTGCCCGGATGGGGGCAGGGGCGGCAGGCATTCTCGTGACGCACGCCGACGTCGACCACATCGGAGGCGTCGCGGCACTGGCCTCGGGCACCGGCGCCGAGGTCTGGGCCCCCGCCGGTGAGGTCGACGCATTGCGAGAGGGATCTCCGCGTGGCGGCTTCCCGGTCGCGCCGCATAATCCGGCTCACACGGTGAGGGGCGGTGACGAGATCACGGTTGGCGGCATCACCTTCGACGTGGTCGACGTGCCCGGGCATTCGGAGGGGCACGTCGCATTCCACGCCGACGGGCAGCTGTTTGCCGGCGATGTCCTCTTCGCAGGCTCGGTCGGCCGCTACGACCTCGCGGGCGGCGATTGGGAGACGCTCCTCGCCTCGATCCGCTCGCTCATCGACCGTTTTCCGCCCGAGACCGTCGTGCACCCCGGCCACGGGCCCGCGACGACACTCGGACGCGAGCTTCAGTCCAACCCCTTTCTCGGCGAGCTCCGGGCTTCCGAGGCGTGAGCGCGAAGTTCCAGGCGCCGCGCGGGACGCATGACGTTCTGCCGGCGGATCTCAACTGGTGGCACCTCGTCCGCACGATGGAGGAGGTGACCGCGCTCTACGGTTGGGGACGCATCCAGACGCCGGGCTTCGAGGACACCGGCCTGTTCGCGCGGACCGCGGGCGAAGCGTCGGACGTCGTCCACAAGGAGATGTACTCGTTCACCGACCGGAGCGACCGGCCGCTGACGCTCCGTCCCGAAGGCACCGCGCCGATCGCGCGCGCCTACCTCGAGCACGGCCTGCACCGCGAGCCGCAACCGGTGAAGGCCTACACGATCGCTCCGATGTATCGCTACGGCGCACCGGGAAAGGGCCGCTTTCGCGAGCACTACCAACTCTCGGTCGAGGCGATCGGCTCCGCTGATCCCGCGATCGACGCCGAGATCATCCAGCTCTACACGGAGCTTCTGCGGCGGCTCGGCGTCACGAAGTGGGAGTTGCACCTCAACTCGATCGGTGATGCGAACTGCCGCCCCGCGTACGTCGAGCGTCTGAACGCCTGGCTCGACGATCACGCCGACCTTCTCGACGAAGACGCACTCCACAAGCGCGCCACGAGCCCTCTGCAGGTGTTCGATGTGAAGAGCCCGGCTCTGCGCGCCGCGCTCGCGGATGCTCCGAAGATCGGTGACTCGCTTTGCGACGTTTGCCAAGAACATTTCGACGCCGTGCGCGCGCAACTCGACCACTTCGGTGTGCGGTACGTGCTCGATCCGACGCTCGTGCGTGGCCTGGACTACTACTCGCGCACGACATTCGAGTTCCTCGCTCCGTTCGACAACGCGAATTCGTCGATCTGCGGCGGTGGACGGTATGACGGGCTTGTCGAGGCGATCGGCGGGCCGCCGACGCCCGGCATCGGGTTCGGGGCCGGCATCGAGCGGTTGCTGCTCGCGCTCGAGCTGGAGGGAATCGTCGCAGAACCGAGGCGGCTCGATGTCTTCTTCGTCGTCGGAGTGGGCGCACCGCGCACACGTGTGCTCGGCGCCGCCGCCGAACTGCGGCGTGCCGGTATCTCGACCGACGTCGACTACGCCGGGCGTTCGGTGAAGGGCCAGCTCACGCAGGCCGGACGCACGCGGGCGCGCACGGTCGTGGTCGTCACGGGCACCGACGCGGCTGTGCGTCGCGAAGGTGCGGCCGAGGAAGTCGTCTCGCTCGACGACGTCGTCGCTACTCTCACCAACCCATGAGCTGGCGCGATCTCCATTGCGGCGAACTCGACACCGCCGACATCGGCAGGCGTGTCACGGTCGCCGGCTGGACCGACACGCGCCGCGATCACGGTGGGCTCGTCTTCATCGATCTGCGTGACCACACCGGCAAGGTTCAGCTCGTCGTCAATCCCGACCGGGCAGCGGACGCCGCAGCCTTGACGCAGGGGATTCGGAACGAGTTCGTGCTGCAGGCGGTGGGCGAGGTCGTCGCGCGCGCGCCGGAGAATGTCAACCCGAACCTCTCAACGGGCGCCGTCGAGATCCAGGTCGAGCGACTCGTGGTTCTCTCGCGCTCGACCCCGCTGCCGTTTCAACTCGACGAAGAGAACGTCGACGAGACGCTGCGGCTCCGATATCGCTGGCTCGACATGCGCACCGATCGAATGCAGTCGAACCTGCGGCTGTCGCACACCGTCATCTCCGCCATTCGCCGCACGATGGACGAGCTCGGCTTCATCGATGTCTGGACGCCGAGCATGACGCGGGGGACCCCCGAAGGTGCGCGCGACTTCCTCACGCCGGTGCGGCTCCAGCCCGGCAAGTTCTTCGCCCTCGCGCAGTCCCCGCAGCTCTTCAAGCAGCTCTGCATGGTCGGTGGAATCGATCGCTACTACCAAATCGCCACATGCTGGCGCGACGAAGATCTCCGCGCCGACCGGCAGTTCGAGTTTCGGCAGCTCGACCTCGAGCTCGCATTCGCCGAACGCGAGGAGGTGCTCGACGTGATGGAGGCCGCCGTCGTGTCGGCGTTCGAGGCTCTCGGCCGCGTCGCGCCCGCACGGCCGTTCCCGCGTCTGACCTATGCCGACTCGATGGCGCGATTCGGCAATGACAAGCCCGACCTTCGCTTCGGTATGGAGATCCAAGACGCGACGGAGGTGACGCGGAGCTCGGAGTTCGGCGTCTTCGCGAACGCGGCGGCCGTTCGGTTCATCGTCGCCCCGAAGGCGTTCTCGCGCGCCGAGCTCGGTCGGCTCGAAGACGTCGCGAAGGAGTGGGGTGCGAAGGGACTCGCCTACATCGTCGTCGACGACAGTGGTGAGGTGCGGTCGCCGATCGCAAAGTTCCTCTCTCAGGACGAGCTCGCTCGGTTCGAGGCGCCGGGCGGATCGACGGTGCTCTTCGGCGCGGGAGATGGCGACACCGTCGCCCGCGTGCTCGGTGGGCTTCGCCTGCACCTCGGCCGCGAGCTCGGTCTGATGGAGACGGGCGAGCAGCTCTTCCACTGGGTGACCGACTTTCCGCTCTTCGAGCGGAACGACGACGGGACCTGGACTTTCACCCACCACCCGTTCACGGCGCCGACACCGGGATACGAGGCCTGGGACGAGTCGAACCCTGCCGCCGCGCAGGGAGAGCACTACGACCTGATCTGGAACGGGTGGGAGCTCGGCTCGGGATCGATCCGGATCCACGATGTCGAGCTTCAGCAGAAGGTGTTCCGCACGATGGGGCTTTCGAGCGACGACGCGAACGACAAGTTCGGCTTCCTCCTCGAAGCGCTTGCGATGGGACCGCCGCCGCACGGCGGCTTCGCCATGGGCATCGACCGTTTCGTCGCGCGGATGGCGGGCGAGCCCGACATTCGTCAGGTGATTGCCTTCCCGAAGGTTGCGAGTGGATCAGACCCGTTGACCGGTGCGCCGACGTCGTATCCGGACGAGGCGTTGCGCGAACTCGGGATCGTCACGCTCCGCGAGGACGGCGCGGACACCACCTGATCGACCGCCGAGCGAATGGGCATACTCGGGGCGTGGCTCCGAGGCGAGTACGCACCGGCGAAGTTCTCTTTCTCCTCGGCCTCGCCGCCGGCCTGACGCTTGCGAAGCTGCCGGCCCTCGAGATCGCCGGCATCATGATCCTCGGCTGGGTGATCGTCGCTGCTCTCGAGTGGGCCATTTGGCGCGGTCAGCCGCACTTCGGCCGCGGGCTTCCTCCCCGCTACGTCGTGCCCGGCGTGAACCTGCCGCCGCCCCAGCCGCTCGAGCAGCTCGGCATGGGCTACCCCGAAGCCGCGCGTGATGAAGCACCGACGTGGATCGCATCGGCGGCGCTGCGCGAGGAGATGCTCGGCGAGTGGCCCGTCTCCGTGCCGGTGGCCGACGCTTCGCGCGAGGTTCCCGCTGAGAGCGCCGCCCCTGAGATCATTGCTCCCGCGATCGTCGACCGCTGGCTCGTCGAGGAGCTTCCCGCCGCGCCGCTCGACGAGGCGCCGCTCGACGAGGTGCCGGCCTTCGACCCCGAGCCGGAGCCGGAGCCGGAGCCCGAGCCCGAGCCCGAGCCTGAGCCGCAGCCGGAGCCGGAGCCGGAGCCGGAGCAGCAGCCCGAGGTGCCCGTCGTCGTGGGGCGCGAGCGCGCGACCGTTGTCGTGCTCACACGCTCGTTTCACGGCACCGCGCGCTACAGCCTGGACCCGCTTGCCGAGGCGCCGCCGCGCCGGCGTTTCGCGCGCGGCGGTGGTGAGCCCGTGCCGACGGTCGAAGTGCCCGCGCGTCCGGCCGGCGTGCGGCCGCTCCCGACCCGGCGTCCCCTCGCATGAGGCCACCGCTCGCCGCCCGCGAAATCGCGTTCGCAGGCTTGGCGCTGCTCGCGGTCGTGATCGCACTCGCCGTCGTGCACCAGACGCGCTCGACCAAATCGTCTGCGCCGCAGCCGGTCGGCTCCTACACCGCGCTCGCCGGATCGAGTGGGCCCGCGGCGTTCGGACGACGAACCGCATGCGGTGGTGTGCTGCGCGCAGAGACAGAAGGCGTCGCGCACCCGACGTTGCCGTGCGGTGCGCGCATCTTTCTCACCTACCACGGCATCCGTGTGCTGACGCAAGTGGTCGACCACGGTCCCGTCCCGGCCGACCGCCAGTTCAACCTCACCGACGCGCTCGCACGGCAGGTCGGCCTGCGCGGCGTGCACCCGATCGAGTGGTCCTACGCCCGGGCGGGCTGAGCACCCTCGGGTACATTTCGATTGCTCGACGTCGTTCGTACGCCGCGCATCCATGTAGAACCAACACCATGTGAAAGGGAGCCCGCGTCGGGCCTAGGCGCCTCGCGTCGACGGTTCGCACGGCACCCACCTGGGTTTGTCCAGGTTCACACGGGCGCGGCCCAATCGGCGAGGTCGGAGCAGCGCGAGGGGAGCCTTCGGGCTCCCCTCGCGTACCCTGGCCCACATGGAGCTCACCGGAGACTCGGCGCGCGGCGAGGACTGGGCGTTCGTTCGCCTCGAGGTCGAGAACGACGTGATCGTCGGCGCCGAGGGGGCCGGCTTCGACCGCGACCTGCGGGGCCTCACCCTGCTCGAGGCCGCGGCCGTCGGCGGTGAGGTGCTCGCCACGGACGCGCTCGCGAACGCGATCGCGCCCGTCTTTCGCGCGCCGCTCGACGAGCGTCGGGTCGCAGTGGCGATGAGCGGCGGAGTCGACAGCGCAGTTGCTCTCCTGAAGGCGGGCCCGCACGCGATCGGCGTCACGCTGCGGCTGTGGCTCGACCCCGCCGGGCCCGACTCCGAGCGCGCATGCTGCTCGCCGAACGCCGTCGTCGCGGCACGCGAGGCCTGCCATCGCCTTGGGCTCCCGCACGTCACGCTCGACCTGCGCGAGGAGTTCGTCCGCGCAGTCGTGACGCCCTTCGTGCGGGGCTACGCGCGTGGCGAGACTCCGAACCCTTGCGTCACCTGTAACGGTGGTTTCCGGTTCGCGGAGTTGCTTGCGTTCGCGCGGCGCGCGGGTGCGCCACGCCTCGCGACCGGCCACTACGCCCGCATCATCGAGCGAGACGGGCGCCTGCTCCTCGCACGCGCGCTCGATCACGCGAAAGACCAGAGCTACATGTTGGCGCGACTCGATCCGCGCCTCCTCGATCGCATCTGGTTCCCGCTCGGCGAACAGACGAAGGCGGAGACGCGCGCGCAGGCCGCCGCGGCCGGCCTCGCCGCCGCCGGTCGCGCAGAGAGTCAGGAGGCGTGTTTCCTCGCAGGCGACGACTACCGCTCGTTCCTCTCGCGCCAGGGTCTCGAGCCGACCGCCGGCCCGATCATCGACGAGTCCGGGCGGACACTCGGCACGCACGACGGCTTCTGGCGCTACACCCCGGGCCAGCGCCGTGGTCTCGGCGTCTCCGCGAGCGAGCCGCTGTACGCCGTTGCGACGAGCGCGCGGACGAACACCGTCGTCGTCGGGCCGAAGACGTCGCTTGCACGGACGCGGGTGGCGGCCAAGGGGCGCTTGCACCTTCCCATCGGCCGTGTGACCGCCAAGCTTCGGTATCGCTCGCCGGCGGTCGCCGCGAGCGTCGTCGAAACGGCGGGCGGATTCCAGCTGACTCTCGACGAACCGGCGTACGGCGTGGCCCGCGGACAGGCCGCCGTGCTGTACGACGGGGACGTCGTCGTCGGTTCCGGATTGGTCACGTCGGCCGCGGCCGACTAATGTTCCCGTCCGTGCTTGCCACTTTCACCTTCGGCAATCTCGCCGATCTCGCGCTCACCGTCTTCCTCGTCGCGGTCGGTCTCGGCCTCGGCTGGGCTTTTTTGCGGTTGGCCGTAACTTTCGACCGGCTTTCTTCGTTGATTCGAGGTGCAGAACGTGAGGTTCTGCCCGTTATCAACAAGGTCGGAGGATCGGTGGACCGTGTCAACGCACAGTTGGACAAGCTGGATCAGGCGACCGACAGCGCGGTTGATGCCGTCGAGGCGGTCGACGAGGCGGTGCGGACTGTGAGTTTCGCGGTCAAGCGGCCGGTTCAGAAGCTCGCCGGTTTTTCCTCCGGTGTCGCACACGGTTGGGACTCGTTCCGCACGCGCCGAAATTGGCGCGAGGCGGTCGACGAAGGGAAGGCAGCAGCCTCCCGCCGTGAAAGCGACCTCGCTGAGGAGCTCCGGGCGAAGCATGACTGACGAGATCACACTCACCTTCCCTCCCCAGCAGGACTTCAATCGCGTCGCGCACCTCGTTCTCGGCGGTCTCGCCGCGCGGATGGACCTCACAGTCGAGAACCTCGAGGACCTCCAGATCGCGGTCGACTCGATCCTCGACGGGGCCGATTCCGATGGTCAGCGCGTGACGGTGCGAATGACGGTGCGCGACGGTGCACTCGAGACGACGATCGGACCTGTGCCGTCACACGTCCTCGACGAGATCGCGCGCGAGCAAGGTGCACAGCTCGGGTTGCGGCGCGTGTTGGACTCGACCGTCGACGACGTGCTCGTCGACGGGCACACAATTCGTCTGACGAAGAGAGTGGCCGGCGGTGGGTGAGAACGACAAGGCCCTCCTCCGGCGCTACCACGACGAGGGCGATCTTCACGCACGCGAGCAGCTGATAGAGCAGTACATGTCGCTCGTCCGTTCGCTCGCTCGGCGGTACAGCTACCGCGGCGAGCAGTTCGACGATCTCGTCCAGATCGGGTCGATCGGGCTGATCAAAGCGATCGACCGGTTCGATCTCGAACGCGGCGTCGAGCTGACCACCTATGCGACACCGAACATCATCGGGGAGATCAAGCGCCACTTCCGCGATCGCGGCTGGGCCGTGCGAGTGCCGCGCGGGCTCCAGGAGCTCAACGTCCAGCTGTCGAAGATCGTCGAGCAGCTGACGGTCGAGCTCAGCCGCTCGCCGACCATTCCCGAGCTCGCGAAGGCCGCCGGCGTCGAAGAAGAAGAGGTGCTCGAGGCGCTCGAGTCGGGCCGCGCCTACTCGTCGCTGTCGCTCTCGACGGGCGGCACCTCGGAGGACGGGGAGGAGCTCGATCCGCTCGAGTCGCTCGGCGACATCGAGCATCAATATGAGGTGTCCGAGGACCGCGCGGTTCTCGCGCCCGGCTTCCGCGTGCTCGACGTACGCGAGCGCCAGATTCTTCACTTGCGCTTCTTCGAGGGGCTCACCCAGTCCCAGATCGCACAGCAGGTCGGGATCTCGCAGATGCACGTGTCGCGGCTGATCCGCCGGGCGCTCGAGAAGATTCGTCACGAGATCGCCGCCCCCGAGCTCGACCCCGACCGCGCGGCCTGATCCGACCTTTCGATCGCGGCACCGGCGGCCGGTTCGCGCTGCGTAGGGTCGGGAGATGAAGCTTGCCGTCCGCAAATGGGGGGACTCCGGAGACGTGCCGATCGTGTTCTGGCATGCGCTCGGCGCCAATCCATCCGGCGCGGATCTGGCCGATGTCGCGCCCGTCCTCGTCGGCGCGGGATTCCATGTGCTCGCCGTCGACGGGCCAGGCTTCGGACGTTCGCCTCTTCAGCCGGCCGAGGGCTATCGACTCGAGACGCTCGTCGGCGCACTGCGCGAGCTCGTCGACGCGCACTCGCTCGACCGGCCGGTCTTGCTGGGTCACTCCTGGGGCGGCGCGATCGCGGTTCGCTACGCGGGCGCCTTTCCCGACGACGTGCGTGCGACCGTCCTGCTCGACAGCGGTCACATCGACTACGCGAGCCTTCCCGAGGCCGCTTGCGACCGGACGCCCGAGGAGTGGGTCGAGGAGGCGCGGGCGCGGAGCCCCGAGAAGGCCGAGGCGCGCGGCCGTGCGATGAGTGGGCTGACCGAGCCGATCAGCCCGTTCTGGCCGGTGCTTGCCGCGAAAGAGATTCCGACGCTTCTCTTCCTCGCGACGAAGTCCCCGCACGTCGAGCAGAACCGGGCGCACATCGGCCGCTTCGAGGTTGCCGTGCCCCAGGCAGAGGTGCGATGGGTCGACGGTGCGGGGCACGGGATCCTCGCGGACATCGGCCCGCCGCTCGGCGACGAGATCGCCGACTGGCTCGTCGGCCAAGGTCTCTGACCCGGACGGGGCCGCTTCCTCCGTGCCGCGACCGGCCACGGCCGGTGTCAGCCACACGCACTCAATCGCGACGTAGGCGTGACGAAAGAGTCACGCGCCGTGCGGGCAAGCCAAGACGGCTGGTGTCAGACACACGCACGGAAGCGTCGCGGATGTGCGTCAGACGTGCGACGGCGAGGCGATTCGGGCCGCGAGGGCGTCCGTACACTGTTCGCCGTGACGATGACGACGAACGAGCTGCGCGAGGCGTTCCAGCATTTCTACGAAGAGCGTGGGCATCTGCGCGTGCCCGGGCACTCGCTGATCCCGCCTGCCGCGGATCAGACGACGCTCTTCATCATCGCCGGCATGCAGCCGTTCAAGCCGTACTTCCTGCGCACGAAAGAGCCGCCGCGCGACCGGGTGGTCAGCGTCCAACCGTGCCTGCGCGCGGGCGGCAAGGAGAACGACCTCGACGAGGTCGGGCGCACCGACCGGCACAACTCCTTCTTCGAGATGATGGGCAACTTCTCGTTCGGCGATTACTACAAGGACGAGGCGGTCGACTTCGCCTGGGAGTGGGTCACCGGGATCCTGAAGCTCGATCCGGAACGGCTGTGGGCGACCGTCCACGAAGGCGACCCCGTGCTCGAGCTCCCCGAGGACACCGTCGCGATCGAGGCTTGGCAGCGCGTCGGGATCCCGGCCGAGCGCATCGTTCGCCTGGGCAAGGACAACTTCTGGCAGGCCGGCGATGTAGGCCCCTGCGGCCAGTGCTCCGAGATCTTCTACGACCGCGGTGAGGAGCGCGCCTGCGGCGATCCCGTCTGTGGCCCCGGGCACTGCGATCGCTACATGGAGATCTACAACCTCGTCTTCATGGCCTACGACCTCCAGCCGGGGAACGTGCTCGTTCCGCTGCCCCGCCCGAATGTCGACACCGGCATGGGCGTCGAGCGAACCGCGTGCGTGCTGCAGGACGTGGACTCGAACTTCGACACCGACGGCTTCCGCGTGATCATGGACTGGGTCGCGAAGGAGTCGGGCGTCGGCTACCACGACAGCGAGATCGCGACGCGCGCTCACCGTGTCCTCGCCGACCACGGCCGCGCCGTCAGCTTCCTGATCGCCGAGGGGATCGAGCCGTCGAACGAGGGCCGCGGTTACATCTGCCGCCGCCTGCTCCGCCGCGCGATCTACCAGGCGCAGCGCATCGGTCTCGATCGGGTCTACCGCCTGCCCGCGCTCGTCGTCCAGCAGATGGGCGACGCCTATCCGCTGCTGCGCGAGCACGCGGCCGACATCGAACGCGTCGTGCGCGCCGAGGAAGAACGGTTCTCGGAGACGCTCGCGCGTGGCATGAAGGTGTTCGAGGATCTCGCCGGCCAGGAAGCGATCACTGCCGAGAACGCCTTTGCGCTCGTCGCCACCTACGGCTTCCCGATCGAGCTTGCTCAGGAGCTCGCGGAGGAGCGCGGCCAGGCACTCGACATGGACGGCTTCCGAAATCTGATGGAAGCCCACCGCGAGGTCTCGCGCGCCGGGGGCGACAGCTCGACGCAGCAGATCGCCGCGCAGCTCGTCGGCGGCGACCGCGTCACCGAGTTCGTCGGCTACTCGAAGACGAACGTGCTCACCGCCGTGACGGCGACCGCGCCGCTCGCTGGGACACAGCAGCTCGTGAAGCTCGAGCAGAGCCCGTTCTACGCGTCGAGTGGCGGGCAGGTCAGCGACCGCGGGACGATCACCGTGGACGGCGACGACGTGAAGCTCGATGTCGTCGAAGTGCTGAAGTTCGGCGACGACCAGGTGCTCGTCGTCGAGCTCGGCGGGCACGCACCGCTCGAAAGTGGCACGCGCGTCGAGGCGACGGTCAACTGGGGCGACCGGTTCCCGACGCAGGCGAACCACACGGCCACGCATCTCCTGCACCAGGCGCTGCGCGACGTTCTCGGCGATCACGTGAAGCAGGCCGGGTCCGCCGTACGTCCCGACAAGCTGCGGTTCGACTTCACGCACGCGAAGCAGCTGACCCCCGACGAGCGCGGTCGCGTGGAGCGAATGGTGAACGAGAAGGTCTTCGAAGCGATTCCCGTGCGGACGTTCGTGACGCCGATCGCCGAGGCCCGCAAGCTCGGCGCGATGATGCTCTTCGGGGAGAAGTACGGCGAGGAAGTTCGGGTTGTCGAGATCGACGGCTACTCGAAGGAGCTCTGCGGCGGCACGCATGTTCGCTCGACCGCCGAGATCGGGCCGTTCGTGATTCTGTCCGAAGGCTCCGTCGGCTCCGGCGCCCGCCGCATCGAAGCCGTCACAGCGGGCGAGGCATGGACGATCCTCGAAGGCCGCTCGCGTGAGCTCGAGGCCGTTCGCGTCGAGCTCGAAGGGGCCCGGCGCGAGGCCAAGAAGCCGAAGCAGGCCGAAGAGGAGACCGCGATCGTCTGGCAGGACAGAAGCGGCGACATCCTGGTCGCTGAGGTGACGGCGCCGCGCGGGGGCCTGAAGGACGTCTCCGACCGCCTGCGGGCGCAGGAGAAGGCCGTCGCGGTCGTCGTGGGCGCGGTCGACGACGGGAAGGTGGCGCTCGTGATCAATCTCGACGATTCGGTTGTCGCCCGCGGCGTGGACGCGGTGCAGCTCGTGCGCGCGCTCGGCAGTCATATCGGCGGCGGAGGCGGCGGCCGCCCGACGCTCGCCGAAGCAGGCGGCAAGAACCCTGCGGGCCTGCGCGATGCGCTCGAAGCCGGTCGCGACACGCTCGCCGCCGCCCTCGCGTGAGCCCATGAAGGTGCTTGCCCTCGACTACGGCTCGGCGCGGACCGGCGTCGCCGTCTCCGACCCCACCGGCACGCTCGCTCGGCCTCTCCAGATCGTCGAGCGCGCCCCCACCGATGCCGGGTTTGCAAAGCTCCTCGCCGTGATCGCCGCCGAGGACCCCGAGCTCGTCGTTGTAGGCATGCCGCTGACACTCCGCGGCGACGCCGGCGAACAGGCACGCGAGACCGAGGCGTTCGTGGAGCGGCTGCGCACCGCGACCGCCGTGCCGGTGGAGACCTACGACGAACGGTTCACGTCCGTCCTCGCCGACGGCGACGACGCCCGTGCCGCTGCGCATCTGCTCTCGAGCTACCTGGCATGGCAGACCGCGCGCCGCTGAGTCCCGGCGGCCGTCGTCGAGGCCCGTCGCCCATCGAGCTCCGCCGCCGGCGGGTCGCCGTCCTCGCCGCGATCGTCGCGGTCGTCGTCGCGGTCGTCGTCGCGGTGGTCGTCGCGCTGCCGCACGTGCATCGCACGCATGCGCTGCCTGCGCCACCCCCGCCGCCGACCCCCTTCCGCGTCGTCTTCCCCGAGGGCTTCACCCGCGCCCAGATGGCCGTGCGCGTGCGCGACGTGGCGCAGATCGCGCATCGGAAGAGCCACAAGCCGGTGAAGCTGACGCTAGCGAGCTACATCGCGGCGTCGCATGCCGCACGGGTTCCCTGCTTCCGCCCGAAGGCGCAGAAGAATCTCGAGGGCTTCCTGTTCCCTGCGACGTACGACTTTCTGGGATCGACCACGTCGAAGCAGCTCGTGCGCGATCAGTTGCAGGCGTTCTGCGCGCAATGGCACGACGTCGATCTCAGCTACGCGAGCAAGAAGAACCTGACGCCGTACGACGTCCTGATCATCGCCTCGATGGTCGAGAAGGAGACGCTCGCACCGTCCGAGCGCCCACTCGTTGCTGCCGTGATCTACAACCGTCTGCATGCGCGTATGCCGCTCGGGATCGACGCGACGCTCCGCTACGGCCTGCACATCCCGCCGACCCAGTCGATCCTCGAGTCGCAGCTCGCGAGCGACAACCCGTACAACTCGCGCAGGCTCGTCGGCCTGCCGCCGACACCGATCGCGAACCCCGGCCTCGCCTCGATTCGCGCAGCCGCGCATCCGGCAGCCGTGGACTACCTCTACTTCGTGCGCAAGCCCGACAAGATGCACCACTTCTTCACCGCGTCCGATACGGCGTTCGCGCAGTACGAGTGCGCGCACGGCTACGGCTGCTGATGCCGACCACACAGGTCGCGCTGCTCGGCAAGCCGGTCGGCGAATCGCTGTCGCCACGTATGCAGAACGCGGCCTTCACCGCGTGTGGGCTCGACTGGCACTACAGCGCGTTCGACGTCGACGACCCAGTCGGGGCCGTCGCCGCGCTCAGGACGCTGGGCTTCGCCGGCGCAAACGTGACGCGACCGCACAAGCGGGCAGTGGTCGCTGCGTGCGACGAAGCCGACGGTGATGCCGTCAACACGCTCGTGTTCCGCGACGGGCGCGTGCTCGGCTTCAACACCGACCGCGAGATCCTGGCCGGCATCGATGCAACCCGCGCCTGCCTGATCGGCGCGGGTGGGGCCGCGCGGACGCTCGCCGGCGCGCTGCCGGCCGACACACGCCAGTTTTCACGCTCGGGAACGTGGCCGCCCGACGCCACGGGCTGCGACCTAGTCGTAAATGGGACTCCCGTCCGCGACGAGTTGCTCGTCGTGCCGCACGCCGGTCAGACGATCGTCGATCTCGCCTACGGCTCTGAGGAGACGGCGCTCGTTGCCGCCGCCCGTGCCGCCGGCTGCGTCGTCATCGACGGATTCGAGGCACTCGTCCGGCAGGGCGCAGCGAGCTTTCGGCTGTGGACCGGCGTCGAGCCGCCGGTCGCCGTCATGCGCGCCGCGATCACGACCGTGCCCAGATAGCGACGCCGACCGCGAGTGCCGCGAGGACACCGCCAAGGACGAGGAACGTCCCGAGCGCGCCGCCGCCGCGGGACGTGCGCGCAGTCGGCGCCGCCACGAGCACCGGCCGCGCGGCCGACCGGTACGTGTACGTCGTCGTGTTGGTCCCGATCGGGTCCGGGTTGCCGAGATAGGTGGCGTACTGCCGCGTACGGGCGAGGTCGAACGTCGCGGCCGAAACGCGGCGCAGGAGTGCGTCACCGGGAAGGGCCGTGAGCCCACGGAGGAGCGCGAGCGGTGGAGTCGGTTCGATGCGAAGCCGGATCGCGCCGTGTGCCGCGAGCGTCACGCGTTTCGCGCTGAGCACGAGGTCGATCGGTCGTCCGCCGATCGTCCCGGTGACATGCAGCATCGCGACCGCTCGGAAGGAGGCCGACCGCGGCGGGGAGGTGAGGAGGACGCCGCCGGGCGTTACCGTGCGCCCGGCCGCTATGTCGGCTGCGAACCTCCGCGCGTAGCGGCGCAACGGCCCGACGGCGACCTCGCCGCCGTAACTCAGCACCGATAGGACGGTGCGATTCGTCAGCGTCACGTGCCCTGCGTGTGCATCGATGCGCAGTGGCAGCGCGGCACTCGCCACGCGCGGGTCGAGTGTGATCGCGGCGGCCAGCGTTCGCCTGCCCGGGTTGAAACCCGCCCAGAGGATCGAGGTCGAGCGGACGCCGGGCGGGGAGTGGGAGCCGGGTCCGGCGCGCGCGCTCAGGACCGGCGCTCCGATCGTGAAGAAGTAGTCGCCCTGCACCCGCACGTGGAGCGTCTGCACCGCGTCGACCGCGAACGGCCTGCCGCTCGGGTCGACCGACACGCGGACTGACGTGCGCGCGGCGATGCGGTGCCTGATCCCCTCTGCCGAGGCGGCTGCGCCTCCCGACAACGGTGGCGACGCGGAGAGCGGCGCGGTCGGCGATGGGAGCGCGGTGTACCGCGGCGGCGCCGCGCTCGCCACCGGGACGGCGGTGAGTAAAACGAGGGCGAGCGCGAGCGCGCGCGCGCGCGTCAGGCGGGGCGGATGGTGATGGTCACCGTGGTGCGTGTCTTGCACTCCTGGAGGAGTTTGACCTGCCCCGAGTTGCCTGCGCCTTTGAAGGCCACCTCGGCGTCGGCGGCGTCCTGCTCGTTCTTCGTGATCGAGTACCCAGACGCTCCCTTGACCGCGTTCGTGAAGAGGTCGTGCGCCGGCCCGATCGTCTGGTTGATGTACCCGGTCGCCACCGTCGTCGGCCCGTTCTTCTTGACACCGGTGAAGACCATGCCGCTCGCGCCCGGGAACGCCCCCGGCAGCGTCGGAGCGGTCTTCAACGCAGGCTCGGCGATGCCGCAGGCGGTACCGAGCCCTTCCTTGTCCTTCTCCTTGCCGCACGCGGTGAGCGCAAGCAGGCAGAGCGGCAGCAGTGCGAAGAGCGGAAGTCGTCTCATCGATTCGGGGTCACCCCGTCTGCGGAACGGCCGGGAGCGTTGCCGATAACGGATCGTCTTTCACGGGAGCGTAGGTCATATCGTGGAATCGTGCGAAGTACACGTCGTCATCGACGACCCCTTCGTGGCTCGAGCTCGAGAACGAGCGGCTGTCGCCGTTTGCTCCTTCGGTCGTGACCTCCTCGAGCTCCGCTGTGATCTTGGCCGGGTCGATCGAGCCGGCCTTCGTGATTGCGACCGCCAGCAGGTTGACGAAGTCGTAGGCGTACATCGGGGTCTCGGGTGGCTCGACAACCTGGGCGCCCTCCCTCGTCTTCACGCCGACGGTGTCGACGCCGTAGGCGGCCTCGTAGTTCTGCTCGAACCGCTGGAACGGGGCGCTGCCGACCTCGGCGGTCAGACGGCCGCCGGCGAACGTCAGCCCATCGACCCAGTCCGGATGGTCGGCGAGCTGCTGCCGGACGAACGGGTCGGCGCCGGTCGGTGACGTGAAGAACGGCACGTTCCAGCCGGCCGATCGGGCGGCGGTGATTGCGGACGCGATCGTCGCGGGACGGCCCCAGACAAGGATCGCCGTCGCGTGGGCACGGCGAGCCCGCAGGACCTGCGGGCCGAGATCGAGCGAGTTCGCGGGGACGGTCTCGTCGATCGCGACCGACGAACGGTTCTGCGAGAACGCATGGGCGAGCTCCGTCGCTCCGGCGACCCCATAGTCGGAGTCGTCGTGCAGGAGCGCGACGTGCAAGTGCTTCGGGACGAGGTACTCGGCGAGCCGGAACGCGACGCCGTGGTCGGTCGCTGCGATGCGAAAGACGTTTGGTCGCGCGACCGGGTCGACGATCTCGTTGCCCCCTTCGAACACCACACAGATCGGCACCCCGGCTTTCGCCGCGATCCGCCATGAGGCGTCGATGCCGGTGCCCTCGTCGACGACTGCGACGGCGCCGTCGCCGACCGCGCGCCGGATGTTTGCGACCGCGCGGGCGGGCGAAAGCGCGCTGTCGGCGGTTCGGATCGAGAACCTGTAGCGCTGCCCCGCGACCGTGATGCCGGTTGCGTTGACGCCGGCAGCGGCGACGCGCGCACCGTTCTCGATCGCCCGGCCGAGGTACGGCGTGCTCGAAAACGGCGCGTTCACGACGATGAGCAGGGGTTTCGTCTGGGACGATTTGGTCGCGCCGCCGCACGCGGTCAGCGTGGCGACGACCGCGATCAGACCGAGGCGGGGCACAACGCCGCCAGTTTAGAGTCGCTGCCGACCCAGGTATGCCGCGCGCACGCCTGCGTCCGCCGCCACCTCGTCGGGCGTGCCGTCCGCGATCACCCGTCCCGCGTCGAGTACGACCACCCGCTCGGCGAGGCTGCGCACGACTGCGAGGTTGTGCTCGACGACGAGCAGGCCGAGCCCCTCGTCGCGCAGCCGTCGCAGCTGGTCGATGGCGCGTGTCGCCTCAGCGGGGGACGACCCGGCGGTCGGCTCGTCGACGAGCAGGATTCCCGCGCCGGTCGCGTACGCGGCGGCGAGCATCAACAGGCGCTGCTCGCTCACCGGCAGTTCGCCGGCCGGGCCGTTGTTCGTCGGCAACTCGAACTCGGCGAGGATGCGGCCCGCGTCGGCGACGAACGCCGCGTCCTCCGCACGCGCCTGCGGGGTCGAGAGGAGCGACCGCGCAAAGCCGCTCCGGCGGCGGCGGGGCGAGCTCGCGATCAGAAGATGCTCGATCGGCGTGAGCGTGGGAAACACCGCAGTCGACTGGAGGGTGCGTGCGACGCCTCCGCGTGGGCGCTCGACGCTTCCCCGATCCGGCGCAATGGCGCCTGCGAGCAGGCGCAGGACGGTCGTCTTGCCGGAGCCGTTCGGCCCGACGAGTGCGGTGATCTCGCCGGGCTCGATCGTGAGCGTCACGTTCGCGGCCGCGGCGAGACTGCCGAAACGCTTGCCGATGCCGGCTGCGGTCAGCGCTCCCGGCGGCACGCGCGGCGGCAGCTCTCCCGCCCGAGCGCGGCGCTCTCCGCGCGCGGGGCGGACGATTCCGTCCCAGCCGAGCGAGACGACGCCGAGCAGCATCACCGCCGCGAGCAGCTCGTGGGAGCGCGCCGCCGCTACATGCTCCAGCGAACCGAGGGCATCGGCAGCGAGCGACAGCACGCCGAGGACGACGACTCCGACGGGCGCGCCAAGCGCGGCGAGCCCGCCGCCGAGCAGGACGACGACGAACAGCTTGAACGAGAGGAACGGGCCGTAGCTCGCCGGATCGCCCACGCCCGCAAGCTGCACCGAGAGCGCGCCGGAGACACCGGCGACGCCGCCCGCGGCGGCGATCGCGGTCACGCGGAGTCGCGTCGTCGGCACGCCGAGCGCTCGCGCCGCAGGCTCGCGTTCCCTGGCGGCCGTCAGGCCGAGTCCAATCGGCGAGCGAGCGAGCGCCGTGAAGGCGAGCGCAGCGAGGACGGTAAGTCCGAGCGCGAGCTCGTAGTGCGCGCTCGGGGAAGGCCCACTGGTGATGACGATTCCTTCGGAGCCGCCGAGAAGCCATCGGAGCGACTGAAGCCCGAATGCGACGAGCCACGACACGATCCACGTCGCGGCGGCGAACCCGGCACGTGGGAGGCGCGCGAACGCGATCCCCACAACTGCACCGGCCGCCGCGCCGGCGACGCCACCGGCGAGTGCTGCGGCCGCGGTTGGCGTCCCGTGGGAAAGCACGTGCGCCGCGACCACCGCCCCGACGGCGACGAATGCGCCCTGGGCAAGACAGGGCAGGCCGGCAATGCCGGCAGTGAACGCGAGCCCGACCGCCGCGGCCGCAAGGTAGAGGCCCGCGGCGAGGTCGACGGTGCGCGAGTCGCCGAAGAGCAGGGGGGCGAACGCCGCGAGCGCGAACGCGCCGACGCCGATCGTCGTCCGCGCGCTCCAGGCCGCGCGCGCGTCGCGTGCAGCGCCTGCGAGAGCCGTCGTCGTGCTCACTCGACCGCCTCGGCCGGTCGGCGCGCCTGCCACGCCAAGAGGGCGAGCCCGAGTGCGAGTGGCACCACGTCGCGGTAGGCCGGCCCGAGCGATGCGTTGCCGATGTGCGCGGACGAGACGGTCTCCTGCACGAGGCCGATCGCCACGCCTGCGACGAGCGCACGCTGCGCGTCGAACCACACGACCGCGGCTGCGAGTAGGCCGAAGAGGCCGTACCGGGCTGCGGCGTCGACGTCGAAGGCGGCTGACGGGGCGGCGAGGACCGCGGCGAGCCCCGCCCAGACCCCGGCGAGTGCGAACGCGATGCCGACGAGTCGCGTCACCGGGAGGCCCACGAGCACCGCGGCGTCGAAGTCCTGCGCGATCGCCTCGAGCGCGCGGCCGAAGCGTGTGCGCTGCAAGAGGGCGACGCCGAGCGCCGCGAGCGCGATCGCCGCGGCTGCCACGAACAGCGAGCGGATCTGGATCGTCGCGCCGCCGACGTGCCAGAAGCCGCCGTCGCCAAGGCGCCGGAACGGCAGCGGGTCGGGGAACACGTAGGCGGGGCGGTCGAAGAAGACGACGAGGAGCGTGCGCACCGCGAAGGCGACAGCGAGCGACGCGCCGACCCAACCGATCGTCGAGCCGCGGGCGCGGTAGGGCTCGATCGCGAGGAAGTACGCGCCGGCGCTGGCGGCCGCGGTGACGAGCAGGCCGACGACGAGCGCGAGCAGGAACCGTGGGCCGCCGACGCTCGTCTGGGACACCGGGCCGGAGCCCGCCGCGACGAGCAGCGTCACGAAGACCCCGAGTGCGATCAGCTCGCCGAAGGCGAAGTGGACGACGCCGGTCAGACGGAAGACGAGGGAGTGCCCGACCGCGACGATTCCGTAGACCGCGCCCGCCGCGAACCCGCTCGCGAGCACCTGAAGAACGACGGCCACGCCGCGCACTCTAGGCTCTGACTCATGACGCTTCGTCTCAGCTCCGCCGGTGAGTCCCACGGCCCCGCGCTCGTCGCGATCGTGAGCGGTCTGCCGGCGGGGCTCACGCTCGACCGCGCGGCGATCGATGCCGATCTGAAGCGCCGGCAGGAGGGCTACGGACGCTCACCGCGGCAGCAGATCGAACAGGATCGTGTCGAGGTGCTTGCGGGCCTGCGGCACGGGCGCACGCTCGGCACGCCGCTCGCGCTCATCGTGCCGAACGTCGATCACAAGAACTGGACCTGGGGGATGTCGCCCTGGCCGCCCGAGGGCGAGCCCGCGGGAAAGGGCACGAAACCTGTGACATTGCCCCGGCCCGGCCACGCCGACCTCGCGGGGGTGCTCAAGTACGGCCACGACGACGTTCGCAACGCGCTTGAGCGCGCCTCGGCCCGGCACACCGCGGTGCACGTCGCAGCGGGTGCGGTCGCGAAGGCGCTCCTCGCGGCAATCGGCATCTCCGTCGTCGGGAGCACCGTGGACGAGGCGGGGCTCAAGTCGCGGGTCGATGCGGCGCGTAAGGAACGCGACACGGTCGGCGGCGTCGTCGAGGTGCGCGCGACCGGTGTGCCCCCGGGCCTTGGGTCCTACGGCGCCAAGGAGGACCGACTCGACGCGCGGCTCGCATTCGCGCTCATGGGCATCCAGGCTGTGAAGGGCGTCGAGATCGGTGAGGGCTTCGCGCTCGCTGCGTTGCGCGGCTCGGCTGCGCACGACGAGATCAGATCCGACCGCCGCCGCGACACGAACCACGCGGGCGGCATCGAGGGAGGCATCTCGAACGGCGAGGAGATCGTCGTGCGCGCCGCGATGAAGCCGCTCCCGACGTTGATGAAGCCGCTCAAGTCGGTCGATCTCGCAACCGGCGAACCGGCGGAGGCGCTCGTCGAGCGTTCGGACGTCGCCGCCGTCGAGGCGCTCGCCGTGGTCGCCGAGGCGGCCGTTGCGTGGGAGCTCGCCGTCTCGGCGCACGAGAAGTTCGGCGGCGACGCGCTCGAGGATTTCGTCGCCGCGCACGCTGCCTACCTCGCGCGCATCGAATGGCGCTGAACGCTCTCGATCGCCACATCGGCCTGATCGGGTTCATGGGGGCGGGGAAGACGACGCTCGCGCCCGAGATCGGGTCGCGCCTCAACCGTCGAGTCGTGGATGTCGACGGCGACATCGAACGCGACTTCGGCGGCATTCCGGCGCTCTTCGCCGAGGGAGAGGAGCGATTCCGCCGAGTCGAGAACCACGTGCTCGGCCGTGAGCTACAGACGAAGCGACCGACAGTCCTCGATGTCGGAGGCGGCGCAGTCATGTTCCCCGACACGCGTGAGCTGCTCGGCGAAGCGTTTTGCGTGCTGCTGGACATCGACGTCGGGTCCGCCTGGGAGCGAGTGCGTGCAAGCGACCGGCCACTCGCGAAGGACGAGGCGACCTTTCGGCGGCTCTACGACGAGCGCGCGCCGGTGTACCTCGAAGTGGCGGACGCCGTTGCGACAGATGCCGACGGCGTGATCCTCGCCGCGGCCGGAGTTCACCACGAGTTCGGGGCGATCGGTCGCCTCGGTGACCTGGTCCCCGGCGACGGGCCGGTGGCGCTCGTCGCCGATGCAACGGTGCTCGGTATCCACGGCGACACGGCCAAGGTCGCGCTCGGCGACCGTCTCCAGTCGGTGCACGAGCTCCCTGCCGGCGAGCCGGCGAAGCAGATCGCGGTCGTCGAGCGGCTGTGGTCGGAGCTCCGGCTCGATCGCGGCGGCACGATCGTCGCGCTCGGCGGGGGAGCGGCGACCGACACGGCGGGCTTCGCCGCGGCGACGTACCTGCGCGGCGTTCCCTGGGTTGTCGTTCCGACGTCGCTCGTCGGTCAGGTCGACGCAAGCATCGGCGGCAAGACGGCGATCGATATCCCGCAGGGAAAGAACCTCGTCGGTGCGTTCCACTGGCCCGCACGGGTCGTGATCGACGAGGCGTTGCTCGAAACGTTGCCCGAGCGCGAGCGGCGACAGGGTGAGGCCGAGCGCATCAAGTCCGAGCTTCTCGCCGGACGCCACCTCGATGTGCGCGCGACGGCCGCCTACAAGTCGGGCCTGTGCCTGCGCGACCCGCACGACCGCGGGCCGCGGCAGTGGCTGAACCTCGGGCACACCTTCGCGCACGCGCTCGAAGCGGCTGCCGACTTCGACCTGCCCCACGGCGAGGCGGTCGCGCTCGGCCTGCTCGCGGCCATGCGGCTGAGCGGCCGTGACACGTCGCGCGTCGAGGAGGCGCTCGACCCCCAGCTCGTCCGAGTCGATCGGGAACGCGCCTGGGCAGCGCTCCAGCGCGACAAGAAGTTCACCGGCGGCCAGTTCAAGCTCGTGCTCCTGGGCGACGACGGCCCGGTCGTCGAAGCACGGCCGGCGGACGAAGTGCGTGCCGCTCTCGATAGCCTGATTCGCTGATGCAAGTCCTGGTCCTCAACGGCGTCAACCTCGACGTGATCGGGCGGCGCGACCCGACGCTCTACGGCGGCCTGAGCATGAACGAGCTCGAGTCGAAGATCTACGAGTGGGCGCACGCACTCGACATCAGCGCGCGCTGCCGGCAGACGAACAGCGAGGGCGAGTTCATCGAGTGGATCCACGACGCGTACGACAACGTCGACGGGCTCATCTTGAACCCCGGCGCGTGGAGCCACTACAGCTACGCGATCCGTGACGCGCTCGAACTGCTCGAGGTGCCGGTGGTCGAAGTGCATCTCTCCAACATCGAAGTGCGCGAGGAGTGGCGTCGCAACAGCGTGATCGCAGACGTCGTATCGGAGCGGGTGATCGGCAAGGGGCCGGACGGCTACCGCCTTGCGCTCCAGTTTCTCGCCGGCAGGGAGGACGAATGAGCAGGCGCCTCGAGGCATTGGCAGGGCGGCTGGACGCCCCGCTCCTCATCACGAATCTCACGAACATCTTCTACTTGACCGGCTTCGACGCATCGAACGCGGGGCTGTACGTCGAGCCGGGTGGTGGTGCGACGCTCTACACCGACTTTCGCTACGCCGAGTCAGCGCGCGAGGTGGCCGGAGTGACGGTCGAGATGACGAAGCGGGCGCTCCTCGCCGACGTCGGCTTGCGCCTGAAAGGGAAGGTGCAGTTCGAGGCCGACGCGCTTCCGTACGCCGAGTGGGAGCGACTGGCCGCAGGCAAGGCGAAGCTCGTGCCGACGAGCGGCATTGTCGCTTCGGCGCGTGCCGTCAAGGAGACCGAGGAGGTCGCGAAGCTCCAGCGCGCGTGCAAGATCGCCGACCGCGGCCTCGAGGCGCTCACGGCCGAGACATGGGTGGGTCGCAGCGAGCGCGAGCTCGCGTGGCGGCTGCGAGAGCTGTTGCACGCGCACGGCGCCGACGAGCTCTCGTTCGACTCGATCGTCGCGTCGGGACCGAACGGCGCGCTGCCGCATGCCCATCCGAGTGACCGCATCGTCGACAAGGGAACCCTCGTGACCGTCGACTGGGGCGTTCGCGCCGACGGTTACTGCAGCGACTGCACCCGCACGTTCTCGACGGGCCGTCTGCCCGATCGGCTGCGGGAGGCATACGACGTGTGCCTTGCGGCCCAGAAGGCCGCGTGCGCGGGGATCAAGGCAGGAATGACCGGGATCGCGGCCGATGCCCTCGCGCGCGAACCGATCGCTGCCGCCGGCTTCGGCGACAACTTCGGCCACGGCCTCGGCCATGGTGTCGGCCTCGCGGTGCACGAGGCGCCGCGACTCTCGCCGGAGTCGGACGACCTTCTCGCTCCCGGCCACGCGGTGACGATCGAGCCGGGGATCTATCTGGAGGGTCTCGGCGGCGTGCGCATCGAGGATCTCGCCATCGTGCGCGAGGATGGTGTCGAGATCCTGACCGCATTCCCGAAGGAGCTCAGCGAGGTCGGCTGAAATCTCAACCTGGTTTGGGTTTAAACCAGGTTGATGAGTTTCGGACTCAGCAACCTGGTTCGACCCCGGAACCAGGTTGCGGCGCGCAGGCGCTGGCTACACTCAGCCGCCGATGGCCGAGGTCGTTTCCACCAACCAGTTCCGCAACGGGATGCACATCGAGCTCGATGGGCAGACCTGGCGGATCGTCGAGTTCCAGCACGTGAAGCCCGGCAAGGGCGGCGCGTTCGTCCGGACGAAACTGAAGGGGCTCCAGAGCGGATCGGTGGTCGACCGCACCTTCCGCGCGGGTGAGAAGTTCCCGCGCGTCCGCACGGAGCAGAAGAACATGCAGTACCTCTACGACTCCGGCGACGAGGTCGTCTTCATGGACGAGGAGACCTACGAGCAGCTCTCGCTGCCGCATGCGCTGGTCGAGGACGAGCTGCCGTTCATGCAGGCCTCATCGAGCGTGCAGGTGATGTTCGTCGGCGGCGATCCGTCCGGCGTCGACCTGCCGTCGTCGGTCGTTCTCGAGGTCACGGACACGGAACCGGGCGTGAAGGGCGACACGGTGTCGAACGTGACGAAGCCCGCGACGCTCGAGACGGGCGCCGTGGTTGCGGTTCCGCTCTTCGTGAACGTCGGCGACAAGATCAAGGTCGACCCGCGCGAGAAGCGCTACATCCAGCGCGCCTGATCGTCAGCCGGGAGTGGCTGGCCCGGGGGTTGTCACGACCTTGCCGATCAGCTCCAGCAACTCGAGGTAATCGAGCGGCGCGTCGAGGCCCTTCGCGGGGGCGTTGACCTGGCGCACCGCGACGTCGAGGGCTGCGGAGCCGATCAGGAGCAGCGCTTCGTTCAGCTGGGCGAGCCGGCGGATTGCCTCCTCCTGCGACTGGCCCTTGACCGCCCAGCGGATGCCGTCGGCGACCTGAGCCGAGACCGCTTGCCCGCCGCCCTTCCGTGCGGCATACGCCTCGAGCGCGACCTTCAGGGTCTCCGGCCAGTCCCAGTCGTGCGGTTCGTCGGGCGGGGTCATTCCGGCTCGTCGGTGTCGGGGCTGCGAAAGAGGGCGAGCGGCGTCAACGCGAGGGCGGTCAGCTCGGCGATGATCAGCGACGGGCGGTTGCTGATTCCGCGGGTGACGAGCTCGTCTGCCGAGACCGCCCACGCCGCGGTGGCGGCGTACGACGTCGGTTTCCCAATCAGCGCGGAAGCGAAGACAATGCCGGCGGGAGCGGACGAGGTGGAAGCCTCGGGCTCGACCGCTGCGGACAAGCCGCCCGGACCTTCGAGCACGAGCTGCCCCACATCAGGAAGGAGGTCGGACGGAGCGATCAGTGTCAGCGTCTCCCGACGAAACTCCTGCAATTGGGCAGCGAACTCGGCCCGCCGAATCTCGACGTCGCGAACGAGGCGCCGCCTGCGCGATCGTCGAAAGGCGCTCGTCGGCTGTTCCAACTGCGCCGTTGCCACCTCGATCATCGAGGCGGCGAGGAGAAGCTCGTACTGGCTCCGAAACGCCCGTCGGGTGCGATACGCCACTGGCGCAAGTTCGTGAGGTGATCCCGGACTCCTCGCTTACGCGCGGCGCGGCGGGGGTTCTGGGGTCGGAGTGTCGTGCACGGGAAGCCGTCCGCCGTACCCGAGCTTCATTCGCGTGCCGCAGACACCGCAGACCCCAGGCTCATCGGGCGCACCGGACGTCGCCTCCACGGGCAGCATCAGGCTGCCCGCACAGCGATGCGCGGTGAGGTTGAACACCGCGCCAGCGTAGGCCCGCGGTCGCGCGTCCCCCATCCGGGGAAACACTGATCCTCCGATCCTCCACGCGAGGGGAGTGAAGGACGGGGCAACCCGGACGATGGCACCGCCCTACCTAGCCGAAGGCCGAGGGACAGCTTGTGGCGGGTGCGAGATTGTCGTTGCGGACGGGCCGAGCGCGTCCCGGGTAGGCAACGTCTTTGAGGCCGCAGCCGGAGGTTGCCTCGACCCGCAGCGGTGAGACGCGCTCGGCCCGCTCCTCTGCGGTGTAGGCGGTGACGGAACGGAATCGCCGCTGCGGGTAAGGTCCCATTCATGCCGCGCCTCGTCGACACGACGATCCGCGTCCTCAGCCAGGAGCCGCTCGCCGGCCTGATGCCGACGGCGGATCTGCTTCACCTGGCCGAGCTCCTGGACGGGGCCGGATTCGCCTACCTCGAAGTCTCGGGTGGCGGCGTCTTCGACAGCGCCGTCCGTCGAGGTGTCGAGAGCCCCTGGGAACGCATTCGTGCGCTGAAGTCACGCACCTCGACGCCCCTTGCGCTCGCGCTTCGTGGCAGGTTCCTCGTCGGCTCCCGTCCCGTCGGCGCGGACTTCGCGCGTCGCTTTGTCGCGAGCGCGGCGCAGAGCGGCATCGACGTCTTCCGGCTGCACGATCCGCTGAACGACGTCGACAACCTGCGGGAAGCCGCCGAGGCGATCGTCGCGTCGGGCAGCGAATTCGAGGCAGGCCTCCTGTACGGCACCGGCAAGCTCGAGGCGCTCGTCGATGCCGCCCGGCGGTTGCCCGAGCTCGGGGCCGCACGCATCCTGCTGAACGATCCGGCGGCGGTGCTGCAGCCGCACCGCGCTAGCGAGCTCGTCGAAGAGTTGCGTGACGTCTCCGGTCTGCCCGTCGGCCTGTACGCACAGGGAGCGGGCGGGAACGCGCTCGCAGCGGCGCTCGAGGCGGCCCGCGCCGGCGCGGACATCATCGCCACGGCGAGCTACCCCGTCGCGTTGACGATGCATCGCGTCTCGGCCGAGGCGGCCGCGCAGGCCCTCGCCGGCCTCGGGCTCTCCACGGGCATCGACATGGACAAGCTCTGGGCGGCCGCCGAGCTCGTCGACGAGCACATCGGCGACGAGCCCGTCTCACCGGTCGCCCCGCGGATCGCCGTGCGGGCGGCGCAGCGGAAGCTGCCGGTCGGCCTCGTCTCGGCTCTCGATGCGCAGCTTCGCTCGCAAGGGGCGGCCGACCGCCTCGACGACGTGCTCACCGAGGTCGACCGCGTCCGGGCGGAGGTCGGCTCGCCGCCGCTCGCAGCTCCGATCGGTCAGATCGTCGCATCACAGGCGCTACTGAACGTCCTGTCGGCGAACAGGTACTCGACGATGGTCGACGAGTTACGTGATCTGGTCGAAGGGCGCTTTGGCCGCACACCGGTGCCGGTCGATCCTGCGCTGACCCGCGCCGTCGAGTTGCTTGGCGGCGGCAACGACGCGGATGAGCCCGAGCTTGCCGAGGTTCGCGACGATGCCGAGGGTCTCGCGTCGAGCGAGGAGGAATTGCTGCTGCTCGCGCTCTTCGGCGCGGAGGCAGAGCCGCTTCTCCGGTCGATTCGCGAGCGCTCGGGCGGCGAAGAGTCGCTCGCCGCACGCGGCGTCGACCAGGCGCGCGCCGAGCGCATCCGCGAGGTGGTGCGCATCGTCCAGGAAACGGGCGTCGGCGAGATCACGATCGAGGAAGACGGGATGCGTGTCAGCGTGCGCCGCACACAAGATCCCACACCTGTGCTCGCCCAGCCCGCCGCCCCGGCCGTCGATGCCGAGCCGATCCTCCCGCGCAACGACGCGCTCATCAGGATCGAGAGCCCGATGGTCGGGACCTTCTACCGTGCGCCTGCGCCCGACACGGCGCCATTCGTGGAGGAAGGCGATGCGGTCTCGCCCGGTGAGACGCTCTGCATCCTCGAGGCGATGAAGCTGATGAACGAGGTCAAGTCCGAGGTCGAGGCGATCGTGCGGAAGGTGCATGTTGCGAACGCCGATCCTGTCGAGTACGGGCAGCTGCTCTTCGAGCTCGAGCCGATCAACGGCCGACCGCTCGACGCGGTGTAGCCGGTGTTCTCTCGGGTTCTCGTAGCGAACCGGGGCGAGATCGCCGTCCGGGTGATTCGCGCGCTCCACGAGCTCGGCGTTGAGGCGGTTGCGATCTATTCGACAGCCGACAGCGAGTCGCTGCACGTCCGGATGGCTGATCACGCGGTCTGCGTGGGGCCACCCGCCGCTTCCGAGAGCTATCTCCGGATCCCGAGCGTGATCGCTGCCGCCGAGACGACCGGCTGCGAGGCCGTGCACCCCGGCTACGGGTTCCTCGCCGAGAACCCCGCGTTCGCGCGCGCGTGTGCCGAGAACGACCTCGTGTTCGTCGGCCCGCCCGCGGACGTGATAGCGACGATGGGCGACAAGATCTCCGCGAAGCGCGCGATGCGCGCCGCGAACGTGCCGATCGTGCCGGGCACGGCGGGCGCCACCGATGTCGCCGCCGCGCTTGCGGCGGCCGACGAGATCGGCTTTCCGGTGCTGCTGAAGGCAACTGCCGGCGGCGGCGGCAAGGGCATGCGGCTCGTGCATCGCGCCGAGGATCTCGAGGACGCATTCGGGATGGCGGCGAACGAGGCTGACGCCGCGTTCGGCGACGCGACGATGTATCTCGAGAAGGCGCTCGTCCCCGCGCGGCACGTCGAGATCCAGGTGCTGTGCGACGACCGTGGCAACGTTCTGACGCTCGGCGAGCGCGAGTGCTCGATCCAGCGGCGTCATCAGAAGCTGATCGAGGAGACGCCGTCACCGGCGCTCGACGCGGAGCAGCGTGACGCGATGGAAGAAGCGGCCGAGCGCGCGTGCCGCGCCGTCGGTTACCGCAACGCGGGCACCTTCGAGTTTCTGCTCGGCCCGGACGGCAGGTTCTTCTTCATCGAGCTGAACGCGCGGCTGCAGGTCGAGCATCCGGTGACGGAGCTCGTCACCGGGATCGACATCGTCCGCGAGCAACTACGCATTGCCTCCGGCGAAGCGCTCACCGTCACCGGGCGGGCGCCGCGTCGCGGCCACTCGATCGAGATCCGACTGAACGCCGAAGATCCCGAGCACGACTTCCGCCCGGCGCCCGGGCGGATCGAGCGGTTTCTGGCCGCACAAGGCCCGGGCGTGCGGGTCGACACGTTCCTCGAGAGCGGATCGGTGATCTCACCGTTCTACGACTCGCTCGTCGCAAAGCTCGTCGTCTGGGACGAAGACCGGCCCGCGGCAATCGCCCGCGCGGAGCGTGCGCTGCGCGAGACGGTGCTCGAAGGGGTGCCGACGACCCGGGATCTCGCACTCGAAGTGCTCGCGAGCGCACCGTTCCGAAGCGGCGACTATTCGACCTCGACGCTCGAGCAGCTTCGCGCGGTGCCCGCGTGACGCTCTCACGCCGGCAAGCCCGCCGTCAGGCGCTGTTCCTCCTCTATCAGTGGGATCTTTCGGGCCAGGAGATCGGCTCGCAGTTCGCCGGCGAGATCGACCCTTGGGCGCGCGAGGTGGCCGAGGCCGTCGCCGCGCGAGCGCCGGAGCTCGACGACCGGATCACGGCGGCGTCGGACGGCTGGACGGCCGACCGGCTCGGCGCGGTCGAGCGCAGCGCCCTGCGGGTCGCGGTGCACGAGCTCCAGCACCGTGACGTGCCCGCCGAGGTTGCGATCAACGAGGCTGTCGGGTTCACGAAGAAATACGCCTCCGACGACGGTGCGAAGCTTGTGAACGGCATCCTGGGGCGAATCCAACGGGAGGAGGCGGCATGACAGCCGATGAGTCGTTGTCGAATGCGGAGAACTTGCTGGCGCGGCTCGAGTCCGCGCGTGCGCGGCTCGAGGAGACGCAAGACCCCGATGCGGCAATCGAGATCTTGCAGGAGCTCGCCGAGCTTGCGAAGGAGGTCGAGGCCGAGCTCCAGCGCGCGAAGCGTGCGGCCGAGACCGAGGCAGCGGCGCCACCGGCCCCGGATGCCCCGGCCGCCTGACGAGCTACGGGCGCTCGTCGAGGCATACCTCGACGAGCTCGTGCTCGCCCCCGAACTCGGCACGCTTGCCGAGCCGATGCGCCACGCGCTCGGCGGCAAGCGCGTGCGACCCGTCTTGTGCCTCGCGACCGGCGACGCGATCGGTGTCGCGGTCGAGAACCTGCTGCCGGCCGCAGCCGCCGTCGAGCTCGTGCACTCGTTCTCGCTCGTCCATGACGACCTCCCCGCGCTCGACGACGACCGCGAGCGGCGTTCTGCGCCGTCGGTGTGGGCCGCCTATGGCGAGGCGACTGCGATCCTCGCCGGCGATGCGCTGCTCGCCGAGGCGTTCCGGCTCGCGTTGACCTACCCGCGGCCCACCGTTGCGCGCGAGCTCGTCGGCGCGACGATCGGGATGATCGGCGGTCAGCAGCTCGATCTTGCGGGTGGGGCCGACCTGCGACAACTGCACGGGCTGAAGACCGGTTCGCTCTTCGCGGCCAGTGTGATGTGCGCGCTCTGGGCCGCTGACGTGCCGATCGACGAACATCCGCCGTGGCGGGCCTTCGCCGGTGAGCTCGGCCTGCTCTTCCAGGTCGTCGACGACGTCCTCGACGGAGACGGGTTCGTGCTCAGCGTCGGCGAGGACGGTGCCCGCCGGCTCGCCGACGAGGCGGCGGAGCGCGCGCGGGCGGAGCTCGCCGGCATCGACGCCGACACTGCCGTGCTCGACGAGATCGTCGACGGGCTTGCCGCGAGAACGACCTGAATCGGATGGCTCGTGCCCAAGAAGCGGCTTGACATCCTGCTCGTCGAACGCGGCCTCGCCGAGTCGCGCACGCAGGCACAGGCGCTCGTGATGGCCGGCCTCGTGCCCGGCCACGCGAAACCGGGCGAGCAGGTGGACGAGAACCTGCCACTGGCCGTCGACGCGCCGCCGCCGTATGTCTCCCGGGCCGGGCACAAGCTCGCGAACGCCCTCGACGCGTTCGGTCTCGATGTGAGCGGGCTCGACTGCCTCGATGTCGGCGCGTCCACCGGCGGGTTCAGCGACGTCCTCCTGCAGCGGGGCGCTTCGCGCGTGATCGCGCTCGACGTCGGCTACGGCCAGCTCCACGACCGGGTTCGACGCGATCCGCGTGTCACCGTGCTCGAACGCGTCAATGCGCGCTCGCTCACCGAGCTCCCGTTCGCGCCGCAACTCGTCACGTGCGACGTCTCGTTCATCTCGGCCAAGATCGCGTTGCCGCCCGCGCTCGCGCTTGCGCGACCCGGCTGGCAGGCGCTCGTGCTCGTGAAGCCACAGTTCGAAGCCGGTCGCGCCGAAGGGCCTCGCGGTGTCGTCCGTGACCCGGCGGTGCACGCAAGGGTGGTTCGTGACGTGGCTGTCGCGCTGCTCGCGAGCGGGGGAGAGCCGCATGGGGTCGTAGACTCTGGACTGCCCGGACCCAAGGGAAATCGTGAGTTCGTCCTCCACCTCGTCGACACCCCCGAACCCCGCCTCCCCGACGAGTTCGACGGGTGGATCGCTGATGCCGTCGGTTGAGACCGCCGCCCTCGTCACCCACGGCGGCGACGGCACCGACGAAGCGCTGATCGAGGTGCGTGCGCTCGCCGCCGCTGCGGGTGTCGACCTGATCGAACGCGACGACGACGAACGCACGCCCGATCTCGCGATCGTGCTCGGCGGCGACGGCACGATGCTCCAGGCGCTCGCCCGCTACCTCGGCACCGGCGTGCCGGTGCTGGGGGTGAACTTCGGTCGGGTCGGCTTCCTCACGGCCATCCAGGCCGACGAGCTCGCGGGCGGCATCGGGCGCGCGTTTGCCGGCGACTACAAGACGATCGAGCTCTCGACGGTCGACGTCACCGTCGGGGCCGAGAGACGGGTCGCCGTCAACGACGTCGTCGTCGCGGGCGGCACGCTCGGGCGGATGATCGAGCTCTCGTACGCCATCGGTGGCGAGGAGATCGGCCAGCAGCCGTGCGACGGGCTCATCTGCGCGACTCCCACCGGCTCGACCGCTTACAACCTGTCGAACGGCGGCCCGGTGCTCGTTTGGGGTATCGACGCGATGGTGCTCACCTTCGTCGCACCGCACGCCACGCACATCCGCCCGCTCGTCGTCCCGCGCGGTTCCGACGTTGCGATCACGAACAAGACGACGAGCTTCGACGCGACCGTCCTCGTCGACGGGCAACCGGTCGGCAGCCTGGGAGTGGGCGAGACGGCCGTCGTGCGGCTGGGAGAGCAGCGCTGCCTGCTCGCGACGCTGCCCGAGGTGACGTTCTTCCGCCGCTACGGCGCAACCTTCGGTTCCTGACCGATGCTCCGCCGCCTCTCGATCTCGAACCTGGTCCTGATCCGGGACGCCGAGCTCGACCTGGACGCAGGCCTGAACGCGATCACCGGCGAGACGGGCGCCGGCAAGACGATCCTCTCGAATGCGATCGGGCTGCTGCTCGGCGCCCGAGGCGACGCTGCGCTCATCGGCGCGGCCGGGGAGGAGGCCTACGTCGAGGCGGAATTCGACTCTGCCGACGACGACGCGCTGGGCGTGCTCGCCGACCTGCGGCCGGAGGGGGAGGACGGGCTCGTGCTCGCGCGGCGCATCTTCCGAGACGGCCGCACGCGTGCATATGCGTGGGGACGCGCCGCCGCACGTGAGGACGTCGCCGGAGCGGCCGAGCAGCTGATTGCGATGAGCGGGCAGTTCGAGCAACGCCGGCTTGCGCGGCCCGCGTACCAGCGCTCGGTCCTCGACGCGTTCGCGGGGCTCGACGTCCGCGAGGCGCAGCGCGTGTGGCGGGAGTTGCAGTCGGCGCAGCGTGCCTACGACGAACTGACGCGCGACGCCGCCGCCGCCCGGTCGCGGCTCGACGAGCTTCGCGCCCTCGTCGACGACACGGCGGGCCTCGAGCCGGGCCAGGAAGACGACCTTCGCGCCGAGCGAGAGCGGCTGCGGCACCTGTCCGAGCTCGTCGACGGCGCGTCCGTGGCAGTCGAGGCGCTGACGCCGGAGGAAGGCGTGGGCGCAGGTGACCTCGCCGCGGCCGCCGAACGGGCGGTGGCGCCGCTCGAACGCCTCGCGCCCGAGCTCGCTGCCGCCGGTGAGGCGCTACGGCAGGCCGAGCTCCAACTGCGTGAGATCGCCTCGGAGCTGCGCGGCTTTCTCCTCACGCTCGAGGCCGAGCCCGGCCGCCTCGAGGAGGTCGAGGCGGAGCTCGACCGGTTCGCCGATCTACGCCGCCGCCATCGCGCACAGACGTTCACCGAGCTGCTCGAGCGCGCCGCGGCGGCCCGGAAAGAGCTCGGAGCGCTTGCGGACGGCCACGACCCGGTCGACGCCGCGAGCAAGGCGCTCGCCGCCGCCGAGGCCGAGGTCGCACGCGTTCACGCCGCGTTGCGCGCCGGTCGCGAAGCCGCCGCTTCGCCGTTTGCCGCTGCCGTGGCCGAGGAATTGCGCGGCGTCGGTCTCGGCGAGGGCGAGTTCAGGGTCGAGTTGCGGGACCGCGAGCCCGGTGCGACCGGCGCGGACGAGATTGCGTTTCTCATTCGCCCGAACGCGGGCCTCGCGTTCGGGCCGGTCGCAGAGACCGCGTCCGGCGGTGAGCTCTCGAGGATCGCGCTCGCGATCGCGGCGGTCGCCGGCGGCGAGACGATGGTGTTCGACGAGATCGACGCCGGTATCGGCGGCACGACCGCGCACGCGGTCGCCGAGACGCTGCGGCGCCTCGCAGGCCGCGCCCAGGTGATCACGATCACGCACCTCCCGCAGATCGCGACGGTCGCCGACCGCCACTTCCGCGTCGAGAAGGTCGCAGGCGACCCGACGCACACGCGCATCGAGGCCCTCGACGACGCGGAGCGCCGCGACGAAGTCGAGCGCATGCTCGGCGGCGCCGAGTTCCTCGCGTCGGTCACCGCGGAGCCGTAAAGCAACCTGGTTCGATTTTTGACCAGGTTGCTGAGTTTCGCCCTGCATGCGGTGGCCCGGAAACTCGACAACCTGGTTCGAAGAGCGGAACCAGGTTGTGGGCGGCGCGCGCCCTAGACTCATCGTGTGAGTTTTGTCGAGTTCACCGGCAATGCCCGGCTCGATCGCCGGACGAAGAACCTGACGAAGCGCGTCGGTCCCGATGACGTCGCGATCATCGACCACGCCGACCTCGACCGCGTGTCGGCCGAGGAGCTCGTCGAGTCGGGCGTTCGAGTCGTCGTTAACGTCGCGCAAAGCCAGACCGGCCGGTATCCGAACCCGGGTCCCCTCGAGCTCGTCCGCGGCGGCGTCCGGCTGATCGACGCACCGGGCTCGAATCTTTTCGACACCGTCTCCGACGGCGAGCTGCTCTCGGTGCGAGGCGCGAGCCTCTACCGCAACGGAACATGCGTGGCCGAGGGCCGGCTCCTCGGCGTCCACGACCTCGAGCGCGCGCTGAACGACCAGCGGGCCAGAGTTACCGGTGCGCTCGAGGAGTTCGCCGAGAACACGCTTCAGTTCCTCCGCGAAGAAGGCAAGCTCCTGACCGAGGGGCCTGACCTGCCCGCGCTTCGAACGCGCTTTCGCGACCGGCACGTCCTCGTGGTCGCGCGCGGGCCTGGCCACAAGCGTGACCTCCGGATGGTCACCTCCTACGTGCGCGACTTTCGCCCCGTGCTCGTGGGCGTGGACGGCGGCGCGGACGCGATCGTCGAAGCCGGCTGGAAGCCGCACCTGATCGTCGGTGACATGGATTCGGTGTCGGATAAGACGCTCGCACTCGGGGCGGAGATCGTGGTGCATGCCTATGCGAGTGGTACGGCGCCCGGGGCGGAGCGGCTCGACCGCCTTGGCCTCCCGTACGAGCTCGTGTCGGTGCCGGGGATCAGCGAGGACGTTGCGTTCCTGATCGCGTACGAGAAGGGCGCGCAGCTCATTGTCGCGGTCGGGACGCACTTCAATCTGATCGAGTTTCTCGAGCGTGACCGGGCGGGCATGTCGTCGACGTTCGTCACCAGGCTGAAGGTCGGCGAGATCCTCGTCGACGCAAAGGGCGTGTCGCTCCTGGTCGCTCCGCGGGTCGGTGTGTGGCCGCTCTTCCTGCTCGCGTTCGTCGGGCTGCTCGCGATCGTCGTCGCCATTCTCTCGTCGCCTGCTCTGCGCAGCGTGATCGAGGATCTCGCCCGAACGATCTTGTGAGCACGAGCTCCGGTTCGATCGAGCTTCTCGCTCCTCGTGCGGACGTGTGGGCGTTCCTGGCCGAGCCGTATCACCTCACGGACTGGTGGCCCGGCATCTCAGGCGTCGAGCCCGACCAGCGCGGGTTCGCGCCGGGGGCGCGTTGGAAGGTGATCATCACGAGCAGCAGCCTGTTCGCGAGACCGGGCGGGAAGGAGTCGTTGCTCCTGATCCGCGACATCGACCTGTACGAGCGGTGGAGCTGGCATCTCCTCGCGACGAAGCTCGATGTCGAGATCAGACTGCGCTCGAGCGCGGAGGACCGGACAGAGGCGTCGATCGCCCTCAGCAAAGGCTCTCCCGGCGCCGCTCTGAAGCGGCTCTTCGACCTCTGCCAAACTGCGGCGACCCTCTAATGCTCGATCTTCGCTACCACGTCGCTTCTCTGTCGGCTGTTTTCATCGCGCTCGTCGTCGGGATCCTCGTCGGCGTCGGCATCTCGGGGCGCGGTTTCGTCGACAAGTCGGAGCGGCGGAACTTCGAGAACCAGATCGCCGCGCTGCAGACGAAGGTCGACCAGCTCTCGGCCGAGAAGGCGCTGCTCGCCCAGCAGGGTCAGGCGGCAGCCTCGTTCGTGCAGGACGCCTATCCGGTGTTGATGCACAACCGGCTCGCCGGCAAGCGGATCGCCGTGATCGTCGTCGGCTCGAGCGGCGGGACGACCGGAAGTGACGTCTCGCGTGCACTCGCCGACGCGGGTGCAACGACGCCGCTCTACCGGGCGCTGAAAGAACCGGTGACCCTGAAGCCGCTGCTGAAGGCGTTGAAAGGAATTCCGGGTTTCAGGACGCTACCCGATATCGCGCACGAGATCGGCCAGGAGTGGGTCACAGGCGGCGCCACCCCGGTGGCCGACAAAGTCTCCTCGCTGCTCGTCGAGGAACAGCGCGGCTCGAACGGGAACCCCGTCGATGGTGTCGTGGTCGTCGAGCGTGTGGCTCCGGTCGACGCGCCGACCCAACGCTTCGTCGCAGGCCTTCTGAACGGCCTCCGGGACGGCGGCGTGCCGCTGGTCGGCGCCGAGGAGGTGGACACCGCCCTGTCCCTCGTCCCGGCATGGCAGGCCGTGAAGGGGATGTCGTCGGTCGACGACATCGACACGCCGACCGGCAAGCTCGCCCTCGTGCTGCTCCTCGGCGGCGCGCCGTCCGGGACCTTCGGGCTGAAGCCGACGGCCGACGCGTCGTTGCCGCGGATCGAGCCGGGCGGATGATCTCAGCGCGCCCGTTGACGATCCTCATCGCCGCGCGCGACGAGGAGGAGCGAATTGCGGCCACGATCGACGAGCTCCAGCGTCAGTTCCCGGCCGCGGCGGTGATCGTCGCCGACGACGGCTCGCTCGATGCGACCGCCGAGCGCGCTGACGCGGCCGGCGCGACCGTGCTTCGGCTCCCACGGCGAGGGAAAGGTCAGGCGCTCTCGGCCGCAGAACGCGCCGCGGAGCCTGGACCGCTCCTTCTCCTCGACGCGGATCTCCGCGGGGACGTGCGACCGCTTCTCGCCGAACCGCCCGACGGCCTGCGTGTGGCGCGGTTTGCCCGGCGCGAGGGCGGCGGCCTCGGCGTCGCGAAGGGAGTTGCGAGGGCGCTGATCCGCTTTCGTGCGGGGATCGACGCGGCTGAGCCGCTCTCCGGGCAGCGTCTGCTCGACGAGCCCGCGCGCGCGGCCGCGTTCCCGCTCGCGCCCGGGTTCGGCGCGGAGACGAGGATGACGATCGACGCAGTCCGTGCGGGCGTCCGCTTCGAGGAGATCGAGCTCGACCTTCAGCACCGGGCGACCGGGCGCGATCTGAGTGGTTTTCTACACCGCGGGCGCCAGCTCGCCGATCTCGTCCTCGGCTGCGGGCCGTTGCGCGTGAACTATCGCGGCCTGCGTCTGCCGATCATCGGCTGGGTCACCGCCGTGAACGAGCCCGTCGTCGCAGCGATCGGCCTCGTCGATGACCTGTGGTCGGGCCCGGAGCGCGGCTTTCGGGCGCACCTTCGGGCGGGGGGCACCACCGGCGTGCTGAAGCTCGTGGGAATCCCGGCCTACGGGCTCCTGCGCACACGCAGCCTCTCGGGCGCGCTCGTCGTAGGCCTGTCGGCGAACGCGCTCAACCAGCTCGACACCCGGCCGGGCCGCGCATTGAAGGCATACCTCGCCGCCGCGCTCGTCGTGCGGGCGCCGCTTCGGGTCGCCGTCCTGCTCGCTCCCTACGATCTGCGCGAGATGGCGATGCTTGGAGACTCCGGAGCCAACGCGCTCGGCGCACTGCTAGGCTTGAATTCCGTGGAGCGCATCACGGGCAGAGGCCGTTTTCTCCTCATCGGAGGGTTACTCGGCCTCACCGCTCTCGGTGAGCGAACCTCTCTTGGGCAACTGATCGAACGGTCGCCGGTGCTGCGCCGCGTCGACGGATGGGGGCGGATCTAGTACATGGCCAAGTTCGTGTTCGTGACCGGCGGCGTCGTGTCGTCACTCGGCAAGGGGATCACCGCAGCATCGCTCGGCCGACTGCTGAAGGCGCGTGGGTTGAAGGTGCAGTGCCAGAAGTTCGATCCCTACATCAATGTCGATCCCGGCACGATGAGCCCGTTCCAGCACGGTGAGGTGTTCGTCACCGAGGACGGCGCCGAGACCGATCTCGACATCGGCCACTACGAGCGCTTCATCGACGAGAACCTGTCACGCGCCGCGAATCACACCGCAGGAGCCGTGTGGGACCGCGTGCTGCGGAAGGAGCGGAAGGGCGAATACCTCGGCTCGACAGTGCAGGTGATCCCGCACATCACGAACGAGATCAAGTCTCGTATCCGCTCCGTCGCGGAGGCGACCGATACCGACGTCGTCATCACCGAGATCGGCGGCACCGTCGGTGACATCGAGTCGCAGCCGTTTCTCGAGGCGATCCGCCAGTTTCGGCGCGAGGTCGGTCCCGAGAACGTCATCTACCTCCACGTGACGCTCGTGCCGTACATCGACACGGCGGGTGAGTTGAAGACGAAGCCGACGCAGCACTCGGTCAACGAGCTGCGCAGGATCGGTATCCACCCCGACATCCTCGTCTGCCGCTCGACGGAATCCCTGCCGCGCGAGATCCGCGAGAAGATCGCGCTCTTTGCCGACGTGGACATCGACGCGGTGATCACGAACTCCGACGTCCCTGACGTCTATCTCGTCCCGCTCGAGCTTCAGGAGCAGGGGCTCGACGAGCTCGTGTGCCGCAAGCTGGGCATCGACGCGCCGCGCGCCGATCTCAGCGAGTGGCTCGAGCTGACCGAGCGCATCAACGAGCGAAACGAGACCGTCGAGATCGCACTCGTCGGGAAGTATGTGAAGTTGCACGACGCGTACCTCTCGGTGCACGAGGCGCTGAAGCACGCCGGTATTCACAACGGCACGCGCGTGCATGTGCGCTGGGTCGATGCGGAGGACATGACGCTCGAGGAGGCGCGCGCCGAGTTGGCGGGCGTCGACGGGGTGCTCGTGCCCGGTGGTTTCGGCTCGCGCGGGTGGGAGGGCAAGATTCTCGCCTGCCGTGTTGCCCGTGAGGACGAGATCCCGTATCTCGGGATCTGCCTGGGCATGCACGTCGCGGTGTCGGAGTACGCACGCCATGTCGTCGGGCTCGACGGGGCGAACTCGACGGAGATGGATCCCGAGACGCCCTATCCCGTCATTGATCTGCTGCCCGAACAGAAGGACGTCGAAGATCTCGGCGGAACGATGCGGCTCGGTGCGCAGGCGGTCGAGCTGGGCGAGGGAACGCGCACGCGGGAGGTCTACGCCGACGAGCCGGTGATCGCCGAGAGGCATCGGCATCGCTACGAGGTGAACAACGCCTACCGGCAGGCGATCGTCGACGCGGGCCTCGTTGTCAGCGGCACGTTCCAGGAAGGCCGGCTCGTCGAGATCATCGAGTTGCCGGACCACCCGTGGTTCGTGGCGTCGCAGTTCCACCCGGAGTTCAAGTCTCGCCCCACACGGCCGGCCCCACTCTTCCGTGAGTTCGTGGCAGCGGCCGTGCAGCGCGCGCGCTTGCGCACCGGCGTCGAAGTCGCCTGAGCTAGAGGCTACGGCGTCGCGGAGGCGTTCGTGCCGAGCGACACGAACACGGGCATGCCGGCGACGATCGTCGCGCCTGCGACGTAGGCGAACGGGAACGTCGAGCCGTCCTTGCGGGTCACCGTCGAAACGCCGGTAAGCGTGCCGTTCAACTCCATCGCCGCCCATTCGGCGGGAGCCTCGTCGTAGCGCGCCACATCGGTCGCACCCATGGTCAGCAGTTCCTCACGGTCGTAGCCGAGAAGCCGGCAGGCGGCCTGGTTGACCGCGACGTAGCGACCGTGCTCGTCGGCAACGAGGACGGCGACGGGGCCGTTCTCGATCGCCTCGCCCAAGAGCGAGGTCTGAATCAGCGGCTCGGACACTCCCACGGCGAAGAATCTTCATCAGAACCGCCGTAGGTTTTCAATAGGTACGGAGCGCGAGGTCGATGGGCCGAACGGCCTACTGTGATCGACCGTTGTTGCCGACAAGCAGAATGTGGAACCCGCGCTGGGACTCGATCTGACATCCGGCCTGGCGTCGACCCTGGCTCGTCTTCAGGAGGAGCATCGCGTCCTCCTGGACTCTCTCCCCGACGCGCTCGTGATGGTGCTCGACGTCGACCTCCGTTACGTCCAGGTAAGCCGCTCGATGGAGAGCCTCGGCTGGGCCGCGGAGGACGTACTCGGAAAGACGATCGACGAGGTGTTGGCCGCACGGCCCGACGTATGCGCGCGTTACCGCGCCGCGCTCGCCGGCGAGTCGCAGTCCTTCGACTACACGAGCTTGAACGGAGAGCGGACGTTCTGGCTTCAGATCGAGCCGCTGCGTGACGGGATGAGATTTTCGGAGCAATGAGCGTCGCACAAGATGTGACGGACCGCGCGGAGACGAACAGGCTTCTTCGAGAGGCCAAGAGCGAGTTCGAAACGGCGTTCCAGTTCAACGCGATCGGCATGGGTCTGATCGGCCTGGACGGGCGTTGGCTGAGGGTGAACAAGCGCGTCTGTGATCTCGTCGGCTACGACGAGGATGAATTGCTTGCGCTCAGTTTCCAGGCGATCACGCATCCGAGCGACTCTCGACTGGGGCGCTGCACGTGGCGCAGGCAGCGCTCGACGCGTACTCGGTCGGTGGCGATGCATCGCCGGGCCTCTTCGCGTACCTCGACGTGGCAGACGACGGCGCCGGGATGTCAGCGGACGTGCGCCACCGGATGTTCGAGCCGTTCTTCACGACGAAGTTCCAGGGTCGCGGGCTCGGGCTCGCCGCCGTCGATGGGCTCGTTCGCGGGCACGGCGGCGCGATTGCCGTCCAAAGCGCCCCGGGCGCCGGGACGCGTGTCCGTCTGCTCCTTCCCGCCGCCGCGTAGGATCTGCCTCCGGTGCCGCCGGAGGTCCTCGATCTGTTCACCGACCTTGCGGCGGTCGCGAGCCCGCCCGGCGAGGAGCGCCCCGTCGCCGATCTCGTGCTGCGGTATCTGCACGACTGCGGCCTCCATGCCGACGAGGACGCTTCGGGGCCTGAGATCGGCTCGACGATGGGAAACATCTACTGCCGGCTCGCGCCGAGCGCACCGGGTGAGCCGCTGCTCCTCTGCGCGCACCTCGACACGGTGCCGCCGACCGCACCGATCGAGCCCGTCGTCGCAGACGGGGTCGTCCGAAACGGTGCGGGGACGATCCTCGGCGCTGACAACAAGGCGGCCGTCGCCGCGATGCTCGAGGGCGTCCGCCGGATCCTCGTCGAGGGTCGCGCGCACGCCGGCATCGAGTTGCTGTTCACGCCAAAGGAGGAAGTCGGGCTCGTCGGTGCGTACGCGTTCGACCACACGCGACTCGAGGCGCGGCTCGGCTTCGTCTACGACCAGGCCGCGCCCATCGGTGTCGTGATCCTCGGCGCGCCGTTCTCGCAGTCGCTCGAAGTGACCTTTCACGGCCGTGCCGCGCATTCGGGCATGCATCCGGAGGAGGGCCGCTCTGCGATCGCAGCCGCCGCGCGAGCGATCGCGGAAATGCGCCTGGGGCGCGTCGACGAGGACTCGACGGCGAACGTCGGGACGATCGTCGGGGGCACGGCGACGAACATCGTTCCGGAGTGGTGCACGTTCGTCGCCGAGGCGCGCTCACACGACGAGCGCAAGCTGGCCGCCTTGATCCAGGAAATGCAAGACGCCATCACGTTCGCGGCGGGCGTGGCGGAGTGCGACGTCGAGACCAAGGCGCGGAAGAGCTACCGCGGGTACAGCTTCACCAAGTCGGATCGCGCGGTAATTCTCGCGGCGGCGGCGCTCGAGCGCTGCGGCCATCCGGTGAGCTACGACCGCTCCGGCGGCGCCGCAGATGCGAACGTCTTCAACGAGCGCGGACTCGAGGTCGTCAACCTGGCGAACGGTATGGCCGACATCCACACTCCCGACGAGCACATCTCGGTCGCCGATCTCGAGGCGATGGTCGATGTGACACTCGCCCTGGTCGATGCCGCTCTCGCTTAGGCGCGGGCACGTCACGCGCGTCGTCGAGAGACATGCGGAGATCGTCCGCTGCGAGGTCGACGGGATTGCGTGCGTCGCATACCCGGAGTTGACCGGGCCGGTCGATGAAGGCGACGAAGTGCTCGTGAACGTGCAGGCGCGAGAGCTCGAACT
This sequence comes from Gaiellales bacterium, assembly GCA_038215565.1. GTDB lineage: Bacteria > Actinomycetota > Thermoleophilia > Gaiellales > Gaiellaceae > PALSA-600. Next base: position 25,311 of record JBBQQU010000013.1, on the reverse strand, counting down.
CGGGTCGGGCGGCTTCGACATCGTGTACGCCAACCTCACCCAGGGGCTCGGGCTGCCCGCACCGGCCGGGGCGCATGTCATGGCACTGCCGTATACGCCCGGGCAATGGGCGGTGCGCCACGCCGAGGAGGACGGCGGTCTCGCTGAGTCGCTCGACGGTCTGCCTGTTGTCCTCTGCACCGTGCACTCGCAGGTCGTGCCGGTGTGCGCCGCTCTCAGCGACCTTCGCGTCGCGTACGTCCAGGTCGCCGGTGGCGCGCTCGCGCTTGCCTTGTCGGACGCCGTGCGAGTGCTGCAGACGAGTGGGCTCGTCGCGTCGACGGCGTCGGTGGCTCCGTGCTTTGGCGGCGACATGCGTTGCGTTTCGATCGCCTCGGTTCTTCTGTGGGCGGCGCCGCGGCACGACGTCGTCGTCTGCTCGGTCGGCCCGGGAATCGTCGGGACGGGCACGCATTTCGGGCACGGTGCCGTCTCGCTTGCCGAGGCGGCCAACGTCGCGACGGCGCTCGATGGACGGCCGATCCTCGCTCGGCGTGTTTCTGCGGCCGACGAGCGGCCGCGCCACCGCGGTCTCTCACACCACAGCGAGGCCGTGCTCGAGCTGTCGCTCGGCGACGTGCTCGTCGCCCCCGCGGAGTTGGGAGACGGATGGCGCGAGGCATGCAAGGGGCTGCCGCTCTCGCATATGGGCCGAGGCCCCGAGGAAGAAGGACCGCATTTCGCCGCAGCGTTCGCGGCCGGGCGCGCCGCGGCCGAGCTCGTTCGCATGGACACCGACTGATGGAGGAGCGGCGGCTCGGCCCGGTTGTCGGGCTCGGCACGTGGAACACCCTCGCCGCCGACGAGGCCGTTGCAACTGCCGTCGTCACCGCCGCGTTCGAGGCGGGAGGACGGGTCGTCGACTCTTCGCCGATGTACGGGGGCGCAGAGCGCGCCCTTGGTGTTGCGCTTGCGATCCGGCGCGACGAGGCGATCGTCGCGACAAAGATCTGGGCGCCGTCCGTCGACGAGGGCCGCGAGCAGTTCGCCCGGCAGCTCGAGTGGTTCGGCGGCCGGGTCGAGATCGAGCAGGTGCACAACCTCATGGCGTGGCGCGAGCAGCTCGAGTGGCTCGGGCCGGAGCGCGATGCGGGCCGCATCGGCCGGCTCGGCGTCACGCACTACCAGGCCTCAGCGTTCGACGAGCTCGCGACGGCGCTTCGCAGTGGTCGGTTCGGCGTCGTCCAGATTCCGTACAACCCGTGGGAGCGCGAATGCGAGCGGGAGCTTCTGCCGCTCGCCGAGGCGATGGATGTGGCCGTGATCGCGATGCGGCCGCTCGGCGGCTCGGGGCAGGACCGGCGGCGCGCGGTCGCCCCATCGCCGGCGGAGCTCGCGGAGCTCGGCTGCGAGTCGTGGGCGGAGGCGCTCCTTCGCTGGGCGCTGGCCGACCAACGCATCGATGTGGTCATCCCCGCGACCTCCAACCCGGCCCGCGCAGCGGCGAACGCGCGAGCCGGAAGCAGCCCGCCGCTCGCTCCGGAGCAGCGCTCGCTCGTCGAGCGCCTCGCGGGTGCCGCGCGACTGTAGGCTTCCGCCCGCATGAGGATTGGCGTCGCCAAAGAGATCAAGCCGGACGAGTACCGGGTCGCCCTCACTCCCGCCGGGGCGCTCGAGCTCATCAACCGCGGGCACGACGTCGCGGTCGAGCGCGGTGCCGGTGTGGGAAGTGCGTTTGCCGACGATGCGTACGAGCGCGTCGGGGCGGAACTGACCTCGGTGGACGAGATCTGGGAGCGCTCCGACCTCGTGCTGAAGGTCAAGGAACCGATCGCGTCCGAGTACGGGCGGCTGCGCGAAGGGCAGATCCTGTTCACGTATCTGCACATCGCGGCCGACGAGCCGTTGACGCGCGCTCTGATCAATTCTGGGACGACGGCCGTCGCGTACGAGACTGTCGAGTTCCGCGGGACGCTGCCGTTGCTTGCCCCGATGTCAGAGGTCGCGGGCCGGCTTGCGTCGCAGGCGGGCGCGTACTTCCTCGAGAAGCCGCTCGGCGGTCGCGGGCTTCTGCTCGGCGGCGTGCCGGGCGTCGCGCCCGGTCGCGTCGTGATCGTCGGCGGTGGGGTGGTTGGCTACAACGCGGCCGTGATCGCGCTCGGCCTGGGCGCACAGGTGACGATCCTCGAGCGCTCGATCGACCGGATGCGCCATCTCGAGGAGGTCCTCTCGGGGCGCGTGACGCTTCTGATGAGCTCGATCCTCCAGGTTGCCGCTGCGGTCGAGGACGCTGATCTCGTGATCGGCGCCGTGCTCGTCCCGGGCGCGGTCGCGCCGAAGCTCGTCACGCGCGAGATGATCTCGACCATGAAGCCAGGCGCGGTCGTGGTCGACGTTGCGATCGACCAGGGCGGTTGTTTCGAGACCTCGCACGCGACGACGCACGCCGAGCCCGTGTATGTGGTCGACGGGGTCACCCACTACTGCGTCGCGAATATGCCAGGCGCCGTGCCGATCACCTCGACGAAGGCGCTCACGAACGCGACGCTCCCGTACGTCGAGGCGATTGCGAATAACGGACTGCGCGACGCTGTTGCCACCGACCCCGCCCTCGCGAAAGGCGTGAACGTGATCGAGGGCAAGCTCACGTACGAGGCGGTTGCCGAGGCGCACGGCCTCGACTACACGCCGCTTCACGACGTGCTGCCGCTCTCTGCCGTCTGAGGCCTACGCCTGAGACTCGGTCGCTGCGGCTTTTTTCTTCTTCTTGTCGGGTGACGGGCTGATGCGAACGACGAGCCACGTCACACCGGCGGCAAGTGCGATCACGCACGCGATGAAAACAACGATTCCGATGAGTCCGAGCACGGTTGCCACGGAAGTAGGATAGCCGGGTGCCTCGCGCGTGCGTCATCGTCCTGGACGCCGTCGGAGCGGGGGAGCTGCCGGACGCCGCAGCGTTCGGCGATGCGGGGTCGAACACCCTCGCAAACGTCGCCCGCGCCGTCGGTGGCCTTGACCTGCCGACTCTCGAGGCGCTCGGCCTCGGGAATGTCGAGCCGCTCGAGGGTTGCGCGCCCCAGCCGGGCGCTCCTGCGGTCGCCGGGCGGCTGCTCGAGCGCTCGATGGGCAAGGACACGACAACCGGTCACTGGGAGCTGATGGGCGTCGTTACGCCGCAGGCGATGCCGACCTATCCCTACGGCTTCCCCGACGAGGTGATCGACCCGTTCATGAATCGCACCGGGCGCGGGGTGATCGGCAACAAGCCCGCCAGCGGCACCGAGGTGATCCAGGAGCTCGGCGAGGAGCATCAGCGGACCGGCAAATGGATCGTCTACACGAGCGCGGACTCGGTCTTCCAGATCGCATCGCACGAGGAGACGGTGCCTCTCGAGGAGTTGTACGCAGCGTGTCGTTGCGCCCGTGAGATCCTCACCGGGAAGCATGCGGTGGGGCGTGTGATCGCCCGCCCTTTCGACGGCGCCCCCGGCGTGTACGAGCGGACGCCGAACCGGCACGATTTCTCGCTCGAGCCGGCGCGGCCGAACTACCTCTCGACGATCCGCGACGCGGGTCACAAGGTGTACGGGGTCGGCAAGATCGGCGACATCTTCGCGCACCAGGACATCGACGAAGAGTTCCCCACGAAGTCGAACGTGGAAGGCATTCAGAAGACGGAGGAGCTGCTACGGACGATCGACGACGGGTTCGTGTTCTCGAACCTCGTCGAGACCGATTCGCTCTGGGGACACCGCAACGACCCGGTCAACTTCCACCGGTGCCTTCAGGACTTCGACCGGCGCTTGCCCGACCTCCTCGACGCGCTGCGTCCGAACGATTTGCTAATCCTCACCTCCGACCATGGCTGCGATCCGACGACGCCCTCGACGGATCATTCGCGCGAGCACGCGCTGCTGCTTGCCTACGTGGAGGGGAAGAACGCTGCCGGGAAGATTCACGCGAGCGGTGAGTTCGGCGACGTCGGTGCGACCGTGAACGCGTGGCTCGGTGGGCGCCCTCCGTCACGGAGCGTTCCCGGCACACCGATCGTCGAACTGCCGTGACGCGACTCGACGATCCGGTTCTCGTCGCTGAGGAATACGCCGACGACGCGCGGCTGCGACGCCGCGCGAGCGCCTACACCGGTGCAGCAACGGCCGTTGACGTTCGCGTGACGCTCGTCGCCGCGGTCGTCGAGGTTGCGCCGACGCAGGTGCTCGAGGTCGGTTGTGGCTGGGGCGAACTTTCCGAGTGGATCGCTCGCGAAACGGGGGCGAAGGTCGTTGCTACGGATCTCTCGCCGCACATGGTCGAGCTCGCCCGTGCGCGCGGACTCGACGCCTCGGTCGCCGACATCCAATCACTGCCGTTCGCAGATGCGTCGTTCGATGTCGTGGTCGCCGCCTGGATGCTCTACCACGTGCCGGATCTCGACCGTGGGCTCGCCGAGGTCACGCGGGTCCTGCGACCCGCTGGGTCCCTCGTTGCGTCGACGAACTCGATCTACCACCTGCACGAGCTCCGCGAGCTCGTCGCAAGCGGTCCCTCGTCGATCACTTTCTCGCGCGAAAGCGGCGGCGCGCTGCTCGAGCGTCACTTCGCGAGCGTGCGGCGGGAGGACGTCGATGGCCGTCTTGAGTTCACCGACCGCTCCGCGGTAGAAGAGTACGTGCGCGCGTCGATCTCGATGTCGCCGTTCGTCGCCAATCTGCCTCCGGCGATCGATGAGCCGCTGTTCGCCCGGCGTGCCAACTCGATTTTCATTGCGGAGAAGGCCGCGTGACCCGCCTCGACGATCAGGTGGTCGTCGCCGAGCAGTACGCCTGCGAGGACAACCTACGTGCGCGGCAGGCGCTGTACGAAGAGACGGAGGGCACGCAGCCGCATGACGTTCTGCGTTCCGCGTTGCGTGCGCTCGCCCCGAGGCGCGTGCTCGAAGTCGGTGGCGGCCAGGGCGAGCTCGCCGAATGGATGCGTGACGATCTCGGCGCGCAGGTGTCGTTTCTCGACTTCTCGCCACGCATGGTCGAGCTCGCGCGCGGCCGTGGCCTCGACGCCCAGGTCGGCGACGTGCAAGAGCTGCCGTTCCCCGACGCGTCCTTCGACGTCGTCGTCGCGGCGTGGATGCTCTACCACGTCCCCGATATTCCGCTTGGCCTTCGCGAGATCGCGCGCGTCCTTCACCCGGGTGGCTCGCTCGTCGCGGTCACCACGTCCGTCGAGCATCTACGCGAGCTTCGTGACCTGCTGCAGTATCCGCCGGGTCGCGAGGAGACTTTCAACCGGGAGAACGGCGCGGCGTTCCTTGCACCGGAGTTCGCTCGGGTCGAGCGTCGCGATGCGAATGTGACGGTGACCGTTCGGAGTCGCGCGAAGCTCGTCGCATATCGCGATTCGATGCAGATCCCGGTCGCTCCCGTGCCTGAGGACGTTGAGCTGCCGTTCATCGTGCACGCGCGTACATCGATCTTCGTCGCGACGCGATGATCCATCCGGCGGAGCTGATCAAACGCAAGCGCGACGGTGAGGAGCTGCGCGACGACGAGTTGGCGGAGCTGATCCTCGGCTACGCGCGCGGCGAGGTGCCCGACTACCAGATGGCAGCGTTCTGTATGGCCGTGTTCTTTCGCGGGCTCACGCCCCACGAGACCTATGTGCTCACGGACGCGATGATCCGAAGCGGCGAGACGATCGACATGGGCGCCGCCCTCGGGCGCAAGGTCGTGGACAAGCACTCGACCGGCGGGGTGGGCGACAAGACGTCGCTCTCGGTCGCGCCGATCGTCGCCGCCTGCGGCGTCCCGCTCGGGAAGATGAGTGGTCGCGGCCTCGGGCACACGGGTGGGACTCTCGACAAGCTCGAGTCGATCACCGGGTACCGCACCGAGCTGTCCCTTGACGAGTTCGTGGCTCAGGTCCGCGACGTCGGCTGCGCGATCATCGGGCAGACCGGCGACCTCGTGCCCGCCGACAAGCTTCTCTACGGCCTTCGGGACGTGACCGCGACCGTCGACCAGCTGTCGCTGATCGCCGCGTCGATCATGTCGAAGAAGCTCGCCGGAGGAGCGCAGGCGATCGTGCTCGACGTGAAGGTCGGTGACGGCGCGTTCATGCGGACGCTCGAGGACGCTCGGCGGCTTGCCGAGGCGATGCTCTCGCTGGGCGAGCAGGCCGGGCGCGAGGTCGTGTGCCTACTCACCGACATGGATCAGCCGCTCGGGGCAGCGGTCGGCAACGCACTCGAGGTGCGCGAGGCGCGCGCCACCGTGCGCGGCCACGGCCCGCCCGACTTCACGGAGCTCGTGCTCGACGCCTGCGCCCGCCTGCTCGCTCTCTCCGATCTCGGCATCGACGCCGCCGAGGGACGACGCCGGGCAGAGGCGGCGGTTGCCGATGGGAGCGCCGATGACGCCTGGCGTCGCTGGATTGAGGCCCAGGGCGGCACAGCCGACGACGACGCGCTGCCGGTCGCTCCGGTCGTGCGCGAGGTCGTCTCGCCCGCGAGCGGCCACGTCATCTCGCTGAGCGCGATCGCGATCGGGAACGCCGCCGTGCACCTCGGCGCGGGTCGTCGCACGAAGGAGGACGCCGTCGACCACGCGGTCGGCATCGTCTGTCACGCCAAGCGCGGGAGCGCCGTCGAGGCCGGCGAGCCGCTTGCGCAGATACACGCGCGCACCGAGGCCGCAGCCGACGCCGCCGAGCGGGAGGTCCTCGCCGCCTATGCGATCGGCGGCGACGCTCCACCCGAGCGTCGCGTCCTGCTCGAGGTCGTCGACTAGGTCGTCGAGGCTCAACTAGGCAGGGCTGGCTACCGTGCGGGCATGCCCGAGCTCCCGGAAGTCGAGACCGTTCGCCGTCGTCTCGCGCCGTTACTCGAGGGACGGGTGCTCGAGCACGTCGAGATCGCCGACCCGCGCCTGACTCGGCCATACGACCCGTTCGAGACGGCACGCGAGCTCGAAGGCGAGCGCGTCCGTGAGGTCGATCGCCGTGGCAAGTATCTGATTGTTCGGTTCGAGTCTGGGCGGGCTCTGCTGATTCACCTCCGGATGACGGGGTCGCTACGGCACGCGACGAAGGGAACGCTTCCGGACGATCCCCATCGTCGTGCCGTTGTCAGGCTAGACGACGAGTCGGACGTCGCCTACCGCGATGTCCGCCGCTTCGGAACGTGGCTTCTCCTCGAACCGTCCGAAGTGGACAGCTACCTCGAGACGAAGGTCGGCCCCGAGCCGCTCGGGCGCGCCTATCGCGCGACGCACCTCGCAGCTCGTCTTGCGGGCCGGCGGGCGCCCATCAAGGCAGCGCTCCTCGATCAGCGAACCGTGGCCGGCGTCGGGAACATCTATGCCGACGAGGCGCTCTGGCGCGCGGCCATCCATCCGCTCACACCCGCGGCCGAGCTGACGCCTGACGAGGTGAAAGCTGCGCATACCGCCATTCGGAGCGTGCTGAACACCGGCATCCGCCGCCAGGGCTCGACCCTCCGCGACTACCAGTTGCCCGACGGCTCGAGCGGAACCGCGCAGGACCGCTTCAAGGTCTACGGCCGGGAGGGAAGCCCGTGCGCACGGTGCGGCACGCCGATCGACAAGATCCGGGTCGCCGGGCGCGGCACGTGGTACTGCCCGTCCTGTCAGGTCTACCGCGGAGCGGCCGCTGCGAGCAGTTCGTCGAGCCGCCCGTCGCGGTCGAGGCGCCAGAGCTCGGTGTAGCCGCCGATCGGCCGGCCGCCGATCAGGATCTGCGGCACGGTCCAGCCTCCGGTCAGCTCCTGCAAGGTCGCGCGGAACCGCGGGTCGTGGTCGAGGTTGATCTCCTCGTAGTCGAGGCCACGCGCATCGAGCAGGGCCTTCGCTCGAACGCAGTACCCACACCAGTCGGTGGTGTACATCGTGATCGAAGCCATTGCTCGTATAACGGAGAACCCGGACAAAGAGATTCCCCGGTCGCGGCTCTACACTGGCTCGAATGGCCGGGAAGACGCACAAGACAGAGGCAATCGTCCTGCGCTCGATGCGGTTCTCGGAGGCAGACCGGATCCTTCATCTCTACACGGCGCAGCGCGGGCGGCTCGGCGCGATCGCGAAGGGGATCCGGAAGACGAAGTCGCGGTTCGGTGCGCGCCTCGAGCCTCTCTCGCACGTCGAGTTGATGCTGCACGAAGGAGCAGGCGAGCTGCAGACGATCACCGGCGTCGAGCTTCTGCATTCGCATCGCGCAACGCGCGAGGACAACTACCGGCTGAACGTCGGGATGATCGGCGCCGAGGCGATGCTGCGCCTCTTCGGCGAGCCCGAGGCGAACGAGCGTGCGTTCGCTGCGCTCGCGCGCTTTCTCGACCTCCTCGACGTGACAGCGCCGAGCGAGAGCCGAGCGGCCCTCGATGCGCTCGGGCTGTCGTTCCAGCTGAAGCTCCTGTGGCTTGCCGGCTACCTGCCGCACCTGACGAGTTGCGTCGAGTGCGGCGCGACCGACAACCTGCTCGCGTTCTCACCGCGCGCGGGCGGCGCCGTGTGCCCTGCGCATGCTGCGAACGCGCTGCGGCTCTCACCGGAAGGTCTCATGGGAATCGAGCGTCTGCTCTCGACACCGCTTGCCGATGCGACACCGGCCGGTCTTTCCGACCGCGCCCGCCGTGATGCGCTCGCCGTGATCACGACGTCGTACGAGGAGCACGGCGGCTTCCGTCTGCGCACGGTGTCGGCGTGAGCAACACCCAGGGCTGATGCGGCGCGATCTCGGCGACGGCTACGAGCTCGACGATGCGAAGAACCGCGTCGACCAGCAGGAGGTGCACCGCTTTCTCTCCGAGGTGTCGTACTGGGCGAAGGGCCGGCCGCGCGAGACGCAGGACGGGCTGATCAGCAACGCCTCGCGTGTCGTCGGCCTGTACAAGGACGGGCAGCAGGTCGGCTTCTGCCGTGCCGCCTCCGACGGCACGTCGTTCGTCTACCTGGCCGATGTCTACGTGCTCGACGAGCATCGTGGGCGCGGGCTGGGGGAGGAGCTTGTGCGCGAGATGGTCGAGAACGGCCCGCTCGCGCATCTGCGCTGGATCTTGCACACGACCGACAAGCACCCGCTCTATCGCAAGTTCGGCTTCAGCGAGCCCGATTACAAGGTGATGGAGAGACGCTCGACGAGCCAGGCGAGCGACAGGGGATAGCGCCACGTGAGGCGACTGTGCGTGCCCGCGAAGAGCTCGAAATGCACCCGCTCCGCCGGCGCCCCCGCAGCGACGACCTCGCGATGGAACGCGGTCGCGCCGAGGTCGAGGTAATACTCGTCATGTCGGCCGGAGTCGATCCAGATCCCGCGCAGGCTCCGTAGCGTCTCGGCGTGCGCCGGCTCGCGCGCGAGCACCACCGGATCGAACCGCAGCCAACGCTGCCACACCTCGTCGATGCGTTCGCCCGTCTCGATGTCGAACGGCAGCTCGACCGTGCCGTCGGGCAGCGCCGAGTACGCGGCCGCCATCGCATAGGTGTTCACGAGGAGCGGATCGTCCGGGGCGGAGAGCACCGGTCTGCCGGAGCGGAAGTCCGCCCAGAACTTCTCGAACGAACCGTCGTAGCTCTCGCGGAGCGCGCGCGCAGCCGGTGCGAAGTCGAGCGCATAGCAGACCTCGAAGAGCGCGTCACCCGCGTGTGTGGCAAGCCCGCCAAAGAGGTCAGGTCGCAGAAGCGGAGTGATCATCGCGCCGTAGCCGCCCGACGACTTGCCCTGGATGCCGCGATGCTCCGCCGCGGCGAGCGTCGGGTAGGTCGCGTCGACGAACGGGACGATCTCGTCGCAGAGGTAGGTGTGGTAATTCCCGGTGCCGGGTGAGTCGACGAATTGCGAGCCGCCGACGGCCGTGAACGCGTCGACTAGCACGACGATGGCTTGAAGCTCGAGCGCCGCGATCCGGTCGGGGTACGACGTGCTCCACGGCTCGACGTTGAACCAGGCGTCCGCGATGCCCGTCATGCCCTGGATCACATACACCGACGGCAGGCGCTCGGTCGCGCCGTCCGGAGCCCAGACGTGCAACGGCCGTTCGTGCGGGTCGCCGAGCGCGTTGCCACGCAATGCCTCCGACGTGAACGTGTGGCGGTGCCAGGTCACGTCAACGCGGTGTCCAGGGCTCCGCGAGCCGATCGAGCAAGAGCTGCTTCGCGCCGTCGATCGAGATGCGTTCCTGAAGGAGCGTGTCGCGGTCGCGCAGCGTGACGGTGCCGTCGGCGAGCGTCTGCTCGTCGATCGTGAGCGCCCACGGCGTCCCGATCTCGTCCTGGCGGCGGTAGCGCTTCCCGATCGCAGCGGCGTCGTCGTACTCGGTGGACATCGAGCGGCGGAGATCTTCGTACAGTCCGCGTGCCTGCTCGACCATGCCGGTGTCCTTGCCGATCAGCGGCAGGACCGCCGCCTTCACGGGTGCGAGGCGCGGATGGAGGCGGAGCACGGTGCGCGGTCGCTCGGCGACGACTTCCTCGTCGTAGGCGTCGCACAGGAAGGTGAGAAACGCGCGTCCGACGCCGAGCGCCGGCTCGATCACGTACGGGACGTAGCGCTCCTCGTGCCCGATCCACTCGAGCGTCGTGCCCGATGCAGCGCTGTGCTGGCGCAGGTCGTAGTCGCCGCGGTTTGCGACGCCTTCGAGCTCCTGCCAGCCGATCGGGAAGAGGTACTCGATATCGGAGGTCGCGCTCGAGTAGTGCGACAGCTCGCTCCCCTCGTGCGCGCGGACGCGCAGGTGCGATGGACGCACGCCGAGACCGACGTGCCAGCTGAGGCGCTGCTCGATCCAGTACGCGTGCCACTTCGGCGCGTCGTCGGGCGGCACGAAGTACTCCATCTCCATCTGCTCGAACTCGCGAACGCGAAAGAGGAAGTTGCCGGGCGTGATCTCGTTGCGAAAGCTCTTGCCGATCTGCGCGATCCCGAACGGCGGCTTCACTCGCAGCGACGACGTGACGTTCTTGAAGTTGGTGAAGATCCCCTGCGCGGTCTCCGGCCGCAGGTACGCGACACTCGCTTCGTCGCGCACGGCACCGACGTGCGTCTCGAACATCATGTTGAACTGCCGCGGCTCGGTCAGATCGCATTCCGAGTACTCGCCTGGGTGCTTCGACGGCTTCTTGCCGCACGCGCTCTGGCCGAGGTGGTCGGCACGGAAGCGGAGCTTGCACGTGCGGCAGTCGACGAGCGGATCCGAGAATCCCTCGACGTGACCCGAGGCGACCCACACCTGCGGGTTCAAGATCACCGCCGAGTCGAGCGCGACCATGTCGTCGCGCTCCTGGATCATCGAGCGCTGCCACTCGCCCTTGATGTTCTGCTGAAGCAGAACGCCGTAGTGGCCGAAGTCGAACGACGAGCCAAGGCCGCCGTAGATGTCCGACGTGGGGAAGACGAACCCGCGGCGGCGGCAGAGCGACGCGATCTTCTCGATCGTCGCTGCACCTTCGAACACTTGGAGCTCTTCCGCGGCCATGCCTTGAACCTAGCCGAAGCCGGCCGAGGGCCTCTCGTTTGTCGGATCAGGCGCCGCGTGGGCTCTCGTCGTCGATCACGATCCGCACGAGGTCGCGGATCGAGATGATCCCGACCGCTTCGCCGCCGTCGAGCACCGGCAGGTGGCGAAAGCCGCCGTGGATCATGATCGACGCCGCGTGTGCGACGCGGTCCGACGGCTCGATCGTCTCCGGGTGACGCGTCATCCAGTCGCTGACGTTGCCGCTCTCGGCTTTCCCGGCCGCGACGGCCCGCAAAATGTCGCGCTCGGTGAGGATCCCGACGAGTCGTGCGTCGGACAGGACGAGCACTGCTCCGACGGCGCGCTTCTCCATCTGCTGGGCGGCGTCTGAGAGTGCTGTCGCGGGATCCACCGTCAACAGGCGGCGCGACATGATCTCGTTCACGGTCGTCATGCTTCTCCTAGCTTAGGTCTAGAACGCGCCGGCGTACGCGTTCAGCGCGGGCTGGCCGCCCAGGTGGGCGTAGAGGACGTTCGAGCCGGGCTCGATCCGGCCGCCCCGAACGAGGTCGATCATCGCGGCCATCGACTTCCCTTCGTAGACCGGGTCGGTGAGCATTCCCTCGAGCCGGGCGCAGAGGCGGATCGCCTCGATCGTCTTCGCGTCGGGTATCCCGTAGGTCCCGGCATGCCACTCGTCGAGGAGGATGATCTCGTCGTCGGCGAGCCCGCGTCCGAGGCCGATCGCCTCGGCTGTCCGTCGCGCGATCCGCGCGATCTGGTCCCATGTTTGCCGGACCGTCGCCGACCCGTCGATCCCGAGAATGCGCCGCGGCCGCTCCTGGCGAGCGAACCCGGCGATCATGCCGGCCTGCGTCGAGCCGGTCACCGAGCAGACGACGATCGTGTCGAAGAAGACGCCGAGCTCGGACTCCTGCTCGGCTACCTCGTCGGCCCAGCGCGCGAAACCGTGGCCGCCGAGGGGATGGTCGGAGCCGCCCGCCGGGATCGAGTAGGGCTTGCCGCCCGACGCCTCGACCGACGCGAGTGCCTCCTCCCAGCTCGGCCGGAAGCCGATGTCGAAGCCGGCGTCGGAGAGCCGCACGTCGGCGCCCATGATCCGCGAGAGGAGGATGTTCCCGACGCGCTCGTAGCCGGGGTCGTCCCACTCGACCCAGTGCTCCTGCACGAGGACGCACCCGAGGCCGAGGCGCGCCGCGACGGCCGCGACCTGCCGTGTGTGGTTCGACTGCATACCGCCGATCGAGACGAGCGTGTCGCAGCCCTGGGCAAGCGCGTCCGCGGCGAGGTACTCGAGCTTCCGCGTCTTGTTGCCGCCGAAGGCGAGGCCGGAGTTGCAGTCCTCACGCTTCGCCCATAGGTGCACACCGCCACCGAGGTGCTCGGTCAGTCGCTCCAGCCGGTGCACAGGTGACGGACCAAAGAGCAGTTCGACGCGCGGATAGTCGGCGAGTGCCGGCACGACGAGAGGCTACCCGCGAGTGTGAGCCGAGGAACCAGGAACTTGTCTCGGAATCGGCGACGAGCCGGACGCCATAGGATTGCGCCGTGCCGTTCACGCTCAGGAACATCAAGGACGATCTCGAGGACATCGGCTCTCGGTTCGACGGTGCGCCGGACTTGGAGTTCCGCGCTGCGACCAAGGCGCTCGAGCTCCAGGAATCCGCGCTGAGCTACCAGCGCGTCCCGCCCGGCTACCGCTTTCCCTACGGCCACACGCACACGAAGCAAGAGGAGGTGTACGTGGTCGTGCGCGGGAGCGGGCGGATGAAAGTCGACGACGAGATTGTCGAGCTGAAGGAATGGGACGCGGTCCGCATTCCGCCCGGTATGTGGCGAGGCTACGAGGCGGGGCCGGAGGGCCTCGAGATCCTCGTCATCGGCGCGCCCAATCTCGGCGAGGATCCGCGCGACGATGTCGATGGCCAGCGCGACTGGTGGGTTGACTAGCCGTCCGAGACTTCGAGCGTCACCTTCGACAGCACGGAGCGCGCAGGTTCGCCGAGGGAGCGAAGCACACGAAGTGGCGGTCCGCCGATGGAACGCGTGCAACGAACGTTCCTCGGCATGGCCAAATCGGGGCCAGGACTTGCGCGCGATCTGCCGCCAGTTGAACATCCCAAGTCCCGCCAAGATCTCAACGACCAACGGCACGATCGCCAGGGCGTCGTTGAACGGATCGCCATGCATCGCTACGCGGGCGGCACGCTCGACCGCTCCCGCCAGACCCGAATTCGTCGCCTGGGCCGACGTTCCGCGGTGCACCCTGAACGACGGCATGATTTGACGCTCAGGTGAAGCCGGATTCGACTCATCCGTCGTAAGCGAGGCGATCGTAACCTGGACGGGTGGGGCCACCGCTCCGAGCGCCGGCTCGGAACGACTGTGCGGGGTCACCCGATGGCGAATCGGCCCGAGCCGGATGCTGATTGCCGACGCGAGCCGGAGCCGGAGAACGCCGCGTATCTCGCTCAAGGAGTTCAGGGCAGTCGCGAGCGTTTCGCGATGACCCCTGAGCTTTCGATCCTGGTTTGCTCTTCAACCAGGATCGCGAGTTTGCTCGGAAGCGCCACGAGCGCTGAAACTCAGCAGCCTGGTTCACACCCCGAAACCAGGTTGCGGGAGGCTCGCATGGGCGACTTTCCTCACGCCCGACCGCCCGGAACCTAGTCGTCGGGCTCGCCGTCGGCGTACTCGAGCGATTCGATCCGGCCGATGACGCCGAGGCCGCGCCAGAAGAGCTTGTTCGAGCGCGGGTACCAGCACATGTCGTTCGGCTTGCGCGTGCCGTAGAGCAACATCGTCAGGCCGTTCGGGCCGGCGCGGAACCAATGGCTCACCCTCGTCGCCGGTGGCCGCGCGATCACGTGGCCCGGCCGGACGGCGATCTCCTCGTGCTTCGCTCCGCGCGCCTCGGCGACCGGAGACGGCCAGAGGTGCAGCGTTCCCTCGCCTTGGAGGATGACGAAGATCTCCTCTTCCTCGGAGTGGCAGTGCGGCACCGCGCCGCGCGCGGCCGGGTCGAGCTCCTCCCAGTGGAAACCCGCGAGGTCTGAGCGCTCGTGCGTCGCCAGGGGCGCCGTTCGTGAGGAGCCCCAGTCTTCGAGCTCGACCTCGTCGACATTCAGGATGTTCGCCGGGCGCGGCGCCGGATCGCCGTAGGCGAGCGGCGGCTGCTGCGCCTCGATCTCCCACGGGTTGTCGGTGCGGCCCTCGACCCACGGCCAGCCGATGCGAACGGCGCCGGAGCGGGGGAGCCAGCCGAACTCGGTCGGATGCCGCGTGCCGAAGACGAGGAAGTCGAGCCCGTCGGGCCCCGCGACGAAGGTGTGCTCCATCTCGTCGGCGCGGTGGATGATGCAGTCGCGCGGGCGCACCTCGTGCACCTGCTCGTCCTGCCAGGCGAGTCCCGAGCCGCCGAGCACGTAGTAGATCTCCTCCGAGGCACCGTGGGAGTGCGGCGGGGTCGGGAGCTTCCCGGGCGCGACGCGCACCCGGTTGAGCCCGACGCCCTTCGTGCCGGCGGCGTCGCCGAGACGCTGCACGGTCGCGTCCATCTCGCCGGCCGCGACGTGGTGCTGCTCGACATCGTCCCAGTGCGTTATCCCCACGCGGGAAATCTACGGCTTGGCGATATCGACCGTGAATGAGCCGTGCCCGCGCAGCCGCTCGACCTTCAGCGTCAGCGTCCGCTGTCCGCAGATCTCGTACTGCATGGACGAAACGCCGCGACCGACGAGCGTGCTGCCGTTCCAGAGCGAAAGGCGGAACGTTCCCTTCGTCGGCGCGTGCAGGCGGGCGACGAGCGTGCCGTCGAGGGTGGTCTTCAATCCGATCGTGCGCACGACGCCGTTTCCGAACGAGCCCTTCACGTGCGTGAGCGTCGGCCCCGTCCACGGGTTCAGCACGTCCTGTTCGAGGAGGGCGAGCGCGGTCGTCGTCGGATAGAAGGACTTGTCGACGATGTCCCAGCCGATCGCGGTGTCGCCCTCCTTCGTCAGGTTGAGGACGCGGTAGCTCTCGGCGAAGGCCTCGCCCGGGTTCAGGGTGTAGGCGGTGCCTTCGTTCCCGGGTGACAACTCGCCGCTCGCGCTGCGTGCGCAGATGTTCTCGTACGACGCCCAGCGCTTCGTGCCGAAGTCCTCTGCAGGCAGCGGGCTATCGAGGCGGTTTTGCGCGACGTGATGGCCGTACTCGTGCGCCACGACCTCCCGCGCGGGCGGCTGGTCGAGTGTGTCGTCGGGTGAGGCGGTGATCGTCTCCGTGCTCGGGTCGTAGCAGGCGAGCGCCTGCGATCCGCAATGGGCCTGCACTTCCGGCAGCGGTGCGAGGTGGAGCGTCAGCTTCGAAAGCTCCGGCCCGTGCACGAGCGTGCCGAGATAGGTCGCCCAGGTCTGCGGCAGGGTGTCGTCGACGGGATAGCTGTCGGACACCCGGATGTTGACCGACGATCCGAAGGCGTCGCCGGTCGCATAGACGCCGCCCCACGCGAATGCCGACGCGGGAAGCGCGAGGGCGGCCAGGCACGCGACGACGAAGCGTTTCACCAGGCCTCAAGGTTGGCGGTCAAACCTCAGAGTCCCTTAAGGACGGTGTTAAGCCCTCGTGTCGCCGCAAGTACGCTTGCGCCCGTGACCCCCGTCGAGTTGCACATGATCTCGGATTCGACCGGGGAGACCGCCGCGCGCATCGTGCAGGCACTCGAGGCGCAGTTTCCCGACCAGGAGTTCCTCGAGATCAGGCACCCGTCGGTCGAGACGGTCGCCGACCTTCAGCTTGCGGTCAACCGGATGAAGGGTCGCCCGGCGGTCGTCGTCTACACCCTCGTCGAGCCGGAGCTGCGCGACACGATGCGCGCTCTCTGCCGGCGCGCAAAGCTCCATTACTGCGACCTGCTCGGGCATCCGATCGACGCTGTCGCGAAGGTCTCGGGTCAGGCGGCGAAGATGAAGCCGCGCGCTCGCCCGCCGCTGAACGACGCGTACTTCCGGCGGATGTCGGCGATCGAGTTCGCGGTCAAGTTCGACGACGGCGTCGGCTCGGGCCTCAGTGAGGCGGACATCGTCCTCGTTGGGATCTCACGCACGTCGAAGACGCCGCTCTCGATCTACCTCGGGTACCTCGGCTACAAGACCGCGAACGTGCCGCTCGTGAAGGACATCGAGCCCCCGGCCGAGCTCTTCGAAATCAATCAGTGGAAAGTCGTCGGCTTGACGATCGACGCACAACGGCTGTCGGAGATACGGGGCGAGCGGATCCGGTGGATGCGCGGTGACCGCAAGTACGCGAGCCTTGTCGAGATCTACGACGAGCTCGAGTTCTCGGCGACTGTGCACCGGCGGCTCGGCTGCCCGGTGCTCGAGGTGAGCGAGCTCTCGATCGAGGAGATCTCGCACCGGATCATCCAGCTCGTCGAGCGGCGGCGGGCAGAGATGCAAGCGGCCCCGGCGAGCACGAAGTGAAGCCGAAGCCTCCCGTCCCGCTCTGGCGCTGGGGTGTCTGGTACACGGCGCTCGGGGCCGCGCTCGTTCTCTTCTACGGCCTTTTCACGCCGTTCTGGTTCGGGCTGCGGGCTCTCGCCTGGATCGCCGAGTTCCGTTCACGGCGGCAGCGCGCCTCGTAAAACCGTCGCGCGGGATACATTCCGCCTCCACGATGGCGAACCGCTACGTCTACGACTTCGATGAGCCGACGAGCGGCGGGCGCGAGTTGCTCGGGGGCAAGGGCATCGGCCTCGCCGAGATGACACAGATGGGAGTCCCGGTTCCTGCCGGCTTCACGATCACGACGGACGCGTGCCGCGCTGCGATGACACTTGCCGGTGAGCTCCCCGACGGGTTGGCTGAGGAGGTCGACGAGCACATCGGCCGACTCGAGGAGCGCACGGGCAAACGGTTCGGCTCCGATGACGATCCGCTGCTCGTGTCCGTGCGGTCGGGTGCGTCGGTGTCGATGCCCGGGATGATGGACACGATTCTCAACCTCGGTCTGAACGACGAGGCCGCCGAGGGACTCGGCGCGCGCACGGACAACCCGCGCTTTGCGTTCGATTCCTACCGGCGGCTGATCCAGATGTTCGGCGAGGTCGTCGAGGGAATCGACGGCCACCGCTTCGAGAGCGCACTCGCCTCGTTGAAGCGGGCCAGTAGCGCCCAGCAGGACACCGACCTCAGCGCTGACGACCTGCGCGAGCTCGTCGATACATACAAGGGGATCTACCGCGAGGAGACCGGCGCCGATTTTCCGCGCGAGGCCCGTGACCAGCTGCTGCGGGCGGTTCGTGCGGTCTTCCGTTCATGGGATAACCCGCGCGCGCAGGTGTATCGCCGCGCGCATGACATCGCGGACGACCTCGGCACCGCCGTGAACGTCGTTCAGATGGTTTTCGGCAACAAGGGCGATCGCTCTGGCACCGGTGTCGCGTTCACCCGCGACCCGTCAACCGGAGAGGCAGGCCTCTACGGCGAGTTCCTCGCGAATGCCCAGGGCGAGGATGTCGTCGCGGGCATCCGGACGCCGCAGCCGATCGAGGCGATGCGCGAGGTGATGCCGAAGGCATTCGAGCAGTTCATCGAAACGATGCAGCGCCTCGAGGCGCACTACCGCGACATGCAGGACATCGAATTCACGGTCGAGGACGAGCACCTGTATCTCCTGCAGACGCGCGCCGCGAAGCGCACGGCGGCGGCGTCGTTGAAGGCGGCCGTCGCGATGGTCGACGAAGGCTTGATCACGCGCGAGGAAGCGGTCGGGCGGATCGACCCGGCACAACTCGACCAGCTGCTCCATCCGATGATCGACCCGAAGGCGGCGCTCGAGGTCGCGGCGAAGGGCCTCAACGCATCGCCCGGCGCGGCGAGCGGCGGCATCGTCTTCGACGCCGACACCGCGGTCGAGCGGGCGAAGACAAGCCCGGTGATCCTCGTTCGCTGGGAGACGACGCCCGACGACATCCACGGGATGATCGCCGCGCAGGGAATCCTCACCGTGCACGGCGGCATGACCTCGCATGCGGCGGTCGTCGCACGCGGGATGGGGAAGCCGTGTGTCGCGAGCTGCGACGAGCTGACGCTCGGCGACGGCACGGCGACGCTCGCGGGCCAGGTACTGCAGGAGGGTGATGTGATCACCATCGACGGCGGGACCGGCCGCGTGTTCGTCGGCGTGGTTCCGCTCGTCCCGCCGCAGATCAACGACGACTTCGAGACGATCCTCTCGTGGGCCGACGCGCAGCGCCGCTTGAAGGTGCGCGCGAACGCCGACAATCCCGACGACGCCACGCGCGCGCGCCAGTTCGGCGCCGAGGGGATCGGGCTCTGTCGCACCGAGCACATGTTCTTCGGCGACGAGCGGCTGCCCGTGATGCAGGAGATGATCCTCGCCGACACAGAGGCGGGGCGTCGCTCGGCGCTCGACCGGCTGCTGCCTTTCCAGCAGGCCGACTTCGAGGGCATCTTCGAGGCGATGGCCGGGCTGCCGGTGACGATCCGCTTGCTCGACCCGCCGCTGCACGAGTTCCTGCCCGACGAGGCCGACGCTTCCTCCGACAAGCTTCGCGCTCGGATCCGCGCGTTGCAGGAGTCGAACCCGATGCTCGGCACGCGCGGTTGCCGCCTCGGACTGATGTACCCAGAGATCTACGAGATGCAGGTCCGTGCGATCGCGCGGGCGGCGCGCGCGGTGCACGAGCGCGGCGGCGATGCCCCCCTCGTCGAGGTGATGCATCCGCTCGTCGCGTTCGCCGAGGAGTTGCGGCGGCTGCGGGAGCTGACCGAGGATGTGTGGGGGCAAGAGGCACCCGAGATCGAGCATCTCGTCGGCACGATGATCGAGGTGCCGCGGGCGGCGCTGCGCGCAGACGAGATCGCGGAGGCCTCCGACTTCTTCTCGTTCGGGACGAACGATCTGACGCAAACGACGCTCGCGTTCTCGCGCGACGACGCCGAAGGCAAGTTCCTCACGCGCTATCTCGAAGACGGTGTGCTCGAACGTAACCCGTTCGAGGTGCTCGACGTCGACGGTGTCGGCGACCTGATGCGCATCGCGGTCGAGCGCGGAAGAGGCGCAAAGCCGGAGCTGAAGCTCGGTATCTGCGGCGAGCACGGTGGCGAGCCGTCGTCCGTGGCCTTCTGCCACACGCTCGGGCTCGACTACGTCAGCTGCTCCCCGTTCCGGGTTCCCCTGGCGCGGCTTGCCGCGGCGCAAGCCGCGCTGAAGGAAGCAGGCGCAGGGTCGTACGTCGCAGCCGGCGGCTAGTAGCCGCGCATCTTCGAGTACACGAGCGCGAGCGCCGCGACGACGATACCGGCCGTCGCCGCGATGCTGAGCAGCGCCGAGCGCCGCGTGTGCAGGAGCAACCACATCAACGCGACGCCGCCGATCAGCCCGCCGACATGACCGCCGACCGAGATGAAGCTCGAGAGCACGAACGTGAAGATCAGGTTCAGCACGATCAGGCCTGCCACCTGGCCGCCGGTCGAGATCTGGCGCCGTCGCTCGAGCACGAAGAGCGCGCCGAGGACGCCAAAAATCGCCCCGGAGGCACCGACCGTCACCTGGTTCGGGCTCACGAGGAGCGCACCCGCGGAACCGGCGATGCCTGAGCCGAGATACAGCAGTGCGAAGCGCCAACGGCCGATGACGTGCTCGAGGAACGAACCGGCGATGAAGAGCGAGTACATGTTGATTGCGAGGTGGATCGGCCCGTAGTGCAGGAAGGCGGCGCCGATCAGCCGCCACCACTCGCCGTGCGCAACGCCGACGAGGTGGTAGCCAGGGGCGACTGCATGCGCCGGCAATGTGCCGATACCGCCGGGAACGTACGCGCCTGAGGCAAAGAGCGCGCCGTGGTTGAAGAACCAGTTTCCCGTGCCGTTGAAGCTCCCGCCCGCAGCGAGCTCGGCGAGATACACGCCGACGTTGATCGCGATCAGCGCCGTCGTCACAGCGTTCATCCGCCGTCCTGCGACGCCGGTGACCGCCCGCTCGACGCTGCGCGTCACCTTCTGGACACCCTGCGCCTTGCCCGAATGCTCAGGGCAGCGCAGCCCGACCGGAGCCGGAGTCATGCACTCGTAGCAAATGGGCCGGCCGCATTCCGAGCACGAAAGGCCCGTTTCGCGGTCGGGATGCCGGTAGCAGTGGTTCGGGGCGCTCACGCGGTTAGCGTATCGGCGTGCAGGTTCATGTTGCGTTCACGCCCGACGAGGCGGCCGTGGCCCGCGTCGGCATCGTCGTCGACGTCATCCGTGCGACCTCCTCGATCGCCCAGGCACTCGCCGCGGGCTACGAACGGGTGCTGTGCTGCGCGGAGATCGACGAGGCGCGGGCGCTGCGGGCGGAACTCGGTGACGACGCCGTCGTCGGTGGCGAGCGGAACGCGGTCGTGATCGACGGCTTCGACCTCGGCGCGTCCCCGCGCGAGTTCGCCGGGCAGCCGAAGGCGAAGAATCTGATCCTCACGACAACCAACGGCACGCGCACGATCCTGACCGCGGCTGCGAGCTGCGAGATCGTGTTCCTTGGTTCGCTGCTGAATCTCTCGTCGGTCGCCACCGCGGCGCGCGCCGCCGGGGGAGATGTGGCGATCATCTGCTCCGGGTTCAAGGGGGCCTTCGCGCTCGACGACGCCTACTGCGCCGGCCGGATCGTCGCGGCGCTCGCGGGCGAGCGCACCGACGCGGCGATCGCGGCGGAAGTGGTCGCTCAGGCGTGGGCCTCGCCGCTCGACGGCCTGAACGCGCGCACCTACGGGCCGCCCGGCCTCGACGCCGACATCGAGTTCTGCGCGCAGGTCGATCTGCTCGACACGGTGCCGCGATTCGCAAGGATGGCCGGCCCCGCCGCCGAGATCGTCGCGTGAGCCAGGAAGAGAAAGCGCACCGAACACGTTCTCTCGATAACGATTTTCATTGCCTCGCGGAAGGAGCGTTCGAATGACCGACCCAGAGAAGCTGTACGGCGATGAGCACGTCCGGGTGTATCGCGAGACCAGCGGGAAGGTCGGTCACGCTTGGAAGAAGGGCGCGAAGATCCTCCTCCTGACGACGAAGGGGCGGAAGACCGGCGAGCCGCGGACGACGCCCCTGATCTACGAGGCCGACGGCGACCGCTACGTGATCGTCGCCTCGCAGGGCGGCGCGCCTGAGGATCCCGGCTGGTACCGCAACCTCACGAAGGATCCCGACGTCGAGCTCCAGGTGTGGGATGAGGTATTCCCGGCCCGGGCGCACGATGTCGAGGGCGAGGAGCGGGAGCGCCTCTGGCAGCTCGCTGCGAAGCAGTGGCCCGATTACGACGAATACGTGAAGCGCACCGACCGAAAGATCCCGGTCGTCGTGCTCGAACGGCGCTGACTGCTACTCGTTCGGCTGTGGCTGCAGGGACATCGAGAGGATCCCGCAGCGCAAGCAGATGAGCTGGCCGTGGGGGGAAGGCTCACTGAGAAGTGTCCGATGCTCGCATTGAGGGCACAGCTCGAGTTCACCGGATGACGGGTTCTGGGTCATCGTTACCCCTAGTTAAGCCGAAGGACAAGTTGCTGACGTCGGGATCGAGCGGGAAAGCGGGATGAACGTCCTGACGACTTGACAGGAGAACGTATGTTCGTGTAGAACATACGTTCCCGTGATCGCTTCCGTTGTCATTCCCGCCTTCGATCTACGGGCTGCGTTGCGCCTCCGGCCGGGGTTGCAGGCGAAGCCGGCCGCCCTGGCGCCGCTGCCCGGCACGGAGCCGCTGATCGGCTCGGTGACGGGCGCTGCGGAGGCGAGGGGCATCCGGCCGGGGATGCGCCTCGGTGAGGCGCTTGCGACCTGCCCGGAGCTCGAGCTCGTCGAGCAGGACCCGGCGACCGCAGAGCAGGCCTGGGAGGAGATCCTGCGGCGGCTCGAAGATGCGGGGTTCGCGGTCGAGTCGGCCGAGCCGGGAACGGTCTTCTTCGAGTCGAAGGGCGTCGAGCGCCTCTACGGCGGCCTCGAGCCGGCGCTGAAGCGGGCGCTTGCGGCGGTCGGCACCGCCTGGGACGCTCGCGCGGGTGCGGCAGAGCGGCGGTTTGCGGCGCTCGCGGCGGCGAACGTCGCGCGGCCGGGGCAGGCGCTGATCGTCTCCGACGACCGCTCGCGCTCGTTCCTCGCGCCGCTGCCGCTGACGCTGCTGCCGCTCGAGCAGTCGCGCTACGCGGAGCTGGAAGAGCTTGGGGTTCGCACGATCGGACAGCTTGCCGGGCTGCCGGGCAGCGCCGTCTCCGAACGGTTGGGGCCGGACGGACGGCGCGCCTGGGGCCTGGCGAGAGGAGAGCACGATGGGAAGGTGACGCCGCGTAAGCCGGCCGTCGCCCTGCACGAGACGCTCGAGTTCCCGGAAGCTGTCGGCAACGAGCTGACACTCCGGCGAGGGCTCGCAGTGCTGCTCGACCGTCTGCTCGCCCGACCGGAACGCGCGGGGCGGCCGCCGAGGAAAGTCGCGGTGTGGGCGCGGCTCGTCGGCGGTGCCTCGTGGCGCCGGACGGTCACCCTGCGCGAGCCGACGGCCGACCCGGCCCGGCTGCGCGCGGCGCTCTCGGGGAAGCTCGCCGAGCTGCCTGCGCCCGCGTTGAAGCTGCGGCTCGAGTTCTCGCAGCTCGCCGAGCACACCGGGGAGCAGCTGGAGCTCGTCGCCGCAGAGGGCGCGGCGCTCCAGGGTCGGCTTCAGGAAGGCCTGCGCCAGGTACGGGCAGCCGTCGGCGCAGGCGGGGTCTCGACAGTTGTGGAGGTCGCACCGTGGTCACGCATCCCGGAAGCGCGCGCGCTGCTCGTTCCGCGCGACGACTGAACTCGCCGCGTCCAGCGCTCGTCGAGGCGCACGCCGACGGCCAGCCGCGCCGCCTGAACCGGCAGGAGGTCGCCGTCGTCCGCGAGGAGTGGCGCGTCGTCGACCGCTGGTGGACCGAGGAGCCGGTCACGCGCCGCTACTTCGACGTCGTGGTCGAGAGCGGAGAGAACACCGTCGTCTACTACGACGGCGACGGCGGCTCGTGGTTCACCCAGCGCGCGTGACACGGGCACCGCCATGAGCTTCACCTCGCGCGACGCCTTCCCCGCCCGGGGCGGCGTGGGGGATGAGCGCGCGCCGCTGCCACCGCGTATCGAGCCGCAGGCCGAAGGGCGTGCGCCCTACGTCGAGCTGCACGCGCACTCGGCGTACTCGTTCCTCGACGGTGCGTCGCAGCCCGAGGAGCTCGCTGCGCGCGCGGCCGAGCTCGGCTACGACGCGCTCGCACTCACCGACCACGACGGCGTCTACGGCTCGCTCGAGTTCGCACACGCGGCGAAGCACTTCGGCGTGCGACCGATCACCGGCGCCGAAGTGACGCTCGAGGGCAACTCGCACGTCACGCTCCTCTGCGAGACGCAGCAGGGCTACTCGAACCTCTGCCGCATCCTCACCGATGCCCACGCAGGGACGCGCGTGCCGGGACGGGAGCGCGACCTGCTGCCCGCGCAGACGACGGTCGGCGTGCTCGCCGAGCACGCCGAAGGCCTCGTTGCTCTCTCGGGCTGCGCTCGCCAGGGGCTCGGCGTGCTCGACGTGAGTGCTGCCACTCGTCTTGCGCACGTGTTTCGGGGCGCGTTCTACATCGAGCTGCAACGCCCCTACGAGCGCGGCGACACACGCCGGAACGCACAGCTCGTCGAGCTCGCCGAGCGGCTCGGCGTGCCCACCGTCGCCACCGGTGACGTTCACGCGCATCACCAGCGCCGCGCCCACTTGCAGGATGCGCTCGTCGCGATCCGCTCGCGCACGTCACTCGACGGCTGCGAGCGCGAGCGGCGCGGCAACCACACCTCGGTGCTCGCGAGCCCCGCCGAGATGCTCGAACGGCTGCCGCGAGACGCCGCGCTTCGCACGCGCGAGGTTGCTGAGCGGTGCGAGTTCGACCTCACGCATGAGCTCGGCTATCGCTATCCCGACTTCTCCGACGGCGTCGACCCCGCCGACGTGCAGCTGCACGCGATCTGCGACCGTGCGTTCGCCGAGCGCTACGCGAATTCGAACGGTCACAAGCGCCGCGCACGCGAGCGGCTCGACGACGAGCTCGCGCTGATCGCGCGGCTCGGCCTGTCGGGGTTCTTCCTGCTCCACTGGGAGGTGCTCGAGCTCGCGCGCGAATGCGCGCTCGAGGTGCGCGGGCCGGGCAGTCCTCGGCATGCACTGCCGCCCGGTCGCGGCCGCGGCTCGAGCGTCGGCTCGATCGTCTGCTACCTGACCGGCCTCTCCCACGTCGACCCGGTCTCCTCGGGCCTGTCGCTGGGGCGGTTCCTGAACCGCGAGCTGGCCTCGGTGCCCGACATCGACCTCGACTTCCCCCGCGACATCCGCGCCGGCCTGATCCTGCGCGTCCACGAGCGCTACGGCTCGCGGCGCGCGGCGCTGGTCGGCGCGCTCTCCACCTACCGGGCGCGCGGCGCGATCCGCGAGCTCGGCAAGGTGCTCGGCCTGCCGCCCGCCGACATCGCGCGCCTCGCCACCTCCTCCGACGGCTGGAGCGCCGCGAACGTCAGCGAGGAGATCGCCCAGCTGCCCGGCCTCGCCGAGCGCGCCGGCGATCGCCGCTTCCGCGCGCTCGCCTCGCTGGCCCGCGAGATCGCCGGGTTGCCGCGCCACCTCTCCCAGCACCCCGGCGGGATGATCATCTCCGACCGGCCGCTCTCGACGATGGTGCCGCTGCAGCCCGCGGCGATGGAGGGCCGCACGATCTGCCAGTGGGACAAGGACTCCTGCGGAGATGCGGGCTTCCTGAAGATCGACCTGCTCGGGCTCGGCATGCTGTCCGCGGTCGAGGAGTGCGTCGTATCGCTCGCCGA
>JBBQQU010000012.1:0-86307 GCA_038215565.1 Gaiellales bacterium | reverse complement strand
TCCTCCGCGCTCAGCTGCCGCGGTAGCTCGCGCATGCGTACGAGGAGATGAGCAGCGGCACGTGATGATGGCCGTCCCCGAGCTCGATCGTCAACTCGACGAGCTTGAAGAACGGCGAGGGCGGATGGAAGACGAGGCGATAGGTGCCCGGCGCGGTATCGGCGAGGTCGCGAATACGGCCGTCTTCGTCGGTGACACCCTCGGCGACGAGTGACCCGCCGGCCGCGAACACCTCCACGTGCACCCCGGCCGCCGGCCGGCCGCGTTCGGTGTCGAGCACGTGGGTCGAGAGCGTCATCGCCAGATCCTCGCAGCTTGTTTGCGGTGGTCGCGCGCGATCTCCTGCTCGTCGACGCGAACAAGGGAGCCTCTGCGGACGACGTCCTCCCCGCCGACGAGCAGCCGGTCGACGCGGTGCGGCCCTGCGAGGACGAGATTCGCGACGAGGTCGTCGGCGCCGCCGAACTCGAGGCCGTCGGTTCGCCAGATGGCAAGGTCGGCCCGCTTGCCCGGCTCGAGCGAGCCGATGTCGTCGCGCCGCAGCACCTCGGCGCCGCCTTTCGTGCCGAGCCGCAGCGCGTCTCGCGCCGTCAGCGCATCGCCGCCGCCGCGGCCACGCGCGACGAGCATCGCCTGCTTCACCTCGGCGAAGAGATCGCTGCGCTCGTTCGACGCCGACCCGTCGACGCCGAGCCCGACGCGCACGTGGGCGTCGAGAAGGGCGCGCACCGGTGCCACGCCGGCGCCGAGCCGCAGATTCGAGGTGGGGCAGTGTGCGACGCCGACACCGTGCTCGCCGAAGGCGCGCACTTCCGCGTCGGCGAGGTGGACGCAGTGCGCGCACCAGACATCCTCCGCGATCCAGCCGACGCGTTCGAGGTACTCGACCGGCGAGCAGTTGTACAGCTCACGGCAGTACGTGTCCTCCTCGACCGTCTCGGCGAGATGGGTGTGCAACTGCAGCCCGAGACGCCGTCCGAGAGCGGCGGACTCCTCCATCAGGCGCGTCGTCACCGAGAACGGTGAGCACGGCGCGACGGCGATCTGCGCCATCACCCCGTCCACGAGGCCGGCGAGACGTTCCGTGTCGGCGAGGATCGCGTCCAGATCCTCGACCAGCGAGTCGGGTGGCAGGCCACCGTCCGACTCGCCGAGGTCCATCGACCCGCGCGAGGCAACGATGCGCACGCCGATTTCCTGCGCGGCGCGCAGCTCCGCCTCGACGAGGCCGGAGACGCCGCGTGGGAAGACGTAATGGTGGTCGAAGACCGTGGTGCAGCCGGAGAGCGCGAGCTCGGCGAGGCCGCAGCGGGCGGCGGCGTACTCCATCTCCTCGTCGAGCCTCGCCCACGTCGGGTAGAGCGTCTTCAACCAGGTGAAGAGGTCTGCCTGCTGGGCGCGGGCGCGCGTCAGCGTCTGGTACAGGTGATGGTGCGTGTTGACGAGGCCGGGCGTGACGACAGCGCCGCCGAGGTCTTCTCCGGCGCCGGGTGGGTCGCCCGAGCCGACTTCCGCAACGAGCCCGTCCTCGATCCGGATCCAGCCGCGCTCGTGCTCGGTCCGGGCGTCATCCATCGTCACGATCCACGCGTTCGCGAGAATCACGAGGCCGCCAGTGGCACGAGCTCGAAGCGGTCGACGTCGACGAGCCCACGATCG
Organism: Gaiellales bacterium; assembly: GCA_038215565.1. Lineage (GTDB taxonomy): Bacteria > Actinomycetota > Thermoleophilia > Gaiellales > Gaiellaceae > PALSA-600. Next base: position 84,648 of record JBBQQU010000012.1, on the reverse strand, counting down.
GTCAACTTCAGGCTCGGGATGACCGAGAGCGCGAGGAACGCCAGGTGCTGGAACGGCGCATCCAATTCGCAGCCGAGCGAACGCGCAGCCGCGACCACCGCACGCGACGCTGCGACGACGTCGTCGAGGGGCGCGTCCGAGAGCAGGCCCGCGACGGGCAGCGGCAGCTCGGCGAGCACGTCGGCACCGTCGACGACGACGATTCCGCCGCCGCGATTCGCCAGTCTCCGCACCGCAGCAGCCATCGATGCGTCGTTCATGCCGACGACGACAACGTTGTGAGCGTCGTGCGCGACCGTCGATGCGATCGCGCCGCGCTCGAGGCCGAACCCGCGCACGAAGCCGAGCCCGACTCGGCCGGTGCCGAGGTGTCGCTCGATGACAGCGATCTTCGCGAGGCCGCTCCCCGCGTCGGCCAGCGCCTCGCCCGCGTGCAACGTGGGCGCTTCGACGAGTGAGTCGGTCACGATCTGCCCGGGCACGACCCCGATCACGCGCGCATTTCCTCCATCCCACGGGATCCGAAACTTCTCCGGCCCGAACGCGCCGATCCGCACCGTGTGGCGGACCCAATCGGGCACCTGTGCCGCCGGGATCTCGGCCGTCGGCCGGCCGCCCTTCAAGACGAGCTCCGGCACGAAGGTCTCGAGGTCGGGAAGCACGAGCAGGTCGGCGCGATAGCCGGGAGCGACCGCGCCGATCTCGTCGAGGCGGTGCCAAGCTGCGGGGCTCTGCGTCGCGGCGACGATCGCGTCCTCCGGGGGGATGCCGTAGGCGACCGCATCGCGCACCATCGAGTTGATGTGCCCGTCGTCGGCAATGTGCTCTGGCTCGCGGTCGTCGGTGCAGAACGCGATGCGGCCGGGCCCGTATTCGGCGAGGAGCGGCAACAGCGCTTGCAGGTTGCGAGCCGCCGACCCCTCGCGGATGAGAAGCCACATTCCGGCGCGCAAGCGCTCACGCCCTTCTTCGACGCTGTAGGCCTCATGGTCCGACCGGATCCCGGCCGCCGCGTACGCCTGGAGCGACCGGCCGAGTACGCCGGGCGCGTGACCGTCGACGTGCTGTGCGAGCGCGAGCTTCGCAAGCTCCGACGCAGCGCCCGAGATCACGCCCGGAAAGTTCATCATCTCCGCCAGCCCGATCACCCGACGCCGCCGCAGAAGCGACGCGAGGTCACCTGGCGTCAGCTCGCGGCGGGGCGACTCGAACTGCGAAGCGGGGACGCACGAGGACGCCATGAAGTAGACATCGAGCGGCAGCCCGGCCGTCGCGTCGAGCAACCAGTGCACGCCGTCGGTGCCAAGCACGTTCGCAATCTCATGCGGGTCGGCGACGACGGTCGTCGTGCCGAACGGCAGGACAAGGCGCGCGAACTCGTCGACGAGCAGCTTCGACGACTCGAGGTGCATGTGCGCGTCGATGAAACCGGGCACGACGTACTTACCTGTCGCGTCGATCGTCTCGCGCCCCTCGTAGGTGCCGACGCCCGCGATGAAACCGTCGACGACGGCGACGTCCGCCTTCAGCCACTCGCGTGTGAAGACCGACAAGACCTCGCCGCCGCGGAGGACGAGGTCGGCGGGCTCGTCGCCGCGCGCCACCGCGAGACGCCGCGAAAGAGGTGCGTCCATAGTCGAAGAACCGTACAGTCCCATCCCGTGGACGTCTTCACGCCCCGTACCCTCGACGACGCTCTGCGCCTCAAGTCCGAGGTTCCCGGCGTCCTACCGATCCAGGGTGGAACGGACGTGATGGTCGCTCTCAACTTCGACCGCGAGCGGCCCGAGGCGATGTTGAACCTGAACGAGGTCACGGAGTTGCGAGGGTGGTCACGCGAAAACGGCGGCGTGCGCCTGGGCTCTGGGCTGACCTACGCGGAGATCGAGCACGGCCCGTTGCGCGAGGTACTTCCGGCGCTCGCGGAGGCGTCCCGGACCGTTGGGTCGCCGCAGATTCGCAACCGGGGAACGATTGGCGGCAACCTCGGGACCTCGTCGCCGGCCGGTGATGCGCTGCCGCCACTCGTCATCGAAGACGCGCAGGTCGAGTGCAGGTCCGTGCGCGGCGTGCGCATCGTGCCGCTGCTCGAATTCGTGACGGGCGTGAAGCGCAACGTCCTCGCGCCCGACGAGCTGATCACGGCGGTGCTCGTGACGCCGTCGTCGGCGCCGCAGACCTTCCTGAAGGTGGGACCGCGAAACGCGATGGTGATCGCTGTCGTGTCGCTCGCCGTTTCCGCAGGCGACGAGCTTCGCGCAGCGATCGGCTCCGCGTCGCCGCGACCGCTGCTCGTGACGGCACCGCGCAGCGAGGCTGCAACCTTCGCCGATCGCGTTGCCGACGCCGCATCGCCGATCGACGACGTGCGTGGAACCGCGCGCTATCGCCGACATGCGCTCCGCGTTCTCACCAATCGGGCTCTCAGCCGGGTGCTTGCGTGAGGATCACCGTCCGCGTCAACGGTGAGGAGCACCAGGCCGACTGCTGGGAGGGCGAGTCGCTGCTCTTCGCGCTGCGCGAGAAGCTCGGCTTCCCGGGCGCCAAGAATGCGTGCGAGCAGGGCGAGTGCGGCTCGTGCTCGGTGCTGCTCGACGGCACGCTCGTCTGCGCCTGCCTCGTCCTTGCCGCACAGGCCGACGGCCACGACGTGACGACCGTCGAAGGTCTCGCGCAAGGCGATGACCTCCATGTCGTGCAGCAGGCGTTCGTCGACGCCGGTGCGGTGCAGTGCGGTTTCTGCACGCCGGGCCTCGTTGTCGCGACCGCCGATCTCCTCGCACGGACACCGCATCCGTCCGACGACGAGATTCGCGAGGCGTTGTCGGGCAACCTCTGCCGTTGCACGGGCTACGCGAAGATCTTCGACGCAGTGCGGCTGGCTGCGGGCGTATGACGCAGACCGGTTCTAAGTCCCGCACGCTGCAGCGCGGCCATGTCGGCGATCTGGTGCCGCGCGCCGACGCGCCGCCGAAGGTGAAGGGCGAGTTCGCGTACGCGAGCGATCTGATCGTCCCCGGGATGCTCTTCGGCCACACGCTGCGAAGCCCACACGCCCACGCGCGCATCGCCTCGATGGACATCTCCGAGGCGGTGGCAATGCCGGGAGTGCACGCTGTTCTCACGCACGCCGACGTTCCCGGACAGAAGACGTACGGGCTCGAGTTCTCAGACCAGCCCGTGCTTGCGAGCGACCGCGTCCTCTATTACGGCGAGGCGGTGGCGCTCGTCGCGGCCGAGCATCCGGAGCAGGCGCGCCGCGCGGCCGAGCGCATCATCGTCGCCTACGAGCCGCTCGAGCCCGTCGCGGACATGGAGCGCGCAACCGAGTCGGAGGCGCTGCACGCCGAGAGCCCGACGCGGGGGCACGGCTACTTCGACGATCCGCGGCCCAACGTCGTGCGACACATGGTGATCCGACACGGCGACACCGAGGCCGAAGGCGATGTCTCGGTGCACGGCGTCTACGACGTCGGAATCCAGGATCAGGCGTTCCTCGGTCCCGAGTCCGGCCTCGCGGTTCCGGACGGCGAAGGGGGGATCGACATCTACGTCGCGACCCAGTGGCTCCATGTCGACCGTGCGCAGGTCGCGCCGTGTCTCGGGCTCCCGCTCGACCAGGTGCGCATCCATCTCGGCGGCGTCGGCGGCGCGTTCGGCGGTCGCGAGGACCTGTCGATGCAGGTGCACGGCGCGATGCTCGCGCTCCACACGAATCGCCCGGTGAAGATCGTCTACGACCGCGAGGAATCATTCGTCGGCCATGTGCACCGCCATCCGGCGCGCATCTGGTGCGAGCATCGCGCGACACTTGAGGGCCGGCTCGTCAACGTGCGCATGCGGATCCTCCTCGACGGCGGCGCGTACGCATCCAGCTCGACAGCCGTGACGTCGAACTCGGCCTCGTTCGCCGTCGGTCCCTACGAGGTTGCAAACGCGCTGATCGAGTCGACCGCGGTGTATACGAACAATCCGCCGTGCGGCGCGATGCGTGGATTCGGGGCGGTGCAGACCTGCTTCGCGGCCGAGGCGCAGATGGACAAGCTCGCCGAGTCGCTCGGGCTCGATCCGATCGAGCTGCGGCTCCTGAATGCGCTCGCGCCCGGCGACGTGCTTCCGACCGGCCAGACGATCACGGGCTCACTGCCGATCGCCGAGACGATCCGCGCCGCAGCCGCACTCGAGCCGCCGCCCGCCGAGGCGTTGCCGCGCAACGTGCTTCGTCTCCCGGGCGGCGCGGGCAACACGACGAACGGAGAAGGCGTGCGTCGCGGCGTCGGCTTCGCGGTCGGGTTCAAGAACATCGCCTACTCCGAGGGCTTCGACGACTACTGCGCCGCGCGTGTCGAGCTTCGCCCGGACGGCTCCGCGGTCGTGCACTGCGCTGCCGCCGAAGTCGGCCAGGGGGTCACGGGTGTGATCCTTCAGGTCGCACGCACGGAGCTCGGTATCGACGACGTCAGCCTCGCACCGGTCGTCACCTCGACCGTCGACTCAGCCGGTTCCGCGTCCGCCTCGCGCATGACGTGGATGGCGGCGGGCGCCGTGCGCGACGCGTGCCGGGCGGCGCTCGAGGAGCAGGCTCGGCGGCCGGGCGAGGAGATCGATGTCGAACGGATCTACCGGCATCCGCGGACGACGCCGCTCGATCCCGAGACGGGCCAGATCACCGGTGAGCGGGCGCACGTCGCGTTCGCAGCGTGCGCGATGAAGGTGGTCGCCGAGGTCGATGTCGATCTCGGCCTGACCCGCATCGTCTGGATCGGCGCGGCGCAGGACGTCGGCAAGGCGGTGAACCCACAGCAGGTCGAGGGGCAGATCGAGGGCGGTATCGCGCAGGGACTCGGGCTCGCGTTGATGGAGGAGATCCAGACGCAGGACGGCCTGATCACGAACGCAAGCTTCACCGACTACTTGATCCCGACCGCGCTCGACATGCCGCCCGTCGAGTCGGTGTTGATCGAGGTGGCCGAGCCGGATGCGCCCTACGGCCTCAAGGGAGTCGGTGAGCCGCCGACGGTCGTCTCGACGGCGGCTGTCGTCGCGGCGCTGCGCGCGGCAACCGGCCGCGCGTTGACGCGCGTCCCGGTGAAGCCCGACGATATTTGCCTCTAACCGCTCTTCAGCGTCTTGATGTACTCGGCGAGCGCGTGGAGCTGACCGTCGCTGAGGATGCCGCCCCAGTGTGGCATCGAGACGATCGGCGCACGGCCGAGCACGCTGCCGCTCCGGATCACCTCGATGATCTTCGCGTCCGTGTTGAACTCGCCGAAGAAATCCGCGCCTGAGAGCGGCGGGATTGCTTTGTCGGGCGACTGGGGATTCGGGACGCCGCCGAGGCCGTTCGGCCCGTGGCAGTTGATGCAGCCGTACCGCACGTAGAGTTGCGCGCCTTCGACGACGGGGCCTTGGTCGGTCTGTACCGGAGGCGGCGTTGCACCCTCGACCGAGGGCAGTCCGGCGTGGACGTAGGCGACGAGCGCCGTGACCTGGCGCCGCGAGATGACCTGCCCCCACACGGGCATGTAGGGCTGCTTCGGATCGGCGGCGACGCCGAGGCCGTGATCGATGATCGTGCGGAGCTGCGCAGCGGTGAGTGCCTTGCCGATGATCTTCAGCGCGGGAACGGAGGGCGACACGCCCCCGGCCCCGTTCGGCCCGTGGCACTGCGCGCACGCGAACTGGTTGAAGTCGTGCGCTCCCTCGGCGACGAGCGCGCTCACCTTTGTCGTGGGCGGGCTTGGTGTTCCGACGGTGACGGTCACCGTCTTTGTGCTGCCACATGCGGCGAGGAGCAAAGCGAGTGACCCGAGCGCGAGCAGGCGAGCGACCATCGTGGAACCCTACGCCTTCGGGACCGAAAGCGCACTACGGAAAACTACGACGATTTACGAATCGTCCTCGACGCCCTAATGAACGCCTTCGTCGTGCAACGCGCCAGGGCGTGGCTCGCGCCGCACGACGGTCGCGACCGCAACGACGACGATCACGGCACCGATCAGGAGACGCCAAGTCAGCGTCTCGCCCCGAAACAGCACACCGAGCGTGATCGCGACGACGGGGTTGACGTAGGCGTAGGTCGAGACGATGCCCAGCGGCGCATTCGCGAGCAGCCACGTGTAGGCCGTGTAACCGACGATCGATCCGAACCCGACGAGGTAGATCCAGCCGGCGATCGACGCCGCCGACGGGTGGAGGCCGTGCTGAAGCGTGAAGAGCGAGATCGGGAACATCACGAGGCCACCGATGAACATCTCGTATGCCGCCGCCGAGAACGGGTTCGCGGGCATGGCGAGGCGCGCTGAGAGGAACGACCCGGCCGACCACATGAGTGCGGAGAGCACGCAGAGCGCGATGCCCCAGCTCTTCGCCCCGCCCGATGGTTGTGCAAGCACGGCGACGCCCGCAAAGCCGACACCCACCCCGGCGAGCGCCTGCCACGGGAGCCGCTCTCTCCCCGCCAGGCGAAGGACGACAAGCCAGAGCGGCACCGACGCGATGATCAGCGATGCGAGCCCGGTGGGGACGTTGCGCTCGGCGAAGAAGAGCACGGCGTTCGCGCCGGGCAGCAGGAGCCCGATCACGAAGACCGACTTGAACGCCCGTCGCGTGATGCGGAGGGTGCCCCCGCGCGCGAGCACTATGCCGGCCATCAGCGCACCGGAGGCCATGAAGCGGGTCGATGCGGCAAAGAGCGGCGGGATCGTCGCGCCTGCGTAGTAGATGCCGAGGTACGTCGACCCCCAGATGACGTAGACCGTGCCGAGCGCGGTCCAGACCTTTGCACGATGGGACACGCGTTACCGAACGAGCGAGAGTGCTGCGCCGATTCCCAACAGCACGATCCCGATGCCGCGCGGAAGCGAGATCCCGATCCGGTCGACGCCGAAGAGCCCGAACCGGTCGATCACCGCGCCCATGACCAGTTGCCCCGCGATCAGGATCCCGATCGTCGCGGTCGCTCCGATGCGCGGTTGGGCGAATGTGATCGAGAAGACGACGAGCAGCCCCATCAGCCCGCCGAGCCACATCCAGGCCGGCGCTCGGAACGCACTGCCGAGGCCGCCGAAGCCGAGCCGGGCGGCGAGCAGGATCGCGACTGAGAGGCCGAGCTGGATGGCGGTCGAGAACGTGAGCGCCTCGATCACGCCGATGCGGCCCCCGAAGCGCCCCATGACGGCGACCTGGACCGAGCCTGCGAGGCCCGCGATGATCGCGAGCGCGACGGCGGCAGACACCGCGTCAGGCCGTTTTCGGTTCGGGACGAGCAAACGTAGCCGCCATCAATAATCTCCTTGGCTCCGACGAAAGGGAGAGATGATCCGAGCGTTCGTACTCTATGACGACGAGCCCGACCCGCAGCGGTATGCCGCGCACGTCGCACTCTGCCGGCAGGTGCCGGGCGCGACGTTCCGGCACGGCCGGGTCTTTGGTGCGCCGATGGGAGAGCCGCAGCACGGCTACTACGCGGAGTTCGAGTGGCCGGACATCGATGCGTTCAAGGCCGCGGCGCGCTCGCCGGAGTTCGCCGCGACCGGCAAGGACGCGATGGCGATGGGCGCGCGCATGAGCGTGCAGTTCGCTGACATCGCGGAGAACTAGAGACGCGCAGTTGCGTCTGGCGTGAGCATGCTCGTGCAGGCCACCTACCCTCGCGGCGGGGGAACGACGTCAATCAGGTGGGCGCCGACGGCTCCACGCGCTTGCGTTGTGCCGGTAATCGTCGCCTGAACCGGGTGCACTTCAGCGGGTTGACCGGTTGGGAGCCAGCTGCGGCCCTCTGAGGCGAGAATGAACGCCCTTCCGCGACTGCCGAAGAATGCGAGCCGCCCACGCGCGACAACGCCATCCCACAGGCGCACGCCCAGCTGTTCGAGACCCTGCGCGAGTTCGTCCTGCTCGCCCACCAGCCCAATTTCGGAGAGGCTAAGGAACTCTGAGGGATGAAAGTGTCCGGTTCGGCCATTCTCCTCGAAACCTCGATGTGCGATCAGCTCAACGATGTTCCCCGCGGGGTCGTGGAAGTAGAGGGCGAGGGCATTCCAGTTGTCGAAGTCGAACACGACACCTTCGATATCGCCCCCTCCGAGTATTGCGACGCGACTCCCGATCCATTCCCGCGCGGCGTCGAAGCGATCTCCTGGAGTCAGGATCGCGAAGTGATAGAAGGGCCTGCCGTCGGCCTCTCTAAAGGACAGTTCGGTAACCCCTACTCGCACGCTGCCCACGCGCGTCCGCGGGAACCCAAGAGTGGTCGTGTAGAACATCTCCAGGGCGGCCGCGCGACCATGGGGAACCTCGAGCGCGACACGAACGAACTCCACGCGAGAAAGAACGAAGCCTCGCCTTCGGCGATTCCTTCTCAAACCGGTAGCCCCCAGGCGTTCTGTGAGACTCGTTTGGTCGGTCCGTCAGGGGCCATTGCCGAACGCTCGCGGCCGAGCGACGGGTCGGCAAGTGACGTCGATTCGTAGGGTTTTCCCGATTGCAAGGCACTGCGCCACGACCTAGCGTTTGCGAAGCCCGTCGGTAATTCCTTCAAGCTAGGAGGATGCGAGATACGCAGGCTTAGTCGATGGGGCATGACCGTCGTCACGATGGTCTCGGTTGCGACTGTAGCGCTGTTGATTACCGGCTGGGGCTCAGCTCTTGCCGCCAACGTCAGCTCGGTCTTCGTAACGAACACGGCCTCAAATTCCGTGCCCGTTCAGCAGCAGGGAACGGCGAGCGTCAACATTACGAACACGTCGGTGCCTGTGCACGACACCAACGTGGACTCGAACGGGAACCTCAAGGTTCATGAGCAAGGCACCGCAAACGTCGCCCAGTCAGGAACGTGGAACGTGGGCATCACCGGCACGCCGACCGTCAAGACCGGCGACGGAAGAACAAACTAGAAGCGCGTGACGATGCGGGCGCTATCGAACGGAAATGGCGCCCGCATCTCGCCCCTCAAGGGCCATTCCGGAACGCTTGCTCAGGCGTCCCTCCCGCAACCTGGTTCGTCTTTAAACCAGGTTCGCCGAGTGCGTTCGCCTTCGACGAGCCGCCGGCGCTTATCGCGCAGGGCTCATGAACATCCAGCGGTGGCCCTCGAGGTCCGCCGCGCTGTACAGCCTGCCGAACGGAAGGTCCTCCAGCTCACGAAGGATCATCGCGCCGGCCGCACGAGCTCGCTCGTAGTGCCCGTCCACGTCGTCGACCGTGACGTGAACACCGTCGATCACCCACGGTGTCGCCAGCCAACGACGGGCCTGATCGCATTCTGCGACGTGGTGAGCAGGGCTCTGGTAGTCCGGTCCCGGCCACCCGACCATCACCGTCGCGCCGTCGATGTCCAGCTCGGCATGCGTCACGCGTCCATCAGGATCCGTGTAACGGTCGCCTGACTCTTGAAAGCCGAACGCGTCGGTCAGCCAATCGATCGCACCCGCGACATCCTCGTACGACAGCATCGGCGTCGCCTGCCCCACCAGGCGATCGTATCCGCAGCGCACCGGAGGTCGACCTCGCGCACCCGAACGCCACCTTCCTTGTGCGTAGATTGTAATTCGATGTCGAGTTGGTACGACTCTTGGGCGGACCGGTACGCGGAGTCGTCGAATGGCGAGAGCGCCGACGTTCCGTTCTACGTCGGACTTGCCCGAGAAGCTGACGGGCCACTGGTCGAGCTTGCCGTTGGTACGGGGCGGGTTGCGATCCCGGTCGCTCAGGCGACGGGCAGGCTTGTGGTCGGGGTTGACTCGTCGCGCGGGATGCTCGCGCAGGCACGACTGCGCGCGGCTGAGCGGGGAGTCGAGCTCGACCTGCGCGAAGGCGACATGCGGCATCTTGAACTCGAGGAGCCCGCAGCGTTGATCTACTGCCCGGGCCGGTCTCTGCTGCATCTGCCCACCTGGGCCGATCGTCGGCGCTGCTTCGAGCGCGTCGCGGCGTCGCTCCTACCGGACGGTCGCTTCGCCTGGAACGCATTCGCCTTCGACCATCACATCGCGTCTGCCATCGACGGACAGCATGCCGAGGGCAACCCCGGAGTACCGGTGCCGCATACGAACCACTACAGCGTCAGCGATAACCGAGTCGACATCACGTTGGACGACGGTGGAACCGGCTCGCTCTGGTGGGCGACCAAGAACGAATGGCTGGGACTGCTCGACGTCGCGGGCTTGCATCTCGAAGCTCTCTATGGCGGATTCGACGAAGAACCGCTCGACGATGACAGCCGAGAGTACGTCTTCGTCGCCCGTCGATAGGCGGCGGCTCGGCTGGCGCAGTTACGAGAAGCGAGGCGGGCGCTTCTCGCGCACCGCCGCGACCCCTTCGTGCACGTCGGGGCCGGTCATGTCGAGGAACTCGAGCGCGAGCGACGTGTCGAATGCAGGGCCCGCCATGCGCAACCAGTTGTTCAGTGCGAGCTTCGTATGCCGAAGTGCCGGTTGTGAGCCCGCCGCGAGCCGTTCGGCGATCGCGAGCGCCCGCTCCTCGAGCTCGTCGTCGGGAACGCAGAGCGAGACGAGTCCGATCCGTTCGGCTTCGACACCGTCGAGCGGCTCGCAGAGGAGCAAGTGGTACTTCGCCTTCGCAAGTCCGCACAGCAGCGGCCAGACGATCGCCGCGTGGTCGCCCGCTGCGACGCCGAGCTTCGTGTGGCCGTCGACGATCCGCGCGCTCGGGGTCGCGATCGAGATGTCGGCGAGAAGTCCGATCGCAAGACCCGCGCCGACCGCAGGCCCGGTCATCGCCGAGACGATCGGCTTCGGGCAGTTGATGACGTTGTAGACGAGGTCGCGCGCTTCGTGAAAGACGCGCAGGCGCGTCGCGTAGTTCGACGCGATCTCGAGCACCAGGTCGAGGTCGCCGCCGGAGCTGAACGCCCCATCTGCCCCGCGCACGATCACAGCGCGCGTTTCGTCGTCTGCCGCGATCGCGTGCCAGACCGAGGCGAGCTCGCGGTGCATCGATCCGCTGACGGCGTTCAGGCGCCCGGCGACACGCAGTGTGAGCCGGAGGACGTGCGGTGCGGGCCGGTCGAGCTCGAGATTCGGGAAGGCGGAGTACGGGTCGCTCATCGCGGCGCACTCTATCCCTGGGCGGGCGCGGTTATGGTTGACGCATGGCCGAGGTCGAAGTCACGCGCGAGGGCGGCGTCCTCACGATCACACTGAACCGCCCCGATGTGCTGAATGCGCTGAACAGCTCGGTGCACGGTGGCCTCTACGCGGCGCTCGCGGGTGCCGCGGATCCCGCGGTGCGCGCGGTCGTCATCACAGGCGCGGGCCGTGGTTTCTGCGTCGGGCAGGACCTGCAGGAGTTCTCGAGCGGGGCCGGCGATGTCGCCGACAACCTCCGCGCGAACTACCACCGGAACGTGCTTGCGATCCGGGCGCTGCAGAAGCCCGTGCTCGCGGCGGTGAACGGCGCGGCTGCCGGTGCGGGGCTATCGCTCGCGCTCGCGTGCGACCTGCGGATCGCCTCCGATGCAGCGAGCTTCGTTCCCGCGTTCATCAAGATCGGTCTCGTGCCGGACTCCGGCGGCACGTGGCTCGCGCGCCGCTTGCTCGGCGCCGCACGAGCCTTCGAGTGGCTGACCACAGGCCGTCGACTCAGCGCTGACGACGCGCTCGAGTGCGGGCTCGTGTCCGAGGTCGTGCCGGCCGAGCAGTTCTCGGCACGGGTCGCGGAAGTCGCGCAGCTCTTTGCCGCCATGCCGACGCGCGCGGTATGGGAAACGAAGCGACTCCTCGACGCCGCGGAGTCCACGACGTTCGCCGAGCAGCTCGAGCTCGAGGCGGTCACACAGGCCGAGATGACGCAGACGCCCGACTTTCACGAAGGCGTCGCCGCGTTCCTCGAAAAGCGCCCGGCCGTCTTCTCCGGCTAGAGACCAGCTACATCCGCCCCGGCGCCACGAGCCACAGCGCCGCGAGCGCCGACGCGAGCGTCAGCGGAGCGAGGACGACGCCGATCCGCGAGTACCTTCTGATCGACGGCGCAGCGTCCAGGGAGCGCGCGACCCGGAGCCAGAGCAGGGCTGACAGCGAGCCGGTGACGGCGAGGTTCGGGCCGATGTTGAGCCCGATCAGAAGTGCGCGAGCGTGCGACGGTGGATCAGGCGTCAGCAGCACCGCGGCGGGCAAGTTGTTCACTCCGATCGCTGCGAGCGCAGCGAATGCTCCGGTCTGCCAACGCCCGAGCGAGTCGAAGAGCGCATCCGGGCCGCCCCACGCACGCCCGAGGCCACCGAGCGCCGTTGCAAACGCGAAGAGGACGCCGAGCACGCGGACGTCGACTGCGGCGAGGACGCTCGCGCGCGTCGTGCGCGACGCAAGCACGGCCACCACTCCGACGACGAGGACCGGCAGCGCGGGCGAGGCGAGAAGCAGCACAAGCGCGGTCGCGATGAGGACTGCCGGAGTGCCCACGCCCACGCGCGCGCGTGCCGCCACCCCCGGGGGCGCCGGTGGGGTGTGAAACGAGCCCCGAAATGCAACGAGGAGAACGCCGGTTGTCGTCAGCACCGATGCAATCGCTGCCGGCCACAGGCGAGCGAGAAACGACGCACCCGACACGTGCTCGCCGTGCAGCACGATCAGATTCGTCAGATTCGATCCTGGGAGAACGAGCGAAGCTGCGTTTGACATGTAGACCGCGCCGTAGAGAAACGGTGACTCGTCGATGCCGCGACTGCGAGCGAGGTGCAGCAAGACCGGGGTCAGGAAGAAGACCGACGTGTCGAGATTGAGTACGGCAGTCACGATTGCGACGAGGAGCAGTGCGACCACGAACAGCGACCTCGGCCCGAGCGGGAATCGAGCGAGGAGGGAGCCGGCAGCCGCAAAGAGGCCATCCGCCTCGGCCACCACGCCGACGAGCAGCAGGCCGGCCACGAGCGCGAACGCCGGCCAGGCCTGCGAAGCCGCTGCGGTTACGCCGGCCAGTTCGTGAGGAGCTGCTGGCAGAACGTGAGGCCGAGCTTCTTCGCCTGCCGGTGAATGTCCGTGTCGGCGTTCGTCGCCTTCAACTGCGCGGCCTGCGCGGCCTTGTAGTTCTTCTTCGCGAGCGCGTCATGGACGCCCTGGATTCCACCCGCAAGCTGATTCCCAAGCGCGAGCAAGTGCGCGAAGCCGGCCTGCTGTGTGGCCGGCGGATGCACGGCGGACATCTCGCGCACACCCTCCCGGGCGGCGGCGGCGGTCTGCGCCCATCCTTCGGGCAGGAGCGTCAGCCGTCCGAGCCTGAAGACACGCCGGTCGGACCTGATGCAGACGGCGTTCGCAGCCGACACGAACTGCTTCTGCGTCAGTGCGGGGACCGTCGTCGTTGCGGCCTTCTTCGACGAGCCGCAGCCGGCAGCGACGAGCGGCACGAGGACAACGAGGAGAAGCAGGACGCGGGAGGCCGGCACGGAGGACGAGGGTAGCGCGCCCGCCGTTTCGGTCGTGTTAGGCGTCGGCGCGATCCTCGAGCGGTGGCAGACCGGCGAGGATCTCCGCCAGTTCGGGCCAACGGCCCGTCTCCTGCTTGGAGAAGACGAGGCGGTCGTCCACGAAGACGTCGTACTGGCTCTTCTCACCTTCAGCCATCTCGGCCGTGTGCCCGGTGCCGTTGATCTCGGCTGCGAGACTCGCAGCCCGTTCGTCGTAACCGTTTCAGACGGGGCAGTAGAAGATGCGCACGTGGGCCATGACCGGAATCTACCTTCCCGACCCGGCCTCGCCGCGGCGGCGGGTCCGGCAGGCAGACTCTGACGATGGACGCCTACCGGATCGGGATCTGGCTGTGGGACGGCGTCGAGGAGCTCGATTTCGCCGGCCCGTACGAGGTGCTCGCGGCCTGGGCACGCGAGAGCGAGAAGCCGATCACCGTCCAGACGGTCGCCGAGTCGACCGAACCGGTCACCTGCTCGCACGGCCTGCGTGTCCTGCCCGATGTCGCCTGGAGCGACGCGGCCGCATTCGATCTCTTCGTGCTTCCGGGCGGCGACACGCGATCGCTTCAGAGCAGCGAGAGCTTCCTACAACGGTTGCGTGAGATTGCCGCGCGGGGGACGTTGATGACGAGTGTCTGCACCGGGTCGCTCGTCTATGCGAAGGCGGGGCTCCTCGACGGACGCCCGGCGACCACCCACTGGGGTGCGGTCGACCGCCTCCGCGCGTTCGGGGTGACGGTGGACGCCGACGCGCGATTCGTCGACGACGGCGAGGTCGTTACGGCGGCGGGCGTCTCCGCGGGCATCGACATGGCCCTGCATCTCGTCGCGCGCCTCGAATCGGCGGAGCGGGCGCGGAGCGTGCGACGGTACATCCAGTACGACCCGCAGCCCGCGATCTGACGCTCTTCCTTACCCTGGAGCGATGAGCGCGCGAGGCATTCGCTGGGCGCGAGGTGTTCTCGTCCTCCTGCTCGTCGCCTGGTTCTTCTCCCCGCCCGACTGGCGGTATGCGGTCCCGCTGTGGCTGCCGTTCATCGTGGCGCTCGGCCTCGAGATCGAGTTTGCAATCGTCGGCTCACTGGTCGCGGTCCGGCGCGCGCCGCTCGACCGCGGTCGTGCGCCACAGAACGTCGACCTCGAGCGGTTCGGCTGGTCGAGCGACGAGCCGCCCGAGGATGACGACCCGGCGTTTTGGGTCTCGCAGCCCGTACCGCGCGACCGGCCGACGGTCGCGCGCCGCATCGGTGCATCGCTCGCAGTTGTCGCGCTCGTCGCGCTCGTCGCGTGGGGCATCGGCGTGCGCCGTGGGTGGAGCAGTCTCGATCATCAGACGCAGGCCCAGGTCGAACGGGTGCTGTCGCAGCAGGCCGCGCGCATCGCCGGCCACCGGGCGACCGTGCGCTGCGACACCGCCGGCAGGCACGTCGGTGCGGTCCAGGAGGCGGACGGTCTCGCGGAGGTCGGTGGGACGAACGCGTGGTTGACGCCGGGGATCTGCTACCAGCTCTACCGTGTGATCGACAAGCACGACACCCATTCGTTCAACCCCACCGGTCGCGCGATCGCCGTTCTCGCGCACGAGTCGTGGCATCTCCGGGGCGTCGGGAACGAGGGGCTTGCGAATTGCTACGCATTCCAGTCAGGCATCCGCGTTGGTGTGCGTCTCGGCCTGTCGGCGTCGTTCGCCCGCTCGTTGATGCGCGAGCAACTCGCCGACAACGCCGCCGATTCGGCGAGCAACCCTGCGTACGTGGTTCCGGCCGGCTGCTCGAACGGCGGCCGGTACGACCTCAATCCCGGCTCGTCGACCTTTCCCTAAGAGGCCCGGCGCACGAGCTCGACTTCGTTCGCCTTCAGGGTCGCCGTGCCCTTCGGGACAAGCGCGGCGGTCACAGCCTTGCCGTCGTCGAGACGCCGAACCTTCAGCGAAGGGTGCGCGAGCACGTGGCGGTCGCCCCACTCGCGGAGGGCGGTCAGCGCAACGAGCAGCTCGCGCCCTTTCGGAGTGAGCACGTACTCGAAGCGCTCGGGCCGCTCGCTGTAGCGCCGGCGGTCGAAGACCCCTTCGTCGACGAGCCGGTTGAGACGATCGGTGAGCACGTTGCGGGCGACGCCAAGGCTCGACTGGAACTCCTCGAAGCGGCGGAGGCCGAAGAACGCGTCGCGAATGATGAGGAGCGTCCAGCGCTCGCCGAGAATCTCGAGCGATTTCGCAACACCGCAGAAGTCCTGCCCGTCGTACTCGCGGTTCAGCATGCGCTCATCGTAGCGCAGCTGGTTGCGTGAAGCAACGAACCCTGTTCTGGCTAGATCGTCTTGAACTGCTCGAACGACTGACGGCAGCCGTCGCACCAACGGATCGAGCGGCACGGCGTCGGGCCGAAGATGTTCTCGAGCCGCGTCTCGGTCGAGCCGCAGTAGGGGCAGCGAAACGCCTTCGACTGCAACTGCACGAGGGTCGTCGCGCCGGCTGCGCGTGGGGCGGGCGGCGCGAAGCCCGCCTCGCGGAGCTTCTCGCGGCCCGCCGCCGTGATGCGGTCGGTCGACCACGAGTCGTCCTGGATGACGGTCACGTCCGGCTCCCCGCCGAGTGCCGTGACCTTCGCTGCGAGCGCATCGCGCATCACCTCGAGCGCGGGGCAGCCGAGGAACGTCGGCGTGAACTCGATCCGAACCTTGGCGCCGTCCACCGTCACGTCGCGGATGACGCCGAGGTCGACGAGTGAGATGACGGGGATCTCGGGGTCGGGGATCTCCTCGAGCGCCGCCCAGACCTCGTCGGCGGTTACCACTCGGCCCCGGGCTCGGAGCGTCGGACTTCGGTCATCTCGGACAGAAGGTCCGCCAGCTCTGAAGTGTGCGCGCCCCGTTCCTGCGCGTGCAGGGGACTGGTACTTGCTCGGCCGACCCGGCGGGCGAGCTCCGGGCGAAGGTCAGCCTCGAGCAGGCCGAGCGCGAACGGCCAGAGCTTGTCGATCGCGGCGGTGAAGCGCGGCTCATCCCGCAGCCGCCCCGCCCACAGTTCCGCGTGCATGCGGTGGTAGACCTCTTCGCGGTCGATCTTCGCCGCGAGTCCGGCGAGATCCGCGTCGTCGGACTGCATCAGCGCGTGCAGACGAATCTGATCGGCCTCCTCGTAGAGGTACCGCCGCGCGATCGTCAGCGCCCAGTCGTCGAGCAAGCGCAGCTCGACGAGCGGCGCGCAGCGGTACTCGTCCAGCGGGCGGTCGAACGCGAGCGCGTCGGTGTTGGTGCCGAGCTCGCTGGCCGCGAGCTCGTACAGCGCGCGCGCATGGCCGATCTCGTTTTGCGCGATCGACGAGAAGGCAACGTCCTCTTCGAGCGTCGGGGCGATCCCGGTCCATTCAGAGTCGCGCCAGCCGATGATCAGCTCGTCGTCGGCGAGGGCGAGGAGCGTCTCAACCCTCGGTGAGAGTGCCTGCGCGCTCACGCGCCTCCTTCAGTCGCGCCTTGATCGAGTAGCCGTCGACGCGGCGGTACTTCAGGTCGAACTCGTCGGCCCACTCCGTCACCTCGTGCACGGCCTCGCGCGGCACGAGCCACAGCGCTTCGCTTTCCCCGCGCCGCCCGAACTGCTCGCGCGCCCAGGCGTCCGCGAAGGCTGCATCCGGCGCGATGATCGAGCCTGCGTGCGCGAACGCCTGGCCCTTGCGCTCCTGGCGGAACACCTCGAAGACGCTCATGCGGCGAGGACGACGTCGCGGACCCACCGTTCCTGGTCGAGGAAGTGGCGGCGAAAGTCGAGCCGCTCCTGCGAGCGGGGCCCGTGCCCGGTGACGACCGAGCGCAGCTCGGCCCAGTCCGGCTCGCTGTAGCTCCACACGCCGTCATCCGACCGGCGCAGGTTCGCGTCCGGGACGGTCAACCCGAGCTCCCAGATTTGCGGCACGTAACCCTCGAGGAACTGCTGACGCGCCTCTTCGTTGCCCTGCGACTTGATCCGCCAGAACCACATCGGGTCTTCGTCGCGCGGGATCGGGTTGCCGTGGAACTGCATCAGCGGCGCCCACCAGCGGTCGAGCGCCTCCTGCACGAGCTCGCGCTGCCCGTCGGTGCCCGTCATCATCGCGAGGATCACGTCGCGGCCGTGGAGGATGTGGAACGACTCCTCCCAGCAGATCTTCTTCATGATCCGCGCGTACGGCGCATACGAGCACTTGAGGAGCGCCTTCTGGCTGATGATCGCGGCGGCGTCGACGAGCCACGCGATCACGCCGACGTCGCCCCAAGTCTTCGTCGGGTAATGGAAGACGTTGTGGAACTTCGCCTTGCCGGAGAGAAGGTCGGCGAACATCGCGCTGCGGGGCTTCCCGAGATCCTCGGCGACGCGGTAGATCAGCTGCGCGTGGCCGACTTCGTCCTGGACCTTCGCCGTCAGGGCGAGCTTCCGCTGCAGCGTCGGCGCCTTGAGGATCCACTCGCGCTCCGGGAGCACGCCCATCAGCTCGCTGCCGGCATGCATCTCGATGAACTTCACGAGCTTCGCGCGGTACTCATCCGGCAGCCAGTCGCCTGCCTCGACCTGACCCCCGTCCTGGATGTAAGCCACAAACTCCGCGGTGCGTGCGTCCATGCTCGCCTCCCTACCGACCGATCGTTAGGCTGCGCATCATAGATGTCCGCACGGCGCGAGGAGCTCACCCGCATCGCGGCCCGGCTCTTTGCCGAGCGGGGCTACCAGGGCACGTCCCTCGCGGATCTCGCCGAGGCGCTCGGCGTCCAGAAGCCGTCGCTCTACCATCACATCGCCTCGAAGGAAGACCTGCTCTGGGAGGTCGCTTGGGACGGAGCCGAGGCGTTCCACGCCGCGCTCGACGGTGTCCCGGCTGACGCGGCGGCGGCCGAGCGAATCCGGCTCGCGCTTCGGGCGCATCTGGCTGTCGTCAGCGGGCAACTCGACATCGCGACGGTCTTCACACGCGAGTGGCGCTACCTCTCCGAGGAGCGGCGCGCGACGTTCCTCGCGGAGCGCCGCCGCTACGAGGAGCGGATCCGCGAGCTCTTCCGCGCGGGAGTCGAAGAGAGTCAGCTCCGCACGGATCTCGATGTCGCAACCTCAGCGCTGCTCTTCCTGTCAGCCGCGAACTGGGCATACACGTGGCTCCGCCCTGGCGCACCGACCGACGAGCTCGCCGACAGGCTCTACGCCGCGCTCCTCGACGGGATGCGCGGCTACTCGACTCCCTAGCGCAGAGGGAACCGGCGGCGCAGCAGCCACTGCCCGCCCGGCGCGTCCTCCTCGATCAGCAGCACCTCATCCGCGCGGCACGCAAGCGGGAGCGGCGGCTCGAGTTCGAGCCGGCACTCGCCAACCGTCAGGTGCGGGATCGGGTCGGCATGCCGGCCCTCGTACGGTGGATACTCGGGCCAGCGCGCCGCGACGGCGCGCGTCAGCTCGACGAACGGCTCGGCGGGAACCGGGGCGAGATAGGTGACGTCGTCGCCGAAGTGCTCGACCGTTGCGAGGTCGAAGGCGAACGCCGCGTGGGCGCCGATCACCTCGTCGAGCGCCCCCTCATCGACCTCCTCCGCCGGCGCGAACGGGAACAGAATCGTGATGTGCGCGGGCACCCCGAGCGGCGCCGAGGAGTCGTGCGCGAGCCGCAGGTCCGCCACGTGCGGCTCGGCGGCCGGGACGGCGATGATGAGTGCAGTGCGGCGCCGTGGCATGCTCGTGAGCGTGAAGCGCGCCGTTCTGATCGTCAACCCCTACTCGACGCACGTGAACGGTGAGCGCATCGGCGCCGTCGAACGGGTCTTGCGGGAGCGCATCGAGTTACGCACTGAGTTCACTCAGCGCCCGGGCCACGCGACCGAGCTCGCCGCTGCGTCAGCGGCTGATCAGGACGCGATTCTCGTCTTCTCGGGCGACGGGACGTACAACGAGGCGCTGAACGGCGCCGACGGCGCCGTCCCGTTCGGCTTCCTGCCCGGCGGCGGGACGAGCGTCTTGCCGCGCGCACTCGGTCTGTCGCGCGATCCTGTCGCGGCCGCGCGCGCGGTCGGCACCGCACTGGCGGAGAACCGCATGCGCAGGATCTCGCTCGGCGCGGTGAACGGGCGGCGGTTCTGCTTCTCGGCGGGTATCGGGTTCGATGCCGAGGCCGTGAGGCGCCTCGATCAGCTCGGGCGCGCTCCGGGCGGCGCACGTCCGGGCGACGTCGCGTTCCTGCGGACGATCGCGAAGATGGTGCTCGAGCGCCGCGGACGGTGGGACCCACAGATCGAGATCGAGGGCGTGGGCCGCGCCGCGTTCGTGCTCGTCTCGAACGGTGATCCGTATTCGTACGCAGGCTCGTTGCCGATCCGCGTCACGCCCGGCGCGCGGTTCGAGGCGGGAATCGACTTCGCGGCGCCGCTCCGTGTTCGGGCTCGCGACGTGCCGCGTCTCTTTGTCGGCGTGTTTCGCGGCGGTGCCTTCGGCCGGATCGAGCTCCTGGCGGGTCATGATCTCGACCGTCTCTTCGTGCGCTGCGACCGCCCGCTGCCGCTTCAGGCAGACGGGGAGGATCTCGGCGACGTCGTCGAGGCGGTCTTCGAGGCGAAGCGCGACGCCGTCTCGGTGCTCGCCTGAGAGCTTCTACGGGTCCGGCCTCAGGTAGGTTTCGCCCGCGGATGGCCCAGGTTGCACCCGAGCTTCGCCGCGTCCTCGATGGCGACACGCCGCCCGCGGATCTCGGCGAGAGCGATCTGCTCGAACTTCACCGGCGCATGGTGCTGCTTCGAACCTACGACGAGCGCTCGGTCATCTATCACCGTCAAGGGCGCATCGGCACGTACGCCATCTTCTGGAACCACGAGGCGATTCAGGCCGGCGCCACGTTCGCCCTCGGCGACGACGACTGGATCTTCCCGTCGTATCGCGAGTCGGCGATCGGACTCGTGCGCGGGATGCCCGCCGAGACGATCCTGCAGTGGTGGCGCGGTCATCCATCGGGCTGGTGGAGCCCGGCCGACTGGAACGTCGCGTCGATCTGCGTTCCGATCGCAACGCACATCCCACACGCGGCGGGACTCGCATGGGGGAAGAAGTTGCGGGGAGAGGACGCGGTCGCCATGGCGTTCTTCGGCGACGGCGCGACGAGCGAAGGCGCGTTCCATGAGGGCGTGAACTTCGCCGCAGTCATGAATGCCCCGGCCGTCTTCGTCTGTAACAACAACGGCTGGGCGATCTCGACGCCGGTCGAGGCGCAGACGCGCGCCGAGACGCTTGCCGACAAGGCGGTCGGATACGGGATTCCCGGCGTTCGCGTCGACGGCCTCGACGTGCTTGCGGTGTATGAGGCCGCGCGCGACGCAGTCGAACGCGCGCGTGCCGGCGGCGGGCCAACGTTCATCGAAGCGGTTCACTACCGCGCCGCGCCGCACGCGACCGCCGACGACCCGCGCGCGTACATCGATCCCGCGCGCGTCGAAGAGGCGCGTGCGTGCGAATGCCTCGGACAGTACGAGTCGTTCCTGAAGCGGCTTGGGATCCTGAGCGACGAGCAGGCGCAGTCAGCACGGGACCAGGCCGAAGAGCTCATGCGCGCCGGGATCGCGGCAGCAGAGGCAGAAGCTCCTGCGTCGACGGGGCTTCTGTTCGAGCACGCGTACGTCGACCCGCCACCGAACATGCGGCATGGCTGAGCTCTCACTCGTCGAAGCGGTGAACGACGCGCTGCACACCGAGCTCGCGCGTGACGATGACGTGATGGTGCTCGGCGAGGACGTCGGCCGCGCGGGCGGTGTCTTCCGCGCGACTGCGGGGCTGCTCGACCGGTTCGGCGCCGATCGCTGCGTCGACACACCGCTCGCGGAGGCGGGGCTCCTCGGCGCGGCGATCGGGCTCTGCATGGCGGGCTGGCGCCCGGTTTGCGAGATGCAGTACGACGCGTTCTCCTATCCGTGCCTCGACCAACTGATCACGCATGTCGGGCGCTACCGGTGGCGAAGCGGCGGCCGCATGACGTTTCCGCTCACGATCCGCATGCCCTACGGGGGCGGCGTGCGCGCGCCGGAGTTGCACGATGATTCACCCGAGGCGTACTACGTGCACACGCCGGGGATCAAGGTCGCGATCCCCTCGACGCCCGCCGACGCGAAGGGTCTGCTCGCCGCGGCAATTCGCGATCCCGATCCCGTGGTGATCTTCGAGCCGAAGGTGTCGTATCGCACCGAGCGCGGCGAGGTGCCGGAGGGTGATTACGTCGTCCCGCTCGGGCAAGCGCGGATCGCTCGCGCGGGAACTGATGTGACATTGATCGCCTACGGCGCGATGGTGGGCGTCTGCGAGCGCGCGGCGGACGTGGTGGACGTGTCGTGCGAGGTGATCGACATCCGGTCGTTGCGCCCGCTCGACGAGAGCGCGATTCTGGCCTCCGTCGCGAAGACGGGGCGTGTCGTGATCGTCCACGAGGCGCCGCGAACGGCGGGGTTCGGCGCTGAGCTCGCCGCGCTGATCGCCGAGCAGGCGATCTTCGATCTCCAGGGACCGATCCTCCGCGTCACCGGGTACGACGTGCCGTACCCGTACTGGACGATCGAGGACGCCTACATGCCGTCGGTCGACCGTGTCGCAGCCGCGGTGCGGACGCTCGTCGGCTGAGCCCGCCGTGACCGAACGGTTGCGGCTCTGGCTCGAGCGCGACCGGCGCGGCGCGGGCTTCCACTTGCGCGACGCAGCGACGGGCGAGCGCGTCCCGTGGGAAGACGACCGGATCCGCGTCGTTCCCGTCGCGGGTGTCTCGTTCCGGCCGGAGGCGGTCGCGGACACGACCTTCGATCCGGGGCAGCGGCTTGCGCTCGTCCCCGAGCCGGAGAACGAGCACGACCCGAACGCGGTCGGTGTCTGGAACGCCGACCGGACGCTGCAGGCGGGTTACGTCCCGCGCGAGACGGCGGGCGAGGTTGCCGGGGACGCGCTTGCGGTGTCGCTCTGGCGTAGCAGTGGTGGCCTGCGCATCCTCGTCGTCCCGGCGGGCTCGTGGATCGGGCGCCCCCGCAGGTAGCCTCCACCGCCGTGTCGTATGCCTTCAAGCTGCCCGACCTGGGCGAGGGGCTGATCGAAGGAGAGATCGCCCGCTGGCTCGTCGCCGAGGGCGATCTGATCGCCGAGGACCAGCCGCTCGTCGAGATCCAGACCGACAAGACGACGGTCGAGATCCCCTCGCCGGCCGCAGGCACCGTGCAGCGGATCTTCGTCGCCGAAGGCGACGTCGTCCCGGTCGGGACCGTCCTCGTCGTGATCGCCTCGGACGGCCCCGAGCCCGAGCCCGAACCGCCAAGTACCAGTGTGGTACAAGCGGCCGCCCCGCCCCAGTCGGCATCCGCGCCTGCGTCGGCCGGCCGGCTGCAGGCAACCCCGCTCGTCCGCCGGATCGCGTCCGAGCTGGGCGTCGACCTCGCGGCGGTGACGCCGACCGGCCCCGGCGGACGCCTGACCGAGAACGACGTCCGCGCCGCCGCCGGGAATGCAAGTACCAGTCCCTCACAAGCTCCGGCAGCTCCCGCCGAGGGCCGGCGCGAGAAGGTGCGCGGCGTGCGGCGGCAGATCGTCGAGCACCTGACGCGCGCACACCGTGAGGTGCCCGCGGTCACGTTCGTCGAGGAGTGCGACTTCACCGGCGTCGAGCTCAAGCAACTGCTGCCGCTCGTGCTGCGCGCGACTGCCGTCACCCTCAAGGACTTTCCCGAGTTGAACGCGCGCCTCGAAGGCGACGAGATCGTGTACCTCGACCGGTACGACATCGGCATCGCCGTGCAGACGGAGCAGGGTCTTGTCGTGCCCGTCGTCCGCGATTGCGCCGCCCGGCCGCTCGAAGAGTTGCGTGCCGACATCGACGCGCTGGCCGAGAAGGCGCGGAGCGGTGCGCTGACAGCGGACGAGCTGCGCGGGTCGACGTTCACCGTGACGAGCGCCGGCAAGCTCGCCGGCGTACTCGTCACGCCGCTCGTAAATCATCCCGAGGTCGGCATCCTCGGCGTGCATCGCATCGGTCCTCGCGCGGTCGTCCGCGACGGCGAGATCGTGGTGCGCTCGATCGGCAACGTCAGTGTCACGTTCGACCACCGCGTGGTCGACGGCGCACGCGCGGCCGAGTTCACGCTGGCGGTGATCCGCGTGCTCGAGGTCGGTTAGGCCGGAACGAGGGCGAAGTGCTTCTCGAGCATCGCCTCGATGCTCGGCGCGCTCGCACGCCCCTCGATGCGGGCGACGGCCTTGCGGCCCGCGACGAGCACGATCGCAGGCGTCGCCTTCACTGCGAGCTTCGTGACAAGATCGGCGCGCTCTTCGACGTCGACCTGAACGACGCGCAGCCGATGGCGTTCCTTGCGCGCGATGTGCGCCACGAGACTTTCCATGCGGCGCGACGGGCCTGACCGCGCGGACGAGAAGAAGACGAGCAGGGGCCGGGCGTCGTCAGACAAGGGTGTTCTCCTAGCGAGGGGTGCAAAGGTATGCCCGATCTGGGGCCTCTTCAAACCGCGGAGCTACACTGGCCGCCGCCATGGGCGACTGGTACACGATCGGAATTCTCGTCGGCGTCGGGGCCGCGGTCGGTCTCGCGGCCGCCGGCGCGCTCCGCCGCGCGCTCGTCGCGCTCGCCGTCTCCGCCGCGATCGCGGCGGCGATCGGCTTCGCCTTCGGCCAGTGGGATGAGGCGGCAGGTGGAGCCGTCGGCGCGCTCTGTGGATCCCTCGGATCGGCGCCGCTTGTCGCTGGAGCGCTGAGGCGCGGCGGCACGCGCAGCGGGACGGCACTGCTCCTTGCGCTCGGCGCACTCGTGGGTGTCGCTCTCGCGTTCGTGCCGGTCGTGGGGTACCTCGAGGCGCTTGCTCTCCCCGTGCTCGGTGCGCGCCTTCGGCGCCGGTCGCCCGACACGCACGCGGGCTTGCGCACGCTCGCGCGCGACTGACCTGAACCGTGCCGCCTAAACCGGTTGTGCTCGTCGTCATCGACGGCCTCACGCCGGCGATGTTCGAGGCTGCCGACGCGCCTGCGCTGCGCTTTCTCGCCGAGCACGGTGAATACCGTCGCGCCACGTCGACGTTCCCGTCGCTGACGCCGGTATGCCTCTCGTCGATCGCAACCGGCGAGCACCCCGACGTCCACGAGATCCCCCATCTCGTGTGGTGGCATCGCGGTGAGCGTCGACTGGTCGAGTACGGCTCGTCATTCGGCGCCGTTCGTGCCGCGGGGATCGCACGTTCGCTCCGTGACACCGTGATCGACCTGAACGCGAAGCACCTCGGGCGCCGGGCCGAGACGATCTACGAGCTGCTCGAGGACGCGGGCCTGACGACGGCCGCGATCAACATCACGTGCTACCGCGGCCGTCACCGCCATCTGCCGATCATCCCCGGCGTCCCGGCGGTCTACGGCCCGAAGCGGTTCTTCTTCTTCTCCCTGTATGAGAGCGACCGCACCGGCGCGCCGCTCGCCGTGCGCAACCGCGCGCTCGGGTCGATCGACGCGTACGCCGCGGCGGTCGGCCGGTGGCTCGTCACGCGCGACGGGTTCGACCTGCTCGTCTACTACCTGCCCGACTACGACTTCGCCTCGCATGCCGCGGGGCCTGATCAGGCTCACGAGGCGCTCGCGCGGAGCGACGCGGCGATCGGGGTATTGATGGACGCGGCCGGCGGCCCCGATGCCTTTCTCGAGCGCTACGCGGTTGTCGTCTGCTCTGACCACGGCCAGTCGAATGTCGAGCACACCGCGCGACTCGACGTCGGCGGCGACCTCGTCACAGCATCGAATCGCGCCGCAATGGTCTACACCGACGAGCCACGTCGCATCGCCGAGCTACTCGACAGCGAGGCGTCCGCGGGCATCGTCCTCTTCACCGAGGACGGACGGCTCGTCGCGCGGCGTGACGGAGACGATGACCTGGCGCTCCTCGACACGGTTCCCGACGGGCACGCGCGCGCCGCCGCCGCACTCGCCAACCCGAATGCCGGCGAAGTGCTCGTCTCGGCCGCACCTGGTTGGGAGTTCGACGACCTGGCGGGGCGTCACCATCACGGGGGCGGCAGCCACGGCTCGCTCGAAGCGGCCGACTCCGAGGTGCCGATGCTCACGGTGGGGCTCGGTGCGCCGCCCGCGTCGATCACGGAGATCAAGGCGCTCGTCGCTGGTCATTTCGGTGTCGAAGTGAGCGGTGGCCGTGTTTCCACCGGCACTTCGAGCCGCTAAACCGCTAGCCTCGCCACGGTGTCGGAGCCCACTCTTGCCGGCCGGACGGTGCGCGCGCTTCGTCGCCCCCACAACTGGATCCAACTCGCCAAGTTCGGCGCCGTCGGTGGAAGCGGGTACGTCATCAACCTGCTCGTCTTCGCGGCGCTTCTCGGCTGGGGCGCACACGTCGCGGCGGCGATCTCGTTCGTGGTCGCCGCCGCGAGCAACTACTTCTGGAACCGGCACTGGACCTTTGCGAAGTCGAAGGGCAACGTCGGGGCTCAGGGCATGCGGTTCTTCGTCGTCGCGCTTGCCGCGTTCGGGGTCAACCAGTTGTGGCTCGTGCTGTTCATCGACACGTTGCACTGGCGGAAGGTCGCCTCGCAGGCGATCGCAATCGTCCTCGTGACCCCGCTGAACTTCCTCGGCAACAAGCTCTGGAGCTTTCGCACGTGAGATTCGCGGCTGCTGTGGTGATTGCGCTCGCAGTCGTCCCGGCGGCCGTCGCCGGAACGACCACCTTCGCGAATCCGCTCACGCAGACGGCGCCGGTCGCCCAGGCCAAGCCGCACATCGCGAAGGGCGAGGTGATCGCGCGCTTCCTCGCCGAGCCAAAGGTCCATGGCTGGCTGCGTCGCTATCCGGCGAGCCCGGTTACGGAGGCGACACTTGCGCAGGGGATCTGGACCGTCAACGTCTTCTCCGGGCGCGCGGGGGAAATTGCGACGGGTCGCGTCGACGACGCGAGCGGCGTCGTCACCGAGTCATGGACCGGTCCCCAGGTCGCGTGGAAGATGGCGCGCGGTTACACGGGCGCGTTCGGGGGCGAGAAGATCAACAGCTACCCGGTCTGGCTCGCCTTTTGCGCGGTGTTCCTCGTCGGGCTCCTCGACTGGCGCCGGCCGCTCTCGGTGCGGAACGCCGACCTGCTCGTCCTCCTGTCGCTGTCGGCGTCGCTGTGGTTCTTCAACCACGGCAACGTCTTCGCTGCAATGCCACTTGCCTACCCGCCGCTTCTGTGGCTGCTCGTGCGCTGCGTGTGGATCGCGCGTACCGACCGGCCGCCTCGTGGTGCCGCCGTGTGGCCTGTCTGGGTGCTCGCCGCCGCGACGGTGTTCCTCGCCGGCTTTCGCGTCGGTCTCAACGTGCAGGCGTCGAACGTGATCGACGTCGGCTATTCGGGCGTCATCGGCGCCGACCGAATCGTGCATGGGACTGATCCGTACGGGAACTTCCCTCAGGAGGGAACGCTGCCCAACTGCGGGCCCGCAGATTCGGATGGTGAAGTGCGCGACCGCGTCCAGCCGAACGGGAGGTGTGAGACCGCGAACCCACTCGGCGACACGTACGGGCCCGTTTCGTACCTGGCGTACGTCCCCGGTTACCTCGCGTTCGGCTGGAGTCACAAGTGGGACTCGCTGCCGGCGGTGCATGCGACGTCGATCCTGTTCGACCTGCTCGCGCTCGTCGGGCTCGCGCTCGTCGGCCGCCGCTTTGGCGGGCCGCGACTTGGCGCGACGCTCGCGTTCGCGTGGGCTGCGTGGCCGTTCACGCAGTACGCGTCGAGCTCGAACACGAACGACTCGATCATGCCGGCGTTGCTCGTGTTCGGGTTCCTCGTGCTGACGAGTGACCTCGGTCGTGGCGCAGCGGTCGCGGTCTCGGGCTGGACGAAGTTCGCGTCGCTTTTGCTGTTGCCGCTCTGGTCGGGCTATCCGGAGGCACGACGTCCGCGCGGGGCCGCGCTGACGCTGCTCGGCTTCGGAGTTGCGACCGCGCTCGTCTTCTCCGTGCTGCTCTTCGACCCGTCGCCGCTGCATGCGGCGCGCGTCTTCTTCGACCGGACAGTGCGTTTCCAGGTCGGCCGCGACTCACCCTTCTCACTCTGGGACTGGCGCCAGTACCACGCGCGCGGCATCCCCGACCTCCACCTCGTCCAGACGGCGCTGCAGGTCCTGCTCGTCCTCGGCGCGCTCCTACTCGGCTGGTGGCCGCGACATCGCTCGCCGCTTCGGATCGCCGCGCTGAGTGCGGTGCTGCTCATCGGGTTCGAGCTCGTGCTCACGCACTGGTCGTACCTCTATCTCCCCTGGTTCTTCCCGTTCGTTGCGATGGCGCTCGTCGGAGCGCTGCCCGGTGCGCCGAAGCCCGCCGCCCGCGAGGTCGAAGATGTCGAGCGAAGCCACACCCCGCTCGCTGTCTGATCGCGGCGCGATCGCGACCGGGGCGGCCACCGGCGTCTTCCTCGTCTGCTGGGGGCTCGTGCACCAGTTTTTCTGGGCGCACGGGCAGCTCGTCGACTGGCCCGTCTACCAGTCCTACGGCGATGCGATCGTGCAGCACGCGCTCGTGCCGTACCGCGATTTCCCCGTCGAGTATCCGCCGGGTGCGCTGGCCGTCTTCGCGCTGCCCTCGTTCGTGGGGAGCTATGCGACGAGCTTCGCGTGGTTGATGGCCGCGTGCGGCGTCGCGCTCGTGCTCGTCGTCGGTCGCCTGCGAACGGGTGCGGCGTTCTATGTCGCGCTCGCGCCGGTGCTCGCGGGGTCGCTGATTCTCTCGCGCTTCGATCTCTGGCCGGCGCTCCTCGCGACCGCCGCTCTCCTCGCGTTCCTGCGCGACCGCGACGGCATCGGTTGGGCGCTCCTTGGCGCGGCTGTGGCCGCGAAGCTGTGGCCGCTCGTCGTCGTCCCGCTCGCGCTCACGTGGTCGGTGCGCCGCGGTCACACACGTGCGCCATTCGCAGGCCTCGCGGTTGTCGCGGCGATCCTCGTCCCCTTCGCCGTGGTCGCGCCGCACGGTTTGTGGTCGAGCATTAGCGGCCAGCTTTCTCGCCCGCTCCAGATCGAGAGCCTCGGCGCGGCGTTTCTCACCACCTTCGGCGATCCGCGGATCGTCACGTCGCACGGCTCCCAGAACATCGCAGGCCACGGTGCGGTCGCTGCGAGCTTCGCGCTGCTACAGGTCGCGCTGCTCGCCGGGCTCTGGATCGCCTTTGCCCGCGGCCCCGCGACACGCGACCGCTTCATCCGCTTTGCGGCCGCTTCGGTCTGCATCTTCGTCGCCTTCGGCAAGGTGCTCTCGCCGCAGTTTCTCCTGTGGCTCGTGCCGCTCGTCCCGCTCGTCGTCGGGCGTCGTGGCATCGCCGCTCTCTCGCTCTTGACGACGGCACTCATCCTCACCCAGATCTGGTTCCCCGAGCGGTACTGGGACTACGCCCTCAGGTTTCACCTCGCGTGGGTGGTGCTCGCGCGCGACCTCGTCCTCGTCGCCCTCGCCGCCGTGCTCGCCTGGCCCGACTCTTCGAAGGGGCTTGCGCGGTCCGCTTGAATGCATCACATTCAGTCAGTCAGGTTGGACAACCGACCCCGGGGAGGGGATTGAAATGGCGCGCACACCGCTTGCAAACGCGGTCGAAGAGGCTGTGGCCAAGATCGCAGACGAGGAAGCTCGCACCACTCGACGTGGGCTCCTGAAGGGCGCGGGTGCGGCAGTCGCCGGAGCGACGCTCCTCGGCAACCTTGCTCGTCCCGCCTGGGCGGGAGGATCGAAGCCGGTTTCCTCGTCGACGCGCGTCGTCGTCGTCGGCGCAGGGCTCGCGGGGCTCACTGCGGCCTACCGGCTGCAGCAGGCCGGCATCTACGCGGAGGTCTACGAGGCTTCGAACCGCATCGGCGGGCGCTGCTGGACCGGGCGCGGGGACTTCGCCGACGGTCAGATCTACGAGCACGGAGGCGAGCTCATCGACTCGAACCACATCGAGATCAAGCAGCTCGCGCAGGAGCTCGGCCTCACGCTCGACAATCTCTACGCGGCCGAGACGCAAGGAACCGAGCAGCTCGGCTACTTCTTCGGGCAGCGGTACACCTACGCGCAGATGACCGACGACCTGAAGACGATCTGGCAGCAGATCCACTCGGACGTCTCGGCTGCGAGCTATCCCACCCTGTACAACTCGTACACCGCGCGCGGTCAGGCGCTCGACCGAATGACGCTCTACCAGTGGATCGAGAACTACGTGCCGGGCGGTCACGGCTCGGCGCTCGGGCAGATGCTCGACGTTGCCTACAACATCGAATACGGCGCTGAGACGACGGTGCAGAGCTCGCTGAACATGCTCTATCTGCTTGGCTACGCAGGGCCAGGGCAGTTCCGCACGTTCGGCAAATCGAACGAGAAATTCCACGTGCGCGGCGGCAACGACCAGATCCCGACGATTCTCGCGCAGAAGCTCGGGACGCAGGTCGCGAAGAGCTCACCATTGACGACGATCAAGCTCAACGCCGACGGGACGTACACGCTGACCTTCGGCAGCGGGTCAGGCGCGTTCACGCGCACCGCGGATCATGTGGTGCTCGCGCTGCCGTTCTCGATCCTCCGCGGTCTCAACTTCTCGAAGGCCGGGTTCAATGGAGTCAAGACGACTGCGATCAACGAGCTCGGGATGGGGACGAACGCGAAGGTGCACGTGCAGTTCAAATCGCGCTTCTGGCGTGACCAGGGCTGCACCGGCGAGACGTACGCCGACACCGGGTACCAGAACACCTGGGAGTCCTCTCGCGCACAAGCCGGTGCGAGCGGGATGCTCGTCTGGTACACCGGCGGCAACCCGGGCGTCGCCGTGGGTAGCGGCACGCCGCAGTCGCAGGTGATCAACAACTTCCTGCCGCAGATCGAGCCGGTGCTTCCCGGGGCGACTGCGCAGTGGAACGGCAAGGTGATCCGTGACTACTGGACGACTTACCCGTGGACCAAGGGCTCGTACTCGTACTGGAAGGCCGGGCAGTACACGAAGTTCTCCGGCGCCGAGAAGGAACGCTCGAATAACTGCCACTTCTGCGGCGAGCACACCTCGCAGGACTTCCAGGGTTACCTGCAGGGCGGCGTCCAGAGTGGCGAGCGTGCCGCGAGCGAGATCCTCGCCGACCTGAAGTAGCGAGCCTCTAGCTACGGAACTTCGACGCGGACGGCCGTGCACGACGTTGCGCGGCCGTCCCCGTCGCACTCGACGAGGACGCCCTCGATGCGGACGTCACCCGTCGCGGGCTCGAGACGCGTCGGCATGCCCGTGAGGAACCGCTTGATCGCGTTGTGCTCGTCGCTCCCGATGACGGAGTCGTGCGGGCCGGTCATGCCCGCGTCGGTGATCGCGGCGGTTCCGCCGCGGAGCACGCGTGCGTCGTTCGTCTGCACGTGGGTATGCGTGCCGAGCACCGCTGTGACACGGCCGTCGAGATAGCGCGCGAGGCCGACCTTCTCACTCGTCGCCTCGGCGTGGAAGTCGACGAACACGACGGGCGTCGCGCGGCGCGCCTCCTCGACGAGCCGGTCCGCCGCCAGGAACGGACTCTCGAACGGCATCAACGAAAAGACGCCGAGCAGGTTGATGACGGCCACCCCATCGTGGATGCAGAGGCCGACGCCTGGGGTCTGCGGCGAGAGGTTCGCCGGGCGGATGACCCGGTCGGTTCCGGAGAGATAGGGCGCGAAGCCCGCCTGGCCCCACGTCCAGTTCCCGAGCGTGACCACGTCGGCTCCGCTCGCGAGCAGCTTGTCTGCGAGCTTCGCGGTGATGCCGCGCCCGGCCGCGGCGTTCTCGCCGTTGACGATGCAGAAGTCGGCGGCGAGCTCATCACGCAGCGACGGCAGCCTCGTCTCGACGGCGCGGCGTCCGGGGGCGCCGAACACGTCGGCGACGAAGAGGACGCGCACCGAGTTGCTAGTTGAGCAGCGTTGCCGAGGGGTGAACCTCGACGACGACGTGGTTCCCGGTGTCGTTCGTGTAGCGCGCGAGCGCCTGGCGTTCGGCGTGCGAGAAGTCGACGACCGATCCGAGCTTCGAGCCTGCGGCGGTGAGCGAGGAACCGACGACGAGCGACGGGTCGACGCGTACGTGTGACACCGAGACGACGAGCGACGGTGCAATCGTCGGCTGAATGTCGATGCGCGAGCCGTAGGTGCGGTCGTTCAGTGAGACGTCGTCGATCGCAACGATCGTCCCGTCGACGGGTGAGTACACGTCGGTGCCCGGTTCGGCGCCGACGTCGATCGCCGAAGACGCCGGTCCGACGCCGCCGGGTAGCTGGTACCACCGAGGAGCTCCCGATGAGCCGCCGACGACCGAGTGGACGAGCCGGCGCAGCAGGCCCTGGTTCGCCTGGGCGCCGACCGGTGCGAGCGCGAGGGCACCCTCCGAGCCTCCCTGGTACCCGATCGCCGTCACGCGACTCTGGCTGATCGGCAGTTGCACGTGGAGCGTGCCGATGCGAGCGATCACCTCGGGCCGTGGCGGCCCGGCGGGGAGGAGGCGAGAGGCACTCGCCGGCGCCGGCGCTGCGGGCGGGCGGCCGGAGCCACCGAAGGCGGAGAGGAGCAGCGTTATGAGCACGACGACGGCGATCGCGATCAGAACGGCGAGACGGCGCAGACGCCGCTCGCGCTCGAGGTGCCGGCGACGCGTCGTGCGGGCGCGCCGGTTGGTCACCGGGGGCGGCATGCGAGGCACCGTAGCGAACGATTCGTGAGGGATCAACCGGAGGAGGCGGTCGGGTTCTTCCCAGTCGCTCGTCGGGTCGAGGGCCAGAGCGCCGTCGAGAGCAAACGACCAGTCCCAATCGGGAGGCCGAAGGAACGTCACCGTGGCTGTAGCATCGGCTCCGTGAGCGCTCCGGCCCGTCCGACGCGGATCGAGGTCCCGCGCTGGGTCCAGCTCGTCCTGCTGCCGCTTATCCTCGTGCTCGCCTGGGTCGTCGCGAGCGCGGCTGCTCATGTCGTCTTTCTCTTCCTCGTCGCGGCGCTCGTCGCGCTGTTGCTCGACCCGCTCGTGCTCGGGCTCCAGCGGGTCCGGCTTCCGCGCGGCCCATCGGTCGCTCTCGTGTACCTCAGCTTCGCGTTGGCGCTCGGTTTGATCATCGTGGCGATCACGACCGCCGTCGTCGGTCAGACGAAGACCGCAGCGACGACGTTCAACGACTACTTCACGAATGTTCACGGAGCAGCCGGACAGACCTCGGCCGACCGCGACGTCGATCGCCTGCAGCACTGGCTCAACACGCATCACCTGAAGTCCGTGCATGTCCAGAAGCGCGGGCACAAGGCGGTGCGTCAGATCCGCCAGCGCGACGTCGGCCACTACACAAGTCGCATCGTGTCGTTTGTCGAAGGCGCGGCCATCTCGATTGGCAAGACGCTCTTCTCCGTCGTGCTGCTCTTTGTCGTCTCGATCTACATGCTGCTCGACATGCAGCGCCTCGGGCGTGTCGTCGATCGACGGTTCCCACCTCGACCGGGCGAGCGGGCACTCCTGCGCAGCATCGAGCATGCGCTTGCGTCGTACGTCCGCGGGCAGGCGGCGCTCTCGTTGATCATCGGTTCGACGGCGGGGGTGGGCTTGTGGGTGCTCGGCGCTGTCGGCCTTCTGCCGCACGGGCAGAAGTACGCCCTGCTCTTCGGCGCGTGGGTCGCGGTGACCGAGATCATCCCGTACCTGGGGCCGTGGCTCGGTGCGATCCCAGCGGCGATCTATGGGCTTGTCGTCCACCCGTTGTCGGCGGTCTGGGTGATCCTCCTTTTCCTTGGCATCCACCAGATCGAGGGGCACATCGTCGTCCCGAACGTGATGGGGAACGCCCTGCGGCTGCATCCCTTGCTCGTCATCTTCGGGCTCACCACGGGTGCAGAGGTCTACGGCCTCCCCGGCGCGCTCGTTGCGTTGCCGCTGCTTGCCGCTTGCCGCGCGATCTGGGAGTTCTTCGCCGACCGGGTCAGCCTCGAGTCGTGGTCTGGCAGCGGCGCTGGCAGCGGTGCGCTGCCGGTCGAGGCGGGGGTGGAGGGCGAGGGCGGCCTGCCCGCCGCGCGTACCCTTCGCCCATGAGCTCATTCCCTCTGACACGGCTACGACGGCTTCGCCGCACGGGTGCGCTGCGCGACTTCGTCCGCGAGACGACTCTCTCCCTCGACGACCTCGTCCAGCCCCTCTTCGTCGCACCGGCTGCGCTCCAGAACGAGCGGCTGCCAGGCCTCGCGCGGCATACGGTCGAATCCGTCGTCGGTGAATGCGACGAGCTCGTGCGCATCGGTGTCAACGCTGTGCTTCTCTTCGGCCTGCCCGACGAGAAGGACGACGAGGGGTCAGGCGCGTGGATCGACGACGGCGTCGTCCAGCAGGCGCTGCGAGCTCTGCGTGAACGGTTCCCGGAGCTCCTGCTGCTGACGGACGTCTGCCTGTGCGAGTACACGAGCCACGGTCACTGCGGTGTCATCCGTGGCGACGAGGTCGACAACGACGCCACGCTCGAGCTGATCGCCCGCACCGCGGTCTCGCATGTCGAGGCGGGAGCGGACATCGTCTGCCCGAGCGACATGATGGACGGCCGCGTCGGCGCAATCCGCGAGCACCTTCCCGACACGCCGGTGATCTCGTATTCCGCGAAGTACGCCTCGGCGTTCTACGGCCCGTTCCGCGAAGTGGCCGACAGCACGCCCGCCTTCGGCGATCGCCGCGGCTACCAGATGGATCCGGGCAACGTGCGTGAGGCTCTGCGTGAATGCGAGCAGGACATCGCCGAGGGCGCCGACATGCTGATGATCAAGCCTGCCCTTCCGTACCTCGATGTGATTCGCGCCGCGCGCGACCGCTTCGATCATCCCCTCGCGGCGTACAACGTCAGTGGGGAGTACGCGATGATCAAGGCAGCCGCAGCCGCCGGCGACGTCGACGAGCGCGCGGCCGCGATCGAGTCGCTGACCGCAATCCGTCGCGCGGGCGCCGATGTCGTCTTCACCTACTGGGCGAAGGAGTTCGCAGGTTGGCGCAGAGAGGTTTGATGTGTATTCACGTGCTCGCGGGGATGGCTCAGACCAAGCAGGTCGTTCGGGTCGGGCGCAGGGCATAGCGGTGCCTACGTTCAAGCCCGACCCGGGCGAGATGCGCCGTGTCTGAGTCGCCATCCGGGGGTGCCTGAAATGCAGAGCAAGCCTCTCATCCGCTCGGAGCTCTGGCATCGCGCACAGAAGCTGATCCCGGGCGGCGTCAACTCGCCCGTTCGCGCTATGCGTGCCGTCGGGCTCGATGAGCCGTTCTTCGTCAGACGCGGCGAAGGCGCGTACCTCGAGACGACCGACGACCGGCGCCTGATTGACTGGGTGCAGTCGTGGGGGCCCTTGATCTTCGGCCATGCCGATCCCGAGACGGTCGAAGCGGTGCGCGAGGCGGCGTCTGCCGGCACGAGCTTCGGCGCGCCGACCGAGGGCGAGGTCGAGCTCGCCGCAGAGATCGTCGACGCGGTGCCGTCCGTCGAGCTCGTTCGGCTCGTGTCGTCGGGCACCGAAGCGGCGATGTCGGCGATCCGACTCGCGCGCGGCTTCACACACCGCGACCGAGTGCTGAAGTTCGCCGGTTGCTACCACGGTCATGCCGACCCATTTCTCGCAAACGCGGGCTCGGGGCTCGCCACGCTCGGCATCCCGTCGTCGCCCGGTGTGCCCGCAGGCGTCACCGCCGACACGATCGTCGTCGACTACAACGACATCGACGCGGCCGCGGCTGCGGTCGAGGAGTACGGGGAGGGCCTCGCTGCGATCATCGTCGAGCCCATCGCCGGGAATATGGGGTGCGTCCCGCCGCTGCCGGGCTTTCTCAGCGCGCTGCGGTTGCTCTGTGACGCGTCGGGTGCACTGCTTGTCTTCGACGAGGTGATCACCGGCTTCCGGGTCGCTCGCGGCGGCGCGCAGGAGCTCTTCGGTGTCACGCCCGACCTGACGGTGCTCGGCAAGATCGTGGGCGGCGGGCTGCCGCTCGCTGCGTTCGGCGGGCGCGCAGACGTCATGCTGAAGCTCGCACCGTCGGGCGCCGTCTACCAGGCGGGCACGCTGAGCGGCAATCCCCTCGCGACGGCGGCCGGGCTGTCGGTGCTGCGGCGGCTGCGCGATCCCGAGGTGTACGCCGAGCTCGAGCGCCGCTCGGCCAGGCTTGCCGACGGACTCGCACCCTTCGGCCGCGTCCAGCGCGTCGGCGCGATGCTCACCCTGTTCGCAGGACGCGACGAGCCGGTGCTGCGGTTCGAGGAGCTCGAGACGGAGGCCTACGGCGCGCTCTTCCGCGGACTGCTCCAGCGAGGTGTCTACGTGGCGCCGAGCCAGTACGAGTGCCTGTTCCCGTCGCTCGCGCACGACGACGACGTGATCGACGAGACAATCGAGGCCGTGGCCGATGCTCTCCGCTGAGGCGATCAGCGACGGCGCGCGCCGCGAGAGCGAGGTCTGGGCGCGTGCACTGCGAGAGGTGCCGGCGTGGGAGCCCGTCTTCTCGCCGCTTGCTCCGCCGGTGCTCGCGCTCGGTGTCGAGACCGTCTACGAGGCCTACCTCGTCCACTACGGCACCCCGAGGCTCTTCGACGCGCCCGACGCGGATGAGGCGGTATTGCTCGGTGACTACCTCTACGCGCACGGCCTCGTCCGGATCGCCGAAGCGGGTGGGGTTACTGCGGTCGCGACGATGGCGGAGCTGATCTCGCGCTGCGCCGCGCTGCGGGCCGACGGCGCCCCCGGCGACGCCGACGCCTGGATCGGGGCGATGCGGGCGCTCGGCGGCGAGCCGACGCCCGACACTCTTGCGCGCGCGCGCGCCCGACACTCCGCTAGAGTCGCGCCATGATCTTCGATGCCGCGAGCGAGGGCACGCACGTCATCCTCGGCATGCTCATCGTCGGCCTCGTCTTCCTCGTCGTGATCGTGCTCGGCGAGCTCTCGCACTGGGCGGGACACCGTCGCGCCGAGCGCAAGCGCGCCCGGCGCACGGCGTACTAACTCGTACTACGAGGCGCTTCCGAGCACTTCGACGAGCCGGCTGCGCACGCGTTCGAGCTCGCGCGTATGCGCGTCGAGCTCGGCCGGCGTCGCGCCGCGCCCGGCGAGCACCTGCCGGACAAGCACGAGGCCGCGGGCGTGCAGGAGCAGGTCGTCGACCTGGCGGTCGAGGACGGCGCCGCCTTCGACGTGGCATGTGGTCATGCTGCCTCCCTGATCGGTTCGAGGTGGTCATTCGCAGGAGCCGTCGCTGCGACCGGCTCGTTGCCGTGCGCGATGCGCATCGTCGCCGTGAGCGCCGCAGCGCCGAGCGCGAGGACGGCGAGCGTTCCGAACGCCACGCGGTAGCCGTGCGTCGTCGCGGCCGCGGACAGGAGGGCCGAATGGCTGCGCCCGTAGGTGGTCGAGATCGTCGTCACCGCCGCGAGGCCAATCGCGCCGCCGACCTGGCGACTCGTGTTCACGAGCCCGGACGCGATGCCGGCGTCTCGAGCGGGGACGCCGGCGAGCGCGGCGATCGTCACCGCGACGAACGAGATCCCCATGCCGAGGCCGATGAGCAGGAACGACGGCAGGAGATCGGTGACGTAGTGACCGTGCACCGGCAGACGTGTGAGGAGAGCCTCGGATGCGGCCGCAAAGATGAGGCCGGTTGCAAGCACGCGGCGCGCGCCGAAGCGCGTGACGAACCGCTGTGCGACGTTCGACGTGACCGCGACGGTGCCGGCGATCGCGGTGAACGCGAGCCCGCTCCGCGCCGCGGAGTAATGCAGGACCTGCTGGAGGTACAGCGTCAGCAGGAAGAACTGCGAGAAGGCGATCGACGCGATGATCGCCGTGATCAGGTTGGCGACTCCGAGCGTCGTGCCGCGGAACACCTCGAACGGCAGCAGCGGCGATTCGGCACGCCGCTCGATCGTGACGAACACTGCCGCGAGAGCGACCGCGGCTGCGAGCAGCGAGATCGTCGAGACGCTCGCCCAGCCGCTCTGCGTCGCCCGTGTGAGCGCGTAGACGAGCAGCATCAGCGATGCGGTGACCGTCGAGGCGCCCGCGACGTCGAAGTGACGGCTGGTGCCTTCGGCGCGGCTCTCGGCGAGCTGGCGCGGGACGAGGAGCACGAGCGCGAGCCCGACCGGAACGTTGATGTAGAAGACCCACGGCCAGCTGAGGTAGCTCGTGAGCACGCCGCCGAGGAGAACCCCGACCGCGGCGCCGCTGCCCGACGCGGCACCCCAGATCCCGAGCGCGAGGTTGCGCTCGCGACCCTCGCGGAAGCTCGTCATCAGAAGCGACAGGCCCGCGGGTGCGAAGAGGGCGCCGCCGAGGCCCTGGAGGCCGCGGAACGCGATGAGCGACCCCGCCGACCACGCAAGGCCGCTGAGGGCTGAGGCGACGGTGAAGAGCGCAATGCCCGCGACGAAGATCCGGCGTCGGCCGAACAGGTCGGCCAGGCGGCCGCCGAGAAGCAAGAAGCCCCCAAAGATGATCGCGTAGGCGCTGATCACCCATTGCAGGCTTGCCTCGGAGAAGCGAAGATCGGTTTTGATCGTCGCGAGCGCGACGTTCACGATCGAGATGTCGAGGACGACCATGAACTGTGCGGCAACGATCAGGGCAAGGGCCACCCAGGGGTTCGGGCGGCGAAGATCGGTAATTGAGGAGCTGGCCATCTATGTCCCTTCAAGATCGTGGAGATCTACAACGATAACACACCACCATCCTAGGACGCGCTACACTTCCTCTCGATGAACGCACCCCCCACCAACCCGGCGAGTCCTGCAGGCCCCGCGAGCCCGGTCGTCAAGCTCGGCACCCGGCCGCCCTATGAGCTCGTCTGCAGCACGGCATTCCTGCTGAAGCGACTGGGGTGGGCGATCAAGGACCGCACGTTCGCGGCGTTCGAGGCTGCGGGCGAGAGCG
The DNA here is from genome assembly GCA_038215565.1 of Gaiellales bacterium. Lineage (GTDB taxonomy): Bacteria > Actinomycetota > Thermoleophilia > Gaiellales > Gaiellaceae > PALSA-600. Next base: position 46,309 of record JBBQQU010000012.1, on the reverse strand, counting down.
CGTACCACTACTCCGTGCTCGCCGTCCTCGAGGAAAGCCCGCGCGAGACGCAGGCGACGATTGCCGAAGCGCTCGGATACGACCGCAGCTGGCTCGTCGGCCTCCTCGACGAGCTCGAGGAGGCAGGCCTGATCGAGCGGCGCCGTGACCCGGCTGACCGCCGTCGCCATCTCGTTAGCCTCAAGCCGGCGGGCAAGAAAAAGCTCGCGCACCTGCGAGCGATCTCCCGTGGCGTCGAAGAGGAGTTCCTCGGTCCCTTGGAGCCGGCGGCGCGCGAGCAGCTCCACGCAGTCCTGCTCCAGCTCGCCGCGCATCACGACCCGCGCTACGCGCCGGGAACCGGCGACAAGATTCCCGAACTTCAAACACCGGTCGCCTGACCGCCCGCCGAGGCGCGCTCCGTAGACTGATCGGCGATGCCGACCCGCGACCTGCGCGAGTGGATCGCGCTCCTCGAGCGCGAAGGTGAGCTCGTCCGCATCGCGGCCGAAGTCGACCCGCACCTCGAGATGACGGAAATCGTCGACCGCACGGTGCGTGCCGGTGGCCCCGCACTTCTCTTCGAGCATCCGACCGGCAGCGCGATCCCGCTCCTCATCAACCAGTTCGGCACCGAGAAGCGAATGTGCCTCGCGTTCGGGGTCGAGCGCCTCGACGACATCGCCGACAAGCTCGGGGACATCCTCGAGATGCAGCCGCCCGAAGGGCTCGCGGCGAAAGTGCGCGGTCTTCGCACGCTGAAGTCGATTGCGGACGCGCGCCCGAAAGTCGTGCGCCGTGGCGCGTGCCAGGAGATCGTGCTCACCGGCGACGACGTCGACCTCGGCCGCCTGCCGGTGCAGACGTGCTGGCCGGGCGACGCCGGGCCGTTCATCACGCTGCCCGCCGTGATCACGCGCGACCCGCGAACGGGGCAGCGGAACGTCGGCATGTACCGCATGCAGGTGCTCGGCCCGCGTTCGACCGCGATGCACTGGCAGATCCACAAGGACGGACGCGCCGACTACCTCTTCACCGAGGGGCGGATGGAGATCGCGGTTGCCCTCGGTCTCGACCCGATCAGCGCCTACTCCGCGAGCGCGCCGCTCCCGAAGCACATCGACGAGTTCATGCTCGCCGGCTTCCTGCGCGACTCGCCGGTCGAGCTCGTCAAGGGTGTCACCGTCGATCTCGAAGTGCCGGCCGAGGCAGAGATCGTGCTCGAGGGGTACGTCGAGAAGAGCGAGCTCGCGAGCGAGGGGCCGTTCGGCGACCACACGGGCTACTACACCCCGGCCGAGCAGTTCCCGGTCTTCAACGTGACCGCGATCACGATGCGGAAGGGCGCGATCTACCCGTCGATCGTCGTCGGCAAGCCGCCGCAGGAGGACGCGTGGCTCGGCAAGGCGACCGAGCGCATCTTCCTGCCGGCCGTGAAGATCACGGTGCCCGAGATCGTCGACTACGACCTTCCGGTTGCGGGCGCGTTCCACAACCTCGCGATCGTCTCGATCAAGAAGGCGTTCCCCGGTCACGCCCGCAAGGTGATGCATGCGATCTGGGGCCTCGGGATGCTGAGCCTGACGAAGGGAGTGGTGATCGTCGACCAGCACGTCGATGTCCACGACTACGAGCAGGTGATGTTCTACGTCGGCGCGAACGTCGACCCGAAGCGCGACGTCGTCATCACCGAGGGGCCGCTCGACCAGCTCGACCACGCCCCGACCCTGCAGTTCATCGGCGGCAAGATCGGCATCGACGCCACCGCCAAGGGGCCTTCCGAGGGCACCCGTGAGTGGCCCGACGAGATCGAGATGAGCGCCGAGGTACGCGACCTCGTCGACCGGCGGTGGGCCGAATATGGGCTCGAGACAGTTCCCCCGGCATCGAGTCGCGGAATGCGTCAGAGTTCGCGCCGCCTGTCACGACATTGACCTGCACCCCGTTCGACCGCTTGAATCCCGCCTGAGACCGCGTTTTCAAAGACCTGCGTGCAGCCCCACGACGAACATCCACACGTTCCAGGCCCGAGCATCTGGCCGGTCGGCTTCGCCGTGGGAGTCGTCGTGCTGCTCGTCGGCCTCATCGTGTCGGTCTGGATCGCCGTCGTCGGCGCGCTCGTCGCGGTTGCCTTTGGGTTCCTCTGGGTCCGCGACCTGACGGCAGGCACCGCGCTCGTGCAGGCGCCCGACATCGAGCCCGAATCGGCTGCGACGGCGCCGGCCATACCGGCGGACGGTGGTGACGCGATGCCCGACCTGGAGCCGAGCGAGCGGTACCCGCGCTCCAAGTTCCTCGAGTTCTCGACCCTCGGCCTTGGTGGCGTCCTCGGAGGTCTCATCAGTGCTCCGGCGATCGGCTTCATGGTCGTGCCGGCGTTCCTGAAACAGGGCGTGAAGGATCACGACATCGGACCCATCACCGACTTTCCGGACGGCAAGTTCGTGATCGCGACGTTCATGCTCGACGCGACGCAGGGCGAGGTCTCGCGGCGCACGGCGTACGTCCGCTCGAACGGCCCGGTGAACGGCCAGCCGAGCTTCACGATCATCTCGAACCATTGCGCGCACCTCGGGTGCCCCGTCCAGCCGAACGGGCCGCTCGACGACGCGGGCACGAAGCACTTCGCCGACGTCACCCTCATCCCGACGGTGTCGATCGCAGGCTTCGGTTGTCCATGCCACGGCGGCCAGTACGACACCGAGGGCAACCGCACCGCGGGGCCGCCCGTGCGCGCGCTCGACCGCTACTCGTTCTCGATCCGCAACGGGCATCTCTTCATCGGCAAACCGTTCTCCGTCTCGCGTGTCGAAGGCGTCGGCGGGACGGCGAAGATCCACAAGTGGACGCTCGCCTTCCCGGGCGAGCCGGTCGGCGGCATCGAATCCTGGCTGTACCCGATCCAGCCTCCCCACTGATGGCAACCCGTCGCGCCACGAAGAAAGACCAGCTGCAGGAGGCGATCCTGTACCCGCTCGACTGGCTCGAGGAGCGCTCCGGGCTCGTCGGTGGCGTCAAGTACTTCCTCTTCCGCAAGGTGCCCGGCGACATCAACTGGTTCCAGACGCTCGGCTCGGCGACGCTGACGGCGTTCGGCGTCCAGGCGCTGACCGGCGTGATCCTCGCGATGTACTACAAGCCGGACCCGCAAAACGCGTACTCGTCGATCCAGCACATCACGAACGACGTGTGGGCAGGCTGGCTCGTTCGCGGCATGCACCGTTGGGGCGCGTCGGTCTTCATCATCCTCATGTTCATGCACATGGGGCGCGTGTTCCTCTTTGGCGCCTACAAGTACCCGCGCGAGTTGAACTGGATCGTCGGCGTCCTGCTCCTCGTCATGGGGCTCGGCGAGGGCTTCACCGGCTACCTGCTGCCGTGGGACCAGACCTCGTACTGGGCCACGGTCGTCGGCATCAACATCAACGGCAGCGCGCCGTTCCTCGGCCCGTTCATCGCCCAGTTCCTCCAGGGCGGCACGTACATCAACGGCGACACGCTGTCGCGGTTCTACTCCATCCACATGTTGCTGATTCCCGGCCTGATCGCCGGACTCATCGGCTTGCACCTCTACCTCGTCGTGCGCCTCGGCGTCACCTCCCCGCCGTGGTCGAAGGAGGCTGCGGGCACTGGCCCGCTGCCGAACGCGTCCGCGAAGGGCGGCGGCCGCTCCGGTCTGACGCGCCCGACGCCGCGCAAGGATTCACGTGGCTAGCGAACGGCTGATCGAGAGGCTTCGCGTCTTCCAGCAGTACAAGGAGGACGTCAAGGAGCGCGGGAAGCCGTTCTTCCCGTACGCGATGTGGCACGACACGATCATGTCGTTCGTCGTCGTCGTCGTGATCATCGGGCTCGCGATCGTCTGGAAGTACTCGACGCCGGGCAACCACCACACGACGGAAGCGGGCTGGCTCGGGAAGCTCTACGACGCGCCCGCCGACCCCGGCACGATCAACTTCGTCCCGCGGCCCGACTGGTACTTCTACTTCCTCTTCTACCTGCTGCGGATCTTCAAGTGGCCCGAGTCGGTCCTGCTCGGCACGATCGGCATCCCGACGATCCTGCTCGTGCTGCTCCTCGCGATCCCGTTCATCGACCTGCGCACCGAGCGGCGGTTGCTGCGTCGCCCGGTGGCGATCATCGCGTCGATTCTGGTCGTCGCGACGATGGGGATCCTCACGTACAAGGGCGCGACGGCGAAGGAAGCGCTCGGCTCCGAGTTGCGCGCCCTCGTGCCCAAGTGGGCGGCGAAGGAGGGCTTCACGGGCAACAAGGAAGCAGTGGCAGGCGCGGATCTCTTCGCCGTCGCCGGGTGTGCGAACTGCCACACCTACAACGGCGCCGGCGGGCAGTATCCCGGCGCGCCGAACCTGACCGACGAGGGGGCGAAGCGGAAGGGCATCGCGTTCCAGATCGCCCATCTCAAATGTCCGGCGTGCGTGAACTCCGGTTCGCCGATGCCGTCGTTCGCCGGCCTCGGCGCCGCGCGGCTGAAATCCCTTGCGACGTTCCTCGAGGCGTCCAAGGGCGGCAAGTAGCCCGGCCGAGCACTCGACCTCTCTACTCTTCGCGCCATGCGTGTCTTTCTCGGCATCACCGGCGCGTCGGGCGCGCCGTATGCTCGTCGCCTGCTGCAGGCTCTCGCGGCCGCGGATGCCGAGGTGGGGGTTTCCGTCTCCGGCGCGGCGATCGAGGTGCTCGCGACTGAGCTCTACGGCGACGCGCGGCTCTCGCGTGAGGAGACGGTCGCGCGCTTCACCGAAGGCACCGGCTCGAACGTCACCGTCTACGAGTCGAACGACTGGAAGGCGCCCTACGCGTCGGGCTCGGCGAAAGTCGACGCCTATGTGATCTGCCCGTGCTCGATGGGGACACTCGGGACGATTGCGTCGGGGGCGATGCAGAACCTCATTCACCGTGCCGCGTCGGTGGCGTTGAAGGAGGAGCGGAAGCTCATCCTCTGTCCGCGCGAGACGCCGCTCTCGACGATCCACCTGGAGAACATGCTGACGCTGCGGCGTGCGGGCGCGACGATTCTCTTCCTCGCGCCGGGCTTCTACCACGGTGCGGAATCGGTCGACGATCTCCTCGACTTCATCGTCGCGCGCGTGCTCGATCAGCTCGGCCTCGATCAGTCGCTGACGCCGCGTTGGGGCCAGGCGGCGGGAACATGAGCCTCGCGCCGGACGCCGTACGCACGATGTTCGACCGCATCGCACCGGTCTACGACCTGATGAACCGCGTGATGACCGCGGGGCTCGACGGCCGCTGGCGCAGGTTGACCGCCGAGGCGGCGGTGCGCCCGGGTGACAGGGTGCTCGACGCCGCGTGCGGCACCGGCGACCTCGCGCTCGCCGACCGCGCCGCGGGCGCTGCGCGCGTCACCGGTCTCGACTTCTCGGAGGCGATGCTCCAACGCGCGAGACGCAAAGGCGCCGCGCAGTCGCCCGCGCTCGAATGGCTCCAGGGCGACATGCTCGCGCTCCCGTTCGCAGACGGAACCTTCGACGCGGCGACGGTCGGGTTCGGCGTCCGCAACGTCGCCGACCTCGAGCTTGCGCTGCGCGAGTTGCGTCGCGTGCTCCGCCCCGGTGGCCGCCTGGCGATTCTCGAGATCACCCAGCCGCGCGGACGGTTGAAGCCCTTCTTCTCGCTCTGGTTCGACCGCATCGTTCCGGCGCTCGGGAAGATCCTCCCGGGTGGCGCTGCGTACGCGTATCTGCCCGCGTCGGTGAAGCGGTTCCCGCACGCCGAGCGCCTGGCGGAGCTCCTGGGCGAGTGCGGTTTCAGCGACGTCCGTTTCCGCCTGCTCGCTGGCTCGATCGTCGCCCTCCACACCGGCCACGCCTCGTGAGGCCCAGTCCGGTGGCAGACACACGCATGTACGCGTGCCGAGAGAATCACAAGGGTGTGACGGACCGTGGAGCCATGCGGGCTTCCGCTGGTGTCAGAAACCGTCACGAAAGGCGCGCGTGACGCTCGCGCAACTGCACGCCACGCCCGGAGTCGCGACCTACATGGGCGAAGTCGAGGCGGGGCTCGCCCGCGCGGTTTCCGCGCACCCCGGGCTTGCGCAGGAGGTCGCCGGCGAGGCGCTCTCCGCAGGTGGCAAGCGCCTGCGGCCGCTGCTCTGCTTCCTCACCGCGAGCGACGAGCCGTCGGTCGCGGCCGGTGTCGCGGTCGAGCTCGTGCATATGGCCACGCTCGTGCACGACGACCTCGTCGACGGGGCGCGCCTGCGGCGCGGGCTCCCCGCCGCCTGGTCCGTGTACGGCGCCGACGCCGCGAAGGCCGCCGGCGACTATCTCTATGCCCGTGCGTTCTCGGTGCTCGCCGAGAGCGGCGACGAGCGGGCGGTGAAGACACTCGCAGACGCGGCGCTCTGCCTCGCGCGTGGCGAGGCGATGCAGAAACTTCAGACGCACGACCCGGACACGCCGGTCGACGCGTACCTCGAACGTTGCTCGCTGAAGACGGGGAAGCTGATCGAGGCGGCCTGCCTGCTCGGCTCGGACGGCGACGAGCGACTCGGTGCATACGGCGCGGCGCTCGGCATCGCATTCCAGATCGCCGACGACATCCTCGATTGCGCGGGCCAGACGCAAGAGACCGGAAAGATCCCCGGCACCGACCTCCGCGAGGGCACGCCGACGATGCCGTTGCTGCTCGCGGCCGCACAGGATGACGTCGTGCGCAGGGCACTCGCGGGCGGGCCGCTCGACGGTGCCCTCGTGCGCGTTGCGTCGACCGATGCGATCGCGCGCTCCCACGAGGCTGCGCTCGACTACGCTGCGCGCGCGCGCTCGTTCCTCGACGCGCATTCACATCGCGAGGAGCTTGAAGCGTTGACGTACGCCGTCGTGGATCGCGCAGGCTGAAATGCCGAGAACGGTGATCAAGCTCGGACGCATCGGGTACGTGAACATGGCGCCCGTCTTCTTCCGGCTCGACGCGGAGGTCGAGGAGATCGTCGGCGTCCCGACCGAGTTGAACAGGCGGCTCGTCGCCGGCGAGCTCGATGTCGCCCCGATCTCGTCGATCGAGTACGCGCGGAAGGCGGACACGCTGCGACTGCTCCCGCGCCTTTGTGTGTCCAGCGAAGGCGCGGTCGAGTCGATCCAGCTGATCTCGAAAACGCCGCTCGAGAAGATCCGCACGGTCGCCGTGACGCCCGAGTCCGCGACTTCCGTCGTTCTCACGAAGGTGCTCTTCCCCGACGCGCAGCACGTCCCGCTCGGTGAAGACGCCGAGGCGAAGCTCCTGATCGGCGATGCCGCCCTGAAGTCGGCGTTCGAGGATCCGACGCCGCACCATGACCTTGGCCGGCTCTGGCTCGAGCGAACCGGGCTCCCGATGGTCTTTGCCGTGTGGGCCGCGCCGGAGCCTGCCCACCCAGGCCTCGTCGAGCTCGAAGACGCACTGGTTGAATCGGTGCGCGCCGCACGCGCCGCACCCGAGCAGCTTGCGTACGAATCGGCCGAGCGCTACGGCTACCCGGCCGGGTTCCTCGCCCGCTACTTCGAGAAGCTGCGCTACCGCTTCGGCCCGCGCGAGCGCGCGGGCCTCTACACATTCCTCGAGCTGGCGCGCGATGTCGGTGAGCTCGACGAGGTGCCCGAGCTTCGGTTCGTCTCGACCGCCGCCGCGCCGGTCTGAGTCGCCCTCGCCCTAGACCGCCGCTCCCGCGCGCTTCTCGTCAAGCCGCCCCTCGCGAATCGTCCGCTCCATGTCGGCCGACGCTTCGCGATACCAGCTGCCGTCCTCGAACTCGATCGCCGGATACAGAGCCTGACCCGTCCCCTCGATCAGGGCGGTGCGCTTCTTGCGGCTCGGCCACGTGCCGGGCACGACCGCGTAGTCGACCCCCATGTCGTCGAGCGCCTTCTGCACTTTCCAGCACGGATGCCCTTTCAGCTTCGCCCAGACGTTCGGGCAACGATGCAGCTTGACGGCCATGTCGTCCTCCTGCGGTTGTGGGTCGACTCCTGCCGATCATCCCACGGAACGAGGCAGGTCAGGAGGCGTGCAGCGCAGCGGGCCGCTCGGCGCGGCGGTAGGAGACCGTGTAGCCGAGCGACCGCGGCACGGCGAGCAATGCGTCGAGGTCGAGCTCGATCGTCGCGCCCGCCTTCTGCGTCACCTCGTCCTCGATCGGCAAGTCGAAGTCGTCCGCACCGTAGTCGAGTGCACGAAACGCACCGGCGTTTTGCGTCAGCACCGACGTGCGGATGTGCTTCACGTTGTCGAGGAAGATGCGCGACAGCGCGATGTGGCGCCAGTACTCCTCCGGTGCGATCTCGACACCCGCGAGCGCGGTGCCGTACGGCTTGTACGTCCAGCAGAGGAACGAGAAGAGCCCAGGAAGATTTTCGGCAATGCACTCGTCCTGGAAGTCGCGGGTGCGGCTGAGGTGCTCGAGCCGCTCGTCGAGTGTCTCGTCGAATCCGATCACCATCGTGGCGGTCGTCTTCATGCCGCTCTCGACGATCGCCCGCTGCGCCTCGAAGTACTCGCGCACCGTGTACTTGAACTTGGCGTGGCGCTTGCGGAAGTCCTCGGTCAGGATCTCGCTGCCGCCGCCGGTGACCCAGTGGACACCGGCGTCACGCAGGCGTGCGGCGGCTTCGGCATGCGTCAGGCCGGCCCGGTCGGCGAGGTAGACGAACTCGGCGATCGTCAGCGCGTAGAACTCGACCCTGTCGCCGTAGCGTTCGCGCACCGACGCGAAGAGGTCGCAGTAGTACTCGAGCGGAAGCTTTGGGTTGAAGCCGCCGTTGAACCCGACCAGGTCCCCGCCCACGTCGAGAAGGTGGTCGATCTTGGCGAACACGTCGTCGCGGCTGAGCACGTAGCCACCTTCTTGATTTGGCAGCACGTAGAACGCGCAGTAGTCGCACTGGGCGACGCACACGTTCGTGTAGTTGATGATGCGCATCACCATGTAGGTGGCGTGATTCGGCTCGTGCCACTGGTTGCGCACACCGAGCGCGAGCGCCTTCAGCTCCTCGTCGGAGGCCTCGTTCCAGAGCGTCCGCGCCTCGTCGACCGTGATGCGCGCGCTCACGCCGGCACCGCCTCTTCGACGGTGACCTCGTCGGGGTCGAGGGTGTCCATGAACGAGCTCACCGAGAACACCGCGTTGCCCGCGCCCGCGATCCCGTACCCGGGTGGCGGCTTCAGGCCGTGCTTGTCGAGCGTCGCGCGGTAGGCCTCGAGGAGCCGGATGTGGTACTCGAGCGGCGCGCCGTTCGGGTTGTCGCGGCCGAGCGGTGTCGACGGCTCGGGGCACCACGTCGTGAAGCGAGGGGTGACGCCGCGGCTCATGAAGTAGTCGAGCCCCTCGGTCGTCGACGCAATCGCCTCGTCGACCGTCTTGAAGCCGAACGGCTCGGCCATCTCGACACCGGCGACGAAGTTCGGGATCACGTAGCGCGGGCCGAACACCTCGGCCGCGTCAAGGATGCGGCGGTGCCACTCCTCGCGGCCGACGTAGCGCTCCTTGCCCGGCGAGATGATCTCGAAGAGCCGCTTGTCCCACACCTCGTAGTTCGGGTGGTAGATCGTGATCCCGTAGTCCTTGTAGCGCTGCACGTCCGCGCGCGGGAGTGCCTGGGCGACGACCTTGCCGATCCAGCGACCGGGGAAGCGATCCTCGATCGCCTCGGCGTAACGGCCGTAGAAGTCGGCTTCGGCGAGCCCGTCGACGGTGCTCGTCACCGAGCCGCCCGTCAGCGTGTACGCCTTCGAGACCCTGGCGGTGTCGTGGCGGTCGATGATCGCAAGCGCCTCCAGCACGTCCTCGACCGGCTTCACGCCGGTGTACGGGCGGCCTTCGCGCTTGTGCTGGCGCCAGTTGTGGTTGATGTCGCAGAAGCGGCACTCTTCCTTGGCGCCGAAGTACTGGCAGAGGCGAAGGACGGTCAGGTAGATGAGATAGCCCCACTGGATTGTCGGAGCCGTCTCCATCACCGTCTTGCCGTTCGCAAGCTCGTGGCGGTAGTACTCCGGCATCGGGGGCAGCGTGACGTCGGCGAGTTCGCGGCCCTCGAGCGACATGCGCAGCGTTCCGTCGGCGTCGCGGGCGATTCGGTAGGGCGAATCCGGGTTCACGCGGACCGAGACGATCGTGCGACGCAGGTCGTAGGGGCCGCCGCCGAGCGCGATCTCCTCAGGTGGCCGGCGGAGCGCCGCCTCGCCGAGTTCCGTCAGGGGCTTCTGGTCGAACGAGAAGATGAAGTACGACTTCGGCTTGATCTCCCCGCCGAGGTTGTCGCTGAGCGCCGAGGTGTCGAAGTCGATCCCGGTGCGGAGAAGATCCTCCTTCACCACGGCCTCGGGCGGGATGTGCGAGAACCGCGCCATCAGGTCTTCGATGAGGGCGGTGCGCTTGTCGTTCACACCGGAAACGTAGCGGAGGGCCTTCATCAGGCCCTCCGCTAGTCCGCGTACTCCCCGTCCGGTGCTTAGTGGTGGTCGCGGTGCTCGATGTGCGTGAGCGTGTTCGTGCCGCTCGCGAGTGCGCAGTGGATCTCCGCAACGTCGTTCAGCTTGAACTTCGCGTTCACGTCCGCCGACTTGCCGGCCGGAATCGTGCATGTGAGTCCCGCGACCGTGATCTGGCTCGCCGAGATCGCCGAGATCGTGCCGCGTGCTCCGCTTTTCTCGGTCGTGACGCCCGACGGCCGGCAGGAGCCGCGTGCGAGTTCGACGGCTGAGCCGCCCGAGGTGCCGCCCCCGAGCTTGCCGTTCGTGAATCCGGTTGCTGCGGCGAACGTCGCCGACAGGTTCCCGAAGAGACGCGCGTTCGGCTGGTGCGCCTTCCCGGTCGCGAAGCCGGCAATCATCCCGTGGTCGTAGACCGCCGAGTACGCGGCACGCGTGTCATCCGCATTTGCAACGTTGATCTTGAAGGAGCCGTTCACGACGCCGACATTGTCGGACGTGTTCACGACGCTTCTCGCCCGCAACGTGATCGGCCCGGTCAGGTCAGGATCACCCGATGCCGTTCCGGTGTACTGGCCGTCGGTGACGACGATCGTCTTCCCGTCGGTTGTGGTGCAAGTTCGCGTCGAAGTCGAGCCCGCGGTGGCACTGAACGTGCCTGCGACCAGCTTCGCACTCTTCGCGCCCTCGATCCCGTCCGCCACCGCATAGCTCGTCACTGCGAGCGCGGCAAACGCTGCGACGGCATAAACCAATTTGCGCATTGCGTTCCTCTCCGTTGACGTGAGATCGCTTCCAACCATTCCCGCAACTCGTTCGCGCCATGCGCGGTGAACGTAAGACAGAGGTAATGGGCTAGTCTCGTTCGGGGTCATGCTGCGCCGTCTTGCGACAATTGTCCTGCTCTCGGGCGTGTTTGCGGCCTCGGCGCAGGCGATCGGCACCGCCGGGTTCTCACCCGGCGAACTCATGCCCGGCGTCACGTTCGCGCAGGCAGTGCAGTTCACGCCGCACGGCCCGGTCGTCGTCAGCGTGCTCACGGCACCGAAGCCCGACCCGGCGGGTCTCTACCAACTCGCTCCCGTGCTCGGCCGCGGCACCGTCGCAGGCGGTCGCGAGCGCGTCACTCAGATCGAGAAGGACGTCTCGCGCAACGCGACCGTCGCGGGCATCAACGGCGACTTCTTCAGTGCGAAGGACGGCTCGCCGTCGGGGATCTTCATGTCGGGCGGGGTGCTCACGCACCCGCCGCTTTCCACGCGCTCGTCGATCGGTATCGACTCGGCGGGGCTCCTCCACGTCGATCGCGTGAAGTTCTTCGGCACCTGGCGTGGCACGGGGCAGCGCAGGCCGCTGAACGGGCTCAACGAGACGCCGAAGCCCGGTGAAGTGATTCTCTTCACGCCCGGCTACGGCGCGCGGACGCCGGTCGTCGCCGGTGCCGCAGAGATCGTGCTCGACTCGTTTCCGGCCGCGCTGCCGAACACCGACCTCACGGCGACCGTGACCGCGACCGCCACAGGGGGAGGCACGGCAATCCCGCCGACCGGCGCCGTCCTGATGGCCGCGGGGACGTCAGCGGCGACGGCGCTCCAGACCGAGGCGCCCGTCGGAACCGCGCTCACTGCACGTCTGATCCTGCAACCAGCCTGGACGGGCGTCGTCTCCGCGCTCGGCGGCGGGCCGGTGCTCGTGCGGAACGGAAAGGCCGTCTTTCGCTCGCTGGAGGACTTCACGAACGACCAGGTCACCGGGCGCGACCCCCGCGCCGGCGTCGGTCAACTTGCCGACGGTCGCGTCATTCTCGTCGCGGTCGACGGCGTCCAACCCGGCTACAGCGTCGGGCTGACCTCCTTCGAGCTTGCACAGACCATGCAACGTCTCGGTGCCGTCACCGCTTCGGCGGTCGAATCGGGCGGCTCGGTCTCCGTCGCGTTCGACGGGCGCTTGCTCAGCCGCCCGAGCGACGCAACCGGCGAGCGCGCCGTGAAGGAGGCGCTCCTTGTCCAGTACGTCGGCGTCTACGCGCCGCCCGCGGCAGTCCCGCTCCTGAACGGAGAGCCGGGGAGAACGAGCGAGCCGCTCGGCTACAAGATCGTGCGTCCGTCGTTGGTGACCGCCGCGCTCGTCGGGCCGGACGCCGTGGCGCGGGTGCTCGAGGCTGCCGTGAAGCACGACCCGGGCGTCTACGCGTTCACGTATCCGACGTTCGACGCCGAGGGAACGTGGCACTGGCTCGTCACCGCGACGGACGATCTCGGGCGCGCCTCGACGATCGACCGTCCCTTTCGCTACGACCTGACGTTGCGCGCGCTCACAGCGCCGAGGCTCGCGCACGCGCACGCGGCAATTCATTTCACGCTTTCGCGCCCCGCACGGGTTCGGCTCCAGATCGAGACGACGGCGGGTGTGCTCGTGCGGGCGCTGCCCGTTGCGAGCCTCGCGGCGGGGCCGCAGGCGCTCGCATGGGACGGCCGGCTTCCGCACGGGACGAAGGCCTACAACGGCGCCTACGTCGCACACGTCTTCGCAACGAGCGACGTCGGAACTTCCGACCTTGCCACTCAGTTCGCGTTCAGGCGAGCGTGAGTAGAGTCGCGAGGTGACTTCCTGGCTCGCCCACTACGGCGTCTTCGCGGTGTTCGGCCTGATGCTGATCGACGCGGTCTTCCCTGCAGCGAGCGAGCTCGTGATGGTCTACGGCGGCGCCCTCGCGTCGGGAGCGCTCGCGCATCGCGTGGATGTCTTCGGCTGGCACACGACCGGCCTCGCGGCCTACCTCGCGATCGTCGCGGCGGGCATCATCGGCTACCAGCTCGGCTCGGTCGGTGGCTGGTGGATCGGCGACCACGGCGGTCGCCCGTTCCTCGAACGGCGCGGGCGGTACTTCCACCTGAGCCCCGCGACCCTCGAGCGCGCCGACCAGTGGTTCGAGCGCTGGGACGACTGGGCGGTCTTCGTCGGCCGCATCACGCCGGTCGCGCGCTCCTTCATCTCGATCCCCGCCGGGGTGTTCGAGATGCCCTTCCGCCGCTACAACGTCCTGACGCTCGCTGGGAACGCGATCTGGTGCTTCGTGCTCGCCGGGGCGGGCTGGGGCCTCGGGCGCAGCTACACGAAGCTTCACCACGACTTTCGCTACCTCGAGATCGCGGTCGTGGCAGGGATCGTGCTGATCGTCGCGTACTTGGTCGTGCGTCGTCGCCGCCTCGGTACGATGCCCTCCGGCAATGTCGATCCCCCACGTTGACGTCAAGGCGCAATACGCGCCCCTCATCCCTGAGCTGAAGGAAGCGTTCGCGCGGACGCTCGAATCGGGCCAGTTCATCTTCGGTCCCGAGGTCGAGGCGTTCGAGCGTGAAGCGGCCGGATTGCTCGGCGTCGAGGACGCGGTCAGCTGCGCGAACGGCACCGATGCGATCGTCCTCGTGCTTGATGCGATGGGGATCGGCCCCGGCGACGAGGTCATCTGCCCGACGTTCACGTTCTACGCGACCGCCGAGGCGATCGCCCGTCGTGGCGCAGCGCCGGTGTTCGCCGACATCGACCCGGCGACACTGAACCTCGACGTCGCCGACGTCGAGCGCCGCATCACCGAGCGGACGAAAGCGATCATGCCCGTGCATCTCTTTGGACGGCCCGCCGCGGACTTCAGCGGCCTCGGGTTGCCGGTGATCGAGGACGCCGCGCAGGCGTTCGGAGCCGGTGGGATCGCGACGAGTGTCGCGTCGACGTTCAGCTTCTTCCCGACGAAGAACCTCTTCGCGCTCGGCGACGGTGGCCTGATCGCGGTGAACGACAGCGAGTTGGCGCAGCGTTTGCGCATGTTGCGCTTCCACGGCTCGGCCGCGAAGAAGGAATTCGTGTATGTCGGTTACAACTCGCGGCTCGACGCGATGCAGGCGGCGTTTCTCCGGATCTTCCTGACGCACCTGAACGACTGGAACCTGCAGCGCCGTGAGGCGGCCGCGCGGTACACCGAGCTGCTCGGTGACCTCGTCGAGACGCCCGACGACGAGCCGGGGCACGTCTACCACATGTACTGCGTCCGTTCGCCCGAACGTGACCGGCTCGCAGCGGCTCTCGGTGACGCCGGCATCGGCTTCGCCGTGTACTACCAGCCGCCGCTGCACCTGCAGCCGGCGCTTCGCTATCTCGGGTACGCCGAGGGCGACTTCCCGGAGACCGAGAAGGCGTCGCGCGAGAATCTCTGCCTGCCGCTCTGGGCCGGGATCACCGAGGAGCAGCAGGCCGAGGTCGTTTCGGTTCTGAAGCGCGCCTCGAGCCTCGTCGCGAAGTGACCGCGCGAGGGACGCTGTGATTCGGCTCCCGGTGAACCGGCATCGCGTCTGGCAGATCGTCTTCGACGCGGTCCTGATCGCCGCCGCCTGGCGCCTCACGTTCTTCCTGCGCTTCGACAAGTCCGTCCCGGTCTACTACCGCCACCTGCTCGACTGGCGCGTCGTCGCCCTCGTCGTCGGGATCCAGCTCGCGGCCTTCGTCGTCTTCGGCTTCTACAACCGCTGGTGGCGTTACGTGTCGACGCACGACATGTGGGGCGCCGCGCGCGGTGTCACGGTCGGATCGCTGCTCGCCTACCTCGTGCTCTACGCGTTCCCGCCGAATCACACGTCACGTCTCCCGCGATCGGTCGCCGTGTTCGACTACCTGCTTCTGCTCGCGTTCATCGCGGGCACGCGGCTTCTCGCGCGTTCGCTCATCGAGCGTCCACTTGGCGGGCTGGTTGCGCGCGGCAAGGAGGTGTTGATCATCGGCGCAGGCGATGCGGGCCAGCTGATGGTGCGCGAGATGCAGCGCAATCGCCAGCTGCACTACACGCCGATCGGGTTCGTCGACGACGACCCGCGGAAGCGTGGCGACCGGATTCACGGCGTGAAGATCCTCGGGACTACCGACGATCTCGCTCATCTTCTGCGCGACAACAAGCCCGACGAGGTGCTGATCGCGATTCCGTCCGCACCCGGAGGCGTTCGGCGCACCATCGTCGAGACGTGCACGGCGGCGCGCGTCCCGGTGAAGACGCTGCCGGGGCTGCACGAGCTGATTGCAGGCGACCTCAACCTCGCCGGGCAGATCCGCCCCGTGCAGGTCGAGGACGTGCTCGGCCGCCAGCAGGTCGAGGTCGATCTGGACTCGATCTCCACCTACGTCAAGGACAAGACGGTGCTTGTCACGGGCGCCGGCGGCTCGATCGGGTCGGAGCTCTGCCGGCAGCTCGCCCGCCTCGGTGCGGCGCGGATCGTGCTGGTCGACAAGGGCGAGTCGGCCCTCTTCGAGATCGAGCGTGAGCTCGTCGACGAGCGCGACTTCACAGCTGCGATTCCCGTGCTGGCAAACAGCGGCGACCGCGCAAAGATGCGCCAGGTGTTCGAGCGGTACCGGCCCCAGGTGCTCTTTCACGCCGCCGCGTACAAGCATGTCGGCATGCTCGAGGCGAACCCGCTGCAGGCTGTGGCGAACAACGTGCTCGCGACCCGTGCGATCGCCGAGGTCGCTGTCGAGTTCGGGGTCGAGCGGTTCGTTCTCATCTCGACGGACAAGGCTGCGAACCCGAAGAATGTGATGGGGCAGTCGAAGGCCGTCTGCGAGTGGATCATCGAGTCGTTCGCATTGCACCCCGAGGTCGACACGCGGTTCGTTGCAGTCCGCTTCGGCAACGTGCTCGGCTCCTCGGGCTCGGTGATCCCGATTTTTCGCAAGCAGATCGAGCGCGGTGGGCCGGTCACCGTGACGAACCCGGAGATGACGCGCTTTTTCATGACGATCCCCGAGGCGTCGTCGCTCGTCGTCCAGGCGGGCGCGATGGGCGGCCGCGGCCAGATCTACGTTCTCGACATGGGCGAGCCGGTGAAGATCCTCGATCTGGCCAAGCAGATGATTCGCCTCTCCGGCCGAAACGAGGCCGACATCCCGATCGTCTTCACGGGCGCGCGCGCCGGCGAGAAGGTGCACGAGGTGCTCTGGAACGAGGGTGAGGCGGTCGGGCCGACCTCTCACCCGAAGATCATGCGGGCCGCGCGCCAGCAGATCGACCCGCTGTGGCTCGAGGAATCACTCGCCGCGCTCGAGCAACTGGTCGAAGAGGGCAACACCCTCGGCGTCGTCGCCCGGCTGAGCGCGATGGTGAAGGAGCCGCTGCGCACCGGCCGCGCCGCGGTGCTCGAAGACACGTTGCACTGACGGCACACGTCTCGCCGGGGCCGCCGCTACGGTGCCTCAGTGGACCCTCTCGACGGCCTGAATCCCGAACAGCGCCGGGCCGCGGAAGCGGTTCGCGGCCCCGTGTGCATCCTCGCGGGTGCGGGATCCGGCAAGACGACGACGATCACGCGCCGGATCGCTCAGCAGGTCGCAACAGGTGCTTTCGCCCCGACCGAGATCATGGCCGTCACCTTCACGGACAAGGCCGCGGGCGAGTTGCGCGCGCGGCTCGCGGCGCTCGGCGTTCAGCGCGTGCGTGCGGGAACCTTTCATTCGGCAGCGCTCCGACAGTTGCGGCACTTCGCCCCCGACAGCGTCGGCAAGATCCTGCCGTCGAAGGCGCTCGTTCTTCGCCAGATCGCAAACGGCCTGCCGGCGCCGTTCAAGTTTCGGCCCGCGGGCGATCTCGCGACTGAGATCGAGTGGGCGAAGAACCGCCGCATCCCGGCCTCGCGGTATCGCGCCGAGGCGGAAGGGCGCGAGCCGCCGATCCCGGCTGACCTGATGCACCGGGTCTACCGCGATTACGAGCAGCGCAAGGAGGCAGAGGGCGCCGTCGACTTCGAGGATCTGCTCGAGCGCGCGGTGCAGCTCTTCGAGCGCGACGAGCGCGCGTGCGAGACGTTCCGCGCGCAGTACCGTGCGTTCACCGTCGACGAGTACCAGGACGTGAACCTGCTGCAACAGGAGCTCCTCGAGCACTGGCTCGGCGAACGCGACGACCTGTGTGTCGTCGGCGACGACTATCAGTCGATCTACGCGTTCACCGGTGCCGGCCCCGAGCATCTGCTCGACGTGCCGAAGCGTTTCCCGGCGGCACTCGTCATTCGACTCGAGGAGAACTACCGCTCGACGCCGCAGGTGCTCGGGCTCGCGAACCGTCTCGTGCCGAAGCTCGGCGGTGCCGAGAAGGTGCTGCGGCCGACGCTCGCCGACGGGCCCGAGCCGGTCGTGCGCGCGTTCGCGACGCCTGAGGCCGAGGGTCGCGAGATCGTCGGCGCAATCCGCGCGCTCGGCGTGCCGCTCGAGGAGGTGGCGATCCTCTGCCGGACGAACGCGCGCCTCACCGACTTCGAGGAGCTGCTGCACGACGCGCACATCCCGTTCCAGGGAGCGTCGCTCCTGCAGCGGGATGCGGCGCGGCGCATCATCCGTCGACTGGAGCGGCTCGCCGGCGTCGACGCCGAGGAGGCGGTGCGCGCGGCGGCGACCGACGCAGGTTGGCTGCCGCAGCTACCCGACAAGCTTGGTGACCGAGAGCTCGTGCGCCAGACCGACCTCTCACGCCTGGTCTCACTTGCCGAGGTCTTCGACGGCGACGCCCTCGCGTTCGTAGAGGATCTCCGCCTCCGCTTCGATCCCGGCGGCGACGCGGCGAAAGGCGTCAATCTGCTCACGTTGCATCGGGCGAAGGGCCTCGAGTTCGAAGCGATTTTTCTGCCGCGGCTCGAGGAGAAGGAGCTTCCTTCACGCCAGGCACGCTCGGCGGCGGAGATCGCCGAGGAGCGGCGCCTCCTCTACGTCGGCATGACGCGGGCCAAGCGCGTGCTCTGGCTCACCTGGTCCGGAACGCCGAGCCGCTTTCTCGCCGATCTCGACGTCGCCGTTTCGGCGTCGCCCGGTGGAGGCGCGAAAAAGCCGGCGAAGGGCAAGTTCGTTCCGACGCCAGGCTCCGACGGGCTTTACCACGAGCTCGCCGTCTGGCGTCGCGCGCGCGCCGAGGAGGACGAGGTGCCACCCTACGTCGTCTTCGACAACAAGACCCTCGACGCGATTGCGCGAACACGGCCGCAGACCCTGCGCGACCTCGCGGCGCTCCCGGGCGTCGGGCCGGTGAAGCTCGAACGCTACGGCGACGCAGTGCTCGCACTCGTGCGCGCCTAGGCCTCCCTACGCGTCGAGCGCGGAGAGCAGCAGGTCGAGCATGACGCGTGGGTCGCGGCGCTCGCGGCCGCCGGCATCTGCTGCTCGCTTCGACAGGTCGAGCGCCCGCGGGTCGGAGAGCGGGCGCAGCCGGCCTCGGCGAATCAGCTCCTCGTCGACGCCGCCGAGCCTGCCGCCGTACGTGGTGTAGACCGGCACGCCGAGTGCAGCAGCTTCGCGGTTCATCGTTCCCCCAGCCGAGACGACGAGATCCGAGAGCGCGATGAGGCTCTGCGCGTCAACGGCTTCGTCCGGGACGATCACGGACGGGAGCTCGAGCGAGCGGACGAAGTCACGCTGTTCGTCCGTGCGCGGAATCACGAACGCGTGCACGTCGGCGAGGTTGCCGAGGTGCTGCAGTGTCATCGGGAAGAGCGGGTTCGCGTGGCGGTGGTAGAGCGAGACGTCGGGCGGCGGCCGCAGGACGACGAGCACGCGCGCTGGATCCAGGTTCCAGTCGGTGAGGACTGAGCGGTCTGGCTCGAAGTCCGCAAGGTAGTACTCCTCTTTCAGGCCCGGGTACTGCTGCAGTTTCGGTGGCTTCGCGCCGTAGGTTGCGAGGCGCTCCGGCGGGATCGAGTCGGGCACGACGACGCGGGTCGCGGCGCGGCAACCGAGCTGGTGCTGCAGCCACGCAAACTCGTAGTCGAACGTCGTCGCGCTCGGGATGCCGAGCCGACGCGCTGTCATCGTCAGCTCGTGCGAGCCGTGCGCAAGCGCGAGATCGAAGCCGCGCGGCTTCGCCCACTTGCGGAGGGCGTGCAGGCGCGTGAGCATCTGCCGCGCCTTGCCGCCGGCGGTGCGGCCGCCGTGGTGGCCGATGACCGTCGCCGTCATGCCGTGCGCCTCGATCAGTTGCAGCGTCTGCGCGTACTCGCGCGAGGTGATCTCGACCTCGTGCCCCTGCGCCTCCAGGAGTTGCACGAGGGGTCGGAAAACGAGCGGGTGAGCACTCGCGGTTAGGTCGATCCACACTTTCATTGCGACTCCGTCAAGCCTACGTCGGTCATGCGACCACGCTGTCCAGCGAGACGTCGCGTGTGACGCCCTCGACGTGGCGCTCGTGCCAGAGCGTGAACGCGAGCAGCCCCCACAGCTGGCGCGAGAGATCCTCACGACCCGACACGTGGTCGTCGATCATCCGCGTCACGACCTGCGGCTGCAGGTATCCCTGGCGGCGGATCGTCTCGGGCGAGAGCGTCTCGCGCGCGAACGGCACGAGCTCGCCGCGCAGCCAGGCGGCAGCCGGAATCGAGAAGCCGCGTTTCTTGCCGTGGACCACTTCGTGCGGCAGCAGTGGCTCGACGGCCTTCCGCAGCAGGCGTTTCTTCGAGAAGCCGCGCACCTTGTGCTTCACCGGCAGCGAGTACGCGAAGTTCGCGACGACGGTGTCCATGAACGGGACGCGCGTCTCGAGCGACCACGCCATCGAGGCGCGGTCGGTCTTCGTCAGCAGGTCGTCGACGAGGTAGAGGCCGAAGTCGACGTCCTGCAGCCGCGTCAGCAGCTCGTGGCCCTCCGTCTCTGCGAAGCGCTCGCGATAGGGGCCGAGCGGGTCGTAGTCGCTCGTGTGGCCGGTGAGCTCCGCGCGCCGGTCGGCGGCGAAGATCTCCTTGTAGACGTGGTGACGATCGAGCGGCGGCAGCGCCGCGGCGCGCGTGAAGCGCTTGAGCCGGTAGTCGAAGCTCGCCTTCCCTGTGGAGGACGGCAGCCGGTCGGCAAGCGGACGCAACGCTGCGGCAAGGGGGCCGAACCGCTGTGCGAGCAGGTCGGCGACGTAGGTGTAGTAGCCGCCGAACAGCTCGTCGCCGCCTTCACCGGAGAGGGCGACCTTGACGTCCTCGGCCGCCAGCTTCGAGACGAGGTAGGTCGGAAGCGCGGACGAGTCGGCGAACGGCTCGTCGAACGCGTCTGCAAGCGCGGGCAGCAGGAGCGCCGCGTCGGGGCGCAGCACGAGCTCGCGGTGGATCGTCCCGTAGCGCTGCGACACTGCGCGTGCGCCGTCGAGCTCGTCGAACGATGCTTCCTCGAAGCCGATCGAGAATGTGCGCACCGCTTCCGACGACTCCTCGGCGGCAAACGCCGTCAGCGCGCCCGAGTCGACGCCGCCGGAGAGCAGCACGCCGACGGGGACATCGGCGATCAGGTGGGCGCGCACCGAGTCGCGCAGGCGCGCGCGGCATTCCTCGAGCAGCTCGGCTTCGTCCTCGCCGTGGCGCGGCTCGAGCGGGCCGGTGCGTGCAAAGCGGTCGATCGTCACGCGGCCGTCGTGCCAGGTGAGCGTGTGCCCCGGCAGCAGTTTGCGGATCTCCTTGAAGATCGAGAGTGGGCCGGGCACGACGTTGAACGCGAGGAAGCCCTCGACGGCGTCGAGGTCGACCTCGCCCTTCGGGAGCGCGTCGAGCTCCGACGCGAACGAGAGGTCGCCGTCGACGTCGCGGTAGTAGAGCGGCTTGATCCCGAAGCGGTCGCGCGCCAGCACGAGGCGTCGCTCACGCGCGTCCCAGACCGCGACGGCGAACATCCCACGCAGCCGCTCCCAGAGCTTCGGTCCCCATTCCTCGTAGCCGTGCACGAGCACCTCGGTGTCGCAGCGGGTGCGGAAGTGGTGCCCCGCGCGCTCGAGCTCGTGCATCAGCTCGCGGTAGTTGTAGATCTCGCCGTTCTGCACGACGACGACCGTGCCGTCCTCGTTGGCGATCGGCTGGTCCCCGCCGGTCAGGTCGATGATCGCGAGCCGCCGCGCGGCGATCCCCACGGGACCGTCCAGATACGATCCCTCGGAATCGGGGCCCCGGTGGTAGAGCGTCATGGACATCCGGCGGAGCCGTTCGGGGTCGACGGCTCCGCGACTGGACGCGATCCCGCAGATCCCGCACATAGGGGGCCAGTCTAGGGTTCGAACGGTTACGGGCGGTGGGTGAGCGACTGGCGGATGACGCGTACAGCGGTGAACACGACGGTGCGCAGGTAGAGCCGAACGGAGCGGTCGGCGATCCATTCCAGGTCGTGGGAGAGCTTCTCGGCCATCGATGTCTCGTAGCCGCGCCGCACCTGTGCAAAGCCGGTCAGCCCGGGCCGCACGACGAGGCGTTGCCAGTAGGCGGGCAGGTCGTGCGCGAGCTCGGTGAAGAAACGGGGCCGGATCGGCCGCGGCCCGACGAACGACATGTCCCCGCGCAGGACGTTCCACAGCTGCGGGATCTCGTCCAGCTGCGACTTCTTCAGCCACCGGCCGATCCGCGTCAGCTCGATGTCGGTCTTCTGGACGAGCTCTTCGCCGAGGTACTGGCCGATCCTGTCCTCGGCGCCTGACTTCAGCGTGCGGAACTTCAGCATCTCGAAGAAGTGGCCGCCACGGCCGACGCGCTGGCCCCGGTAGAGCACGGGCCGTCCGCTTGTCACGAAGACGATGCCGGCGATCAGGATCGCGAGCGGCGAGAGGACGATCAGGAAGAGCCCGGAGAGGACGGCGTCGAGCGTGCGCAGCTCGATGTCGATGCGCCGGTTCGGGGTCGCCCGGGCGAGCCGTGTGTAGCCCGTGACGAGCGTGTCTTCGAGCCTGGGCGGCGCAGCTGACACGGAAGCGATGGTAGACCGTGTGAGATGACGGTCACCGGCATCGACCATGTGCAGGTTGCGGCGCCCGCCGGGTGCGAGGCGGAGGCGCGTGCGTTCTACGGCGCCTTGCTCGGTCTCGAGGAGCTCCCGAAGCCCGAGCCGCTCGCGTCGCGCGGCGGCTGCTGGTTTCGCGCCGGCGCCCAGGAACTGCACGTCGGCGTCGAGGAGCCGTTCGCCCCGGCCCGCAAGGCGCATCCCGGCCTCGTTGCCGCCGACCTCGACGCGCTCGCCGCGCGCTTGGCCGGTGAGGGGATCGCCGTCACCTGGGACGAGGCGATCCCCGGCACGAAACGCTTCCACACCACCGACCCGTTCGGCAACCGCCTCGAGTTCCGCCAGGCGTAGCTTTCTCGTTGCACTTCCGCGTGTCTTTGGAGCCTGTGTCTGACACCGGCCTGTCCGGCGCTGGAACCCGCATGGAGCCTGAAGCGGCGGAGTCCGTGCCGCAGTTTCGTTGCGCTTCTGTGTCACTCTCGAGCCGGTGTCTGACACCGGAGGCGGCCCGGCCGGGCAAGCTCCATCTATAAGATGTTCTTATGGACACGCGGCAGCTGCAGGCGTTTTGCGAGGTGGTGGAGCGGAAGTCGTTCTCGCTCGCCGCGGAGCGGCTCGGGGTCACGCAGCCGGCCGTGAGCCTGCAGGTGCGCGCCCTCGAGAAGCGGCTCGGGACGCAGCTTCTCGATCGTTCGGGGCGGCGGGTCGAGCCGACGGAGAGCGGTCTCAAGCTCTACCGCTCCGCGCAGCGGCTGCTCGCGCTCGAGGAGGAGATCGTCAACGAGCTTGCCGACGACGCGACCGGCGACCTCGCCGGGACGTTCGAGATCGGCGCGTCGACCGGTCCCGGCGGCGTCGTCCTCTCCCAGATCCTCTGCCAGTTCGCCGAGGCGCACCCGCAGCTCCACATCGCGCTCAGCGTCTTCGACACGCAGACTGTCGTCGAGCGCGTCGCCGACCGCACCCTGCAGCTCGGAGTCGTCGGCGCGACGCCGCGTCACCGCGGGGTCGAGTACGAGCCGTTCTTCCACGACACCGTCGTGCTCGCCTGCCCCGCCGGCCACCCGTTCGCGAACCGCACGATCAAGCTCTCCGAGCTGGAGGGCGAGCAGCTGATCGTGATGCAGGAGGGCGCCGGGGTGCGCCAGATGATCGAGGACGAGTTGCGCCGCGTCGGCGCGCGTCTGCGAGACCTGAATGTGCGGCTCGAGCTCGGGCTGCAGGAGTCGGTGACGAGTGCCGTGCGCGGCGGGTATGGCGTCACCTTCATCTCGCGCTCTTCCGTCGAGAACGATCTCGCCGCGGGGCTGCTCGTCGAGGCGCGGGTCGAAGGCCTGGAGCTCGAGCGCGAGATCAACCTCGTGCGCGCGGCCGGACGCTCCGAGACGCGGGCGGCGCGCGCGTTCCTCGAGTTCGCCCGCGCGCGTCTCACGTGATTGTCCGCTGGAGCCTGGCCGAGTTGCCCGCGCTGCTCGCCGAGGCGGGCATCGAGCGGCCGTTCCTGATCGCGAGCGAGCGCTGGAAGAAACTCGACCTCCCGCACGTCGAGTGGTGGGGGGAGGTGCCGTCGGACCGCATACGGGTTCCCGTCCTTGCCGACGGGATCCTCGCGGTCGGCGGCGGTTCGGCGATCGACACCGGCAAGTTCGCCTCGGCGCAGGCCGAACTGCCGGTGGTCCATGTGCCGACGACGTACTCGGGCGCCGAGTGGACGACCTTCTACGGCATCCGCTCGCCCGACCGCGTGATCCAGGGTGGCGGCGCGGGCGCGCGCCCCGTGGGGATCGTCTACGACGTCGACCTCACGCTCGACCTGCCGCGCGACATTACCGCCGGCACCGCGATGAACGCGCTCGCGCACTGCGCGGAAGCGCTCTACGTCAAAGGCCGGAGCGTCGAGGGTGACGAGCAGGCGCTCGCCGGCGCCTCGCTGATCGCCGACGCGTTGCCCAGGGTGCTCGCAGACCCCACCGACCGAGCCGCGCGCGAACAACTACTCCGCGGAGCCGCCAACGCCGGCCACGCACTCGCGCTCGCCGGGCTCGCGCTCGGCCATGCGATGGCGCAGGCGCTCGGCGGCCGCTACGGCATCCCGCACGGCGCGATGAACGCGCTCTGCCTGCCGCCTGCGCTCGAGTTCAACCGAGCGATCGTCCCGGACGAGGTCGCCCGCTTCGGCGAGGCGATCGGCGCGGATGCGGTCGAGGGCTCCCGCGCGCTCGCCCGGCGCGGCGGCTACGAGCGGCTCCGCGACCATCTCGTCCCGGAGGATGATCTTTCCGAGGTGGCCGAGGCTGCGGCGCAACGCGCCGGCAACCTCGCAAACCCACGCCCCGCCACGCCTGCCGAGATCGAGTCGATGTTGCGCTCGATCTGGTGACGAGCCGGTAAATCATCCTCACGGCGGATCGGGCGCCCGTTATGTTCGAGGCTCTGGGTGTAAACGATTGCAGTGAGAGGGGCTTTGAGTCGAATGGAACCTACGAATCTCGCCGGGCGCGCCGGTCGCTGGAGCGCCGACCACTGGAAGACGGCACTTGCCGGTTGGCTCGTGTTCTGCATCGTCGCGGTCTTCGCCGGCGGTGCAGCGGGCATCGTGAAAATCAAGAGCGCCGACACCGCTTCAGGCGGAACGAAGTCGGCCGAGAAGATCCTCGCCGACGCGGGCTTCGCCAGCCACGCCGGCGAAAGCGTCCTCGTACGGAACACCAAGGTCGACGTGACCGATGCGCAGTTCCGCAACGCGATCGAAGGCGTCGTGGCCGCGGTCTCCGCGCAGGCGGTCGTCGCGGAGGTGCGTTCGCCGCTCGACGCAGGCAACAAGGGCCAGATCTCCAAGGATGGACACGCCGCGATCGTGCAGTTCCAGATCCGCGGCGTCGCCGACAAGGCGATGGACAAGGTTCAGCCCGTGATCGACGCCGTCAACGGCGTCGACCAGGCGCATCCGGGTTTCCAGATCGCCGAGTTCGGCCAGGCGAGCGCGCAGCACGTGCTGAGCCAGACGCTTGGCAAAGACTTCCAGCGCGCCGAGTACTCGTCGCTCCCGGTGACGCTGATTATCCTGCTCTTCGCGTTCGGTGCACTCGTCGCCGCGGGCCTGCCGGTGCTGCTCGGTTTCTCGGCCGTGCTCGCGACGATCGGCCTCTCATCGGTCGCAAGCCATCTCTTCGCAGCAGGTGACGCGACGCAGTCGGTGATCCTGCTGATCGGGATGGCGGTCGGAGTCGACTACTCCCTCTTCTACCTCCGCCGCGAGCGCGAAGAGCGCTCGAGCGGACTCGGCCACCGTGAGGCGCTCCTCAAGACGGCCGCGACGTCGGGTCACGCCGTGCTCATCTCGGGCGGCACCGTGTTCATCGCGATGGCCGGCATGCTGCTCACCGGCAACGCGATCTTCACCTCGATCGGTGTCGGCGCCATGCTGATGGTTGCGGTCGCGCTGATCGGTTCGCTGTCGATTCTGCCGGCCGTGCTGTCGAAGCTCGGCGACCGCGTGAACAAGGGACGCATCCCGTTCCTCGCTCGTCGCAACGCACAGGGTGACTCGCGCATTTGGAGCTTCGTGCTCGACCGCGTGCTTCGCCGTCCCTGGGTGTCGACGATCATCGCGGGCGGCGCGCTGCTCGCACTCGCGCTGCCGACGCTCACCCTGCACACGCAGCTGCCGAGCTTCACCGATCTCCCGCGTTCGATCCCGATCGTTCGCACGTATGAGGCGATCCAGAAGGACTTCCCCGGCGCCCAGACCCCGGCCGTCGTCGTCGTCCGCGCCAACGACGTCACGTCGCCGGAGGTTCAGCGCGGCATCGCGGCGCTGAAGGCCAGGGCTCTTGCGAGCGGGCAGGTGAAGCTGCCGATCGAGACGAAGATCAATCCCGACCGCACCGTCGAGACGGTCGCGCTGCCGCTCGTCGGTAACGGCGACAACGCACGCTCGGTGAACGCGTTGCTCGCGTTGCGCACGACGATTGTCCCCGCGACGATCGGCGCCGTCCCGGGCGTCGAGGCGCCGATCACGGGTGAGACCGCAGGCACGCACGACTTCAACGACCAGATGAAGGCGCATGCACCGCTCGTCTTCGGCTTCGTGCTGGTGCTGTGCTTCCTGCTCCTGCTGGTCACGTTCCGCTCGATCGTGATCCCGGTGAAGGCCGTGCTGCTGAACCTGCTCTCCGTGGGCGCGGCCTACGGCCTGCTCGTCCTCGTCTTCCAGCACACCTGGGCGGAGGGGATCCTGCAGTTCCACTCGAACGGCGCGATCGCCTCGTGGCTGCCGCTCTTCCTGTTCGTCGTGCTCTTCGGCCTGTCGATGGACTACCACGTGTTCATCCTCAGCCGCGTCAAGGAGCTCGTCGACGGCGGCATGCCGACGGAAGAGGCAGTGGCGACCGGGATCAAGCGGACCGCATCGACGGTGACGAGCGCTGCGTTCGTGATGGTCGGCGTCTTCGCGATCTTCGTCACGCTGCACGAGATCGACATCAAGCAGATGGGCTTCGGTCTCGCCGCGGCGATCCTGATCGACGCGACGATCGTCCGCGCCGTGCTCCTGCCCGCCGTGATGAAGCTCCTCGGCGACTGGAACTGGTACCTCCCGCGCTGGCTCGAGTGGCTGCCCGACTGGTCGCACGAGCACTCGGCGCCGCCCGAGGCTGCACCAATCCCAGTCGACTGATACCGGAAACCACTGATTGCAGGCCACGGTGCCGGCGATAGCGTCGACACCGTGGCCGCACGTCTGAACCTCGCCGGCCGCGCCGGCCGGTGGAGCGCCGCTCATTGGAAGACGGCGGCGTTCGGATGGTTGGCAATCGCGTTGTTCGCCGTCGTCGTCGGCGGCCTCGTGCCCGTCAAGCAGCTGAAGGACGCGGACATGGCGAGCGGCGAGGCCGCGCGCGCCGAGCGGATGCTCGAGCACGCGGGCTTCAAGATCCCGGCGACCGAGAGCGTGCTCATCCAGTCGCAGTCGTCGACCGCCGACCAGCCCGCGTTCAGCGCGACCGTCGCGAGCCTCGTGCAGACGCTCTCCGGCCAGCCCGACGTGACGAACATCGTCTCGCCGGTCGAGAATCCGAACGCGGGCCTCATCTCGGCCGACCGCCATTCCGCGCTCGTTCAGTTCGACATCAAGGGCAAGGCGGAGAACGCCAAGGACAAGATCGCCCCGATCCTGAAGGCGGTCGACCAGGTGCAGGCGGGCAACCCGAGCGTGCTCGTTCAGGAGTTCGGCTACGCCTCGGCGACCCATGAGCTGAACAAGCGCTTCGCGCGTGACATGGCGCGCGCCGAGTACACGTCGTTCCCGCTCACGATCGCGATCCTGCTGGTCGCGTTCGGCGCACTCGTCGCTGCGGGGCTCCCCGTCCTACTCGCGATGTCGGCCGTGCTCGCCGCGACCGGCCTGAACAGTGTCGTCGGCCACTTCGTCCCCACCGACAAGCAGACGGTCAGCGCGATCATCCTGATGATGGGGATGGCGGTCGGGATCGACTACTCCCTCTTCTACCTCCGCCGCGAACGCGAGGAGCGGCACGCGGGCAAAACGTCGCACGACGCGCTGCTCCACACAGCACGTACCTCCGGCCAGGCGGTGCTCGTCTCCGGTGTGACGGTGCTGATCGCGATGGCGGGGATGCTGCTCTCCGGCAACGCGATCTTCACGACGATCGGGCTCGGGACGATGCTCGTCGTCTTCGCGTCGATGGTCGGGTCGCTGACCGTGCTCCCTGCCATGCTCCATCGTCTCGGCGACAAGGTCGATCGCGGGCGCATCCCGATCTTCACCGGCCGCCCGCGCGACGACGGCGTGTGGGGACGCCTGATCGCCCGCGTCCTGCGCCGCCCCGGCATCGCTGTCGCGGTCGCGGCGGGCGGCCTCGTGCTGATGGCATTGCCGGCGCTCTCGATGCACACGAAGCTGCCGTCGTTCACCGACCTGCCGCGCGACATGAAGATCGTGCGCACCTACGACCGCATCCAGCAGGCATTCCCGGGCTCGCAGACACCGGCGGTGCTCGTCGTGCGCGCGCCGAACGTCACCTCACCCGCCATCCAGCGTGCCTACACCCTCTTCCGCGAGCGCGCGCTTGCGACAGGCGAGCTCTACCCGCCCTTCCATGTGACGGTCAACCCCGACAAGACTGTCGCGCGCATCGACTTCGCGATCGCGGGCAGCGGCGACAACGCTGCCTCGATCAGCGCGCTGCACACACTGCGCGACACGGTGATCCTCCCGATCGCGAATGCGCTGCCGAACGTCGAGACGGGCGTGACCGGCGTGACCGCCGGCACCTTCGACTTCAACCAGCAGATGAAGTCACGGCTGCCGATCGTCTTCCTCTTCGTCCTCGGCTTGGCCTTCGTGCTCTTGTTGCTCACGTTCCGCTCGCTCGTGATCGCCGCGACCGCGATCGCGCTCAACCTGCTCTCGGTCGCTGCCGCCTACGGCGTGCTCGTCGCGGTCT
Source organism: Gaiellales bacterium (assembly GCA_038215565.1). Taxonomy (GTDB): domain Bacteria; phylum Actinomycetota; class Thermoleophilia; order Gaiellales; family Gaiellaceae; genus PALSA-600. Next base: position 17,660 of record JBBQQU010000012.1, on the reverse strand, counting down.
TCCAGTTCGGCTGGCTGCACACGCTCTTCGGCTTCCAGACGAACGGCGCGATCGTCACATGGCTGCCGCTTTTCCTGTTCGTCGTGCTGTTCGGCCTGTCGATGGATTACCACGTGTTCATCCTCAGCCGGGTCAAGGAGCTGCACGACGCCGGCGAGACGACCGAGGACGCTATTCGCCTGGCGGTCACGCGCACGGCGGGCACGGTGACGAGCGCCGCGATCATCATGGTTGCCGTCTTCGGCCTTTTCTCGACCCTGGCGCTGATCCAGATGCAGCAACTGGGCTTCGGGCTCGCCGTCGCGGTGCTGATCGACGCGACGATCGTGCGGGCCGTCCTGCTGCCGGCGACGATGAAGCTGCTCGGAGAGGCCAACTGGTATCTCCCTGCCTGGCTCGACGGGCTTCCGTCCCTGGCGCCCGAAGGGGAGCCGCCGGGCCGGGCCCTTCCCCACTGAGTCAGTGAACAAAGAATAAGATTCACTTATCTCAGGTATAGTCGTCTCGTGGCGACGCAGGAAGCCCAGTTCGACGTGCTCGTGATCGGGAGCGGCGCCTCCGGGCTCGCTGCAGCCGTCTCGGCCGATCGCGCGGGCGCCCGCGTCGCCCTCGCGACCAAGGGCTCGCTGCAGGCGAACAACTCCTCGAAGGCCCAGGGCGGCATCCAGGCCTCCTTCGGCGACGACGACTCGCCCGAGCAGCATGCGGTCGACGTCTGGCGCTCCTCGCACGAGACCGCCGACATGGCGCTCGTCGAGGCTCTCACCGGCGATGCCCGCTCCGCGATCCACTGGCTCGAGGAGCTCGGCGTCGAGTTCACGAAGGAAAACGGCGGCTATCGCCTCGCCCGATGCGGCGGCGCGAGCGCGAAGCGCCTGCTCCAAGTGGGCGACCGCACGGGCCACGCGATCACGAAGCAGCTGCGCGAGGCGTGGGAGGCGGGCGCTGGAACGAGCATGACGAACGCGCCGCTGCACGAGTTGTCGCAGACGAACGGCCACTGGCGCGCGCGCGTCGGCGAGCAGACCGTCGAGGCCGGCACTGTCGTGCTTGCCGCCGGCGGACGCTGTTATGCCGAGGCGGAGCGCCTCGGCGTCCTCTCCACGAACCACCCGAACGCGACCGGCGAGGTGACGCAGCTCGCGATCGGCCTCGGCGCGGAAGCCCGCGACCTCGACGCGCTGCAGTACCACCCGAACGGCGGAGCGTGGCCGCCGAACATGCAGGGCTACTCGATCCCCGAGACGACCCGGGCGTACGGCGCCGTCCTCCTGAATTCCGAGGGCGAGGAGTTCACCGACTCGCTCGGCCCGCGGGACGCCGTCAGCCAGGCGATCGTCGACGAGGTCGACGCGGGCCGCGGCGTCACCACGCCCGACGGCCGCCCTGCGGTCTACCTCGACACGACGCGCATCTCGGCCGCCGACGCCGACATCTCCCTGCCGTACATGCTGCGGCGCTACCGCGGTGCGGGCATCGACCCGCTGCGCGAGCGGCTCCTCACCTATCCCGTCCTCCACTACCAAAACGGCGGTCTCGTGATCGACACGGACGCCGAGACGACGCTCGAGGGGGTCTATGCGTGCGGCGAGATCGCCGGCGGCACGCACGGGCGCAATCGCATGATGGGTAACAGCCTGCTCGAATGTGTCGTCTTCGGCCGCCGCGCAGGTCGCGCCGCCTCGGAGAAGGCGCGCGCATGAGCGCCGTCGCCACCGATCTGCAGCACGTCGTCGAGGATGCAGCAGCGCACCTCTACGTCTGGGCGCTGAAGGACATCCCGCAGGATCTCCGTGACGCGCTCTCCGCCGCCCGCGACCGCGAGACGTCCGTTCCGGGCAAGCGCGTTCTCGAGACGATCCACCGGAACGTCAACATCGCAGACAGCCAGAACAACCTTGTCTGCCAGGACACCGGCATCGCCGTCTACACATGCCGCGTCGGCGAGCACTTCCCGTTGCACCCGGCGCGCATCTACGAGGGCCTGCGCGACGGAACCGCGCGCGCCACCGTCGAGCATTCGCTGCGCTCGAATGCCGTGCACACGCTCACGCGCGAGAACACCGGCCCGAACATCGGGTACCGCCTGCCGATCGTGCACTGGGAGTTCATCCTGGACTGGGACGGCCTCGACGTGAAGTGCGTGCCGAAGGGCTCCGGCTCGGAGAACATGAGTTTCCTGAAGATGTGCGTTCCAGCCGACGGCGTGAAGGGCATCAAGCAGTTCGTGCTCGAGTCGATCGTCGACGCGGGTGGCAAGCCGTGCCCGCCCGGGATCGTCGGCGTCGGCATCGGTGGCACCGCCGACTACGCGATGTACCTCGCGAAGGAAGCGATCACGCGGCCCGTTGGCACGCGCAACCCTGACCCGCTCGTCGCGCAGCTCGAAGACGAGCTCTACGGGCTGCTCAACGAGACGGGCATCGGGCCGATGGGGCTCGGCGGCGACGTCACCGTCCTGCAGTGCCACATCGAGCACGCAGACACGCACATGACGCTCAACCCGGTCGCGGTCAACTACCAGTGCTGGGCCGCGCGCCGTGCCTCCGCCCACATCTCGTCCACCGGCGAGACCGATTTCGACCGGGAGTTTTAGGAGCGAGATGGCGAATCACACCGTCACCTTCCCGATCACCGATCCCAACGAGATCCTGAAGCTGCGCGCCGGCGACGAGGTCACGGTGCAGGGGCACATCATCGGGATCCGCGACCGCACCCAGGTCCGCATTTTCGACCAGGGAGTCGAGCCGCCGATGGACCTGAGCGGCGCATTCCTGCTCCATACAGCGCCGAACGTGCGCAAGCTCGACGACGGCCGCTACGAGAAGATCTGCATCGGCACGACCACGAGCGCGCGCATGGTGCGGTTCACCGAGCCGCTCGGCCGTCGGTACGGCGTGCGCGCGATCTGCGGCAAGGGCGGGTTCCCCGACGAGGCGATCCAGCCGATGCACGAGCTCGGGATGGTCTACCTCGCGATCGTCGGTGGCGCCGCTGCGCTCGAGACGACGCAGATCGAGGAGATCGAGGAGGTGATGTGGGAGGAGCTCATGCCCGAGTGCCTCTGGAAGTTCCGCGTCAAGGACTTCGGCCCGCTCACCGTCGGCATCGACGCACACGGCAACTCGCTCTACCACGACGTACAGACCCGTGCCAAAGCCAAGCTGGAGGAACTCATTGCCCGCTTCTGAATTCGACCTCGGCCTCGGACATGACGGCGGCCTGACCCACGTCCTCGACAAGGGCCTCGGCCCGCGCGGCTGGGCCGACGTCCTCGAGATGTCGGGTGACTACATCGACATCGTCAAGCTCGGTTGGGGCACGTCTTACGTGACGCAGAACCTCGAGAAGAAGCTCGACGTGCTCAAGGAGAAGCCGGTCGTGTTCGGCGGCACGCTCTTCGAAGTCGTCTACGTGAAGGGTGCCTTCGACGAGTACAAGCGCTGGCTGCAGAGCCTCGGGCTCACGCACGTCGAGATCTCCGACGGGACGATCGAGATTCCGCGCGAGCGCAAGCTCGAGTTGATCGCCGACTTCGCACGCGACTTCACCGTCCTCTCAGAGGTCGGCTCGAAGGACTCCGAGGTCGTCTTCGCGCCCTACGAGTGGGTGCAGTGGATCAAGGAAGAGAAGGATGCCGGCGCCTGGAAGGTGATCACCGAGGCTCGCGAGGGAGGCACCTCCGGCATCTTCCGCCCCGACGGTCAGATGCGTACCGGCCTGATCGCGGAGATCGAGCACTCGGTCGACTTTCACGACCTGATCTGGGAGGCGCCGAGCAAGTCGTCGCAGGCCTGGTTCGTCAAGCATTTCGGCGCCGACGTGAATCTCGGGAACATTCCGCCGGACGAGGCGATCCCGCTCGAGACGCTGCGCCTCGGCCTGCGCGGCGACACGTTGAAGGAGGTCCTTCTTGGCGACGAGCCAGTTCACGCTTCCTGATCCCGCCACCGTCGAGGCGATGGGTGCGCAGGAGATCGTCGCGCTCTGCTTCCGCGAGTTCGGTGGCCAGGTCGCGCTCGCCTGCTCCTTCCAGAAGGAGGAGACCGTGCTGCTCGACATGCTCTTCGGCATCGAGCCGAAGGCGCGTGTCTTCGCGATTGAGACCCATTACCTCTTCCCGGAGACGCACGAGCTCTGGCGCCAGATCGAGGAACGGTACGACACGAAGGTGGAGGTGTTCGAAGGTGCCGGGGTCGAGGATGGACTGTGGGAGCGCAAGCCCGACCTCTATCTGTCGATTGCGAAGCTCGAGCCGCTCAATCGCGCGCTGCTCGACCTCGACTGCTGGATCACCGGCATCCGCCGCGACCAGTCGCCGACTCGCGCGGATGCGCCAAAGCTCGGCTGGGACGCAGCGCACGAGCTGTGGAAGGCAAACCCGCTCGCCGACTGGAGCGACGAGCGCTGCTGGGCCTACATCCGCGAGCGCGGCCTGCCGTACAACGTGCTGCACGACCGCGGCTACGCATCGATCGGCGACACCCACTCGACGATTCCCGGCGCCGGCCGCGAAGGCCGCTGGGCCGGCACCGACAAGACCGAATGTGGCCTCCACACGCCGGAGGCTGCGTCGTGATCCGCACGCTCTCCCATCTCGACGAGCTCGAGGCCGAAGCGATCCACATCATGCGCGAGGTCGCTGCAGAGCGTGAGCGTCCCGTGCTGCTCTTCTCGGGCGGCAAGGACTCGATCGTGATGCTGCGGCTCGCCGAGAAGGCGTTCCGTCCCGCGAAGTTCCCGTTCCCGGTCATGCACGTCGACACGGGCCACAACTTCCCCGAGGTGATCGAGTACCGCGACCGGCGTGTCGCCGAGCTGGGCGAGCGGATGGTCGTCGCCAGCGTGCAGGAGTCGATCGACAACGGCCGCGTGCAGGAGCAGACAGGCCCGCGCGCGTCGCGCAACCAGCTGCAGACGACGACGCTGCTCGACGCAATCGAGGAGCATGGCTTCGACGCCGCGATGGGCGGTGCCCGCCGCGACGAGGAGCGCGCCCGTGCCAAGGAGCGCATCTTCAGCTTCCGCGACGACTTCGGCCAGTGGAACCCGCGTGCACAGCGCCCGGAGCTCTGGAATCTCTACAACGCGCGCATCCGCAAGGGCGAGCAGATTCGGGTGTTCCCGATCTCGAACTGGACGGAGCTCGACGTGTGGCAGTACATCGCCCGCGAGAACCTCGAGCTGCCGAAGATCTACTTCTCGCACGAGCGTGAGGTCTTCAAGCGCGACGGGATGCTCTACGCGGCCTCCGACTTCATCGAGCGCTTTCCCGACGAGGAGCCGTTCACGGCGGCGGTGCGCTTCCGCACCGTTGGCGACATGACGTGCACGGGCGGCGTCGTCAGCGACGCGTCGACGATCGACGCGGTCGTGACCGAGATCGCCGCGACCCGCATCACCGAACGCGGCGAGACGCGCGCGGACGACCGCGTCAGCGAAGCCGCAATGGAGGACAGGAAGCGCGTTGGCTACTTCTAAAGAGTTCCTCGACACCGACCTGCTTCGTCTCGTCACAGCCGGCTCGGTCGACGACGGCAAGTCCACCCTGATCGGGCGGCTGCTCTTCGACACGAAGCAGATCCTCGTCGACCAGCTCGAGCAGATCGAGGATGCATCGCGCCGCCGTGGGCACGACTACGTCGATCTCGCGCTGCTCACCGACGGCCTTCGCGCCGAGCGTGAGCAGGGCATCACGATCGACGTGGCGTATCGCTCGTTCGTGACGCCGTGCCGGCGCTTCCAGCTCGCCGATGCGCCGGGCCACGTGCAGTACACGCGCAACATGGTCACGGGCGCGTCGACCGCCGACGTTGCCGTGATCCTCGTCGACGCGCGCAAGGGCGTGATCGAGCAGACGCGTCGTCACTCCTACATCACGGCGATGCTCGCGCTGCCGCACACCGTCTACGCCGTCAACAAGATGGATCTCGTCGACTTCTCCGAGGAGCGCTTTGACGAGATCGCACGCGAGCTTGCGCACCTCACGTCGCAGCTCGGTCTGCGCGACGAGACGGCCATTCCTGTCTCGGCACTCAAGGGCGACAACGTCGTCGACAGGACGGACGCGATGCCGTGGTACGCAGGCCCGACGCTGCTCGAGCATCTCGAGACGCTCGAGACCTCGGGCGATCGCAACCTCGACGACCGTCGCCTGCCGGTGCAGTGGGTGATCCGGCCGATGGCCGACGAGCATCACGATTACCGCGGCTATGCGGGCCAGGTCGCTGGCGGCGTCTGGCGCGCGGGCGATGAGGTCGTCGTTCTCCCGTCGGGGCTGCGGAGCCGCGTGGCGTCTGTCGAGATCGCCGGCGAGGCACGCGACGAGGCACTGCCTGATGAGTCGGTGACGATCCTGCTCGAGGACGACGTCGATGTCTCGCGCGGCGACCTGCTCGCGGACCCCGAGCGTCCGCCGATCGTCGCGCGCGAGCTGCTTGCGCGCGTCGCGTGGATGAGCGAGCGCCCGCTCGAGGAGCGCGCGCGCCTGCTCGTCAAGCAGACGACGCGCACGGTTCCCGCCCGCATCGAGGAGATCGTCTCCGTCGTGGAGATCGAGACGCTCGAGGACAAGCTCGCGCCGGGGAAGATGGAGCTTAACGATCTCGGGGTCGTCCGCTTCCGGCTCGCCGAGCCGCTCGCGGTCGACCTGTACGCGGTCAACCGCTGGACGGGCTCGTTCATCCTGATCGACGAGTCGACCAACGACACCGTCGGCGCCGGCATGGTCGTCGAGGCGATCGCATGAGCCGCACCGCCCACCCGTATACGGACACCCACGTGATCGACTCGCGCGCGCCGCGGACGAACCAGGCTGTGATCGGCGCGCTCTCCGTGCTCGCCGTTGCGACCGGCTGGTGGTGGCTGCTCGCCCTGCTCGCGCTCCAGCTCGCGGTCGGGCTCACGTTCGGCCGCCGCTACTGCTTGCCGTGCGCGTTCTACTTCGAGGTGATCCAGCCGCGCTTCGGCGAAGGCCCGCTCGAGGACTCGCGCCCGCCGCGGGCCGCGAACGTCGTCGGCCTCGTCGTGCTCGGCGCCGCGTCCGTCGCGTACGCATCAGGCGCGCATACCGCGGGCGCCGCCCTGGGCCTGCTCGTCGCCGCGCTCGCGCTCCTCGCTGCAGTGACCGGGTTCTGCACCGGTTGCGAGGCGTACAAGCTCGGCTGCCTGCTGCGCGGCAGGCCGTTCGTCTCCTGCCCGCTGCCACCGCGCGTCGAAAACCAGCGCGCATGACCTGGGAGCTGTCAATTGCGGGGCTTTTGATCGGCATCCTCGTCGGGATGACCGGCATGGGCGGCGGCAGCCTGATGACGCCGATGCTGATTCTGATCTTCGGCTTCAACCCGAAGACCGCCGTCGGCACCGACATCCTGCACGGCGCGGTGTTCAAGTCGTTCGGCGCCATCCGGCACCGGCAGATGGGCAACGTGCACGTGCCGCTTGCGCTGTGGATGCTGCTCGGCTCCGCGCCGATGTCGCTCGTCGGCGTGCAGATCGCGAGCTCGTTCTCGGATGCGACGCAGTCGACGATGGGCAAGGTTGTCGGCGGTGCGCTGATCGTCGGCGGCCTCGGCTTCGCGGTCAAGGCGTTTCTCAAGGGCTACACCGGCCAGGAGCAGCTGCACCTCGACCGCAGGCAAAAGCTGATCGCGATCACGATCGGTGCCACGTGCGGTTTCGTCGTCGGCCTCACCTCGGTCGGCTCAGGCACGTTCTTCGGGCTGGCGATGCTGCTGCTCTATCCGCTCGCCGCCCGCCGGATCGTCGGCACCGACATGCTCCACGCGTCGCTCCTGCTGTGGGTCGCCGGAGCCGGGCACTTGATCCACGGCAACGTCGACCTGCATGCGATGGCCTGGCTCCTTCCAGGCTCGATCCCGGGCGTGCTCCTCGGCTCCCACTACTCGATCCGCGTGCCGGAGCGTGCGCTCCGCATGAGCTTCGCCTTCATCCTCGTCCTCTCCGGGATCAAGCTGCTCGAAGTGCCTGCCGCGACCACGATCGTCGAGGTGGGACTCGGGATCGGGATCGTCGCCGCGATCGTCGGCGTCGCCGCCAACCTGCACGGCCGCCGGTTGGCGACGTTCATCGATTAGAGGCTCCGTAAGATCCCGGGCTGTGGCCCGGGTCCTCTCGACGGCGGTCGTCCTTGCCCTGCTCGCGGCGAGTGCGGTCGCGTTCGTGATCACCGAGAGCGCCAAGCTCGAGCGCTCCCCGATCGCGGGCACCGCGGTCACGCCGATCTTCTCGCCGTTCGGGCTCACGCAGAGGACGGCCCACGTCGAGTTCCGCCTGCGCAAGACGGAGCGGATCGAGGCCTGGATCGAGGACGCGAAGGGCAATCGTGTCCGCGACCTGCAGGCGGCGCGCACGTTCAAGCGCGGCGCGCGGCTCGACCTCGTCTGGGACGGTTTCACCGACGCCGGGATCGTCGAGCCCGACGGGGTCTACTCACCCGTTGTCAAACTGCTGCGCTCCCACCGGACGATCGTCCTACCGAGCCCGATCCTGCTCGACGCGAAACCGCCGGTGATCACCGTGCGCCACCCGCTCTACCCGATCCTCTCGCCGGACGGCGACGGCCGCCGCGACACGTTCACCGTCGGCTACAAGATCAACGAGCGTGCGCACGCGATCCTCTCGGTGCGCGGCACCCAGGTCGAGTTCACCCGCAGTCAGCAGCCCCGCGGCGAGCTGCACTGGAACGGCAAGGTCGGAAACCGCGTCGTCGGTCCCGGCCGCTACCTCCTCACGGTGGCGGCGCAGGACGAGGCGGGCAACCGGTCGAAGGGCACGCCGTTCGCGATCGCGACCGTGCGCTACCTGACGCTCGCCCGCGATCGCATCGTCGTGCGCCCTGGCGGCAGGTTCGCGCTGCGCGTCTCGACCGACTTCCCGACTGTGCACTGGACATTGCACGGCCGCTCGGGAACGCAGGCGCGCGGCACGCTGCACTTCCGCGCGCCGAAGTCGGCCGGCGTCTTCCGCCTTTACATCACCGCTGGCAGCCATGCGGCCAGGTGCACCGTGGTGGTCGCGTGAGCGCCGGCGTCGCACAGGCGGCCGGCGCGCTCGGCGCGCTCGGGCTCGCGGTGCTGATCGTCGCGCCGCGCCGCGACGCGCGCATCGCAGGGCTCGTCGCGTGGGCGCTCGGCTGCGCGGGCCTCACCGTGTACCTGGCGCCGCACGGCCATCACCGCCTGCTCGCCGCCGCCGCCGTCTTCGGTGCAATCGCCGCAGGCGCCGGCGGCTGGATCCTCCTGCGCGTCCCGTGGCTGCTTGCGCTACTCACACTGGCGTGCGTGCCGGCGCGCATCCCCGTCCATGTCGGCTCCACGCAGGCGAACCTGCTGCTCCCGCTCTACGGCGTCGTCGCCGCGGCCGCCGTCGCGCTCGCCTGGGATCTCTTCGGCGAGGCGCCGCGTGCGCGCGAGCTCGGGAAGCTCTCCTGGCCGCTCGCGCTCTTTGTCGCGTGGCAGGGGCTGACGCTGCTCTGGACGAAGGACGCACGGCAGGGCGCGATCGAGCTGCTCTTCTTCGTGCTCCCTTTCGGTCTGCTCGCCGTCGTGCTCGCGCGACTCGTCTGGTCACGGGCGTGGGTGCTGACGCTCTACGTCCAGCTCGCGGTGATGGCGCTCGTCTTCGCCGTGATCGGGATCGTGCAGTACGAGACGCGCAACATCTTCTGGAATCCGAAGGTCCGCGTCGACAACGCGTACGCACCGAACGGCTGGTTCTACCGCGTCAACTCCGTCTTCTACGACCCGTCGATCTACGGGCGCTTCCTCGTCGTTGCGATCCTCGCCGGCCTGGTGATCGTGCTGCGCCGCCGCGGCGACCCGTTGTGGGCGATCGCGGCGGGGCTGACGCTCGCGATCACGTGGGCAGGACTTCTGCCGTCGTTCTCGCAGTCGAGCTTCGTCGCGCTGATGGTCGCCACGTTCGTCGCGGCGATCGTCGCGTGGGGTCGGCGCAGCCTCCTGCTCGTCGCCGTCGCAGTGGTGGTGCTCCTCGTGGGCGTGCTCGCGTCGCCGGCGATCCGGCACAAGGCATCGCTCTCGCACGTGACGAGCGGGCGGTCAACGCTCGTCACGAAGGGGATGAAAGTCGCGCTGCACCACCCGGTGCTCGGCGTCGGCGTCGGAGGCTTCAAGCGCGCGTACGCCGACCTCGTCCACCTGCGCGGCAAGGATCCGAAGGCCGCGGCGTCCCACACGACGCCGATCACGGTCGCCGCCGAATCAGGGTTGCCGGGGCTGCTGCTCTTTGCCTGGCTCGTCGGTGCGGCGCTGCTCGTCGCCTTCCGCAGGCTCGGCCGCGACACCGACGGCACGGCCCGCCTCGCGTTCGGACTAGCCTTGGTCGCGATTCTCGTGCACAGCCTCTTCTACAACGCCCTCTTCGAGGACCCGACGTTCTGGGGCCTGCTCGCGCTCGTCTCGATCGGCGCCCGCACGATCAAGGGGCAACAGCCCGCATGATCGACGGCGTCAAGCGCGCGCTCGTGCTCGCCCCGCACACCGACGACGGCGAATTCGGATGCGGCGGCACGATGGCGCGCCTCGTCGAGGCCGGGGCCGACGTGCGCTATGTCGCGTTCTCGATCGCGACCCGTTCGCTGCCGGAGGGCTTCGCGCCCGACACGCTCGCGCGCGAGGTGAAGGAGGCGACGACCGAGCTCGGCATCCCGGCCGGGAACCTGACCGTGCACGACTTCGACGTGCGCACGTTCCCCGACCACCGCCAGGAGATCCTCGAACTGCTGATCGAGATCTGGAACGACTGGAAGCCCGACGCGGTGTTCATGCCCTCGCTGCACGACGTTCATCAGGACCACCAGACGATCGCGAGCGAAGGCCTGCGCGCGTTCAAGCGCACGACGATCCTCGGGTACGAGATCCCGTGGAACAACTTCGACTTCTCCTACCAGGCGTACTTCGCCCTCGAGCACGCGCACATCGAGCGGAAGGTCGCCGCCCTGGAGAAGTACGCGTCCCAGCAGCACCGCCGCTACGCGAACGCCGAGTACGTCTGGAACGTCGCCCGCACGCACGGGACCAACGTGAACCGCGAGTACGCCGAGGTCTTCCAGGTGTACCGCGTCGTAGCCTAGCGGTCGCAGTGCATAAAGAGTCGCGATCTCGAGGCATAGTTTACTGAAAGGCTAGGCATACAAGTCGCCTAAATCGACTATACTGAGGCCATGGCGCGAGCCCACAACACCCATGCGCTCCGGCGCACGACGATCGATCTCGACGTCCAGGCGCTGAAGAGCGCTCGTGAGATCCTGGGAACCACGACCGCGAAGGACACGGTCAACGGCGCGCTGCGAGAGGTACGGCGGACGGCCGCACGGCGGCGAGCGGCCGCATTGGTGCGCCAGGGCGGGCAGGACATCGTCGAACCGGAAGATCTCGCCGCGCTGCGCCGACCACGGGGCTGACGCGCGTTGCCGCTCTACCTTGCCGACACCTCGATCTGGGCCTGGGCGAACACGAAGGCGAGGCCGGACATCACGGAGAAGCTCGCCGGGCGGCTCGAGCGCGGCGAGATCTGCACCTGTTCCCCCGTAGCTCTGGAGGTGATGCATCGCGCAGACACATCAGAGAAGTACGCCAACCTCTTTGAGACGTTGCTCGAGCCGCTCGAATGGCTCCCTCTCACAGAGCACGCGAGTGACAGGGCGATCGTGGTGCAGAGTGAGCTTGCCGCGACCTCGCATGGCAATCACAGGCGGCCCGCGGTCGATTTCCTGATTGCGGCAACCGCAGAACTGGGCGATGGCGTGATCCTCTGGTTCTTCGACAAGGACCTGCGCGTGATCTGCGAACACACGCGCCAGCCGATCGAGCCGGAAGAGTCAACCGGCCCCGGGCACTGAGCGACCCACTGATCCTGCGCGCGCTGACACACGTTTCGTGACAACCGGCACGAGATACGCCAGAATCGGGGTATGACGTCACTCGTACAGAAGGCGATCGCCGAGGAGCACCACCTCGAGGAGATCGCCAAGGACGGCTATGCCCCCGCGACGCTCCCGATCGTCCTCGGCGCGATTCTCCTCGCCGTGATCGCGATCGTCGGGCTCGCGCTCGGCATCACGCTCGCCGTCTACTACTGGTCGTAGCGTAACTCGGCCGGCAGATCGCGCGCGTGGACGACCACGAGCGTCTTCGTCGGCCGCGAGAGCGCCACGTACAGCTCGCGCAGCTCGATCAGCGCGGGCTCGACGACGACCACATGGTCGAACTCGAGGCCCTTCGACTCGCGCGGGGTGAGCACCGGGACGCCGTTCCAGAGATCGTCCGCAGGCACGTCGTCGACGAGCTCCTCGGGGACGATCACGGCGAGCAGCCCGTCCGTCGCCGCGAGCTGCGCCGCCTCGCGATAGGCCTCCGCGAGCAGGTGCTCCTCGGCGACCCGACGGATCGTCGGCGCCGCGGCGCCGGTGCGGTACGAGATCGGCGGCGCGATGTCGGGTGCGATCGTGTCGAGCAGCGGAAGCGCAAGCTCCATGATTTCGCGCGGCACGCGGTAGGCGTGGCGCAGCTCCTCCACGTCCGCCTCGTCGCCGCGCGGCAGGTGCGGGAGGACGTCCTCCCATCGTGAGTAACGGATCGCGCCGGTCGCCTGCGCGACATCGCCCAGGATCGTCAGCGCGCCGTCGCGTGCGCGGCGCGCGACCATGCGGAGCTGCATCGGCGTCAGGTCCTGAGCCTCGTCGACGATCACGTGCCCGTAAGCGCGCGCCGGCGCGTCGAGCACGGTGTACGCCTCGTCGAGCAGCGGGATGTCACCGTCCGACCAGCCCTGGCCGCGGCGCAGCAGAAGCTTCTGCTCGCCGGCGTCGAGGATCCCGTCGGCCGCCTCGGCGAGCGCCGCGCGCGTCGTCAGCAGCGAACGAACAATACGGTCGGGCGAGACGAGCGGCCACGCGGCCTTGAGCACGCCGTCGAGGTAACCCTTTGCGCGCAGTGCCTGCTCGACCTCGTCGAAGTCGCGCATCGCGCCCGCGCCGAGGAGGCGCCCGTACTCCGCATAGAAGCGGCGCAGCAGGCTCATGCGGAAGCGCTCGCGCGCGGCCGCGGTCGTTCCTTCCTCGCGCGCCGCGGCGAGCAGCTCGCGCACCTCGCGCAGCCGAACGGACACGAACGACCCGTCGAGCCGCAGCACCAGCTCCTCGGGCTCCGACACGAGGCGCAGTTCCGCCGCGCGCTGCACGACCTCCGCGAGCCGCAGGTCCGCCTTCAGCTCCGCCACCGCCGGCGGGTCGCGCAAGACGGGCGCGATCCCGTCGACCAGCTCCCCGACGGCGCGCTGCTCGACGCTGTCCTCGCCGAGCGCGGGCAGCACGTGGCTCACGTACTCCATGAACGTGCGGTTCGGGCCGATCACGAGCACGCCGCGATGCTGGAGATCCTCGCGCGCGGTGTAGAGGAGCCACGAGGCGCGGTGCAGCCCGACCGCGGTCTTGCCCGTGCCAGGCCCGCCCTGGATGACGAGCGGCGTGTTCGGCGAGTGCGTGATCAGGCGGTACTGGTCGGACTGGATCGTCGCGACGATGTCGCGCATGCGTGAGTCGCGGGTGCGCTCGAGCTCTTCGAGCAGGAAGTCGCCGACCGCAGCGCCGTCGACGATCGAGCCGTCGAGCGCCTCGTCGGCGATGTCGAGCAGCTTCCGGCCGTCGGTGCGGAAGCGGCGCCGCAACGTGACGCCGTGCGGGTCCTGCGGCGTGGCGGTGTAGAACGCGCGCGCCGCGGGCGCCTGCCAGTTCACGACGAGCTGCAGTTGCTGCTCGTCGTGTACCCAGCGGCGGCCGATGTAGAGCGGGTGCCGCATCGTCTCCACGTCGAGGCGACCGAAGCAGAGGCCGCGCTCGGCATCCTCGTAGGTGCGAAGGCGCTTCGCGGCCCACGCGTCCATGGCCGCCTGCGCGACCTCGCCGTCGACGCGGTCGGCGGCGCCCGCCACGACGGCGCGCATCCGCTCGAGATGGTCGTAGGCCCGGTCGACGTACCGCTGCTCTGCCTGCAGGTCAGGGTGGCTCACCGCCTCAAACTACCCCCGTGACGGACCCGTGGCGACCCTGTGAGGCTTTACGAAAGCCTTACCACCCGGGAGGTGGATCTTGACGCCGGAACGGGAACATGATCCGCGTGAAGCGTTTGCTCCTCTTGGCCGTGCTCGCCGCCGTTGCCCTTCCGGGCAGCGCGAGCGCCTCGGGCTCCCCGTGCGGCAACAAGGTGATCAACGACTGGTATCGCGACGGGAAGATCGCGTCCACGTATTCGCAGAGCTGTTATCGCGACGCGCTCAAGCACATCCCGACCGACGCGGACATCTATTCGAATCTCCGCGACGACGTCAACGCGGCGATGCGCGCTGAGCTGCGGCGCGCGCACGGCGCCACGGTTCCCAGCCAGGTGGGCCACGGCCCTACTGCTGTCGGCGCCGGCAACGTGAAGGGGACACTCGCGTCGATCTCAGCGACGGCGAAGGGGCCGCATGATCCTGCGTCCGGCGGCTCGATCGCCGACACGGCGAGCAACGCACCGCTTCCGATCCTCGTGCTCGGCGGCATCGCCCTCGCACTTGCCGCCGCCGGCGCAATCGGCGTCGGCGTGCGTCGCGTCCGCGGCCGCCGTTAGCCGCGGGACGGCACGAGCCGTCTGAGACGCGCGCGCTCGGCAGGCAGGTAGAAGCCGAGCGGCAGCAGGAGCAGCGGGTACGCGACGCACAACGCGATTGCGAGCGGCAGCGACCGTACCTCGTAGCCGACCACGGTCAACGCAATCGCGACGGAGCTCAGTGTGAGCACGCGTCGCCACTGGTACGGCACCGGGTACACGCGCTGCGAGTTGATCGTCATGCCGACGAACAGCGCGATGTAGGCGGCCGCCGTCGAGATCGCGGCACCGACCATCCCGTACGGGGGGATCAGGGCGAAGTTGAGCGCAATGTTCAGCACGGCGGCGATGCCGCTGATGATCCAGTTGAACTGGGTCTGCCGCGCGCGGCCGATGCCGATTGCGAGGACGGTGTAGCCCGCATAGGCGGCGGCGCCGAACGAGAGGATGCCTACAGCCTGGTCGGCGCGGTAGAACGCGGGCTTTGACGGTGCGAGGATCTTCACCAGCCACGGCGCGAGCGTGCCGAGCGCGATCGAGATCCAGCAGCAGATGAACATCAGGTAGGTGAGGACGAACGCGTACGTGCGCTTCGCTGCCGACTCGTCGTCGAGCGAGTACGCGAACGCGGGCCACGCGAGGCGGAACGCGATCATCAGGAACACGATCACGCTCGAGACACGCACGGCGAGCGAGTAGACGCCGACCTCGGCGAGCCCCTTGTAGGCGTTCACGAAGATGCGGTCGATGAACGTGATCGCCCAGAGCGCGAGCGCCGACGGGACGAGCGGCAGCCCGAAGCGGTTCATCTCGCGCAACAGCGCCCGGTCGAACTGCAGTCCGAGCTGGTAGCGGCGATAGCCGAGCAGCACGAGGTACACGACGAGCGTGCCGATGAAGTTGCCGACGACGGCGCCGGTCGCGCCCTTGTGCAGCCCGACGACGAGCAGCACCGTCATCCCGACGGTGATCAGGATGTTGGTGATGGACGCAATCACGAACTGCACCGACCGCTCCTCGACGCGGAAGAGGTTCGTGAGCTGCTGATAGTTCATCTGCGACCACAGTCCGACGGCAGCGGCGCGTACGAGCCACGGGTCGTTGCCGAGCCTGAGCAGGTGTGCGATCGGTGAGGCGAGCACGCAGCCGAGCACGAGGCCAACGCTCGACATGCTCATCGTGAACCAGAACGCGGTGCGCACGATCAGCGTGCGCCGTTCGTCGTCCTTCGAGTCGAAGTAGAAGCGGAAGAACGCGCTCGAGATGCCGGCACCGAGCACGATCACGAGCACCGTCGTCAGGGCGGTGACCGTCTCGATCTTGCCGAAGCCTCTCGTGCCGAGGTACGAGGTGTAGAGCGGGAGCAGCAGCACGGCCAGCAGGCGCGAGAGGATGCCGCCGAGGCCGTAGATCGCCGAGTGGCGCACGAGCCGCCGGATCTGGAGGGCGAGCGACACCTAGAGGGAACGGTAGACGTCGAGCAGGCGGTCGGTGACGCGGTCGATGTCGTGCACCTGTTCCACGTAGGCGCGGCTTGCCGCGCCGATCTCGCGCCGCAGGGCCGGGCTCGCGATCAGCGGCTGCAACGCCTCGGCGAGCGTGTCGGCGGTCGCCGGGACGATCGGGATGCGGATCCCGTAGCCCTTTGCACTCTTCTCGACGACATCCGGCTTGAGGTGGGTGACGACGGGCTTGCCGAGCGCCATCGACTCGAGCGCGAAGATGCCGTGCCAGCCGGCCTGCAGCTGGTCGACGACGATGTCCGCGCGCGCGTACCGGGCGCGCGCCTCCTCATGCGGCACGCCTTCGATGATGTCCAGCTCGACGTCGAGTTGCTCACACGCCGCGATCACCTGCGCTGTTCCCTTCTTCTCGCGACTCGACGGTGCGTGCACGATGAGCGGGCGAGGGTTGTCGGATGGCGGCACCGGTGTGAACGGCCGCAGATCGAGCCCGGGCGGGATCACGTGCGCGTGCGGCACCCAGCGCTGCGCGTCGTAGGAGCCGACGATCTCCGCGTCGGCACGCGTCCCGTACGCGAGCTCCGCACGCGACTTGCCGCGAATGTCGCTGCCGAGGTAGTGGAAGATGCTCTTCTTGCGCAGCGCCCGCAGCAGCGGGAACTGGATCGACTTCGGGATCAGCGTCAGACCGAAGTAGAAGTGAAAGATGTCCGTCCGCGGCGCCAGCTTCGCGAACGCGGCAAACTGCTGCGCCAGCCTCTGCGGCAACGGCCCGTGCCGGTCGAGCGACCAGTCCGCCTCGTGATGCAGCTTCCCCCGCTCGAACACCACCAGCCGCGCGTCGACCCCTTTCCGCCGCAGCGCCTGCACGTTTTCCCACGGGATCCCCGCAATGTTCACCGGCGCGTGGGTGACCCGAAGCCGCGCGACATCCGTCACAGTCTCAGGCCTGTGTCTGACACCGGCCTGTACCCCGGCCGTGCCTGCGACTGTGGACGGTTCGTCACAGTCTCGTGCCCGTCTCTGACACCGGACTAGTCGAATTCGAGCTGGTCGAAGTAGCGCAGGGCCGTACGGCCTGGGCGGATGCGGCTGGCGTACGTGCGAAGCTCGTCGTCGGAGATCTCGCCGAGGGCGCGCTTGACGCCGAGGTACGGGAGGTTGAGATCCTCCTGGTAGACGATCGTCGAGATGCGCGGGTTGATCTCGATCACGTAGTCGCCGACGAGCTGGATGTTGAAGAAGTGCTCGATCGCGAGCTCGGCGACGATCCGGTTGCCGATCGCCATCAGGTCGGGATCGTCGACCGTGACGAAGTACATCGCCAGGCCGGCGCGCATCGACTCGCGCGTCTTCGGATGGCCGAGGACGATCTCGCGGCCGTTCGCGACGCCGTCGATCGTCCGCTCGCCGCCGGTGGCGAGTTCCATCACGAGCAGATCAGGCCCGCCGTCGTCGGGCAGCAGCTCAACCGCCTCCTCCAGTCGCATCGCAACCGATCCCGGCCGCTCGTTCAGCAACTGGTGCGCGCGGTCGACGGTCGGGTCGAGGATCCGGAAGCCGCGCGAGC
>JBBQQU010000011.1:0-86933 GCA_038215565.1 Gaiellales bacterium | reverse complement strand
CCTTCATGTCAGTCGTTCCTTCCTGGTCGGATCGCGGCCGAAGTGCTCCGCTTGGTATCAAGCCGATCGTACGCGCTCGCGCGACGCAATTGTCGAGAGAACTAGAGACGTACGCAGCAAACCTCACCGGGCTCAAACTCGCAGGAGAGGGACGGAGCCATGCGCGAGCGTCCGCTCACCCGAGCGACGCACGCAGCGCTCGCGCGGCGAGCGCGCGGTGCGAGTGCTCGGTCTTCCACGCGTCGCCCAGCTCGGCGACCGTTCGTGTCTCGCCGAGCGGGATGAAGACCGGGTCGAAGCCGAAGCCCTCGCCACCCGCCGGCGCCGTCGCGATCGCGCCCTCGAGGACGCCGCGGCCCGTGAAGCTCACTCCCTCCGGCGAGATGCAGACGAGCTCGCAGACGTACCGCGCGCTTCGATCCTTGCGCGCGACGGCGACGATCGCCTTCTCGACGTGGAATCCATCCGCCCAGCGTGCCGTGTGGATGCCCGGAGCGCCGCCCAGGGCCGCCAGCTCGATGCCGGAGTCGTCGGCGAGCATGAAGCGATCAGGCGCGCCGACGAGCCGGCCGTACTGCGCCTTGATCGCCGCGTTCTCCGCGTAGGTCGCTCCGTCCTCGGCCGGATAATGGCCCGTGCCGAGCAGGTCGAGCTCCCAGCCGGGAAAGAGCGGCTGGAGCTCCTCGACCTTGTGCGGGTTGCCGCTGCAGACCGTGACGCGCACGCGGCCGTCAGTCGCGCGGCGCGTCGATTGCTTCCTGCTGGAACCCCTGGAGATCCTCGATCCCCGCCGCGGCGAGATCGAGCAGCCCGTCGAGGCGGTCTCGGTCGAACGGCACCTTCTCGGCCGTCGCCTGCACCTCGACAAAAAGTCCGTCGCCGGTCATGACCACGTTCAGGTCGACGTCGGCGTTCGAGTCCTCGGAGTAGTCGAGGTCGAGCAGCGACACACCGTCGACGACGCCGACCGATACCGCGGCGACCGAGCCGACGAGCGCCTTCGAGAGGCCGAAGCGATCGAGTGCCCGCTGCGCGGCGACGTAAGCGCCGGTGATCGCTGCGCAACGCGTTCCACCGTCGGCCTGCAGGACGTCGCAGTCGAGGTACACCGTGCGCTCGCCGAGCGCCTTGAAGTCGACGACGCCGCGCAGCGCGCGACCGATCAGGCGCTGGATCTCCACCGTGCGCCCGCCCTGCTTGCCGCGCGCGGCCTCCCGGTCGGTGCGCTCGCCCGTCGACGCGGGGAGAAGCGAGTACTCCGCGGTCATCCACCCACGCCCCGAACGGTGCAGCCAGCGGGGCACGCCGTCCTGCACCGACGCAGTGCAGAGCACACGCGTCTTTCCCTGCGACCAGAGCACCATGCCGTGCGGCTGCTCGAGGAATGCCGGGTCGGCGATCACCGGTCTCAACTGATCAGGCTTCCGTCCGTCGTTCCGACTCATGCGACAGCCTCCAATTCGGCAACGTGAACCTGCTCGACGTCGCCGAGCGGCAATTGCAAGAACCGCTCGCCGAGCGAGCGGAAAAGCATGGGATCGCCGGTCGTGAGGAAGCGATAGGCGCCTTCACGATCGGGGTCGTTCTCGAAGCCCTTTCGCGTGAGCGTCTCTGCGACCTCACGCGCGGTTTCGTCCGCGGAGAAGACGAGTGTGACGTCGCGCCCGAACGCGCGCTGGAAGACAGGGCGCAGGAGCGGGTAGTGGGTGCAGCCGAGGATCACCGTGTCGCAGCCCGCCTCTTTCAACGGCGCCGCATACTCGCGGACCGCCGCGACGAGCTCGTCGCTGTAGGTGTCCCCCGCCTCGATCAGCGGCACGAGCTTCGGGCACGCGACACCGGTGAACTGTGCGCCGGCATCGAGCGTCCGCACGAGCGACTCGTACCGTCCGCTCGCAACCGTCAACTCGGTGGCGAGCAGGCCGATGTGCCGGTTGCGCGTCGCCTGAACGGCGGCGTGCGCCTCGGGAACGATCACCGAGACGACGGGAACCGCGAGCTGTTCCTGCAGATCGGGGAGCGCGACCGACGTCGCCGTGTTGCACGCGACGACGACCATCTTCACGCCCTGGCGCTCGAGGTAGACGCCGATCTCGTGCGCGAAGCGGCGAACCTCGTCGCGGCTGCGCGGCCCGTAGGGCAGGCGCGCATGGTCGCCGAGATAGACGAAATCCTCGTTCGGCATCGAGACCAGGCACTCGTGCAGGACGGTGAGCCCGCCCACGCCCGAGTCGAAAACGCCGATCGGGCGCGTGTCGCTCATGGCGGGATTCTACGAGGAGGGCTAGTCTGCCCGCCGTGAGACGAGTCCTGATCGCCGTCGCGGCCGCGCTCATCTGGGTTGCGCCGGCGCAGGCGTTCACCAAGCAGACCGGCGCGCAGACGATGAAGGACGGCACGTCGATCGCCTACGACCTTTATCTGCCGGACGGCTCTGCGCCCGCGGGCGGCTGGCCCGGCGTGATGGTGCTGCACGGCCTCGGCGGCTCCAAGGACGATATGGCGCCGATCGCCCAGGCCTTCGTCTCGCACGGCTACGCGGCGCTTGCGTACTCCGACCGCGGCAGCGGCACCTCGACCGGCGACCTCGAGCTCGCCGGCCCGAACGAAACCTCGGACGAGCGCGCGATGGAATCGTTCTTCGCGGGGCAAGCGCAGGTGAGCGACACCGCGATCGGCGCGTGGGGCATCTCCTACGGCGGCGGCCAGGCGTGGAACGGCCTCGTCGCCGGGATCCCGTACAAGGCTGCCGAAGTCGTCGAGACGTGGACCGACCTCTACAGCGCGCTCTGGCCGGGGGACATCGCACGGTCGGGGATCGTCGCCGGGTTCGCACGCGCGGTCGTCGCGCGGTCGCCGCTCATCGCGGGCTTGCAGACCGACGCGATCCAGTCGCTCAACCTGTCTGCGATCAAGACGCTGACCACGCCCCGCTCGCCGCTTTCCAATCTCGCAAGCGTCAGGACACCGGTCTACATGTTCCAGGGCCGTGTCGACTACGCGTTCGACGTGCAGCAGGCGGTCAACGGCTACACGCGCATTCGCGGCCCGAAGCATCTGTACGTCGGGCAATTCGGCCACCCGCCTTCGACATTCCCAGGCCCCGACAACGCCTACGTGCTCGCGCAGGGCCTCGCCTGGTACGACCACTATCTGAAGGGCGCACCGAACGGGATCGACAAGGCGAAGCCGGTGACGATCGCGGCTGCGACGGGCAACAAGCGCACGTCCTACGCAGGCATCCCGAAGACGAAAAACGTCGGGATCGGCTTCCGCGGCACGTCGCTCGTGCGCACCGGCCCCCGGTTCCAGGCGCCACTCGAGACGTTCGGCACGTCGCTCCTCAAGGTGCAGGTGCGCAAGGTCAGCAACTACCCGCGCCTCGTCGCGGTCGTGCTCGCGGGCAATCGCGTGATCACCCACGGCGCGATCAAGCCGAAGGTCGGGCTGCAGACGATTCGCCTCGCGAGCTACGTGCAGTACGTGCCGAAGAGCACGCGGCTGACCGTTCGGTTCGGCGGCGACGGCGGGCCTGATCTTGCGTACCTCGGCTTCGGCGACCAGGGCACGATCTCGCTCGGCACAGCGTTCCTCACCTTGCAGACGCTGACCACGCCGATCAGCGGATGAAGCGCGCGCTCATCGTCACCGCTGCGGCGTGCGTACTCGCACCCGTCGCGTTGGCGGGCGGAACCCCGGGCGTGACCTCGAGCACGATCACAATCGGCGGCACCGTGCCGATCACCGGGCCTGCAGCACTCTTCGGATCCGTCGGCCGCGGCGCCGACGCGTACTTCAAGTACGTGAACGCCCACGGCGGTGTGAACGGGCGCAAGATCAAGTACCTCTACCTCGACGACGCCTACGACCCGGCGAGGACCGTGCAGCTGACGCGCCAACTCGTCGAGCAGGATCACGTCCTCGCGATCTTCAACAGCGCAGGCACCGACAACAACCTCGCGATCCGCGACTACCTGAACGCGTCGAAGGTGCCGCAGCTCTTCGGAGGCACGGGCACGGCGAAGATCGGCGATGGGTTCAAGAGTGACCCGTGGACGATGGGCTTCCTCCCGAGCTTCCGCGCGGAGGGCGTGATCTACGGACACGCGATCGCAGCGACCGCGAGCCCAAAGGTTGCCGTGCTCTACGAGGACTCGGACTTCGGCAAGGACATGACGAACGGCCTGAAGAAGGGCCTTGGCGCGAAAGCGAGCTCGATCGTCGCCGAGCAGGCCTACCAGCCGACTGACACATCGATCGACTCGCAGATGTCGACGCTGCACGCATCGGGCGCGAACGTCCTCGTGCTGAACGTGACGCCGCAATACGCGATCCTCGCCTACCTCGCCGCGCACAAGTTCGGCTGGCATCCGAAGATCTACCTCAGCTCGATCTGCATCTCGCCGAACGTGATGGACATCGTCCGCGCGAACGCGCCTGTCGAGGCGAACGGCTCGATGTCGATCGCGTTCCTGAAGGACCCGACCGACAAGGTGTGGGCAAAGGATCCCGTCGTCGCGCTCTACCGCTCGATCCTCAAGCGCTACGCGCCGGGGTCGAAGCCGGAAGACGTTTACAACTTCTACGGCATGAGCGTCGCGTACACGATGGTCGACGCGCTGAAGCACGCCGGCAAGAGCCCGACGCGAGCCTCGCTGCTTGCCGCGGCGACCCATCTGAACGAGGTCAACCCGTTCATGCGACCCGGAATCACGATCATCACGACCCCGACCGACTATTACCCGATCTCGAAGGCCCAGCTCCTTCGCTACGCCCAGACACACTGGGTCGCGGCCGCGCCGCTCGCATCAGCCCGCGGCTGAAACGGCAGGACCGAGTACCGTTCTGCTGCTCACGCGTTTGCGTCTGCCCGCGAACGGTCAAGAGTTGACCTGACCCCCGGTCAATCGACTGACTCCATCGTCGGTACCAATCAGGAAGGGACACCAATGAGAAGGACTTATCGCTTCGCGCTGCTTGCCGTGGCGGCCCTCGCCACGCTCGCCTTCGCGAGCTCGGCATTCGCATCGTTCGCACCGAAGCTCGTCGTTTCGAGCACCGGCGCGGCCGGAGGCGCCGTGCGCCTCGGCGTCGTCGTCAGCAACGCTGACGACCCGACCGCCAAGGTTCAGATCTACATTCCGGCCGGCTACCAGGTCGCCACTCCCGCGGCGGGCACGAAGCTCGGAACGGTGACGGCGACTGCCTCGGCAGCCGACCTCGGCGGTGCGATTTTGCCGCTGACCGGCGAGCTCGATGCCATCCCGCCGAACGCGGCAGCGGCCGCACAGTGCGGCGTCGCCCCCGCTCAGACGTGGGACCTCCATCTGACCGCGGCCGGCCAGACGCTCGACATCCCGCTCTACGTTGTCGCAAGCTCAGCACCTGAAGTGGCCGCCGGCTTCCCGACAAAGCTCGTCGTGTGCCTGCCGCCGCCGGATGTGCCCGTGGGCACGCCGGGTCGCGCAACGTTCGGCGCGAAGCTCCTCACGGCCCAGTTCGATGCTTCGGCGATCACGAATCCGGCCGCGAGCGGCGACTTTCGCTGGACCTCGCTGTGGACGCCGTACAACCCCGGCAAGGGCACGCCGAACGCCGCGGGCACGGTCGAGACACAGGCGCTCAGCCACATCCCGACCCAGTTGACGCAGACCGTGGCGAAGAAGCGGCTCGTCAGCTATCGCACGGTTCGCCGGAACGGCAAGAAGGTTCGGGTCAAGGTGATCCGCACCCAGGTGAAGTTCTCGTCGAAGGTGACGGCGAACGGCGTTGCGCCGTCGAGTGCTTCGATCTCGACGACCGCCAACGGCAAACGCGTCGGCGGCGCGAGCGGCTCGTTCATCCTCGCCCGCAGTAAATCGGCGACGGTGACCGCGACCGCGCTCGTGAACCACGGCGCATCGGTGCCGACCGGTCAGACTGCGACCGCGGCCGACCTCTTCTACACCGACCTCGGCGCCGCGGCGTGCACGAAGACCACGATCTTCGGTGGCCTTCCGTGCGTCGATGCGACGGTCGGCGGCCAGACGCTCAAGGCGACCGCGCGCGTCGTCGGTTACACGCGCTAAGCCGCACGCAGCATCGGTTCGGACGAAGAGGGGCCCCGAGTGGGCCTCTCTTCGTATGCTCCAGGGCATGGCGGCCACCACTCGCATCGGCACGTGTTCGTGGGCCGACGACTCGCTCGTGAAGCACTGGTATCCACCGGGAACTTCGCCGAAGGAGCGGCTCGCGTACTACGCGGAGCGGTTCTCGACCGTCGAGGTCGACTCGACGTACTACCGCGTCCCGACCGAGCAGATGGTGCGCGGCTGGGCGGAGCGCACGCCCGAGGGATTCGTGATGCACGTGAAGGCATTCGGGCTGATGACGCGGCACCCGGTGAAGCTCGAGCAAGTTCCGCCGGAGCTGCGCGACGGGCTGCCGGTCGATGCCCGCGGACGCGTCGACCGGCCGCCGCGCGAGCTGCGCGCCGGCGTCTTCCGGGAATTCCTCGGCGCGCTCGAGCCGCTGCGCGCCGCCGGGAAGCTCGGCGGTCTGCTGTTCCAGATGCCGCCGTACGTCGTCTGGAAGCCCTCGTCGCTCGACTACCTCGAGTGGGCAAACGACCAGCTCGGCGCCGACCGGATGCTGTTCGAGCCTCGGCACCGCTCGTGGTTCGCCGAAGAGATCCGCGACGAGCTGCTGCGGTGGCTCGAGGAGCGGGGGATCGCGTGGGTGGTGGTCGATGCGCCGAAAGTCGACGCGGGCAACGTGCCCGGAACGCTCGTCGCCGTCACCGCGCCGATGTCGTACGTCCGTTTCCACGGACGAAATGCCGGCACGTGGAACGCGCGCGGCGGTGGAGCGGCGCAGCGGTTCGACTATCTCTACGACGAAACGGAGCTGCGCGAATGGGCCGCGCCGCTGCGCGAGCTCGCGAACGCCGCCGAGGAGTCCTACGCGTTCTTCAACAACAACAACCAGACGGACGGCGTGGCGCAGGCTCCGGCCGGTGCGCAGCTGTTGCGCAGGCTGCTCGACGACGAGGAGATTCCCACCGCCTGATGCGCGTCCTGGCAATCATCCACGGACCGCTCGTGCGGCCCGAGATCTTCGGGGACGTCGTGCTCGAGCAGGGACACGACCTGCGCGAGTGGGACATCCGCGTGCAGGGCGCCCCGCCCGAGGGGGCCGACGCGGTGATGGTGTTCGGCGGCGACCAGAACGTCGGCGAGGAGCTCGTGCACCCGTGGCTGAGAACCGAGTACGCGGCGCTCCAGCGCTACGTCGAAGACGGCACGCCGCTCCTTGGCGTCTGCCTGGGTGCGCAGACACTCGCCCACGCATTCGGCGCGGAAGTCCGTTCGGCAGGACGCGTGCTCGCCGGGTTCTACGAGACCGAGCTGACCGACGCCGGCGCCGAAGACCCCGTCCTTGGCGTGCTGCCGCGTCACTTCGAGGCGCTGAACGCGAACGGTTATCGCTTCGATCTGCCGGAAGGGGCCGTCGAACTCGCGCACGGCCCGACCCCGCAGGCTTTCCGCATCGGCGGCACGGCCTGGGGACTGCAGTTCCATCCCGAGGTGCGTCGCGACCAGGTGCTCCAATGGTTCGCCGAGGACGCAGCAAAGCTCTCCCGCTCCCTCGCCGAGATCACGGCGGAGATCGACGAAAAGCTCGCCGCGTGGCAGGAGCGCGGCCGGGCGATCTGCCGCGCGTTCCTTGCGGCGGCCGGTTAGGACTCGACCGGCAGGTCGTCGTGCCGTGACCACTCGTGCCACGAACCGACGTAGTTGCGCGCGTCGTACCCGAGGGCGCGCAGCATCTGGGTGGCGACCGCCGAGCGCGAGCCACTGTGGCAGTACGCGATGACTTCCTCGCCCTGGCCGACGCCGATCGCAGCGGCGATCTGCTCGGGCTCGAGCTCCATCAGCGTGTAGATGTCCACGTTGCGTGCTCCCGGAATATGACCGTGCCGGGGATCGCACGGACTTCCGGCGGTTCCGTCGAACTCCGAGCGGCTGCGAACGTCGAGCACGGATGTCTCACCGAGCCGGGCCGCGAGCTCCTCGATCGCGATGTCACTCACAGGCTTCGCACCACCGCGATCTCGGCCGCGACCGACGGCCGCTCAGCCAGTTGGTCGAGCCAGGCGCCGAGATGTGCGGGGAGCTTCACGCCGAGCATGTCGCGTGCGCGGATCACCCACGGTACGTACGCGATGTCCACGTAGTCACTCCCCCCGAGCTCCAGCGCGTCGAGCTTCTCGAGCAGCGCATTCGCATCGCCGCGACGGATCGCGTAGTAGTCGTCGCCGAGGGTTTCGTCGAAGCGGTGCACTGCGAGTCGTGCACGGGCGCGCGCCGCATGATCGGACGGCAGAAGCGGCCGGTCGGGATAGCGCTCATCGAGATACTCCATGATCACGAGCGACTCGGGCAGGACAAAACTGTCGTCGAGCACCGGCACACGGCCGCTCGGATTCAGGTCGTAGATCCACGCGGGCCGGGCGCGCAGATCGATCTCGATCGTCTCGGTGACGATCCCTTTGCCTGCCAGCGCGATGCGCACGCGCGCGCAGTACGGGCAGCGCGGCGCGTCGTACAGCTTCACGGCTCGAGCCCCATCAGCCGCGCGATCTGCTCGTAGAGCTCCCCGGCGGGAGGCAATTCGGCGGGCGATGCCGCGGTGCGCGCGACACGTTTCACTTCGTCCCGGTCGGCGCCCGTCAGGCGTGCGACGAGCGTCGGGTTCGCGGCGAGCGCGAGCTCGTCGCCCTTCGACAGAACGTTGTAGTAGGTCGGCACGGAGAGGTACTCGTCGACCATCCGGCCGCGCTCGTACAGGCGAAAGCGCACGACAACCCCTTCGAGAGCGAGCGCGACGGTGACCGCACCAAGCCGCTCCGAGAGCTCGCGCGCGAGTCGGCCGTGCGCCTCTCGGTCGCGGTCGAGCAACGGATCGGCGATCCTGATCCAGCTCTCATGCGTCGACACCACCGGCGCTTCGAGCTTGGGGATGAACTGCGCGACGGCGCGCTCGACCGAGACGCTGTCGTCCGACTGCACGTGCGTGACCGCCCGTGCTTCGCCGGTCTCGACCGCAGCGAGCCGAGCGTCCAGCGCATCGACCGACTGCGCCATACCGGCCCAGACGTCCGAGAAGCCGAGACGCTGCCACACCGCGCGCCCGATCTCGTTCGCAAACAGCACCTCGAGTGAGACCATTGCCGAGCCATGTTCGCGCGCGACCTCGACGCAGGCGCGCAGGAGCGCCTTGGTGACGCCCTCGCGCCGCGCGCGCGGCCGGACGAAAAGCAGCTGGAGATGCGAGGAGCCGTACTCCGGCTTCTGGAGCCGGGCGACCCCGATCGGCCCGGTGTCGTCCTCCGCGATGAACACGGCTCCGGAGGCGATGTCCTCGCGCGTGTCGCGCCACTCCTGATCCCACGTCTCGGGCGTGAAGCCCTCGGGAGCGGGAACCTCCAGCTCGAACTCCTCCCAGAGCTCGCGGAGCGTCGTCTCGTCGACGTCGGTTGCGCGCCGGATGTTCACGACGGCCCCGTCATCAACGCGACGAGCAGGTACTGCGCAGAGAGGTTCTGGAACGGGTCGAGGCGTCGGCCGAGCTCGGTCACCTCGACACCGTAGAGAACGGTGGCTGCCTTGCGGAGCACCAGGTCGCCGGCGGGCCACGCTCGTGGTCGCGCGAGGTGGCGCGCGAGGAACCACTCCGCCGTCCACGGGCCGAGCCCGCGCACCTCGATGATTCGCGCCCGCACCTCCTCGTCGCCGAGCATGGCAAGCCCGTCCAGGTCGAGCCCGCTCCGCGCGACGCCGATCACGTACTCGGCCTTGCGTCGAGAGAAGCCGCATGCGTACAGCTCGTCCTCCTCGGCCGACGCCATGCGCTCGCGCGTCGGAAACGCCCACGCTTCACCAATGCGCGCCCCGAACCGCTCGACCATTCGGTTGCGCATCGCAAGTGCCGAGAAGAGTGACACCTGCTGGGCGGTGATGGAGATGACGAGCGCCTCGAACGGATCGGGAGCGAGTGGCGGGCGATAGCCGCGGAGCCGTTCGACGATTGGCGCGAGCACGGTGTCGTTTTCCGCCCAGGCGTAGAACGGGTCGAGGTCGAACGGCGCGCCGAGGAGCTTCGCGATCACCGGTCCGGTGCGAGCGTCGAGCGGCTCGACGTCCACTCCGCCGGTCCGCGCGACGATGCGAACCTCGCGACCACCGACCGCGCGGTAGAGCGTCGAGTCGACAAGCCGGTTCGCGAGATCGGTGCCGAACGCCCGGAAGCGCCCGGTCGAGAGCTCGAAGTCGTACGGCTCAGGTAAGCGCAGCAGCGACATCGAAGAACGTCTCGTACGGCTCGAAGGGCGCGCCCTGCTCGTCGAGGTACGCCGCGAGACCCGTCCGCGCAAAGACGCGGTCGGCGGCGAGCGACGCGCACCGGTCGGACCAGCCGTCGCCGACGAAGACGAGTGGACGGCCCTCGGGAAGCGAGCGACGCTTGCACTTGTCGCCGCAGACCGGGCACACGCCCTCGTCGCGGAAGATCACGCGCCAGCCATCTGCCCGCGGCTCCGCGTCGTTCGAGCGGAGCTCGAGGTCGACGCCCTCGCGCTCGAGCACGGGCCGAATCAGCTGCGGCAATCCGCTCGAGACGATCACTGGGTCGTACTGCTCGACGAGCTCGTGGAATCCCGGCCGGATCTCGACGTTCGCGACCGCCCAAGCGGCGGCCTCGTCCGGCGACACACGCAGGGTCGCGACCTCCGCGGCGAGCGCGTCGCCGTAGCTCGCGAACTTCTCCTGGAACGTTCCGTCGTAGACCGACGGGTCACCGAGCGCGTGGATCGCGGCCACGAGCGAGTCGCGGACGGTGCATGTCCCGTCCCAGTCGAGAACGAGTTGCACTAAAAATGCGAGGTGACGCCGGCGGGGTCGTCGTCCGGGGTCCGGCCGTCACCCGCGCCAGGATCCTCGGCCCACGAGTACATGTACTTGCCGTCGTCGAGGTCGCGCGCAAGCGCGGTGAGCTTCAGCGGGTGGAACGTGTCGCACATCACTGCGAGCTCGTGCGTCTCGGTCATGCCGAGCGACTTCTCCGCGAGCCCCGGCTGGGGGCCATGCGGCAGGCCCGACGGATGAAGGGTGATCGATCCCAACTCGATGCCCTTGCGCGACGAGAAGTTGCCGTCGACGTAATAGAGCATCTCCTCGCTCTGCAGGTTCGAGTGGTGATACGGAATCGGAATCGCCTCCGGATCGAAGTCGAGCTTGCGCGGGCAGAACGAGCAGATGACGAAGTTGGGGCCGGCGAACGTCTGATGCGACGGTGGCGGCATGTGGATGCGCCCTGTGATCGGCTCGAAGTCGTGGATCGAGAAGCGCCACGGGTACACGTACCCGTCCCACCCGATCACGTCGAACGGGTGGTAGTCGATCACGTAGGTCTGGTAGCCGTCGCGCACGCGCACCTTCAGCGTGTGGTTGCCGCGGTCACGATGCGTGTGCAACTCGGTCGGCGGATGGATGTCGCGGTGGTAGTAGGGCGCGTGCTCCATCAGCTGCCCGTGCTCGTTGCGGTAGCGCTTCGGGATGGTGATCAGGCCCGGCGTCTCGAAGACGACGTGGCGTTGCTCGCCCTCCGCGGCGAAGCGGTAGGTCGTTCCGCGCGGCACGACGAGATAGTCGCCCGGCGTGTACGGCACGTCACCGAAGATCGTCTCGAGCGTGCCG
This sequence comes from Gaiellales bacterium, assembly GCA_038215565.1. Lineage (GTDB taxonomy): Bacteria > Actinomycetota > Thermoleophilia > Gaiellales > Gaiellaceae > PALSA-600. Next base: position 75,198 of record JBBQQU010000011.1, on the reverse strand, counting down.
CTCCCCTCGTGCACGAAGATCACCTCGTCACCTTCGCCGTTCCGGAAGAAGTAGTCCATCGCCTCGGTCGGGCGGGCGAGCGAGATCTCGACGTCGCTGTTCCACATCAAGAGTTGCCGGCCGCTGACCGCATCGCCGCCCGGCTGCACGTCCCACGTCTTCAGGTGCCGATGGGCGTGTGCGTCCGGCACCCACTCCTCGCGCTCGATCGGCTCGAACGCGCCCACCTCGATGATGCGGCAGGGTGACTGGAGGTGGTAGAGGATCGACTCGAGCCCCGAGAAGCCTTCGAACCCCATCACCTCTTCGGTCAGCAGCGTGCCGTTGTCGCGCGCGACGATATGCCGTTTGCGCGGCAGCTCTCCGAGACGCTGGTAGAAAGGCATGCGTGGAGGATATCGCCGCCCGTGTGACCACCGAGATCCTGTCGTGGCCGGGCGTCTCCCAGCACGAGCATCGCTTCGGCGGCGCCGAGTTCCGCCTGGGAAACCGCGAGCTCGGCCACATTCACCTCGAGGGTTGGGCCGACTTCCCGTTCACTGCGCGGATCCGCGAGATGCTCGTCGAGACGGGCCGCGTGACCCCGCACAAGTTTGGCGTGACGGGCTGGGTTTCCCGCGACCTCGACGACCCGGACGAGGTCGTCGAGCTCTTCAGGCTCTCGTACGAGCGCGCGCAGGTCGCAGAGGCCGTGCGCGCGTCACGCGAGGAGAGCGGCGAACCGATCGGCGGCGATGTTGCCGCCGGAGATGATGATTCCGACGCGCCTGCCTGAAACCGCCCCCGTCTGAAGCGCGGCGATCCCGACCGCGCCGCTCGGTTCGATCACGAGCTTCAGCCGCTCGAACGCAAACCGCATCGCCTCGACGATCTGCGCGTCGGTCACAGTGACGATCTCGTCGACCAGGCGTGATCCGACCTCCCAGGTGAGCTCGCCGGGCACGTGCGTCTGCAAGCCGTCGGCGATCGTCCGTGGCACGGCGATCTCGACCCGCCTCCCCGCCGCGAACGACTGCTGCCAGTCGTTACCCGCCTCGGGCTCGACGCCGACGACCCGGGCGACGCCGAGCGCCTTCGCGATCGTCGCGCACCCACTCATCAAGCCGCCGCCGCCGAGCGGGACTACGAGGACGTCGAGCGCTCCTGCATCCTCGATCAGCTCTAGCGCCGCGGTTCCCTGGCCCGCCATCACGAGCGGATCGTCGTAGGGCCGCACGAGGGCAAGCCCACGTTCGGCCGCAAGACCTTCTGCGAGCGCCTCACGGTCATCGGCATAGCGGTCGAACGTGATCACCTCGGCGCCGTAGCCCCTCGTCGCTGCGAGCTTCGACGCCGGCGCGTCGGTGGGCATGAGGATGGTCGCCTTCGAGCCAAGCAGTTGCGCGGCAAGTGCGACCGCCTGCGCGTGATTGCCGGACGAGTACGCGAGCACCGGCGTCCCCGCCTCGAGCGACGCGATCTTCGTGTACGCGCCGCGAAACTTGAACGCGCCCACACGCTGCAAGCACTCGGGCTTGAGCGAGACGCCGACACCGAGGGTGCGCGACGTGATCACCGGCGTCCGGTGCGCGACTCCATCGAGGACGCGCGCAGCAGCGTAAACGTCGTCCGGCCCGATCATCGAACCGTGTTCTCGAGCACGCCGATGCCTTCGATCTCGAGCTCGACGACGTCGCCGCGCTGAAGCCAACGGCCGTCGCCGTGCTCGAGGATGCACCCCGATCCCACCGTGCCGGAGCCAAGGATGTCCCCGGGGCGAAGCACAGTGTTGCGGGCCGCGTGGTCGACGATCCGCTGCCACGAGTGGAAGATGTCGCGCAGATTCCCGCGCGAGCGCTCCTCGCCGTTCACGCGCGCGACCATCTCCCCCTCGCTGCCGTCGAACTCGTCGACGGTCACGAGCACCGGCCCGAGCGACGTCGCGAAGTCCTTGCCCTTCGCCGGCCCGAGGCCGACCCGCATCTCGGCCCGCTGTAGGTCGCGCGCCGACCAGTCGTTCAGCACGGTGAAGCCGGCGATCTTCCCCTCCGCGCCGATCATCGCGGCACATTCGAGCTCGTAGTCGAGCTCGCTCGTCCCGTCGGGGTAGGGCACCTCGTCGCCCGGCCCGTAGATCGCAGCGGGGTTCGAGAAGTAGAAGACGGGAATCTCGTACCACTCCTTCGGCACCTCGGCGCCGCGCGCCGCGCGCGCTGTCGCGACGTGCTGCTCGAAGGCCATGAAGTCGCGCACGGTCGGCGGATGAAGAACCGGTGGGCGAAGGTCGACGTCGGCGAGCGCGTACTCGGCATGTTCCCGGGCAGAGCCGCCGCCGGTGAGAAACGACTGGAGAGTCTGGGCGGCGAGCTGAATCACCTTGTCGCCTTCGATGCGCCCGGGCCAGCCACGCTCGAGTGCCAGCCCCTTCGGGGTGAACATGCAGAGCCTCACGCAGCGACCTTAGAGACTCAAGGCTCGGTGTGGACGATCACATCCGCGATCTCGGGACGCTCGCGGCGAATCCGCTCCTCGATGACGCTCGCCCGCTCGTGCGCCGCGGCAAGCATCGTACCGCCTTCGAGCCCAAGCGTGAGGAACGCCACGAGCCCGCCCGTCGTCTGGAGGAACCGCAACTCGCGCGGCTCGCCGCCTGTCGCGTCACGAACGATTCGGCGGACGGCATCGGCGTCGTCGGTGTCGACCTCGCTTGCCTCCCGGGTTTCCGCGAGAGGCTCGAGATGCGTCTGGACGCCGGCGATCTCCGGCACGGCGGCGCAGATCGCAGCTTCGAGTTGCTCGGCGATCGCGTGTGCCTCGACAAGCGAGAGGTCACCGGGAAGCTTCACGTGCAGCGAGAGCTCGGTACGGCCGTCGACGTCGACGAGTGCAAGGTTGTGGACTTCGCGCACGCGCGGCACTCCGACCGCGGCGGCGTGTGCGCGTTCGCGCAGGCCCGCGTTCTCCACCGGCTCGACGTGGACGACGATGTCGGCGCCCGGTAGCGCGCCTTCGACGGCCGCTTCGACGGCGTCGGCCGCGGCGTGACCTTGGCCGACGGCTGCCCCGGGAGAGACGCCGATGACGATGTCCGCAAACTGGCGCCCGCCGGCCTGGCGCATCCGCAAGCGGCGCAACTCGATCGCGGGCCGCATGGCGTCGATCGCGGCACGCGCGGCTGCCTCTGCCTCGGCAGGCGCCTGGTCCATCAGCACCTCGACGTTCTTCTTGATCAGTCGTGAAGCTGCCGTCAGCACGAGCACGCCGACGAAGAGCGCCGCGATCGGGTCGCCGTTCGGGTGGCCATGCCGGGCGAACAGCAGCCCGATCAGCACTGCGACCGACCCGCCGAAGTCGCTCCCGAAGTGCAGGGCATTCGACGCGAGCGCCGCACTCTCGTACCTCTTCGACGTGCGCCAGGACACGATGGTGCGGCTTGCGTCGATGCAGATCACGATCCCGATGACGGCGAAGGCGTACCAGGCGGTGTGCACCTGCCCATGTGTCACGCCGGTGAGTCGCTCGATCGCGCGGAACGAGATGAACACCGACACGAGGGAGAGGAAACCGGCCTCGGCAAGTGCCGAAAGGTGCTCGGCCTTCCCGTGCCCGAACTGATGGCCGACATCCGCGGGACGCGCCGCCACGCGGATCGCGAAAAACGTCAGAAGCGCCGCGACGAGATCGGTTCCCGAGTGGGCCGCCTCGGAGATGAGCCCGAGGCTGTGCGTCGGGAAGCCGACGCCCAGCTTCAACAGCACGAGTACGGCGGCCGCGACGACCGAGACGAGCGCTGAGCGGCGTTGCGGGCTCATCGCCCGAAGGCTCTCATGCGCGCCAAGGTTCCCGTGCGCGCCAAGGTTCCCATGCGCGCGAAGATTCTCATGCGCGCGAAGGCTCTCATGCGCGCAAGGCTACGGGTCCGTGACGAGGGGCGGACATGTCCCCGCCTCGGACGCCAGACAGGTCTCGAACAGGCAGCACCGCGCCCGCCAACCCGCATCGTTGCGACCCAGACATGTCCGTGGCAGCCACGTCTCGACGCCAAACGACGTTGTTGGCCGCGGGGGACAATGGAGGCCGAAGGCGAGACGGTCGGTCAGAGGTTGCCGCGGAGCGCTTGCTCGCGCTCGATCGCTTCGAAGAGCGCCTTGAAGTTGCCGTCGCCGAAGCCTCTTGCGCCATGACGTTCGATCACTTCGAAGAAGAGCGTCGGCCGGTCCTGCGCCGTCTTCGTGAAGATCTGGAGAAGGTAGCCGTCATCGTCACGGTCGGCGAGGATCCGAAGCCGCTTCAGATCGTCCCAGTTCTCGTCGATCTCGCCGACGCGTTCCGGCGTCTCTTCGTAGTAGGAATCGGGCGTCATCAAGAACATGATTCCGCGCCGCTGCAGCGCCTCGACGGCCTTGACGATGTTCGACGACTGCATCGCGATGTGTTGCGCGCCGGGGCCGTGATTGAACTCGAGGTACTCGTCGATCTGGCTCTTGCGCTTGCCTTCGGCCGGTTCGTTGATCGGGAACTTCACCTTCCCCTGGCCGTCGGTCATCACCTTGCTCATGAGCGCCGAATACTCCGTGGAGATGTCGTCGTCGCTGAAGTGGATCATCTCGGTCATCCCGAAGACACGCTCGTAGTACTCGACCCATTCGTTCATGTAGCCGAGGTCGACGTTGCCGACGATGTGGTCGATCGCAAGCAGTCCCGGGTCATTGGCCGTGCCGTGCGCAGACACCTGCCCGACGTACCCCGGCAGGTACGCGCCCTCGTAGCGTGAGCGGTCGACGAACGTGTGCACGACGTCGCCATAGGTGGCGATCGTCGAGAGCTGAACCTGACCGAACTCATCCTTGACGACCGTGGGCTCGTGTACGCCGCGCGCACCGCGCTTCACCGCTTGCTCGTAGGCCTCGCGGGCATCCGGCACGCGGAGCGCGATGTCCTTCACGCCGTCGCCGTGTTTCGCCGCGTGCTCGCCGACCTCATGGCCAGGGTGCAGCGCGCTCGTGACGACGAGGCGGATCTCGTTCTGCTCGAGCACGTAACTCGCGCGGTCGCGCACGCCCGTTTCAGGACCCGCGTACGCGGTGCGGCGGAAGCCGAACGCGTGCTCGTAGTAGAAGGCGGCCTGCTTTGCGTTACCCACCCAGAGCTCGACGTGATCCCATCCGTCGAGGGGCATGAAGTCGTCGGCCACGGGTCGGAGTCTAGTCTTCTAGCGCGGCCGTGGCGGGGGCCCCGGCGGCTGCGTCCACCACGGAGATTTCGTCGAGCGAGCGCCGCAGCGGCTGTTCCTTCACCCAGAGGACAGCGATCACCCAGACTCCTGCCGAGACGCAGGCCGCGACGAGGAACGCGGGATGAATCGCGGCGGCAAGCGCCGACCGAGCAGCGCGCGGCAGTTTGTGGATGCCGATTCCCTCCGTCCCGCCGACGCCGCTCGGAAGCCCGTGGTTGACGATCGCGCCCATCACGGTCACGCCGATCGTCGCCCCCATCTGCCGCGAGAACTGCGTGAGCGCGGTCGCGGAGCCGATGTGCGCGCGTTGCACGGCGTTCTGGACCGAAAGCACGAACACCTGCATCATCGAGCCGATCCCGATACCGGCGATCACCATGTTGCGCGCGGCTTGCGCGTTCGTCGTCGTTACCGACATGCGCCAGAGCAACACCATCCCGACTGTCAGGACGAGAGGGCCGAGAATCGCGTTCCAGCGGTAACGGCCGGTGCGGGAGACGAGCTGGCCGGTGAGGAGGGACGTGGCGACAGCGCCCAGCATCAACGGCGTGAGGACGACGCCCGACGAGGTGGCCGACGTCCCGATCACGCCCTGCACGAAGAGTGGGACGTAGGAGATCGTCCCGAACATCGCCATCCCGACGAGCGCCATGCAGGCAACGCTTCCCGCGACGATCGGGTTGCGGAGGATCTCGAACGGCAAGATCGGCTCGGCCGCGCGCCGCTCGACGATCGCGAACGTGACGAGCAGCAGAGCGGCCAACACGAGGGCGCCGACGACGCGGCCGCTCGCCCAGCCGTACTGCTTGCCGCCCCAGACGAGGCCCATGAGGAGCGATGCCGTGCCGGCCGCGAGGACTCCCGCCCCGAGCCAGTCGATGGTGTGAGACGTGTGGACCGCACGGCGCGGCATCGTCAATGAGATGACGAGCAGGGCGATCCCGCCCACCGGCAGGTTGACGAAGAAAATCCAGCGCCACGTCGTGTTGTCGACGATGAACCCGCCAAGCGCCGGCCCGGCGATCGACGACGCCGCGAACACCGCGCCGATCAGGCCCTGCCAGCGGCCACGGTCGCGCGGCGGGACGATGTTGCCGATCACCGCAAGCGACAGCGGGAAGAGGCCGCCTGCTCCGATGCCCTGCACGGCCCGGAACAGGACGAGTTGGGTCATCGTCGTCGCCGCGCCGCAGAGAGCCGAGCCGAGGAGAAACACGACGATCGCGAACAGGAAGAGGTTCTTCCGGCCGTAGACGTCCCCGAGCTTCCCATACAGCGGGACGGTGACGGTCGAGGTGAGCATGTACGCGGTGAACACCCACGAGTACTGAGTGATCCCGCCCAGGTCGTTCACGATACGCGGGAGTGCCGTCGCGACGATCGTCTGGTCGAGCGCCGCGAGCAGGAGCGTCACCATCAGCCCCGAGTAGATCGCGAGGATCCGGCCGATCGTGAAGTTGTAGCCCGGGGGCTGCCGCTCCAGGCGTTCCCGCATGCTCATCCCGAAAGGTTAACCACGTTAATCACCGACGGGCTCGGGTGGGATGCGGCGCGCGCGCTCCAGCAGGATCCCGGCACCGATGGCGACCGCGCCGACGATCTCCCAGCGGTTGAGATGCTCGCCGAGAATCAGCAGCGCGAAGATGACGGCGAAGAACGGCTGCAGGTTTGCAAAGAGCGACGCGCGCCCCGGCCCCACACGGTCGATCGCCGTGAACCAGAGGATGTTCGTGAGAAACAGTGGACCGATCACCGCATACGCAAACGCAATCCACTGCCACCAGCTGAAGTGGAACGACTGCCGGGCGGTCTGCTCGATCCCGACGGCAGCGAGGGGAATCCAGCCGAGCGCTAGCACGATCGCGCTGATACGGAACGGCGAGTAGCGGCGCATCAGCGGCGCGATGCTGACGGAGTAACCGGCCCAGGTTGCCGCGGTGACGACGGAGAGGAGGTCGCCGCGCACATGCCCGGAGAAACCGCCGTTGCCGGAGGCGACGAATCCGACGCCGAGGAACGAGAGTGCGGCGGCGGCCCAGAAGCGCCGTCCAAGCCGCTCGAGCCCCGCGATCGTCGCGAAGATGCCGATGAAGATCGGCGTGGTGCCGAGGATCAGGGCGACGGTCGACGCACTCGACGCGTGAACGCCGTAGACGAAGCAGACCTGGTTCAAGAAGATCAACGACGCGGCGAGCCCGACGAGCTTCGCGTCCGAGAGCTGGATCCGGAACGTGCGCTCCCGTGCGAAGGTGAAGCACCAGAAGAGCGAGGTGGCCGCTCCGTACCTGATCGTCGAATACGCGAGCGGCTCGAAGCTGTCCCGCAGCAGGTACTTCGTCACCGTGATGTTGAGGGCCCAGAGGAGCACCGTCCCGAGCAGCATCAGATCGACGGGGGTGAAGCTGATCCGGCGCACGGCCGCACGAGCCTAGATGACTAGCGATACGCTTCCGCGCGATGAGCGAGCCCACCCGCGACGACGTCGACGCCCTCGTCGGGCCGGCGACCCCTCACTTCGCGTTCCAGATCCGGGCACGAGTACGCGAGCTCGTTGTGGAGCTGCCGGAGTCCAGCGAGGTTCGCCGCTACGCCGAGGGGCAGATGGAGCGCCTCGAGCGGCTCGGGCATGCCTCGTCGAAGGCCGACGAGGGGGCGCGCGAGTCACCGACGCGCATCGGCTGGGACGAGATCCCGTCGTCCGCGCGCGCGGACGACCCGCTGCCCCGGCGGTCGTGAACGTCCTCATCACCGGTGGCTCGCGAGGCATCGGCCGCGCGATCGCACTTCGGTTCGCGCGTGATGGCGCGAAGCGCATCGCAATCGGGTACTTCCGCAGCGACAGTACCGCCGAAGAGACCGGCGAGCAATTGCGAGCGCTCGGCGCCGAGGCGACGCTCGTCCGAGGCAACGTGGGTTCGGAGCGAGTCCTCGAAGAGGTAGCCGCGCTCGGCCCGCTGGACGTGCTCGTGCACAACGCGGCGAGCGGCGTGAGCGTGCCGGCCCTCGAGGCATCCGCGAAGCATTGGGACTGGACGGTGAACACGAACGCGCGCGCACTCCTTCAGCTGGCGCAGGTCGCCGCGCCGCAGATGCCGGAGGGTTCCTCGATCATCGCGATCTCATCGCTCGGCGCGCAGCGCGTGCTCGAGAACTACACGCTCGTCGGCACGTCGAAGGCGGCGCTCGAGGCGCTCGTTCGCTACCTCGCCGTCGAGCTCGCCCCGAAGATCCGCGTCAACGCCGTCTCCGGTGGCGTCGTCGAGACAGACGCACTAGACGCGTTTCCAAACCGCGGGGAGATGCTGCGCGCGGGTGCGGCGAATCCGGTCGGCCGCCTCGTCAGCCCTGAGGACATCGCGGGCGCCGTCGCGTTTCTCTGCTCCCGCGACGCCGACATGATCCGCGGCCAGACGCTCGTCGTCGACGGCGGCTTCTCACTCCGCGCCTAACCGCACCCCGCGCGATTTCACACTTCGGTAACGGTGCCTGGCACCAGCGGCTCGGTGGGATTTCCCCGCTCAGAGGCATCCGGGGAGAACTCGTCACGCTCTCGTAGTCGTGCCTGGCACCGGACAGGGTCGAATCGGACATGGCGCCGTAGGCCGCGTCGCGGAGGCTAGGACGAGCGGCCGAAGATCCGCCCGACGGTGTCCGCCGCGACGTAGCCCGCGATCTTCGGGTTCTCCTGCAGGCGCCGCAGCGAGTACTCGTACCACTGCCTGCCGTAAGGCACGTAGACCCGCAGCCGGTGGCCCTCGGCGACGAGCTCGTCCGCCCGGTCGGGGCGCACACCGAGCAGCATCTGAAACTCGTAGCGGTCGCGCGCGAGACCGGCGTCCCGCACGACGCGCAGCGCCTCGCGAATGAGGTGCTCGTCGTGCGTTGCGATGCCGACGTACGAGCCCTGCGCGACCAGGCGCTCGAGGCAGCGCACATAGTTCGCGCGCACCTCGTCGAAGTCGCGGTAGGCGATCTCCGGCACCTCGACGTAGATGCCCTTGCACAGCCGCACGTTGTCGAGCCCATCGAGGTCGTCGATCGTCCGGTGGAGGTACGCCTGCAGGACGACACCCGTGTTCGCGTCGCCGCCGGCCCGCAGCCCTCGATAGAGCGCGAGCGTGCGATCGGTCGTCGACGAGTCCTCCATGTCGATTCGCACGAAGTTGCTCCGCGCGGCGGCGTCGCGCACGACGGCCTGGAGGTGCTCCCTACACAACTCCTGGTCGAGCTCGAGTCCGAAGCCGGTCAGCTTCACCGAGACATTCGCCTCGAGGCCACCGTCGTCGATCCGCGCAAGCACGTCGTGGTACCGCCTGACGATCGCATGTGCCTCGTCCGCGGTCGTGACCTCCTCGCCGAGCACGTCGACCGTCGCGAGCTTCCCCTTCGCGTTCAGCCGCTCGACGACCCTGATCGCATCGTCGATCGACGGGCCGGCGATGTAGCGGGACGAGAGCCGCCGCACGAGTGACTTGGGGACGGCTGGGAGCAGCCGAACGATCGCGCGATCGAGAAGAGGCACAGGCGGCGCGATCGTACTGCGCTGCGGTCTAACCCTCGCGCATGAACCCTTGGCGCGCGGCGCTGACGAGCGCCACCGCCTCGGGGAAGAGCACGCGCATGGCATCGCGCATCGCAGCCGCCTGGGCCTCGACCGGGCCTTCGAGCGCGATTTGCGCGAGCGCAGCGGACGTCAACTCGACGGCCGTGTTCAGCGTCAGCGTTGCGAACTGCTCGCGCTGCGCCTCTTGCACGTTTTCGGCCTGCTGCTCGGCGAATTCGCGCAGCCCGCGCAGCAGATCCTCCGGGTCGCCCCCGAACGGGAATCCAAAGCCGCCGCCTTCCATCTGCGAAGAGTAGCGCGCTACTCGAGGTCGAGGACGTACCCACGCTCGACGTCGGCGACGAACTCGTCGACCGCGCCTGTCGCGGCGCGCAGTGCCTCCGAGAACGGCGAGCTGACGTTGCCGAGCGCTCGCTCGAGTGCGAGGGTCGCCGCGCCGACCTCGTCGAGGTACGAGGGTGACGCGACCCGCGGCGGTGCACCGATGATCCGCTCGAGTGCGAGCGCAGCCTCTTCCGCCTCCTCGATCCCCGGCGGCTGCTCCACCATCCGCACCTGCGCCAGCTGGGACCGCAGCTGCTCGAGATCGCCCCCTCCCGCAAGGTCGGCGGTCAGCTCGGACATAGCGACGATCGACGCGGTGGCGCGCACATCTTCGCGCTCGACCACGGGCAAACCCGCGTCGTCGAGGACGACCCAGCGCCGCTCGCTGTCGTCGCCGACGGCCACGAGATACCGCCGGCGGCCGCGACCCGGCTCGGCCGCAAGCACGCCCTTGACCTCGCCGTGCGCCGCCGCCGCGGCGGCGATCCGCTCGAGCTCGTCGTCCAGGGCCATAGAGTCAAGGGTATGGATGCGAAGCAGCTCTTTGCGCCGATCGGGCCGACCTACGACCGCTGGGGGTCGATCCTGTCGTTCGGCCAGGATCCCAGGTGGCGACGGTTCCTCGTCGCCCAGACCCAGGCAGGGCCGACGGACACGGTGCTCGACGTCGCAACCGGCACGGCCGCCGTCGCGCTCGAGCTCGTCCGCCAGAAGGACTGCTTCGTCATCGGCATCGACCAGAGCGCCGGCATGCTCGACGCCGGGCGCAAGCGGGTCGAACTCGCAGCGGCGACGCGAAAGGTGCGGCTTCAGGAGGGCGACGCGCGCGCCTTGCCGTTCGAGGACGGCCAGTTCGACGCGCTGACTTTCACCTACCTGCTGCGGTACGTCGAGGATCCACAAGCGACCCTGAGCGAGCTCGCGCGCGTCGTGAAACCAGGCGGGACAATCGCGGGTCTCGAGTTCGGCTTGCCACGCGGAATCTGGCGGCCGCTGTGGGAGCTCTGGGTGCGCATCGGCCTCCCGGGCGCCGGGAAACTGATCGGCGGTGGCTGGCATGAGGTCGGGGACTTCCTCGGGCCGTCCATTCGCGCGCATTACGCGGAGTGGCCCCTGCCACGTCTGCTCCAGGCCTGGCGCACGGCAGGCATCGAGGACGTACGGGCCAGGAGGCTGAGCGTCGGCGGCGGCATCGTCACGTGGGGTCGCAAGCAGGCGTGAGCGGCGGGACGGTGCGGCCGGCGTGGTACGCGCTCGGCCAGGGCGGCTGGCGCGACTGGGTGACGATCCTGCACCCGCCCTACACGGTGTGGCACCTCTCGTACGTGGCCGTCGGCGCGGGACTCGCGCCGCACTTCGAGCTCAAGCGGCTTCTGTGGGCGGTGCTCGCGTTCTTTCTCGCGATGGGCGTCGCCGCGCACGCGCTCGACGAGCTGAACGGCCGGCCGCTCAAGACACGAATCTCGTCCGCGGCACTCGCAGTGACCGCATTCGTCGCACTTGGCGGTGCTATCGCCGTCGGCATCGGCGCGGCGAGCGCCTGGGGCTGGTGGCTCCTCGCGTTCGTCGCCGTCGGCGCCGTGCTCGTGCCCGCATACAACCTCGAGCTCGGCGGAGGAGTGCTCCACAACGACTGGGGCTTCGCGCTCGCATGGGGCGCGTTCCCCGCCCTGACCGGCTGGTTCGTCGAGGCGCAGACTCTCCGACTCGAGGCGTTCCTGGCGGCTGCGTACGCGACCGCGTTCAGTCTTGCTCAGCGGGCCCTTTCGACTCCGGCGCGACAGGCTCGCCGAACGCACGGAACGGTCGAGGGCACCGCGACAATCGAACGCACCTTGCGGGCGCTCACCGGCGCTGCGACGTTGCTCGGCTTCGCCGTGGTGGCAGCGCGCCTACGATGACCGGGTGACGATCTCGGCCATCATCGCTGTCCTAGCCGCCTGCGCGGCAGTGCTCACGCTCGCGGGCTGCGTCGTCAGCCTGCGCCGGATTCGCGACCAGCAACAGCTCCTCGCGCGCGAGATCGAACGCGGCAAGACCGAGTTCGACGCCGTGGTCGCCCTCGAGATCGAGCAGCGTTCAGACGAGCTCGCGCAGACACTCGCTCGCCTCCGCGCGGAGTCTCTTTCACAACTCGCCGACGAGGAGCGCCGGATCGCCGACGAGCGGCGCCGCGACGTCGCCGAACGCGAACGGGACGCAACCGTGAAGCTCGGCAAGCAGCTACTCGAGGTTCAGGGAGCGGTCGACCAGCGAGTCGCCGACTGGGCCGGCGACGTCGAAAAGCTGAAGAACGGCCTCGACGCAGAGTTGAAGCGACTCGAGGCGCGGCACCGCCAGCTGATGATCGAGATCGGGGGAAAGCTCGAGCAAGACGCCGAGGGCCTGCAGGGGCAGATCGAAGAGCAGCGGCAAACCGTGGCTCGGCTGCGGCAGGATCTTGCCCAGGCAGCGACCGCGCTCGTCGAACAATCTGCGCACGAGCTGGAGCAGCACGGCGCCGAGCGCCGGCGCGCTCTGCATGAAGTGGCCGAGCGACTGCGCAAGCGGGAGACCGCACTACACGAGGTGATCGAACGCGAGGGCAACGAAGCTGCGCAACGCGTGCAGATCGCGCTCGGCGACGTCGAGCGCCGCCAGATCGAGCAGCTCCAGCGGCTGATCACGCGTGAGACGACGCGCTACAGCGAGGCGGCGTCCGCGCAGTTCGACACCGCGATTCGCACGGCGCGCGAGGAGGCCGCCCGGAGGCTGAGCCGCGAGCTCGACCTCGCGGTCGAGCGGTTCGCACGCGAGGCGGAAGGCGTGCTGACCGAGCGCGTGAACCACGTCAGCGACGCCGCCGCCCAACGTGTCGAGGAACGCCTCGCGCGGTTGCGGGCAGGGCTCGAACGACAGCGAGACGACGCGCTGCACTCACTCGAGGAGCGCGCGCACCAGGTCGAGTCGGGGCTGCGCGAGCGCCTGCACGAGATCGCGGCTGACGCCGAGTCCGAGCGGGGCATCATCGATGCCCGGCTGCACGACCTCGCGCGGCGACTCGACGAGCTCATCGCAAAAACGTAAGGAAAGACGTCAACCTCCAAACTTTCGCAGGGAGGGTTCGTCTAGGACAGAGCGAAATGGCGCAAACCATGCCTCAGACGATCGAACAACCCCACTCAGAGCGCGAAAAGGTCGAGTCGTGGCGCCTGCACGTGCTGATCGAGGCTGGGTACCCGCTGCCGCTGGCCGAGAAGCTCGCACATTCCGAGGCGGATCTGCATCGCGCGGTCGAACTGATCCGCGCCGGCTGCACGTTCGAGACCGCCGCCGAGATTCTCCTGTAACCGGCCCGCGCCGACCATCTAGCATCGACCGCATGAAGGTCGAGGCCACCGAAGTCGAAGGGCGGAAGGTCTACAGCGTTCGCGCGTTCAACGGCGGCATCGCGAGCTACCTCAGCAAGCTCCCCACGCTCTGGATCGAAGGGGAGATCACCGAGCTTCGCCGGCAGGAGCGCTGGGCGTCGGTGTTCTTCACGCTGAAGGACCCCGAGGACGGCGCCTGTCTGTCGGTGCAAATGCAACGAGGACAGTTCGATGCGTTGCAACTCGGCCTCGCCGACGGCGAGCGCGTTCATGTCTTCGGCCGGCCCGAGCTCTATGCGCAGCGCGGCGAGCTCCGCCTCAAGGCCATGACGATCGAACGTTACGGCGTCGGCACGCACCTTGCCGCACTCGAACGGCTGAAGCGCAACCTTGCCGCTGAGGGACTGTTCGACGAGTCGCGCAAGCGCCCGCTGCCGCGGTACCCGCGGTTGATCGGGCTCGTCACCGGCAACGACGCCGCGGCGAAACGAGACGTCCTCACTCACATCGTCCAACGCTTCCCGCCGGCCAACGTGCTCGTCGCCGAAACGTACGTGCAAGGCCCCCGCGCCGCCGCGTCGATCTGCACGGCGATGGGCGACCTGTGCACGCGAGGCGTCGACGTGATCGTCCTCGCCCGCGGCGGCGGAAGCTTCGAAGATCTGCTGCCGTTCTCCGACGAGCGGGTGGTGCGTGCGGTTGCCGGGTGCGATGTGCCGGTCGTCTCCGCCGTCGGTCATGAGCAGGACACGCCGCTCTGCGACCTCGCTGCCGACGTGCGCGCGTCGACGCCCACGGCGGCGGCCCGGCTCGTCGTGCCCGATCTCGGCGAGTTGCGCGAACGCATCGAGCGACTCCGTGCCGGACTGCACCGCGGTGCGCACCGCGCAGCCGACCGACATGCGCAGCGCCTGGAAGCCACGAGGGGCCGGCTGAGCCGCGCACCGCTCCTCGCGCTGGAGCGAAAGCGCGCGCGGATCGACACGGCGCACGCCCGTCTCGGCGCCCTCTCGCCGCTTGCGACACTCGACCGCGGCTATGCGATCGTGCGGCGCGACGAGGCCGTCGTCCGCTCCCCCGACCAGGTCGCGAGCGGCGAGCGCCTGTCGGTACGCGTCGCCGAGGGCACATTTGGTGTGGTGGCCGAATGAGCGACCCCACCTTCGAAGAGGCCCAGAAGGAGCTCGACTCGATCGTGGAGCGGCTCGAGCGCGGCGACGCCGGCATCGACGAGCTCACGAAGCTCTGGGAACGGGGCGAGGAGCTCTACCGGATCTGCGCTGCGAAGCTCGAAGGAGTCCGCGGGAAAATCGAGGAGCTTGCTCGCTCTGGCGACACACCGCCCGAGTCAGGTTAGGATCGAGAGCTATGGCCGCTCCCACTGAACTTCTCAAACGCGTCCCGCTCTTTCAGGGCCTGGACGGCAAGCAGCTCGACATGGTCTCGCGCAACTTCACCGAACGCACGTTCAAAGCTGGCTCGTCGATGACGAGCGAGGGCTCCGGCGGGGTCGGATTCTTCGTGATCGAGAGCGGCGAAGCCGTCGTCTCGGTCGGCGGAGAAGAGCGCCGCACGCTCAGCTCGGGCGACTACTTCGGCGAAGTCGCGTTGATCGACGAAGGATCGCGGACGGCGTCCATCAGCGCCAAGACCGACGTGAAGGCGCACGGACTGACGCCCTGGCAGTTCCGGCCGCTGGTCGAGGAGAACGCCTCGATTGCCTGGCCGATGCTCGTCGCCCTGGCCCACCGTCTCCGCGAGATCGAGAACCGCTGAGCAACGACACTCGCCCGGAAGCACCGACATGAACGGGCAGCGGGTCGTGATCCTCGGCGCGGGGTTCGGTGGGCTCGAGTTCGCGACCCTGCTCTCGGAGACCGGCGGCGACGCGTTCGCCGTGACGCTGATCGACAGAAGTGACGCATTCGTCTTCGGCTACTCGAAGCTCGACGTCCTCTTCGGACGGACGACCGCCGACGCTGTCCGCCTGCCGTACCGCGACATCGCGAAGCCCGGGGTGACGGTGCTGCAGGAGACCGTCACCGCCATCGACCCGGAAGCCCGGCGCGTGACCACCGATGCGGGCGTGCACGACGCCGACATCCTTGTGATCGCGCTCGGCGCCGACTACGACCTCACCGCGACGCCGGGGCTCGCGGAGGCGGGCAACGAGTTCTACTCGGTCGCAGGCGCCGAGCGCCTGGCCACTCTGCTCCCGGCGTTCACGCGCGGACACGCGATCATCGGCGTCTGCGACGCGCCGTTCAAGTGCCCGCCCGCACCGAGCGAGGCCGCGCTGCTGCTCCACGACTCCTTGACGGCGCGCGGCGTGCGAGCCGACTGCGAGATCTCGATCGTGATGCCGTTCGGAACACCGGTGCCGCCGTCACCCGAGACGTCGCAGGCGCTCCTCGCTGCATTCGCCGAACGTGGCATCACGTTCGTGGCGGGGCGCCGGGTCGCTTCGCTCGATCCCGCGCGAAGCGTCGCAGTACTCGACGATGGCACCGAGCTCCCGTTCGATCTCTTTCTCGGCGTGCCGGTGCATCGCGCACCCGACGTCGTGATCGCGAGCGGGATGACCGAGGACGGCTACATCCCTGTTAGCTCGCAAACGCTCGAGACGCGTTTTCCCGGCGTCTATGCCGTCGGCGATGTCGCCACGATCGGCGTGCCGAAGGCCGGCGTCTTCGCAGAGGGAGCTGCGCGGGTCGTCGCGAAGTCGTTGATCGCGACGCTGCGCGGCGAGGCGCAGCCTGATCCGTACGAAGGCAAGGGCTCGTGCTACATCGAGTTCGGCGCGGGGAATGTCGGCCGGGTCGACATCGATTTCCTCTCCGGGCCGGAACGCACCGGGATCTTCCGCGAGCCGTCGAGCGCGCTTGTCGCAGAGAAGCACGACTTCGGCGCGAGCCGAACCGCGCGCTGGTTCGGGCGCTAGAGCGACAAGCCGAGCTCCTCGCCGAGCCGCGCGAGATCATCGCGGGCAAGCTCGCGGCGGCCAGAGAGCGCGCGGGCGTCGAACCCTGGCGCGACGATGCCGCCGAAGAGCTCACAGCGGACGGCGAGCAACTCGCAGCGGCGGCGCACTGCCCCGGGCGCCTTACCCTCGAGCGTCGACGCATCGACCGTTCCTTCGCCGGTGATGACGAGGTCGGCGCCGCGCACGCGTTCGTCGAAGCGCAGCACGTCGAGCACGAGCTCCGAGCCGGGAAGGAGCTCCGCGCCGAGTGACGCGAGTGCTGCGCCGAGGCCGCCGCCCGCTCCAGCGCCCGGGACGTCACGGAACGGTGTGAGCTCGTCGAGAGAGGCGAGTCTGCGCTCGAGCTCTTCGACAGTTTCAGCGTCGGCCCCTTTCTGCGGCCCGAACGCGCGCGCCGCGCCACGCGGACCGAGCAGCGGGTTGCGCACGTCGCACGCGACGCGCATCGGTACGCCGCGAAGCTGCCCTGACGCGACTTCCCGCATCCCGACGCCGCCTTCGACGGTCGCCGTTCCTCCCAGGCAGACAAGGAGCGACGAGGGTTGTCCGGCGAGCGCCGCGAGCAGCAACTCACCGAAGCCGTGCGTCGTCGCGCTCAGCGGGTCGAGCTCGTTCTCTGCGAGCAGCGGCAGCCCGAGCGCCGCCGCCGACTCGATCACGGCCGTCCCATCGTCGAGCACGAGCCAGCGCGCCTCGATCGGTCGGCCACGCGGGTCGTGCACGAGTGAGGTGCGCCAGGTGCCGCCGAGGGCGGCGTTGAGCACGGAGGCTGTTCCCTCCCCTCCGTCGGCCACGGGAAGCTCGAGCACGTCGAGGCCGTCGACGCGGCGCAAGCCGGCACCGATCGACGCGGCCGCCTCCACCGGCGAGAGGACACCCTTCAAGCTCGCTGGAGCAGCGACGGCCCGCATGCGCCTACTGACGCTCTGACGCCGCCAACTCGCGGTCGGCCTCGCGCTCAGCGGTGTCGGCGGGCCCCCGGTCGGCCTCGACCTGCTCGAACGCCTTCAGCGTCGCGTACGAAAGTCCCTCGCGCGCGAGGAAGATGAGACCGACGCCGACGCCGACCGACGCCTCGATCGCCTGCAGCCCGATACCGAACGCAAAGCCGCTCGCATACTTGACGCCGTAGTTGACGAGCGATGTCGCGACGGCGATCTGCACGACGCCGACATTGCCCGGCCAGAATGGGAAGATCGTCACGATATTGATGAGCACGAGGACAAGACCCGCCGCTGCGAGCGGCTGGTAGATATGGAAGGCGCGCAGCGCCACCCAGACCGCGAAGAGCTGGCACGCCCAGCCCGCAAATTGAAAGGCACCTGCGGTCGCGGCCGCCCGCGGTGAACGCATCACCGCGAGACCCTCCCGACCGCGGGCGATGAGCAGCCGAACGCGACCGAGCTCGTCGAACGCACGGTTCTGACGCCGTGCAAGGAGCCAGGCAACGAAGAAGAGCGTGACGCCGATCGCAAAGACCGCGCCGATCGACCCGAGCGCCCAACCGGGAAGCTTCGCCGAGACGAGCACGAAAACGACGAGCGCGACGGCCGGAGGCAGATCGAACATGCGGTGCGCGAACACTGATCCGACCAACGTTGCGGTCGTTCCCTTCCGCCCGGCGAGGCGGCGTCGCAGAACGGCGACACGCGCCAGTTCTCCGACGCGGCCCGGGAGCACTGCGTTCGCGAACAACCCGACGGAGAACGCCGAGAAGACGAGTGGGAACCGCGGGTGAGGCGCCGCGATCGACTGCTTGATCGCGACCTCCCATGCAAGTGCGCGTGTCACCACCGACAGCAGGTTCAGCCCGATTGCCGCGACGACCCACTCCCACCGGACGACGGTGAAGGCGTTGTGCACAAGGTGCCAATCCGGGCCGTGAAAGACAAAGAGCGCGACCGCGCCGACGAGCACCGGCAGGATGATCAGCAACCGCCAGCGCGTGTCACGGATGTTCATGTGACGACCTCGAGGTAGGTCTCCTCGAGACGGCGCGCGATGTCGTCCCATGCGTAGTTCGCAACCGCATGCGCGCGGGCTGCTCGGCCCATCTCGACGCGTCGCGCCTCGTCCGAGAGCACGTCGATCACGGCGTCCGCGAGGGCGTTCGGGTCGCTCGGCGGCACCAACCGCGCCGCTTCGGGAATCGCGACGGCCGCGTAGCCCGGGATGTCCGACGCCACCGCCGGGGTGGCGCAAGCGAACGCTTCCGCGAGTACAAGCCCGAAGCTCTCGCCGCCGAGCGCGGGCGTGACGAGGAGCTTCGCGCGCTCCAACTCGCGGGTGCGTACCTCGTTCGTGACGATCCCGAGCACGTCGATGCCCGCCTCGTCGATCCGGAGGCGCGAAAGCAACAGGCGGTACTGAAGTGGATCGGTGCCGATGACGCGCAGGCGCGCTCCCGTTGCATCGTGAATGCGTGGCCACGCGCGCAGCAGTGTCGGTAGGCCTTTGCGCTGATCGTGACGTCCGACGAAAACGACGTTGTGCTCGCGGTCTGCGGGGTGGGCGTTCTCGGGAGTGAGAACGCCGTTCGGAATCACCCGGTACTCGCCCGGCAGGAACCGCGCCGCCGTTTCCTCTGCCATCGGCGACACGGCGATCCGCACGTCGATCCGATCCATCAGAAATCCCCAGAAGTGGAGGGCGGGAGCCATCCACCCCAGGTCGCCGTGCGAGTGCCACGTGCCGATCAGCGGGCACCTCGCAAACGACAGTGCGGCAACGCACAGGGCGGGCGTCATCGGCTCGTGTACGTGCACCAGGTCGAACTGCTCCTCGGCGAGCACGCGGCGCACGCGTCCGATCGACCGCGGCGAGAGCACGATGTTCGGCAGCGACCCGTTCGCCGGCACGACGACGGAGCGGCCAACGGGGATGATTCCCTCCGGCAGGTCGCCGTGGCGCCCGGTGCGCGGATGCAGCGCTCGTGTCAGCAGGCCCGGCGGGTCGTGGCCCATGATGATCTTCACGTCATGGCCGCGCCGCCGCAGTGCTGCGGCCTGGTGCTCCGAGTGCTCCACGACGCCGCCCCAGTACGACCACGAGAACGGGACGACGATGCCGATCTTCACGCCGCGACCGCCGCGAACGCGCGCCCGAGACGCTCGGCGCCACGCTCGATCGTCTCGTCAGAAACGGCGAGCGAAAGGCGCACCCAACCGGCGCCGCTCGGTCCGAACCCCTCGCCCGGAGCGACGACGATGCGCTCGTCCGCCAGCAGGCGCTCGGCGGTAAGCCCCTCGGGTAGCCGCACCCACACGAAGAACGTGCCCTCGCAGACGGGCGGCTCGGGCAGCACCGACGCGATCACGTCGCGCCGCCGTTCGTACGCCGCGAGGCGCTCGGCCACCGAGTCCTGCGGACCTTCGAGCGCCGCGATCGTCGCCGCCTGCAACGGCACGAACATGCCTGTGCGCAGGTGGTCGTTGAAAAGGTTCATGCGCTCCACGATCTCCGCATTGCCGACCACGAACGCGATTCGCCAGCCGGCCATGCCGTACGTCTTCGACATCGAGAACACCTCGACGCCGACATCGGTGGCGCCGCTCGTGGCGAGGAAACTCTGGGGTGCGCGGCCGTCGTAGACCAGATCGATGTACGCAGCGTCGTGCACGACCCAGCCACCGGAACGGCGGCTCCAGGCAACCGCATCGTCGAAAACGCCGTCGGCAACGCAGACCGCGCACGGGTTCGACGGATAGTTGAGATACATCGCCGCCGCGGCAGGCGCGATGGTGAGGTCAGGCGACCAGCCGTGATCGGGCCGGAGCGGCACCGTCTCCATCATCGCCCCGGCCAGGGCAAGCCCCGACGGGTAGTCGGGGTAGTACGGATCGGGCACGAGCAGTGTCTCTCCCTCGTTGCAGAGGGCGAGTGCAAGCTCTGCGAGCACCGATTTCGCACTCGGGACGAGCGCGACCTCGGTCTCGGGGTCGATCTCGACGCCGTAGACGTCGCGGTAGCGCCCCGCTATCGCCTCGAGCGTGCGCATGAGGCCGCGAATTCGGGGGTAACCGTGCACTCCTGGGTCGAGCGCCGAGCTGCGCAGCGCCTCGATCACATGCGGCGGCGGCCCGGTCTCGGGATTGCCGCGGCCGAGGTCGATCACCGGAAGCCCTTCCTGCGCGGCAGCAGCGGTGACCCGACCGAGGAGGGCCACGAAGTACTGCTCGGGCAGGCGAGCAAGGCGGTCGGGACGAGGGCGCACGACGATGATCGTATTTGGACGACGCGGGCCGTCGTGAACTCCGCTGTCGATGGCAGTTCGATGCCTCCCCTATCGCGGTCCGTCCGGGCGATTTACAGTCGCCTGTGTGAATCTCGTCGAAGCGCTCGCCATCGGCGTCGGCCCCCGTCCTGCGGGGAGCGACGCGGCGTGGAGCGCCGCCGAGACGGTCGCCGACGCGTTTCGCGAGCTCGGCCTCGAGCCGCGGTTCCAGGAATTCGATCTCGTCGGCTACGAGGCCGACGAGCCGCTCCTCGAGGTGGAGGGCGAGCGATGGGCCGCCGGGCCGTGCATGTACGCCCACCCGTTCGACGGCGAGGGCACGGTCAAGCGGATCGGGGCGTCGGAGCCGAGCGTCGGCGGGGGCAAGCTGACGAACTTCGCGATCGTCGCGAATGACGGACGAGAGGTCGCGCGGTTGATGACGAGTGTGTACTCGACGGGCGCGATCCCGTTCATGTCGTCACACACGCACATCACGACGCCACCGACGGCGTTCATCTCGATCGCCGACGCGCAACGACTCACTGACGGACTGCGCGTGCGGTTGAGAGTCGGCGGGCGCTTCGTGCCCGGTCGTCGCGAGCGAAATGTGATCGCCGACCTACCGGGGACGAGCACGGAGCGAGTGCTCGTGACATCGCATTTCGACTCCGTGTGGCACGGGCCGGGGGCGATCGACAACGCATCGGGGGTCGAGGGAGTGCGCCGCATCGGCGAGCTGTTCGCCGGCCGCTCGCTCGATCGCGGGGTCACGCTCGTGGCGTTTGCCGCCGAGGAGATCAAGCTGACCGGCTCGCGCTACTTCGTCGATGAGGCGAAGCTCCGCGACGAGCTCGACGCTGTCGTCGGCGTCGTCAACCTCGACTGCATCGCGCGCGGCGACCGGTTGCAGATTCTTGCCTCTCCCGATGCGCTGCTTGGCCGGGCGATCGAAGCCGCACGCGGTCTTGGGCTTCTCGCTCGCTACGAGCTCGAGACGGGACCGGCGACCGGTGGAATCGATTCGCACTGGTTCGCGGAGGCCGGCGTCCCGGCGGCGACGCTCTTGCATTTCCCGTACGACGAGTACCACTTGCCCGCGGAGTCACCTGAACTTTGCGACCCGAAGCTGATGGACGATGCGGTCGCGCTCGCCGCGGAGCTCGTCGATTCGCAGCTCACGCGTCCCGTTCCGCGTTAGGGCGCGCCCATGCCCGGGAGTCCGGCGGGCGGGGGTCCGGGACGTTCGACGGGCAGTCCCGCTGCGACCCAGGCGGCGAACCCACCCACGAGGTCGCCCGCGTCGCGGCCGAGGTCGAGGAGCGTCGCCGCGGCGAGCATCGAGGAGTAGCCATGGTCGCAGACGAGGATCAGTGGGGCTCCGTCGAGTGCAGGGTTGCGCCACTTGCTCGTTCGGTCGACACGCCATTCGAGAACGGTGCGTGGGACGTGCACGGAGCCGGGAATCACGCCGTCGCGCTCGCGCGCATCGGACCCGCGAATGTCGATGAGGATCGCGCCCGCCGCAGCCGCATCTCGTGCGCTCGACGGCGCGTACCGTTGGATCCGCGACGCCGCCTGGTCGAGCAGATCGTCGATGGTCATCCGGCGACCGTAACGCACCCCGTACACTCGATCCATGGTCGACGACGGTCTTGCCGAGCTGCACACGCACCTCGGCGGCTCCGTCGCAACCGACATCATGTGGAGCCTCGCGCATGAGCAGGGCATCGCCTTGCCGACACGCGACTTCTGGGAGTTCGACCGCCTGGTCACGGTCTCCGACCCGCGCGGCGTCCCCGATCTGGACTCGCTCGACCGCATCTACCACCTCACCGAGCTGATCCAGAGCTCGCCGCTTGCTGTCGAGCGGAGCGTGCACGCGGCGATCGGTGGTGCGTTCCGTTCGCAGGGAATCACGACGCTCGAACTTCGCTTCAACCCGATGAAGCGCAACCGGGGTGGCGAGCGTGACCTCGATCACATCATCCTCGCCGCGATCCGCGGTCTCGATCGTGCGTCGCTCGAGTATCCCCAGGTGCGTGCCGGACTGATCTTGATGATGGACCGCACGTTCTCGGCCGATCAGAACATGGTGATCGTCGAGAAGGCGATCAAGTACATGCCGCGCGGTGTCGTGGGCGTCGACATCGCCGGGCCACGGCCGAACGGTGCGCGCTACGACTACACGCAGATTCGCGAGCAGGTCGACCTGGCGCGCGACGCGGGACTCGGGGTGACGATTCACGTCGGCGAGGAGGGCGGCACCTACGGCGTCGAGGAGCTGGGCGAAGTGATCGAGTCGCTGCGTCCCGATCGCATCGGGCACGGCATTCTCGCGGCGCGCGATCCCGAGCTGATGGCGGCGCTCCGCGAGGCGGAGATCACGCTCGAGATCTGCCCCACCTCGAATCTCCTGACGAAGGCCCTTGCCGATGAGAATTCGGTGCGGGAGACGTTCCGCGCGTTTGTGGAGCACGATGTTCAGTTCACGATCGCGACGGACGGCCCGGAGATGATGCGCATCCACCTGCGCGACGAGCTCGAGATGCTCGAGCGGATCGGCGCACTCGACGCAGACGAATTGACCGCGGCGAACATGCGTGGGCACGAGGCGTCGTTCATCGCCCGGCGCGCCCACGCCCCGGCGTAGTCGCGAGATACACCCTTCGACCGATGGAGCCCGAGCACCCGGGGCCTTAGCCTCGCCGGTATGCAGGCATTACGAGATCCGTCGGGGATCACCTCTCGGCAGAGGCAGGTTGTCGAGCTGATCGCGCAGGGACTCTCGAACTATGAGGTCGGCGTCGCGCTCGGCATCTCGCCGAGAACGGCGAAGGCGCATTGCGACGTGCTGCGCCAGAAGCTGGGCGTGCCTCGCCGGCGACAGATTCCAATCGCGTTCCGCTTGCTGACGGGAGAAGACCCGCTGGCGAACAAGCTGGCCTCGGCGCGAGCCGAAGCCGGGGGCTGACGGCGAAGGGCGTCTGCGGCGGAACCCTCGGCCGCGGGCGCCCAGCCCCCTTCTCATTTGCCTCGACGACGATTACGGTAGTCACCGAGAACGAAGCAAACGGCGCATGAAGGGAAGACGTGCGCGAGGCCGCAGGCACGGAACAGACGAAGATCGTCCGCCGGGAGCAACGCATCATTGAGCGCCCCCGGCTGATCCATGAGCTTGATCAGATCGAGGCGCGGACGATCCTCATGCTGGCGCCGGCTGGTTATGGAAAAACAACACTCGCTCGCCAGTGGACGCGAACGTTCAATGGCGCAATCTGGATCACCGCGAGCCCGGCGCACCGCGATGTGTCGATTCTGGCCCTTGATCTTGCCCGCGGGATTGACAATCTGGGAGGGGCAACCTCAAGGTTCGTCGAGGAGTATCTCCGCGCGCGAAGCAACCCTCAGGGCGCGGCGCACGAAGTCGGTCGAATGTTGGCGGAGAACGCACGAGCCGCGCGGGTGCAATGGATCGTGTTTGACGACTATCACGAACTCACGTCGTCTCCCGAGGCTGAAGCTCTTGTCGACGTGCTTCATGAAGAGGCGACTAGCCGCTTCTTGATTGCGTCCCGACTCCGCCCGGCGTGGGCGAGCTCGCGGCGTGTCGTCTACGGCAAGATTGCGGAGATCACCCGCGAGTCGTTGGCCATGAGCGACAGCGAATCTCAACTCGTTCTGGGTCGACGCCCTGGTGCGACGCGCCTAGCTGAGCAATCCAGGGGCTGGCCAGCTGTAATCGGCCTAGCAGCCGGTATCGGTGGTATCAGCGCGCCAGACAACGCGTTGCCTGCCGCGTTGCACGACTTCTTCGCCGAGGAACTGTTCCGCTCAGCTCCGGCGAGGCTGCGAACGCAGTTGATCCGGTTGGCATTGGCGCCCGACCTAACGGATGATGCGTTGCGAGGCGAGTTCGGCTCCGAAGCTCGTTCGATCGTTTCGCAGGCTCGGGAATTGGGCTTTCTCTCTTTAGACGAGCCAGACCTACATCCGCTCATTCGAGAATTCTTGCTTCAGAAGCTCTCTGAGGATTCCGGATGTGAGTCTCTAGTTCGTAGTGGGATCGCGACCTGCGTCGAGCGCGAGGCGTGGGGTCGTGCCTTCGAACTCATATTGAGATTCGGGCTTATGGATCTTGTTCAATGCACGCTCGAGGCGTCATATAAGCCGCTCTCGCGATCAGGCCGCCTCGCAACTCTCTCCGCGTTCGCCGGAGCCGTGAGGATCGCACCAACGTTCCCGCCGCCAGTGGTTGATCTCGTTGAGGCCGACGTCGCGTTTCGGAACGGGCTCTACGGATTGGCAAGCGACGTCGCAAAGCGCGTCCGCGACACACTCCCGTTCGGACATTCACTCTTATCGAGGGCGAATGCGATCATCGGACAGAGTGCGTATATCCGTGCGGATCTTCCTAGTTCCGAAGAGGCCTACCGCCAGGCGTATGAGACAGCCCTTGATCCGGATGATCAGGCGCAAGCGCTATATGGATGGATCCTCGCATCCGTCCAAGGCGAGGTCTCGCATCCAGGCTGGATCGTTAGTCGATTGGCGGATCGCAAAAACGACTCTCCGTTAGATCTGACGCGACATGCCATCGCGGAGGTAGTTCGCAGAAGATTCGCGGAAGGCTTCCCGGATGGCGTTCCCGTCGACGAGGCGATGCACAGCCTCGCTCAAGTAGAGGATCCGCGTGCGCGCAGCTCGCTCTTGGCGGTCAACGCGTACGTAACCGGTCTCCGCGCCGATTACCGTCGCGCATCCGAGCTCGTTCGAATGGCCCAAGGTGAGATAAACGCGTTCGACCTCGATTTTGCGCGATCGCACACCAACTGGACCGCTGCTTTCATCGAACTTGGACTGCGTCGTTTCGGGTCCGCCGAACGTGCACTGCGACTTGTCGAGGATGAGGCCCAGCTGAAGCCGTTGGGGTATCACGTGCTGAACGCCCGAGTTTTACGCGCCCGCCTCGCGCTGCAAACCGGGCAACAGGAGTTGGCCCTTGAGCTGGTGAAGCGACCGGACGTAGAGGCAGCGATCCCGTCGATCCACGGCGAATATCTCGCTACGCGGGCGCTCGTCTTGGCGGTCGTCGGTGACGATGCAGCGTCCGAGGCGGCAAGGTCGGCTGAACACACGTCAGCCGCGGTAGAGGTACAGGCGCTTGCACGCGCGGCATTAGCCATCCTTTCGGCTTTCAGCGGCGACACCGAGGGGCTGGAACTGCTTTGGGAGATGGCGACTCGTACGGGCGTTTGGGATCCGGTTGTCTTCGCACTAAGGTCGTCGCGCGAGCTCAGCGACCTGGCGGCGGCGAATGATGCGTTGCGACCGGATCTCGCGCTTCTTTACGAGCGTTCTGCAGATCTCGGCCTCGCCCGGCGTGCCGGTTTGCGAACCCGAACGACGCGCGATCCCGAAGACGTCCTCACGCCCCGCGAATCCGAGGTTGCCGAGTTGATTGCGAGGGGCTTTCGGAACCGCGACATCTCAAGAGCGCTAGTCATCTCCGAGTCAACGACCAAGGTGCACGTGCGGCACATCCTTGAAAAACTCGGCGTGCGCACACGATCGGAGGTTGTTGCTCGCTTAAACGGCGGGCAGTGACTAAGCGGACATGGATACGGCCGCCGGAACCCCAGTGAGACCGACATCAGCCGATGCGAGCTGAAACGACTCGCCACGGCCAAGGCGGTAATCCTCGTCTGAGCCGGCGAGAAGGGCTTCGAAAGCGGCGACTACCGAGGTATCAAACTGAGTCTCAACGGCCTGAGCGAGTCGAAGTCGCGCAACTCGGCTCGGCATCGCATCGCGGTAGGGCCGATTGGAAGTCATAGCGTTGTATGCGTCGGCCACGGCGATGATGCGAGAAAGAAGCGGAATGTCGGTCCCAGCGATGCCATCAGGATATCCCTGCCCATCCATTCGCTCGTGGTGGTGTCGGACGATCGACGCGATTTCGGAGTAAGTGTCGACATTCGCAAGGATCCGCTCCCCGATTTCCGAGTGACGTTGCATCTCACGACGTTCGTCCAGCGTCAAGGCCCCAGGCTTCTCAAGTAGGCCAGCGGGAAGTCCGATTTTCCCGATGTCATGAACCAGACCGCAAAGATGGACGAGCTCACAGAGTTCTTCGCCTAGCGCCATCCGCTCGGCGATATCACGAGCGTAAATCGCGACTGCTGCCGAATGGCCTGCGGTGTATTGGTCTCGTGCGTCGAGGGTTGCGATCAACCCCTTGGCGAATGACAAGTTTGCGGCCTGAAGCTGATTGTTAGCCCCCTTAAGATCCTCTGCGAGACGTCTCTGCTCTTGGTACAGCAAGAACCACCGCTGAGCCGCGAGTGCCGGTGCGAAGAACAGGGGCAGCGTCCAGGGCGAGAGGTCTTGGTACGAGAGCGCGAGGATCGCGACGGCGGAGCTGTAGAACGGGACCGAGGCCGCGATCACCGGAAGCGAATCGAACGCCGCCTCGCTCCATTTACCGTGGCCACGGAGCCAGTACGTGAGTGACGCAAATCCCGCGTCGGCAAGCTCGGCAACGAGCGCGGCTATCGTCGACGCTACTACGATCCGACCGGTGCCAGGGCTCATGAGTGCGGTCACTCCCATCACCGCACCAGCGGCAGAGGCGCCCGTGAGGGCGCGGCTCGCCAGATACGTGAGGCGGCCTACAACCGGGAACGAGAGACCTACGGCAGACGCGCCGAACACGGCCATCGCTGCCAGCGGCCCGAACAGCACCGCAGCAAAGATCGCCGGCAGCAGTGATATCGAAACGGTGAGATTGCCTCTAAGGGTGATCCGGCCACGTTCTCCGTAGGCGGCAATCACGGCCAAGCCAAGAACAGCCGGCAGGCTCCCGATTCCCTGACCACCGGCGAGAAGGGCCACAGTGAGGAACGTCGCGGTCGCGAGGACCGCCGCCACATAGAGAAGGACACGCGGCGTCAATCCCGCGAATTGACGCGAAATCCTAAGAAATACTTGCGTATCCCCCAAAAGGGTTATAAGCTGCTCCTGCCGTCAGTCATTCAAGAGTACGGGGGAAAGAAAATGAGCAAGTTCGCCAAGTTCGTCAAGACCGCCAAGGTCGCCGGCGGTTTCGCTTCCTGGTAAGGCTCGCCTAGTTAACTGGGCTTTCGCGCTTAGGGCTTCACCCGTTCAGGTGATTGTCCACAAGCGGTGGAAAACCTTCTTTCGGACTTCGAATGGGCCGCCTTCGGGCGGCCTGTTCATGGTCCGGCCCTAGCCGATCAGGCCGCGGCGGAAGCCGACGGACACTGCGTGGGCACGGCTCCTCGCCTGGAGCTTCGCGAGTAGATGCCGGACGTGGCTCTTCACGGTCTCCTCCGAAAGGAAGAGCCGGACGCCGATCTCGCGGTTTACAAGACCGTCGGAGATCAACTGCAGAACCTCGATCTCGCGGGCGGTTGGCTCCTGCTCGAGCTCCGGCATCGGAGCCTGGAACGGGATCACCTCGGCGACCGCATCACGGCGAGCGGCGACCGCTTCGAAACGGTTCGAATGCTCGCGGTACCGGGTCAGGATGGCATTGCGCTGTGCGGCGTCCACGACCAAGCTATCGACCGCCCCGAAACGCACCTTTAGGGCGAATTGACCCTTTCGAGGGAACTACGCACGATCGTTTCGGCTCTGGAAGCCACTTCTGACGGAAGCGCAGCAGGCTCCGAGCAGACGGCAACGGCCAGTTCCCGGTCGATGAGCGCCACCTCGTGATAGACGCGCGGCCAGATCTCGCCGGTCTTCACGAGCACGTCGCGGCCCTCGAGGCGGAAATGCAGCTCCGAGTCCTGTGCCAGAGCGAGCGCCTCGAGGACACGCTCGTCGTTGATCGCAGCGAGCCCTCGCGCGAGGTCGCGGGCGCACGTCTCGTTCTCCGGGCCGTCGCTCATCAGCAGCCGGCGAACCCGTGTCCGCTCGGCGCCGAGGCGCGCCGCCTCCGCATTGACCGCGTCGAAGCCGAGCCGCCCGAGCAGCACGTTCGTCGCGGCGTTGTCCGAGAAGGCCAGCATCAGCAGGGCGCAGTCGGCGAGCGTCAGCGGCCCGGCAAGAAGGTCTGCCACCGACCATGCCGCAGGCGGCACCTCGACCCGCGCGGTGGGATCAAGACCTGAACGCCAGAACGCCGACGCCACGAAGATCTTGATCGTCGAGGCGGCCGGGACGACTCGATCGCCGCCATCTTCGCGACCGTCGGAGGCCGCCCACGTGATCACAGGCGCACGAGCTTGCGCCGACGGACCCGCAGGTACTCGGGCTCGGGCTCCTCGACCACGCCGATCCCGTGATCGCGTCCGGTCGAGTGGAGGATCCGTCCGCCACCCACCCAGAAAGCGACGTGATCGGTGGGCGCACCCGGCTCGCCGTACGTGACGAGGTCGCCCACCTCGGCATCGGCCACTTCGAGGCCTGCATCCTCCTGCTGGTCGGCGTCGCGCGGCACGAGCCTCCCGAGACGCCGGTAGGCCATGTGCGCGAGCCCCGAGCAGTCGATCCCCTGCTCTGTGAGGCCGCCCCAGAGGTAGCGGGTGCCGAGATAGGAGCGCGCAACGTCCAACGGGGTGCCCGTCGCGTCCGCGGGAAGCTCACCGTCCCCCTCCTCCAGCGCCCCGTCGCGCACCCAGCCCGGATAGTCGTAGGCGGTCAGCACCCGCGCCCACCCGTCGCGCTGCTCGGCGACGCGCAACGGTTCGCCGCGGAGCGCCTGCGTCACTTGCTCGGCGTCGTCGTGCGGTTCCGCGCGAACGGGCGCGACATCGATCGCGCATCTCACGACGCGTGCCTCTCGATCTTTCCCTCGAGCATGGCTTTCACGCGCGGCCAATCGTCGTCGACGATCGCGTACCACGCCGAGTCGCGGATCGAGTCGGGCAGCTTCATGTGCTTTCGGAAGATCCCCTCGAATGTGCCGCCCACGCCGAGGAGAGCGCCGCGCACTCGGAGGTTGCGCGCGTCGGTCTTGAACTCGACGCGCATCGCGTCCCAGCGATCGAATGCTTGCGACAGCAAAAGGTACTTCGTCTCGATGTTCGCGCCCGTTCCCCATTGCGCCCGCTCGAGCCAGGTCCAGCCGATCTCCGCGCGCTTGTGGAAGTCGTCGACATTCAGGAAACGTGACGAGCCGACCGGCCGGCCGCCGACGTGCACGACGAACGGCACCTCCTGCTCGGCGGCGAGCGCCAGATCGAACCACCGGTCGAACCCGAGCGAGTACATGTTGGTGAAGCGGTGGATCTCGGGGTCGCGCTCGGCGGCCTCGCGCAACCCTTCGCGATGGTGCTCCTCGATCGGCTCGGCGCGCACGATCCTTCCTTCGAGCGGGCCGTCGGGACGGAGCGGCAAAGGTTGCGCGCGATGCACGATGCTCAGTATTGCCGCACGAGATTGGGCTTGTCATTACGCTGCATAAGGGGATGACCAACCCGCCTGATTTCGACGTGTCTTCCGGCGGCGCGCTCGCGTTACAACCGGTCGTCGTCGCCCGCAAGTCGCCCTCACGACTCTTCTGGGAGCGCTTCAAGCAGGATAAGGCGGCCCTCGGAGGCGGAATCGTGATCATCCTACTCGTCCTCGTCGCGATCTTCGGCGGTCCGCTCGCCGAGCAGATCACCGGGCACGCCCAGAACGCGACCTATAGCCAGATGACCGACGCATACGGCGTGCCGCTCGGGCCGAACTCTCACTTCTGGTTCGGCGCCGACGCTGCCGGGCGCGACCTCTTCGTGCGGACGATGTACGGCGCACGCACCTCGCTCTTCGTCGGGATCGTCGCCTCCGGGATCGCCGTTCTGATTGGGCTCGTCGTCGGACTCGCGGCGGGCTTCTTCGGCGGCCTGATCGACACAATCCTCTCGCGCGCCTCCGACGTGTTGCTCGCCGTCCCGCAGATCCTGATCGCGGTCGGCGTTGTCGCAGCCTGCTCGACGAACAAGAACGGCTGCCTGGGCGGCCTGCTGCAACCGGGGATCACCGTCGTGATCGCCGTGATCACGATCTTCTCCTGGTCCTACATCGCGCGCATCGTCCGCGGCTACACGCTGTCGCTCCGCGAGAAGGAGTTCGTCGAGTCCGCGCGGGCGGCCGGGGCAGGCAACGTGCGCATTCTCGCGACCGAGATCCTCCCGAACCTGATCGGCCCGCTGATCGTCTACTCCACGTTGCTGATCCCGACGAACATCCTGTTCGAGGCGGCGCTTTCCTACCTCGGGCTCGGCGTGCCGGCCGATCAGGCATCGTGGGGCTCGATCCTCAGTGACGCCTCGGGGCTGTACGACGTCGCCTGGTGGCTGATGCTGTTCCCCGGCGCGTTCCTCATCATCACGACCCTTGCCTTCAACCTGCTCGGAGACGGCCTGCGGGACGCCTTCGACGTGAGGTCGGAGCGGTAAGTGCAATCCCCCCCAACCTCCGCACCCAACCATGGGGTGGAAAGGAGAACGACATACACATGAGCAAGATGATCCGCTACGCGGTACTGCTTGCGGCGATCGCAGCGTTCGCGCTGCTCGCGGCAGGGTGCGGCTCCAAGAAGAAGTCGACCTCCGGCAGTACCACGACCACGAGCTCGAGCGGCGGGAACTCCGCCGTCGGCACGGGCACCTTCGACAACGGCTCGTCCAAAGCGGGCGGGACGTACACGATCGGCTGGGAGCAGTCGTTCGGCTTCACGGACAACTTCGACCCGACCGGCGAGTACCTCGGCAACGCCTGGGGCCTCTACTCGAACCT
The DNA here is from genome assembly GCA_038215565.1 of Gaiellales bacterium. Classification (GTDB taxonomy): domain Bacteria; phylum Actinomycetota; class Thermoleophilia; order Gaiellales; family Gaiellaceae; genus PALSA-600. The sequence continues at coordinate 43,797 of JBBQQU010000011.1, read as the reverse complement.
CATGCTCCGCTCGCTCGTCGGCTACAAGCACCAGCCCGGTGCGGCCGGCAACGAACTCATCGGCGACCTCGCAACCACGGTGCCGACGCCGACCGACAACGGCCTCACCTACACCTACAAGCTGCGCTCGGGGATCAAGTACGCCCCGCCCCTCAGCCGCGCAGTCACATCGAAGGACGTCGCGTTCGCGATGGACCGGCTCGCGAGCAAGAACGACGGCGGCGAGTACGGCTTCTACTACACGGTGATCAAGGGCTGGGACGCGGTCACGAACGGGAAGGCGACCACGGTCTCCGGCATCTCGACGCCCGACGACTCGACGATCGTCTTCCACCTGACGAAGGCGGCCGGTGACTTCAACCTCCGCATGTCGATGCCGGCGACAGCGCCAATCCCGCCGGAGATCGGAAAATGCTTCGAGGGCAAGCCCGGCGACTACGGCCGTGACATCGTCTCGAGCGGGCCGTACATGCTCCAGGGAGCAGACAAGGTGACGGCGAGCTGCGCGACCCTGAAGCCGATGAGCGGCTACGACGGGGCGAACGGCAACCACATCGTCCTCGTCCGAAACCCGAACTACGACCAGTCGACCGACCAGTACCGGAAGAACTACCCGGACACGTTCAAGTTCGTCGTGAACTCGAACGCCGATGACATCTTCGCGAAGGTGCAGGCCGGCCAGTACGACGACGAGGTCTCGAGCCCGGCACCGAAGACCATTCGCCAGTACGCAACGGACTCGACCCTGAAGCCGCGCATGATCGCGAACGTGGGCGACCGCGTGAACTACTTCATGATGAACCTGACGCAGCCTCCCTTCGACGATGTTCATGTTCGTAAGGCCATGAACTGGATCGTCGACAAGGCGGCACTGCAGAAGGCCTGGGGCGGGCCGATCCCGGGCGCAATCGCCGGGCATATCGTGCCGCCCGTCCTCTACAACAACGGCCTTGCCGAATACGCCCCGTACTCGTCGGCGAACAACGCCGGCGATCTCACGAAGGCGCAGGCGGAGATGAAGCTGTCGAAGTACGACCCGGGCAAGACCGGCAAGTGCACCGCGTCGGCGTGCAAGGGCGTGCTCACGATCGCAGACACACGCGGCGTCGACCTTCGCATGGTTCCGATTCTCGAGGCTGACGCCGCGAAGATCGGGCTCACGCTGAAGGTGCGCTCGATCAACGGCGCGTACACGACGATCGGAACGCCGGCGAAGAACATCCCGCTCTCCGAGCGCCCGAGCTGGGGCAAGGACTACGCGGACCCGTACACGTTCTTCGCGGAACTGCTCGACTCCGGCGCCATCATCAAGGCGGGGAACTCGAACTTCTCGCTCGTCGGCATCACGCCCGCGATCGCGAAGGCAGTCGGCGCGACCGGCAGCATCACGAACGTGCCGTCGATCGACCCGGACATCGCAGCATGCAGTGCCAAGCTCGCCCAGGACCGCACCGCGTGCTGGGAGAACCTGGACAAGAAGCTGATGACCACGGTGGTCCCGTGGGTCCCATACCTCTGGCCGAACAACGTGTTCATTGTCGGCCCGAACGTCACACACTGGAACTACGACCAGTTCACCGACGGGCCGGCGTACTCGTCGGTTTCGGTCAAGGGTTAACGACGCAAAAACGGAGGGGGCGGGCACGTCGCTCGCCCCCTCCCTGTACTCGAGGAGACCGCCATGACCTTCTACATCGCACGCAGGCTCGTCTGGACGATCGTCGTCGTCGCATGCGTGCTTGCGATCACGTTTGCGGTCTTCTATCTCTTGCCGTCCGGCGACCCGGCACTGCGATTCGCGGGCAAGAACCCGACCACGGCGCAACTCGCAACCATTCACCACCGACTCGGGCTCGACAAGCCGTGGTACGTGCAGTTCTACAAGTTCTCGAAGAACTTCTTCATCGGCGACAAGTTCGGCTGGCCCGGCCTCGGCTACACCTACGCCGGCCAGACGTCCGTCAAGTCGCTGATCATCGCGCGCGCGCCGCGGACGCTGTTTCTGATCGCCGGCGCCTCGGTCTTATGGCTCGTGCTGGGCGTCTCGGTGGGCGTACTCTCGGCCGTGAAACGGCGGTCGCTCACCGACCGGCTCTCGATGGGCTTCGCGCTCTTCGGGATCTCGACGCCGGTCTTCTGGCTCGGGCTGATGGCGCTCTATATCTTCTGGCGGCAGCTCGGCTGGACAGGCGGAAGCGGCTACGTCTCCCCCGCCGACAGCATCACCGGGTTCTTCTCGCACATGATCCTGCCGTGGGTCGTGCTCGCGCTTCTCTACGCAGCGTTTTACGCGCGGATGACACGCAACAACTTGCTCGAGACGCTCGGTGAGGACTACATCCGAACCGCGAGAGCGAAAGGGCTGTCGGAACGCAAGGTGATCTTCAAACACGGTCTGCGCGCAAGCCTGACGCCGATCGTGACGATGTTCGGGCTCGACATCGCACTTCTCGTCGGTGGCGCGATCATCACCGAGTCGGTCTTCAATCTCCAGGGGCTCGGCTATCTCGCGATCAATAACGCGCTCCAGCAGGACCTCCCCGTCGTTCTCGGGGTCGTGCTGCTCGCGTCGGTCGCCGTCGCGCTCGCGAACCTGATCGTCGACATCCTGTACGCGTTCATCGACCCGAGAGTGCGCTACGCGTGAGCGCCGGCGACGACCGGCGCCTGCTCGACGTCCGCGGCCTGACGGTTCGGTTCCCGACCGCGGACGGTGTCGTGCAGGCGGTCAGCGACGTTTCGTTCAGCCTGAGCCGCGGCGAGACACTCGGGATCGTCGGTGAGTCCGGCTCGGGCAAGAGCGTCTCGAACCTCGCGGTCATGGGCCTGCTGAACCGGCAGCGCACCGTGATCACGGGGCAGATCGACTTCCTCGGCCGCGACCTGCTGACGCTATCGCCGAGCGATCTGCAGCACATCCGCGGCAAGGACATCGCGATGGTCTTCCAGGATCCGTTTGCCTGCCTCCATCCGATGTATCGCGTCGGCTCGCAGATCCAGGAGGCCGTGCTCGCACACGACGATGTGAGCAAGAAAATCGCCTGGGCTCGAGCAGTCGAGTTGCTGGGGCGCGTCGGGATCCCGAATGCGAAGGAACGCGCGCGCGACTATCCCCATCAGTACTCGGGCGGCATGCGCCAGCGCGCGATGATCGCAATGGCGCTCGTGCACAACCCCTCGATTCTGATCTGCGACGAGCCGACGACGGCGCTCGACGTCACGGTGCAGGCGCAGATCATCGAGCTGATCGAGGACGTGAAGCGCGAATTCGACATCGGCGTCATCCTTGTCACGCACGATCTCGGCGTCGTCGCGGAGATCGCCGACTCAGTCATGGTGATGTACGCAGGCCGGATCATGGAGTACGGGGCGGCGCGCCAGATCTTCGACCAGCCACAGCACCCGTATGCGTGGGGGCTGCTCGACTCCATGCCGACGATCGAGAAGCGGCTCACCGCGCTCGTACCGATCGAAGGCTCGCCGCCGTCGCTGCTCACCCCGCCGTCCGGCTGCCCATTCCATCCGCGCTGCCCATATCGGTTCGAGCCCTGCCCCGTCGATCGGCCGCCTCTCCAGGCTCCAGCGCCCGACGCGCACCTCGACGCGTGCTGGCTCCCGTGGGACGACAAGGTCAGGCAAGGCAGCGCGCGCTCGGTCGCACGACTCGGAGACGCGGCGTGAGCGAGAACCTGGTCGAGCTCGAGCACCTGACGAAGCGGTTTCAGGTCAAGCAGGGGGTGTTCGCGCGCGGCAAGGTCGAGGTACACGCGGTCGAGGACGTCTCGTTGACGGTGCGCAGGGGTGAGACGCTCGGGATCGTCGGCGAGTCGGGCTGCGGCAAGTCGACGACCGCGCGACTGATTCTGCGGCTGCTCGACCCGACGAGCGGCACGATCAACTTCGACGGGCGCGACATCTCGAAGCTCTCGCAACGCGAGCTACGCCCACTGCGCCGCGAGATGCAGATGATCTTCCAGGATCCCTACTCGTCGTTGAACCCGCGCAAGACCGTCGGGCAGATCGTCGGGCAGCCATTCGCGATCCACGGTCAAAAGAACGCGCGCACGCGCGTGCAGGAGTTGCTCGAGACGGTCGGCCTGAGCCCGGAGCACTACAACCGCTATCCCCACGAGTTCTCCGGCGGCCAGCGGCAGCGCATCGGCGTCGCACGCGCCCTGGCGCTCTCGCCGAAGCTGATCGTCTGCGACGAGCCGGTCTCGGCGCTCGACGTGTCGATCCAGGCGCAGGTGCTGAATCTGCTGCGCAACTTGCAGCGAGACTTCAACCTGACCTATGTCTTCATCTCGCACGATCTGTCGGTGATCCGCCAGATCGCCGACCGGATCGCGGTCATGTACCTCGGCAAGATCGTCGAGCTCGGCGACAGCGAGTCGATCTACGAGCACCCGAAGCACCCTTACACGGCGGCCCTGCTCTCGGCGGTGCCGCGAGCGACGACCGGGCACCGTGAGCGCATCGTCCTGACCGGCGACGTGCCGTCACCGATCTATCCGCCTGCCGCGTGCGTCTTCCATCCGCGCTGCCCGCGCTTCCACGAGGGCCATTGCGACGTCGAGACGCCTGCGCTCCGCGAGCTCGCCCCTGCCCAGCAGGCGGCATGTCACTACCCGCTCGAAAAGTGGCCGATGACCGATGACGAGATCCGCCAGGCCGAGGGCGCGACCCGTGCCGACAAGCCGCACCTCGAGGGCGCGGCACACGAGCCTGCCTGAGCACAGACCGCGAACTCAGCTTCACCGTGGTCTGGGTCAGGCCGGGACGGCCGAGAGGTGCTCGTGGACGAAGCGCACGACCATCGCTCCCTCACCCACGGCGGTCGCGCAGCGCTTGACCGAGCCGGAGCGCACGTCGCCGGCGGCGAAGATCCCCGGGACGCTCGTCTCGAGCAGACCCTCGGCGCCCGCGTCGGCGCCCGTCAGGATGAAGCCCTGCTCGTCGCGCGCAACAACGTCGCCGAGCCATTCGGTGCAGGGGCTCGCACCGAGGAACAGGAAGAGGAACGAAAACGGCAGCCGTTCGCCGTCCTTCAGCGTCACCGCTTCGAGCTCGCCGTCAGTGCCGTGCAGCGTTGCGACCTCGCTCCGATCGCGAACCGCGACGCCGTAACGCTCGAGCTCGAGCAGGAGGTAGTCGGACATCGTCTCGCGCAGGTCAGTGCGGCGGTGCAAAAGGGTGACGAGTGCCCCTCCGCGCGCAAGCCACACCGCCGCCTGCCCCGCCGAGTTACCGCCGCCGACCACACCGACCCGGGTCGCGCCGCAGCGCCGTGCCTCCGGCGGGCCAGCGGCGTAAAAGACGCTGATGCCCTCGTACGCGTCGAGATCGGCGACGGGCAGCCGCCGGTAGTCAGCGCCCGTCGCGATCAGCACGGCACGCGCCGCAACTTCGTGGTCGTCCTCGAGGCGAACGACATGACGGTCTGTGCCCGGCTCGAGCGCGATCGCGCGATACGGCGTCGCCGAGCGAGCGCCGAACTTCCGTGCCTGGGTGATCGCACGCATCGTCAAATCCGAGCCGCTGATCCCCGCGGGAAAGCCGAGGTAGTTCTCGATCCGGCGCGATGTCCCCGCCTGACCCCCGAGCGCGCTGCTCTCGACGATGAGCGTCTCGAGCCCCTCCGACGCGCCATAGACCGCCGCGCCGAGCCCTGCCGGGCCGCCGCCGATCACGACCAGGTCGACCTCCTCGCGAGCCGGAAGCTCGAGCCCGATACCGAGCGCGCGAGAGACTTCGCCTGTCGAGGGGCCGCGCAACTCCACACCGCCCGGCAGGACGACGAGCGGCAACTCCCCGGCGGCAAGGCCCTCGATGCGCGCGACGATCGAACGGTCGGCCGAGCGCTCGGAGTCGTGCCAGGTGAACGGGAGACGATTGCGTCGCGCGTACTCGACGATCCGGCGCGTCTGCTCCGACGAGCGCGGCCCGACGACCTCGAATCCGATCCCGTCCCACCGCTGCAACGCCTCGCGCCGCGCCATGAATGTCGAGAGCAGCAGGTCAGAGAGCGGCCCGTCGTCGAACAGCAGCGGGCGTAGCGCCTCGCGGTCGACGGCGATGTACCGCATCGGCTTCGTCACAACCGCGGTCAGGTAGACGGTCTGACCCGAGAGCAGGTTGATCTCGCCGAGGAAGCCTGATGCGCCGTGCCGGACGATTTCCTTGCCTTGGCCGTCGAGGATCGCGGCCTCACCCTCGAGGATGGCAATGAGCGGATACCGCAGATCGCCGACGCGGAAGAGCACGTCGCCGACGGACGCAGTGCGCTCCTCACCGACCGCCGCGAGCGCCGCAATCTGAGCCGCGGACAGGATCGCTGTGGGTGGAGCCGTCACGGAGAGAGCGTACCCCGGGCCTGGTTCAAGGCAGAACCAGGCCCGGGGTCAGTGCTCAGGCTGCGAGGCCGGCGAGCTCGCGCAGCGCAGCGAGCCGCGAGAGCGCCTGGCCCTCGAGCTGGCGGACACGCTCGCGCGTCAGATCGAGCTCGTGGCCGATCGCCTCGAGCGTCCACGGCTCGCCCTCGAAGCCGAACCGCAGCTCGAGGATGCGCCGCTCGCGCTCCGGCAGAGCGTCGAGTGCTTTGCGGATGTTCTGGCGGCGGAGCGATTCCTCGGCCTCCTCGAACGGATCGGCGGCCTCGCGGTCGGCGAAGAGATCGCCGAGCTCACCTTCGTCGTCGGCGCCGACCGTTTGGTTCAGCGAGACCGACGCGGATGCAGCCGAAAGCGCCTCCTCGACATGCTGGAGCGGCAGGCCCGTCGCCTCGGCGAGCTCTTCCTTCGTCGCCTCACGGCCGAGCTCGACCTCGAGCCGGCGCGCCGCGCGAGACAGCTTCTGCTGACGCTCGACGACGTGCACGGGAACGCGAATCGTGCGCGCGTGATTCGCGACGGCGCGTTGCACCGACTGACGGATCCACCAGGTCGCGTACGTCGAGAACTTGTAGCCGCGCCGCCAGTCGAACTTTTCGACCGCGCGGTTCAAGCCGAGCGTTCCCTCCTGGATCAGGTCGAGAAACGGAACGCCGAGACCGCGATAGCCCTTCGCGATCGACACGACGAGTCGCAGGTTCGACTCGATCATGCGCCGCTTGGCGCGAACGTCGCCCCGCTCGATCGCCTTCGCGAGGACAACTTCCTCGTGAGCTGTGAGCAGCTTGTGCTTGCCGACATCGGCGAGGAAGAGCTGCAGGCTGTCGCCCGCGCCCGAAGGAGCAGAAGCCTCGTAGATCACGGGCTCCGGCTTGTGCTTCGTGTTCTTCTCCTCGGTGACGGGCTCGCGGACCTCGAGGCCGATGCGCTCAAGCTCCTTCACCACGTCGGTGATCTCGCCTTCCGGCAGGTCATTTTCGACCGCGAATGCCTCGAGCTCGGCCGGTTCGATCCAGCCGCGCTCCTCGCCCGCCTCGATGAGGGTGCGGGCGCTCTCGGTCTCGAGCAGTTCAGTCAACTGAGTCTGGGTCAAGTCGCTCTCGATGTCCTTTCGATTCTTCGGACGCTTTCGCAAACCTGCCGACGCAGGGTAGCGCCCCTACCAACGCGCACGACAGCACCACCATTCCTACCGCGGCCCTCCTGATTATGGACGGTTTGCCGAATGAAATGTTGAAACGTCTGTTACGAGCGCTTCTTCTTCGGGCGCTTCTTCGCCGGCCCGGCCTCGCGGCGGTTCTGGAGCAGCTCCGCTGCCCGCGCGGGCGTGATCTCCTCGATCGAATCCGCTGCGCGGAGGCTCGCGTTCGTCTCACCGTCGGTGACATACGGGCCGAAACGGCCCTCCTTCAGGACGATGGGCTTGCCCGAGACCGGGTCGTCGCCGAGCTCCTTCAGCGGCGGGACCGCCGCCCGACGACCGCGTTGCTTCGGCTGGGCGAGCAGCGCGAGCGCCTCCTCGAGCGTGACCGTGAAGAGCTGCTCCTCGGTCTCGAGCGAGCGTGACTCCTTGCCCTTCTTCACGTACGGGCCGTAGCGGCCGTTCGCAGCCACCACTTCCTCGCCCTCCGACTCGCCGAGCGTGAGCGGCAGCGTCAGCAGGCGGACAGCGTCCTCGAGGGTCACGGTCTCCGGCGACATCGTCTTCAGCAGCGAGGCCGTACGCGGTTTCTCGTCGCCCTCGAGCAGCTCGGTCACGTACGGCCCGTACCGGCCGGCGCGGAGCGCGACCGAGTGGCCGGTGGCCGGATGAACGCCGAGTACATGCTCCTGCCCGGCCTGCGCGAGGATCTCCTCGGCACGCTCGGGGGTCAGCTCGTCCGGCGCGATCCCGTCCGGCAGCGTCTGACGGTCCTCGCCACGCTCGAGGTACGGCCCGTACTTGCCGACACGCACGACGATGTCGGTGCGCGGCAGCGGCACGGTGTTGATCTCGCGTGCGTCGATGTCCCCGAGTTGCTTCTCGACGAGATCCTTGAGGCCGTTATCGCCGTTCGAGCCGAAGTAGAAGCGCTGGAGCCACACGGTGCGTGCCTCGTCGCCCGATGCGATCTCATCGAGGTCATCCTCCATGCGGGCGGTGAACTCGTAGTCGACGAGCTGGCCGAAATGCTGCTCGAGGAGATTAACGACCGCGAAGGCGAGGAACTCCGGCACGAGTGCCTGACCCTGCTTCCGCACGTAGCCACGATCGAGGATCGTCCCCATGATCGCGGCGTAGGTAGACGGACGGCCGATCCCGCGCTCCTCGAGCGCCTTCACGAGGCTCGCCTCGGTGAAGCGTGCGGGCGGCGAGGTCGAGTGTCCCTCGGGCTCGAGCGCGCTCGCTCCGAGCGAGTCCCCCTCCTGCAGCGCCGGCAGCACCTTCTCCTCTGCGTCGCTCGATGTCGGCTCGTCGCGCCCTTCCTCGTACGCGAGCAGGAAGCCGCGGAAGGTGATCACGGTGCCGGCCGTAGCGAACTCGGCCTGCCGGCCGTCGCTCGCCGTGCCGACGATTCGCACCGAGACCGTCTGCCCGCGCGCGTCGGCCATCTGCGAGGCCACCGTGCGCTTCCAGATCAGGTCGTAGAGCTTGAACTCGTCGCCCGAGAGCTCGCGCTTCACGTCGTCAGGTGTGCGGAAGCGGTCGCCGGCGGGACGAATCGCCTCGTGCGCCTCCTGCGCGTTCTTGACGCGACGCTCGTACCGGCGCGGTGCATCCGGCACCGAGTCGGCGCCGTAGAGCTCACGCGCCTGCGCGCGCGCCGCCGTGAGCGCCGACTCCGACAGGGTCGTCGAGTCCGTGCGCATATAGGTGATGTAGCCGTTCTCGTACAGGCGCTGAGCCGTTCGCATCGTCTGCTGCGACGAGAGCCGCAACTTACGGCTCGCCTCCTGCTGGAGCGTCGAGGTCATGAACGGCGCCGCGGGACGACGCGTGTACGGCTTCTCCTCGACCGACGCGACCTCGAACGAAGCGCCCTCGAGCGCGCTCGCAAGTCCGCGTGCGTCGTCCTCGGTGAGCTGCACGGTGTCGGCGGTCTTCAGCTCGCCCTCACGGCTGAAGTCGCGCCCCTGTGCAACGCGCCGGCCGTCGAGCGCGGCGAGCCGCGCGGTGAAGTCGCCCGGTGCGAACGTGGCGACGATGTCCCAGTAATCGGCGGCGATGAAGAGCATGCGCTCGCGCTCGCGCTCGACGACGAGACGGGTCGCAACAGATTGCACGCGCCCGGCCGAAAGGCCCTGCATGATCTTGCGCCAGAGCACCGGCGAGACCTCGTAGCCGTACAGCCGGTCGAGGATGCGCCGCGTCTCCTGAGCGTCGACCAGTGACTTGTCGATGTCGCGCGTCTCGGTGAGCGCGTGCTCGATCGCTTGCTTCGTGATCTCGTGGAAGACCATGCGCCGAACCGGTACCTTCGGCTCGAGCACCTCGGAGAGGTGCCAGGCGATCGCCTCGCCTTCGCGATCTTCATCCGTCGCGAGCAGCAGCTCGTCCGCGTTCTTCAGCTTCGCCTTCAGGTCGGCGACGACCTTCTTCTTTCGCGCGTCGACCACGTAGAGCGGCGCGAAGTCGTGCGCCGTGTCGACACCAAGGCGTGCCCACGATTCTTCCTTGTACTTCGCCGGGATCTCCGACGCATTGTTCGGCAGGTCGCGAATGTGGCCGATCGACGACTCGACCATGTAGCCCGAGCCGAGATAACCCGCAATCGTCTTCGCCTTCGCAGGCGATTCCACGATCACGAGCGTGCGCTTGGTTTCGGCCATTTCGGGCGCCACCATAGCGTCGTGGCCCGGATACGCGATACTCGCCGCCCGTGACCCGTCCGCCCCGGCCCACACTGCTCTACTCGGCAATCGCCTTCCTCTCGTGGCCCGTCCTCCATCTCGCATACCGCTACAAGGCGCGCGGAACCGAGCATTTGCCGCCGGATTCGGGCTACGTCCTGGCCGCAGGGCACGTGTCTAATATCGACCCTTGGGCGATCGGGATGGCGCTCTGGCCGCGGCGGTTTCTGCGCTTCATGGGCAAGTCCGAGCTCTTCTGGTTCCCGCTCGGGCCGTTTCTTTCGGCCTGCGGCGCCTTCAAGGTGCACCGCGGTCAGGCCGACTACGGCGCGATCGCAACGGCAGTCGCACTCGCGCGCGACGGTCACGTGATCGCGATGTTCCCCGAGGGGACGCGTCGGCGGAAGGGCCTGCGCAAAAAGTGGGAGGCGCAGGCGCATACCGGCGCGGCACGGATCGCGCTCGAGGCGGGCGTGCCCCTCGTACCTGCCGGGATCAAGGGCACGAACAATCTCCGCGGGCTTGGGCCGATCCGCGTGCGCTACGGCGCACCGATCCAGCTCGACGATCTCGAGACCCTCGAGCCCACGGAGGCAGCACGGATTGCGACCGACCGTCTGATGGTCGCGATCCACGAGCTCGAGGGGTCGCTTTGAACGAGGGCTTGCTGCTTGCGATCGACGGGGACTCGCTTGCCCACCGGGCCTACCACGGCATCCCGAAGAGCGTCCGCTGGAACGCGGTCGTCGGCTTCTCGAACTTCCTGCTCCGGCTCTGGGACAGCGAGCAGCCGGAAGCGGTGCTCGTCGGCTGGGACTCGCTCGAGACACCGACCTACCGCCACGAGGCGCTGCCTGCGTATCAGTCGGGTCGCGAGTTCGAGGATTCGATCGTCGCGCAACTCGCGCTCCTACCGCCGCTCTGCGAGGCGTTCGGCTTCCAGATCGGCAAGGCCGGCGGCTACGAGGCGGACGACTTCCTCGCCGCCGCCGCTGCGACCTGGCCGGGCGACGTGCTCGTCGCAACCTCCGACCGCGACGCCTACCAACTCGTCACCGAGCGCGTCTCGATCCTCCAGCCCGTCAAGGGTGTCTCGGAGCTTGCGCGGATCGGCCCCGACGGCGTCCGCGAGCGCTACGGCGTCGAGCCGAACCAGGTGCCGGATTTCATCGCGCTCCGAGGCGACCCCTCCGACAAGATCCCGGGCGCGCCAGGCGTCGGGCCGAAGAAAGCGGCCGAGGTGCTGAAGCAGCACGGCTCGCTCGCGCAGGCGCTCGCCGATGGGCGCTTCGCCCAGATCGCCGACGAACTACTCCTCTACCAAAACATCGCCACGATGGACGGCGCCGCGCCACTCCCGCCGCTTCGGGCAACACCACCGGACTGGACCCGCGCCGCCGAGTACACGCGCGGCCTGGGCCTGAACACACTCGCTGACAAGCTCGCCGCGCGGGCAAGTCTCTAGACTCCGCCGCGATGGACGCCTGGCTGCGCACGGCGACGGACGCGATCGGGGGCGGCGACCTTTCGGCCGAGGACGTACTCGGGTTGCTCGACATCGCGCGCGTCGCCGCACACGAAAGCGGCGATCGAACGAACGCGCCGCTTCTTTGCTACCTGATCGGGCGCGCGCAGGGCGACAGGTCACTCGACGAACTGCTCGAGGCGATCCGCTCATCGACGTCGTAAGCCACGAGGCATTCGCCCGGCTGCATCCGACCGGGTCGCACCCGGAATCGCAGCGACGGATCGACGTCCTGCACGAGCGGTTCACGTTCGTCGAGTGCGACGCGGCGACCGAGGACGACGTACTTCGCTGCCATACGCCGCGCCTCCTCGAGCAGGTACTTGCGGCGCGCGGAGCGATCGACGAGGACACGTTCTGCACCGAGACCACATTCGACGCGGCGATGCTCGCGGCCGGTGCGGCGATTGAGGCAGTGCGACGTGGTGGGTTCGCCCTCGCCCGCCCGCCCGGTCATCACGCCGAAGAGGACCGCGCCATGGGCTTCTGCCTCTTCGACTCGGTCGCGATCGCCGCGCGCTTCGCCCAGTCGGAGCTCGACATCGAGCGAGTCGCGATCGTCGACTGGGACGTGCATCACGGCAACGGCACGCAAGACATCGTGCGCGACGACCCGTCGATTCTCTTCATCTCGGTGCATCAATGGCCGCTCTACCCCGGGACCGGCGGGCCCTACGAGCAAGGCGAGACGCTCGTCAACATCCCGTTGGCGGCAGGCTCGGGCGACGCGCAGTACCTCGACGCATGGGCGACCGTCGAGCGAGCGGTCGAACGTTTTGCGCCGGACCTTTTGCTCGTCTCGGCCGGCTTTGACGCCCACGCAGAGGATCCACTCTCCGACATGGAGCTGAGCGTTGACGGCTTTCGCGAGCTCGCGCGTCGGACCGGACGCCTCGCCCCGCGTGTCGCCGCCGTGCTCGAAGGCGGCTACAACCTGCGAACGCTGCCCGACCTCGTCGACGCAGCGCTCGACGGGTTCGACGCCGCAGGTAGCTGACCGTCAGTCGCCCGCGAGCTTCGCGAGCGCCTCGCGCCGCGAGGAGACGCCGAGCTTCGCGAGCAGGCTCTTCACGTGCGAGCGCACGGTGTGCTCGGAGATGAAAAGCCGCGTCGCGATCTCCTCGGTTCCGAGGTGGCGGTCGAGCAGGAGCAGCACCTCGAGCTCGCGCGCCGAGAGCGCCTTCGCAAGCGACTCCGGAACCGCGCTCCGCGGAGCGCCCTCGCGAACCTGGTCGAGCAGCTGGCGGGCGACCGCACCTGAGAGTGCGGCCTCGCCCCGCGCGACGCCACGGAGAAACTCGACGATCCGCTCCGGCGGCTCGCTCTTCAGGAGGTACCCGGCCGCGCCCGCGCGGATCGCGGCGAGCAGATTCGACTCCTCCTCCGAGGCTGTCAAGACGACGATCTCTGCCTGCGGAGCCGCGCCGTGGAGCAGCGGGAGCGCCGTCAAGCCGTCCATCCCGGGCATCGAAAGGTCGAGCAGCATCAGGTCCGGGCGAAGCTCTTGGGCCTGCGCGATCGCCTCTTCGCCGCTCTCTGCCTGGGCCACGACGTCGAATCCGTTCTGGCGCAGAAGACCTGCGAGAGCCTCTCGCGTCAGAGGATGGTCGTCGATGATGAGGATCCGCTCCGTCATGCGCTCAGGAGATTGTGCCGATACTGGCGGAATGCAGACGAACCGCTACGAAGCCTTTCTCTGGGGAGAGGTGCTGTTGTTCGGCCTGCTCGGATCGACGCTCACCCTGCTGGTGGCGTTCCCGAGCCTTCGGCATCCCTATTCGCTGCCCGAGCTGAATCTCGTCCTCGCGACGATCTTCATGCTTGCGGGCGGGCTCGTCGCGCTCCTGAGCGCGACCCGCCTCGCCGTCGAGGGCCGGCGCTTTGATCTCTTCCTCTGTACCGGTTTCTTCATCACGTCGGTCGCGTGGCTCGCGTTCACGATCGCTCCGAGCGTGTCGCACGGCACGACGAGGAAGCCCGAGCTCTGGGCCGCCGTCATCGGGCGCACGCTCGGCTGGAGCGTGATCGCACTCGCACCATTCGCGCACGGACGAATCCAGCACCGAAAGTTCGTACTCGGGAACGCGCTCGTCGCGTCGGTCGGCGGGCTGATCGTGCTCTGGGGCATCTCTCACTCGCTCGGCTCGACGCTCCCGACCCACAGCCTCGGGACTGATCCCGTAGTGCCCGCGTCGGTTACGGGCGTGCTGGCGGTTCAAAGCCTGCTCAACCTCCTGGCCGTGATCGGCTTCGCCGAGCACTTCCGGACGACCGGCGAGGATCTTTCGCGCTGGCTCGCGCTCGGCGCGACGCTGATGCTCTTCTCGTCACTCCACTTCCTCTTCCTGCCCGTCGTGCATCCCGGCGATGTCTCGCAAGGCGACTGGCTCCGCCTGCTCGCCTACGGCGTGCTGCTCGTCGGTGTGTGGCGGGCGATTCGAGACTCGGAGTTCGGCCGCGCTGTTGCAGAGGAGCGGGCGCGCGTCGCCCGCGAGATTCACGACGGCCTCGCGCAGTACCTGTTTGCCGTGTCGACGCACGCGTCGATGCTTGAGAACGGTGCCGACCTCGCCACGACGCTTCCCGCGTTGAAGGAGGCGGCACTCGCGGCGCAGCAGGAGGCGCGGTACGCCGTGCTCGCCCTGTCATCCGCGTCCGGCCGTGCTCCATTCGACGCGGCGCTACGCCGCTACGTCGATTTCCTGACGGCGGACGGCATGCTCGACGTCGAGCTCGAGATCGATCCGGCGATCCGGCTCGGCCCCGACGAGCAGATCGAGCTCTTCCGGATCGTCCAGGAAGGACTTGCAAATTCGCGCAAGCATGCCGGCGCCCGTCACGCGTGGGTCGAGATCGGCGAGCGGCCGGACGGGCGGTTCGTCGCGCTGCGCGACGACGGCACCGGCTTCGACCCCGCCGAGGACAGCGCCGGCCAGGGACTCCGCAACATGCGTGAGCGTGCGGCGTCGATCGGAGGGGCGCTGACGTTGCGCACCTCGCCTGGCTCGGGGACGGCGCTCGAAGTGCTACTCCGCACCTAGGTCAGAGCTCAAGGGGACGACGCCGCGTTCCATTCGCGCCGTCGCTAGTCGGGACCGCTTTCCGCTTCGAGCTCGATAGCGACCCTTCCTGCTTTTCCGTGCTTTTCGATCACCATGTGGTCGGCGGCGGCTTCGACGACATGCTCGATCTCTTCGATGACGTGGTTCGTCCTCACAACGAACCTCGTCGGTTCGGCGCGGATCTCCTCGTACTCGGGCAGGGTTAGAGCGATCCGTTCGAGGCACATCGTGTCGGAGCATTCGCAGAAAAACTCATACCGATGCGAATCGAGGCCGTGTGACTCGGCCTTTTCGTTGATCCGCTCGTTGACCTCACGAAAGAAGTCCTCGTTCTGCGCGAGACGTCGCTTTTGGAGGTCATCCACAGAGAAGTTCCTGCCCAAACTCAGCGGAAATCAAGCGCCAGACCATCGTTTCCTCGCGAGGACGCATGCGCGTACCCGGCCCTTCGATCGGAAAGAATGGGGCATGGCAGGGTTCAGGGGAAGCTACGAGGCGTTCGATCGCTTTCAGCAGCGTCACGCCTGGCTGGGCTTTCCGCTCGCTGTTCGGCAGAAGTATGCCGACGACCAGGGCGGCTATCTCGCAGCGTCGATCACCTACTACGGGTTCTTCTCGATCTTCCCGCTGCTCCTCGTCTTCGTCAGCGCATTGGGATTCGTCCTCCAAGGGCACCCACACTTGCAGAGCCGGATCATCGGCTCGACGCTCGGCCAGGTTCCGATCCTGGGTCACGACCTCCACGTGAAGGCGCTGAAGGGCAGCGTCCTGGCCCTCCTGATCGGAATCCTCGGCGCGCTCTGGTCGGGCATCGGCGTCTTCCTCGCGACCCAGAACGCGATGAACCATCTCTGGGGCGTGCCCTTCCGGCGCCGCCCAGACGTCGTACGCGCCCGAGGTCGGGCGCTGCTGCTTCTGGTCGTACTCGGGCTCGGCACGCTGGCTGCGACCGGGCTCGGCGCGCTCGGCACGATCGGCGCGAGCTTCGGGCTCGCATGGAAAGCCGGCGCGATCATCGCATCGACGCTGCTCGACTTCGCGCTCTTCTGGCTCGGATTCCGGCTGATGACGGTCCGTGACGTTTCGTGGCGCTCGCTCCGAGGAGGGGCGGTCGCCGCGGCGATCGCCTACGAAGGCCTGCAACTCCTCGGGGGCTACTACGTCGGTCATGTGCTGAAGCACGCGAGCAACATCTACGGCACCTTCGGCTTCGTGCTCGGGCTTCTGTCGTGGATTTACCTGGCGACCCATGTCACGCTGCTCGCCGCTGAGGGCAACGTGGTCGCGAGCAGGCGGCTCTGGCCGCGCAGCTTCTCGGTGATCATCGAGCAGCCGGCGACGAGTGCTGACAAGCGGGCGCTGACTCAGCGGGGCAAGGTCGAGGAGCGTCGTCAGGACGAGGGGATCGACGTCAGCTTCGACGCCGACCGATGACGCCCGGTCTGGTCTGTCCTACGGCCGCGGCCGGCGGGTGCGGTAGCGAAAAATCACGCTCGTCGCAATTCCGAGGAGCCAGCCGGGTACGGCTGCCCCAAGGATGATCCAGATCAGCGACGCGTGAGTCGATCCGACAACCCAGTCGAGCTTGACCGAGCGGAGGTTGGCTGCGATCAGGACGATGAGGATCACGAGAGCGCTCAACGCGAGAACAGCCCAGGCATACAACCCGGCCCGATGACCGTGCCGAAGCATCCGCCCGCGGCGCGTTTCCCCCGGCACGGGGTGTTCGGCGCCGACGGCCTTCACGTCTTGCTGCTGTGACATGCTCTCTCTCTACCCGGCGGCCTTGAGTTGATAACTCGTAGAAAAAGCCCCGTTCCCGGGGCTTTTTCGTTAGCAGGCCTGTAAGCCGGATTCTGTCGTGGATGACCATCCCTCTTGGCAGCTACCCGGGCCCTCGGTGGGCGGCCTGATGGCGGGCCCTGTTCGCCTTGCACCGGACGGGGTTTAGCTAGCCGCCGCGTCGCCGCGACGCTGGTGGGCTCTTACCCCACCGTTTCACCCTTACCGCCGGCAACTCCGGAGATTTGCCGGAGGCGGTTTCCTTTCTGTTCCACTTTCCGTCGGCTTTCGCCGCCTGGCATTGCGCCAGCGTCCTGCCCTGTGGTGTCCGGACTTTCCTCGACCGGCTGCCTTGCAGCAGCCGACCGCGGTCACCCGGCCTGCCCCTCGATTGTAGCCCTGATCAGCCCGCTTTCACCCCCGCCGGAAGCGCGTCTTCGAGCGCGCCTTCGTCGGCGAGTTGACTGCAACATTCGGGGCAGAACACACTGCCGCCGCGCGCGTGCATCACAAACTCGCCGCAGGCGAGGCACTCGAGCGATGCGCCGCGGAGCAACGCGACGAGCTCCTGGTCGAGCGAGCGAGCAAACGGCGCGAGATTGCTCACCGCGCTACAGCTCCCGGAAGACTCCGACGACGCGCCCGAGGATCTGCACGTGCTTGGCGTAGATCGGTTCCAGCAACGCATTCTCGGGCTGCAGCCGGACGCGGCCGTTCTCGCGGTAGAAGGTCTTCACCGTCGCCTCGTCGGCACCCTCGTCATCGCCCGCGAGCGCGACGACGATCTCACCGTTGCGCGCATCCTGTGCCTTTTGCACGATCACGAGATCGCCGTCGAGAATGCCGGCGTCGATCATCGACTCGCCCTTCACACGCAGGAGGAAGTCGCCCTTCGTCGAGCTTGGCATCGGTACGTACTCCTCGATGTTCTCCTCGGCGAGCATCGGCCCGCCGGCTGCGATCTCACCGAGCAGCGGCAGGCGGCTGACGTCGTGCAACTCGACGACAGTGGACTCTGCTTCTCGCCGCTCGCGGCCGACCAGCTCGAGCGCGCGCGGCTTCGTCGGGTCGCGCCGCAGCAGGCCGGCGCGCTCCAGGTTCGCGAGGTGCGCGTGCACGGTCGACGGCGAGGCAAGCCCGACGTGCTCGCCGATCTCGCGCACTGTGGGCGGGTAGCCGTGCTGGTCGACGTACTCGACGAGGTAGTTCCAGATCTCCTGTTGGCGGGCCGTGAGCACGCGAGCCTCCGAGGGTTGCGGACGGTGGTCGAACATGTGTTCGCACTCAGAGTAGAGAATCCTGCGGACGGTGTCAAAAGCCGGCGACTCAACCGAGGGGGCGGCCCGAGAAACGAAAAAACCGCCCTCAGGGGCGGCTTCTCCGCATGCGCTGGAGAGGACTTGAACCTCCACGGCCTTGCGGCCACTAGCCCCTCAAGCTAGCGCGTCTACCAATTCCGCCACCAGCGCCCGAGAACGCGAGAATTGTAGCCGCCGCTCAGCGAATGGGTGTGAGCTCGCGCTCGAGCGTTGGCCGCTCGGCCTCGAGCCACGGAGGGAGCGAGAGCCCTTGCCCGAGCGACTCCGCCGGCTCGTCGACGAGAAACCCCGGGCCGTCCGTCGCGATCTCGATGAGGATCCCGTCGGGCATCCGGAAGTAGATCGACCGGAAGTACTTGCGGTCTTGCATCTCTGTCGGGCGAAGGCCGAGATCGGTCAGTCGGCGAAACCATGCGGTCTCCTCGGCATCGTCGTTCGCCCTCCACGCGACGTGATGAGTCGTGCCTGCACCGATCAGTGCCACCTCCTCGGTCGGCTCTGCGAAGTTAAGCGGCGCATCGTCCGCGAAGAGCCCTGCGTAGAGATCAGGGTTGCCGATCGCGACCACGTCGCGCACGCGCGGTGTCTCGGCGGGATACAACCGCAACCGCAGGCCGTCGGGATCCTCGCCTTCGCTCTCCTCCGAGACGCTCGGCGTCTCGATACCGATCGACTCGAAGGTGCCACGACCGAGCCGCCCCACGTCGGCACGAGGCCACTCGAAGAACGTCATCAACGTTCCCGGGCTGCCGACCTCGTCGCCGAAGTAGAGGTGGTAGCTGTGCGGGTCATCGAAGTTGACGGTCTTCTTGACGAGCGAGAAGCCGAGGCGGTCACGGTAGAACTCGAGCGTTCGCTGCGCGTCTGCGCAGACACACGTGACGTGGTGCAAGCCGGCGAGTTGCATCGGCGAAGTGTACGACGCCGCTACTTGAGCAAGCGGAAGAGCAGCACGGTGTTCGCGAAGAAGAGCACGGCGACCACGATCGTCACGCGCGTAAGGTTGCGCTCGACGATGTGCGTGCCACCCTGCGACTGCGGCGTGAAGCCCATGCCGCCGAGACCGGTGTCGCGCCCCGAATGCATGAGGATGAGGCCGACGAGGCCCGCGGCGAGCAGCACGTGGATGACGGAAAAGACCGGGAGCATCGCGGCGGAAGTGTAGCGAGCGCCGCCTGAGCCGCCTGGCGCTTTAGGGTAGGCCGGACATGGACGAATCCGAGGCACGGCAGAAGGCACACGACTTGCTTTTGACGGGCGACAACCGTCTGAAGCAGGGCGTCTCGGCCGAGAAGATCCGCCAGAGCTACGAGCAGGCGCTCGCTGTGGCGCGCGAGCACGGATTCGAGGAAGGCATCCGCCCGCTCGTCGAGGTCAGGCTCGCCGACCTCGAACGGCTCGCTGGAGGATCCCCTCCACCCGCTCCGCCTGCCGCCTGAGGTCGTGCTCCGCCGCCGCGGCGCGCGCGGCGTCGTTCGGGGTCGGGAGCCCGGCGGCGATGTCGAGCGCTCGCGCGAGCTCGTCGGCGTCAAGCGGATCGACGAGCACGCCTCCGCCCGCCGGGACGAACTCGGGCGGGCCGCCGATGCGCGTCGCGACAACCGGCTTCCCGCAGGCAAGCCCTTCGAGGAGCGCCTGCCCGAATGGCTCGACGAGCGCGGGGCCGCAGACGACATCCGCAGCGCTGAGCCAACCGGGAACCTCGTCATGCGGCACGCGGCCGACGACGCGCACACGCTCGCGCCCTTCGAGCGCGCCACGCAATGGGCCGTCGCCGACGAAGGTCAACGACCCGCGGGCGAGCGTTGCGAACGCATCCGCCAGCCGTACGACGTTCTTGCGCTCGGTGAGCGAGCCGACGTGCACGAACGCCGGTGACTCGAGCACAGCCGCCGGCGCGACCTCCGCGAAGCGCTCGAGGTCGACGCCCGAGTCGACAACCTCGGTCTTGCCGCGCGCTTCCGGTAGGCGCGTCTCGAGCTCGCGCCGCAGGTAGTCCGAGACGGCGATGACCGTCGATGACCGCTCGACGACCCGGCGCGTCAACTGCTCCAGGCCGGGGATCGAGCCGATGTTGCGCACGTCACGGCCGTGGGCGGTGACGACGAGCGGCGCGTCGACCCTCGAGGCGAGAAGACCCGCCGGCACGAGGAAGTGCGCCCACACGACATCGGGGCGCTCGGCAGCACGGACACGCCGCCGAAGCTCGATGAACCGCCGCTTGCCACCGCTACGGTGATCGAGCACCGCGAGCTCGATCTCGTTGCCGCGGTCGCGGAGCGCACGCTCCATCTGCGCGACGAAGACGCCGAGGTCCGGATCGTCCGGACCGGGGTACATCTGAGAGACGAGGAGGATGCGCACGCGTGCCGGGACGCTACGCCGAGCGGCCGACGAGGCGCAGGAGTCCCCGCCCTTGGCGACGCGCGACGGTCGGATCGACCGCCAGCAGCACGATGTCCGCGAGCAGGTTGAGGACGATGATCGCAGCCGCTGCGACCAGTGTGACCGCGAGGATCACGGGCAGGTCGTACCCCTGGAGGCCCGCGAGCGCGCGGATGAGTGTGCGCCCGAGCCCGGGCAGACCGAAGACGGTCTCGATGTACATCGCGATCCCGATCGCCATCCCCGCATCCATCGCCACCATGGTCACGACCGGCGCGATCGCGTTGCGGAGCGCGTGCGCGCCGACCACGCGCAACTCGGATGCGCCCTTCGCCCGCGCCGTGCGAACCCACGGCTCCTCGAGCACCTCGAGCATGCGCGTCCGCACGATCCGCATGTAGAGCGCGACGAAGAAGAGCGCAAACGTGAGCCACGGCAGAATCAGGTGCCACGCCCATTGGCCGACGCCGCCACAGGGCTCGGGAACGCCGGTCGGCGCGAACCGTTGCCACGCCGTGATCGACGCCGCTGACGGTCGCGAGACGGTGCAGTAGCCCGACGCAGGCAAGAGCTTCCAGCGATTGCCGACGAAAAGCTGCAGCAGGAGGCCGACGACGAGCGGGTGCGTCGAGATCGCCGCGACGGAGAGCCCGAGCGACAGGCGGTCGACGAACGATCGCGGCCGCGTCGCGACGAACGAGCCGAGCGGAACCGCGACGAGCAGAAGAAGCAAGAAACCGCCGAGCACGAGCGAGCCCGTGACGAGTGCCGCCTGCCAGACGATGTGCCCGACTGCCGCGCCCTCGACCTGGCCGTTGAAGAACGTGACCGTCGGCCAGGAAAGACCGAAGTCGCCGTGCGCGAGCCGCTCCATGTACTTGACGTACTGCACGACCGCAGGTTTGTCGGTGCCGAGGAGGTGGTGCGCGTGCTGGATCTGCGCGGGCGACGAGTGCTGCATGTCGACGATGAACCCGGCCGGGTCGGCGGGCACCTTCAGGTAGATCGCAAAGGTGATCACCGAGAGGAGCCAGAGGAGGACGACGGCAATCGCGAGGCGACGCACGACGAACCCGATCACCGCACGCTCCTCGGGTCGGTCGCTTCGCGCAAGCCCTCGCCGAACTGGTTCAGAGCGAAGACCGTGAGGAAGATCGCGATCGAGGGGCAGAGCGTCAGCCACGGCTGCGTCGTCGCGGGGTTGTAGGCGTTCGGGGAGAGGATCGACCCCCACGTCTGCGCGAGGAGGCTTCCCCAGGACGCGGTCGGGAGCTTGATCCCCGCGCCGAGGAACGTCACGCCGACCTCGATCATGATGTTCGTGGCCACCAGGAGCGTGCCGTAGGCAAGGAGCGGCGGCACGACGTGCGGCAGGAGGTGCGTGCGCATGATTCGGCTGTCGCGCGCGCCGACCATCTGCGCGGCCTCGACGAACTCGCGTTGCCGCAACGACTGGATTTGACCGCGCACGATCCGCGCCGGGTAGAACCAGGTGAACGCGCCGATGACGAGGATCAGCTGGAAGACGCCCTGGTTGAGCAGGCCGTTGAACGTCCACCGCGTCAGCCCGTAACTGAAGAGGCTTCCGATCAGCACGAGGAAGAGCAGCAGCGGGAACGCCATCACGAGGTCGGTGAAACGCGAGATGACGGCATCGACGAGGCCGCCGAAGTACCCGGCGAGCGTGCCGAGCACGATCCCGATGAAGATCGCGACGAGAGCTGCACCCGCGGCGACCTCGAGCGAGACGCGGCCGCCGTAGAGGATCCGCAAGAACTCGTCACGACCGAGCTGGCTGTCGGCGCCGAGGAGGAGCAACGTCTTTGGCGTGCCCTTGGGAGGCGGCTGGTGCGTCAGCGCAAACGGGTCGTCGCCGGCGATCTCGTGCGTGTCGTAGGTGACCGTGAACGGACCCGCCGGCCGCAGGCCGACGCTGACGGCGTACGGGAAAAAGTCGTTCGGCCCGTGCCCGACGAGCTTCCCGTAGAGCGGCGCGCCCGGCCCGACCGCGAACACCAAGAACACGAGGAACGCACCGCACGCAACCGCAACGCGGTCGCGTCGAAACCGCCGCCACGCGAGCACCCACTGGCCGTGCGGGCGCGGCGAATCGAGCCCGTCGACCTCAGGCTGCGGGGTCGGCGAGCGGGTCGCGACGGCCATGGTGCGAGCTTAGACGGGCGATCCGACTCTCTGGTTAACCGATTGTGGTGGTGCGGCGAGGGTGATCGTGCTCGCCCCATTCGGCTCGGAGCACGCCGCAAATCTCGCCGACGGTGCAGTGCGCACGTAGTGCGTCGCGCATGGGCGGCAGGAGGTTGTCGGTGCCGACCGCCGCCTCGCGCACCCCCGCGAGCGCGGCCGACGCTTCGTCGGCGTTCCGCCCGGCGCGCAGCTTGGCGGTGCGCTCGAGCTGGCGGCGTTCGGCGGCAGGGTCGATCTGCTGAAGCTCGATCGGCTGCTCGGACTCGGCGACATAGGTATTGACGCCCACGATCGCCCGCTCACCGATCTCGACCTGTTGCTGCCAGCGAAACGCGGCTTCTTCGATCTCACCCTGCACGAAGCCCTGCTCGACCGCATCGACCGCTCCGCCGAGCGAGTCGATGTGCTCGATCAACTCCCAGGCGCGCGTCTCGAGCTCGTCGGTGAGCGACTCGATGTAGAACGAGCCGCCGAGAGGATCGCCGGTCGCGGTGGTTCCGGCTTCGCTTGCGAGGATCTGCTGCGTTCGTAGCGCAATCGTCGCCGCGCGCTCCGACGGCAGGGCGAGCGCCTCGTCGAAGGAGTTCGTGTGCAGCGACTGCGCGCCTCCGCAGATCGCCGAGAGCGCCTGAATCGCGACGCGCACGATGTTGTTCTCCGGTTGCTGCGCGGTCAGTGTCGAGCCGCCGGTCTGCGCGTGAAAACGCAGCGCGAGCGCCTTCGGGTTCGCCGCACCGAAACGGTCGCGCATGATCCGCGCCCACAATCGCCGCGCCGCCCGGAACTTCGCGACCTCCTGAAAGAAGTCGTTGTGCGCGTTGAAGAAGAACGAGAGACGGGCGCCGAACTCGTCGGGCGAGAGGCCTGCCTCGACGGCGGCGGTGCAGTACGCGATGCCGTTCGCGAGCGTGAACGCGAGCTCCTGCACCGCGGTCGATCCCGCCTCGCGGATGTGGTAGCCGGAGATCGAGATCGTGTTCCACGACGGAAGGCTTTCGGCGCAGTACGCGAACAGATCGGTCGTGAGCCGCATCGACGGACGCGGCGGGAAGATGTAGTTCCCCCGTGCGATGTACTCCTTGAGGATGTCGTTCTGCACCGTGCCCTGGAGCGCCGTTCCCGGCACGCCTTGTTCCTCGGCGACGAGCTCGTAGAGGAGCAGCAGCAGCGACGCCGGCGCGTTGATCGTCATCGACGTCGAGACCTCGCCGAGCGGGATGCCGCCGAGCAGGATCGCCATGTCGGCGAGCGAGTCGATCGCAACACCCGTACGCCCCACCTCGCCGAGTGAGCGCGGATCGTCCGAGTCGTAGCCCAGCTGCGTCGGCAAGTCGAAGGCGATCGAGAGGCCGGTTTGGCCGCGCTCGAGCAGGTAGCGGTACCGCTCGTTCGACTCCTCGGCGGAGGCAAAGCCCGCGTACTGCCGGATCGTCCAGGGCCGTCCGCGGTACATGTCGGGATACGGGCCGCGCGTGTACGGGAACTCGCCGGGAAGCTCGAGGCCGGTCGTCGCGTCCGCGGCCGTGTAGACCGGCTTCACCTCGATGCCGGACTCGGTCTCGCGGT
Source organism: Gaiellales bacterium (assembly GCA_038215565.1). Classification (GTDB taxonomy): domain Bacteria; phylum Actinomycetota; class Thermoleophilia; order Gaiellales; family Gaiellaceae; genus PALSA-600. The sequence continues at coordinate 19,733 of JBBQQU010000011.1, read as the reverse complement.
GATCGCCCGGGGCCACGGGCAGGGATGCTACGCGGCTTCCTCGGGCGCATAGGCTTGCAAGATGGTTCGAGTCCGTCTCTTTGCGGGTTTGCGCGAGCGCGCGGGTTGGTCGGAGCGCGAGGTCGACGCGGCGACGGTCGCTGATATTTGGGGCGCGCTCGACCTCGGTGACGAGCCGCGCGGCCTGCTCTATGCCGTCAACAAGGCCTACGCCGAGCGCGACCAGCCGCTCGCGGACGGCGACGAGGTGGCACTGATCCCGCCCGTCTCCGGCGGTGCATTCCTCCTCAGCGACCAGCCGCTCTCGCTCGATCGCGTCGTCGACGAGGTGCGCGACGAGCGCGCCGGCGCGATCGCCACGTTTACCGGCACGACCCGTATCCAGTCGCGCGGGCGGACCGTCGAGCATCTCGACTACGAGGCATACGAGGGAATGGCGGAGGCGGTGATGGGCGAGATCGCGGCGGAGCTGAGCGCGCGCTACGAGCTTTGCGCGATTGCAATCCACCATCGCATCGGACGGGTCGGGATCGGCGACACGTCGGTCGTGATCGCGATCTCGGCGCCGCACCGCGGCCATGCTCTCGCCGCGTGCAAGGACGCAATCGACACGCTGAAGGAGCGCGTCCCGCTCTGGAAGAAGGAGGTCTACGACGGCGGTGAGGAGTGGATCGGGAAGGGCTCGTAGCTCACCCTTCCGGGTCGCAACGCCTCGGGCCCGTCGCCTACAGTGCTGTCATGGATCCCGCCCCGCCCATCCGCGAGTACGACCCGATCCACCCTCACGGGACGAACTGGACCGGCATGCTGCGGCGACTCTTCGGCCCGCTGATCGCCGCGGTCTTCCTGCTCGCGAAGTGGGGCTTCCTGCTGCTGAAGTTCTCGACGATCTTCATCGCGTTCGGCGGTTACGCGCTGCTCTTCGGCTGGAAGTTCGCCGCGGGCTTCGTCCTCCTGATCTTCGCGCACGAGATGGGTCACTTCATCGAGGCGAAGCGCGAGGGCCTGAATCCGTCGTGGCCGATCTTCGTGCCGTTCATACTCGCGTTCGTGAAGTACACGCGAGGCAACCCGTGGCAGACGGCGCGCGTCGCGGTTGCCGGGCCGATCGTCGGCGGGCTCGCGGCGCTCGGCTGTTACGTCGTCGGCCGCGCGAACGGCTCGCAATTGCTCATCGCCCTCGCCTACTCCGGCTTCGTACTCAACCTCCTGAACTTGATTCCGGTCGGCTTCTTCGACGGCGGAGCGATCTGGAAGTCCGCGCGCTGGCTGCGGCTCGGTGGCGGTCGCACAAAGGCTGGGATCGTCTACGTGCTCTATGCCGGCGCCGTCGTCTTCTGCGCCGTCGGGGCGTGGGCGGCCTACTTCCCGCAGCACCGTCTTTAGAGCGGCCGATGGACGACCGGAAGATCCTCGACCATCCATCTGGCGGCATCGAAGCGTCAGTCGCGAAGATCGCCGCCGAGTTCCGCGTCGGTTTCGAGAAGGTCGCGGAGATCCGGCGACCCGCGGCGGCGCTGTTCGGCTCGGCGCGTGTGCGCGAGGGGAGCAAGCCCTACGCGGAGGCGCGTGCGGTGGGTAAACGTTTTGGCGAGGCGGGCTGGGCGGTCGTGACCGGGGGCGGCGGCGGCGTGATGGAGGGCGCGAACCGCGGCGCGCAGGAAGGCGGCGGGCAGTCGGTCGGCTTCAACATCAAGCTGCCGCACGAGCAGGCGCCCAATCCGTACCTCGACCTCTCCCACACGTTCGACCATTTCTACGCACGCAAGGTCTGCTTCGTGCGACCGGCAGAAGGATTCGTCATCTTCCCCGGCGGCTTCGGGACGCTCGATGAGTTGTTCGAGTCGCTGACGCTGATCCAGACCGGCAAGATCCGCCACTTCCCGGTCGTTTTGTTCGACAGCGATTACTGGAACGACATGATCGACTGGATCAAGGACGAACTGATCTCGGGCGGCATGATCGCGCCCGACGATCTCGCGCTCCTGCACGTCACCGATGACGCGGGCGAGGCCGTGCAGTTCGTCCTCGACCGCTACGAACGCCGCTGCGCCGACGCCCCGGCCGTCGCTCAGTAAACCGCCAGCAGGCCGCTGTCGGCAGCCGTCGTTACCGAAGTGAAAAAATAATGTGCCGAAATAGCCCATTCAATACCCGCTTTGGCGTCGCGCGGCGATGATCAGCCGGCAAACCGCTTCGGATTGACGTCCCCGGCGGTCGCTGCCCGCTGCTCACTGCGCGAGACATGTCGTGCGGCAGCCGACGTGACGAGACCGCTCACTGCGCGAGACATGTCGTGCGGCAGCCGACGTGACGAGACCGTGACGAGGGCGTGACGCGACTCGCCGAGTTCGCACGACTCAACCGCCCTAGATCGACGACGGAAGCACGATGTAGGGACCCGGTGGCGTGCGGCCGGGGCCGTAGACCGTCGTCGGGCTGTCCGGGATGTAGTGCGATTTGAAGACGTCGCTGCGGAGCTTCTTGCCGCTCACCGTGTAGACCGTGCGGTCGACCACGACGTCGAAGCCGAGCTCGCCCGTGCCGGCGACGACCTTTGACGAGCCGCGCGGTGCGTTCGGGTCGATCGCGTAGTTCATCGACGGCTTCGTCCAGGTCGTCTGCGCGCCCGTATGCGAGACCACCCGGCGCCCCTCGGACGTGCCGTAGAACGTGAACGTCAAGGTCTGATCCGTGTAGCTCGTCTTGATCAGCAGTCCGTGCTTCAGGTCGTTTCGAAACTGGAAATCCGGGCCACCCCAGGACACGGTCGCGTCGCGCCCGATCGGATAGTGCGCGAGGTAGAGGTTGTGATTCGTGCGCGCGAGGATCGGCAACCCGAGCTCGAACGCGTCGTTGAAGAGCGTCGTCGCCGTCTGGCAGACCCCGCCGCCGATCGACGGCAGGACAAGTGAGCCGATGATCATCTGCCCCTCGAGAAACCCGCGCTCGGATGTCCGTGGCCCGACGACGTCGTTGAACGAGAACCTCTCCCCGGGTGCGATCACCGTCCCGTCGATGAAGTCGGCCATCAGGTGCACGTTGTGGATGCGATTGGACGACGAAACCCCCATCTGCGTCGTGTAGGACGCGAGGCGGCGCGTGATGCCGAGCGCGCGCGCCTTCTCCGTCGTCAGGTCGGGCTGGCGGTCACCAAGCTCGACGTGCGCGACATGTGCGCCGTGCGTCGCCGCGGTGACCGCGCCCGCGAGTTGCAGCGGATCCACATCGCGGCCGGGGCGCGACGGAACGACGTGCACCCGATCGCCGGCGACCGCGAAGCGCGCGTTGTGCGCACGCTGGATCCACGCGCCGAGCCGGGGGCGTACGATCCGGGCGAGCAGTTCGGGATCGAACGCCACAGCGAAGCGATGCGTGCGTTGACGGATTCGAAGCGTGTGCGCCAGCTGCGCGGAGGAGAGCGACCCGCGACGCGCACCGTGATAGTCGATCGCGACGGCTCGCGCGAGCAGCACCCTCGCAGTCGAGGCGGCGCTACGGGCCGCCGGATCGCGAATCGCGGGCGAGATGCGGCGGAATGGCGCGTCGATCGTCGAGCGATCGACGGAGAGCAAACGGAGAAGCGCCGACCTGTCGAGCTGGAGCCCGTCCCGCGCGGGCGTCGTCGTCACCGTCGTCCCGCGAACCGCAACGGTCGCCGAGACCGGGTTGCGATCGGCGGCCGCGAGCGCGCGGAGGACATCGTTCGAGCCGGCGGCCGGCGAGACGACCGGGGCGACGTCGACGCGGCTCGGAACGAAGAGCGCGACGGCCGATCCCGCACGGAGCGCACGCGAGGCGGTCGCGCGCACGTCGAGCGCGACCAGCCAGCCACGGGGCACGTGATAGGCGTGACCGCCCGAGCGGATCGTCACGGCGTGGTTCGACCAGGAGTGCAGCCGGGCCTCGATCTGTGAGCGGCTCTTGCCCCCGAGATCGACGCCGAGCACATGCACGCCGGGCTTCGCAGCGCCGCGGAACTGCAACCCGCGGGCGACCGCCGCGCCGACCGCCGCGAGCAGCACAACGACGAGAACGATGACGAGGCGCTTCACCATTACAGTGAAGCAACGGTTTCGGCCGGTCGCGGGATCCTCAGTATCGTGAGCCCGTGGAGCTGCGAGACCTCCCGTCGGTGGACGAGCTCGCGCGCGCGATCGACGATCCGCTCGCCGTCGCCGTCGCGCGCGAGGTGCTGGCGCGCGCACGCGAAGAGATACGCGCGGGCGCAGACCCCGGCGATCTAAGCGAGCGTCTCCACGCAGAGCTCGCAGCTTCCCGCCGACCGACGTTGCGTCGCGTCCTCAACGCGACCGGCGTCATCGTCCACACGAATCTCGGCCGCGCGCCGCTCCCTGCCGCCGCGCTCGAGCACGCGCTCGACGCGGGGCGCGGCTACTCGAACCTCGAGCTCGACCTAGCGGAAGGAGTGCGCGGCTCACGGCAGGATCACGTCGCGGCGGTGCTTCGCAAACTGACCGGCGCAGAGGGCGCGCTCGTCGTGAACAACAACGCGGCCGCGATGCTGCTCGCGCTCGCAGCGCTTGCCGAGGGCCGCGACGTGCTCGTGTCGCGGGGTGAACTGATCGAGATCGGCGACGGCTTCCGCATTCCCGACGTTCTCGCACGCTCGGGCGCACGCCTGGTCGAAGTCGGAACGACGAACAGAACACGCGCCGCCGACTACGAGCGAGCCGCAACCGAGCAGACCGCGCTCGTGCTGCGCGTGCACCAGTCGAACTTCCGCGTCGTCGGATTCTCGGAGCAACCGACAGTGCAGGCACTCGCCGGGGTCGCTCGGCGTCACGACGTGCCGTTGCTCGACGATCTCGGCTCTGGCGCGTTCGTCGAGATCTCCGACGAGCCGACCGCGCGCGACTCGCTCGCCGGGGGCGCCGACCTCGTCTGCTTCAGCGGCGACAAGCTCCTCGGCGGCCCCCAGGCGGGGATCGTCGTCGGCCGCGCCGATCTCGTCGACCGGTTGCGGCGCCACCCGCTGCACCGCGCGCTGCGCATCGACAAGCTCAGCCTGGCTGCTCTCGAAGGGACGCTGTTGCTCTACCTCGAGCCCGGGCGCGCCCTACGCGAGGTACCCGTGCTCCGCATGCTGAACGAGGAGGTTGCGTCCGTGCGCGCACGTGCCGAACGGCTCGCGGCGAAGCTCGGCGGCACTGTCGAGGAGACGGTCGGAAAGATGGGAGGCGGCGCCCTGCCACTCGCCGAGCTTCCGTCGTTCGCATGCGCGCTCGAGGAGTCGTTGGCCGCGCCGCTCCGCGACCACACGCCCGCGATCGTCGGCCGCGTTCACGACGGCCGGCTGCTGCTCGACTGCAGAACGCTCGACGACGCAGAAGCCGACGAAGTGGCCGCTGCAGTTCTCGCATGCCGCTGACCGTCGGCACCGCCGGGCACATCGACCACGGTAAGACGTGGCTCGTGCGTGCGCTCACCGGCAAGGACACAGACCGCCTTCCAGAAGAACAGGCGCGCGGCATCTCGATCGACCTCGGCTATGCCCCGCTCGAGCTTCCCGGCGGCCGGCGCATGTCGCTCATCGATGTGCCGGGTCACGAGCGGTTCGTGCACACGATGATCGCGGGCGCGACCGGGATCGACCTCTTCCTGCTCGTGATCGATGCGCAGGAAGGCGCGCGACCGCAGACCCGTGAGCACCTCGCCGTCCTGCGGCTGCTCGGCGTCGATCACGGCGTCGTCGCGGTCACGAAGGCCGATGCCGTCGACGACGAGACGCTCGAGCTCGCGGTCGAGGAAGCGCGCGAGCTCGTCCCCGGAGCCGAGGTCGTCGCCATCTCGGCAAAGACAGGTGCAGGCCTCGAGGAGCTGCGCGCGGCACTCGCGCGCGTGCCCGTCGCGGAGCGCGACCGCGAACGCGCGACGCGGCTCTACGTCGACCGTGTCTTCACCCTCCAGGGCATCGGCACGATCGCGACCGGCACGCTCTGGTCGGGAAGGATCGCGGCGGGCGACCTCCTACGCGTCGAGCCGAGTGGCCGTGTCGTTCGCGTGCGCTCGGTGCAGGTGCACGATCAGCCCGTCGAGAGCGCCGAGGCGGGACAGCGTGTCGCGGTCAACGTGCCGACGCTCGAGCGCAGCGACCTGAAACGCGGCGACGTGCTCGTCGAGCCTGGCCACTACCCGGCGTCGTACCGACTCGACATTCTCGTCGAAGAGATCGCCGACATCCCGGCAGACGTGACCGTGCACATCGGCACCCAGGCCGTTCCAGCACGCGTTGCACGCGCCGGACGTTACGCCCAGCTGAGGCTGGCGCGGAGGGTCGTCGCTGCTCGCGGTGACCGCGTGGTCATGCGCACCGACGCGACCGTCGGCGGAGGAATCGTGCTCGACCCGGAGCCACCGCGACGCCTCGAGCCCGCGCGGCTCGAAGTGCTCGAGAGCGGTGACCCGGTCGAGATCGTCCGGGCGCTCGTCGACGCCCCGGTGACCGGCCGCGAGTTGCAGGCACGCGGCGTGCTCGCACCCGCCGAGCTCGCACGCGGCCTCGCCTCGGTGCACTCGGTTGGCGAGCATTACTTCTCCGACGCCTGGCTCGACACCTTGCGCCGCAGCGTTCGAGATCGCGTCGCCGAGCGGGCGAGGACGCACCCGCTCGACCCCGGCGTCCCGCTCGCCGAGCTCCTCCCGGCCGAGCCGTGGGCACCGCACGTCCTCAACCTGCTCGAGCTCGACCGCCGCGGCGCGAAGGCGTATCTCCCGGGCGCGGTGGCGGCGCTCGGCGAGCGGGCACAGGCAGCGTCGGAGCTCGAGGCGCAACTCGAGCAGGAGGAGATCGCCAAGGTCGACGACAAGGCACTCGCCGCGTTCCTCGAGGAATCCGGCCGCCTGAAGCGCGTCGGCGACGGCTACGCCGTCTCGGCAGATCTCTACGACCGCGGACGCGATCTGCTTGCGACTCTCGACCCGATCACGCTGCCCGGCTTCCGCGACGCGATCGGCGTCGGTCGCCGCACGGCGCAGCTGCTCCTCGAACGCTACGACGCCGACGGAATCACGCGGCGCCTCGGCGACAAGCGCGTCCTGCGGCGAGCACGCGGGTGAGAGTGGACGACGATGAGCGCGAGCCTCACGACGACCGCCCACCCATCTGCCCAGCCTGTGGCGTGACGAATTTCCTCGTGCTGCGCGACGACGAGGTCGCGTTCGTGTGCGTCGAGTGCGGCTTCGACCGGCAAACCGCCGCCTAGAGGTCGAATCGGGGCGATCGGCTACCTTGGGTGGGCGTACCTCCTGGCATTGAAGCCGTAGCTGCACGTCCTCTTCGACGTCTCATCGCTGGCCGGAGCGCGAAGGTAGTCGCCGTGCGATCCCGCCCGGCGAACGAACCGATCGGGGTACTTCCATGCTCAGAGCTCTTCAGATCGGCGGCTCACCCGCAGGCTTGCGCACGGCCATCGTCTCGACCTTCCCGCCGCGCGCCTGCGGGATCGGCACGTTCGCGGCCGATGTGCGCGGCGCGCTGATCGGCCTCGACGAGATCGACTCTGTTGGGAAAGTCGTCATCGTGAACGATCCGTCACGGCCGCAGCGGCCCGGTGTTGTCGCCACGATCTCCCAGGCCGCCCGCGGCGACTACGTGCGCGCCGCCCGCATCCTCGGACGGCACGACGTCGACGTCGTGTTGCTCGAGCACGAGTATGGGATCTTTGGCGGGCGCGACGGCGAGTACATCCTTTCGCTGGCCGCGGAGCTGACACAACCACTCGTCGTCACCCTGCATACCGTGCTCTCCGAGCCGACGGCGCGACAGGCGCGCGTCCTTGAATCGATCTGTACGCACGCCGCGCTCGTCATCGTGATGACTGAAACGGCACTGCGACTGCTCGTCGACAGCGGCACCTGTCCGGAGGAGAAGTTGCGTGTCGTGCCGCACGGCGCGCCGACGCTGCTCATCCAGCGCGCCCGGGCCGCCGCGATCGACACGACGACGTCAACACGCGAGGAGCGCCTGCGCGGACGTTTCGTCCTTTCGAGCTTCGGCCTGCTCTCGGCAGGCAAGGGCCTCGAAACCGTGCTCGAAGCGCTGCCCGCGATCGTCGAGCGCCACCCGGAGACGGTTTACGTGATCGCAGGGCGCACGCACCCGGGCGTTGCTCAACGTGAGGGCGAGCGCTACCGGCTGTCGCTGCAGAAGCGCGTCGCCGAACTGGGCTTGACCGAGCACGTGGAATTCGACGACCGTTTCCTCTCGATCGCCGAGATCGCCGACCTTCTCGCGGGCACTTCGGTGTTCGTGACGCCGTACCTCGATCCCGAGCAGACCTCGTCCGGCGCGTTGACATTCGCCGTGGCAGCCGGCTGCGCCGTGGTTTCGACGCCGTACCGGTATGCCGAGGATCTGCTCTCGAGCGGAGCCGGTGAGCTCGTGCCGTTTGCAGATCCCACCGCACTCGGGGCAGCGATCGGCCGCTACATCGACGAGCCGGAGCGGCTCCAGGAAGCACGCTCGGAGGCGCGCCGCATCGGCCAGGCGCTCAGCTGGCCGTCGGTCGCACAGCTGACTGCAAACGTTCTCCGCGAAGCGGTCGAGCTTGCGCCGCGGCGGGAGGCGATCGTCAGCCTGGAGCCGCAGCCTGCGAGCTTCCGCAACGATCACCTTCGCACGATGGTCGACGACGCCGGAATCGTCCAGCACGCGCACGGTGCGATCCCGAATCGGCGAAGCGGATACTGCGTCGACGACGTCGCGCGCCTCGGGGTGGTCGCCCTCGAGCTCGCACGGCGATCCGACGAGCAGTTCTGGACGTCGGTCGTGCACCGCTCCGTTGCGTTCCTCCACGACGCGACCGACGACCGCCCGGGGATGCGCAACTTCATGAGCTACGACCGGCGCTGGCTCGACGAACCGCACGTCGGCGACCACGTCGGGCGCGCGATCTGGGCACTCGGCGAGATCCTTTCCACCGCCTGGGTGCCGGCGCTCGTCGACCCTGCCCAACGCCTCATCGACACGCTCATCGCCGGTCTCGCCGGCGAGACCTCGCTCAGAACCGACGCCTATACCGTGCTCGGGCTCGCAAAGCTCGATGCGGACCGGCTCGACCCCGCAGCACGCGCGCTCCTCGAGCGTGCGCACGAGAGCCTCATCGAAGCATTCGACGCGACGACGTCTGAAGGGTGGCTCTGGTTCGAACACGCCCTCGCCTACGACAACGCTCGCCTGCCGCAGGCGCTGATCGCGGGCGGCGTCGCACTCGATCGCCCGGACGACGTCGCGGTCGGCCTCGAGGCGTTGGAGTGGCTTGGCGACCAGTCGGGGCTTGCCACGGGGATGCTGCGCCTCACCGGTCATCTCGGCCGGAAACGCGGCGAACCTGCACCGGGTGCGGGCGACGAACAGCCGCTCGAGGCGGGCGCGTTCGTCGAGGCGGAACTGGCGGCATTCGACGCCACCGGCGATCGCGAGCACGGCGTTCGCGCACACCTGGCATTCGACTGGTTCCTCGGTCGCAACCATCTGAACCGACCGCTCTACGACTTCGCAACCGGCGGGTGCAGCGACGGCCTCGGCAGTGAGGACGTCAATCGCAACGAAGGGGCTGAATCGACGCTCGCGTTTCACCGCGCCGCGTTGCTGCTCGATGCCGCCGCACTTACGTCAACCGCACGCCAACCGGTAGAGAGCCTCGCATGAGGCAAGGCGAGCTTTTCGAACGGCACGATCGAAACCCGATCCTCACGGCTTCCGACTGGCCGTATCCGGTGAACGCGGTCTTCAACCCGGCGGCAGCAGTCGTCGACGGTACGACGATCGTGCTCGCTCGTGTCGAGGACTTGCGCGGTATCTCTCACCTGACCGTCGCCCGTTCGGCGAACGGTGTCGACGGCTGGGTGATTGCGCCGGAACCACTGCTCGCACCGGCAGACGGTGTCGAGAGCGAGCAATGGGGATTCGAGGACCCGCGCGTCGTCTGGCTGCCGGAGCTCGAGTGCTGGTCGATCACATGCACCGCCTACGGGCCACCCGGGCCGGCGGTGTACCTCGCGACGACCACCGACTTCGAGACCGTGACACGTTACGGCGTCATCAAGCGCGCCGAGGACAAGAACGCGGCCCTGCTCCCGGAGCGGATCGACGGCAAGTGGATCCTGTTCCACCGCCCGAGCGAGGGCGCGGTCACCGGCTCCGGCGGGGAGATCGTTGTCTCTCGCTCGCCGGACCTCTTCAGCTGGAGCACGCCCGAGCCGGTACTCGCTCCGCGCCACGGAGCCTGGTGGGACTCGCGCCGGATCGGCCTCGGGCCGCCGCCGCTGCGCACCGATCACGGCTGGCTGATCGTCTATCACGGCGTCAAGGACACGGTCTCAGGTGCGCTCTACCGCGTCGGACTCGCGCTCACCGACCTCGTCGAGCCGTCGCGGGTCACCCACCGCTTGCCAGGTTGGGTCTTTGGCCCGGACACCGATTACGAACGTACGGGCGACGTTCCGAACGCGGTGTTCCCGTGCGGCCTCATCCACGATGAGATCACGGGGAAACTACACATGTACTACGGCGCCGCCGACACCACGGTCGCGCTTGCGACGGCGCGGTTCGACGATGTGGTTGCGGCCGTGCTCGCCGCGCCTGTTTGACCCTTCGTCCGGGGACCTCCACCACGTCCGCAGCCGTAGTTGAGAGCGATGCGCCGCTTCGTTCTCCTCGCTGCCGTTGTCGCCGTCGCCGCCTCGCCCGTCGCACACGCCGACGGCCTCCCCGTGCTCGGAATCGACGTCGGCTCGAACGGAGTGACCGTTCCCGGCAGCGCCGACCGCTACGTCACGGTCGACGGCACCGGCACGACGCTCGTCGAACGGATCGCGCGCAACGGCGGCCGCATTGCCGGGCTCGCGCGCGTGAGCGGGAACTTCACGATCCCCGCGGTCGCCTACGACGCGTCCGCAAGCGGCCTTTCGGCCGACGGCAAGACCCTCGTGCTGATCGAGCCGCGCGCATCGTTCCCACGCCGCATGACGCGATTCCTGCTCCTCGACGCGCGCACGCTCCGCGTCCGCCGCACGGTCACGCTGCGCGGCGACTTCAGCTTCGACGCGGTGTCGCCACACGGACGGCGGATGTTCCTCATCAACTACGCGTCACCGAACGACCCGACGCGCTACACCGTCCGCGCCTACGACTTCACCGCGGAGGCACTCGTGCAGGATCCGGTTCGCGACCCGGCGGAACGCTCTGACAAGATGCGCGGCTCGCCGATCACGCGCGTGATGAGCTCCGATGGACGCTGGGCCTACACACTCTACGACGGTGCCGGCTCGACGCCCTTCGTCCACGCGCTCGACACCGTCGCAATGCAGGCCCACTGCATCGACTTGCCGCTGCTCGCCGGCCGGCGCGATTTGTGGGCGCTGCGTCTCGCACTGGGGTCCGGCGACGAGTTGCGCGTCGGCCCGACCGGCGCGGTGCTTGCACGGATCGACTTGACCCGATTCGTCGTCAGCGCTCCGGCTGCCGCCGGCACCTTCGCCCCGCATCGCGGGCTCGAGTTCGGCGGGATCGCACTCGCCGCGCTCCTGGTGGCCGCTCTGGCCGCGTTCGCCACCCGGCGGCGCGTCCGCGACGGACTCTCGCCCGCGTAGGCAATCCGACTCCGGCCCGCGGCCGTAGAGCGAGGTGCATCCAACGAGAGGATTTCCCATGATTCGGAAAACCATTGCACTGCTCTTGTTCGCAGGAATCGCGGCCGTCGTCGCGGCATCCGCCTTCGGACGCGGCGCCGCGACGCCCACGCTCACCGGCACGGTCGGCCCGGGCTTCACGATCAGCTTGAAGGAGAACGGCAAGAGCGTGAAGACGCTGAAAGCCGGCGCATACAAGCTCGTGGTCAACGACAAGGCGAGCGTTCATGCCTTCTCACTCGACGGCCCCCACGGCTACGCCGTCGACTTCACGAAGGTGCCGTACGTCGGAGTGAAGGTCTTCACCGTGCGTCTGAAGGCGGGGGCATACAAGTTCTACTGCCCGCCCCATGAGCCGATCATGTTCGGCCATTTCAAGGTCACCTGACCATCGCCGCACCCGTTGGCCGGCGCACTCGTGCCGGCCGACGGTCCCTCTAGGATCGCGCGTGCGGCCATGGTGAAGCTCGATGTACGCGGTCAGGTGATCAGTCTGCGGCGCGAAGACGCCGAGCGTCTGCGTGCGGCGGCAGCTGCTGCAGCGGCCGTGTCGTCACGACGCCGAGATCTCGCGCTCGTCCTCGACTGGGCGCTCGAGAGTCCGCGTGTCGTCGCGCTGCGCCGCTCCGAGGCACGCGAGCTCGCCTCCCTCCTGGCAGAGGACCGCACTCTCGCCGACCTCGGCGAGGCACTCGGCGGCATCGCCCACCGATCAGCAGCCTGAGACGCCCGCCGAGCAGCCTCCCAGATGTCCGCTTCGTCGGGACGGACAGGCGGGCGTCTCCGCCTCGACCAGCCACCCCCGGTCCCACCTGTCCCAGACGACCCGAGGCGGAGCCGTGCGCGCCGTCGTCTGTGGTCGCTTCGCGGACAGGCAGGTCGTGACGCGCGAGCGGCGAGGAGCCGCGGTGGTCGCACTCGTTCGCCGTGATGTGGCGGTTCGGCGCATCGACTACTCGGCACCTGCCGCGGCGTTGATCGCATCGATCGTGACCGACGGGTCGAAGGACGTCAGTGCAATCCGCTGCAGCGCGCCGCCGGTGTGCCCCACGAAGATCGTCGGGGTCGAGTTGACACCCGCCGCCGATGCCTGCGCGTTCGCCTTGTCGATCTCGGCCGCAACGTTCTTGCCGGAAATGTCGCGCTCGAGCTTCGCCGTGTCGACGCCTGGGATCGCCGCGACCATCCGAGTGAGAAACGCTGCCGAGAGCCAGCCGCTTCCTTCTGTGCCCTGATTTGCGTAGAGCAGCGACTCCCCCTCGAAGAGCTTGTTCTGCTCGCCGAGCGCGAACAGCGTGCGGAGCCCGCGAACAGAGTCGCTGCTGACGAACGCCATCCCACGAAACTCGACCCGGAGCTTCCCGTTCCGCACGAAGTTGTCGACGACGACGGGGAAGGTGGATGCGCTCCATTCACGACAGTACGGGCACTGCGGCTCGGTATAGATACGCAGCGTCAGCGGCGCGTCATCCCGCCCGAGCGAGGTCCCACGTTGCGGGACGCCGCGCACGAGGGCGACAGCGTCGGACGTGCCGAGAAGCTCGGTGCCAGGGTGGGACGAGGCCGGGCCGTTGAAGAGAATCGCCGCGCCGACCACGAGCGCAGCGACGAGCATTCCGCCGACCAGCAATACGAGCCGACCTGCTCGACGCCTGAAGATCGCTGCGACGGGACTCACGCCCGGCGATGCTGCCGCCGCCGCGTGCTGCCGCCTGATCCGGTTCGCCTTGCTCATGTGTACGCCTTGATCCGAACATAGGCGCACCCGACCGACGACTCATCCGGAGTTTCTACGCGACGTCGTACGGTCGCCTGCGGATCACCGGTGGCCGGGACCGCCACGGCCACCGCGCGGTAGCACGCGTCGCGCCCCTACGATCCCGGCTTGGAGTGGCATGGGCCCGGTGGCCCAACCGGTCTTCAAAACCGGTGAGGTGTGGCAACCCCACGCTGGCTCGGTTCGACTCCGGGGCCGCTCCGTCGCACAGAATCGCGCTCAGTCAGCCAGGATTCTGGTGTCTCGTAGGCCGCGCGTTCAGCGCCGCTGCGAACCGCTGCTTTCGCAGGTCCGGACGGCACGCGCGTAACCGTATCTGTCCGAGTTCGCGTTGTGGACTTGCACGCACTTCTGCAAATCGCGGCGAGGAGTCCGGGAAATGGTTCTGGCGAGCATTTCGGTTTCGAGAAGGTCATGTAGACAGGTCGACGCGCGGTGAAGAGCATCGGGGAGGGGCTGCGGGCACCTTGGATGAGCGGCGTCAAGAGCAATTGACGCGTCGGTGTGCGTGGTGTCGCCGCCTCCCATTACAGACACAATCTGCCCCGGCTGCCGTGCCCAAGTGATGGCAGAGGATTCCGCCGACGCCAGGTAGGCCGTAATGCGCCGGCGGGTTCGCGCGACCCGGGACTGAGCCGCGCATCGGGGACGGCAAGAGAGCATTCGAGGGTCGAACCCTTCCGTCGAAAAGAGGTTAGGCAAGGAGCACGCTTCGGGGACTTCGGGGGTTTCGTGTCACGGTCGAACCTTTGATCAGATGACGCAATCAGCGCAAACGCCCAGCGACCTGCACGGGAGAGCGCCGCAGGCGGAGGGCGGGCGGCCCCAACGGCCGCCGCCGAACGGAGATCGTCGCAGCCGGAGTCAGGGCAGCGCGGGACTTGTTCGCGCCGGGATCCTGTTGGTGGCGACCTGGTTGCTGGGAGCGCTCGCAGTCGTTGCAATCGTGAATTTCCAGCGTCAGGTCGATGCAAAGCGTCATGCACAGGTGGTGATCGCGCAGATGCGCAATGACCAGGGCGCGCTGGTCGGTGTTGCCTTTTCGCCCGCGACCGATGGGTCAATGGGTAGGGCTCAGACGAAGGCTCGGCTCAAGCAAGCTGAGGGTGTTCTTGGAGCGTCCCTCGTTACGCTTACGCGCCTCGGCCACAGCAGCGCCCCGGAGACACTTCGGGAGTTGACACAGAGCTACTACCCGTTTGTCGCCAGTCTTGCCACGGCTGTTGCGCGCGGCCATGGAACGCAAGCTGCGCTGAACTACGGAGCGAGCCAGCGGCCCGGAGGGCTCGACTTCAAGTTGTCGGCGGCATTCACGAACGCGGACGCGACCTACGGCGCCGACGCGGCCCGGTCGAGGCAGGTGGCGTCTCTTGCCACGATTGCGGCGGTCACGTTTCTTCTCGTTGGTTTTTCGGCTGCGTTTGCCTATTCGGTCCGAGCGCGTCGGCGTAGCCACCTCGAGGCCACCACCGATCCCCTGACTGGACTTGGGAACCGCCGCAAGCTCTTCACCGACCTCGGGCAGTTCGTTGCCGCGAGCAAACAAGACAGCCTCATGATCGGGATCTTCGACCTCGACAGGTTCAAGTCATACAACGACACGTTCGGCCATCCCGCAGGCGATGCTCTGCTTGCTCGGCTCGGCGACCGGCTTGTGAAGACGATCGCCGGCAAGGGCCGCGCGTACAGGATCGGCGGCGACGAATTCGTCGTCCTTGCGACCGACGACAACATCAGTGTTCTGCACGACGCGCAGGCCGCTCTGAGCGAACAGGGCGAGGGCTTTTCGATCGGCTGCTCATTCGGCGCCACGAGCATGAGCGCCGGAACAACCCCGGAGAAGGCGCTCCACCTCGCCGACCAGCGCCTTTACACGAACAAGCGAGCAGCACACGGCGAGTCGGCAAACGTTCGCCACGAAACAAAAGACGCGCTCCTTCAGGTGCTCACCGAGCAAGACAACCACCTCGCGACCCACCTCGTGCACGTCGCCGAACTCGCTGCGAGCACCGCGATCATCCTCGGGCTGCCAGAGGTCGCGGTCGAGCGAACACGCCTCGCAGCCGAGCTCCACGACGTCGGCAAGGCTGCGATCCCGGGCTCCATCCTCAACAAGCCCGGCCCACTCACACCGGACGAACGCGCGTTCATCGAACGCCATAGCGAGATCGGGGAGCGCATCGTCGCCTCCGCTTCGAGTCTGGAGGCGATAGCGCCGATCGTCCGCTCAGCACACGAACGCACAGACGGCACCGGCTACCCCGACCGGCTCGCAGGCGACCAGATCCCGATCTGCTCACGCATCATCGCCGTCGTCGACGCCTACGACGCGATGACCAGCGACCGGCCCTACCGAAAGGCAGGCTCAGCCGCGGCAGCGCTTGCCGAACTCCGCCGTTGTGCAGGCACACAATTCGACCCACACGTCGTCGAAGCATTCGCCACCGCACTCGCCGAACGCTCCATCCCGAGCGCCAACGCGGCCTAAAACCGTCAGGGATCCGCTCAGTTCGTCGCGACGACGATCCAGCCTGCGGACCGAAGCTGGCGCGTCAACGCCACTGCCGGCTTCTCACCCGATCGATAGGTGGCGCAGAAGTGCCCGGTCTTGTAGGTCACGACGCAGACGCGCCCAGCCCGCGTCGCCGGCACGAGCGCCTCGCTCTTGAAGTGGATCCGAACCGCATTGGCCGGCAAGCGACGAACGTGGCGCTTGACCGTGGTCGTCGTCGGCGCCGGTGTCGTGCTCTTCCCCCCGCAGGCGCCAAGGACGAACGGGCTTGCGAGCAGCAGCCCCGCTCCGACGACGACCGCATGATTCCGCGCCATGCACCTCTTCCTAGCGCAGATCGGCGTGCAATGACAGGAGACCGACGAACTACTGGCGCGTCCCGCGACCCGACTGGTAGTTCTCGCCGGCGCCCGACCGTTGGCTGAGACGGATCGTCTCGAGCTCGGCCCGCAGATGATCGGACTCGGCCTTCGCCGCGATCTCCTCGGGTGTCTTCGGCGTCGGCGACAGCAGGTCGCGGAGCTTGCGAAGCGGGTTCATGCAGCCGAGTCTACGCCGGTGGGGGAGGGCCGTCGGCGAATCCCGAGATGACGACCGAAGACCGCGAAGGAGAGGGCAAAGCCGATCGCCTCCAGCGCTCCGCGATTGATCCCTTCCGCCCACGAATGCTCGGCGAACGCGGAGCCGACGATCATCGCCGCTGCGGCGGCAGTGCCGACCGCGATCACCGTCACGCGCGGAAACGCCTCACGCACAGGCTCGACAGCCGGCGTCAGAACGACTGCGCCGCGCAACACGTACGCCGCGACTCCGAGCGCAGTTGCCGGAACGAGTGCCGCGAGCATCGCGAACGCAACCCAGAGCGTCGACATGAAAGGTTGCACCGCGACCGCCTGGACCGCGTGCGCCGCGACCGCCGCCCCACCGGCGGCGAGCGCGACACTCGTGCGCCGCTGGACGAGCCGTAGCTCGGCGGGCGTCTCCGGCCGCCTGAGGGCACGCCACAGCGCGAGAACGCCGGCGACGAACGCGACCTGGCCCGCGAAGAGAACCGTGAGGCCGCCGAACGACTGGACCCACCCGCGCGCGCCCGGAATGCTCGGGCCACCCCCGCGTGCCGAGACGACGATGGCGACCGCGGCGAGCGCGAGCGCCGCGAAGCCCCCATACGTCGAGCGGATCGTGCGCGACACTTGTAGCTCCGCGGCGAAGCGCTCGGCAATCTCGCGCGGCAAGCCGAGATTCGCCGCGGGGTCGCAACGCAGGTGATCGTCGAGCTCGAGCTCGATGCGCCGCGCGAGCCGGCCGCGGATCCCGACGCGCGCGAGCTCTGACTGGAGGCCGTTCACGCGAGAACGGCCTCGACGGCGTGCGCGAAGTCCGCCCACTCCACTTGCCGCGCCGCGAGCGCGGTACGACCGCGCCGCGTCAGGCGATACACCCGCCGACGCCGGCCGGCCGCCGTCGACCACGAACTCGAGAGGAGGCCGTCGTACTCGAGGCGGTGCAGCACCGGGTAGACCGTCCCTTCGGCAAGCTCGAAGGCACCGCCGCTGCGCTGCTTCAACTCCTCGATCACGGCGTACCCGTGGGCCGGGCCGTCGCGAAGCGTCGCGAGAATCAGCGCGTCGAGGTGACCCTTTAGCGTCTCAGCCCTCATGCCTCGTCACGCTATACCTAGTGTTGCTAGGTGTCAATGCTGTGTCGCGCAGAACTTATCGCCCGCGGTGATCTCGTCGAAGAGTCTCAGTTGCTGCTTCTCGAACGCGACCTTCGCGCTATCGCGCGGATTCCAGGCGCCCGGGTCGGGCGTCTCGGCGATGACATCCGCCGTCACGCCGGGGCCGACGACGCTGATGCGATAGCGGTCGCCGTCACCGGCGGGGCGCGACGGCGCGCCCGGAAGCGAGGCGTCGTGGGTCGGCCAGAACGAGTAACAGAAGGCACCGGTTGGGTTGCGGAAGACGACCGACGTCTCGCGGCTCCAGCCCGGCCCGTACTTCGAGTTGTGCGTGTCGATGTAGAGGCTGCGCCCGTAGGAATCCGTCGGCGCGCCGCCCGGGGTCGTGCGGAAGCCGTGCACCGGCTCGCCGGCGTAGCTCAAGCGGCCGAAGATCCCGTGTGCGTCGCCGCCGAAAGCCCAGTCCGCGTGGAGCTCGACGTGTGCGAGCGGCCCCGACCAGTGGGACACGTGCAGCTCCCACGCGCGCTGCCAGTCGGTCCGCGGTGCGCTGCCGCGATGCGGCAGGTTGCGCTGCCAGCGTTGGATCGCCCAGTACGAGCCGTCGGCCGCGGTGCAACCGGCGACGAAGTACGCGAGCGTCGGCCCCGAGTACGGACGGCACTGGTCAGCGAAGCTCATCCAGGCCGCGCGGTGCAACGTGTGCAGCCCACCCGTGTAGTCGTGCACGAATCGCACCTGCCGCTTCCCCGACCCCGGCGCGAGGGCGTTGATCGCGCCCCACACGAGGACGTGGCGCGTGGTGGCGCGCGCGCGATAGGTGACGAGCGCCGTGCCACCGTGCACGGCGAGCGAGACGTGCGTCGCATTCAGATCGAGGAGGTCGGAGGCGGTCGCGCGATTCGCGCCGAGTAGCATCACGCCTGTGAGCGCCAGGACGATTGCCGCAGCGCTGACGCCTCTGCGCGCCGAGGGACGCGAGCTCGATCTCGATGCGTTGGCGGCGTATCTCATCTACCTCAAAGACGGTGGGATCGATGCGATCTTGGTTGCGGGCACCACCGGCGAAGGGATCAGTTTATCACTCTCAGAGCGTAAAACGCTGCTCGCAGAGGCGCTGCTGGGCCCACTCCCGGTGCTCGCACACTGCGGCGCGCAGACGACCGCCGACACGGTCGGGCTCGCGGAGCATGCCGCCGAGAACGGCGCCGAGGCAGTCGCGGTGATCGCGCCGCCGTACTTCCAACTCGACGACGATGCACTCCTCGCGCACTTCGTCGCCGCGGCAAAGGCGTGCGCGCCCCTGCCGTTCTACGCGTACGAGCTCGAGAAGGCCTCCGGCTACGCGATCCCGCCGGCCGTGATCGAGCGCCTGCGCGACGCGGTCGCAAACCTCGCGGGCATGAAGGTCAGTGATGCGCCCTTCGCGAAGGTGCAGCCGTACATGCTCGACGGGCTCGACATCTTCATCGGCGCGGAGTCGCTCATCGGCGAAGGGCTTTCCGCCGGCGCCGTCGGCGCCGTGTCGGGCCTTGCAGCCGCGTTCCCCGAGGTGGTCGTCGAGGCGGTTCGAAGCGGCGACTCGACACGCGCAGGGCAATTGCGGCAAGTGGTCGAGCGCTACCCCCGGCACGCCGCGTCGAAGGCAGTCGTCGTCGCGCGCGGCGTGCCGATGAACGAGGACGTGCGCGGGCCACTTCGTGGGCTCACGACGACGGAGCGCGCCGAATTGCTCGCAGCGGTGGCGTAGCTACGAAGACTCGCCGAGGTCGTCGATCGCCTGGCGGGCGCGCGCGTGCACGTCCGCTCGACGCGTGTCGACGTCCGGCTCGTCATCGGCTGGAGGCTCGTCGGGCTCGGGGCTTTTCGCCGCCTCGAGCTTCGCGCGCAGGTCGTCGGCGGGCGACGGCGACAATGCCGGACGGCGGCCGCGGCGGCGGAGGAGCGCGCCGAGCCCGAGACCACCCGCAAGGAGCGCAAGCAGGCGCTTCATCGCGGCGATGCTACACTGCCGCCGCTTCTCGCCACGCCCGTCGCGCCGTCACCCGAAGCGGCGTACAGGAGGCGCGGCCGATTCAGTCCATGAGAAGGGAGATTCGGGCCTATGA
>JBBQQU010000010.1:0-91366 GCA_038215565.1 Gaiellales bacterium | reverse complement strand
ACGCTCGGCGGTCTCGGTCGGCGGCGGCGACACAACGCTGGATGGTCAACCCTCGGGCGACATTCGGAATCGAGTCAGCCGCCGCCGACCGAGTCTGCGCCAGCCATCGGACGCAACCGCCCAACGAGAATGACATTGAGTGCGGGAATGTCACCCGGCGCCAGGTGGGCTGTTCTGCCGGCCGCTAGTCAAATACGCCGAAGTGGAAGATCGATAGGCCAGCTGGCCAGCTGTCCTCCAGCATCTCGTCTTCGAGTGACTCCCTGAACGTGTCATAGACCGCTTCAGAGTCGAAGCGCAGGAGGAGGTTGCCGGGCGGCCCCTCGTTGTACCTGATGCCTGCGCGGTCAACCAGCGACACGATGATGTCGTGCATCGCCCGTCCGATGTCGTTCATCTCCCACGCGAGCACAGCAAGCAACTCCGAGGGCGGGAAGAACCTAAGTCTCGTGGCTTTGTACCCGAGGGCGGACTCCCCGTAAAGGAGGAGAGCGGAGCGGTCGAATCGGTTGCATACGGCCTCGATGCGCTCAGCGAGCTGCGCGTCATTCTGGTCCGCGTACCACTGGACTGCCGCGCTCGCCAGCTCTCTCATCAGTTTCGTATCGCTGTCCATCGGGCGAGAGTATGAACGGCTGCGCGAGCGTTCCGCGATGACCCCTGAGCTTTCGATCCTGGTTTGCTCTTCAACCAGGATCGCGAGTTTGCTCGGAAGCGCGACGAGCACTGAAACTCGGCAACCTGGTTCAAAGATCGGAACCAGGTTGCGGTCGCGTCGGCTGCGCCAGCGTTCGCACGGACACCTGAGTGGGCCGAGTTCTTGAGTTCGTGTGCCCGGAAACGGTGGCGGTCACCGGAATTGGCCAGCCGTGCCGAGTTCGAGTCGGACGATAACCGACCGCCGAGCGCGGCTTCGGAGCGGATCGCGTGTCGGCTGGGCCGACGGAGTCCGACGCGGGTTGGTGCCTAAGGCGATTCAATCCAGCAAACGTCGTCCGGGATGCCAGAATCCGCGGATGCGTTCGTGTGTTGCGAGCCTCAGGTCAGCCTTCGAGCCTGTAGCCGACGCCGCGGAGTGCGACGATCTGCACTGCGTCACCGAGTTCTGCGCGCAACCGAGCAACGTGGACGTCGACGGTTTTCGTGGACAGGTACGGTGTTCCCCACGCTTGTTCGAGCAGTTGCTCACGCGTGAAGACGCGGCCGGGTGCCTGCATGAGGGTGGCGAGCAGATCGAATTGGCGGCGCGGCAGGTCGACCTGGCTGCCGCCGACCGTACACCGGCGCGCTTCGAGGTCAAGCTCGACCTCGCCGATGCGCAATGTCGGTTCTTTCGCCGGGCCGCCCTGCAGCCGCCGGAGGTGCGTTCGCACGCGTGCGACGACTTCCGGCGCGGAGAACGGCTTCACGACGTAATCGTCGGCGCCGAGCTCGAGGCCTGCGACGCGGCTCGTCTCCTCGCCCCGGGCGGTGAGAAGGATGATCGGCACGGCGGACTCCGAACGGATCCTCCGGACGACTTCGAACCCGTCGAGCTCCGGCATCATCACGTCGATGAGCGCCACGTCGATGCCGCCGCCGCGCAGGAGCGCGAGCGCATCGAGGCCGTTGTCGGCCTCCACGACCATGTACCCGGCTTTGCTCAGGTAGGCGCGCAGCAGACGGCGCTGCGCGCTCTCGTCGTCTGCGACGAGTATCCGGGCGTCGGAGATCACAGGGAAGATGATTGCTGATGGTCGGTCGGCTCGCCTCTCTGCGCGTGAAGCTCCTCGCTGCGATGCTCGTGGCCGGATGCGTTGGCCTCATCGGCTCGTACCTCGTGATCTCACGACTCGAGCGGGTGGACGAGCGATCTGCGGATCGTCAGAAGGCTTTCGTGACCGCTCGGACGATCGCGCACGAGGTTGCGGGCGGAGCCACACCGGCCGAACTCGCCGCGATGCAGAAGGTCTTGCTCAATGACCGGATCCTGATTCTGCGCGGCGGAAAACAGGTGTACGAAGGGCCGCCCAACCCGCGCCCGGTGGAACTGACGGTCACCGCGTCGTATCTCGGGGGGAAAGTGGTACTGATCGACCACGCCTCGACCAGTCCGACCGGTGCGCTCAGCACGGCTGAGCTGACGTTGATCGCCGCCGCGCTGCTGACGCTGGTGATCGGAGCTGCGTTCCTTGCTGCGACCTTGCTCATCCGTGCGCTTCGCGACCCGATCGAACGGGCGACCGAGGCCGCGCGGCGCGTCGCGTCGGGCGATCTCGGTGCGCGAATCGGCGCGCTCAGGGAAGACGAGTTCGCGGAGCTTGGCAGCACGTTCGACAACCTCGTCGGGCGACTCGAAGCGGCGGACCGCGACCAGCGTCACTTCCTCGCTGACGTCGCGCACGAGATCGCCACGCCGGTGAACGCGATCCGCGGTTTCGCGACCGCGATCGCCGACGGCACCATGAAGAGTGGCAGCGAACGAGCTGAAGCCCTCGAACTGATCGACAGTCAAGGCAGGCGCGTCGACTCCCTACTTGGCGACCTCCGTGAGCTCACACGGCTCGACCTGACGGACTCCGTACGGGTCGATTGGGTCGACGTCGACAAGCTATGCCGTGAGCTCGTCGCCCGCTTCCGACCGGCTGTGGCCGCGGCCTGTATCGAGCTCCAGTTCGACGGTGCGCAGACCGCGTATGCCGGTATCCAGAGCGACCGTCGGCTGCTAGAGACGGTGCTCGACAACCTGCTTTCGAACGCCGTGCGCTATACGCGCGCCGGGGGCCGAATCCGTCTCTCGGTAACGGACGGACGGGCGGGCGTCGTGATCTCCGTCAAGGACACAGGGATCGGCATCGCGGAGGAGCACCGCGCCCGTGTCTTCGAACGTCTCTATCGCGTGGACGAAGCGCGCGATCGCACGAGTGGTGGAAGCGGCTTGGGTCTCGCCCTCGCCCAACGGGCGGCGCGGGCGATCGGTGGAACGATCGAACTCGAGAGTGAGGAGGGTGTCGGCAGCGAGTTCCGGCTCGTGATCCCCTCTGCCGGGCGCGCACGCGATCGTGTCTGAGCGGTATCCCAGGCGTTGCCGTCCCGTAACCAGCCATGGGAACACTCGTCCCATGACCCATACAACACTCCTCATCCTGAACGTGATTCTCGGTGGCGCGGTCGCCTACGGCTTGATCTGGCTGCTCGCCTTCGGCATCGGCTCCGACCGCCGCGTGCCCGACCAACAGGTCTGGCAGTTGCGGCGGGACACCCAGAACCGTCGCGCTGCCTGAGCGGCTCCCCCGTCGCTGAGACCCGAACTGACTCGCTCGTTGAAGTAGGTTCGCGGTTGGCGTCGGAAGCGCCGGGTTCTTCGAGCTCTGGAGCCTGGTTCACACCCCGAACCAGGCTCCAGAGCGTGACATGCGCGAACGTCCTCACGCCTGATCGCTGCGCGGGATCTGGACCCGAGGCTAGTCGCCGGAGGCTTCGGTGTCCGGGAACTCGCCGGTGACCCGTGGGCGGCGACGGTCGCGAATCTCGCGGCGGTTGCGCACGGCTTCCTCGATCGGCCCATCGCGGCGGTCGGGGCCTTCGCGGCGGTCGATGATCACCGTCACGTTCGGGTTGTCGCTGTAGTACGCGACCATCTTCTCGAAGAGCTCGCCCTCGAGCTCGCGCGGGATCACGCAGTAGATCACGGTCTCAGTCTACGAACCGGATCGGCGGACGCCAGCCCCGATCGTCATTGGACGAGGGCTTGATGTGAATTTGGGTGCCGGCAATTCACATCGGGCCCCTAGAGTCGAGCGATGTCGGGGAGCACGCGACCGTCGTCTTCCATGTGCGCGTTCCAGTCCGTGAACGGCCCCTCCAGATCGTCCGGATCGTGGCCACGCTCCTCCAGCCGCACCGGATTCTCCGAGTCGGGCGAGACGCGGTACTGGTACCACGAGATGTCCCACGCGACCGTCACGACCACCTCGGCGTTCACACCCGAGAGCGGCATCACCGAGACGCGCGGCGTCCCGAGCGACTTGCCGATCCCGCCGATCGTGCGCCGGTACTGGGACGCGTTGAAGAGGTCGGCCGCCTCGACCATTGCAAGCTCCGCGTCGGAGAGTCGGCGCAGGATCGGCTCGGACGCGATCGTTTCCTCGATCGCGCGCGGCCGCGTCCCGAGCAGTGTGCTGAGAAAGTTGCCGGCACCGCGCCGACGGCGTTCGGTCTGAACCGTCGGCGATGTCGGTGCGCCTTCGCGGATCCAGCCGTACTCGACCGCGGTGTCCGTGCAGAGCGGGCAGACGTCGACGTAGTGGCCGCCGCCGTTCGGCGAGAAGCGCGTCGCACGCTCGCCCATCAGAAACGTGCGCTCGCAGATGGCGCACGACCGGTCGACGGTTGCCCGAGTGACGCGCGTCATGGGTCGAGGGTAGCGTTTCGCCCCGTCGAGGTGGCCGCTTGCAGCACTTTTCAGGCGGGGACGGCCTCGCTTTCGCTCTTCGCCGCCTCGATCAGCTTCTGCGCGATGTGCGCCGGGACCTCCTCGTAGCGCAGGAACTGCATGTGGTAATCGCCACGGCCGCCGGTGAGTGAAGTGAGCGCCTGGTTGTAGGTGAGCACCTCCGCCATCGGCACCTCGGCCTTGATCGTCGTCATGCCGCCGTTCGGCTCCATCCCGTGCAACCGGCCGCGACGCGAGTTGAGATCGCCGTTGATCGCACCCACGGACTCGTCGGGCACCGTCACCTCGAGCTCCATGATCGGCTCCAGCAACGTCGGCTGTGCCTTCTCGTACGCGGTACGAAACGCCATCGAGCCGGCGATCTTGAACGCCATCTCCGACGAATCGACGTTGTGGTAGCTGCCGTCGACGAGCGTCACGCGAACGCCCTGCACCGGCGCGCCCGCGAGGTTGCCGTGCTGCAACGCCTCCTGGATCCCCTTGTCGACCGCCGGCCGGAAGTTGTGGGGGATGACGCCGCCGACGATCTTGTCCACGAACTCGTAGCCGACGTGGTCGTCGAGCGGCTCCAGCACGATGTGGCAGTCGCCGAACTGACCGCGGCCGCCCGTCTGCTTCTTGTACTTCCCTTGCGCGCGAGCCTGGCCCTTGATCGTCTCGACGTACGGGACGCGTGGCTGATGCAGATCCATCTCGACGCCGAAGCGCCGCTTCGCGCGGTCGACGGCGACCTCGACGTGCACCTGGCTCATGCCCGAGAGCAGCTCCTCCCCGGTCTGCTGATCGCGGCGCATCCGCAGCGTCGGATCCTCCTCGGCGAGCCGGCGCAACGCCTGCGCGACCTTGTCCTCGTCGCCCTTCGTGCGCGGCGTGACCGCGAAGCTCATCACAGGATCGGGGAAGCCGATCGCCGGCGGCTCGAGGTCGTGCTCGGCGTCGACGAGTACGTCGCCGGTCTGCACGTCTTTCAGCTTCGCGACGGCGCCGATGTCGCCCACGCCGAAGCCATCCGCACGCTCGTGGTCCTTTCCCTGCATCGTCATCAGCGAGCCGATGCGCTCCTTCGAATGGTCGCGGTGGTTCACGAGCGTCGTGTCGGAGCTCACCTCGCCTGCGTAGACCCGGAAAACCGAGATCCGGCCCGCGAACGGATCGGCGACCGTCTTGAAGACGAACGCTGCGACCTTCGCGTCGGTGTCGATCGGCGAGCCCTTCTTCGCCGGGCTCGGCACGCCTTCGACGATCAGATCGAGAAGCGCATGGGTGCCGAGGTTCTTCGTGGCGACACCGCAAGCGACCGGGTAGATCTCGTCGCGCGTCACGGCGTTCTTCAGCGCCGCCGCGATATCATCCGCGGCGATCTCCTCGCCGCCCAGGTAGCGCTCCATCAGCGCCTCGTCGGTCTCGACGACGGCGTCGAGCAGCTTGGTGCGGTACTCGTCGACCACGTCCGCCATGTCGGCGGGAATCGCGACAGGATCACCCTCGCGCGCGCCCGACGGATCTATGTACGCGCAGTTGTGCAGCAGGTCGACGACGCCCGTGAGCTCGTGCTCGGAGCCGATGGGCAGCTGGATCGCGATGCAGCGCTCGGACAGCTGTTGCTGAACCGAGGCAAGCACCCGATAGAAGTCGGCGCGCTCGCGGTCGAGCATGTTGACGTAGACGACGCGCGACAGCTCGAGCTCCTCGGCGCGGCCCCACACGCGCGCGGTGTTCACCTCGACGCCCATCACGCCGGAGATGACGACGAGCGCACCCTCGACGACGCGCAACGACGCCACGGTGTCGGCCTGGAAGCCGGAGTCGCCCGGCGTGTCGATCAGGTTGATCTTGCGACCCTGCCAGTCGCAGTTGCAGAGCGCCGCGGACAGAGACATCTGGCGGCGCTGTTCGTCCTCGTCCCAGTCGGCGACCGTGCTACCGGCCTCGATCGCACCCAGCCGGTTCGTCTTTCCCGCCTGGAAGAGCAGCGCCTCGACGAGCGAGGTCTTGCCCGTACCACGGTGTCCGACGACGGCGACGTTGCGAATCTTCCCGGCTTCGATGGGCATCGAGTCCTCCTGGGGTGCGCGGTGAGGGTCGGGCTGATCTTATGCCGCGGCGCGGGGCTACTGCCGAACGAACGCCAGTGCGGAAACGGCAAGGGGTTGGACCGCCGCGGGCTCGACTGGTTCGCCGTCCAAGGGGAGAGCGGCGAAATCACGGTCGTAGCCCGCAGCAGTTATCGCACCACCGACGGCAGGCCTCACCCGGCCGCCGGTGGCGCTCGCAGCGTCGAGCGAGAGAGCATCGACGCGGAGTCCTCCGAGACCAGCATCACGCCGAGGGGAGCGGCGTTGACACGGTTCAGTTCGGAGGTTCGGAGAAATCTGCTGCGGCGACTGCGCTCGTCGAAGGGGCGGCGGGTCGAAGCGAAACTCGACGAACGTTCCATGGCCCCAGATTTTCACCGGCACCTAAGCAGTCGCTAAGACGAACCTATGAAGTTCGTCAGACTCGCGCGGCCGCGCCAGCCAGCCGCGCCTTCAGGCGCAGGATGGCTTTTGTATGCAACTGGGAGATCCGCGACTCGGTGACGCCCAGCACCTCGCCGATCTCGCGCAGCGTCAGCTCCTCGTAGTAATAGAGCGTGACGACGAGCTTCTCGCGTTCCGGCAGGCGCGCGATCGCGTCGGCGAGCGCCTCACGCATCTCCGACGCGTCGAGGACATCGGCCGGTCGCGGGCCGGTCGTGTCCTCGATCGTGTCGAGAAGCGACACCTGGTCGCCGTCACCCGAGGTCGACCAAAGCTCGTCGAGCGCCGCGATCGACGACCGAGAGATGTCCGTGAGCGACTCCTCGAGCTCGTCGACGGAGATGCCGATCTTCGCGGCGATCTGCTCGTCGGTGGGCGCCGTCCCGAGCTTCGCCTCGAGCTCGCCGATCGCCCGCTCGATCTCCCGCGCCCGCGAGCGGACCGAGCGCGGCACCCAGTCGAGCGCGCGAAGCTCGTCGATGATCGCCCCCTTGATGCGGGAGATCGCGTAGGTCTCGAACTTGATGTCGCGATCGGGGTCGTAGCGCTCGATCGCGCCGATCAGCCCGAGCAGGCCGTATGAGACGAGATCGCCCTCGTCGACGTGCGCGGGGAGCCCGGATCCGAGCCGCCCGGCGACATATTTCACGAGCGGCGCGTAGGTCAAGATCAGCCGGTCACGGAGGGCCTTGTCGTTTGACGCTTTGAACTCTTGCCAAAGCGTCTTTGTGTCCTCCCCTGCCACGCTTGCAGAATACGCGCTACGCGCGCGTTTTCCTTAGTGCCGACCACGCAAAGGTCGACATCCACGCCGCGAGAGCCGCCGCAGCAGCCGCGATCACCCACTGGCCGGCCGACGCCGACCACACCGTAATCAAGCCGAAAGCGAGCGCAATCGCCGAAAAGAGCCCGACCATGACCACCTCGAGATGCTACTTCCCGTCCCGGTGAGCGCGCGGAGCCGCCGATACAATCGCCAGCGCGAAAGCCGAGGGGCGTAGCTCAGTTGGTAGAGCGTCGGTCTCCAAAACCGAATGTCGCAGGTTCGAGTCCTGTCGCCCCTGCTCCCGTGTTCACGCCGAGACCCCGTAGTCATACGGGGTCTCGTGCGTTCTGAGCCGTCTTCGCCGTTCGTGTTGGGGGCGCCCCGACGGCGCCCCCACACGACTGGTACCCGCTATCCGCGGGAGAAGCTGCGGCGAGCCGGCAGGCTTGTGAAGCCGGACTTGTCGCGAGCGCGGAGGGTGAGCGCGTACGCGCCCGGCCCACGGAAGCGCGCCACCGGCGTCCAGTGCCGGGTGTAGACGCCACACGGGTTCGGGGCGATGAGCGTCGTGAACCGACGCGTGTAGGAGAGCTTGCCGGGCCGCGAATCCGTCTCGATGATCGTCAGGTTCTTGCGCGAGTCATCGCAGATCCGGAAGCGCGCGTAAACGGCCGAACCGATAAAGCGGGCCGACAGGATCACCAGGGTCGGACGCTTGTTGGTGATCCGAACCGCTGGCCCGACCACAGCGGTCGTGGCTGAGTTCGTCGTCGCGGAGCCCTTGGCGTTCTTCGCCGTCAGTTTGACGCGCAGCCGGTAACCAAGGTCGACCGTGCGCAGAGCGTAGGTCGCCGAGGTTGCGCCGGCAACGTCGGTGCAGGCGACGATGTTGTCAGCGTCACAGTGCTGCCACTGGTAGGAGTACGACGTCGGATTCCCGGTCCAACTTCCCTGGTCGCTTGTCAGGACATGCCCGACCGTCGGCGTGCCCGAGATGATCGGCCGATCGGTGACCTTCGGCGTCCCGCTCGACGTTGCGGGCGCGACGGCGCTCGTCGCAGCCGATTCCGCCGCCGTCGAGCCGTCGCTGTTCGTGGCGGTGACCTTGGCCGCGATTGCATGGCCGTCGTCGGCTGCAACCAGCACGTACGTCTTCTGCGTCGCGTTCGCGATACTGACGCAACTGTTGCCGCCGCCGTTGCAGCGCAACCACTGATACGCGTAGGAAGTCGGCGCGTTGCTCCACGTCCCGTCACTCGTCGTCAGTGTCTGCCCGACTGTCGCCGTGCCGCTGATCGTGGGTGCGGCGGTGTTCACCGGAGTGGTCTTGCCTGCGGCGTAGCCGACCCCGACCGCACTGGTCAATGCCAGCACGAGCGTAGCGATCAGCGCACTCGATCCTTTGACCGATCTCTTCATCCTCTTCGTCCTCCTCAGAAGCTCATAGATCACAGCCGACGGCCATGACGGTCTTCGACCAGCGGGGGTTACCGGAGGAGAAACGAAGAAACGCAGTCGGCGGTTACGGCAATCAGGGCAGATTCACCCGAACGAGGCCGCCCGCTTACCGGCGCCTTACGAACGCGCTGGATCCGGTGCGACCCGCCGCGAATAGGTCGGCCCGTGGCGGCCGCAGCAGTCTCGGGGGAACCTCAACCGCATTTATCGCCACGGGCCGATCGCATGGCCTCCGCGGACAAAGGGATGAACGCGGCGACCAAGACCAACCCAACCACACTTTCGCCCGTCGCACAACCGGGATCAGCCGGCGCGAACTAGTAGCTGCGGCCGACCTGGGAGCGGAGCTCGGCGATCTCGCTCCGCAGACGCTCGCGTTCGGCGACCGTCGCCTCGTGCTGGCGGATGCTCGCCGGGTTCGGGAAGAGGCCGACGCGCTCGACAAGCCGCTCCCACAGCCTCGTCACCTGACGCTCGCGGTGCTCGAGCCGCTCGAGGAGCGCGCGCGCATCCAGCTCCCGCGTGGCGGAATCGGAACTCGACGCTGCAGTTGAACCAATGGACACGAGACCCCCTCAGGTCGGTGAAGCAATTCCCCTCACCGAAACACTGCCTCGGATCGCGTAAACCGACGACCCGCCTGAGGGATGGGGTTCGGCAGCCTTTGGTCCAGGCTGATGATCCGGGGCCCCAGGCCCCGGAGCTAGTCCCTGCCCGCGGGGCCGATCACGATGCGCAACGAGAACTGCAGCGCGCGGCCGTTGGGGCCGCGCTGGGAGGCGCGGAGAATGTGCGGCCCCACGGCCTGCGTGACCTTGAACGACCGAACGAACGCCCCCCTGACCGGCCGAATCCCCTTCGTCACCCACCGGCCGTCGATCGTCAGGGCCACCCTTGAGCACGCGGCGCCAGAACAAAAGCCGCGCCCGTAGATCGTGAGCGTCTGGCCGACCCGGGGCATCCCGGGGGCGTACTGAAGATAAGGAGTCGACGCACCGGAGGCTGACCCGGCGGTCGCGGCGAGCAGCGCCAACGCCGCGAACAAGCCCGCACCGGCTCTGAAGGTCGTCGTTCTTCTGTCCATGATTCCCCCCAACTGGTACCCCGTTGCGGGCCTCGCCAACCACGCGAGGCCCGCAACGCTGGGCGTTACTTCCTCAGAACATTGAGCGTGAATGTGTCGTTCGCACTCACGGGATCGTGCGTATCGGCGTTGAGAGCAGCCGTGCTCGTGATGGTGCCCTTCGAACCCTGCACGAAGAAGTTGACGTGAATCAACTTCGTCGTCCCGACCGGAACGGTGCCGACCGGGCACGTGAGCACCAAGGCGGCAAGGCTGCAGCCGCCGTCCTGGGTGACCAGGTAGCCGAACTTCGCCGGCGGCAGCGTCTGCTTAACGACGACGTTGACGGCATCCGACGGCCCGTTGTCACCGACGGTGATCAGATAGTGAATCGTCGTCGACGGCTTGTAGATCGGCGCATCCGACGACAGGTTGACCGTGCGGTCGTAGACGGCCTGCACTGTCGGCGACTGGCTGGCGGTGTTCGCACCCGGCCCCGGGTCGGGCGTGGAGCTTCCGATCGTCGCCGTATCGGTCAGTGTCGCTCCGTCGGGCGTCGAGGTCTTCACCGTCACGTCCACGAAGACGACCGTGCTGTGGCCGGGGTCGAGGTCATTCAGCTGGCAATCGACCTCATCGGCCGGGGCCGTCACATGGGTGCACGTCCCCGCTCCGTTCGAGACGCTGACGGCGGCGAAGGTCACGCCGTTCGGAAGCACGTCGCGCAGCGTGACGTTCCTCGCCCGCGACGGTCCCGCGTTACTCACCGTCATCTTCGACGACAGCGTCTTCCCGGCAACCACCGGGTTCGGACTGGCGACCTTCACGACCGAGAGATCCGCCGACGTGTCGACCGTGGTGTCGGTGTGGGCGAGGTTGTTCCCGGTCGCTGGGTCGAACGTGGCGCTTGTCACACTCGCGTCGTTGTGCAGGATGCCCGTCGTCTCCGGGTTGACCTTGACGATGACGGTCACCGTCCGGTTCGCGAGCGGCGTCGACGCGTTGATCGTGCTGAACGTGCACGTCAACGGTGCAAGCGGATCGCCCGGCGTGCCCGCGTTGCACGCGGTCGCCCCTGGAGCGCTGACCGACACGATCGACACGCCGGCCGGAACCTTGTCGGAGACCACGACGTTCTGAGCGTCCGACGGCCCGGTGCTCGCTGCGACGATCGTGTACGTCATGTTCGTGCCGGCGACGACGTTCGTCGGTGCGGACTTGGTCACCGAGAGATCGGCGACCGCGCTCACGTTCAACGTGACCGTGGCCGAGTTGTTGCTCGAGTCCGGGTCGGGAGTGCTACTCGTCACCTTCGCAACGTTGTCGATGTCCTGCGCCGTGTTGGTCGAGATCCGGTACGTCAGCGTCGCCCGGCCCTGAGCCGGCACGACGCCGAGGTTGCAGGTGATCTTCTGGCCGCCGGTGACGGGAACCGCCGCCGGACAGCTCACCGGGTCGATGTTCGAGACAGTGAACGCGCGGTTCGACAGCATCGTGTCGGTGACGATCACCCCGCGCGCGTCCGACGGACCGAAGTTGTCGACGAAGACCGAGCAGTCGATCGGTGCTCCGGCCGCCGGGTTCGTATCGGGTTTGCAGAGCTTCGTGACCGCAAGATCTGCCTGGTCCTCGACGATCGCAACGTCGGTCGCGGTGTTGTCGGCCGTGTTGGCGTCGATGCTGCCCGGGCTGCGGGTCGTTGCGACGTTCGTGATCGCCCGCGGGCCGGTGGTTGCGATCGCGTTGCTGTTGACCGAGACCTTGATCGTGAAGGACTTGGTCACACCAGGATCCACGTCCCCGATCGGGCAAGTGACGGTCTGCCCGAACGCCGAGCAGCTGTCGGTGCTCGTCACGAACGTGACGCCGACGGGGAGCGTGTCGGTGACGACGACGCTCGGCGCCGGATCGGCTCCGTTGTTTCTGACGGTGAGGTCGTAGTAGAGCTCGTTCCCGGCGATCGGTGGGTCGGGACGATGGGTCTTCGTGATCGTCAGATCGCTCGACGGGTAGCCGATCTTCCACAAGCCACGGCCGTACGACGAGACGACGATGTCGTGCTGGACCTCGTCGAAGAAGAACGAGGTCACCGATGGGATCTCCTCGGACCCGGCCATGTGCGCCCAGGTCTGGCCGCCGTCGAGCGAGGCAATGACGCCGTTCGCCTCGGTGCCGACGAGGATGCGGCTGCTGTCGCTCGTATCGAACGAGATGACATGCGTCTGACCGCGGAAGTCGAAGGCGTTGTTCGCTGTGATCAGATTCGTCAGTGCAGCATCGGCCGTCCAGGTGTTGCCTCCGTTCAGGCTCTGCTTGATCTGCGACGAACCACCGTCGGCGATGATCACGTGGTTCGGATCGTTGGGGTCGACGCCGAAGACGGTCGGGCAGACGAAGGTTCCCTGGCCGTCGCAGTAGGTGTCGATGCTGTTGATCCCCGCCGAGACGTCCGTCACGGTCGCCGTTGGCGGCCCTGGGAACCGCGAGACGTTGATCCGGAGCAGGCCGATCCCGCCCGCCGCCTTGTTATAGGCCTGGAAGATCGTCGGGTCGCCGGGCGGGCCGGAGACGTAGGGACGACCGGAGAACGCGACGGCCAGGTCACCCGCCGAGATCAGGCCCGGATTCCCCGGGAACGAGAGCGGGACCTTGGTCCAGGTGCCTCCCGTGTCCGCCGTGAGGTAGAGCGCCCAGTTCGGCGCGACGAGTTGGGCGAACTCGACGTACACCCCCTGCTCGACAAGGAACGGGTTTCCGTTCGGGTTCGCGGTGCAGTTGAAGGTGCAGCCCGACGGCGTCGTCGGGAGCGGGTTGTTCCAAGCCGGAATCCCGCCGAAGAGCGCCGAGCCGGCGAACGTGTAACAGCCGCCGCAGACGACGCCCGTGATCGTCTGGCCGGCGGAGGTCGCAGTTGCATGTGGGATCTGGAAGAAGAACCCCTCGCAGCACTTGTTGTTCGGCCACGTGACGCCGTTGTCCGAGGAGGCCCAGATGTCGTTGTCCTGGGTCCCGAAGTAGAGGTCCGTGCCGGCGGGATGCACCTGGCCCGTCACCTCGTAGATCTGCAGGGCGTTGTAGCCGTTGGCGCCGCCACCGGTTGTCGAGAACGTGGCTCCGCAGTCGGTGGACTTGCCGACACCGTTATCGCCGGGCAGGTACACGGCACAGTTCAGCGTCGAGCCGGACGTAGCCGTCGTGAAGGCGACCTGTGAGGGGTCGGCGTGGTCGAGGGTCACGTTCGGCGAGCCTGCTCCAGGTAGGACACCGGAGCAGCGCAGGCCGGGACCGCCGGATGACGTGCACGTTCCTCGCTGGTAGTTGAGTCCGCCGCTGAAGTAGAGGTCGATGTGCCCCGCCGTGCCGTCAGTCGAGACACGCGTCTCGACCGAAGGCGGCCGGCTCGGACACGCCGTACCGATCGAGTTCCAGGTCACGCCGCCGTCGTCGGATTCGTCGAGCGACCACAGCGAGACGGCGTTGGCGCCGCTACACGCATTCGGAGCGGGCGATGACGCCTGCTGGTGAATCGAGAACACGACATTCGACTCGCTCGGCGAGATCGCGATCGCGTGCACGCCGGTGCCCGGGCAGCTACTTGTGCCGCCGATCGCATTCGCCACGCCGAACGTCGCGCCGGAGTCCGTCGAGCGATGATGCCCGTCTCCCGAGCACGTGTCGACGATCCCGCCCGAGGTCGCGGCGATCCCCAACGTCGCGGCCAAGGCCCGGTGCGTCCACGTCGCGCCGCGATCGTTGCTGACGGCGACACCGCAGTCGGTGCCGACATAGACGTTCTGGGACGCAGGCTCGAAGGCGATGCCGTAGGCGTTCGCCCGCGCGTTGCACGGCGGGTTGGCAGTCGCCGGCTTGGACCAGGTGAGGCCGCCGTCGGTGCTCCGCCAGATCCCGCCTCCGTTCACCTTGCGACCGCTGTCGCTCGACGCGGTGGCGATCACGATCCGGCGGTCGCCGGGCGCATATTTGACATCCGACATGCGGAAGGGCACGAGCGTGTCGATGTGGGACCAATGAACGCCGTCGTCGGTCGTCCTGAAGAGCCCGCCACTCTCGCTCGCGGCGAGCGCCGTCGCGGGATCGCCCGGATCGACGTCGACAGCGACGGTGCGGCCGCCCCAGATCCGTCCCGCGCCGAGCGCGGGCTGGAACGAGTGAACGGTCGAGAACGCCCCGGCGATGCCCGTGACGGCACCGACGAAGACAAGGACGACAACGAGACGCGCGACGTTTCGGCTCCTCGGCCTCCACGCATGCGTCGCGGACCGGAGCCCCTTGACAAACAGGGCCGGACGTTGTTCCCAACGCGGCATGTGTGCTCTCCCTCACCACGCCCGGCCCCCAATAACCGGGCTGATAGCGGCAGACGATTGCATTGTTCGACCGCTCGTGTCAAGCGTGGCAATGATCCGTGGCCGCAAGAGGTCTCATCCTCGTCTCACGTTCAGAACGCGAGAATGGCCGCATGCGGATCCTGATCGTCGAGGACGAAGCCAAGCTCGCCGAGCTAATCGCGCGCGGACTCCGCGAAGAGGGCCACGCCGTCGACACGATCGGTAACGGCGAGGAAGCGGTGTGGCTCGCCGCGTCGACCGCCTTCGACGCGATCGTGCTCGACGTGATGCTGCCCGGTCTCGACGGCTTCGCCGTCTGCCGCCGCCTCCGCGAGAAAGCCATCTGGACGCCGGTGTTGATGCTCACCGCGCGCGAGGCCGTCGAGGATCGCGTCGCCGGTCTCGACGCCGGCGCCGACGACTACCTCGCGAAGCCGTTCTCGTTCGACGAGCTCGTTGCGCGTCTGCGGGCGCTCCTTCGCCGTGCTCCCGTCGAGCGCCCGACGCTCCTTGAGGTCGACGCGCTCCGGCTCGACCCGGCCGCCCATCGCGCATGGAGCGGCGAGACCGAGCTGGACCTCTCGGCGAAGGAGTTCGCGCTGCTCGAGCTCTTCATGCGCAACCCGGGCGCGGTGCTCTCGCGCGACCAGCTGCTCGACGGAGCGTGGGACATGTCGTTCGAGCGCCGTTCGAACGTGATCGACGTGTACGTCCGTTACCTGCGCGGCAAGGTCGGCCGAGAGACGATCGAAACGGTGCGCGGCGTCGGCTACCGGCTGCGCAGCTCGACGTGAGCACGCTCCCGATCCGTGTTCGCCTGATGCTCGTCTTCGGCGTTGCGATTGCGTGCGTGATCGGCGCGATGTCGATTCTCGTCTACGTTCGGGTCGGCAGTGCGCTCCTCCACTCGGTCGACCAGACGCTGAAGGCACAGGCGCGCGAGTCGCTCGCGCACGCACACGACGAGCACGGGCTCGTCGATCCTGACGCAGCCGGAGGACGAACACTCGCCGAGTTGTTGTCGGCGTCGGGAAGCCGCGTTCGCGCCACCGCCTCGACGCCCGCGCTGCTCGACGAGGGAGACGCTCAGGCGAGCGCCGCGGGCCGGACGTTCTACCGCACCGAGTCGCTGCCCGGACTGTCCGGCCGGTGGCGCGTCCTGGCGGTGCCTGTTCCGAGTGGCGGCGCGATCGTCGTCGCCCGGTCGCTCTCGGAGCGTGATGACGCGCTGCACCGAATCTCGCGAGAGCTCTTGATCGCGGGGCCGCTTGCCGTCCTGCTGGCCTCGCTCGCGGGGTACGGGCTCGCGGCGGCGGCGCTCCGCCCCGTCGAGGCGATGCGGCGGCGTGCTGCGTCGGTCTCGGCGTCCGCACCCGGCACGCTTCCCGTGCCACCTGCGCGCGACGAGATCTCGCGACTCGCAGAGACGCTCAACGAGATGCTCAGCCGCCTGCAGGCCTCCCTCGATCACGAGCGCCGATTCGTCGCCGATGCGAGCCACGAGCTGCGAACGCCCGTTGCACTTCTGCGAACCGAGCTCGAGCTGGCGCTGCGTCGGCCAAGGTCACCCGACGAGCTCCGAGCCGCGCTCCGCTCGGCGCTCACGGAGACCGAGCGGCTGTCGCAGCTCGCCGACGATCTGCTGCTGCTTGCGCGCTCGGAGGACGGATCGCTGCCGATTCAGCTCGAGCGCACCGACCTTTCGGTCGTCTTCGACACGGTGATCCAGCGATTCGCAACGCGCGCGCGCGAAGCCGGACGGGGGCTCCGCGCCGAGCCGACAACGGCCGTCGTTCTCGCCGACCCGACAAGGCTGGAGCAGGCGCTCGACAACCTCGTCGAGAACGCGCTCCGGTACGGCGCCGGCGACGTTCGCGTCTTCAGCCGATCGGCGCATTCGACGGTCGAGCTTCACGTCGCAGACGGTGGTGCCGGGTTCGACGACGCCTTCCTCGCGCGGGCATTCGACCGGTTCAGCCGCGCCGATGACGCCCGCGGCGAGAGCGGCTCGGGGCTGGGCCTCTCGATCGTCCGGCTGATCGCCGAGGCCCACGGCGGGCGTGCGGAGGCGAGAAACCAGCCGGGCGGCGGAGCCGATGTGTGGCTGGCTCTGCCACAGCGTTCTTCTTAGGGAGTTCCTATCAAACGTTCATCCCTGTCTCATCTTCCCATGCGACCGTTTGGGGTATGAAGCACGCCGACTCATCACGGACCAGGCCGGCAGTCGCCCGCGATGCCGCGCTCCGCCGGCTGCGGCGCACGACGCAGGTCTCGATCGCCGTCATGGTGGCACTCGGAGGCGCCTTTACAGCTTTCGCCGCCGGGTCGACCCACACGAAGAAAACGGTCGTTCGCGCCCCCGTCCGCAAGGCCCAGGCGACGATCCTCACCGCCGCGCCCGCGCCGCCCCTCGTCTCTGCCCAGGCGTCGCAGTCGTCCGACGACTCGAGCGCGGCCTCCGCTCCAGCCGCTCCGGTTTCCGCGCCCGTCCCGTCTTATTCGCCGCCGGTCGTCGTCTCCGGAGGATCGTGACCGTGCCGTCGCTCGCGACCGCATCGTTCCCCGCCCTCGGAACAACGGCTGTCGTCGTCGTGACAAACCCCGCGGCACTCGTCGAGGCACAGGCGCTGCTCGCAGCCGACCTCGCGGCACTCGACCTCGCGTGCAGCCGTTTCAGGCCCGATTCCGAACTGAGCCGCGTGAACGCGCGCGGGGGCGAACAGGTCGCCGTCAGCCCATTGCTCGCCGCGGCAACG
Source organism: Gaiellales bacterium (assembly GCA_038215565.1). Classification (GTDB taxonomy): domain Bacteria; phylum Actinomycetota; class Thermoleophilia; order Gaiellales; family Gaiellaceae; genus PALSA-600. The sequence continues at coordinate 74,020 of JBBQQU010000010.1, read as the reverse complement.
CGCGTCGCGCTCGCCGCGGCCGAGCGGTCGGACGGCCTGATCGACCCCGCCCTCGGCACGCAACTTCGCGCCGCGGGGTACGACCGGACGTTCGCGCTCGTTCGCGCGCGCGCCACCTGGGAGTTCGTGCCCGTCCCCGAACGTCCGAGCTCATGGCGTCAGATCGAGCTCGACGACGAAGAGCTCACGTTGCGCATTCCGCCGGGCGTCGAGCTCGACTTCGGCGCAACGGCGAAGGCTTGGGCCGCTGACCAGTCCGCCGAGCACATCGCCGCCGCTCTGGGCACCGGCGTCCTTGTTTCGCTGGGAGGCGACATCGCGGTCGCAGGCCTCGGGCCGCTCGGTGGCTGGCCCGTGCAGATCGCATCGAATCACGCAGCGCCGCTCGGCGGCCCGGGCCCGGTCGTGCTCGTCTCGAGCGGCGGGATCGCAACGTCCGCAACCGCGGTACGACGCTGGCGAACCGCGAGCGGCGGAGCCCATCACATCCTCGACCCGCGCACGGGCCGCCCCGCGAACACACCGTGGAGCTATGTGACCGTCGTCGCGGCGAGCTGTGCCGAGGCGAACGTCGCATCGACCGAGGCGATCATCCTCGGCGAGGCCGCGCTCGGCCGGCTCGCAGCGCTTTCCCTCCCCGCACGCGCGGTTCGCCACGACGGGTCGGTCGCGCTGATCGGCGACTGGCCCGCCGACGCGCTCGCCGCATGATTCTTGCGGCGGCAGCGAACGGCAAGACGTTCTGGTTCGTGACGCGCGGCCTGGGCGTCGGTGCGCTCCTCCTCCTCACCGCGTCGGTCGCGCTCGGCGTGCTGACGACCGTGCGAGTGAAATCGACTCGTTGGCCGCGGTTCGTCACGGCAGGGCTGCACCGCAACCTGACGCTCCTCGCGATCGGGTTCGTGGGCGTGCACGTCGTCACGACAGTGCTCGACGGATACACGAGCATCGGACTGAAGGACGCGGTGATCCCGTTCCTCTCCTCGTATCGCCCGGTGTGGCTCGGGCTCGGCGCGATCGCGTTCGATCTTCTGCTGATCCTCGTCGTGACGAGCCTGCTCCGAGAGCGAATCGGCTACCGACTGTGGCGGTATGTCCACTGGCTCGCCTACGCGTCGTGGCCGGTCGCACTCGTGCACGCCCTCGGCACCGGCAGCGACGCGCGCGTCGCCTGGATGCGTCTCGTCGGGATCGGATGCGTCACGGCGGTCGTGCTCGCGGCAATGGCGCGATTCGCGCTCCGCCCGGGACTCCCGAGGAGCGCGCGGCTCGTCGGGACGCTCGTGACGCTCGCTGCGCCGCTCGCGATCCTCGCCTGGTACCAGTCGGGCCCCGCGAAGAACGGCTGGGCACGCCGCGCCGGCACGCCGACGTCACTCCTTGCAAGTCGCCGTCACGTGGTGCGCGCCCCCGTCGGGCAACTCGTCAGCGTCGCGCTCCCGAGCTCGCCGTTCTCCGCATCGCTCGCCGGCACCGTCCGAGAGCGAAGCGTGCCGGGGGGACTGGTCGACGTGGTGATCCGCGGTCGTCTGAAAGGCGGCGCCGGCGGCAGCGTGCGGATCGACCTGCGCGGACAGGCGCTGCAGGGTGGCGTCTCGATGACGGCAAGCGGCGTCTCGTACGTTCCCGCCGGAACACGCACCGTGTACCTCGGCGACGTGACCGCACTCAGTGGCCAGCAGGTGTTCGCAACCGTCACCGACCATGCCGGAGCGCGCATCCAACTCGCCTTCGTCCTCGCGATCGACAGCGTCGGCAAGACCGTGACCGGCTCGGTCGACGCGACGCCGGGAGCGAACTGATGGCCACCGCGATGCGTGTGGCAGCACCTGAGGGAGTTGCGCGCCTCCTGGCCGGCGTGCGTCCGGACAACCGCCCGGTCGGGTATGACGCCCACCTTGCACTCTACGGCGCGCTCCACACAACCGATCGAGACCTGATCGACGAGCTCGCGGCGAGCGGCCTGCGCGGACGCGGTGGTGGCGCGTTTCCCACCGGTGACAAGCTCGCAGCGGTCGCCGGACAGCGGGGCCACCCGGTCGTGGTCGTCAACGCAACCGAAGGTGAGCCGGCGAGCAAGAAGGACCGCGCGCTTGTGCGCCTCGTTCCCCACCTCGTTCTCGACGGAGCGGCGGCCGCGGCGGCGGCCATCGGCGCCGACGAGATCGTCATCGCGCTCGCACGGGGAGCCGCGGCTGAGCGTGCCGCCCTCACCGCCGCGTTGCACGAGCGGCATGACCGGCTGCGCTGGCGCGTCGCTGCGATCCCCGACGGCTTCGTCGCCGGCGAGGAGACCGCGCTCCTGAACGCGCTCTCCGGCCGTCCGGCCAAGCCGAGCCTCAAGCCTCCCTACCCGTTCGAGAAGGGTCTCGGCGGCGCGCCGACACTCGTCCAGAACGCCGAGACCCTCGCCCACATCGGCCTGATCGCGCGCTTCGGCGCGCGCTGGTTCCGCTCGCTCGGAACGGCGGCCGAACCTGGCACCGCGCTTGTGACCCTCGCCGGTGCCGTCGCGCGGCCCGGCGTGCACGAGATCGAGTTGGGTACCCGAACGACGGATCTCCTCACTGCGGCCGGGGGTGTGACCGAGCCGGTCAACGCGTTTCTCGTCGGCGGCTACTTCGGCGGCTGGACGCGCGACGCATCAGCCCCGCTCACCGCCGCGGCCGGGCTCGGCGCGGGCGTCGTCGTCGCGTTTCCCGCGAGCGTGTGCGGCGTGCGCGAAAGCGCACGGGTCGCGCGTTACCTCGCGAACGAGAGCGCCGGCCAGTGCGGCCCGTGCGTGCACGGCCTCGACGCGCTCGCCTCGGGGCTCGAGCAGATCGCGCACGGACAAACGCACGACCATCGTGACCGCCTCGCCCGCTGGACGCAGCAGGTCACTGCGCGAGGCGCATGCCGCCATCCCGACGGCGCGGCACGATTCGTCTCGAGTGCGCTCGACGTTTTCGACGAGGAGCTGACCCTGCACCTGCGCAAGGGACGCTGCAGCGGCAGCGACCGCTCGGTGTTGCCCACGAGTTCCCTCGGATGAAGCGGCTTCAGCTCGACCCCATCGCGTGTGACGGCCACGGGCTCTGTGCCGAGCTCTTCCCGGAGCGCATCGAGCTCGACGACTGGGGCTATCCGATCATCGACCCGCGCCCGGTCCCGCGCGAGCTCGAAGGCCACGCGCGTCGCGCGATCAAGGAATGCCCGAAGCTCGCGCTCCGCTTCGCCGCCGTGTCGGCCCGGCGTACGAGGCCGAACGTCAGCTCGTCCACGTAGGGCCAGTACCAGTCTCACCTGGTCGAGGTGGGTGCTTCGATCGCTCACGACTCGGCAACCGGTTCTGGGCCGCTGCCGGTTGCAAGCACGCAGCCGGTCAGCACGAGCGCAAAGCCGAGGCCCATGCCCCACGTCACATGTCTCCCCGAGAACTGCGATCCCGAGGACAGCCGCCACGGCCGGATTGAGGTAGGTGATCACCGTCGCACGGACCGGCCCGACCTCCGCGATCAGCGCGAAGAAGACCAAAAACGCGATCGCGGTACAAACGACCGCGAGCCCGACGACCGAGAGTAGGACGCGGCCGGATGGGAGCGACGACGGCCAGCGCCGCGCGGCAAGAGGCGCGTAGGCGACCGCCGAGAGGACGAGCGACGCTGCGACGACGTCGAGCGCGGGAAGCTCGGACAGCCGGCGCGAAAGGATGATCGGTCCGACCGCGTAACACACCGCGACGAGCGCGATCTCGCCGACCGCGGGGCCGTTCACGACGCCCAAGTTGAGGCCGACGATCGCTGCGACACCGACAATCCCGATCAGCAAGCCGAGCCAACGACGCGAGCCCTGCTTCTGCCGCTCGCCCGTGACTGTGACAACGACCGCGCCGACGAGCGGCACCGCGGCGATCAGCAACCCGGTCAGCGAGCTCGACAGTTTCGTCTCCGCGCGTGCGAGAAACACCCATGGGATCGCGACCTCGATCGCGGTGTAGGCGAGCAGCGGCCGCCAGAGCGTCGCGAGCGCGCGCAACTCGGTGCGACGGACGACCGCGACGGGAACGAGAATGAGCGCCCCGATCGCCGTGCGGCCGAACACGAGCGTGACCGGCGCGAGCTCGCGCACGGCGACGCGAATCATCAGGTACGGCACGCCCCAGATGACGCACATCGCCGCGAACAGGAGGACGCCGCGACGGGTCAGTCGGCGCTCGGCTCGGTCAGCATCCGGGCGACACAGAGGATCGCAACGATCGCGACGACGACATCGTTCCCGAGACACCACTGACAGATCGCCCCGATCGGCCCGAGCTGCGCCCAGAGCAGATAGCTGCTGAACGCGACGCCGACGAGCGCAATCAGCACGCCTGCGAACGACGCGATGAGCCCGCGTGCGGCGGCCGCGGCGATCAGTCCGAGGTACGCGATCAGCCCGAGCAGTGCCACCGGAACCCCTGCGAGCTCGGCGTAGCTCGAATGCTGCACCTTCTCGCAGCCTCCGGTCGTGCAGATCGGCGCGACATGCGCGTAGTGAATGACAGTCAGATAGGTCGCAATGGCAGCACCGATTGCCGCAGTCGCGGCGATCGCGGCACGGAGTCTCACCCGATCGCGGCGTCGAGCGCCTGCGTGAACGTCGCGGGGTCGAGCGCCGCCACCGACAGCTGCTGTGGGAGGGCAGGTGGCCGGTCGATCACGAACGTCGGGGTTCCCTGCACGGCCCCGGCGGTGGCCTCCTTCTTCGCGTCCGCCAACCCAGCCCGGACGCCGGAGGAGCCCAGGGCGCCGAGGATCGCCGTCCCGTCTGCACCGGTCGCGCGCGCGGCGCGCCGAATTACCGCCGAAGTGATCCACCCGCTGTTCTCCGCGCCCTGGAGCTTGTAGAGCTCGTCCGAGAACGTCCAAAGCTTGTTCTCGAGTCCCGCCGCGTAGATCGCCTGGAGGCCGAGCACCGAGTTCGGCCCGATGATCTCGATGCCGCGATACACGAGCTTCACGCGGCCGGTCTTCACGTAGCGCTCGATCACCGTTGGCAGCGTCTCGAGATCCCACTGGCGACAGAAGGGGCACTGCGGATCTTCGAACACGCTCAGCGTCACCGGCGCGTTCGGGCGCCCCAGCGTGTCGCCGTGTTGAGGAACGTTCGCAAAGATCGATGCGTTCGGCGTGGTCTTCGCCGGCACTGTCGCGGTCGCGGTCGTGGTCGTCGCAGCATGCTTCGTGCCTCCGGATCCGACGAGGATCAGCACGACTGCAACGACGATCGCGGCACCGACGGCGCCCGCGAGCAGGAGGAGACGATTCCGCGGCATCCGGCGAAGCATGCCGAAAGTGGCGGAAGGCCCGGTCGCCGGGGCCTTCCGCTCTCTCAGATCGTGCCTGGGCTTGCTAGCAGCCTGTCGCCGGGGCGCGGAACCCCGGGAACGGGTTGAGGTCGCCCATGAACGTGTACCGACCGCCGTTCGCCGATGCAGTCTGCGTCGGCTCGGAGATCGTGTTCGGTGCACTGCGCATGAACCACGGGAGGAGCGCCTCGTCCTCCGGGTGGTAGTACCCATCGGCACTCTGGCTGCCGTTCGGGTTCGGACCCTGCGCGTAGGTGTTGGTGCCCATTGCGAAGCCGATCGCAACCACCGGGTCGCCCGTCTCGAGCACGCCGGTGCATCCGTACTGCGGCGCGGTCGGTGTGAGCCACGGCTCGACGGTGTTGTTCACGAACGGGTCATCCCCCCACTCCGCGATCTCATGGCTGAGGCCGTGGATGTCCTGAAGCGCCCAGTCGGTGCCACCGTTCGGTCGGGCATAGATGCCCGGCGACATGTACGACGCCCAGGCAAACGTCTGCACGACCGCGTTGCCTTTCGAATTGGCGCTGCCGCCGCCCGAGCCCGCAGCGCGGGTGCCGTGGTAGCCGAGCACGCAGCAGTTGAATACATCCTTGCCGATGTGCAGCAAGACGTCCTTCGTGAGATAGATCGGCAGATGCGTCGCATCGGCGCTCTGCTCGAGGTTGTTGATCTGCGCCGACCACCAGCTGATGTTGATGTCCGCGAAGACGACCCCACGACCGCTTTGCAGCAACGTGCCCTGGTTCGACGGCACGACGATCGTGACCGGCGCCGTGACGTTCGGGTGCAGGACGAGGTGATACGGACTCGCCCCGGTCTTGTTGAACTGGGCCCGCATCGTTGCGTCCTCGAGCTGCAACTGATTCCCCGCGTCGTTCTGCGAAAGGGCGCCACCAGCGCCGCGCGGGACGTTCGCCGCGTTCGCCGTCGCGTATGGCGTCGAGCCGTAGTCGTTCGTCGCGAACACGGGTGAGGCGAGGGTCGCGGCAACAACGTCGGTGCCGTTGAACGTCATGCCGCCGACCACGACGTTGATCGGCGTGATGTCCGTCTCGATCGTCGACGAGCAACTCGCGCCGGAGCACGTGTTCGGGTTGGCGCCGACCATGTTGTAGCCGTAGGTAACGCCGTTCCCCGGGTCGACCGTCTGGCCAAACCAGTGCGCGATCGTGCGCGTCGTCGGCAGGACGGACGCGCCGCCCTGCGTCGCCGTCAGCGCCTGCAACTGCGAATCGCTGATCAGCTGTGGCTCGATCGCCGTGCCGGAGCCCGCCGACGCCGTCGCGGTGACCACCGCGACAATCGTGAGCGTCAGGGCGGCCAGCAGGACGAGTTTCCGCTTGTGCATCAAATTCTCCCCTTCCCAGACTTGGCCTCGCCGGGACAGCTGCGAGGTATTCCGAAGGATATAAGTCTTCATCGCCGCACGTTCAACCCACGAACGTACTGCTCGCGGCTAGGCTCACGCGTCGTGTCGCTCCTTTCCAGTCAAGCCGAGGAAACCGACGATTTCACCCGCAGAAAGGGGCAAATGCAGGCTCTCGTCGACGAGCTTCGGCAACGCAGCGCGGCGATCGCCGCCGGGGGCGGCGAGCGGGCGGTCGAGCGGCATCGCTTGCGCGGAAAGCTGCTCGCGCGCGAGCGGATCGACCGGCTCGTCGATCCGGGCTCGGCGTTCCTCGAGCTGAACGCGCTGGCCGCCTGGGAGGTCTACGACGGAGGAGCACCGAGCGCCGGCATCGTCACCGGCATCGGCGTGGTCGAAGGACGCGAGTGCGTCATCGTGGCGAACGACGCGACCGTGAAGGGCGGCTCGTACTTTCCACTCACGGTGAAGAAGCATCTGCGCGCGCAGGAGGTCGCCGAGCAGAACGCCCTGCCGTGCATCTACCTCGTCGACTCCGGTGGCGCGTTCCGGCCGCTGCAGGCGGAGGTGTTCCCCGACCGCGACCACTTCGGGCGGATCTTCTTCAATCAGGCGCGCATGTCGGCCAAGGGCATTCCACAGATCGCCGTGGTGATGGGCTCGTGCACCGCCGGTGGCGCGTACGTGCCGGCGATGAGCGACGAGACGGTGATCGTGCAGGGGACGGGCACGATCTTCATCGGCGGGCCGCCGCTCGTGAAGGCAGCGACCGGCCAGGACGTGACAGCGGAAGAGCTCGGCGGCGCCGACGTGCACGCACGGCAATCGGGCGTCGCAGACCACTATGCGACCTCGGACGAGCACGCGCTCGCAATCGCGCGGCGAATCGTGGCCGACTCGCACGGGCGCAAGCCGGAGTTGCCGTGGACGGTGACGCCGCCGGAGCCGCCAGCCGTCGATCCGGGCGAGCTCTACGGCGTCATCCCGGACGACCACCGCACGCAGATGGACGCGCGCGAGGTGATCGCACGCGTCGTCGACGGCAGTCGCTTCGACGAGTTCAAGGCGCTCTACGGCGAGACGCTCGTCTGCGGCTGGGCGCGCGTCGAGGGTTACCCGGTCGCGATCCTCGCGAACAACGGGGTTCTGTTCGCCGAGAGCGCACAGAAGGGCGCGCACTTCATCGAGCTCGCATGCAAGCGCAAGGTGCCGCTCGTCTTCCTCCAGAACATCACCGGCTTCATGGTTGGCAAGGAGTACGAGGCGGGCGGTATCGCGCGTGACGGTGCCAAGCTCGTCACCGCCGTCGCATGTGCCGACGTGCCGAAGTTCACCGTGGTGATCGGCGGTTCGTTCGGGGCAGGGAACTACGGGATGTGTGGCCGTGCGTACTCGCCGCGGCAACTGTGGATGTGGCCGAACGCGCGGATCTCGGTGATGGGTGGTGATCAGGCTGCGACGGTGCTGACAATGGTCGGCGATGCCGATCCCGGTGAGATCCGCGCGAAATACGAGGCCGAAGGCAATCCGTACTACTCGACAGCGCGTCTCTGGGACGACGGCATCATCGATCCGCTCGACACGCGGCGGGTACTCGCTCTCGGGATCAGTGCCGCGTTGAACGCCCCGATTCCCGAGACGACCTTCGGCATCTTCCGGATGTAGATGGGCTACTCGCTGGCCAACATCGAGGACGTCGAGGGCGCGGGCCCGGGTGGTGCGGTGAAGTTCCTCCGCCGGAAGCTCGGCGTCGAGGCATTCGGCGTCAACTGGTTCGAGCTTCCGGCGAATACCGCAGGCCGTGAACATGACGAGACCGAATCGGGGCAGGAGGAGGTGAACGTCGTGATCGCCGGGAGCGGTGTCTATCGCATCGAGGGCGACGAGGTTCCTGTGGTCGCGCCGATGATCTTTCGCTTCGACCCAGAGACGACGCGGCAACCGATCGCAGGTCCTGACGGGATGACGATCGTCGCGATCGGGGCCCGGCGCGGAAGTTACGAGGCGCGCGGTCCGTTCTGATGGGCTCACTCGACCGATGAGCGCCCTTCGCATCGAGGGTGCCGGCGATGTCTTGCGCATAACGATGGCTCGGCCTGAGCGCCGGAACGCGTTCGACGCGTCGCTGATCGCCGAGCTCACCACTGCGTTCGCAGACGTCGGCGGCACGCGCGCGGTCGTGCTCGCAGGTGAAGGACCCTCGTTTTCCGCCGGAGCAGACATCGACTGGATGCGTTCGTCCGTCGAGTTGTCGTACGACGAGAACGTGGCCGACGCCCAGCGCCTGCGCGCGATGCTCGACGCGATCGACGCGTGCCCGGCTCCGGTCGTCGCGCGCGTCCAGGGGCATGCGCTCGGCGGCGGCTGCGGGCTCGTCGCGTGCTGCGACATCGTCGTCGCGGCGCGGAGCGCCGTGTTTGCGTTCAGCGAGGTGAAGCTCGGCATCGTCCCGGCGGTGATCTCTCCGTTCGCGCTCGCGAGAATCGGCCCCGGGGCTGCGCGTCGCTACTTCGTCACGGGCGAGCGCTTCGACGCGGACACTGCCCGGCGCATCGGCCTCGTGCACGAGGTGACCGACGACCTCGACGCGGCGGTCGAGGTGGTGATCGCCGAACTGCTCTCGGCCGGCCCGGAAGCCGCACGCGCCGCCAAGGAGCTCGCGCGCCGACCGCTGGCGGCGCACGAGACCGCCGAGCGCATCGCCACCCACCGCACGAGCGCCGAGGGCCAGGAGGGCCTGCGTGCGTTCCTCGAAAAACGCGCGCCCCGCTGGCGCGGCTGACCCGCCTGGGGAGTAATCGTCACGCTCTCGTAGACGTGCCTGGCACCGGACATGTCCCACCGCAAACGGCTTGCCGACGGTGATGTGTCGACCCGGTGGACGAATCGTCACGCTCTCGTAGTCGTGCCTGGCACCGGCCATGGGTTGATCGGACGTGGCGTCTTGGGCGTGTCCTGGGTGGCCCTCGGCGGCTACGGGCCGAGGGCGCGGATGTGCAGGCCGACCGGTTGCGACACGAACGACGTGTACGCGGCACCGCCCTGGACGGCGACCCGATAGCTGCCCGGGCGAAGCGTGCGGTCGAAGCTGCCAGTCCCCCGCGCGACGGGCTCCCAGTTGCTTCTCGTCAGCCGCTGCACCTCGAACGGAAGCCGCGGCGAGACGAGCGCGCGCAGTTTCGTGCCGTCGGCGCTGACGTTCAGCCGTGGCGCGACTGTCATGACGATGGTCGGGCCGGCGACCGCGTTGTAGGCCAGCCGCAGTTGCGTCGACTGCCGCGCCCGAACGCTGAGCGCGAAACGGCCCGTCGGGCTCGGACGAACGCGCGCGAGCACCTGCCAGCCGGCCGGTGTCAGAATCTGCAGTCGCGCCCGCCCGAGCCCGCGGACCCAACCGTGCAGCTTCACGCGCCCGCCGAAGACCGCCGGTGCAACCGGGTCGTCGAGCGACATCACCCGCACCTCGAAGTCGGTCGAGCCGAGGTCGAATTCCTTCCGCACAATTCGCGCGGCGAACGTCCTCCACCCGCTCGCCGTGAGGACGCGAACCGCCTTTGCGCGACCGGAGGAGTTGTTGACGACGCGCACGTCGAGCACATCGTGGACGTGCAGCCGAGCGGCGATCTGCGCTGCGCTCAGCTCCGACGTCGGCCACACGTGATGCGGCGAGATGTAGTCGTACGGATCGCCAACCGACACGAGATACGGAACCTGCTTTGCGTGCGGCCACGCATCGTGCACCGACGATGTCCTCCCGCCCGATGTCGAGAAGTAGAACGCCGGAATGACCTTGCCGCCCCACGTGAGAACCTGCCCCGCGGTCGCGCCGATTGCGATATTCGTCTGCGGACGTTCGGCATGGACGCCGCCGTACATCTGTGACCGCTGATCCGGATACAGGTCGAAGTTCTTCCCCGGATGCAGCGTCGCGAGCGTGTACGAGCGGGCCGCAACCGCCTGCGCGGCGTACGTCGCCTCGTGCCAGCGCTTGGGCACTTCCCATGGAACGACGCCGCGGAGGTAGCGATCGAGCGGAACCACATTGACCGCCATCAGCTTGCCGCCGACGCACCGGACGACCACGTCGCCGCGGTAACCGTTGCCGCCGACGCGCAGCGGTTGCGCGCCGGGCTCGAATCGAAGCGGTGGCGCGAGCTGACCGTGGCCGCGCAAGAACCGACGATCGATGACGACGCCTCGCGCCGCAAGATGGAGCTTGTGACCCCGTCGGTCGACGACGACGAACGGCGCCGCCGAACCGATCCGGATACTCGCTCGGCCCTGCGCGAGGAGCACGCGAACCGGACGAGGATGAGCGATCGTGATCGTCGTGCCGGGGTAGTAGTGGCCGAGGATCTTCCGGTAGCCGTATCCATGACGCGCGTATCCCTCAGCGCCCCACTGGCTCATGCCGACGCCATGACCCCAACCGCGGCCGTCGAGCAGGAACACGGTTCCGGCGGTCGCCGAAGTAGGAACCGCGAGGGCGACGAGCACCGCTGCCGCTTTCATCTTCATCGCGGATCGGCAGAGTAGCGGCGTGCGCAAGCTCCTGATTCTCACGAGCGTGGTCGTCTTCGTCGACACGCTCTTCTTCGCGGCGCTGACGCCGCTCTTGCCGCACTTCGCCCGGTCGTTCGAGCTCGGCAAGATCGGAGCGGGCCTGCTCGCCGCGGCGTACCCGGCCGGTGTGTTCCTCGGTGCCATTCCGAGTGGCATCGTCGCCGGGCGGCTCGGAGTCAAGCCCACGATGATGATCGGCCTCGCGCTCGTCGGCGTGTGCACCGTTGCGTTCGCCCTCTCCAACCAGGCGTGGGAGCTCGACGCAGCACGCTTCGCGCAGGGGCTTGCGAGCGCGTTCTCATGGACCGGTGCGCTCGGCTGGCTCGTCGCGTCGTCGCCGCCGGAACGGCGAGGTCGGCTGATCGGCCGGGCGTTCGCTGCTGCTGTCTTCGGTGCCCTCTTCGGGCCGGTGATCGGCGGCATCGCGTCGGTCGCAGGCATCGGTTGGACGTTCGGTGCGGTTGCCGTCGCATCGTTCGGGCTGGTTGGCTGGGCCGCAGTCGTTCCGGGACCGACCGACGACCGCGCGCACGACACCCGTGCGCTGCTGCACACGATCGGAGACCGGCGCGTGCTCGCCGCCGCATGGTTCGTCGTCCTTCCCGCACTCCTCTTCGGCGCCCTCTCGGTGCTCGCGCCGCTTCGGCTTTCCGCTCTGGGGCTCGGCGCCGTGGGCATCGGCGCTGTCTTCCTCTGCTCCGCAGCACTCGAGGCGGGCAACAACATCGTGATCGGGCAGATCTCCGACCGCGCGGGGCCGCTACGGCCGATCGCCGTGGGGTTGATCGCCTCCATCGTCGTCGCCGCGGCCCTGCCTTGGCCGGGCGACCGCTTCACGCTGGCCGTGCTCGTCGTCTGCGGCGGGCTCGCGTTCGGAACGTTCTTCACACCCGGCATGACGATGGTCTCGAACATCGCCGAGGCGCGAGGGCTGCCATACGGCTACTCGTCGTCGCTCCTGAACCTTGCGTGGGCGCCCGGGCAGACGATCGGGGCCGCAGGTGCGGGCGCACTCGCCCACGCAGCAGGCGATGCCGTGCCCTACCTCGCCCTGTCGGGCGTCTGCGCACTTACGCTTGCCTGGCTATGGCGAACGCGAGACTCGAGAAGCTCGACGGGACGATCGGAAACGGTGTCGAGCGGCTCGTCGTCTCGCACCACCGGCGCCGCCTGAAACGAAACGACTGGGAACGCGCCTACGACCCGCCGAACGACGGGCTCTGGTGCGCGGGCGATCCTCCGCGACGCGACGGCAACGCCCTCGAGATTCTCGTCGACGGCGAAGAGGCACTTCCGCGGCTGCAGGACGAGATCGCAGCGGCGAAGCAATCTGTCCTGCTCGCCGGCTGGTCCTTCGAGGCGACGTTCCGGCTGTCACGCGGAGGCCCCACGTTGCGCGAGCTGCTTGCCGAGGTCGCAGAGAGCGCCGACGTCCGCGTGATCGCCTGGGCCGGAGCGCCGCTGCCACTCTTCAAGCCTTCACGAGCGAGCGTGCGCGACGTCAAAGAAGCACTGACGAAGGGAACGAAGATCGAGATGGCGCTCGACGCGCGCGAGCGGCCGATGCACTGTCATCACGAGAAGCTCGCCGTGATCGACGGCAAGGCGGCGTACGTTGGCGGCATCGATCTCACCTCGCTCTCCGGCGACCGGCTCGACTCGTTCGAGCACCCCGCTCGAGGCGACATCGGCTGGCACGACGCGTCATCGCGCATCGCCGGACCCCTCGTCGCCGATGTAGCCGACCACATTGCTCTCCGTTGGCACGAGGTCACCGGCGAGCGCATCGATCACGTCTGCGATGCCACTGCGCAAGGCTCGGTCAGCGCGCAGTTCGTCCGCACGGTTCCCAACAACATCTACGACGCGCTGCCACGCGGCGACTTTCGGATCCTCGAGGCTTACGTTCGCGCCCTCCGCTCTGCGCGGCATCTGATCTATCTCGAAAACCAGTTCCTCTGGTCGCCGGAGATCGTCAGCATCCTCATCACGAAACTACTCGACCCGCCGAGCGATGAGTTCCGGATCGTGCTCGTCCTCCCGGCGCACCCGAACACCGGAGGCGACGACACGCGCGGACAGCTCGGAGTCCTGGTCGACGCCGACCGCGACAAGCGCCTGCTCGCAACGACGCTCTACCAGCCCGGCCGCACGAAGCAGGTCTACGTCCATGCGAAGCTCGGGATCGTCGACGACCGCTGGCTCGTGGTCGGCTCGGCGAATCTGAACGAGCACTCGCTGTTCAACGACAGCGAGGCGTGCGTAATCACCTGCGACGAGGGCGTTGCGCGTGCGGCCCGGCTGCGACTCTGGCGCGAGCATTTGCAGCGTGACGACGTCGACGGCGCGCCACACCAGGTGATCGACGAGATCTGGCGACCGGCGGCCGAGAGCCAGGAGCTCGACCGGCTCGAACTGCTTCCACACGTCTCACGGCGGACGCGTGCGCTCCTCGGGCCGGTCAGCGGCTTGCTCGTGGACGGCTGACCGTTGCCGCCCGTGCAGAAGCTGCTCGTCGCAAACCGCGGCGAGATCGCTCTCCGCGTCTTTCGCGCAGCGCGCGAGCTCGCCATCTCGACCGTCGCAGTCGTCGCGCCCGACGACGCAGGCTCGCTGCACGCGCGCTCCGCCGACGAGACGGTCGAGATCGCCTCGTACCTCTCTTCGGAGGAGCACATTCGCGCGGCGAAGCAAAGCGGCGCGGACGCAATCCACCCCGGGTACGGCTTCCTGGCCGAGAACGGCGATTTCGCAGAGGCGGTCGAGGCGGAAGGCTTGACGTGGGTCGGGCCACCCCCGGCCGCGCTGCGCGCCGGAGGTGACAAGCTTGCGGCGAAGGAGATCGCGCGACAGGCTGGAGTGCCGACGATCCCCGAGGTCGACCTCCCGCCGCTGATCGTGAAAGCCGCAGCGGGAGGCGGCGGTCGCGGCATGCGCGTCGTCCGTACGGCCGCCGAACTCGACCCCGCCGTCGCAGCGGCTCGTCGCGAGGCGCAAGCAGCATTCGGTGATGATCGCGTCTACCTCGAGCGCTACCTCGAACGGCCGCGCCACATCGAGATCCAGCTACTCGCCGACGCCCACGGGACGGTGTTGCCGCTCGGCGAGCGGGACTGCTCTGTGCAGCGGCGGCACCAGAAGGTGCTCGAAGAATCGCCCTCGCCCGCACTCGACGCAGACCTCCGCGCGCAGATGAGCGACGCCGCCGTGCGCTTTGCGACCGCGATCGGGTATGTCGGCGCGGGCACAGCAGAGTTCGTCGTCGACGAACGCGAATTCTACTTCCTGGAGCTGAACGGGCGCATTCAGGTCGAGCATCCGGTGACGGAGCTCGTGACGGGTCTCGACCTCGTGCAGTGGCAACTGCGGATAGCGCGCGGCGAGGCGCTCGACGTTCACCCGACGTCGATCGGTCATGCCGTCGAAGTCCGGCTGTACGCCGAAGACCCACGGACGTTCCTGCCGCAGGCGGGACGAATCGAGCGCCTGCGACTGCCCTCGTCGATCCGGGTCGACGCCGGAGTCGCCGAAGGGGACGAGATCGGCACCGCCTACGACCCGATGATCGCGAAGCTGATCGCCGCCGGCGCAACGCGCGACGAGGCGCTCGACCGCCTCGCTGCCGCCCTCGCGGAGACCGAGGTGACCGGCGTCACCACGAACCTGCCGTTTCTGCGCTGGCTCGTCGCGCATCCCGCACTGCGGAGCGGGGACGTGACGACGGCATTCCTCACCGAGCATCCCCCACTCTCGGCCCTTCCCGCCCGCGCCGCCGAGACCGTCTGGCGGACACCGTTCCGGCTCAACCTGCCACCCGCGTCGCTCGCGTCGCCGCCCGATATCGACGCGGCGGAGCACGCTCACGGGGCGGCCGAAGGATCGCGCATCGTCACCGCGCCGATGCCCGGCACGGTCATCAAGGTGCACGTTCACGAAGGCTCAACAGTCAAAGCGCACCAGACACTCGTCGTAGTCGAGGCAATGAAGATGGAGACGCCTCTCACCTCCCCGTTCGACGCGACCGTTCGCGCCGTTCATGTGCAGGAGGGCGACCGTGTGGCTGGTGGCGCGGTGCTCGTCGAACTGGATCCGTAGCGGCCTCGCACTCGCCGCGCTCGGACTTGTGGCGGCGGGGTGCGGCGCGCACTGGCAGGCGAAGGTCGAGGGGCCGTTCGGGGTCGGCTCTGACCAGTACTGGGTCGTGCGCGCGCATGGCCGGCCGAAAGCGGTGGTCGCTCTCCTGCACGGCCTCGCGCCGGACTCGGGCGAACAGCTTGAGCCGTGGCAGGTGCACCTCGCGGCGCAGGGAGACGATGTGATCTTCCCGCGCTACGAGCAGCCTCCCCCCGCGCCGGACGCACGAGATCACGCGGTGAACGGCATCCGTGCCGGCCTCGCCAAGCTCGGTCATCCCGACGTGCCGCTCGTCTTGCTCGGGCACTCTCGCGGCGGCCGCCTCGCCGTTGAGGCCGCCGCGTTCTTGAAGCCCAAGCTCGTGATCGCGGTCTACCCAGGCACCATCAACATCAAGTTCGAACCGGCCACCAACTTCCGCAAGATCCCGCGGACGACGAACATCTACCTCCTCGTCGGCGACCGGGACCACGGTGTCGGAAACGCCGGCGCGATCGAGATGGACGAGCGCCTGCTCGCGTTCGGCTTCCCGGCGAGCCAGATCCACGGCGGGGTCATCCGCTCGACTCCGCACTTCACCGCCGACCACCTCTCGGTCTACGATCTCGGCGCTCCGGCGCGGAAGGCGATCTGGGCGCGCATCGACCGCCTCATCGCCGGCGTCAGCCGTTAAACCGGAGACAGTGCGAGCCGCTCGCCGACGATGAAGGTCGCGGCCTGCGAGGCCCGGTCGTGGCCGGTGACCGCGTCGAGGAACACGTCGCGGTCGAGCGCAAGCAACTGCACGTCGGTCAGCGCGCGCACGGTGGCTGTGCGCGGGATCTCGCGGAGCAGCGCGATCTCGCCCACCCAACCGCCCGGCCCTTCGACCTTCTGCCCGCTCGGAAGGTCAATGCCGAGCTCTCCCGATTCGACGACGTAGAAGCGATCGCCGACGTCGCCGGCGGAGAAGAGGACCGACCCGGCTATGAGCGTCACCGGTTCGAGTGCCTGCCCGAGCCGCTCGATGCCGCTCGGCGGCAAAGGGGCGAAGATCGGGATCGCGGCGAGCAGATCGAGACGCCGCTTGTCGACGCGCGGCGTATCGAGCAAGAGCAACCGGCGCCAGAGAAGGCCGGTGATGACGGGCAGGAAGAGGCCGGTCGCAATCAGCGTCACGCGGATCCCGAAGATGGCGATCAGAAGAGGCGCGAGGATCGCCCCGAGACCGATCGTCCCGGTGGTCGTGCTCTCGATCACCCCGAAGACCCGCGAGCGCACGCGCTCGTCGGTGTTCCTCTGCAGCAGGGTCAACGCCGAGACGTCGACGAGTGTGTTGCCGATGCCGAGGACGCCGAGCATCACGAGTGCCACGACGGTGTTCGACCAGATCCCCAGCACGAGGAAGGGCAGTCCCCAGAGCAGAAGGCCGATGCCGAAGTCGGTCGCGAGCCGTTGTCGCCCGACGAGCGCGAGTGCGACGACGGCGCCAACGACGCCGCCGACGCCGCACGCTGAGTAGAGCCAGCCGACACCGCCGCTCCCGAGCGAGAGCAGACGCAGCGCCGCCACGACGACGAGCACGCCCATCGCGCCGGCGACGACGGTCTGCGCTGCGTAGAGAACGACGATCACGCGCAGTCCCTTCGTCGAGGCGATCGCGCGGAACCCGGCGAAGAACCCCTCGTGCGCGTCGGCTTCGTCCTCCTCATCGGCGATCGCCGCCGGGGCATCACGCGGGATGCTGAGCCGGGCGACCATGACGGCCGACCAGAGATACGTCACGCCGGTCAACACGAAGGCCGCGCCGATGCCCCACGTTGCAAGGACAATGCCACCCACCGCCGGCCCCGCAAAGGCGCCGACGGACTCGATCGTCGACGACGAGACGTTCGCCGCACTCAGCTCTTCCGGCGTTCGCGCAAGCGCCGGCAGAAGAGACGACTGGGCCGGGTGGAACGCCATGCCGCAGATCGGGCTGAAGGCTGCAATCCCGAACACCAGTTGCCACGGGAGGTGGGCGAAGGTCACGACGGCGATGAGCGTGACGAGCGCCCCACGCGCGAGGTCGGCGCCGAGCATCACCCGCTCGCGGGGAAATCGGTCGCCGAGGCTCGCGACGAACGGCCCGAGCAGGGCGGCTGGGAGGCTCCGGATGAGCGCGATCGCGCCGACCGCGGTGGCGCCTCCGTGCCGGTAGGCGAAGACTGCGAGTGCGATCGAATACGAGTATTGCCCTGCGACAGAGCCAATCCACGCGAACTGCAAGCGCCGCAGGTTCGGGTTCTTGAACACGCCCCGAAACGCGTCCAGCGACCGTTTCAGCCCGTCCACTCGGTCACTCTGCGCATCGAACTTGTGTTTTGCAAGGGAAGGCGGGAAGATTTCGAATGCGTCGCACGTCTTGTGTGCGACCTTCCGCGGAAGCGGGCAACGAGGAGAGAGGATTCACATGTCTGACCAGGATCGCGACAAGCTGTCGAAGGAAGAGGACGACACCGACGACGTCGAGGCGCACAAGCACGGCCATCGCGACGCCGACATCGGCGCGGATGACGACTCGGACGAGGTCGAGGCCCACAAGATGGGGCACAAGGACTCCTAGGGACTTCTTTCCGGAGCAGTCACGAAGGCCCGGGCGACCGGGCCTTCGTCATTCTGGGGTGAGAACGTCGGCGAGCGCCTGCAGCAGGGCGACGCCGGCCGCGCGCCGCTCGTCCTCGAGGCTGTCAAGCCTGCGAGCTAGACGAGCCACGACCGCCGCGTCCCCGGCGTCCTCGAGCGCCGCCCGGGCACGGCGTGCCGAGCCGAGCAGGTCGAGCGCGATCGCCGCCTGATTCCCAAAGAGCCCGAGCAGCTCCATCTCCTGGAGTGAGAACCGGGAGTTCTCGGGACGGTCGAGCACCTGCAGGACGCCGAGCGCGCGCTCGTCGTGCAGCAGCGGCACGGCCATCAGCCCCTTGGGGACGTACCCGGTCTTCTCGGCGACGTCGCGCGCGAAGCGCGGATCGTTCTGCAGGTCGTCGATCACGAGCGGTGTGCCCGCCGACAGCACCCAGCCTGCGATGCCCGTCGACGACGGGATGCGCATGCCGAGGAGCGACTGCTCGGCTTCGTCGGCGACGGCGGCGAACACGAGCTCGTCCGTCTCCTCGTCGAAGAGGAAGATCGACGAGCCTCGTGCATGGAAGATCGCGCGAGCGACCTCGACGATGGAGCGGAGCAGCTTTCCGAACTGCTCCTCCGACGCGAGCACGCCCGCGGCCACGGCTGCGTGCAACCGATCGTCACTGGAGCTCATCTGCCACCTCCCACGTTCGACGAGATCAGATACAGGACACTTTTCAGCTGGAACGGCGTCAGGGTCGGGTGCTTGGAGAGAACGAGCGCCGAGATGCCGCTGATGCACGGCGTCGCGAAACTGTTGCCGGTCGCTCGGATCGTCGAGCCGCCGAGCCACGCGATGTCGACGTTCACCCCACGGGCGAAGAACTCGACCGGCGGATCCGGGTTCGCGAAGAACGTGAGCGGATCGTCCTCCTCGTGGCTGCCCACGGAGATCACCGAGGAGAAGCGCCAGGGAAACGACTCGACCGGCATGTTGTGCGCCGAGGCGACGAGCACGGTCTTCTTGAAATACGCCGTGTCGGCGAGCTCGCGCAGCGTCTCGGCGAGCTGGCGTTTCGTCGTGGAGAGGCTCATGTTGATCACGTCGTAGCCCTGCTCGACGGCCCACTTGAGGCCCGCGATCAGCACCTTGCCCGACCCACTGAAGCCCGCGCCGAGGACGCGTACCGAGTACAGCTCGGCTTCCGGCGCAAGCGCGCGCACGACGCCGGCGCAGGCTGTGCCGTGTCCGCAGAGGTCTCCCTCGGTGTCCTCGCTCGCGACGCCGTTCCCGTCCTCGTCGAGCGTCATCACGACTGCACCCGCGACCTCGCCCACCGACGGGTGGCCGAACTCGACGCCACTGTCGAGGATGCAGACGCGTACGCCCTTCCCCGTCGCCCCCCCGAGCGCCCAATCGCGGTCGACGCGATCCGGCAGCGGGTTATCAAGGCCGATCGACGCGTAGGCGTCGCGCGTCAGCGACCAGGCGGGGCGCGCGTCCTCGTCGTGGTCGTCGTCGGAGTGGGCCTTGACCGGAAGCGTCATCTGCCGATCCTATGACCGAACGGGAACCGTCAGAAGATCTTCTGCAGCTTCATCGCCGCGCCCATGTCGCCCTTGATCTTGAGCTTGCCCGTCATGTAGGCCGTGGTCGGGTTCTGCTCGCCGGCGACGATCTTGTCGAACGTCTCACCTGAGGTGGTGATCGTCGCGTCGGCGTCGCCTTCACCCTCGGTGACGCTGATCTTGCCGTCGGCGACGGCGACGAGCCACTGGCCCTCACCCTCGATGTCGAACAGGTACGAGTTCGACATGCCGGCGAGCTTCGCGGCGTCCGCTCTCGATTCCAGCGTGTCGAAGAAGTCCTTGGCTGCCACGTGCGATCTCCCTTGATCGAGGACTGGGACGACGGAACCTACCGGAGACACGGCCCTCCAAGACATGTCGTGGGGACAGTCCCCGAGACACGGCTCGCCGGGACATGTCGTGGGGACAGTCCCCGAGACACGGCTCGTCGGGACATGTCGTGGGGACAGTCCCCGAGACATGTCCGTGTGGGCTAGGCCGAGCGGGCAGCCGGGAGGTAGCGCTCGATCAGGAGCAGCGAGAGCTGGCTCTGGGCGGTCGCGAGGCAACGGCGGTTCTCCTCGAGCGCCTCGGGCGTCGCGCCGGCGGCCCGGAGATCCTGCCGTTCGACGACGATCCGGCCGATCTCGGCGGTCAGCGTCTCGACGGTGTGGTGCAGGGCGCTTCGGTCACGTGCCGCGGGCATGCGAGGAGGTTCATCGGCAGCGGGGGCATGTTCCCTTAGCACAGGCCCCAAAGTTCGTGACGGCCGCGCGAGTTCCTCGGTAGGATCGCGGCCCGATATGCGGATCGAGATCAGGGAGCCGAACGGCTCCGACGTGCGGGCGTCCATCGACCCAACGCTCCTCGCCCGCGAAGTGCGCCGAAACGGAACCGAACTGCGGGCGGGTGCCGCCTCGGACGCGGGCGCCGACGGGCTGCGCGCTGCGGCCGCCGCCGCGGCGCGCTCGCTCCGCTCAGACGGCGGCGCCATCGCCTGGAGAATCGACGACAGCCTCGTCCTCCACCCCGCCGAGCAGGTGCGTGCGATCGTCGAGGGAACGAGCTTCGGCGCCTACGACCCCGGCCTCTTCAAACGGGGCTACTCGAGCCGACCCGAGCTGACCCTCGCGCTCGACGCGCCGGCCGAGCTTCGCACCCTCGTCGAACGCCAGTCGACGATCGTGCGGCACCTCGAGTCGGCCCGCGACCTCTCCAACCGCCCGCCGAACGACCTCACCCCGCCCGCGCTCGCCGCACACGCGAAGAGCCTCGCCAGCGGTGCGCTGAGCGTGACCTCCTACGGCCGTGACTGGATCGAGGGCCAAGGCATGGGCGCATTCGCTGCGGTCGCACGGTCGAGCGCCGAGGAACCGCAGCTGATCGTGATGCGCTACGAGCCCGCGGGCGCGGCACCGGATGTCACGCTCGGCCTCGTCGGCAAGGCGATCACGTTCGATTCTGGCGGAATCTCGTTGAAGGCGCCGCTACGGATGCAGGACATGAAAGGCGACATGGCGGGCGGCGCGGCGGTGATCGCCGCGACCGCAGCCATCGCGGAGCTCGAGCTGCCGGTGCGCGTACTCGCGGTCGTCGCCTCGACGGAGAACCTCCAGGGCGGCAACGCGTTCAAGCCGGGCGACATCCTCCGCGCTTCGAACGGGAAGACGATCGAGATCATTAACACCGACGCCGAGGGCAGGCTCATCCTCGCCGATGCGCTCCATTACGCACGCTCGAACGGCGCAACGCATCTCGTCGACTTCGCAACGCTCACCGGCTCGATGACGATCGCTCTCGGCGATCTGTACGCAGGCTGGTTCGCGAATGACGACGAATGGGCCGCACGCATCGACTCGGCCGCCGCGTTGAGTGGCGATCTCGCGTGGCGCTTCCCACTCCACTCGCGCTACCGGCGCTACATCGACTCCGACTTCGCCGATATGAAGAACGGCTCGGAGCTGCGCGAGGGTGGCGCGGTCATCGCCGCAGAGTTCCTTCGCGAGTTCGCAGGCGATGGCCCGTGGGCGCATTTCGACGTCGCAGGCCCTGCGTTCATCAGGCGTCGGCGCCCTGATTACGCCCTCGACCAGGGCGGGACGGGCTACGGCGTTCGGTTGATCGTCGAACTTGCGGCAAGCTTCGCAGCGTGAACTTCGACCTCGACCCCGAACACGAGCTGATCCGCGGCACCGTCCGGCGGTTCGCGCTCGAGCGGGTCGCACCCGTCGCCGAAGAGCTCGACCGCGACTCGCGCTTCCCCTACGAGCTGACGGCCGAGCTCGCCGAGCTCGGCCTGATGGGCATGACGATCCCGGAGGAGTACGGCGGCGCGGGTAGCGACACGCTCTCGTACGCCATCGTCGTCGAGGAGCTGACACGCATCGACTCGTCGGTCGCAATCACGCTCGCCGCGCATCATTCGCTCGGCACGCTGCCGATCTACTACTTCGGGAACGAGGAGCAACGGCGCGCCTGGCTGCCGGATCTCGCCTCCGGCCGCAAGCTCGCGGCGTTCGGGCTCACCGAGGCGAATGCCGGCTCGGATGCGGGCGCGACGCGCACGACCGCCGAGCTCGATGGAGGTGAGTGGGTGATCAACGGGTCGAAGATCTTCATCACGAATGCGGGCACGGACATCACCGCCTGCGTGACCATCACCGCAGTCACCGGGGACGGTGAGATCTCGAACATCATCGTCCCCAACGGGACGCCCGGCTACGTGATCTCGGAGCCGATGCACAAGCTCGGCTGGCGCGCGTCCGACACGCGCGAGCTGTCGTTCCAGGATGCACGGGTGCCCGAAGGGAATCTGCTCGGCCCCCGCGGCGAGGGCTTCCAGCAGTTCTTGAAGATCCTCGACGGGGGCCGGATCTCGGTCGCCGCGATGGGGGTCGGGCTCGCCCAGGGCTGCTATGACCTCGCGCTCGCCTACGCAAATGAGCGAGAGCAGTTCGGCAAGCCGATTGCGAAGTTCCAGTCGGTGCAGCAGAAGCTCGTCGACATGGCGACCGAGATCGAGGCGGCGCGCGACCTCGTCTGGAAAGCGGCCTGGGAGAAAGACCAGGGCCGCGATTTCGCGAAGACCGCGGCGATGGCGAAGCTTTTCTCCGGCGAGTTGTCTCACCGCGCTGCGAACTGGAGCCTCCAGATCCACGGCGGCTACGGTTTCATGGACGAGTACGCGATCTCGCGGCTCTACCGTGACCAGAAGATCCTTGAGATCGGCGAGGGGACGAATGAAGTGCAGCGGATGGTCATCGCGCGTCATCTCGGCCTCTAGCGCCGCCGTCGCCGCACTCGCGCTCGCGGGTCCCGCCTTCGCACACCTCTCGATCGTGCCGCCGACGGTCGTCAGAGGGCAACTCGTCGACCTCGTCTTCTCTGTCCCGAACCAAGACGACGCCTATGGCGTCGACCATGTCACGCTCGGTGTGCCCCAGGAGTTCGCACTCGACGACGCCGAGGCAAAATCCGGCTGGTCGCAGTCGCGGACCGGCCAGGCCGTCACCTGGTCGGGAGGGATGATCCCGAAGGGGACGTATGCGCGCTTCGGCATTCGGGGCACCGCCCCCGCGCGCGCCGAAACAGTGCTCTTCAACGTGCTCGTGGGCGACCGCACCGGCAAGTCGATCACCTATCGGGTCGCGCTCGACGTGACGGCGCACGGCCCACGAGACGCCGGCGCGCGCTCCCTCGCAAAGGCTGCGATCATCGTGGCGATCACCGCGGCCGTAATCGCGCTCGCAGCGGCATTCGTCGGGCTCTACATGTGGCTGCGGCCACCACCCCTTTCGTAGGGGCGTTCCGCCCGTGGTGTTATCTTCACGGACCGTGCCGCTCTTCCAGCAGTTCGTGGACGATGCGCTCGGCTGTGCCTCGTATCTCGTCGGCGACGATCAGGCCGGAGTCGCAGTCGTCGTCGACCCCGCGTTCACGATCGAGCAATACCTCGACGCGGCGACGCAGGCCGGCGTCCAGATCGTGCGCGTGCTCGAGACCCACACCCACGCCGACCACGTCTCGGGCCACGGCCGCTTTGCGCTCGAGCACGGCGTCCCGATCTCCGTGCACGGGCTCGCAGAGGCCGAGTTCCCGCACGACCCCCTTTCGGACGGGCAGGTGCTCGAGGTCGGCGCGATCCGGATCCGGGTACTGCATACGCCGGGCCACCGGCCCGAGCACTGCACCTTTGTGGTCGACGAACGGCTCGCGCTGACCGGCGACTCGATGTTCGTCGGCGACGCCGCCCGCCCCGACCTCGCGGTCGACGCGCGCGAAGGCGCCGAGGATCTCTTTCACTCGCTCGCGCGACTCGTGGCATTGCCTGAGGACGTCGAGGTGTATCCCGGCCACGTCGCAGGCTCACTCTGCGGCGGCAACATGAGCGCCGAGCGCTCATCGACGATCGGGCACGAGCGCGCGACGAACCATGCGCTCGAGTTCCACGACGTGCAGGAGTTCGTGCTCGTCTCGGCATCGGTCTCGACGCCGCGCCCGCCGACGACCGAGCGCGTCGTCGCGTTGAACCGCGGTCCCTGGGTCACACGACCCGAGGATCCGGCCGAGGTCGCGGATCACGGTGACGCGACGGTGCTCGACGTGCGGCCGTTCTCCGACTACGCGGCGGGGCATGTCCCCGGCGCGATCAGCGTGCCCGTCGGCGGGACCGCGTTCGGGACGAAAGCGGGGTTCGTGCTCATCCCGAGCGAGCGGGTCGTCCTCCACGCGCGCTCGGC
Organism: Gaiellales bacterium; assembly: GCA_038215565.1. Classification (GTDB taxonomy): domain Bacteria; phylum Actinomycetota; class Thermoleophilia; order Gaiellales; family Gaiellaceae; genus PALSA-600. The sequence continues at coordinate 49,731 of JBBQQU010000010.1, read as the reverse complement.
CGACGAGGCTCTCGAGGCCGCGAAGGGACTCTGGGCCGTCGGCATCCTCGATCTCGAGGGTTACGTCGTCCAGCCGCAGGCTCCGGAAACACTCGCGACAGTCGACCTGGCCGAGCTGAAACGAATGCTCGACTCGAGCGACGTCCAGATCGTCGATGTTCGAGAGACGACGGAGCGCGACAGCGGCTACATCCCCGGCTCGCGCAACATCCCGTACCGCCTCCTGCGCAAGCTGGGTTGCGGCGCGCTCGACCAGTCGAAACCGGTCGTGACGATCTGCGAGTCGGGCCCACGCGCGGCGATCGCCGCATCGCTCCTGAAGCGCGAGGGATTCGACGCGCGTGCCGTCGCCGACGGCGGCCTCGAGAACTTCACGGGCGAGATGGTGTCGTTCCGCCGCTGCGGCGCGTAGAGGTTCGTCTTAGCGAATACGGTCGAGGAGGTACCCACGCGCCCCGAGCGCCGAGAGGAGCTGGAGGCAGTGCTGCTCGTCGCGCGTGATGATCGTCAGCTCGATGCCGGTTTCCGCGACGTGGATCGCCATCCCCTCGCGCTGATGATCGACGGCAAGCACGTTTCCGCGCTCTGCGGCGACGAGCTCGAGAAGTTCCGCGAGCGAACCAGGACGATCGGGAATCCGCGTGCGAACGACGAGATAGCGACCCGCGAGCGTGAGGCCGTACCGCATCACGGCGATCAACATCGTCGGGTCGATGTTGCCGCCCGAGAGCAAGGTGCACACCCCGCCGCTGCCGCCGATTTTGCCGGAGAGCAGTGCAGCAACCGACGCCGCACCCGCGCCTTCGACGACGAGCTTCGCGCGCTCGAGGAGAACAGTGATCGCCTCGGAGATGTCCTCGTCCTCGACGTGCACCATGTCGTCGAGCAAGCTGTCGAGGATGCCCATCGTCAACTCGCCCGGATGCTTCACGGCGATCCCGTCGGCGATCGTGCCGCGGCCACTCTTGCCCGCCTGCACGCCGACGAGTCGAGCACCAGGTCGTAGCGCCCTCAGCGCGATTGCGATTCCGGCCGCGAGGCCGCCGCCGCCGACGGGCAGCACGAACGTCTCGACGTCGGGTAGGTCTGCGGCGAGCTCGAGGCCGATCGTGCCCTGCCCCGCGATCACGGCGCGGTCCTCGAACGCATGCACGAAGGTCGCTCCGGTTTCCCCCGCCCGCGCAAACGCCTCGGCAAGCGCCTCGTCGAATCCTGAACCGGAGAGCACGGTCTCGCCGCCGTAGCTCCGCGTCGCGTCGACCTTCGCCATCGGCGCGTCCTCCGGCATGTAGATCGTCGCCTCCACCCCGAACTCGCGGGCGGCCCGGGCGACGGCCTGGCCGTGGTTGCCGGCGCTGGCGGCGATCACCCCCGCGGCACGCTCGGCCTCGGTCAACGTCCCGATCTTGTTGATCGCGCCGCGGATCTTGAACGAGCCCGTGCGCTGCAGGTTCTCGGCCTTCAGCCACACCGGCCGACCGGCGCGGCGCGTCAGTGACTCGGATGAGTACACGGGCGTGAGGTGAACGTGCCCGAGGATGCGCTCCTGCGCTGCGCGGAGATCGGCAAGCGTCGGTGCGACTGCCGTCGACGACTCAGGGCTCAATGTGGAACACCTTCTCCAGGATCTCACGGACTGCGGTCAGAGGATCGAGCTGCCGCTTCTGCACCTCGTCGAGCAAACGCCGCAATTCGGCGTCCTCCGCGACGGCCTCTTCGAGATGGCGGCGGGCACGCGTCGAGGCGACGGAGAAGACCTCGTGCGCCAGATTCCGTCGGCGGCGACGCTCGAGCTCGCCGTCGGACTCGAGCCACGCGCGATGCTCGCCGACCTTCGTCCAGAGCGTCTCGATACCCTCACCGCGCATCGCCTCGGTCAGCACGATCGGCGGCGTCCAGCCGTCGCGCGGCCCGAGCGAAAGCACCTGGCGCACCTCGCTCATCATCGTCTTGGCCATCGGGTGGTCCATCTTGTTGATCACGATCACATCGGGAATCTCCATGATCCCCGCCTTCAACGCTTGGATCGAGTCGCCGGACCCTGGCATCAGCGCGAGCACGACCGTGTCGGCGATCGACATCACACCCACTTCACTCTGGCCAGTGCCGACGGTTTCGAGGAAGACGATGTCCTTGCCCGCGGCGTCGAGCACCAGGAGCGACTGCAGGGTCGTCTCCGCGAGGCCGCCGAGGTGGCCGCGCGTGCCCATCGAGCGGATGAACACGTCCGGATCGAGGAAGTGGTCGGTCAGCCGGATCCGGTCGCCGAGCAGCGCGCCTTGCGTGAATGGGCTCGAGGGGTCGACCGAGATCACGCCGACCGTCTGACCCTCTTCGCGCACGAGGCCGATCAACGCGGAGACGAGTGATGACTTGCCGACGCCCGGCGGACCGGTGAGGCCGACCGCATAGGCGTGACCGGTGGCCGGGTAGACGTCGCTCACAACCTCGAAGGCAAGTGGATCGCCGTTCTCCACGAGAGTGATCGCGCGCGCGACCGCACGCTGGTCTCCGGCCCGTACGGCGGCAACGAGGGTCTCGCGCGTCCAGTCGCGCCGACCGTTCATGCCGCTGCCTCGTCGCCCGAGAGCAGCTGCGTCGCGATCGCGGCAGCGGCAACGAGCGACCCTGCGGCGATCGAGAACACTGCGCGGGATCCGAGGGCGTCGATTGCAGGTCCGGCCGCTATGAAGACGAGCAGCATCACGAGCGAGTTGACACTGATGATTGCCGCGAGCGCGCGACCGCGAACGTGGTCGGCGGCGCCGCGCTGGACGAGTGTGATGTTGACGACCACCGCAACGCCGTTGCCGGCGGCTGCCGCCACCATCGCGGCCGCCGCGACCCAGATGTCCGGCGAGGCGGCGACCGCGGCGAGCCCAAGCGCCCAGAGAAGCAGAGCGCGCGAGTAGGCGACGCGAACGCCGAGTCGCCGCACGACGCGGTTGGCGCTCAGCGCTCCGATGACGAGTCCGACCCCGATCGCGGACACGAGCAGACCGAATCCGAAGTCGCCTGAGTGCAGGGTGCGCTTCGCGATGAAGATCTCAGCCAGGTTCGCCGAGGCGACGGCGATCATCGCGATCGACCACACGATCAGCACTGCCGACAATGAACGGGAGCCTCGGATGGTCTCAAAGCCTTCGCGGAGCTCGGACCAGTGGCCTCGTCCGATCGGCCGCTCCGACTGGAGCAGGCCGGCCGGGATGCCGACGACCAGGGCCGCGGAGACCGCGAACGTCACCGCGTTGACCCAGTACGCGAGATGCGTGCCCGACGCTGCGAGGAGCACGCCACCGAGGAGCGGACCGAGGGCCGTCGAGCCCCACTCCACGAGCTGCAGGATCGCGTTCGCGTCTGGCAGCTCATCGTCGCTGACCAGGTTGGGGACGCCGGCGAGCACCGCGGGACGAAAGAAGGCGTTGCCGACACCGGCGATGACCGCGAGCCCGATGATCTGCGTCGCATTCGCTGCGAACGGGAGCACGGCGAAGACGGCCAGGCGCCCGAGGTCGGAGGCGACCATCAGCCATTTGCGCGAGAGCCGGTCGACGAGGGGGCCGAGCAACAGTCCGAGTGCGATCGTCGGAACGAGATTCGCGATCAAGAGGGCGCCGACCCACCAGCCCGAGTGTGTCCGGTCGTAGACGTCGACCTGCAGCGCGATCAGCGCGATCCAGGTGCCGAGTCCCGAGGCAAGATTTGCGCTGAAGAGCAGACGGAAGCTCGGGTTCCGGAGCACCGCCGCGCGGCGGACGGTCGGCCGGACGAACGCTTCGACACTCACGTCGTCACGCGGGTGCGAACAGGCGTCCGAGCGCGTCCGCGAAGATCCCGATCTCGTCGGGCGTACCGACGGAGACACGGATCGCCGTGGTCGATCCGAAACCGGCGAGCGGCCGCACGATGACGCCCTCCCGCAGCAGCTGTTCGAATAGGTCGGTGGCGTCCGAGCCCGTGTCGACGTAGACGAAGTTGCCGACGGACGGCACCGGTTTGAATCCTCGCGCACGGACCACATCGTCGAGGAGCGCAAGCCCGGTCGTGTTGACGCCTCGCCTGCGCTCGATCTCTGCGACGTCGTCGATGCTCGCGAGCGCGGCAGCTTGCGCCGGAGAGGTCAGGTCGAACGGCCTGCGGACCTTTGCGAGAGCGGCACAGACCTCGTCGGGCCCGACGGCGTAGCCGACGCGAAGGCCGGCGAGCCCGTAGATCTTCGAGAAGGTGCGCAGGACGACGACGCGCCGCCCCTGCTTCAGGTACCGCTCGACGGCATCGGGGTAGTCAGCCCGGTCGATGTATTCGAAGTACGCCTGGTCGATCACGGTCAGGACGTGCTCGGGGACTGAAGCGAAGTACGCGTCGAGCTCGTCGGCGGTGTTCATCGTCCCGGTCGGGTTGTTCGGGTGGCAGATGTAGATCAGCTTCGTGCGAGGCGTGATCGCCTCGAGCAGCGCCGGCAGGTCGTAGCGGTAGTCGCGCAGAGGAACTGTGACCGGCGTCGCTCCTTGCTTTCTTGCGTAGATGACGTAGCTCGGGAACGACGGCCAGCCACACACGACCTCGTCCCCGGGGCCGAGAATCGCCTGGCTCAGCATGTCGATGCAGCCGTCTGCTCCCGAGCCCACAGCGATCGCAGCCGGCTCGACGTTGTGTCGCTCGGCGAGCGCCTGGTGCAGACGGAAGGCTCCGCCGTCGGGATAACGGTTCAGATCGGAAACGGCGCGGACCATCGCCTCCGCCGCGGCGGGGAACGGCCCGAAAGGCCCCTCGTTCGACGCGAGCTTGATCACACGGTCGAGCCCGAGCTCGCGCTGGACGTCCTCGACCGGCTTGCCCGGCTGGTACGGCGTCAGGCCGGCGACCGCCGCGCGAAAGAACTGCTGCTCCCTCTGCGATTTCCCACCGTCCACGGCCGGGGACCCTACCGTCCCCCTCGCCCACGCCGGACGGGTCCTTCCTCGCCGGGGGGGTGGCGGCGCGAGGTGCACCCGGCCTCCTCCCCACCGCAATCGTAGTTCGGAAGGTGCGCCGTGTCTGTGACTGAAGAGCGACAAGTCTGTGCCGGTCGCGGGGGCGCGGCGACCCCGTAGGCTGCGGGCATGGCTGAGCTCGGTCTCTTTCCGCTCTCGATCGTGCTCGTGCCGACCGAGCGCATCCCCCTGCACATCTTCGAGCCTCGCTATCGCGAGCTGATCCAGGAGTGCGTTGCCGACGGCACCGATTTTGGCCTTGTGCTTGCCACCGGCGACGGGGCGGTGCATGAGATCGGCACGCGCGCCTCGGTGGTGGAGGTGCTCGACGTTCTGGACGACGGTCGCATGAACATCGTCGTCGAAGGCGGCGAGCGGTTTCGGCTCCTCGAGCTCACCTCGGGTCGTTCGTTCACGACCGGCATCGTCGAGGCGGTGATCGACGACGACGATCCGCCGGCGGCCGCCGACCTCGAGCGCGCGCTCGAGATCTTTCGCGAGCTGGCCGAAACCTCGGAAGTCGAAGTCGACGTCCCGGAAGCCGATTCCGCTCAACTCGACTTCCAACTTGCGGCACGCGTCGAATTTGGTGTCGAGGCGAAGCAAGAGGTGCTCGCGTTGACGTCACCCCGCGCGCGCATGCAGCGACTCGGCGCGCTTCTCGAGATCGCGCTCGAGACGATTCGGCTCGAGCAAGTAACGCGCGATCGGGCAAGCCGAAACGGCAAAGTCACACCGCGCGATCCAGCCTGAGCGGGCTCTAGGAGGCGCCGACCACGACGCCGTCACCGCCGCGCCGTGCGTCTCCGGCGGCGGCGAGGATTCCGCCCGGCAGCACCTCGACCGCGTTCGTGCCGCCGAAGAACAGGTTGCGCCGACGCCAGCGGACAACGTCGTATCCCCACGCCTCGATCTGCTCGAGCGCCGCCGGCTCGAAGCCACCCTCGCAGTGAATGTGCGGCTCGTCGACGTGCACGCGGGGTGCATCGATCGCGGCGCCGACAGCGAGCCCGTGGCCGACCACGTTCTCGATCACTTGCATGATCGCACCGCGGAGACGCACGGATCCCGCGCTGCCGACGACAAGGCGCGGGCCGTCAGGCCCGCGAACGACGGTCGGGGCCATCATGCTCGTGAGCCTCCGACCGGGAGCCGCCGGGCCGCCTGCGACGAGGTCGTATTCGCCGAGCATGTTGTTCAGGTGGATCCCCGTGCCGGGCACGATGATGCCCGAGCCTGACCCTGTCGACGACGAGAGCGACGCCGCGTTTCCCTCACCGTCGACCACAGAGACGTGAGTCGTGCCGCCCGCGGGGCGGTGCTCAACGTGCCCCGAGGAGCCAAGCGCGATCCGCTCCGCCGCCGCGTCGATCGCGGCGGCGGAGAGCAGCCGCCGCACGAGCCCGCCCCGATGGAGCGCCGTCGCAAAGCCGTCGTCCCGCACGCGCGTCTGCTCGCGCATGACACCGATGAGGGATTCGATCGCCGCGGCGCTCCCGGGTGCACCGCGACCGACTCGCTCGAGCAGCGCGAGGCCGTAGGCGATCAGAATTCCGCCCGACGACGGTGGTGGGTTCGAGATGACCTCCAGTCCGCGATAGTTGACGCGCACCGGCCGGCGCCACACGACGCGATATTCCGCGAGGTCAGCCGCGGTAAGGAGTCCGCCGCCCGATTCGACCGTCGTGACAAGGTCGCGCGCGAGGTCGCCGGCGTAGAGCGGCGCCGCGCCTTCGGCAGCGATCAGCTCGAGCGTCGTGCCGAGCTCGGGAAGCCGGAGGAGATCGCCGGGGCCGAGCCGCGAACCGTCCGTGCTGCTGTAGAGGCGCCGCCCCTCACCGGTATGCCGCAGGATCAAGTCGAGAATGGCGTGCAGGTGCGCCTGCGGCCGGTTCAGCTCGAGCCCGCTTCGCGCAAGCTCGATCGCCGGCTGGAGCAGTTCGGGCCAAGGCAGTCGGCCGTAGGCACGGTGCAGCGCCTCGAGACCGGCCGTCGCGCCGGGCACGGCACAGGACGCCTCCCCGATCCGGAAGACCTGGGTGGTGTCGCTGTCGCCACCGAACCCGACATCGATCGCGTGCATCGAGGCTCCGCTGACCGGAGGACGCCCACGCCCCGGGGTGGCGACGAAAAAATCGGCGACTCGGGGCGGACGGCCGTCGCCCGGGACGACGAGCGCGAAGCCGCCGGCCCCAGGCCCGGTGAGGGGGCTCTCGGCGACCCAGGCGGCAAATGCGGCGGCCACACACGCGTCGACCGCGTTTCCTCCCTCGGCGAGGACGCGCGCACCCGCCTCGGCGGTCAAGCGATGGCCCGCCGCAATCGCCCCATTCATGCCGTCGTCATTTCTGCCGATGAACTCTGCGGATACACGCGACCTGAATCTTCACCGTTTTCCTACAAACCGGCCGGTTGGTACGGAGTCAGCATTAAGGGAACACCCATTCATGACGATCTCCCGCCCAAAGATCTTCGCCTCTCTGGCCGCTTTGCTGGCCCTGGTAACGATCGCCGCAACACCCGGGCTCCTCGGCAATCGCGTCGCCTCCGCGTTTCACGCGCTCGCCGGTGCCGAACAGCATTGGCTTGCACTCGGTGCGACCGCGTTCGTCGTCGGGTTTGCGTGCACCGTCGGCGCGTGGCGCGCCGCACTTGGCGCCGCCGGTGGCCGGATCGGCGCGCACCGGGCGGCGGCGTGCATCGGCGTCGGTTCACTCATCAATTCGTTCGCGCCCGCAAAGCTCGGTGACGCCGTCAAGGTGGGGCTCGTCGCTCGGTCGATCGATGCCCCCGGTCGTCTCTGGACCGCCGGTGGTGTGTACGCCGCACTTGCCGCAGCTCGCTGTCTGACGCTCGCGGGGCTTCTCGTCGCCGCCTCGGTGACGGGCGCGATGCCGTTGTGGCCCGTATTCGCCCTGTGTGGCGGCGTTGCAATGCTCGCCGTGGCGGCGGCGTACTCGGGACGGCTGCGACGCCATCCACGCATCGCACAACTCCTGGCCGGCTTCACCGCACTCGAGCGGTCACCGCGCGCCATCGCGACGGTGCTCGCGTGGACGGCCGGAATGGTGCTCGCGCGTCTCGGGGCGACGATGGCCGTCGCCGCTGCGCTCGATCTGCCACATCCCGTCCTCGCAGCACTCGTGATTCTGCCGGCGCTCGACGTTGCGTCGGCGTTTCCACTCACGCCCGGATCGATCGGCATCGGGAGCGGAGCGGTCGCGGTAGCTCTCGCCGGACGTGGCATCGGCATGTCGCAGGCACTCGGCGTCGGCTTCGCAATTCAAGCGCTCGAGACGTTCGTGAGCATGGCTGCGGGAGCGAGCGGCGCCCTCTACCTCGCCTGGCCAAGCCCGTCGGTGCGGCGCTGGACGCTTCGTGCGGTAACCGTCGGCGGTGCCGGGGCACTCGCCGCCGTCGTCAGCCTCGCCGTCATGAGCCTGACCTAGAACTACTCGTTCAGGCGGAGGAACGACGGTGCTTCGAGCGCGTCTCCCGATGCTGCCGTGGCGAACGAGCTTCGTCGGCCTGCACCGCGCCCGATGCCCGTTGCAACGACGGTGATCCACATCTGGCCGTTCAGGCGATCGTCGATGGTGGCGCCGAAGATGATGTTCGTGTCATCGGTCGCGGCTTCGCGGACGGCCTCGGCCGCCTCGTTGACCTCGTAGAGCGTCAAGTCGTCGCCACCCGCGATCGAGAGCAGGATGCCGCGCGCGCCGCTGATCTCCGTCTCGATCAGCGGGCTGCGGAGCGCACGCTCGGCGGCCTCCTTCGCACGGTTCTCGCCCGTGGCGTAGCCGATGCCCATGAGTGCCGACCCGGAGTCGGCCATGATCGTGCGGACGTCGGCAAAGTCGAGGTTGATGAGACCCGGGTTCGTAATCAGGTCGCAGATGCCTTGAACACCGTGACGGAGCACGTCGTCGGCGATGCGGAACGCATCCAGCATCGAGGTCGACTTGTCGAGAACCTCGAGGAGCCGGTCGTTCGGGACGACGATCAACGTGTCACACGCCTCGCGGAGCGCGGCCAGACCGTCGTCAGCCTGCTTCCGCCGGCGGGAGCCTTCGAACTTGAACGGCATCGTGACGATTCCGATCGTCAGCGCACCGAGCTCGCGCGCGATGCGCGCGACGACCGGGGCAGCGCCTGAGCCGGTGCCGCCGCCCTCACCCGCGGTGACGAAAACCATGTCCGAGCCGCGCAGCGAGCGCTTGATCGCGTCGTAGCCGTCCTCGGCAGCCTTGCGTCCGATCTCGGGATCAGCGCCCGAGCCGAGACCTTCGGTGAGCTCGCTACCGATATGGATCTTCGCGGCGGCGTCGCTCATCTGCAGTTGCTGAATGTCGGTGTTCACCGCGATGAAGTCGACCTGGGTAATGCCTGCGTCGATCATCCGGTCGACCGCGTTCAAGCCGGCGCCGCCGACACCGATGACCCGGATGACGGCGAGGTAGGACGCGCTGTCGCGCGCGCGCTCGAGGCGCGCGGGCTGGTCGGGAAGCGGGTCGAGCCAGCGCGCGACGCGGCTCCGTGCCTCATCGGGCGCAGGCTCGGGATCGGGAACGGGCGTGACCGCGCGGATCGGAGTCGGCGCCGCGGGCGGCTCGTCCGCCGCGAGGGCGGGCGGCTCGACCGGCAACTCCTGCTGCCCCTTGTCGGGCGCCTTCCCACCGTGACGCTGTGCCGCTTCGGTCGCGCGGAAGAGGTCAGCGAGGGGGCCCTCACGCATGCTGGCGCGATTTCTGGCCATCGAAAACCTCCTTTGCAAGGTCGCGGTACATGGCGGCTGCATCGCCGGCAGGCTCGTAGGCCAGCACGGATGCGCCCTTCACGGGCGCTTCGGCGAATCGGATCGTCTTGCGAATGCGCGTGTTGTAGACGAGGTCGCCGAAATTCTCGCGCAGGATCTCATCCGCTTCTCGCGAGTGTGTCTGACGCTTGTCGTACATCGTCGGAACGATGCCGATGACGGAGACGCCCGGGTTGAGGTTCTCGCGCACCATCGCGAGCGTGTTCTCGAGCTGCACGAGGCCACGCAGCGAGAGGTACTCGGTCTGCACCGGGACGATGACGCCGGTCGCGGCGACAAACGCGTTGATCGTCAGAAGGCCGAGCGACGGCGGCGTGTCGATGAAGATGTAGTCGTAGCGCTCCTTCACCGGGGCGAGCGCTTTCTCGAGCGCGCGTTCGCGTCCGATCTGACTCGCAAGCGCCATGTCCGCGCCGGCGAGATCGATCGAGGACACCGCTATGTCTACTTCGCGGGTCGCGATGATCTGCTCGATCGGCAGCCGGTTCACGAGCACGTCGAACATCGACTGGGTGATCGTGTCGGGATTCAGCCCCTGCGACATCGTCAGGTTGCCCTGCGGGTCGAGATCGACGAGCAGAACGCGGTGGCCGAGTTCGGCGAACGCGACGCCGAGGTTCAACGTCGTCGTCGTCTTCGCGACGCCGCCCTTCTGATTCGCGAGCGCGATGATCTGGATCGGCCCAGGGGCCGACGCGCTCGCAGGGCGAACGTTGGGACGCGGAAGGAGGCGCGCGAGACCCATGTGAAGGGCTTTTCGGTTCGGCTCACCTCATTCCTTCCGCCTTCCCCCGAAGTTTCTCCGCCGCCGCCCGTGTCGCGCCCCGTGCTCGCTCGTCGCCCTCGAGCCGCGCCCACGCTTCCGCCTCACCGATGAGTGCCCGCAACTCGGCGAGGAGAACGCTCGGCCCGACCTGACCGCGGTCGAGCGTCTCGATTCGCTCGAGCCGGGCGAGGACACGCGTTGCTTCATCCATGCCCTCGACGGTAGCCGCGGAAATGTGACGTGTCTGTTCCGGTATTGCGACAATTCGGCGCGCGCCCGAGCGCACCGAGATCTCAACCATTCAGGGCTTCGGTCCCCAGTCGTCGTCCGCGCGTCCGAAGATCTGTCGGCCGGCTGAACGACCCGACTCCAGCTCGTCTCCGGAGCGAAACCGGCGAACGAGGACGGCGAGCGGTACAACGACGACCGCGGCGATCAGGAGCAGGCCGAGCGCACTCACGCCCACAGACTGCGCGTGGTCCGGCTCCGGGTCAAGTCCAGTCCGGCGAAGCCGCCTACGCGACGCGCAGGACCGACGACGGCCGCGGCCGCAGGCCGAGCAACGTGTCGTCGAGCGCCGTCACGAGCTCGGCGCGGCTTCCGTGGAGCAGCGTCTCGACGAGCGCACGCCGCACCGCGTCCCTCGCGTCGCGCCCGAGCCTCTCGGCCCGCAGCGCGTCGAGCAAATCACTCCGCTCACGGGTCTTGTCCCCGAGCAGAACCGACGCCCTCATCGCCGCGGCCCACTCTCCGCCGTCCTCGCCGAAGAGGCAGGCGAGGCTCTCGCGAATCTGCGCGGAGCGAAACGGCTCCTCCGAGAAGAGGGAGAGCTCCCAGCGGTCGAGTGCCTCCCCGAGGCCACGATCTTCGTCGGCGAGCGGCAGCCGGTCGCGCAGGTCGGCAGCGAGCTTCGCGCGAATCTTGTCGAGGCGCGTTGCCTCACCCCGCGGTTGCGTCGCCGCGATCGGCAGAAGCGGCGAGATCCGAAGCGGCCTGAAATCGAGCCGCTCGAACACGACGGGCCCGGCGGCGATCGCCCCCGCGGTTGCGAGACGAAGCGCGGTGACGGCATCGGCGAGCTCCGCGGCGGCGTCGGGCGGATCGGCGTCACCTGCGTCCAATTCCCGCGTGAGCTCGAGAATGAGGAGGCGGTCGACGTCTCGCCCGAATTCGGCCGGCATGAGACCGCGCGCTTCCGGCCAGAGATTCGAGATCTCACCGGCGACGATCGGGCGCAGCCGGATGCCACCACCGAGATCGGCGTCCTGACCGGCGGAGAGCCCGACGACCGGCGCCAGAGCGACATAGGTGCGCGCTGACCCGAAGAGCGTCTGCTCGAAGTCGGCGTAGGCCGACTCGAAGGCGTCATCCGACCAGTCGAATCCACCGCAGCGCTCGGCGGTCCACGTCAGCATCGGCAGCAGGATCGAGCGGAAGAGCGCGTCGTCGCCGGTGTCGCCGAGACCCGCATGTGAGCGCGCGAAGATCGCTGCGGCCGGCTCGCGCTTCAGATCGTCGATCGCGTTTCGCGTGTCCGGGAGGCGGCGGAGTGTCGGCGCCTGCTCGTCGACGAACGCCCGCACGAGGGGCCGGTACTCGTAGAGCGAGGGACCATCCCGGGTCGCATGCTCCTCGAAGGCGAACGGAACCTGCGCGCCGCGCTCGGCCGCGAAAGCGCCGAGGCAGAACGCGCGGAGGCATTCGTACAGATGCGGAGCGCGCAGCGACACACCGACAGTTACGCGCCGCGAGGAGCGTCTCCTTTCTGACAGCCCGGGCACCAGTACGTCATGCGGTTGTCGTCGCCTTGCCCCCACGACCGGATTTTCGTCCGGCAACGGGGGCAGGGACGCCCGACGCGGCGGTACACCTGGTGGCCCCGCTCACGGGCGCCATCGAGGGCCGCGAGCATCATTCCGGCCGCGGTCTCGAGGGCGAGGCGCCGCTCGGCCGCCGAGACGCCGGCGAGCCGCCGCCACGGCGAGAGCTCGGCGTCCCACAACGCTTCGGCAAGCCACATGTTCCCGATGCCCGCCACGACCGACTGATCGAGCAGCGTCTCGCCGAGGAACCGCGAGCCATCGGCGCGCTGCATCCGGGCGAGCATGTCGTCGATGCGCGGAGGGCGCTCGAGGATGTCAGGCCCGAGGCGCGCGAGGGCGCGGGTGTGGAGTTCGATCACCGGGCCGTTCCACAGCACGCCTTCGAGCTTCTCGCCGCGCAGCACGAGCCACGGCAGCCCACGGCGCGGCGCATCTCGCTCGGTGAGCGTCCACCGTCCGGAGAGCCGCAGGTGGGAGCGGAGGACGAGGCCGCCGTCGAACCGGAGCACGAGGTTCTTGCCGATCGCCTCGACGGACTGGAGCGTGCGGCCGTCGATGCGCTCGGCGACGCGCTCCGCCCGTGCGCGCGGATGCGGGGCCTCCACGTCGAGCCGCTGGCCGACGAGGGGCTGCAGCCGCCGCGCAGCCCGGTGCAGACTGTCGCCCTCGGGCATGCCGCGCACGGTAACGCGAGCGGGCAGACTTCCGAGGCTGATGGCCGCAAACCTGAATATCGCCGCGCTCACACGCCGGACGGGCGTTCCGCCCGACACGATCCGCAAGTGGGAGCAACGCTACGCCGTGCTGCAACCGGAGCGTACGCCCGGCGGCCAGCGCCGCTACAGCGAGCTCGATGTGGCGCGCGTGGAATGGCTGAAGGCCCGGCTGGAGGAGGGTTATCGGATCGGCGAGGCGGCAGCACTGCTCGGCTCCGGCTACCCGGTCGTAGCAGGCACCGCAGGCGAGCTCGTGAGCGCGCTCGTCGAGGCGACGATTCGTGCCGACGTCAACGGTCTCGCGCGGCTCGTCGACCAGGCGCTGGCAGCGTCATCGCTCGAGAACGCGTTCGCCGACTCGTTGACGCCTGCGCTCACGGAGGTCGGCTCGCTCTGGGCTGACGGGAAGATCGGGGTCGCACAGGAGCATCTTGCGAGCGGAACGGTGCGCGCCGCGCTCCAGAAGCTCCTCTCGGATCCGCGCGGCGGCTTGCGCGGAACCGCGGTCCTCGCCTGCGCACCGGGTGAGCAGCACGAGATCGGGCTTCTGATGCTCGCGGTGCTGCTCCGCGCCGACGGCTGGCAGGTTGCCTACCTCGGCGCCGACACGCCCGTCACGGATGCGATCTCGCTCGCGGGCCAGGTGCATGCGCGCGTCGTGTGCTTCAGCGCGACGGTCGCAAGCTCGGCCGAGATCCTGGCGCGCGAGCTCTCCGCGAGCCGCCCTCCTGAGGATGTCTCGATTCTTCTCGGCGGCGCGGCCGCTCCTCGTCGGCACACGCTGAACGACACGGTCGCGCAGCTGAGAGAGCTCGCGGCGTGAGCCGCAAGCGCGCCGCGCTCGCCGGTGCCCTCGCGGCCGCGGGCTGGGCGGCGCTCGAGCCGCTCGACCGTAGGCTCTTCGCCCACGACTACTCCGACGTCGCGATGCTCGGCAAGCTCCAAACGCGGTCGCGCCTCTGGCCCGTCGCCGGACTCGCGACCCACCTGGCGAACGGGGCTGTCTTCGGAATCGTCTTCGAGGAAGTGCGGCGTCGCACGAATGCACCGCCGCGCCGGCTGGCGCTCGGGCTTGCGCTCGCCGAGAACGTCGCCCTCTTTCCGCTCGCCTCGCTCATCGACCGCTACCACCCGGCACGAGGCGAGCCCGGGCTCGCACCGCTCTTCACTCCGCGCGGCCTGGCGCAGGCGACAGCGCGGCACGCGCTCTTCGGCGTGCTGCTCGGCAAACTGGCCTCGGAATGAGTTTCCCGCGGCTCGCCCACCCGATCGTTCTCGCGCCACTGAGCGGCGGCGGCTCGACGCCCGAGCTCGCCGCGGCGGTCTCGGACGCGGGCGGGCTCGGCTTCCTCGCCGCGGGGTATACGACCGGCGACGCCCTCGCGGCCTCCATCGGCCGCGTCCGCGAGCTCACCGCCGCGCCGATCGGCGTCAACCTCTTCGTGCTGGAGGAAGGCATCGTCGACGAACGCGCGCTCGACGCGTACCGCACGACGCTCGCACCGGAGGCGTCCCGGCTCGGTGCCACACTCGGCGAGCCGCGGTTCGACGATGACGAGCTCGAAGCGAAGGTCGACGTTCTCGAGCAGGCGCACGTCCGGGTTGTCTCGACCGCGTTCGGCTGCCCGAGCTCGGGCCTCGTCGACCGCCTCCACGCCGCCGGATCCGATGTCTGGGTGACGATCGGCTCGCCTGACGAAGTTGCGGCGGCGCTCAACGCGGGTGCCGACGCGCTCGTCGTCCAGGGAACGGAGGCCGGTGGCCACCGAGGGGGCCTCGACGACCGAAGCGAGCTTGCGCTGATCCCGCTCCTGCGGCTCGTCAGGCGTGAGACGGACCTGCCTCTTGTCGCCGCGGGTGGGATCGGCGACGGCGCGTCAGTCGCGGCCGTGCTCGCTGCCGGCGCCGCCGCGGCACAGATCGGGACCGCGTTCCTTCGCGCACCCGAAGCGGGGACGAGCGCCGCCCACCGTGCCGCACTCGCGGGGAACGCTCCGACCGAAATCACACGCGCGTTCACGGGCCGGCGGGCGCGCGGCATCGTGAACGAGTTCATGCGCGCGCATCCCGACGCGCCGGTTGCCTACCCGCAGATCCATCACCTGACGGCGCCGCTCAGGGCCGCCGCGCGAGCGGCCGGCGACCCGGAGGCGATCAACCTCTGGGCAGGCGAGGCCTACGCGCTCGCGGAAGAGCTGCCTGCCGCGGAGATCGTTCGCAGGTTCGCCGCCGACGCACGCGCGGCGCTCGCCGCGGCACAGTCACTTCTTTAGGGACGGAGGACTGCGCGACGCGGTCCGGCGAGGAAGCCCACCTCGACGAGGAGCGGCAGCACGTCGCTCTCGCTCACGGGCGCGCCGTCGAAGCGCTCGACCGCAAGCCGCTTGCCACCCCCACCGCGCACATGCGCGACGAGCGCTTTCAGTGCGGGCCGGAGCCAGCTCTCGTCGGGATCGCGGAGCGGCACGAGCGATCGTCCGCCTCGCTCGACGTAGAGCACCGGCTCGCCGCCCAATGAGACGAGGTACGCGCCGGCGACGCGCGCGGCGCGCGCACCCGCGCGCTTCAGCCACGGGAGAGCGGCGCCGTAAGGCTGTGCGGGGTCGGCGGCGGCGAGCACGAGGGGATCCCCTTCGTCGTCTCGCGCGCGCAACTCACGCAACCGCTCGACCGCACCGCCGAGCGCGAACTGCGCACCGCCAAGGCCCTCGACGAAGTACCCGCGCCGGCAGAGGCCGAGCGTCTCGAGCGCCCGCAGCTCGGCGTAGACGGCGCCGTACCCGCCGGGGATCCCTTCCGCGCGAACACCGTCGCGGGTGACGATCCCCTGGCGCTCGAGCAGCAACTCTGCAAGGGCACGTCGGTCGACCGAGCCGGCGAAGAGGCGAGCGGTCGGCGACCAGCGTCCCGCGGTCGCGGCGGCTCCCTGCGCGCGCCGCCGCGAGAACCGGCGCGGCCGCCGTTCGGCCTTCGTCACACCGAAGCGGCGTGCAGCGCGCAGCGGCGTCCAGGCGTCGTTCGTCACCTCGCCGGACCAGACGAGATCCCAGAGCGCCGGCAACGCGATCTCCTCTTCGAGCCCAGTCTCTTCCAGCAGATCGAGCCAGAACAGGGCGCCTCGCTCGAGCGCCGCTCTGATCACCCCATGCGTCTCTTCCTCCGGCGGTGGCGCACCGGGAACCTGGCCGAGCACCGCGGCGTCCTCGCGGAAGTACAGCGCCACGCGGTCCGGCCCGGCGCCGACCCAGACGACCTCGCCGCTCGCGGTGAGCGCGTCGAGATGCTCGGGGCGGAAGCCGGGCACGCGGCGCGGCAGCACCTCGCTCTCCCAGAGCGCGACCGGCAACGCGAGCGCCTGCAACGGCACGAGCGCCTCGCGCAGCGACGCGCGGCGGTCGACACCGTGCCACGAGGGCAGGAAGCGGCCGAGTGTTTCCTGCTCGACGGCCTCGACCTCGCGCCGCAGTGCCGCGAGCGACGCGCGGCGAAGGCGGCGGAGCACGTCGGGGTCGCACCACTCGCGCTCGGTGCCGCCCGGGCGAAGCTCCCCTCGAACGAGCTGCTCGGCCGCTTCGAGCCTCGCAAGCGTCTGCGACACGTCGCGCCCGAAGCGCTCGTTCGCCTGAGCCGTCGTGAACGGCCCACGCCGCTTTGCGAAACGAAGGACGAGCTGCTGCAACGATTCCGAGCCACCCTCGAGAAAAACGTCCGGCAATCCTGAGGGCGGCATCACGCCGAGCGCGTCGCGATAGCGGCCGGCGTCCTCGGCTGCGATCAGCCGCTCCTCGCCCGCGATCCGCACGAGCAGCGCGCGCCGCTCGTCGACGAGCGAGGCGGCGAGCGCGGGGTCGTACTCGCCCGAGCGTAGGTCGCCACGGACGCGCAAGGAGTCGTGCAGCTGATCGGGCGTCTTCGGGTCGCCTCGCAGCTGACGCTCGACCTCGTCGACCGCGTCACCGTCGAGCAGGTCGCGCAACTCCTCCTGACCGAGCAGCTCACGCAGCAGGTCGCGGTCGAGCGACAGCGCCTGCGCCCGGCGTTCGGCCGGCGGCGTGTCGTCCTCGTACATGTAGGTCGCGATGTAGTCGAAGAGAAGCGATGCGCTGTAGGGCGACGCACTCTGCGTCTCGATCTCGACGAGATCGAGTTGCCGCGTCTTCAACCCTTGCAGCAGTCCGCGCAGCGCGGGCAGGTCGAACACGTCCTGAAGGCATTCACGGTAGGTCTCGAGGATAACCGGGAAGCTGCCGTACTTGCGCGCCACCTGGAGCAGCGACTGCGCCTTCAGCCGCTGCTGCCAGAGCGGCGTGCGCTCACCCGGGCGGCGACGCGGGATGAGCAACGAGCGGCCCGCGTTCTCGCGGAAGCGGGCGCCGAAGAGCGCGGTGTCGCCGACCTCCTGCACAACGAGGTCCTCGACATCCGCCGGGTCGATGCTGAAATCCTCGAGCGGCGGCGGCGCATCCGACTCAGGGAAGTGAAGCGCGATCCCGTCGTCCGACCAGATCGACTGCGCCTGAATGCCGTGCGCCTCGCGAAGTCGCGCAGCGATCGCCATCGCCCACGGCGCATGCACGCGGCTGCCGAACGGCGAGAGGATGCAGACGCGCCAGTCGCCGATCTCGTCGCGGAACCGCTCGACCACGATCGTCCGGTCCGACGGTACCGCGCCAGTCGCAGCGAGCTGATCGCGTAGGAAGGTGATCAAGTTGCGCGCTGCGCGCTCGTCGAGGTGATAGTCACCGCGCAGCCGCTCGGTGGCCTTTGCATCACTCAACGCGGAGAGCTCGCGAGACGCTGCGCCGATCTTCTGGCCGAGCTCGAAGGGACGGCCGACGCCCTCGCCCTTCCAGAACGGCACCGCGCCGGGAACACCGGGCGCAGGCGAAACGAGCACCTGGTCGCGCGTGATCTCCTCGATGCGCCACGTCGAGGCGCCGAGCAGGAACGTCTGGCCCGCGCGTGCCTCGTAGACCATCTCCTCGTCGAGTTCCCCGACGCGTCCGCCGCCACCGACGAGGAACACGCCGAAGAGACCACGATCGGGAATCGTCCCCGCATTCGTGACCGCCAGCCGGCGTGCGCCGTCGCGCGCCCTGATCACCCCGCCGGTGCGGTCCCAGATGATGCGCGGCCGCAACTCGGCGAACTCGTCCGACGGATAGCGGCCCGCGAGCATGTCGAGGACGTTCTCGAGCTGTGTGCGGCTGAGATCCTTGAACGGATAGGCGCGCGTCACGAGTGCGTGGAGGTCGTCGACCGAGATCTCTTCGTCGGCAGAAATCGCGACGATCTGCTGTGCGAGGACGTCGAGCGGATTGCGGGGGATCTTCGTCTCCTCGATGTCGCCCTCGCGCATCGCCCGTGCGACGACCGCGGACTCGAGGAGGTCGGCGCGGAACTTCGGGAAGATGCGCCCCTTCGAGATGGCGCCGAGGTCGTGACCGGCGCGCCCGATGCGCTGCAACCCGCGTGCGACGGACTTCGGCGACTCGACCTGGATGACGAGATCGACGGCGCCCATGTCGATTCCGAGCTCGAGGCTCGACGTTGCGACGAGGCACGGAATGCGGCCGGCTTTCAAGTCCTCCTCGACGATCACGCGCTGCTCACGCGCGAGCGACCCGTGATGCGCGCGGGCGATCTCGCGCAGCGGCTGATCTGGGTCGGTGCTCGCGTTCGCGAGTTCGTTCAGGCGGAGCGCCAGGCGCTCGGCAAGTCGACGGTTGTTCACGAACACGATCGTCGAGCGGTGCTCCTCGACGAGGCGCAGGATCTCGGGGTAGATCGACGGCCAGATCGAGTTCGTGCCGCCCTCGGTCGAGGTGAGGAGCGCGCTTCCGTCGGCCTCCGGCGGGTTGTCGAACGACACCGTCTGACCGAGCTCGCGCATGTCCTCGACCGGGATCACGACCTCGAGATCGAGCTCCTTCCGGGTCCCTGCGTCGACGAGGGTGATCGGACGCGCGCCGCTCACGAACTTGCCGATCTCCTCGAGCGGTCGCTGGGTGGCAGAGAGGCCGATGCGCTGCGGCGGCGTCGCGCACAGCGCCTCGAGCCGCTCGACGCTGATCGCCAGGTGCGCGCCGCGCTTCGTGCCGGCGACTGCATGCACCTCGTCGAGAATCAGTGTCTCGACACCGCGTAGCGTCTCGCGCGCCTGCGAGGTCAGCATCAGGTAGAGCGACTCCGGCGTCGTGATCAGGATGTCGGGGGGCTCCTTCAGCAGCTCGCGCCGCTCCTTCTGCGGCGTGTCGCCGGTGCGAACCGCAACCCTCAAGCTCGACTCGAGGCCTGCGAGCGGGCCGCGAAGATTGCGCTCGATGTCGTAGTTCAGCGCCT
The DNA here is from genome assembly GCA_038215565.1 of Gaiellales bacterium. GTDB lineage: Bacteria > Actinomycetota > Thermoleophilia > Gaiellales > Gaiellaceae > PALSA-600. The sequence goes on along the minus strand of JBBQQU010000010.1, from coordinate 30,295 downwards.
TCAGCGGCGAGACGTAGAGCACGCGCAGACCCTGGCCGGGCGTTTGGTTCAGGCGGTCGATCGCCGACAGGAAGGCGGTCAGCGTCTTGCCGGAGCCGGTCGGCGCTTGGATGAGCACGTGCGCGCCGGTCGCGATCGCGGGCCAGCCCTGCGCCTGCGCGGGAGTCGGCGCGGCGAATGTGCGCTCGAACCAGGCCCGCGTCCCGGTCGAGAAAAGCGCGAGCGGGTCCACTCACTCAGCGTATCGCGCGCTCACCGCTCTCACGCGCGGCTCTCAGCCGCGTCACAGGAACCGGTTCTACGGTGTGCGACATGACCGATGACACCTTCACCCGTCGCACGTCGCTTGCCAAACTGGGCGGCGTGGTGCTTGCCGCCGCCGGTGGCGGCGCCCTCGTCACCGACGGGGCCTCCGGGGGCAACCTGGCTGTCGCACGCGGCGCCGTCTCCTGCGTCCTTACGCCCGAGCTGACCGAAGGCCCCTATTACGTCGCCGGTGAAAAGGTCCGGCGGGACATCCGCGAAGGACATCCCGGCGCGCGGCTCTCGCTCCAGCTCCGCGTTCTGAACGTCGCGAACTGCAAGCCGATCCAGGGGGCCACCGTCGACATCTGGCATGCCGACGCGGCCGGGAACTACTCGAACTTCGGATCGGACACGCCGAGCCGCACGTTCCTGCGTGGCATCCAGAAGACGGACAGAAACGGCCTCGCGATCTTCACCACGATCTACCCGGGCTGGTATCAGGGTCGCGCGGTGCACATCCACGTCAAGGTTCACGTCGGCGGCAACGTCGTCCACACCGGGCAGTTCTTCTTCACCGACACGTTGACGCAATCGGTCTACAAGGCGGCGCCGTACAGGGCGCGCGGCAACCCGGACACGCCGAACGCGCGCGACTCGATCTTCGTGAACGGCGGCAAGCCCAGCCTGCTGGCGGTGCAGCGAAGCGGCGCCGGCTACATCGGCTCGATCGCGATGGGCGTGCACAAGTAACGAGCGACCGAGCCCGACATTGGTCGCCCGAGTAGGATCGATGCATGCCCACCGCACTGCACTTCACCGACGACCCGGCAGCGTGCGCGCTCCTTGCCGAGGATCCGTTCGCGCTCCTCGTCGGGTTCGCGATCGACCAGCAGGTGCCGGTGCCCAAGGCGTTCGCCGGCCCGTATGTGCTGAAGCAGCGTGTTGGGACGCTCGAGCCGGCAAGGCTCGCCGAGCTCGACCTCGTCCCGATCTTCGCCGAGAAACCGGCCATCCACCGCTTCCCGGGAGCGATGGCAAAGCGCGTCCGCGAGCTCGCCGCGGTCGTCGCGGAGGACTACGGCGGCGATGCCTCCCGGATCTGGACCGAAGCAGCCGACGGCCCCGACCTGCGCAAGCGCATCGGCTCGCTCCCCGGGTTCGGCGAGATGAAGATCAAGTCACTCGGCGCGGTGCTCGCGAAGCAGTTCGGGATCAAAGCGGCGAATGACCTCGCGCCCGCGCACCCCACCCTCGGCGACGTCACATCACCTGAAGAGCTCCAGCGCTACCAGCAGTGGAAGCGCGACTACAAGAAGGCGTCGAAAGGTTCCTGAGACACCGGAGGAGCTCTGGGAACGCACGCACGACGCGCTCCGCATGCCGCCGGTCGAGGAGTGGGACACATGGCCGTTCGACGGCGCATTCGCGCCGCGCGCGCTGCAACCGCCCGTTGCCGCGGAGGAGCCCCGCCACGGTGCCGGCGGTGTCGACTGCCGCCGGTGCGAGCGCGGCCTCGACGGCGTTCTCTGGTCGGACGACCACTGGCTCGTCAGCCCGCTCGCCGAACCGAGCGGGCTGCCGGTCGTCGTGATCCTCGAGACCCGCGAGCACCTGGACTTCCCCGACCTTCCCGCAACGCTCGCGGCCGAGCTCGGGCCGCTGCTGCTGAGGGTTCAGCGCGCGGTCTCCGCGGTTGGCGACATCGGCAACGTGCACGTGTGCCGGTGGGGCGACGGCAGCGAGCACTTTCACATGTGGTTCATGGCGCGCCCCGCGCGCGTGCCGCAGCTAATCGGCTCGTTTGCCGCGATCTGGGACGACATTCTCCCCCCGTTGCCGCACGACGTGTGGCAGGCGAACCTCGCCGTTGTGCGCGCCGAACTGAACAAGTAACAGCCTGTGACAAGGTCCCTGTTCCGACCCATTTGGCGGGTGCGATCATCCGCGCAGTGCCTTCAGCGCCCGACCGAGTGTCTGCTTCGCGTGCAACGTCGGCTCGAAGAGGTCGCCGTGCTCGCCAACGCGGCGGAGCGCGACCTCCATCGAGAAATCACGTGGCCGAATCGTCTCGGTCAGCTCGTCCCAGCGAAGCGGTGTCGACACGGGCGCGCCGGGCTTCGGCCGCACGGAATAGACGGACGCGATCGTCTTACCGTGACCGTTCTGCCGGTGATCGACGAGCACGCCTGACCGCTTCTTCTTCAGCCACTCGGTCGTCACCTCGCCGGGATGCTCGGCCTCCAGCCGGCGAGAGAGCAACTCCGCGAACTCGTAGGTCTCCTCGAACGTCGTGCGGCGCACGATCGGGACGACGATATGGATGCCGTCTGCCCCACTCGTCTTCACCCACGCGTCGAGCTCGAGCTCCTCGAGCGCAGCGCGAAGGTAGTGCGCCACGCGGACGCACATCGCGAACGCACCGTCCTCCTCCGGTGGGTCGAGATCGAAGAGCACGAAGTCGGGCCGGTCGGGCTTGTCGATCCGGGAGTACCACGCGTTCATGTCGATGCAGTGCATCTGCACCATCCAGAGGAGCGCCTCGCGCGAGTCGACGAGCGGAAAGTCGACGAGCCGCGATTCACCCTTGCCCCCGCGCGGCCACGTGCGAAACTCGCGCGTCGGGATCCAGTCGGGAATGCCCTTCGGAGCCTGCTTCTGGAAGAACGAATCCGCGGCGATCCCCTCACGCCACCGCTTCATCGTGAACGGCCGGTCGCGCAGGTGCGGGACGATCGCGTCGGCGACCTCGCCGTAGTACGCGAAGAGATCTCCCTTCGTGATTCCGTCGTCGGGGAAGAGCACACGGTCCGCCGACGAGAGCTTCACCTCCGGGCTCATTTGCGCACCGCCCAGTTGACGTTCGCGACCATCGGAAACGTGAACGGCCCAGCCGTGAGCAGCGAGTCGAGGCGGCGCATGACCTCTGCGCGCTCGTCGTCCGGGCGGTGCGCGATCCAACTGACCGACTGCGCGAACTCGAGCACCCCCGCGCGGTCCTGCGTCTGCTCATGCTCTGCGCTTCCTGCGAAGAGTTCGCCGAACGGCCCGCCGTCGACGACCTCGGCCCAGGACGGGCGGGTCTGGACTGCGTCGAGCGTCGGGCGGTGCAGGGTCCCCAGATACTCGCGATAACCAACGGGAAGCGGCGAGGGATCGGCGCCCTCGTTCCACACGAGCGCGAGCACGCCGCCGGGTCGGAGAACGCGGGCGATTTCGGCGACCGCGGCGTCGTTTGCGAACCAGTGGAACGCCTGACCGGCGAACACGGCATCGACGGACCCCTCGGCGAGCGGGATGTCCTCGGCAGTGCCCGCAAGGCTCTCGGCCCCCGACACGACCTGCGCGAGGATCGCGCGCATGCCGTCGAGCGGCTCGACGGCCACGACGCGGCGATACCGCTCGACGAGGACACGCGTCAGCTTCCCGGTTCCCGCGCCGAGGTCGAGCACCTCCGCGCCGTCGCCGAGCGGAAGCAGGTCGAGGATCGCGGCCGGATACCCGGGCCGCGCACGCTCGTACTCGACGGCGGCTCGGTCGAAGCTCTGCGCCGGGTCGATCATGCGCGCGCCCGCCTGATCGCCCGATAGGTCCACGCCGAGACGCCGAGCCACACGACCGCGAAGGCCGGCGTGAACGCCGAAGGGTGCGGCTGCGTGTACTCGACGAGCATCGACGAGCCGAGCACGACCGTGGCGATTCCCCAGCCGAGCTTCAACGCCGCCACTCGGGCCGCGCGTCGCGCTCGCACGACGGGCGGAGCGCCCGTCAGCCGACGCCTGAAAGCAGAAACGCCCTCGACTCCTTCAGCATCTCGCGTGCGATCACAAGCCGCTGGATCTGGTTCGTGCCCTCGTCGATCTGGGTGATCTTCGCGTCGCGCATCATGCGCTCGACGGGGTACTCCCGGATGTAGCCGTAGCCGCCGAGCACCTGCACCGCGTCGGTCGTGACCTCCATCGCGATATCGGTGCAGTAGAGCTTCGCCATCGCCGACAGCTTCGTCAGCTCGGGGCCGTCGTCTCCCTCGTCGATCAGCTGCCCGACCTTGTAGAGGAGGTTCCGCCCGGCCTCACACTTCGTCTCCATGTCGGCGAGCATCCCGGCGATCAGCTGATGCTCGCCGATCGGCTTGCCCATCGTCTCGCGCGACTTCGCGTACTCGACCGCATAGTCGGTCGCGCCCTGCGCGAGACCGAGCCCTTGCGCACCGATGCCCGGCCGCGAACGATCGAGGATGCGCATTGCGAGCTTGAACCCCTCGCCTTCGCCACCGAGCAGATTCGCGGCGGGGATGCGGCAGTCGTTGAAGAAGATCTCGCCGGTCGTCGAGCCCTTGATGCCCATCTTCGGCTCGATCCGGCCCACCTCGAAACCGGGCGCGCTCGACTCGACGACGAACGCCGAGATCCCACCATGGCCGAGGTCGGGGTCCGTCTTCGCGAAGACGACGTAGACCGACGCGATGCCCGCGCTGGTGATGAACCGCTTGCCCCCGTTCAGGACGTACGCGTCGACGTCGCGCTTCGCAGTCGTGCGCATCGCCGCGCTGTCGGACCCCGATCCGGGCTCGGTGAGCGCGTATGCAGCGAGCCATTCCCCGGTCGCGAGCCTCGGGAGAAAGCGCTGCTTCTGCTCCTCCGTCCCCGCGAGCTTGATCCCCAGCGACCCAAGCTCCTGCACCGCGATGATGAGCCCGCTCGTCGCACAGACCTTCGACAGCTCCTCGATCGTCACGAACGTCAGCAGTGAGCTTTCACCGATGCCGCCGTAGGGCTCGTCGTACATGATCCCGAAGAGGTCGTTCTCGCGGAAGACCTCGACCACGTCCCACGGGAACTCGCCGCTCGCGTCGATCTCGGCCGCGCGTGGCGCGATCTGCTCGCGCGCGATCGTCCGCACGAGCTCGCGGATCTCGCGCTGTTCATCGGTGAGCGGGTCGAGAGGCACGGGCGGGATTGTAGTCGGGCTCTGAACGGGTCCCCAACGCGTAGATTCCGCGGCGTGATTCTCGCCAACGGGCTCATCCGCACGCTCGACCCGCAGGTGCCCGTCCAGCGCGCACTCGCGATTGCGGGCGACAAGATCGCGGGCGGTGTCGGTGTCCACGAGACGGCGCTCGCCTCGCCCGAGACGCTCGACCTCGGCGGCCGCGTCGTCGTGCCCGGCTTCACCGACTCGCACGTCCACTTTCCCACCTGGGCGGTCGCGCAGGACGAGGTGAAGCTCGACGGCTGCGCGACGCTCGACGAGGCACTCGCCCGGATCAGCGAGGCCCCGCGCGAGCCCGGACGCTTCCTGCGCGGCTACGGCTGGCGCAGCGGCGACTGGCAGCCGCAACGGGAGCCGACGCGTGCGGACCTGGACGCGATCACGGGCGACGAGCCGGCCGCGATGATCGCCAAGGACTACCACTCGCTCTGGCTATCGAGCGCGGCGCTCGCGCTCGCCGGTGGCGATCTCGAGGTTGACGGAGGTGTCGTCGAGCGTGACGCGCGGGGCGAGCCGACCGGTGTCCTGCGCGAAGAGGCAGCCTGGCGCTTCAAGGAACGACACATGACGCTCGCCGACGACGAGTACCTGACGGCGATGCGCGCCGGGATCAAACTGGCCAACGCCCGTGGCGTGACAGCGGTGCACGACAAGGACGGCTGGCTCGGCGCGCTGCGACTGTGGCAGGAACTCGAGGAGGCCGGCTCGCTCTCACTGCGCGTCTGGCAGTCGATCCCGCACGACCGCCTCGACGACGCCGTTTCCGTGGGTCTCCGCTCCGGCTTCGGCAGCCGCTACCTGCGCCTCGGCTACCTCAAGGTGTTCATGGATGGCACGCTCGGCTCGCAGACAGCGTGGATGCTCGACGGGTCCGGCGTGCAGATCACGAGCGGCGAAGAGCTCGCCGAGATCGTCCGTCGCGGCGCCGAGGCGGGCTTCCCCGTCGGCGTGCACGCGATCGGCGATCGGGCGAACCGCGAGGCGCTCGACGCCTTCGAGGCAACCGCCGACGCATGGAAGCCACGCGGTTTGCGGCAGCGGATCGAACATGCGCAATTGCTCGCGCCGGAAGACATCGCCCGTTTCGGCGAGCTCGGCGTCGCATGCTCGGTGCAGTTCTCGCACGCCCCGTCGGACCGCGACCTCGCCGACGAGTACTGGGCAGGCGAGACGGACGGCGCGTATGCGTTTCGCTCGCTGCTCGACTCCGGCGCTCGGGTGATGAACGGCAGCGACGCACCGATCGAGGAGCTCGATCCGCTCGCGGGGATCCGCGCGGGTGTCCGGCGCTCGATCGACGGGCGCGGTGCCTGGCACCCAGAGCAGTGCCTGACGGTCGACGAGGCGTTCCACGCGACGTGTGTCGCGCCGGCCTGGCTCTCGCGCGACGAACGGCGCCGCGGCAGCCTGATCCCCGGGCACGAGGCCGACCTCGTCGTGCTCGACCGCGACCCGTGGGATGACCTCGACGCTCAGGTCGTGGCGACGATGGTCGGCGGCCGCTGGGTGCACAACCCGCCTCCCTGGAGCTGATCCCTGGCATACGCCAGGCGCGCGTCGCACATTCGACACACTTCCGCGCGCGTTTCCAGGCTGTGTCTGACACCGGCCGTGCCCTCGCGCGACGCGTCCACTCCGGGCAGGCCCTCGTGAACGGTTTTGCCTCCGTCTTACGCCCACGCAACCGTCCGTTGGCGGAGTGGAGCAATTGTCTCTGCGTCCACTCGTTCCACGCAGGAGGCAACCGCAATGAAGCATCGCCTAATGCTCGCCCTCGCGCTCGCGACCGTTGCATGTGCGACCGTCGCCGCCGCAGCGCTCGGTGGCGGCCAAAACCGGCCGTACGAGTTCCGCGGCGAGCTTCTCAACGCGAGCTCGACCTCACTCCAGGTGCAGATCGACGGCGGCAATCACGCTGCACTGCGCGCATTGATCGGTCAGAGCCAGGATCAGACATTTGCACTCGGCGCAACCACCGAGATCCTCGTCTGGTCGCACGGCGTCCCGCATGTCGCAGCCGTCACGGATCTGAAGCAAGGCGACGACGTCACCGTCCGCGTACGCGCAAAGTTCGGTGCGTCCCTCGCGACGATCGAAAGCACGCCCGCCGCCGTTGTCTCAGACCGTGGCGCAAATACCGCCCGCGGCGGCCGGCCGCTCTTCCTCTACGTCGGCTCTGTCACTGGCGCACAGTCGGGTGGTCACATCGCGTTGCACATCACGGGCGGCAACTGGCTGGCACTGAAGTCCATGCTCGGCGTCGCATCGCTCGACCAGTCGTTCGCCTACGACGACGGCACCATCTTCCTGCTCTGGCAGGGCAAGGTGCCGACGGTGATCGACCCGTCGCAGCTCAAGGCGGGCGACCGGATCACGATCCGGATTCGCGCGCCGCGCACCGACACCCTCGCCCAGGTCGAGGCCACGCCGGCAAACCACGTCGGCGACCACGAGCCGGGCAACCCGCAAATCCAGAACTAACGCAGGAGCTGATTTACCGCTGCGGCCGGGATCTCCCGGCCGCGGCGACGACTCAAAGGTCTTTGAACGCGAGCAGGAGCTCGCGCGCCGCGGCGGTGCCCGTCGGGACGTACTCCGCGACGAGTCGCTCGTTCGGCGAGTGGATCTGCGAGTCGGGCAGGCCGAAGCCCGTGATCACCGTCGCGATCCCCTTGTCAGCGAGCGCCGGGACGATCGGCAGCGATCCCCCCGTGCGAATCAGCGCGGGCCGCAGGCCGAGCACGCGCTCGAATGCATCGAGCCCGAGCTGCACGGCGCGCGCATCGGGCGACACGAGCCCCGGCGCCGCCGACGACCAGAGCTCGATCTCCAGTTCGGCGCCCTCAGGTGCCGCCGCGCGCAACAGGCGCTCGACCTCGGGCGCGATCTCCTCGACCTTCTGGCCCGGCGCGAGACGGATCGAGACGTTCGCAATTGCCTCGACGGGGAGCACGGTCTTCTGGAGGAGTGGCGAACCTGTCGCAATGCCGTTCACGTCGAGCGCCGGTTCCGCGAACGTGCGGAGATAGAAGTCGGCCGCAGCGCGGTCGTCCTTTGCCCTGGCGCCCTGCTCTGCAAGCTCGTCGGCGCCTGCCGGCAACTGCCCCCAGTCCGCGAGCTCGGCTTCGGTCGGCGCGGTGACACCCTTGCGAAGCGACTCGACGAGCGTGCCGTCGTGGGAGACGAGCGCGTCAAGCATCCGCACGAGCGCGTGCGCAGCGTTCAGCGCGGCACCGCCGAAGACACCCGAGTGCAGGTCCCGCTCGCCCGTGCGCAGCGTCACATGGAAATACACGAGACCGCGAGTCGCGAGGTTGAACGCGGGCACGTCGCGCCGGATCATGCCACTGTCGAAGATGATCGCCGCGTCGGCGCCCCGCTCGTCGGCTTCGAGGAACTCGACGATCGAATGGCCGCCGGTCTCCTCCTCGCCGTCACAGCAGAAACGGACGTTGACCGGCAACTCGCCGGCGCGCGCGAGCTCGCGCGCCGCCGCAAGCAGCATGTACAGCTGCCCCTTGTCGTCGACCGTGCCACGACCGTAGAGATAGCCGTCGCGGATCTCCGGCTCGAACGGCGGCGAGTCCCAGAGCTCGAGCGGGTCGGGCGGCTGCACGTCGAAGTGGCCGTAGCAGAGCACGGTCGGCGCGTCCCCCCCGTGCGATGCCTTGATCTCCCCGATCGCGAGGGGCTTCCCGTGCCAGTCGACCACCTCGCACGTCCCGCCCGCATCGCGGATGAACGTGCACACCCACCCGGCGGCTCGCTCGACGTCGCCTGCGTGCGACGCGTCAGCGCTGATCGAAGGAATGCGGAGGAACTCCGCGAGCTCGTCGAACCATGCGTCGGTCATTCGACGGCGAGCCTAGAGGATTGGGCGCCGCGGCCTACCGGTCAGGCGACGTCCCGGAGCTTTTGGCTCTCGGCGAGCGCACGGAGCTTCTTCAACCCCTGGTTCTCGATCTGACGAATGCGCTCGCGTGTCACCTGGAATGCGCGGCCTACCTCGTCGAGTGTGCACGGCTGTTCGCCGTTCAGCCCGTAGCGAAGCTCGAGCACGCGGCGTTCCCGGTAGCTCAGCGAGCTGAGGCACTTCGAGAGGGCCGCGGCACGGAAGGCGGTGTCGGCGGCCTCGTCGGGCGGTGGTGTGTGCTCGTCCTCGAGGAACTGCCCGAACTCGGACTCCTCTTCGTCACCGACCGGCTTCTCCAGCGACACGGGCGTCTGCGAGGTGCGGCGGATCGTCTCGACCTCTTCGACCGACATCTCCAGCTCGTCGGCGATCTCCGCGTTCGTCGGCTCGCGGCCGCGTTCGGCGCGAAGCTTGCGCTCGGTTCGCGTGATCTTGTTCAGCTTCTCGACCACGTGCACCGGCATCCGGATCGTGCGAGCCTTGTCGGCGAGCGCGCGTGCGACAGCCTGGCGGATCCACCACGTGGCATAGGTCGAGAACTTGTAGCCCTTGCGCCAATCGAACTTCTCGGCGGCGCGCACGAGACCGATCGTGCCTTCCTGAATCAGATCGAGGAACGGCAGGCCCTGGTTCCGATACCGCTTCGCGATCGAGACGACCAGGCGCAGGTTCGCCTCGACCATCTCCTGCTTGGCACTGTGATCCCCGCGCTCTATGCGCTTCGCAAGCTCGACCTCCTGGGCGGCGGTGAGCAGGTCGACCTTTCCGACGTCCTTCAGGAAGAGCTGGAGCGAGTCGGCTGAATACTCCGCCGTCGCCGGCTCTTCGACCTCCTCGGGCGCCTCTTCGAGCGCGGCGAAGAAGTCTGCGCTCGGCTCCGGCTCGACTTCGTCGAGCGGAGTCGCTTCCTCCTCCTCCGTGACGAGCGCCGGCTCCGCTTCGTCCTCGCCTTGCCGTTCGCTCACCTGCAAGTCCGTGCTCATCGGCCCCCCTCGCGTGCCCTGAGCTGAACCGCGCTCTCGTCCTCGCGGATGCGCAATGCTGCCATCACCTCCGGACGGAAGCATAGGCCGTTTGGCTCATTTTTGAGTCGTATTAGTCCCAGTTGATACTAGACCGCCGAGGAAGGCTTTTGCTTCCCGGCCGAGCGCCGTTTTCGGCCCTGCCGCCTGCGCCAGCCGGAACTCCTTGATCGCCTGCTCACGCCGGCCCGTCCACGCAAGCAGCAGCCCGAGGTGATAGCGGACGGTCTGGCTCGCCGGGAAGCGCCGCACGAGGGGCCCAAGACGGGAGAACGACGCCGAGAGATCGTCCTCGTCGAATCGCCCGACCGCGGCCGCGACCTGCGCCTCGGCGCTCCCCGGATGCAGCCGGGCGGCCCGCGCATAGAGCCGTTCGGCCGAGTGTTGGTGCCCCCCACGCTGCAAGATCACGCCGCGGAGGAGCAACGGATCGGTGCCCGTCGCCTCGAACAACGGATAGAGGCCGTCGTTGGGCACGAAGTACTGCGGATGGAGGAACTCGTCGGCGCGCATCTCGTAGAACGTGTCGCGCCCACCGGTCTTCGCGGCACGGAACGCCTGCTCCGCCTCGTTCAGGTACCCGGCACAGAAGAGCGCGACGCCGTAGTTGAACTGGACGACCGGATCACTCGGCGCAGCCTGCGCGACCGGCTCGAGCCCACGCGCTGCGGCCCCCGGCGCAGCCGACATCAGCCTCGACACGATCGCGCGGTTCGCCGAGGCGACGCCGGGCACGAGCAGTGCCTGAGGCCTGACGTTGCACTGGGTGGTCGGCTGCGACGGTGTCTGCCGCGTCGCGAGAACGACGCCCGCCACCACCCCTGCGGCCGTCAGTGCGAGCAGGCCCACGATCAGGCGGACTCGGCGGGCCGGCGACACGGGCTCACGCTAGCGGGAATGCGAGGGATACCCGCTACCGTTTCAACAGGTATGCCGACCTATCGCGAGCTGCTGCAGCGGACCCGGGCCGAGATCCGCGAGATCGACGCGCGCTCCGCGCTGGCGCTCGCAGAAGCCCATTGGATCGACATCCGGGAGGCCGACGAGTGGCAGGAAGGCCATCTGCCTGGCGCCGTGCACGTCCCGCGAGGCCACCTCGAATCCCGCATCGAGAGTGTCGTCCCCGACCGGTCAGAGCCGGTCATCCTGTACTGCGCCGCGGCCAACCGCTCGGTGTTCGCCGCGAAGACCCTCGAGGAGCTCGGCTACGAGACCGTCTACTCGCTCGCCGGCGGCTTCACAGACTGGAAGCGAAACGGGCTCGAAATCACCATGCCCCGCACGCTCTCGCCCGAGAAGCGAACCCGCTACTCGCGGCACCTGCTGATTCCCGAGATCGGCGAGGAGGGGCAGCTGAAGCTGCTCGACTCGCGGATCCTCCTGATCGGTGCCGGCGGCCTCGGCTCACCGGCCTCGCTCTATCTCGCCGCGGCCGGCATCGGCCGCCTCGGGATCATCGACGCCGACATCGTCGACGAGACGAACCTGCAGCGGCAGATCGCACATTCGTTGGACACGCTCGGCACGCCGAAGGTCGACTCGGCGAAGCGCGCGATCCAGGCGCTGAATCCCGACGTCGACGTCGTCACCTATCGCGAGCGGCTGACGTCCGAGAACATCGACCGGATCCTTGACGACGGCTGGGACCTGATCGTCGACGGCGCCGACAACTTCCCCACCCGCTACCTCGTCAACGACGCGTCGGTGTGGCGCGGCATTCCGGTCGTGCATGGCTCGATCTACCGCTTCGAAGGTCAGGTGACCGTGTTCAAGCCTCACGACGGCCCCTGCTACCGCTGCCTGTTCCCCGAGCCGCCGCCGCCCGAGCTCGCGCCGTCGTGCGCCGAAGGCGGTGTGCTCGGCGTCCTGCCCGGCATCATCGGGTCGCTGCAGACGAACGAGGCGATCAAGCTCGCCGCGGGAATCGGGGAGCCGCTCGTCGGCCGCCTGCTGCTCTTCGACGCCCTCGCGACCGAGTTCACCGAGGTGAAGATCGAACGGCGTGACGACTGCCCGGTCTGCGGTACCCACCCAACGATCACCGAGTACATCGACTACGTGGAGTTCTGCGCCCGATGACGGTCGTTCGTGTGCCGCCCGTGCTCCGGACGGAGGCGGGCGGGGCCCGCGAGGTCGAAGCGTCCGGGTCGACCGTCCGCGAGTTGCTCGAAGATCTCGCGGCGCGCGTCCCTGCGCTCGCGCAGCGCGTCTACGAGAACGGCACGATCCAGTCGTTCGTGAACGTGTACGTCGACGGCGAGGATGTGCGAACGCGCAACGGGCTCGACACACCGGTGCGCGCGAGCTCGACAGTGATCCTTCTGCCGGCCATGGCCGGCGGCTGTGGTTGGTAGTTCGCTTCTCGACCTGATCGGCTCGACGCCGCTGGTCGAGTTGACGCACATCGAGCCCGCGGGTCGCCACATCTACGCAAAGCTCGAAGGTCAGAACCCGACGGGCTCGATCAAGGACCGCGTCGCGCTCGCGATGGTCGAGGCGGCGGCGCTCGAGCCTGGCGCCGAGCTGCTGGAGCCGACGAGCGGCAACACCGGCATCTCGCTCGCGCTCGTGGCGAAGCTGAAAGGGCTGAAGCTGACCTGCGTCATGCCCGCAAACGCGACGCCCGAGCGGCGCACCCTCCTCGAGTTGTACGGCGCGACGATCATCGACTCGCCAGGCGAGCTCGGATCGAACGGCGCGGTGCAGCTCGCGCAGGAGATCGCCGCCCGCGATGACCGCTACACCATGCTGTTCCAGTACGCGAACGAGGCGAACCCAGGCGCGCACTACGACGGAACAGGCGCCGAGATCGTCCGCGACCTTCCCCACGTGGACGCACTCGTCGCGGGCCTCGGGACCGGCGGCACGCTGATGGGAACGGGCGCGCGGCTCCGGGAGGCGTTCCCGGACGTCCAGGTCGTCGCCGCCGAGCCCCTGCCCGGCGACCCGGTGATGGGGCTCCGCTCGCTGGAGGACGGCTACGTCCCGCCGATCCTCGACGTGTCGAAGCTCGACCGCAAGATCCTCGTCTCGAACGCAGAGGCTGCCGCGGCCGCCCAGGCACTGCTCGCGCGCGAGGGCCTCTTCGCCGGAGTGTCGGCGGGTGCGGTCGTGCACGTGGCGCGCCGCATCGCCGAGGAACTGCCGGAGGGAGCCGTCGTCGTGTGCGTGCTCGCAGACGGTGGCTGGAAGTATCTCTCCGCCCCGTTCTGGCACGGCGAGGAGATCGACGAGGGGACACTCTGGTGGTGATCCCCGCCGCGATTCGCGCGGAGCTGAAGGCGCACGCAACGGAGGAAGCTCCGAACGAATGCTGCGGCCTCGTGCTCGTGCGCGACGGGGTCGCCGTGGAGTACATACGCGGCATCAACAAGCTGGCGTCCCCCTACCGCTACGAGCTGTACATCGACCCGTTCGTGTGGTCGGAGATCGACGACGACAGCGAGCAGGTCGTCTTCCACTCGCACCCGGAGACAGAGCCGCGGCCGTCGCGCACCGATCGCGAGCTCGCGGGACTTTGGTCCGATCGGCCGTTTCTGATCTACGGGGTCCGCCTCGACGAGCTGCGCGCGTGGCGGATCGCGCGCGACGACGTCGAGGAGCTGCCGCTGATCGCGTAGTACGCTCGCGCCCATGGGTCTCGCGGACGTCGTCTCCCCCGAGTCGCTCGTCGAGCCTCAGGGCCGGTGGCTCTCCGACCTGATGGGCCGCGGGGTCGAAGGCACGGCCGACGCAATCGTGCTGCCCGCGGACGTGGACGAAGTCGCTCGCGTGATGCGATGGTGCTACGAAAACGACGTTCCGCTGACGGCACGCGGCGGCGGCACCGGGCTCGCCGGCGGCGCGATCCCGGTCGAGGGCGGCGTCGTGATCGGGTTCGAGCGGCTGAACAGGGTGCGGCAGTTCGACCCACTGCTCTGGCGCATGCACGTCGAAGCCGGCGTGACGACGGGTGATGTGCAACGGCTCGCCCGCGAGAGCGGCCTCCGCTTTCCGCCCGATCCGGGCGCCGCAGAGATCTCGCAGATCGGTGGAAACATCGCCTGCAACGCCGGCGGGCCGCACGCGTTCCGCTACGGCGTCACAGGCCAGTGGGTGACGGGGATCGAGGCAGTGATCCCGCCGGGTGAGATCGTGCGCTTCGGCGGCCCGATCCGCAAGGACGTCGCGGGCTACGACGTGAAGAGCCTGCTCGTCGGCTCCGAAGGCACACTCGGGCTCGTCACCGCCGCCTGGCTGCGCCTCATCCCGGCGCCCGAGCTCGAGCTGCCGGTGATCGGCCTCTACCGCGACGCAGAGGACGGCATCTCCGCGATCGAGCGCGTGCTCGCCTCCGGTGTCGTGCCTGCGGCGATCGAGTACCTCGACGAGGTGACGCTTCGCTGCGCGGGCGATGCCTATCCGTTCGGGCTCCCGGACGGCGCCGCGTTCATGGTGATCACCGAAGCCGACGGCGCAGCACCCGAGGCACGGCGCGTGGCAAGCGAACTGCGCGACGCGCTCGAGGACGACGCGGTTGCGGTGCACGCACCCGAGACGCCTAGCGAAGTCGCCGACCTCTGGCGCTGGCGCAGCGGCGCAGCGTTCGCGATCCTCGCCCAGCGCGGCGGCGCGTTCAGCGAGGACATCGCGGTCCCGCTCGACCGGTTGCGCGATGTCGCGCGCGAGACGCTCGAAATCGGCGCGCGGCACGACGTGCCCGCGCTGTCGTTCGGGCACGCGGGCGACGGCAACATCCACTCGACGTTCCTCTTCTCACCGGAAAGCGCCGACGAGCAACGGCGCGCGGACCTCGCTTGCCACGATCTGTTCGAACTCGCGCTCCGGCTCGGCGGCACCGTCAGCGGCGAGCACGGGATCGGCTGGTTGAAGCGAGGGCAACTCGTGCACCAACTCGGCGCGGTCGGCTACGACCTGCACACGCGCATCAAGCAGACTTTCGACCCGAAGGGGCTCCTCAACCCCGGCAAGAAGCTTTAGAAGCCGCGATGCGTGATTCGTTCGAGGCGCTGCGCGAGAAGCAGTTTCGGCTGCTCTTCACGGGCCAGATCGTGTCGCTGCTCGGCGATGCGATCACGGGCGTCGCGCTCGCGTTCGCCGTCCTCGACCTGACGGGCTCTGCGACCGACCTCGGCTACGTCTTCGCCGCGAAAACGATTCCCCTCGTCGGCTTCCTGCTCGTGGGCGGCGTCTTCGCAGACCGGCTGCCCCGCCGCGCCGTGATGTTGACCGCCGACGTCGCACGGTTCGGCACGCAGGGCGGCGTCGCACTGCTCATCCTCACCCACAACGCCCACATCTGGGAGATCGTGGTGCTCCAGGCGATTTCCGGCACGGCGAGCGCATTCTTCAACCCCGCCTCGACGGGGCTGACGCCGATGACCGTGAGCCCGGAGCGGCTCCAGCAGGCGAACGCGTTGCGCGGGCTCTCGATGGCGTCGACCGGGATCATCGGCTCGGTCATCTCGGGCGCGCTCGTCGCGGGTGTCGGCGCCGGGTGGGCGCTCGCCCTCGACGCGGCGAGCTTCGCCGTCAGCGCATTCTTCCTGGCGCAGCTGCGCCTGCCGCCGCACGTCACCCTGCCGCCGCAGTCGTTCCTCAGCGACCTGCACGAGGGCTGGCGCGAGTTCTCGTCGCGCACGTGGGTGTGGGTGATCGTCGTCGCCGCGTCGGTCGGGAACATGATGTCGTCGATCTTCTTCGTCCTTGGCGCGCTCGTCGCAAAGCAATCGCTCGGAGGCGCAGGCGCGTGGGCGGGGATCCTCGCCTCGCTCGGCATCGGTTCGCTGATCGGCGGGTTCGTCGCCCTACGCATTCACGTTCGCCGGCCGCTCCTCTTCGGCTCGAGCGCGCTCGCGTTTTTGCCCCTTCCGATAGCGCTCCTTGCACTGCGCGCCCCGATCGTCGTGATCGGCGCAGGCGCGCTGCTCTCGGGGATCGGGAACATGATCTTCAACTCGCTCTGGGAGACATCGCTGCAGCAGCACGTCCCAGCGGCGGCTCTGTCACGCGTGAGCGCCTACGACTGGTTCGGCTCTCTGGCGTTCCAGCCGATCGGTCTCGTCATCGCGGGGCCGACGGCAGCCGCAATCGGGGTTTCGACAACGCTGTGGATCGCCGCTGTGGGCTCACTCACGGTGGCGGCACTCACGGTCGCGACCCCGAGCGTGCGGCGACTCGAAGCGCTACCGGCTGCGGCTTCGTAAGACGTATTCTCGCGCGGGTGGACAACGATGCGCTTCGCCGCCGCGCCCGCGCGGCGCTCGCCACCGGTGCGGAGCGTGCCGGGGCGCGCGCCCACTTCCGGGCGATGGGGATCGATCCGGCGCGCCTCGCCGGGCCGATCGTCGGGATCGCCTCGACGTGGACCGGGACGATGCCGTGCAATCTGAACCAGCGGGAGCTTTCCGACCGCGTTCGAGACGGGGTCGTCGCCGCGGGCGGAGTGGCGCTCCCGTTCAACACGATCGCCGTCTCCGACAACCAGTCGCAAGGCACGCCGGGCATGCGTGCATCGCTGATCTCACGCGAGGTGATCGCCGAGTCGATCGAGCTGATGGTGCACGCGCACGACTTCGATTCCCTCGTCTGCCTTGTCGGCTGCGACAAGACAGTGCCCGCGGCACTCATGGCGCTCGCACGGGTCGACAAGCCGGCAGTCGTCCTCTACAGCGGCCCGATGCGCGCCGGACGCCTGCACGGGCGTGAGGTGACGATTCAGGACGTCTGGGAGGGCCTCGGTGCCGAGGAGCGCGGGCTGATCACGCGCGAGGAGCTCGACGAGCTGGAGCTCGTCGCGTGCCCAGGCGCGGGGACGTGCGCCGGGCATTTCACGGCGAACACGATGGCGGTCGCGCTCGAGTGCCTCGGCATCGCCTCGCTCGGCGACGGGTTGATTCCCGCCGACGACCTGGACGCGAAAGGAGCGGCCGCCGAGCGCGCGGGCTCCCTCGCCGCACGGCTCGCGGCCGGTGACGCCACCGCGCGGAACTTCCTCGACCGGCGCGCGCTGCTGAATGCGATGGCGGGCATCGCAGCGACAGGCGGCTCGACGAACGGCATCCTGCACCTGCTCGCGATCGCCCGCGAGGCGGGCGTCGCGCTCTCGATCGATGAGCTCGCTGAGGTGAGCAGCCAAACGCCCGTGATCGCGAGCCTCGCGCCGGGCGGTCGCTTTGTTGCCGAGGACCTGCATCGCGTCGGCGGGACAGCGTCTCTCGTGCGCGAGCTCGTGCGCGGCGAGCTCGTCGACGGCGCGGCGCCGACGGTCGACGGCGTGACGCTGGCCGAGGCGTCCGCCGCCGCCGAGCCTCCCGACGGCGCGGTGCTCTCGACGTTCGAATCACCCTTCAAGCCGACGGGGTCGTTGCGCCTGCTGCGCGGGAACCTCGCGCCTGACGGCTGTCTCGTGAAGCTCGCCGCGAACCGGAAGGTTCACCAGGGACCGGCGCGCGTCTTCGACAGCGAGGAGTCGTGTACCGACGCGGTGCGCGCGGGCGCGGTGCTGCCCGGTGACGTGCTCGTCGTGCGCTACGAAGGCCCTGCAGGCGGCCCGGGCATGCGCGAGATGCTGAGCGTGACGGCGTCGGTCGTCGGCGCAGGGCTCGGAGAGACAGTCGCCCTCGTCACCGACGGCCGGTTCTCCGGCGCGACTCGCGGACTCATGGTGGGGCATGTCGCGCCCGAGGCGGCCCGCGGCGGGCCGCTCGCCGTCGTGCGGGACGGCGACGTGATCACGATCGACGCCGACGCGGGCGGGCTGACGCTCGACGTCGACGACGACGAGCTTCAGCAGAGGCTCGCCGACTGGAGGCCCCCGCCCTCGCCGTACACGACCGGCGTCTTCGCCCGCTACCGGCTGCTCGTCGGCTCGGCGTCCGAGGGCGCCGTGCTGCAGGGCGGCATGCCGGGCTGATGCAGGGGCTCGTGACCCAGCCCGGCATCGCGCATTCCACGCGCGTCGCCGCGGTGCCGGAACCGACGGGCGAGGGCGTTGCCCTCCGCGTGCTCGAGGTCGGGGTGTGCGGCACCGACCGGGAGATCTCCGAGGGCGTCTTCGGTGTCGCGCCAGCGGCCGGCGGGGTGTTGGTACTCGGCCACGAGATGCTCGCGACCGTCGAGCGCGACGGTCACGGGTTCTCGCGTGGCGACCTCGTGACCGCGACCGTCCGCCGCTCGTGCCGGCACTGCATCGCGTGCGAGCAAGGATCGCCCGACTCCTGCCTCACCGGCGACTACAGCGAGCGGGGGATCACGCGCCTCGACGGATTCGCGCGCGAGCTCGTGATCGAAGATCCGACTCAGGTGATCGCCGTCCCGCCGTCACTCGGTCGGCTCGGCGTCCTTGCCGAGCCCATGTCGGTCTGCGCGCGCGCGCTGAGGCACACCCGCGCGATCGGCGGCCGCGAGCCGTGGCAGCTCGAACGGGCGCTCGTGATCGGCGCGGGCGCCGTCGGCATGCTCTCGACGCTCCTCCTGCGCCTGCAGGGAGTCGACGTGTGGACAGCATCGCTCGAGCCGGAGAACGCATTCGTCAACGCACTCGGCGCGCGCTACGCGCAGACCGACGGCACGAGCCTCAAGGGACTCGGCAGGTTCGATCTCGTGATCGAGGCCGCCGGCAGCGCGCAACTGATGGCCGACGCGCTCGGCCTTCTGCGGCGAAGCGGCGTTGCGTGCCTGCTCGGCATCGACCCGCGCAAGCAGACGGTCGGCATTGACGGTCCGACGATCGGGCTCGACACGGTCCTCGAGAATCGGGTGCTCTTCGGCAGCGTGAACGCCCAGCGGCAGGACTGGCTCGCGGGCGTCGCCGCCCTCGCCGAGGCACTCGAACGCTGGCCCGACGCGCTCCGGTCGTTCGTCGGCCTGCGCGTCCCGGTCGAGCGGTTCGCCGACGCCTTCGCATTCCGCGGCGGCAAGGCGACACTCGTCCTTCAGGACTGAGTCGCGGCCGCGTCCTCAACCTGGTTTCGCTTTCTGAACCAGGGTTGATGCGTTCTCTCTCGGAGAGTGCCGCGGTACGAAACTCGGCAACCTGGTTGAAAGGCAAACCAGGTTGCGCGTTACAAGCTGCGGTAGGCGAGCGTCTCGCGCCGGCCGGTCGTCGCCGAGCGGAGGATCGCGTCGCCGATCTCGGACGCGCGATAGCCGTCCTCGAACGTCGCGCCGTACGGTGCGATCTCGGTGTCGTTCGCGATCGCTGCGAGCACGTGGTGCAACTCGTGCACGAAGGTCTCGCCCCAGCCGATGATGTGGCCGGGCGGCCACCAGTGCTCCCAGAACGGATCGTTCGCCTCCGAGACGAGCGCCGTTTTGAAGCCGCGGGCGCGGTCGCCGTCGGCCCGGAAGACCTGCAGCTCGTTCAGCCGCTCCATGTCGAACCCGAGCGAGCCCTTCGACCCGTTGATCTCCCACTGCAGAGCGTTCCGCTTCCCGAGTGCGAGCCGTGTGCCTTCGATCGTTCCGATCGAGCCGTTCTCGAACTCGACCGCTGCCTCGACAGCGTCGTCGACCTTGCGACCGGCGACGAACGTCTTCGCGAGGCCGGAGACAGTCGTGATCTCACCGTTCAGGAACCGCCCGAGGTCGATCACGTGCGTGCCGATGTCGCCGAGTGCGCCGGAGCCCGCGTCGTCAGGTGCGAACCGCCAGGTGTCGAGCGACGGATCGTCGGCCCAGTCCTGGAGGTAGCGGCCGCGGAAGTGGCGGATCTCCCCCAGCTCGCCCGCCTCGATCATCTCCCGCGCAAGTCGAACGGCGGGCACGAACCGGTAGTTGAACGCACAGAGGTGCTTCACCCCGGTCGCTGCGACGGCCTTCCAGATCTCGTAGCTCTCGTCGGCGTCGCGCCCGAGCGGCTTCTCGCAGATCACGTGCTTGCCCGCCTCGGCGGCGGCGATCGTCGGTTCTGCGTGCATCGAGTTCGGCCCGCCGTTGTCGAACAGACCGATGCGATCGTCGGCGATGAGCTCGCGCCAGTCGCGCGTCGCGTACTCGTAGCCGTATCGCGTCGCCGCCTCGGAGACGGCTGCCTCGTCGCGGCCCGCGATCCCGACGAGCCGCGGCTCGAGCGGCGGCGGCCACGTCATGTACGCGATCTTCTTGAAGGCGTTCGAGTGCGCCTTGCCCATGAACGCGTAGCCCAGCATCCCGATCCCGATTTCGGCCATCGCGCGATACTACGCATGTCAGAGCCCGCTGCAAACCGAAGGAGCACCGTGTCGCACGCCGTGAAGTGGGGAATCATCTCGACCGCAGACATCAACCGGAAGGTGATCCCCGCTGCGCACGCCTCCCCCGAGGTCGACCTCATCGCCGTCGCGAGCCGCAACCAGGGTCGGGCCGACGCCTACGCGAAACAGTGGGAGATCGAGCGCGCCTACGGGTCCTACGAAGCGCTGCTTGCCGACGACGACGTCGAAGCCGTCTACATCTCCCTGCCGAACACGATGCATTGCGAGTGGTCGATCAAGGCGCTCGAGGCCGGCAAGCACGTGCTCTGCGAGAAGCCGATGACTCGGCACCTCGACGAGGTGAAGGCGGCGTTCGACGTCGCAGACCACACCGGCCTGTGGCTCAGTGAAGCGTTCATGTACCGCCACAACCCACAGACGAAGAAGCTTCAGGAGCTCATCGGCGCCGGGGCGATCGGCGAGGTGCGGCTCGTGCGCTCGGTGTTCAGCTACTCGCTGTACGACACGGACAACATTCGTCTGCGCACCGACGTCGAGGGTGGTTCGCTGATGGACGTCGGTTGTTACAACGTCAGCGGCTCGCGCCTTATCGGCGGCGAGCCAGAGCGTGTGTACGGCGAGTCGTGGGTCGGGCCGTCGGGCACCGACTGGGTGTTCGCCGGCACGCTCCGCTTCCCGGCGAACGTCATCGCGACGTTCCACTGCGGCACGGCGCTACCCGACCACGACGAGCTCGAGGTGATCGGCAGCGAAGGCTCGCTGTTCCTCGACGACCCGTGGCATTGCATGTCGGCCGTGATCGAGGTGCGGCGCGACGACGGCGTCGAGCTGATCCGGATCGAGCGAGAGGACTCCTACCGGCTGGAGCTCGAGAACCTGAGCACCGCGATTCGCGGTGAGGGCTCGGCGCTCCTCGGCCGCGACGACGCCGAGGGTCAGGCACGTACGCTCGAGGCGTTGCACGAGTCGGCGACGAGCGGCCGGGCCGTCACGCTGTGACCATCGCGCAGGCGCGTGAGCTCGCGGCGGGCATGCTCGCGGGCGCGGGGATCGTCCTGACACCCGCCGAGCGCGACGGGATCGAGATCGCCGACTTCGGGCTCGATCAGCTCGAGGAGATCGGCCTACAGATCGTCGTTTACGTGAACACCGAGCGCGTGTGTGCGAAGGAGCTCGTGCTCTTCCCGCGGCAAACGTGCCCTGAGCATCGCCATCCACCGGTCGACGGTGCCCCTGGGAAGGAGGAGACGTTCCGTTGCCGCACCGGCAGCGTCCACCTTCACGTCGAAGGGAGAGAGGAGATCGTGCTCCTGCCAGGCGAGCAGTTTACGATCCCGCCCGACACGCTCCACTGGTTCCAGGCGGGCGACGAAGGCGCCATCGTCTCTGAGTTCTCGACGCAGAGCCGCGACGAGTCGGACGTCTTCAGCGATCCGCGGATCGTTCGATAGCCCGCAACGCGATCTGCTCGTCGATCTCGCCGGGCAGACCACTCACACCCACCGCGCCGATGCGCTCCTCGCCGTCGAAGACGGCGACGCCGCCGAGGAAGAACGTGAAGAACGGGTCGAAGCTCGCTCGCTCCGCTGCGTCGGCCCGCGCCTTCTCGGCAAGCTCTCGGGTGCTTCGCGCATCGCTGCGGGCGGCGGTGTACGCCTTCCGGTGCGCGTTCAGCCGGGTGTCGGGCGCCGCCCCGTCCATCGTGGCCGCGGCCACGAGCTCGCCGTGGGCATCCGCCACGTAGACGGACACGGGTGCGGTCGCCTCGGAGATCACGGCGGCGACGATCGCCTGGGCGCGTTCGAGCTTCACGGCCACATTCTCGCGCATTTCGCAGCGAGCCTCTAGCCTAGGACGATGAGCGCGCATGCCGCACCGGCCCCCGGTGGCCGCTCGCTCTCGATTCGCGGGGAGACCTACCCCGTCCTCCTGCCGAAGCTGACCGATCCCCGGCTGCACCTGGCAGCGACGATCACATCGCTGCAGGTGATCGGGCAGATCGGCTTCCATTTCCAGCTCTCGATCGCGCAGATCCTCACCACGCTCCTGACCTGCGCTGTCCTCGAGGTGGGCATCACGTTCCGCAAGCAGCACGTGCTGATGTGGCCGGCGAGCGCGCTCCTCACCGGCAACGGCGTCGCGTTCATCCTGCGCGTGCCGGGCACACGACACGGCGACTGGTGGAGCCTCCATGGCTGGTACATCTACGCCGGCACGGCCGCCGTCGCGCTCCTTTCGAAGTACGTGCTGAAGTGGCGCGGCGAGCACATCTTCAACCCGTCCAACATCGGCCTCGTCCTCTGTTTCCTGATCCTCGGCCGAGGTCACGCCACCCCGCTCGACTTCTGGTGGGGGCCGATGTCGATCTGGCTCGCGCTCGCGCTCGCGGTCATCCTCGCAGGCGGGTTCACCATCCTCGGGCGGCTGAAACTGCTTTGGATCGCGGTCGCGTTCTGGGCGTCGTTCGCGGTCGGGATCGGCGTCCTCGCGCTTTCGGGGCACGCAATGCTCGCGCGCTGGCACCTCGGCCCCATCACCGGGTTCCACTTCTGGCTCGTGCTTGTCACGTCGCCTGAGGTGCTCGTATTCCTGTTCTTCATGATCACCGACCCGAAGACGGCACCACGCTCGCCGACGAACCGGCTCGTCTATGCCCTGTCACTCGGACTGCTCGCCTCGCTGATGATCGCGCCGACGACGACGGAGTTCGCGAGCAAGGTGGCACTGCTCACGTCACTCGCCGTCGTCTGCCTGACCGTGCCGCTGCTGCGCCGGTTCCCCGTTCCGGTCGACCGGCGCCTCGCACTGGTCACGGCGCCCGTCGTCGTGGCCGCGCTCGCGGGAATGGTCGCGTTCTCGAGCACGAAGTCGGCCACGGCATTCCGCACGCTTCCCTCCGGCGCCCTGCCGCCGATCACGATCGTCTCGTCACGGGGCGTGCAAACCCAGCTCGACCGCCATACCGCGGAGCTGATCGCACACGACCTGCTCGCGAGTGTGCATGCCACCGCCACCGACCGCCTGACTCTGCACCTCGTGCCCGGGCGCGACCAGGACCCGCCGTTCGCAGTCGCCGAGCTCGCCGGCCAGACGTATCAGCTGCACGTGCAGGCAAGCGGTCACTGGACGCTCGCCACCGGAGCCCCGACGAAGCTCGTGTCAGGCAGCGGTCCCGAAAGCTCAGCTCTCGCAGGCACGCGGCTGACCGACATCGCGCCGTCTCTTGGGCTCGACTTCCGGCAGGGCGCGTTCCGCTTCGGCATGTCGAACGACACCAAGGCGATGATGGGCGGCGGAGTCTGCTTCCTCGACTACAACAATGACGGCTGGCAGGACTTGTTCGCCGTCAACTCCTATGCAAGTGCGGACGCCCCACAGTGGGAAGCGCACGGCGGCCTCCCCCGAACCGCCTTGTTCCAGAACGTCAACGGCTCGTTCGAGGACGTCAGTACCGCCACCCACGCCGACCTTCCCGTTCAGGGAGACGGTTGCGTTGCCGCGGATCTGAACGACGACGGCCACACCGACCTCGTGGTAACGACGACGAGCGGCGTCGACGTGCTCTGGAACACGGGCCACGGCACGTTCACCCAGGCGCAGCTCCCGGCGAACGGCTGGTATACGGGCGCGGCCGTCGCGGACGTGAACGGCGACGGCCGGCCGGATCTCTTCGTCGCCGGCTACTCCGACCTGAGTCAGCCGGTGCAGAACTCCCTTGCCGGCTTCCCGACGAGCGTGACTGGTGTCCGCGACTTGCTCTATCTGAACGACGGCGCGGGGCGCTTCGAGGAAGTCGGCGCGCGGGCGGGACTCGAGGTCGCCGGGTTCCGCCACGGGCTCGGCGCGACGTTCACCGACGTCAACGGGGACGGTCGCCCCGACATCTACATCGCGAACGACGAGGATCCGAACCAGCTGTACGTCAACGTCGCGTGGCCCGGCGGCGTGCGCGCCGACCCCGCCGGACTCGGCTTTCGCTTCGAGGAGCGCGCATCCGCGGCCGGCGTCGCCGACCCGTACGCCGGAATGGGAGTGGCGACGAACGTCACGCCCGGCGGGCGCCTTGGCCTCTTCGTGACCAACTCGCGCAACGAGCCTTCCGCCGCGTACGTGCGGACCGCACCGGGCGCGTTCGCGAGCGTTCGGCGGCGCTTCGACCCGGCGCTCGGGACCGCATTCGCCGGCTGGGGCACGACGTGGGTCGACTTCGCCAACTCAGGCACACCCAACCTGCTGCTCACCGCCGGTGCGATCCCCGTCACGAGTCTCTCCGCCGACGCCGAAGCCGTGCGTGTTCTGGCGCCGGTTGGCGGTGCGACGGGGTTCGGGAATGCGACGGGCGTGATCGCGGCGAAGGGCATGCGTCTGAACGGCCGCGGCGCGGCCGCGGCGGACGTGGCCAACGACGGGCGGATGGACGTCGCGATCAACACGATCGGCGGCAAGCTCGTGCTCTTGCACCCGTCGGGCCCCGGCGGGCACTGGCTCGACGTGCAGCTTTCCCGTTTCGCCCCGGGCGCGGTCGTGACGGCCGTGCTTCGAAGCGGCCGGCGTCTGACGCGCGTCGTGCAGGCCGGATCGAGCTATCTCTCGTCGGAAGACCCGCGCGTCCACTTCGGTCTCGGCGCTGCGACCTCTCTGCGGTCGCTCACGGTGAGGTATCCCTGGGGGTTCAAGAGCTCACGCGGCGCGAGCGTGCGTCGCAACGTGGCCGTGGACCGTGTGGTGCGGATCGAGTCCCCGGCGCCCGTCGCGGTCGTCCCCGCCCCTGTTGCGACGCCTGCCCTCGCGAACTGCACGCCCCTCCCGCGCGACGGTCGGTCGGTCGCGCGGATCTGGAACGACGAGGCGGTCGACGTGCTCCGGCTTGGCGGCGCATCGGAGCCGGTGCAGGCCCGCGATCTCTTCGACCTCGCAACGACCGTCTCGCAGGCCTGGCGCGCAGCGAGCGGTCAGACCGCCCGCGAGACGGCGATCAGCTACGCCGCCTACCGGCTGCTCGTCTGGCGCGCGTCGTACGGGGCGAACCTCGCCCAGACGTTCGCGCACCTCAGCGCGCGGCTCCGTGGGCTCTGCCTGTCGCCCGATTTCACGCGCTCCTCCGGCGGCTCGGCGGCGGCGCTCGGCAACCGGCTCGGCGCCGCGGCGATCGCCGCCGGCCAAAACGACGGCTCGAATGAAGCGCTCCACTACGCCGACCCGAGTTACACGCCGACGAACGAGCCGCTCCTCGTCGCTTCCGCAACCTCGACGGTGCACGACCCGACGTTCTGGCAGCCGCTTGCGCTCTCGCAGAAGGCCGCCCAGGGCGGCGGCTCCGTCCCGGCGGACGTTCAGACGTTCGAGGACGCGCAATGGGGCAACGCGGCGACCTTCGCGGCGCGCGTCGATGCCGCCCCGGCGCGTCTCGGCGACCCGTCGAGCGCTGCGTACAAGCAGGCGGCCGTCGGGGCGATCCGCGCCGTGTCACGGCCGGTCACCCTCGCTCGCCTCGACCCCTCGCCGCTCGGGTGGAACACGGTCGCCGCGTCGTCGTCTGTCGGGCGAGCCGGCACGAGCGCCGCCGCGCGCCTCGCCCGCGACGTCGAGCTCGATCTCGCACTGAACGGCGCGCTCAACGACGCGGCCGTCTCCGTGTGGGGCGCGAAACGTGCAGACCAATCGCCGCGGCCGATCTCGATGATCCGATACCTCGCCTTCAACGCGGAACTCCCGCTCGTCCCCGGCCTGATCAAGCAAGTCGGCGGGCGGCAACTCGTCCTGCGCGCCGGCCGTTGGGTGCGCGGCGCGCGCTGGAGCCCCCTCGCGCCGACACCCCCGTCACCCGGCGGGCCTTCCGCCGACAGTGCGTTCGCGGACGCAGCGAGTGCCGTGCTGACGGCCTTCACCGGGCGCTCGTTCGCCGGAGAGGCCGCGCAGGCTGCGACCGAGGGCCGCGACCGCGGCACCGAGCTCTCCGGCGACGTCGTCACCGGGCGTGCCCTCGGCACGAAGGTCGGCAAGCTCGTGCTGGCGAAGCTCGCCCACTGAATACGAGTACAGTCGCCAAGGCCGTGCTTCAGCGACTCTTGACTCCCACCGCGGGCACGGTGACCGGCGCCTTGCTGATCATCCTCGGGGGAATCGTGACCGTGAGCGGAGCGGCGTCTGCCGGCACCTTCTTCGCCCTCTGCGGATTCGCGCTGATCCTCAAGTACCGCGTTCTGCCCGCGCGGCGCGACCGCCACCGGTAACGCGCGAGCGCCACTGCCTCGGCTCGCGCTCACCGCGTGCGAGGGAGACGCTCGCGGCAAACCTCTCGCGGTGCAAGCCCAGGCCGAGCGCAGCGGCCGGCGGCTGCACCAACGTGGCACGCGCTCGAGGCGCGAGGCAAGCCGCGCACGATCATCGTCGTCGCCGTCGCGCGCGAACTCGCTGGGCACTGCTGGGCGCTCGCGACGATGGAGTAGCCGCCACGATCATCGGCTCGGCGAAGACAAACGGCACCGCCCCTCATTTCGCATACCCGGTCATGCGGCACCAACCCGCGCATATGAGTCGCGACACAGACGTCGACGACAGCCGATGCGCTCTCCCCGCCGAACACCGCCCCGCTACCCAGCGGGCCTAATCACCCCTGCACGCTTGACAACCAACACTCCATATGAGTGTTCACAGAAGCTCCCGGAGCACAGTGGCTATCGTCCCGCGATGAGCCAACAGCCCCTTGAAGACGCCGCCCTCATTTACGAGTCGACCGCAGAAGAGCTTGAGCTAGCGGCAGGTCACTGCCGAACTGCAGCGCAGCACTTCCGGAATCGCGAAATCCCACGTGCAGCCGCGCACGCTTGGGCTGCGTTCGGACATGTGCGGGTCGCTGAAGACTCGCTGGAAGATCAGGCGCGCACGCACGCCCGTAAGTCGAACCCGCTCTAGGCGTCCGGCCGATACGACTCTGGGTTACGCGATCGTCCTTACGTCGTAGCCTTTCGATCCTGGTTTGCACTTCGCGAGTCTGCTCGGAAGCGCCGCGAGCGCCGAGACTCAGCAACCTGTTGCGAGGGCGTGACCGCGTGCTAGCGGCCCGAGCGGGCCTGCAGGCGAACGGCGACCGTGTCGAGGGTCACGGCAGCGAGCAGCACGAGGCCGGTGATGATGTAGATCCAGCCGTTCGACACGTTGAGCGTGTTCAGCCCGTTTTGGAGCGTCCCGATCAGCACGGCGCCGAGGAGCGCGCCGCGCACCTCGCCACGGCCGCCGAACAGGCTGACGCCGCCGATGACTGCCGATGCGATCGCGTTCAGCAGCAGGTTGCCGGGCGGGAAGGTCAGCGCCACCGAGTTCACCTGCGACGCAAAGATGATGCCGCCCATCGCGGCCGTCGCGCCGGAGATCATGAAGACGAGGACGCGGATGCGAGGCACGTTGATGCCGGCGCGTCGCGCGGCCTCGGCGTTCCCACCGACGGCGTAGACGTGACGCCCGAACGTCGTCCACTTCGCGAGGAACGTCAGCACGATGAAGACGGCGATGATGATCACACCAGAGAGCGGCAGGCCAAGCGAGGTCGCGATCACCTTGCCGTGGTTCGCGATCGCGACCGTGCCGAACGCAGCAACGGCGGCCCCGGCGGTCTTCACTGCGACTGCAGTCCAGTTCACCGCGGCGATCTTCGTGCCGCGAGCGGCAACCCGCTTGTAGAGAATGCTCAGTGGGTATAACGCGGCGATGACGGCTGCGACCACGTAGCCCCCGAAGTGCGAGAACGCGTAGCTGTCGGTGTAGTTGATCCAGCGGTCCTGGATGATGATCGTGCCTCGTTGCTCGAGTTTGTTCAGGATCACGCCTTGC
Organism: Gaiellales bacterium; assembly: GCA_038215565.1. Taxonomy (GTDB): domain Bacteria; phylum Actinomycetota; class Thermoleophilia; order Gaiellales; family Gaiellaceae; genus PALSA-600. Next base: position 2,099 of record JBBQQU010000010.1, on the reverse strand, counting down.
CAGATCAGAAAGCCGGCAAGCGTCACGACGAACGAGGGGACACCGACGAACGCGACGATCGACCCCTGCACGCCGCCGATCAGCGCACACGCGGCGATGGCGATCACCATCGCGAGGATGCCGTTCAGCTGATGCCCGCTCCCTGGCAGCTGCAGCTCCGCCACGATGAGCGCACCGATGCCCGCGAGGTATCCGATCGACAGGTCGATCTCGCCGAGCAGGAGGACGAAGACGACGCCGAAGGCAAGCATCGCCGTGCCTGCCATCTGGTTGATCAGGTTCGTGAAGTTGACGGCCGTGAAGAAGTTCGTCGCCGTCAGCCCGAAGAGGATGACGACGAGGATCTCGCCGACGATGATCGGGGCCGGCCCGAGGTTCCCCGTCTTGAGGTTGAACAAGGCGCGGTGATAGAGGCCGGCGACACCACTCGGCAGCTCGTCTCCTTCCGGGGCCGGCTTCGGGGCGTCAGGGCCGACGACATCCACGGAGCTCATGCCGTCGTCCCGGAAGTCGCAGTGGCCGGAATGCCCGAGACCTTCGTGGGAACGCCGGCGGTGATCGCTTCGACAACGGTCTGCTGCGTCGTCGTCCGACGATCGAAGATGCCAACGTTCCGACCGAGACGAAGAACGGTGATCCGGTCCGCCGTCTCGTAGATGTCGTGGAGGTTGTGCGAGATGATCACGACTGAGAGCCCTTGCTCGCCAAGGCGGCGGACGAGCGCAAGCACCTGCTCCGTCTGCGCCACGCCGAGAGCGGCGGTCGGCTCGTCGAGGATGACGAGCTTGGAGTTCCACTGGACGGCCTTCGCCACCGCGACGGACTGGCGCTGGCCGCCCGAGAGTGTCGCCACCGGCTGACGGATCGACGAGATCGTCGTCACCGCGAGGCTCTTGAGCGTCGAGGCCGTCGTGTGCTCCATCGCCGCCTCGTTGAGGATCTGGAACCGGTTGACCTCACGACCGAGGTACATGTTCTGGACGACGTCGAGGTTGTCGCAGAGCGCAAGATCCTGGTAGACGACCTCGATCCCGAGCCGCGCCGAGTCCTTCGGGCCGTGGATCGTCACGTCCTTGCCCTCGAAGCGAATCTGACCGCTGTCGAACGCGTGGGTGCCGGCGATGCACTTGATCAGCGTCGACTTGCCGGCGCCGTTGTCGCCGACGAGCGCCATCACCTCACCGGGATTGACCTCGAAGTCGACGTCGGTCAGCGCCTCGACCGACCCGAAGGTCTTCGTGATACCGCGGAGTTGAAGAAGTGGCGTCTCGCTCATCGTGATGTGGTCGCGGTGGAGGCGCCCCGAGAGGCGCCTCCACCGCGGATCGTGCGTGATCCTACTAGCAGTACTTCTTGAACGTGCCTACACACACGTCGCTCTTCTTCAGGAACTTGTCCGTGAAGAGACGCGTGTAGTTCGCCTTCGTGATCCAGACGACCGGAAGCGCGAGAGTGGGCTCGCTCTTCGAGCCGTTCTTGCGGGTCGTGTTCGACTTCGGCTTCTGGCCCTTGATGAGCGCGACCGCAGCAGCTGCGGCGGCGTTCGCCTCGTCAGGCACGTACTTGTAGACCGTGCCGGTCTGCCAGCCCGAGATGATGTTCTGGACACCCTGGACGGACGCATCCTGGCCCGAGAGGGGAAGCGGCTTCAGGTGCTTCGCCTTCAGGTCGGCGACGACCGCGCCGGCGATGTTGTCGTTCGCCGCGAGGACGCCCTGGATGTTGTTGCTTGTCTTCACGAGCATCTGGCTGAAGATGGTCGCCGCGTTGTTCGCATCCCAGTCGGGCACGAACTGCTGCGGACCCTTCTTGATCGGCCCGCTCTTGAAGAGCGGGTTGAAGACGGCGTCGTTGCCGCTCTTGAACCAGAACGCGTTCTGGTCGGTCTGGCCGCCCCACAGCTCGGCGACGGTGCCGCCCTTGTAGGTGCCCTTCGCCTTCATACCCGCGAGGACGCCCTTGGCCTGGGCTGCACCGACTGCCTTGCCGTCGAAGGTGACGTACACCGACGCGGTGCCGCCGCTGACCTGGCGGTCATAGTCGATCGCCTTGCCGCCCTTCGAGGTGAAGAGCTTCTCGATCGACGCGGCGGAGCCGTT
>JBBQQU010000009.1:0-104910 GCA_038215565.1 Gaiellales bacterium | reverse complement strand
GCCGCCTACACGCTCTTTACGCCCAATAAATCCGGACAACGCTTGCCCCCTACGTATTACCGCGGCTGCTGGCACGTAGTTAGCCGGGGCTTCTTCTGGAGGTACCGTCACCCTCTGGGCTATTAACCCGAGTGGCTTCGTCCCTCCTGAAAGAGGTTTACAACCCGAAGGCCTTCTTCCCTCACGCGGCGTCGCTGCGTCACGGTTTCCCGCATTAGCGCAAGATTCCCCACTGCTGCCTCCCGTAGGAGTCTGGGCCGTGTCTCAGTCCCAGTGTGGCTGATCGTCCTCTCAGACCAGCTACGGATCGTCGCCTTGGTGAGCCTTTACCTCACCAACAAGCTAATCCGCCGCGGGCTCGTCCTCGATCGGAGGCCGAAGCTACCTTTTCCTTCAGATCCGAGGATCCAAAGGGCCATCCGGTATTAATCCGGGTTTCCCCGGGCTATCCCAGTATCGAGGGTTGATTACCCACGTGTTACTCACCCGTTCGCCGCTGTCCCCAGGCCCGAAGGCCTGGTTCTCGCTCGACTTGCATGTGTTAAGCGCGCCGCCAGCGTTCGTCCTGAGCCAGGATCAAACTCTCCGTGAAGGTTTTGTTTGCCACCCGAAGGCAGCAATCCTTTCACTTCGAGCATGTTGCTCAAAGGCCGTCTCGATCGCATAACCAGGACGAATCCTGGGCGTACGACGTTGACGACGAGGTTGAAACCCTCTCACCCGGGCAGGCCGAAGCCGGCTCGAGATCGAGGTTCTCGACATCGAAGAACGTTCGCTGTTGAGTTTTCAAAGACCAGTGCCGGCATGGTTCTGACGGCGTAAAAAAGACCTCTGCCGACTCGCGCCAGAGGCCTCCGAGGATGCGAATCGTAGCGAACCGAGTCGGGCCTGGAGGCTCCTTGGTCGAGTGACAGGGACCCTGCAAATGCCGATCCTTTCGGACGGCCCGAGAAGTATAGCGGCAGTGCGGCTCCTGTCAAAGGGAGCGTTACTGCGCGATGCGGCCGAAGCGGCGCTTGCCCACCTGCACGAGGGCGCCTGCGAGGCTCCCGCGCGGGTGATCGACGCTCGCAGCGGTCTCGCCGTCGACCTTCACGGCCCCCTGCGCGATCAGCCGCCGCGCCTCCGAGGTGGAGCCGACGCCGAAGCTCTCGACGAGGAGGGCCGGCAGATGGACGGGATCGCCCTCGGGCAGCGCCACCTCCGGGACGTCCGCAGGCGCCTCGTGGCGGCGGACGACCCGGGTGAAGTGCTCCTCCGCATCCGTGGCCGCGGCGTCGCCCCACGACCGTTCGACGATGAACCGGGCGAGCTCGAGCTTCGCGTCCATCGGCTCCCCGGCCGGGACCGGCCGCTCCGCGAGGAGTGTCCACCACTGCTCGAGCAGAGAATCGGGGATGCGCATCGCCTTTCCGAACTGCTCTGAGGGCTCCTCGGCGAGGCCGATGTAGTTTCCGCGCGAGGCGCTCATTCCGGTGCCGTCCCAGCTGTCGAGGTAGTGCACCGTGAGCGCGATCTGCGGCGCCAGGCCGTACTCCTGCATGACCTCTCGGCCGGTGAGCAGGTTGAAGAGCTGGTCGGTTCCGCCGAGCTCGATGTCCGCCTCGACCGCGACCGAGTCGTAGGCCTGCATCAGCGGGTAGAGCAGCTCGGACACCGAGATCGGCGCCTTGGCCGCGAACCGCTTTGCGAAATCGTCCCGCTCGAGCAGCCGCGCGACGGTGGTCGTCCGTGCGAGCCGCAGCAATTCGGCGAAATCGAGTTTTCCGAGCCACTCGCTGTTGAAGCGAAGCTCGGTGCGTTCCCGGTCAATGATGCGGCTTGCCGCATCGAAGTAGCGCTGGGCGTGCGCATCGATCACGGCGGGATCGATCATCGGGCGTTTTTCCGACCGACCCGACGGGTCGCCGATCCGGGTCGTGTAGTCGCCGACGATGAGAACGCCGATATGGCCGGCATCCTGAAACGCGCGCATCCGCTGAAGAGGAACGCCGTTTCCGAGCGTGACGTCCGGTGCCGTGACGTCGATCCCGAGCTTCACGCGCAGCGGCCGGCCGAGCGCGAGCTTCTCACGCAGCCCATCCTCCGGCAGTACGTTGGCTGCGTTCCGTGTCAGCTCTTCGATGCTCACAGCGGGCTAGACTACCCCGGTTCTGGCGCTCTTCCGGAGAAATCGCCGAAGGCCGAAACGCCGTCGCATCCGCAAGCTCCGACTCCTTGCCCTGCTGGCGATCCTCGGTCTGCTCGGGATGGCGTCCTTCACCTTCGGTCTTCTGACCGCGGTCGCCGCCAAGATCCCGCAGCTCGATCCGGCGGCGCAGCACACCCAGGCGAACACCTACGTCTACGCCTCCGACAGTCACACGATCCTCTCGATCCTCCGCGGCTCGCAGGCCCGCATCCTCGTCCCGTCGGACCAGATCTCGCCCTGGATGAAGCACGCGATCGTCGCGATCGAGGACAAGCGCTTCTACGAGCATCGCGGCGTCGACGTCCGGGGAATGGCGCGCGCCCTCTACGCGGACGTCACCCACCACGGCGCCGTCCAGGGCGGCTCGACGATCACGCAGCAGTTCGTCAAGAACGCCTATCTGACGAACAAGAAGTCGATCGGACGCAAGCTCTTCGAGGCGGCGCTCGCCTGGCAGCTCGAGCAAAAATGGCGGAAGGACAAGATCCTGACCGCGTACCTGAACACGGTGTACTTCGGAAACGGGGCCTACGGCGTCGAGCAGGCATCGCGCATCTACTTCCACCACCGGGCAGCGACGATGAAGCCCGCCGAGGCAGCCCTCCTCGCCGGCATTCCCGAGGACCCGAGCTTGTGGGACCCGGTCGCCCATCCGGTCGCGGCCAAGGGACGACGAAACCTCGTGCTGCAGCAGCTCTACGCGCAGGGCTTCCTCACCGACAGCCAGTACGTGAACTCGAAGGTCTACCCCATGCCCGACCCGTCGAAGGTCTCGCTGCCCTCGACGCAGGGTCTCGCCGGCCCGTACTTCGCGAACTACGTGAAGGACCGTCTCGTCCGGCACTACGGGCCGCGCAAGACCCTCGGCGGCGGCCTCAAGGTGACGACGACACTCGATGTCAACATGCAGAAGCTCGCGCGAGCCGCGATCGCGTCGGTGCTGCCGACCTCATCCGGGCCGACCGCTTCGCTCGTCGTGCTCGACGCTCAGACCGGCAACGTGCTTGCGATGGTCGGCGGCGAGAATTACCACAAGAGTCAGTTCAACCTTGCGACGCAGGGCGAGCGGCAGCCCGGCTCGTCGTTCAAGCCGTTCGTGCTCGCGACCGCGCTCAAGGAGGGCATCTCACCGTCGAGCGTCCTCACGTCGTCCAAGCACGTGACGATCAACGCCGACGGACGCCTCTGGCAGGTGAACAACTACGAGGGAGAGGCGCTCGGCCCCATCGACCTGACGAAGGCGATCGCGTACTCCGACAACTCGGTCTTCTCACAGCTGACGGCGATCGTCGGCCCGCGCAACGTGCGCGACACGGCGCGGCAGCTCGGCATCACGACACCGCTCCAGGGGTACTTCGCGATCGGGCTCGGCGCCGAGCCGGCGACACCGCTCGAGATGGCGCGCGCGTATCAGAGCTTCGCTGACGGCGGCGACCGCATCGACGGGTCGATCTTCGGCAACGAACCGCGCGTCGTCCAGGAGGTGAAGGTGAACGGCACGACGCAGGTGAACAAGGTCGTCGGCGTCCCGGCACTCGGTACCGCCGACGAGAGTCATACACGGGCGGCCATCATCGACTCGCTGCTCCAAGGCGTCGTGCAGTACGGCACGGGCAGGGCCGCTGCGCTTCCCGGCCGCGAGGTCGCCGGCAAGACCGGCACGACCGAGAACTTCGGCGATGCCTGGTTCGTCGGCTACACCCCGCAGCTCGTGGCCGCGGTCTGGGTCGGCTACCCGGACAAGCTGATCCCGATGACGACTGAGTTCCACGGGCACCCTGTTGCCGGCGGCACGTTCCCGGCGTTGATCTGGAAGGCGTTCATGTTGAAGGCCCTCGAGTACCTGAAGGCGCCGCCCGCGTCGTTCCCCTCGGCCGAATCGCAGTACGCCGCGCCGGTCACCGTCGTCAACCGCGGCGGCGTGCTCGAACGGGATGACGGCGTCTGCAAGAACACGTTCCAGATGGAGTTCTTCGGCGGCGTCGGCCCGTCCCGTGTCGCGACGTGCAAGCCGAACGAGGTCGAGATCCCGGATGTCGTCGGTCAACCGCTCGCTGCGGCGAAGGCACGTCTCGCGGGCCAGCCGCTTTCCGCATCGATCGTCTACAAGCCGGCACACATCGGCGACCGCGTGGGCTACGTCGTCGGCCAATTCCCGCGCAAGGGCACTGCCTCCGCGTACGACAAGATCACGCTGATCCTCGCGAAGTCCCGCCACGGCGTTATTCCACGCCTCGTCGGCCTCTCGCTCGCGCAGGCGAAGGCGCGCATCGCACACCTGCAGCTCGATCTGCAGGTCAAGGGCGGAACACGCGGCAAGGTGATTGCGCAATCGCGGCCTGCGCAGACCGCTGCTGCGCCAGGTATCTCGCTGACGCTGACCGTCAAGCGCGCGAAGAACTGAACGGCCGGCTGAGGAACTCCGAACCGGCACGGCCGTAGCGCCAGGGCACCTCGATCGCCTTCGTGAGCCCGATGCGCGGGCCGATCACGATCTCGACCGCCTCGGCGCGCGGGCTGAGCTCGAACGGCGGCCGATCGAGCGGGAGCCCGTCGTGCGCGCGCGTCACGCCGAGCGCCTGCGTCAGCCGCCCGGGCCCCGAGCAGAGCAGGCGCACGTCCGCGACGTTGCGGCGCGCGACCATCTCGTCCAGCCCATGCGTCGGCTCGAGGGCTCGGATGAGCACGGCGCCCGCAATACCTTCCTCGCCGCAGACGACGTTCATGCACCAGTGAATGCCGTAGGAGCGGTAGACGTAGAGATGACCTCCCGCCAGGAACACCGACGCGTTTCGTTCGGTGCGGCGGTTCCTGAAGCCGTGTGCCGCTGGATCATCATGCTCGTACGCCTCGACCTCGACGATCATCCCGCCGACGCCGTCGACGAGCAGCACTGCACCGATCAGGTCAGGCGCGACTTCGTGGGGGCTACGCGTCAGGTCGAGAGCTGTCATAGGCGAGGAACTTCGGTAGCGAGAGCGCGGTGACGACGCACCCGACGATGCAGAGAACGCCGCCGGAGACGACGGAGAAACGAAGCGATGTCAGCGACGCGAGCACGCCCGCCTCGACATCGCCGAGGCTGGGTGCGCTCGCGACCTGCGCGAACTCGATTCCCTGAAGCCGCCCCAGCAGATGCGCGGGCGTCGAGCGAATGAGCATCGTGCTGCGCAGGACTGCGCTGTAGAAGTCGGCGCCGCCGGCGACCGCGAGCAGGATGAGCGCCGGCCAAAGCGCGGTCATGAATCCGAACACCGCGATCGCCGCGCCCCACGCGCACGCGGCGATCGTCACACCGAGGCCCTGACGGCGCAGGTGCGACGTCCAGCCGGAGAAGAGCGAGCCGACGAGCGCCCCGGCGTACGGTGCCGCGTAGAGGTAGCCGACGGTTGACGCGTCTCCGCCGAAGCGGTGCAGCGCGAGCGCCGGGAACAGGGCAGTCGGCATGCCGAACACCATGGCGCTCGTGTCGACGGCGAAGATGCCGAGCAACGGCTGACGTCCCTTCAGGAAGCGAAAGCCGTCGAGGATCGACGAGACGCTCGGCCGGTCGACATCGCCGACGGGCGCGAGGCGGGGCAACAGCCAGATCACGACGAACGAGGCGGCGTACGTGACGAGATCGATGCCGTACGTCCAGGGCACGCCTGCCGTCGCGATCAGAATCCCACCGGCCGCAGGCCCGCCGACGGCGGCGAGCGAGTTGTAGACGCTCGAGAGCGCAGATGCGGCCGCGATCTCCTCGTCCGGCACGAGCCGCGGTGCGAGCGAGCTCATCGCGGGTCGCCCGAGACTGAAGATCGCAACTGCGATCGCCTGCAGCACGAAGAGAGCCCACACCCGCGGGTGTGGGAGCAGCGCGTTCAGCAGAAACAGCGCTGCGACGACCGCCATCCCGGTCTCGGTGCGGAGGAGCACCGTTCGCCGGTCGACCGCGTCTGCGAGTGCGCCTCCGATCAGCGGCACGACGAGAAGCGGCACGAGCGATGCGACCCCGAGCAGGCCGACGAGCGCCGTCGAATGGGTGAGCGTGTAGACCTGGTAGGGGACCGCCACCACGCCGATCTCGCCGCCGACCGTCGAGATCGCCTGGCCGAGCCAGAGGTTGCGGAAGTCGCGGTGGCGGAACGGCCGCGTGTCCACGCGCATGCGTGCGAAGAGACTCTTCCGTTCGTGCATCGGATCGATCGCCATCTCGGGCCGCTAATCGTCCGCGAGACGTTCCCAGAGCAGGTGGTCGACCCAGACGCCGCGGATCTGCAGGTGCCGGCGCATCGTTCCCACGAGCGTGAAGCCGTTTCGCTCGAGCACGCGCTGTGAGGCGACGTTCTTGACCGCCGTCCCTGCCTCGACGCGATGCAGGCCGAGCTCGCCGAACCCGTAGTCGAGCGCCTCGCCGACGGCCGCGGTCGCGAGCCCTCGCCGCGTACTCGCCTCCGCAACGAAGTAGCCGACCATGCACGTCTGGAGCGAACCGCGAAGGATCCCCGTCAGCGAGATCATCCCGACGATCGCGTCGGCGTCGACGATCGCGAACCGAGGATTGCCGTCCGTGATCCACGTCCGGACGCCCGAGGCCGTGTACAGACGCTCGGGATCCTCCCAGTCGGGGTCCCACCGTTCGAGGTACGCGCGGTTCGCCGTTCGAAGCGCCGCAAGCTCTCTGGCATCCGCCGCGACGAGACGCCGGATGACGGCCATCTCAGGCGAGGATCGCTCGAAGAGCGTCGGCGACACGCTCCTGGTCTGCCCGCTCGAGCCGCGCATGGAATGGCAACGCCATCGTCCGTGCGCTGCAGTCCTCGCTCACCGGCAGCATCCCCTCGGAAAAGCCATAGAGATCGCGCATGTACGACTGGAGGTGAATCGACGGCAGATACGGCGCGGTGGCGATCCCGACGCTCGAGAGCTGCGCCATCACCTCGTCGCGGTCGGCTCCGGAGGGGAGCTTCACGACGTAGACGAACCACGAGCGGACGTGGTCAGCGTCGTCGACGAGTGGCAGCTCGACGTCGACTCCGGCGAGCAGCTCGCCGTAGCGAGCGGCGACCTCGGAGCGCGAGGCAAGAATCCGGTCGAGCTTCTCGAGCTGCCCGATGCCGAGCGCCGCAGAGAGATCGTCGAGCCGGTAGTTGTAACCAAGGCGCCCGTGCTGAAGCCAGCTCGACGTCTCGAGCCGCCCCTGGTTGCGCAGCGACACGAGCAGCTCGTGCTCGTCGGCCGAGCCCGTGGTGACCGCGCCTCCCTCGCCCGTCGTCATCTGCTTGTTCGGATAGAACGCCCAGACGGCGGGGTGACCGTGCGAGCCGAGCGCCTTGCCCTTGTACTGCGCGCCGAGCGCCTCACATGCATCCTCGATCAGCGCGAGCCCGTGTCGCTCGCAGAGCGCGATCAACGGATCGAGCTCGCAGGGGTAGCCGAAGATATCGACGGCGACGATCGCCTTCGTGTTCGGTGTGATCGCAGCCTCGACCGCCGCCGGATCGAGGTTGAAGGTCCGCGGGTCGATGTCGGCGAACACGGGGGTCGCGCCCTCATAGATCGCGCAGTTCGCCGATGCGACGAACGAGTACGGGGACGTGATCACCTCGTCGCCAGCGCCGACGCCCGCGAGGCGCACGCAGAGATGAAGTCCTGCGGTACCCGAGGAGACGGCGGCGCAATGCGGCGCGCCGACGGCGTTGGCGAACAGCGCCTCGAAGCGCGGCCCGGTTGGCCCGAGCGAGAGCCAGCCCGAGCGCAGCACCTCCAGCACGAGCTCTTCGTCGCGCTCGTCGATCCAGGGCGCGCTGAGGTTGATCCGGTCGGTGCCGATCAACTGCGAGCGAGCTGTGGCACCGGATCGAGCCAGTGCGACCACCGCTCGCTCTGGCCGCGGACGGTGTCGAGGTAGGCCTTCTGGATCGTCATCGTGATCTCGCCGACACCGATCTCATGGTCGTCGACGGAGCGGAGCGGTGTCACCTCGGCGGCGGTGCCGCACATGAACACTTCGTCCGCGAGGTAGAGATCCGAACGGATCAGCGCCTTCTCGTGCACCGTGTAGCCGAGGTCCTGCGCGATCTGCGTGACGGTGTCGCGCGTGATCCCCGGCAGGATTCCCGACGCGAGGTCGGGCGTGTAGATGACGCCGTCGCGAATCACGAAGATGTTCTCACCGGAACCGTCGGCGACCGTGCCTTCAGGGGTGAGGAGAATCGCTTCGTCGTAGCCGGCGTTCATCACCTCGGTGACGGCGAGCATCGAATTGAGGTAGACGCCCGTCGCCTTCGAGACGTGCGGGACGACGTTCGGTGGAATGCGCTGCCAGGACGAGATCTTCGCGCGAATGCCTTCGCGCAACGCCACGTCGCCGAGGTAGGAGCCCCACGGCCAGCTCATGATCACGGTCTCGACCGGGTTGCCCCTCGTCGCGACGCCGAGCTCGCCGTAGCCGTAGAACGAGATCGGGCGGATATAACACTCGGGCAGGCCGTTCGCGCCGAGCAGCTCGTTGCAGGCGATCCGCAACTCATCGACCGAGAACGGGATCTGCATGTGCAGCAGGCGCGCAGAGTTGTGCAACCGCTGCAGGTGCTCGCCGAGGCGGAAGACTGCAGGCCCGGCCGGGCCGTCGTAGCACCGGATGCCCTCGAAGACGCCCGTGCCGTAGTGCAGGCCGTGGACGCCGACGTGGACTTTCGCGTCGGCCCAGTCGACGAGCTCGCCGTTCATCCAGATCTTTTCGGTCTCCTGCACCGCCGCTCTCCTTCGCTCGGGCGTTGAAGGCTCCCAGTTTACCCGCCGGAGAGGAGGAGCTTGATCAAGCCCCTAGCTCAACGGGACGCGCTCGGGCGAGGCGCTGCAGATCTGCAGGGGGCAGCGCAGCCATGTGCGCGGGCGACCCCGCTCCGATCCAAACGACGGCGTGGCGCAGAAGGTCCGTGTCGATCAGTGTCTGGGCGACCGCGCGCTGCGGGAACGGCGCCACTGCACCCGGCTCGAACCCCGTCGCGTGCACGACCTCGTCCGGTCGCGCGATCCGGATGTCGGCCGCTCCGACGGCGGCTGCGACGGCTTTTTCGTCGGCCCGCCGATCGCCCGGGACGAGTGCGAGCACGTAGGCCCCGTCACAGACGAAGACGAGCGACTTGACGATCTGTGCGAGTTCGCAGCCGGCCGCCGCAGCTGCGTCCTTCGCCGTCGGCGTACCCTCGGCGAATTCCTCGATTCGCGCGTCGACGCCGGCACCCTTGAGGACGGCGGAGACACGCTCGACGGGCTCGGGCCACGGAGGCATTTAGATCACGTAGACGTCGTCGGCCTCGGACCGCAGCTGCTCGAGCAGCTCGGGCGGCGCGTCAGAGTCGATCGAGACCGCCATCAGCGCGGTCTCGCCTTCGCGGTTACGAGAGACGGCCATGTTCGCGATGTTCACGCCTGCTTCGCCGAAGAGCGTTCCGACCCGCCCGATCACGCCCGGCACGTCGCCGTAGCGCAGGAGCACCATGCGCGGAGCCAGTTCCATCTCGAGGGCGAACCCAAGGGCGGAGACGAGCCAGTGCCGGTCGTCGTTGCCGATCACCGTGCCCGCCACCCGCACGTCGTCGGCCGAGACAGCGACAAAGTTCTTGAAGTCGCGCGAGGACCGCCGCTTCCCCTCGACGACCTCGATGCCACGGTCCGCGGCGACGACCGGGGCGTTGACGTAGTTCACGGGTTCCTCGGTGTGACCCTGAAACGCGCCGTTCAGCGCTGCGACTGTGAGCAGGCGTGTGTCGTACTCGGCGAGCTCGCCGAAGACCTCGATCTGGATCTTGCGCACGTCGCCGCCTGCGAGCTCCATCGCGAAGCGACCGAGCTTTGCCGACAACGGAACGTACGGCCCGAGAATCTCGAGATCGTCGGCGCCGACCGTGGGGATGTTGACGGCATTGGTGACGAGGCCACCTTCGAGCGCCGCAACCACCTGCTCGGCGACGATCACTCCTGCCCTGTCCTGCGCCTCCTCGGTCGAGGCGGCGAGGTGCGGCGTCACGACGATGTTCGGCGCTCCAAGCAACGGGCCGCTGTACGGCTCCTCCGTGAAGACGTCGATTGCGGCACCCGCGACCTTGCCCGACTCGAGCGCGGCGATCAGCGCGAGCTCGTCGAGAAGCTCGCCTCGCGCGGCGTTCACGATCCGTACGCCGTCGCGCATCGACGCGATCGCGGCGGTGTTGATCGCACCGCGTGTCTCGTCGTTCAGCGGCAGGTGCAGTGTGAGGAAATCCGACCGTGTGAGCACCTCCTCGAACGCCGCGCTTTCGACCCCGAGCTCGCGAAACCGCTCCGCCGAGACGAACGGGTCGTAGGCGACGACCTTCATCTGCAAGCCGAGCGCCCGTCGCGCCACCTGGCGCCCGATGCGCCCGAAGCCGAGGACCCCCAGCACCTTGTCGGCCAACTCGACTCCACCCCATTTCGAGCGTTCCCAGCGGCCCGCGATCAGGGCGGCATGCGCCTGCGGGATGTTGCGGGCGAGCGCGACCAGCAGCCCGATCGTGTGCTCCGCCGCCGAGACGATGTTCGACTCGGGCGCATTCGCGACGACGATGCCGCGGCGCGTCGCCGCATCGACGTCGACGTTGTCGACGCCGACCCCGGCGCGGCCGATTACCTTCAGCTTCGACCCCGATGCGATCACCGCGGCTGTCACCTTCGTCGCGGAGCGAACGACCAGCGCGTCGTAGTCGCCGAGGATCTCCTCGAGCGGCGAGGATGTGTCGACGTCGACCTCGAACTTCGCGCGCAGCAGCTCGAGCCCCGCATCCGCGATCGTCTCGCGGACGAGGACCTTCACGCGGCGATGTGCGCTTCGTAGGCTTCGAACGCGCGAGCGACGGCGGCGCCGCGCTCGATTCCCGCGCCAAGCTCGACGAGGGACAATTCGACTGCCGCGAGCGCCGTCGAGATGTCGAAGATGTCGAACCAGCCGATATGGCCGATCCTGAAGATCTTGCCCTTCAACGCTCCCTGTCCCGGCGCAAGCGTGACCCCGTGCCTGTCGCGGAGATGCAGGAGCAGTTCGTCGCCGTCGATTCCATCGGGACAGTGGACGGCGGTGACGACCGCCGAACGGTCTTCGTCGGGTGAGAAGAGGTCGAGTCCCATTGCCTTCACGCCCGCACGTGCGGCGCGGCCGAGGCGCACGTGCCGCTCGAACGCGCTTTCGAGGCCGGCGTCGAGGAGCAGGCCGAGTGCGACGTCAAGGCTGCGGATGAGCGATACCGCCGGCGTGAACGCAGCGTCGAGCTTCGCCTGGGCCGCCTGCGTCGTTCGCCAATCGAAGTAGAAGCTTCGTCCCGCAGTTGCCCGCTCGAGCACGTGCTCGGGCACCGATACGGTCGCGAGCCCCGGCGGGCACATCAGCGCCTTCTGCGACCCCGACACGACCACGTCGATCTCCCAGGCGTCGGTCTCGAGCGGCACCGCGCCGAGCGAGGAGATGGCGTCGACGACGAGCAGGGCATCGCCCACCTCTTCCTTGATCGCGCGTACGTCGGCGACCACGCCCGTCGAGGTGTCGGACTGCTGGCAGAGCACGATCCTTGCGCCGGATTCGCGGACGGCTGAGCCGACTTCGGCGGGATCGGGTGTCTCTCCCCACTCGTACCGGATCGCCTGCACCTCGAGTCCGTGGTGCTTGCAGATGGCGATCCACCGCTCGCCGAAGGATCCGTGGCTGACGACCGCGACGGGCTCATCGAGGGGCGCGAGGTTCGCAACTGCCGATTCCATCGCACCCGATCCAGACGCGGCGAAGAGCAGCACGTCTGCCGCGGTGCGGTGGACCTCGCGGAGCCGCCGAAGCGTTCGCTCATAGAGCGCGCGGAAGTCCGTGCCCCGGTGGTGGACCATCGGCTCGGCACCCGCGGCGAGGACATCGGGGGGCACGGGCGTCGGCCCCGGCGTGAACAGGTAGCGCTTCTCCAAGGGCCGCTTCTCCAAGACGTCAGCGTAGCGACGGCCTCGGCGGTACGACCGCTTCGAGTGGCCCGGTTGTTCCACTTCACGAAGGACGCGCGCGGCGAGCAGACTACCGCGGTGGACGTCCTCCTTTCGTTCGGCGCGGCCCTGCTGTCACTGCGACTCGCGGGCCTCCTTGCGCGTCGCCACAGCTATGCCTGGGCTGCCGGTCTCGCGTCGTTCGCCGCGGCGGCCGGGGCGATGGCCTGGGGCGCCGCGCACGGGTGGGACGAAGCCTCGTTCCGCGTCTATTACCTCGCCGGCGCGCTGCTTTCCGCTCCGCTGCTCGGGATCGGGTCTCTGCAACTCTGGAGACGGCGCCTCGCCGGGCCGCTTGGGCTCGCGTACGGCGGGCTCGCGATCGGCGTTGCCGCCGCGATGCCGGTGCATGGAGGGTTTGCCTCGCGGTCGGTGCCGCACGCACAGGATCACGTCGACGCCCTCGGCCGGGTCGTCGCGATCGCGGCCAGCTCACTCGGCACGCTTGCGGTGGTGGTCGTCGCGGTCGCGACCTTCCGACGCCGGCCGCTCGGGAACACCTTGATCGTTGCCTCGGTCGCTGCTGCGGCTGCGGCCTCCGCGTTGACGCAGACCGCCGTCTCGGCCGCCGCCGCGAGCTTCGCTGTGGCCGCACTGCTGCTCTATGCCGCCGTGCGTGCCAAGCGGTAGAGCTATGGCGCCTCGACGGCGTACCAGGCGATCACACGGTCGGCGAACTCCTCGTCGATCGCCGCGTTCTCGTCGCGCCGAAGCGCGAGCGTGCGCACCTTGCCGAGGTACGTCGCGACCTCGGCCGCCCCTTTGCCGCGCCGGAGCATCCGCCCGACGCGCTCGAGGTAGGCGTCGTAGGCGTCCGCGTGCGGCGGATCGTCGTAGACGTTCAGAGGATCCCAATGTTCGATCGCCATCACGCGCAACTGGGGAAGCCCCTGCGACGACCACCAGCGCCGCCAGCGAAGAATCTGCATCAGTTCAGTGTCACCCAGATCGCGCCCGCCCCGGCGGCGATGCCGCGCGGCAGCCGCCCGACGGAGATGGGTGCGGCCGGCCTGTCGGTCATCGGGTCGACCCGCACGACGGTGTTGTCGCTGCACGCGACCCATACAGCGCCCTCGCCGTAGGCGACCGCGAGTGCGTTTCCGCAGGCATGGATCGACGCGGCGATCTTGCCCAGGCGCGGCTGAATCCGGAGAACGGTCCCGTCCGTCTCGCTGATCCACACGGCTCCACCGCCGACCGCGACGTCCGTCGGGTTCGGTGGCAGATTGCCTGCTGCGAGGCTTGCGTCGGTCGCAAGCGTCAGCATGTTCGTCTGTCGCGCGGTTCGCGTCGAGACGCGCACGATGCGATCGCCGACGGTCGCGACGTAATAGACGGCCGCGTCGTTCGCTGCGACCAGATCGCCGTAGATGCCGAGGTCGAGCTTGCTCATCGCGCCCGAGACGGCATCGGAACGCGCGGCTCCGCGAATGTGCCCGCCGAGGAACCCCGTCGACCACAGAGCACCGCCCGCGGCAGCGACGACCGTGGCGCCACTTCTCGTCACGAAGTGGCGGTCGACCGCGCCCGTCGCCGGGTTGATGCGTTGCAACGCCGCAAGCTCGAGCGGCCCGCTGAGGTCGTGCCGGGGGTGGCCGGCAAACCAGATACCGCCTGCGCCGAGCGTGAGCGCGTTTGCGACCGCGTCGGGCGTGAGCGTATTGACGACCTCGTGAGAGCGACCGTCAATGCGTGTCACGGTGCCGTCGCCCTTGTTCAAGACCCAGGCAGCGCCGTAGCCGGCGCGGATCATCGTCGGCAGACGACCGACCGCAACCTCGTCGATCAGCCGTCCGGCGACCGGGTCGATCACCGCGACCGCGCCGCTCGGCATGCCGTCCGCGACCGCCGCCGTGCCGCCGCGTGTGAGTGCGAACACGCCGATGTCGGCCGCGGCGACGACTGCCGCGATTCCGATCACGACGAGCACCCAGCGCGCGGGGCGGCGCTTCTCCCTCACCTTGGGCACTACTCGAGCATACGACCGCCGGTTTGCGAGTTCCAGGGACGTTTCCGGCGAACGCCCGGCATGCGGCCTACAGTGGGGGCGTGCGCAAGGCAGTTCTCCTCGCGGCCGTGCTCGTGGTCGCCGTGGCGGCCCTCGTCGCGCGTTCCGGTTCGACCACCTCGACGGCGGCCGGATCGGCTGCACCGACGTACTACCGCGATGTCGCGCCGATTCTCGACGCGAAATGCGCGTCATGTCACCGCCTGGGCGGGATCGCGCCGTTTGCTCTGACCGGAGCAGCCGACGCACGAGCCCACGCAGCCGGGATCGTCAGCTTGACGAAGGCGGGTCTCATGCCGCCGTGGATGCCCGGGAGCGACTCGGCGGAAATCATCGGCCGCGATCGGCGGCGCCTCACAGCCGCCGAGCTCGCGACACTCGCACGCTGGACGTCCGCTGGGGCGCCCGCGGGGAATCCTGCCGACCGCCATTCTAAACCGTCTGGCGGCGCCGGGCTCTCCGGCCCAGGGACGACGGTAACGCTGATGCCGCCGAAGGCGTACTCGCCTCATGCGACAAGCGGTGGCATCGACGACTACCACTGCTTCCTGCTCGACCCGAAGCTGAAGCAGGACGCGTTCGTCACCGGCGCACTCATTAAGCCGCAGCGCACGGGATCGGTGCACCACGTGATCCTGTACGAGGCCGCAGGCGCGCAGGCGACCGCCGCGACGCAACTGAACGCTGCGCATGGCGGTGAGGGTTGGTCGTGCTTCGGGGGACCGAACCTGCCGCTCGACATCAACGCTCCGGGCGCACTCGACCGGCTCGGCCAGCCGCCGTGGATCGCCGCATGGGTGCCCGGCCATACGACGAATGCGCTCCCGAAGGGCACCGGCGTCCTGCTGCATCGCGGAGCAAAGATCGTCATGCAGGTGCACTACAACCTGATCACGGCGTCCGGCACCGACCGCTCGAGCGCGCAGCTCCGGTTGCGCCCCGCGACGGCGAAGCTGATTCCGCTCGAGACCCATCTCGTCGCTGCTCCGGTCGAGCTGCCGTGTCCCGACGGCGTCACCGGGCCGCAATGCAATCGTCAGCAGGCGGTGCAGGACGAGGTGACGAAGTACGGCGCGGAGGCGGCATTCATCCCGGCGGCGCTTCTGAAGATCTGCGCGAAGACGCTCGCCGATTTCCCGACATCGGTCGGTCGAGGGACGTCGATCGGCACCTCGTGCGACCGGACGTTCGACACGAAGCAGACGATTTACGGCGTCGCCGGCCACATGCACCTGCGCGGGCAGGACATCTCGGTCGTCCTCGATCCGGGTACGCCGAAAGAGCAGACGCTGCTGCACATCCCGGCGTGGGTGTTCCACTGGCAGGACGTCTACTACCTCGCCCGTCCCGTGAGCGTCGGCCCCGGCGACACCGTCCGTGTCAGCTGCCGGTTCGACAACTCGACAGCAGACCAGCCGGTCGTCGGCTCGCATCAGCTCACCCCGCGCTACGTCATCTGGGGCGAAGGAACGACCGACGAGATGTGCCTGGGCATGCTCTCCGTCGCGAACGGCTGACCGACCGCCGCCGGCGGCCTGTGGACACATCGTCACGCTCTCGTAACCGTGCCTGGCACCGGCCATGTCCCGTCGCGAACGGCTCCGTTCCACGATTCGGGCGGGCCTGTGGACGAGAAATCACATCCCCGTAGACGTGCCTGGCACCGGACGTGGCTCAGCCGACCGTGGCCCCACCGGACATTGCTCCCGACGGTGAAACTCAGCCTGCGAGTTTTGCGCGCACGCGGTCGTTCACCACGCGCGGATCGGCTTTGCCGCCCGTCTCCTTCATCACCGCGCCGACGAAGAAACCGATCAAGCCCTCCTTGCCGCCGCGGTACTGCTCCACCTGGCCCGGATTCGCGGCGAGCACCGCATCGATGACCGGGTCGAGCTCCGATACGTCCGACACCGCCTTCTGCGCGAGGTAGGGCTCGGCGCTGAAGCCAGGCTCCCCCACCTTCGCAAGCGCCTCGTCGAAGACCGCCCGCGGGATCTGCGACCGCGCAGTGACGAGCTTCGCAAGCTCCCCCGCGTCGACGCCCACCGGATCGACTCCCGCAGCGACAAACTGGTTTGCAAGCACGTTCGCCGCTTCCTTCGCGTCAGCACCCTTCGCGACGAGCGCCGACCAGAGCCGGTCGAGCCCGCCCGTGACGAGCACGTCTGCGTCGTAGAACGAGAGCGACTTCGCGATGCGGCGGATGCGCGCGCCGGGCAGCTCGCCGATCTCACCGCGAAGCCGCTCGACGGTCTCGGCAGGCGGATGCACCGGCACGAGATCGGGCTCCGGGAAGTAGCGGTAGTCCTGTGCCTCCTCCTTGGAGCGCATCGGCGGTGACTCCTCGTCACCGGGCACGAAGTGCAGCGTCTCCTGCTGCACCTCCCCACCCGACTCGTAGATCCCGATCTGGCGCGCGATCTCGCGCTCGATTCCCTTCGCCGCGAAGTTGAACGAGTTCATGTTCTTCAGCTCGGTACGCGTCCGCAGCTCCTCGCTTCCCTCCGGCCGTACCGAGACGTTGACGTCGAAGCGCATCGAGCCTTTCTCGAGTTCCGCATCCGACAGGCCGAGCTCGACGACTGTCTGGCGGAGCAGCTGCAGGAACCGCTTCGCCGTGTCGGCATCGTGGATGACCGGCGTCGTCACGATCTCGACGAGCGGAGTGCCACCTCGGTTGAAATCGACGAGCGTTGCGGTCGCACCATGAATACGTCCGGATTCGGCGACGTGCACGTTCTTCGCTGCATCTTCCTCGAGGTGCGCGCGCACGATGCCAATCGTCACCTCGCCGTCCTCCGTCGGAACCGCAAGCTTGCCGTCGGAGCACAGCGGCTCGTCGTACTGACTGATCTGGTACGCCTTCGGGAGGTCGGGGTAGAAGTAGTTCTTGCGGTGGAAGACAGCCCGCTCGGCGATCGTGCAGTCGAGCGCAAGGCCGAGCTTGATGCACTCCTCGATCGCCCGTCGGTTCGCAACGGGCAGCGCGCCCGGGAACGCGAGGCACACCGGGCAGGTTTGCGTGTTCGGCGCGCCACCCGAGCCGTTCACGCACCGGCAGAACATCTTCGACCGCGTTTTCAGCGCGACGTGGATCTCGAGCCCGATCACCGGCTGCCAGTTCATGCCCGCAATCGTTCCGGGACGCCGTCGAACCCGATTGCGCGCTCGAGCGCATGCCCGACTTTGAACAGCGTGTTCTCTCCGAACTGAGGTCCGATCAGTTGCAGGCCGACCGGCAACCCGGCGGAGAGCCCGCACGGGATCGAGAGCCCCGGCAGGCCGGCCATGCATGACGGGATTGTCAGCAGGTCGTTCAGGTACATCGCGAGCGGATCGGCCGTCTTCGCGCCCAGCTCGAACGCGACGGTCGGGCTCGTGGGCGACACGATCAGGTCGAAGTTCTCGAACACGGCGTCATGCTCGCGCTTGATCAGCGTGCGCACCTTCTGAGCCTTTGCGTAGTACGCGTCGTAGTAACCGGATGAAAGCGCGTACGTCCCGATCATGATCCGCCGCTTCGGCTCGTCGCCGAGACCGTCGTGACGCGTGTTCATCACCATCTCGCGGAAGTCGGCTCCGTCGGACCGAAGGCCGTAGCGAACGCCGTCGTACCGCGCGAGGTTCGACGACGCCTCCGCCGGCGCGATGAGGTAGTAGCACGCGAGGCCGTAGTCGACGGACCGCGGCAACGAGCACTCCCCGACTTCCGCGCCGAGCTCGACGGCGCGGTCGATTGCCGCGCGCACCGCGTCACGCACGCCGGGCTCGATCCCTTCGGCGTCGTTCAACTCGCGCGGCACTCCAATGCGCACGCCGGTCAGGTCCTCCGCGTCAGGCAGCTCGACCGGTGGCGCCGCCACCGTCGTGAGGTCGTTTTCGTCAGGACCGCTGATGATCCCGTAGAGGAGCGCACAATCACGCACGTTCTTCGTCGTCGGGCCGACTTGGTCGAGGCTCGACGCGAACGCGACGACGCCGTAGCGGCTGACGGTGCCGTAGGTCGGCCGCAGCCCGACGATCCCGCACAACGCTGCGGGCTGCTTGATCGAGCCGCCGGTATCGGACCCGAGCGCCCACGGTGCAAGTCCGGCAGAAACCGCGGCCGCGCTGCCGCCACCCGACCCGCCCGGAACGCGTGTGAGATCCCACGGGTTGTGCGTCGGGCCGTACGCGGAATTCTCCGTCGACGAGCCCATCGCGAACTCGTCGGTATTCGTCTTCCCGAGGAGCGACAGGTCGGCGGCCTTGCAGCGCGCGGTCACGGTCGCGTCGAACACGGGCACGTAGCTCTCGAGGATCTTCGAGCCGGCGGTCGTCGGCACGCCCTTTGTCGAGATCACGTCCTTCAGCGCGATCGGCACACCGCTCTGATCGGGCGCGTCCTGCACGTTCAGGTACGCGTGCAGCTCGCCGTTGCGGGCATCGATCGCTTCCCGGTACGCCGCGAAGAGCTCGGCGCCGCTGACCTCCTTGCGTGCGAGGAGCCCCAGTGCTTCCTCGGCGGTCAGGCGCAGCGTGTCGATGGTCACGCGGGTGGCACCCTGAAGTGATCGTCCTCGCGGTCCGGCGCGTTCGCGAACACCTCGTCGACGGTGAGCGAGGGCCGTGACTCGTCGTCGGCCCACGCATTTGCGATCTCGAGCGGGTGCGCGGTCGGCGGGATGTCCGAGAGGTCGAGCTCGGAGACCTTCGACACGGCTTCGAGGATCGCCGAGAGCTGGCCCTGGAAGCGCGTCACCTCGTCGCTCGACAACTCGAGCCGCGCAAGCCGCGCGACGTGGAGTACTTCCTCTCTCGTGATGCCTGCCATCCCATCCTCCTTGCGCGAAACACGAAGGGCTCCTTCCGGAGCCCCTCGTACGACTGGTTCCGAAAGTGAGCTAGAGCGCGACGACGTTCGACGCTTGCAGGCCCTTGTCGCCCTGCACAACCTCGAAGGAAACGCGCTGGCCCTCGGTCAGCGACTTGTAGCCCTCACCGCCGATGGCGGAGAAGTGGACGAAGACGTCCGCCTCTCCATTGCCACGCTCGATGAAGCCGTAGCCCTTCTCGTTCGAAAACCACTTGACGGTGCCTTCAGCCAAAGCCAACTACTCCTTGCTTGTGGAAATACTGCTTCCGACTACAAGCCCTGCCAACCGGCGGAGCGCGCGAAAAGATACCACCGAATCAGCCGGGATATGCAAGCTCACCACGCCGGTACCTGGCACATTGCACGGCGTTCTCGAGCAGGCACGCGATCGTCATCGGCCCGACCCCTCCCGGGACGGGCGTCATGAACGCCGCGACATCGGCGGCGCCGGGGTCGACATCGCCGACGAGCCCCGCGTCTGTGCGGTTCATGCCGACGTCGACCACGGTCGAGCCCGCCTTTACCATGTCGGGCGTGACGAGCGCCGGCACGCCCACCGCGGCCACCAGCACGTCGGCGTCGAGCGTGTGCCGGGCGAGATCGCGGGTGTGCGAATGGCACAGGGTCACGGTCGCGTTCGCCTGCTGGAGGAGCGTCGAGACCGGCTTGCCGACGATGGCACTCCGCCCGATCACGACCACGCGCGCGCCGTCGAGCTCGATCCGGTGCTCGGCGAGGAGCGCCATCACGCCGCGCGGCGTCGCCGAGACGATCGCCGGCCGCCCGAGGTAGAGCTCGCCGGCGTTCAGCGGATGGAAGCCGTCGACGTCCTTGGCGGGCGCGACGGCACGGATGATGTGCGCCTCGTTGATGTGAGACGGGAGCGGCAGCTGAACGAGGATCGCATCGACGTCGTCTGAGTTGTTCAGCTCGGCGAGCTTCGCGAGCAGCGCCTTCTCGCTCGTCTCGGCCGGGAGGCGCAGGTCGGTGGCGTCGAAGCCTGCCTCGATCGCCGCCTTGTGCTTCAGGCGGATGTAGACCTCGGAGGCCGGATCGTCGCCGACGAGAACGGTCACGAGCCCCACGCGACCGATCGCCCGCACGTCCTCGGCCACCTCGGCCCGGATCCGTTCCGCGAGCGGTTTGCCCTTCATCGGTGTCGCAGACATGCCGAGACTCTAGAGGCTCAAGTCTCTAGGTCTTACATCTAGGCTCTGCTCATGCGGTGGCCACGGAGAAACGACGCCGCCTCGGTTGCTGCGCGGCGCGAGGCGATGGGAATCGGCGAGGGCATTGTCACGTCCGTCGACCTCGAGCCCTTCGCCAAGGCTGCCGAGTCGCTCGTCGGCGTGGCGGTCATCCCCGTCTCGGCAGCGCCCGTCGAGATCGATCTCGGGGCGTACGAGCTCACCGAGGATGGATCGGTCAGCGAGACAGGGCGCTCGATCGAGACGGTGCACGTGCCACTCGCTCACACCGAGGGCGGCCTCACTGCCTCGATGACGCGCGGCGCACTCGCTGCCGGAGCGATCCGCACGCACGTCCTCCACGATCGGATAACACGTGCCTCGTGCTTCGTGTGCGCGGACGCGGCCGAGGCAATCGCCCTGGCGCGTTGGATCGACGCCGAGACGCCGGCGATGCAGGACTGGCTCGCGTCGTCCGACGACCCGTCGCTCTCGCGCCGGGCGAAGCTCCGCGAGGTGAAGACGCACGTCGTCGGCCCGATGTGCCACGTGCTCTGGCGGTGGACGACCGGCGATGCCGTCGGCCCGAACATGATGACTCGCAATTCCTACGCGCTCAACATGGCGTATGTCATGCAGCGCGCTCCGCTGAAGCCGGCCCGCGCGATCCTCGAGGCGAACATGGGTGGTGACAAGAAACCGTCGGCCGAGTTCTTCCAGTCCGGGCACGGAAAGACGGTGCTCGCCGAGGCATTCCTGTCCGACGAGCAACTGCGCAGGGTGCTCCGCACGACCGCCGAGGATCTCGACGCACTGTCGTGGGCCGGTACGCACGGCTCGGTCGCAAGCGGCATGCAGTCGGTCGCCTTCACTCCCGCGACCGCGATCGCGGCGATCTATGCGGCGACGGGCCAGGACCTCGGCATGGTCGGGACGAGCTCGATGGCGCATGGCACGGCGCGGCGGGTCGAAGGCGGGCTGCACGCATCGATTCGGTTCGGCGGCCTCGAGGTTGGGACCGTCGGTGGGGGGACGACGTTTCCCTCGGCGCGCGATTGGCTCGCTTCGATCGGCTGCGCCGGCAGCGGCCAGGTGTACCGCTTCGCGCAGATCGTCGCTGCGGCCGCGCTTTGCCTCGAGATCAGCGCGTCGGCCGCGATGGCGACCGCGGGCAGCGAGAACTTTTTCACCGCCCACCACGAGCGCGGCGGACTGCGTTGATGAAAGCCCTGCGGTGATCGCGCTCGTCTTCCGTTACGACGCCCGAGACCCCGCCGACTTCGAGCGCGCCTACGGCGCCGACGGCGAGTGGGCGCAGTTCTTTCGGCAGGGCGTCGGCTACATCGGAACCGAGCTCCTCCGCGACATCGACGAGCCCGACCGGTACATCGTGATCGACCGCTGGGAATCCGCCGAGGCGTACAACGCGTTCCTCTCGGAGCACGGTGATGAGTACCTCCGCCGCAGCGAAGAAGCGCTGTTCTACTACGTGCAGGAGTTGCGCATGGGCACCTTCGAGAACCTCTGGCCGACGGCGACGTGACGACGATTCCGCCGCATCACGACCCCGCCTGCTGGGGCTGCGGCGACAATCCGACCGGACTGCACCTGCCGCTCCCCGCCGCCGTGGGGCTCGAGGCCTACGAGGCGTACTTCACCTTCGACGAGCGACACCAGGGCGGTCCTGGCATCGCGCACGGCGGGCTCGTATCGGCCGCGCTCGACGAAGCCTGCGGGCTCCTCGCAACCTGGTATGCCTTTCCGGCGGTGACCGCGCGGATGTTCGTCCGCTTTCGCAAGCCGGTGCCGATCAACACAGAGCTGATGGTCCGTGCGCGGCTCGACGACGCGCGAGGTCGGCGAATTCACACGACCGGCACGATCACCGACGGCGACCAGATCCTCGCCGAGGCGCGGGTGGCGCTGTTGCACGTTCCGCTCGAGCACTTCCTCCAGACGCCCGAGGGGCGCGCGGCGGGCGAGCGGTGGGCGGCGCGCGATGATTGAAAACGACAAAAACAGGACAGAACGCCCCCGTGACCCAGCCGCCTCCCCCGCCCGACGACACCTGGCCGGCGTCGGATGACCCGACGGTCATCTCGCAGCACGAGGTCGTCACCGGCCCACCGCCGCCGGTGGGACCGCCGCCGGACCGCCGGATCGGCGCCGGGCTCCTGCTCGGGATCGGCGCGGTCGCGCTCGTCGCAGTCGCGATCCTGCTCGCCTATCTCCTGACGCACCGGCACAAAGATTCTCCGGCCACGACGACGGTCACGACCGCCGCGCTGACGACGACTGCGCGCACGACGACGCCCACGGCCGCCAAGGTCGCGGTGCCGCACTTCGTCGGGATGAAGGAAGCCGATGCGCTCGTGCGCGCCGGGCAGGTCGGGCTGCAGCCGAAGGAGGTGTTCAAGACCGACCGCAAGACGCCCGGAATCGTTCTCTCTCAGGCGCCCGCAACGGCCGCGAGCGTCGCCAAGGGCTCGGTCGTGACGCTGATCGTCGGTAAAGCCCCGACGACGGCCACCACACCGACACCGACCACGACCGCGGCGACGACGACCACCGGCGCGACCACCACCACTCAATCGACGACCACGACTGCCCCCGCGCCTCAGCCGACGAGCGCCACGATGCCGGACGTCTCCGGCCAGAAGGAGGCAGGCGCGGCCCAGGCGCTGAACCAGGCAGGGATCCTCACGAGCCTCGTCTTCATCCCGGGCTCAGACCCGCTCGGCACCGTCCAAAGCCAGGCAAAGGCGGCCGGCGCGACCGTGCCCTACCACGCGCACGTCCAGATCAACATCTCGAAGGGGCCGAACGCGGCGACGGACGAGCAGGTGCCGGACGTCGTCGGGAAGACCCTCACCGACGCGGTGAGCGCGATGAACGGCGCGCACCTGCGCCTGATCTACGTGAAGCTCCCCGTCACCTCGCGGACGCAGGCAGGCAAGGTCGTGCAGCAGTCACCGCTCGGCGGCGGCCAAGCGCCACAGAACGCCCAGGTGCTCGTCTACCTCGGCGCCTATCGCGTCGGGTAGACCGCGGGCTACCAGCCGCGCGTCTCGAGCAGCTGGCTCGGGTCGAGCGACTGCGTCGAGATGCCGACCATCGCCTCGCCGAGGCCGGCCGACACGCGCGCGAGAACGTCAGCGTCGAGGTAGTGCGTCGTCGCTTCGACGATCGCGCGTGCGCGCTGCGACGGATTGCCGGACTTGAAGATGCCCGAGCCGACGAACACGCCGTCGGCGCCGAGTTGCATGCAGAGCGATGCGTCGGCGGGCGTCGCGATGCCACCTGCGGTGAAGGTCACAACCGGAAGACGTCCGTTCTCGGCCACCCACTTCACGACCTCGTACGGCGCCTGGAGGTTCTTCGCCTCGGCGTAGAGCTCTTCGCTCGGCAGCGACTGGAGGCGGCGAATGCCGCCGAACACCGAGCGCATATGCGTGACGGCGTTCACGATGTCGCCGGTGCCGGCTTCACCCTTGGTCCGGATCATCGCGGCGCCCTCGGTGATGCGCCGCAGCGCCTCACCCAGGTTCGTGCAACCACAGACGAACGGGATGGTGAACTGCCACTTGTCGACGTGATGCTCGAGGTCGGCCGGTGTCAGCACTTCCGACTCGTCGATGTAGTCGATCTCGAGTGCCTGGAGGATCTGCGCCTCGGCGAAGTGGCCGATGCGGCATTTCGCCATCACGGGGATCGTGACGGCCTCCTGGATGCCGTGGATCATGTCCGGGTCGGACATGCGGGCGACGCCACCGTCACGCCGGATGTCGGCGGGGACGCGCTCGAGTGCCATCACCGCGCAGGCGCCGGCCTCCTCGGCGATCTTCGCCTGCTCGGCATCGACGACGTCCATGATCACGCCGCCCTTCAGCATCTCGGCGAGGCCGCTCTTGACCCGCATCGTCCCGATTTCGTGCATCGCGTTCAGGATAGCTCGCGGGCGAGGACTGCTGCGACCGCGCGGAGCGCAACCTGGGTCTCCTCGAGCCGCGGCTCGCGCGTCGTCAGGCGCTGCAGCGCGAGCCCTGGGAGCAGAAAGGCATGCCAGAAGCCCCGTGACGACCGCTGGACGAGGCGCCACAGCTCCATCGTGAGCGCGAGCGAAAGGACGAGCACGACGACGGGCGTCCAGAACGCAGGCGCGAACGGGAGCGCGTGGTCGGCGAGGAATGTCACCGGCAACGCGAGCGCCGCGAAATTGGTGCCACAGCGCGGCGAGAATCGGGTGGGCTTGGCGGTCCCGTCCCAGGTTGCGGCAAGGGAGTGCTCCTCCGCCGCAGCGATCGCGCGATGCTCGGCTCCGTGCAGATGAAGCGCGCGCCCGCGCAAGATCGTGAAGAGGAGCGCGACCGACAACACGACGCCGGC
Source organism: Gaiellales bacterium (assembly GCA_038215565.1). Lineage (GTDB taxonomy): Bacteria > Actinomycetota > Thermoleophilia > Gaiellales > Gaiellaceae > PALSA-600. Next base: position 80,257 of record JBBQQU010000009.1, on the reverse strand, counting down.
GATCGTCGACCACGGTCCCGAGACGAGCGCGAGACCGATCGGCGACACGACGGCGGCAAGGATGAGGAGACGCTCACGCCGCGGTGCGACACCCTCGCGGCGGAAGACGGGCGAGAGTGACGCGGCCAGGCGCGTGAGGCCGCGTGCGAGCGGAATGCGGTGAAAGACCTCGGGCGGGCTCGGCATACGGCCCTCGCGAAGCGACCCGTCGACTCCCGCAAACGCCCAGTGGCGCTCACTGACGATGACGACGCCGTTCGGACGAGCCATGCCGCCGAGGCGGGGCAGTGTCCCCACGCCGTCCGCAGTGCTCAGTTGCCGGCGCGTCTCTGCCATCTGTCCGTTGTAGCGGACGAAGCGCGACCCCGCCTGGGCGGAACGGCCCATCAACTGCACGTCATGGTCCTACGCACCGGGCACGAGATCGAGCATGCGCCCGATCGCGGGGTCAACACCCCACGCGTCGCGCAGCTCCGCGTATTCGGCGGCCGCCCGCGTAACGCGAGCCTTCGACCGAGTCCGCTCCGCGCGCAGCATCACGTTCTTCGCGGTGTGCTCGGCCGAGATGAACTCCATCACCTCGACGCGGTATCCGAGCATCTCGAGCGCCGCGGCGCGCAAGGCGTCGGTGACCAGATCTGCCTGACGGCCGAGCAGCAGCCCATGCCGGAGCAGCGCGTCCTTGTCGCGGCGCGCGATCTGGGCCGCCAATTCGTGGTGGCAGCAGGGCGCGACGACGATCGCGTCGGCGTTGAGGCGAACTCCCGCGGCGATCGCCTCGTCGGTCGCCGTGTCGCACGCGTGCAGCGAGACGAGCAGGTCGATCGGCTCGGCGTCCGAGTACGCCGCGATTGCCGAGACCTCGAACCGCGCCTCGTCGTACCCCAAGCCCTCGGCGATCCCGCGAACGGTCTCGATCACCGTCGGGTTCGTGTCGAGCCCGACGAGCTCGACCCGTGTGCCGACCTCGCGGCCGTAGGCAACGAGCGCGAGGCTCATGTACGCCTTGCCACAGCCGGCGTCGACGACTCGAATACGTTCGCGCTTCCAGACCGGCAACGTGCGGAGAAGCTCGATGTAGTGCTGCACCTGCCGCTCCTTGTCCCGGCCGATCTTCGTCGCGACGAACAGCGGGTGGTCGGCCGGCAATGCGTGCACCCGCTCGCGGTCGTGGTCGACCGAGGCCGCAGCCTCGGAGGAAGGCTTCCCACGCGAGACGAGCCACTTCCCTTTCTTCGTACGCCGCGCATGGACGTCGCCGTCGGGGGCGAGCAGGTGCACGTTCCGAGCGGGCTCGAGCAGCGCGTCGAGACGTGCCGGCCATTCGTCGCGCGGCACCGTCTCGGTCTGCGCCCCGTCGACCACCTTCACCGCAGGGCCCCGACGGAGCGACACCGGGGTCGCACTGACACCGTCGACGACGAGTTTCCGCCACCCCTCGCCGAGTGCGCGCTCACGCAGCTGCTCCACTCCTTGAGTGTAGAAGCGGGATCACCTCGAGCTCGGGCGGCGGCCGGCGCAGAAAGGCAGCGATCACGAGCAGGTCGTCGGCGGACTCCGGAGCGAGCGACAGCTCTGCGCGGGCCGTGGCAGCGAGGCCTGCCTGCCATTCGAGCCCCTGCGGCCCGCGAAAGGGCCGGACGCACACCACGCGACCTTTGGCGACGAAGAATGCCCGGCGGCCACCCTCTTCGTCGGCGGGCGCGACGAGGCAGATCTCGAGGGCACGGAGCCGCCGCAGCCGCTCGAGCTCGCCTGCGACCGACTCGAGTGCTTCGATCCGGTCGCGCAGGCGGGCCGCATCCTCGAAACGGAGCTCGCGCGCGAGTCGCTTCAGCTTCAACCGCAGCGCCGGGAGGGCGTCAGCGGGTGTCTCCCAGTCCACGCCGTCGAGTGCGCGTGCGGCGAGCTGTGCGCGCCGGCGGCTTCGGAGAGGACCGAACTCAGTCGGCTGCGAAGCGCAGACGACCCCGTCGCCTCGCCGGCGCAAGTAGAGGTAGCGGTCGGGACGCGCCGAGCGAGCGTTTGCGGGCGGACGCAACTCGCGAATGAGGCGCAACTCTTCGAGCGCCGCCGCCAGTTCCGAGCCGGTGCGACGCCACTCGATGCGCTCGAGCGCCCCGAGTGCGCTCTCGACCGCCGGACGCTGCCGCTCGGAGCGGAAGTACGTGCGAAGGCGTGCGCGCAGATCGCGGGCCTTGCCGACGTAGAGCACCTGGTCGTGGATGTCGCGGAAGAGATAGACGCCGGGCACCTGTGGCGCGCCGAACGCGAGGTTGCGTTTTCTGTGCACCCGCCGCGGACGCGTAGCTGCAAGTTCGACGAGGTCACCGACGCTGCGTGCGCCTCGCTCCTGGGCCATGCCGATGAGGCACAAGAGAATCTCGGCGGTTGCTTCCGCGTCCGGGAGCGCACGATGGCAGGGCCGCGCGTCGGTGACGAACCGATGCGAGAGTGCCGCGAGGTTCGCCGGCTGGCGGCCCAGCAGACGTCGCGATAGGCCGACGGTGTCGACCACCGTGGCCGCGACCCGGCGCCCGGTGAGGCGCATCGTCTCGTTGTCGAGGAACGCCATGTCGAAGCGCGCGTTGTGTGCGACGAGCACCGCGTCGCCGGCAAAGGCGAGGAACCGCCGTACACCTGCCGCGACGGGCGGCGCGCGACGGAGTTCCTGGTCGCGCAGCCCCGTCAACGCGGCGATCGCCGGCTGCAGCCGCGCGCCCGGGTTCGTCAGCGTCTGAAACCGCTCCTCGAGCGCGAGGCCGCGCACGCGGACCGCGCCGATCTCGCACGGTCTCGCCGTCCCGGGACGCAGCCCTGTCGTCTCGAGGTCGAAGACGACGAAGGTGGCCTGCTCGAGCAACAGCTCCTCCGCCGGTTCCGCCGCGAGCGCGACCAGGTTCCCGGCAAAGCGAAGGCGCGCGTCGTCGCGCACCGCCTCTTCGAGGAGCGACCGCGCGAGGCCGACCGGGACCGAGTGCTCGAGCTTCAGGACGAGCCGCGCGGCGTCCTCGACCGCGACGGGGCCGCGGCGCTCCTCGACGAGCTCGACCAGGCGATCCGCGGAGTCGAGGCGCAACTGCACCCGGCGAGCCTAGTACGAACACGTGTTCGCGTCTAGAGGTTTGATGTGACCCGGAGTCCACCGACGAGGGTGGCGGTCACCTCGCGCTCCGCGGCTGCAACGGCTGCTGCCGTGTCGGGGAGCTGACCGAGCACCCAGCCCGTCAACACCTCCTCAAGGCCGCCGTAGAGCATCCAGGCGGCGATCTGAGGGTCGAGATCGGGCCGGAAGGCGCCTTCGGCCTGCCCGCGGGCGATGATGCGCTCGAGGCTCGTGAACGCCTGGCCGATCTCGTCGAGCTCGTCAGAGATGTGCGGGCTTCGGGTGATCTCCCGCACGAGCAGTCGGACGAGGTCGGGGTCGTCGCGCCACGCCCGCAGCACGATCTTCACGACGAGCCCAAGCTGCTCGACCGCGGTCTCCCCCGTCTCCTCGGCGAGCGCGACGGCCGCGAGGAGACGCCCCCACTGCTCACGAAAGACCGCCTCGAGCACCGCGTCCTTCGAGCCGAAATAGTGGTAGACGAGGCCGTATGCGACGCCTGCCTCGGCGGCGATGTCGCCGACGCGCGTCGCGTCATAACCCTGCCGCGCGAAGACCCGGATCGCCGCGTTGAGGATGACCTGCCGCTTGACGTCGGCCGCCATCAGACCCCGTTCCTCACCGTCGCTCGGCGTCACCTCTCGAACCCTACGCGCCCATCGCAAAACGGGTTAGCGTGCAGGCCATGGGACGCTCGGTGATCGGGCTCTGCGCCGGCGTCGGCCTGTTTCTCGGCGGCTACATCCCCGAGCTTTGGGGCTCGTCCGCGTTCTCGTTCACGTCGCTCCTCTCGAGCCTCGTCGGCGGAGCCGCCGGCATCTGGCTGGGAGTCCGGCTGAGCGACTACTAGGCGTCTTTTTCGAGGCGGAGCCGAATCGGCGCGAGTTTGGCGCGCAGCTCGTCGATCCGCCGGTGCACGTCACGACGCTCGCCCGACAGCTGCCGCTCCTGGCGCTCGGTGACTTCGTTCGGAAAGCCGTCGAGCCGGACGTGCAGCTTCCCGCGCAAGCCGGAGAGCTCGCGCTCGCGCTGCTCGAGCTGCACGAGCTCGATCATCAGGGCCTCGAGGTCAGGGAGGTCGGGTGAAGCGGCCATGGCCCCTTCTTTCGGCAAACCGTTTCCGAAGCTTGAGCGGCAATGCCCTGCGTTCGCTCCATTCAAGTGATCGTCGAGCGCGGCCGATGACATTCGACGTGCCGCCGACTGGTGGGGCGAATCCAACCCCATGGAAGCCGAGGGCACGAATGAGACATTGGAACATCGCGACGACGCTGCTCGTGATCGTCGCAACTGCGGCATTTGCAAGTACGGCGGGGGCGACGACCGGCGGGTCGGTGCTCGACCAGGCATCGACGTCAGCGCCGAATCAAAGTGATGGCATTGTCTCGCAATTTCACGTCGCGCGCGCGTCCCAGACGTTCACGGCTGGGATTAGCGGCCTCCTCACGGATGTCACCGTGAACGTCGCGCTCGAGGCCGGGTTCTACGGGACTCCCGTGGGCGACCTGAGGGTGGCGATCAACCCCGTCGACAGCTTCGGCAACGCGGACAGCGCGGTCGAGCTTGCCGTCCAGACGACGACCTTCTCGGCATTGCCTGTCGGCACGCCCGCCGACGTCGACTTCGCGTTCGCTTCATCCGCGACTCTGGTGGCAGGCACCCAGTACGCAATCACGCTCTCGCAGATCAACGGCACCCATCAGCACGTGTGGTGGGCCGGCGATGCGAGCGACGTATATGCGGGCGGACACTCGTCGGACACGCTGGGCGGCTTTGCGACCACCGGCGACCTGGCGTTCGCGACCTATATGGCGGCGACCGCCTCGTCCGAGGGCGACCGCGGCGGCTACTGCTCGGTCGCGGGCGACACGTGGGCCGACGGCACACCCATCGAGGTCGGCACCTTCCTGAACCTCGTCGACGGTCAGAACGGGACCGACGAATCGTTCGCGGGGGCCACGCCCGCCTTCTACCTCGAGGGCCTCGGCATCTCGTGCGATGTCCCGGCGGGCTACACCGCCACGCACGAGACTGTTGGCTACGACGGCCACGGAGACCCTGGCTCGTACGTCTACTACGAAAAGACGCACTGATCTGACGACGAGGGGCGGCCTCGGACGTGTTCCGAGGCCGCCCGCCTGTCGCCTGTGCTTCGCGTCGGTCTAGCCGCGCACGGGCGGCGTCTCGACCGTGAGGACGTTGTAGCTCTTGTCGAGAACTACCTTCACGTGCGAGCCGTCGGCTTTCGTGACGTGCACCTCGTAGGCGGCCGCCGAGTCGCTGCTGTCGTTCTCGGTCGAGGCCCGGTCTGCGGTGCCGCCGACCTTCGCGACCGCTGCCGCCTTGGCCTGAGTCGCCGCCGTGCCCGTCAACTCCATCTCGCCGCTGCCGCCACCTGGGCCACCACGCCCGCCCTGGTCGCCCGGCCCGCCGTGGCCGAAATGACCGCCGGTCTCGACGCCGAGGACGGCATACGAGCTGTCGAGGATGACGGTGACGTGGGATCCGTCCGCCTTGGTCACGAGTGCTTCGTACGCAGCGGCGGCGTTGCTGCTGTCGCTCTCGACGGTCGCGCTGTCGACCGTGCCGCCGACCTTCGCGATCGCGGCCGCCTTGGCCTTCGCGCGGGCGTCACCGGTCAGCGCCGCCTCAGGCGTGTGCGTCTTCGTCGCTCCTGAGGCCGTCGTCGTGGTGGTACTCGCCGCGGCCTTCGTCGACGAGCCCGCGCCGATCGCAACCGTCGCCCCGGCAAGCGCCAGGGCGGCCGCCGCGGACGCGCCGATCGCGGTCTTCAAGAATCCGTGCTTCAAGAATCCGTGCTTCAAGACTCCGTGCTCCATCGCAAGCTCCCTTTCATCGGTGGGTGTGTGCACCACCAAGGAGACCAGCCGAACCTTTACGCCCACACGGGAAACGCTGGCAATGTGCTGTCAGTCGCTGCTCGAAGGGCCCGCCTGGACTCGAACCAGGGACCAACGAATTATGAGCAGCCGAGCAGCGTCTAGTGCTGTCTCGCCGCGTCGGGCATTTCGGCTCTAAACCGCGACTTCCGCCGCGACGCTCGCTGCATCGTTTCGCGCTGCCTCGGTGTCTCGTGTTGCCCACGCGTTGCCCTCGTCGAGCGGCTCGAACGACGGCTCGGGCAGGTCGGTCGGGAGCAGGTGCACGTGCCGCTCGAGCGTGAACGCGGGCGAGTGATGCCCGATGAAGCGTTGCACCTGCGCCGCGTTCCAGCCTCGCTGAAAGAGCATCGTCGCGCAGGTGTGCCGGAAGGTGTGATGGCCGACCCAGGACTCGGCGCGTCGGCCGTCGGGTGTCTTGACCCATTGACCGGGGCCGGCGTTCACGGCGGCCGGCTTGAGGACGCGCGACATCAGGTTCCGCGTAACGGCCGTCGTGGCGGTCGAGCGGATCGCCGAGTTCGTCGACGGGCTTCGAGCGGCATGCTCGAGGTCGAACCGCTCTGGAGCCGTCTCACCGATCAGCCAGGTGAACCCTGTACTAAGTCACCCGGAATGAGGAAGAGCTCCGCCTAGCATCAAAGCGTGGCCGCTGACACCCTGAAGGAACGGCGACGCGAACCGTTGACGCGTCGCTGCGCGTGGTGTCAGACCGTCAAGGCGGCCGACGTGTGGCGGCCAGAACAGCGAGTCGCACCGCCACCGATCACGGACACGATCTGCCCGACCTGCCTAGCGAAGATGCGTGAAGAGGACTCCGTCGGCGCACCAAGCTGACGATTCTTTCCGCCGTGGTTCGGAACGGGTAGCGCTAGTTCAGTGGTGATGCTCGATGAGCCCGGTCAGCTTCTCAAGCTCCGCCTCGGATCGCTCGATCATTTCGAGAGGTCATCGAGGAGCGCAACGTCGACCGAGTAGTCGGCAGCTCGAAACGCCGTCTCAGCTTGCTGACAGGCGGCAATTGGGATTACCAGCATGCTGCGTTGCCGAACCAGCGCAGTCACTAAGGTCATCTCGTCCATATTCAGGATGACCTAACCGCCTGCGCGCCGCAAACACCTCAGGCGCGAGGGTTGTCATCGTGAGCCACGATGCCGGCGGTGCCGTACTTCTCGACGATGATGAACCCCTCGTGTACCTCGACCACCAACTCCACCTCGATGTCTTCATGACCGGCGGCGAGGACAAACCGTGCGCCGTCGGCACGCACGTGCTCGTACTCTTGAAGCGTCAGCGACAGCAGCTCAAAGCACTCACGGGTCGAACACTCACAGATGAACTCGTATAGGTGATCTTGGCCGCCGAACTGGCTTGCCGCTTCGTCAATGTTCTCGTTCAGCGCTCGAAAGACCACCTCGTTCTTGGCCAGACGCTCTTCGCGCTCCTCGCTCGACACCCGCCGAGCCTAGCCGGTTCTCGAGAATGGCGGCGCGGCCTCATCTCGGGGTAACACCGGGGGATGCACCGCACGCGCATTCGCGTCATGCCCGTCACCGATGACCCGCGCAAACAAGCCGCTTCGCTTGCCTGCGCGGGTCGCAAAGGGCCCGCCTGGACTCGAACCAGGGACCAACGAATTATGAGTTCGCTGCTCTAACCAACTGAGCTACGGGCCCGCACCGCGAGCCTAGATGACGGCATGGGTCGGAGGTGCGCCGTTACACTCGCAGGCGTGAAGGTCTTCCAGGCTGAGCGGCACTTCCAGACGACCGGGGGCCTCCACGTGACCGACATCACCGCCGAGGTGGCGGAGATCGTGCGCGAGTCCGGGGTCATCGACGGGATCTGCTGCGTCTACTCGCCCCACACCACCTGCTGCGTCCGCGTGAACGAGTACGAGCGTGGGATGTTCGAGGACTTCGGCGCCCTGCTTCGGCGCCTGATCCCCGAGGAGACCTACTACGCCCATGACGACTGGGACCGGCGCACGGAGAACATCTGCCCGGAGGACATGGAAATCGGGAACGGCCACGCACACTGCATGTCGATGATCCTCGGCTCGGCCGGCGAATCCATCCCCGTCGGCGACGGTGAGCTTTGCATGGGTCAATGGCAGCGGGTCCTCTTCATTGAGCTCGACCGCTCGCGGCCGCGCCGCTGGCTCTGCAAAGTCGTCGGAAGCTAAGCGGCTCGAAGTCCTGAGAGCTCGCGCAACTCGGCGAGACGACGTAGCGCCTCACCTTCGATCTGACGCACGCGCTCGCGTGTGATCCCGAGGATGCGGCCGATCTCCTCGAGCGATTTCGGCTCCTCGGTTCCCTTCAACGCGTAGCGCAGGTTCAGGATCTGCTGCTCCCGCTCGCCGAGGCCCGCGACAGCGTCGTGCAACGCCTTTTCCGTGAGCTCGACCTCGACCTGCTCCTCCGGCGTCCGTTCGTCGCTTGCGAAGAGGTCGCCGAACGCTGACGAGTCGTCTGCGCCGACGGCCTTGTCGAGCGATGCGACCGCCCGGGCAGCGGCGCGCACCTCGCGCACCTGCTTGACCGTGATCTTCGACTTCGCGGCGATCTCCTCGATCGTCGGCACCCGCTCGAGCGTCGCAACGAGCTCTCGCTCGGCGCGCGCGATTCGCTGCTCGCGTTCGATGATGTGAACCGGAATGCGAATCGTGCGCGCCTTGTTGGCGACGCCGCGCTGCACGGCCTGACGGATCCACCAGGTCGCGTACGTGGAGAACTTGAACCCCTTGCGCCAGTCGAACTTCTCCGCGGCGCGGATCAGCCCGATGATGCCCTCCTGGATCAGGTCGAGCAGTGTCAGGCCGTGACCCTGGTAGCGCTTCGCGATCGAGACGACGAGCCGAAGATTCGAGTTGACGAGGAGGTCCTTCGCACGCTTGTCGCCGGCTTCGATCGCCTTCGCGAGCTCGACCTCCTGCGCGGCCGTCAACAGCGGATACCGCCCTGCCTCGTTCAGGAACAGTTGCAATGCATCCGTGGTCGCCGCGGCGACATGGGTGTTCGTGTACCCGACTTCCTCCTCGATCGCGCGTGAGCAGTCGTCGGTCAGCTCGACGCCGTGTGATTCGAGGCGTTCGAGCAGGCTCGCGATCTCCTCATCATCGAGTTCCAACTTCTGCACGAGCTCGTGGAGCTCGGTGATGTTGACGCAGCCGTGCTCTTCGCCGTGCTCGATCAGGAGTGAAATGGGATCGATTGGTGCCATACGGTCGGTGTTCCCGTTCGGGGCCGGTCTCACACAGCGGCCTCGCCATGGGGCATTCCGGGTTTCGAAAATCCTTACACGATGGGTAACTGCGACACACGGGCGGCCGTAACCCTGGCTCTGTGCTCATCGCCTCCGCCCTCCACCCCGCCCCGCCGGCGCATGTGGCGACGAGCTCGCTCACATTCTGGATCTGGCTCCTCGTGGTCGTCGCCGCCGGTGTGCTCGGCGGGATCGCGCTGACCCTGCGCCGGTAGAACCTTCGATACGATCGACGCCCGTGCCTTGGTGGCTGCTCATTCCTCTCGTTCTCGTCGGCGGAGTCCTCGTTCTCTTCGGGCTGCTCGTGTTCCTCGGGCGCTTCAAGAACGGGGCGCTGCTCCGGCCCGTCATCACGCGCCTGTCGCGGATCGGGTTCATGCGGCGGTTCTTCACGAGCGTCAGCACGAAGGCGATCGAGCGTCAGAACCCCGAGCTTGCGAGTGCTCTGAAAAAGATTCAGCCTGTTGCCTCGAACCCGAACCCGCAGGCGGTGCAGAAGGCGATGAGCCGGCTGACGCCCGCCGAGCGTCGCGCCTACATGGAGGCCGCGCAGGAGCAAGGCGGCGTCCCCGACTCGGCAAACCGCCAGATGCGCCGTCAGGCAGAGCGCATGCAGCAGCAGGCACGCGGCGGCCGCCCAGGCGGCGGCTCGGCGTCAGCGCGCAAGCGCAAGCGCCGCTGACGAATCTAAGCCCGGCCGTACGCCGAGAAGAGCATCCGGCCGTGCTCGCACACCGATGTCGGCGGCGCGATCTTCACGGTCGTCAAGCCTCCGCCCTGCCCGATCACCTTGAACCACCACGCGACGGGCTCACAGCGGCCGGATGTCTGCTCACCGGTGCCTGGGACATCGGGTGAGAAGCGTGCCGTTGCTCGTGTCGCCTGCCCGGGCGCTAGCGTGACGAGAATCGCGGTCAGCGCACCGGGGAACGCCGCGCGAACGTGGGTCGGAAGCGCATGTCGTGTCCGTCCGAGGAGCGTTCCCTGGGGGAGGCCCGTGACCGTGCACGTGGTCGCCGAGACGTTCTTCAGCTTCAAGGCGTAGGTGATGTTGCCCGCACCCGCGCTACCTCGGACGGCGGCGAACGTGCCCGCGAGTTGGGCACCGCCGCACGGCGCGCCCGCGTGGCTTGCGCCCGCGGACGAGGCCGCGACGAGCGCGGCGGCGGCGGTCGCAACGACGAGAAGCCGCGTCATGGCAGGAACCGTAACGCATTCTCCGGGGGCGCTCATCCGATCAGCTTCACGAGGCGGTCTCGCTCGCGGTTGACCTTGATTGCAACGACGTCGATCTGGTGCAGCCGGGCGTCGTAGGCGCGCGCTGCGGCCGCCTGCTCCTTCCGTGTCTTCGCGCCGTTCAAAGTCGCGGAAACAGTGAACAGCGAATGGATTGCCGCGTTTGCGGCCGCGATCTTCCGAAGGTGCAGGGCCGTCCGGATTGTGTTGCAAAGCGTGATGCTGCGGGCGACCGCCGCGCGCTCGGCAGCGAGCGACGACGCCAGGATCGGCGGAGCGCTCAAACCGTCGAGCATACCGCTCACCGGGACGAGCGCGTCTCCGTAGCCGCCGAACGCGGCACCGTAGCGGTCGAGCGTCGACGTCGCTCCATTCGCAGAGACCTGCGGCTTGGCCGGAGCACTCGTGATCGCCGCCAGGTCCGTCCGCAACCCTGTCACAGCCGCCTGAAGAGCTGGCGCGGTCGCTGCGAGTTTCGGGATGTACAACTCTGTCGCGATCAACTCGTCGACGACGGAGCGTTGCAGGACGAGCCGCTCGACGATCAGAGTGTGCAGCTTGCGCGCGTCGTTCGGGGGCTTGAGCGCCTTGACGCGCGTGATTGCATCCCCGATGTCGCGCCGCGCGTTGCGCAGGCGGTACAACTCGAGCGACGTCGCATGGCTGAGCGAAAACGACTGCAGCGTCGCGTTGATCTGACCCTCTTTCGAGAGCAAACTCACCTGCGCCGTCGCGACCTTCCCGAAGTACGAGTTCACGGCGTTTCGCCGAGCCTTCGTGCCGCTCGCACCACAGCCGCCGACGACGAGCAGGGCGAGCACGAGGGCCGTGCCGCGCAGCGCAGTCACGGCGTTACTTGAGGAGCTCGACGGTCGAGACGCTGCCGTCACGGTGGGCGAAGACGAGCTTGACGAGACCGACGCCCGACGCGAACCAGCAGGTTCGCGTGCCGCTGCCGTACGGGAAACCTTTCTGCGTCAGCGTCGAGGTGACGACGAGCGCACGGAAGGTACCGGCAGGAACCGTGACCGACCGCATTCCGACAATCCGCGACTGCCCGTCCACCGCGTAGGTCGCGTAGTCGTCGCTGTGATGCGACGTGCTCCAGTGGTCACCGACCGCGGGGTACGGCGTGAGCATCGGGTTGATCCCGAACGTGAAGAGGTCGAGTGCGGTCACGAAGTGATTGCGCTGCGCAAGCGGCGCGCCCGCCGGCCCGAGCTGCGGGAACTTCAGCTTCGACGCCGAGGTGGTGTTGCCCCAGAGATTTGTGACGCCGTCAAGGCGCTTCGAGAACCCGTAGCTGCCGACGACTTTGATCGGCCCGGTGGCCGTCACGAGCTTCACTCGCGCCGTCCCGTTCACGACGGCGTCGATCGTGAATCGGTCGACCTCAGGCGTGCGCAGATGCTTCGTGTTCGTCCACCGGTAGGCGAGGTTCTTGCCCTTCGTCAGCGGGAAGAAGTCTGTGTCGCCGGGAACACCCGCCGGCGTGAGGCTCGTGGTCTGCAGCATTGCGGTGGTCACCGGCGCAGTCCCCCCGCCCGCATGGTCGAACTCGATCTTCACGGGGCCGACGCCGTACACCCACCAGATCGTGCGGGTGCCGCTGCCGTAAGGGTCACCGAGCGCACCGGCCTGCGTGATGCGCGTGACGACCTTCGCCGCGACGACTCCCTCCGGGAACGCGGGAACGGTCACGCGCTCGTGCCCCATGTACGTCGACGTGCTCGAGACGTCGTTCGCCGCACCACCGGTGCTCGCCCAGGTCACGCCTTTCAGCAGCGGCTCGGAGAGGATCGGCTGGCGCGCGCCCCAGATCAGGTTGTAGAGCGTGCTCGAGAGCGCGTTACCGCAGTTGAGGATCTGCGGGCACAACACCGGGAAGTTCGGCGGCGGCGGCGTGCTCGACCAGTCGGTGTTCACGATGCCGGCGTTCGTCTCGCGGAACGACACCGTTCCGGCCGACGACACGGACCCAGCGGGATTCCCGAGGCCGTCGGTCGTCCAGCCGAGAACAAAGAGGCCGGCCGCGGAGCTCTTCACAGTGACGCTCTCGAGCGTCGGCGTCGTCGCGTACACCGAGTCTGACCACTGGTACGTCCAAGCGGCATCCGTCGAATGCGGCAGCCAGAGATCATCCGCTCCCGCAGGGGAAGCGAATGCGAGCGCGGCAAGCGCGGCGAGCGTGACCCAGAGACCCCTCACTGGACTCAGATTACTGCGTGACCGTGAACTTGACCACTGCCGCTTTCTGCGTCGAGCCGCGACTGGTCCTGTAATACGAGGTGATCTGGTAGGCGCCGGCGATGCTCCACCAGGCCGTCCACGTCTCGGAGAAGCAGCCGCTCGGGTCTGTGAGCGGCTCGCCGGCCGTGAAGTAGTGAAGCCCCGACTTGCGCGGCCCGGTCACCTCGAACGAGATCGACGTCGGTGCGGCATAGCCGCAGCCGGAGACAACGAAGGTCTGACCGAGCACGACGGGAGACGAGACGCTGAGCGTCCCGCCTCCCGCCGCGCGCGCCGACTCCCGAGCCGTTGAGACGAAGGCAGCGGCAAGCAGAGCCGCTGCGAAAAGGATTGCAAGCCGCCTCATCTCAGGTCACGGCGAACGCTACGGGGCCGGCCAGCACATGCGCCTTGCCGATCTGCATCAACTTCTCGAGCGTCGCGGTGCAGTTCGACCCGCTAGGAGGATGGATGGTCTGGCTGGTGCCGGTTCCTTTCGCCGGCACCACGACGTTCAGGACGGTCGCGTAGCCCGTGTCGCAACTGACTGCGACCGAGGCGAAGTCGCGGTTGCCGCCGCCCGAGCCGACAGCGAAGTAGACGCCATCCACGCTCGTGAACGGTCCGCCCGTGCACACCGTTGCGTTTGCCCCGCTACAGACGCCGATCGACGGACCGGCAGCGGCAGTCGGAACGAGCAGCAGCGCAGCAATGACTGCGGTCAGGAACGCGAGCTTCGTCATCGACTCATCCTCCGTGCGTGGGTACGGGTGGGGTGCAACCGGGTGCTGGCCCGTGCGGCGACGATCCACGGGCGCTGCAACGACTGGACCCGCGCCCGCGGCGAGCTGCCGATCAGTCTCGTCGCGGTGACGGTCGCAAGCGCGGGCGTCGGGGCTGACCGGCCGGCTGTCAGGCTCAGGCGTTCATCGGGCGCTAGCGTCGGGGCCATCACGGGGAAGCGCGCGGCGTCATCGGTCGTATAGCCGAGGACGCGTCCAAGCTCATGCAGGACGACGGTGAGCAGGTCAATCCGCCCCGCCCCTGCGCTCGCGGGATCGGTCGTCCAGCCGAAGCCCGCTGCGGTCGCATCGATCGTCGTCACGCGTGCATCCGTCCAGCCGAGCTGCCCGCCGGGCAGATCGCCGATCGTGATCGTGTAGCCGCCGAAGTCGGCGTTCGGGAGGACCGCTCGCCACATGCTCTCGGCTTGGGCGACAACGGGCGCGAGGGCATCGGCTGTCAGCGTCGGTGGCGCGACACCGTCGGGCGCGGTCTCGGCCGCCATCATCGCGCCGTCGTTGTCGACGATCGTGATGGTTCCCGTGCCGTTCGCGATCGTCGCTCCGCCGGTTGGGCTCGAGAGCACCACGGTAAACGTCTCGGTCGACTCCTTGATCTTGTCGCCGACGATCGAGACCGCGAAGGTGGCGGCCGTCGCGCCGACTGCGAACGTGACGGTCGCCGTCTTGGAGACGAAGTCGCCTCCCGCAAGCGCGGTACCGGCGACGGTGGAGACGACAACGGTCGTGGTAGTCGCCGACGCGCGTGAGAGGGTGATCGGGACGTTGAGAGTCAATGTTCCCGTATCGCCCTCCGTCACCGAGGCACTGCCCGCCGAGAGCGTCAGCGGCGCTAGGTCGTCGTTGACGATCGTCACGGTGCCGTTGAGGACGGCCACGTTGAAGTTGCTCCAGCTCGTGAGCTTCACGCCGAAGGTTTCATTCGGCTCGTAGACCGTGTCGCCCTTCACGTAGACGGTCACCGTGGTACTCGTCGCGCCCGCGGCGAATGTCGCGGTGCCGGACGCAAGGACGTAGTCAGCGCTCGCGGCGGTCGCTGAGCCGTCGACGGTCGTCCAGTTCACACTCGTCGCCGTCGCAACGGGCGCAGTGAGCGACAGCGTTACCGTGACGGCTGTCTGGCCGGTGTTGCCCTCGGTGACGCTCGCGCCGCCCACGCGGATCTCAGTCGCGGGCGGCACGCCGGCGAACGCGAGGTCGTCGGTCTGGATCTCGTAGCGGTCGACCGACGTCGTGCCGCCCTGGGTGACGAGCCCGACCTTGCCGTCCGGCACGTCGGCGTTGAACACGTAGCTGCCGAGCACGTTGCCGTTCAGCGTCACGGTCGCCACGGTGCCCTTCAGCGCGACGTCGAGCAGGTAATCCGTTCCCGCGACGAGGGTGGCGGCGAACGACGTCTGAACGACCCAGCCGCGGTGCGGGTCGACGTGACCGATGATCACACGCTGTCCGGCGATATCGAGCGCGGCGAACTTGAAGTCGTTACCGGCGTACACGTCGAAGGCGATGCCGCCGACTCCGGTCGCGTTGATCGTCGCAGTCGCCTCGACCCACGAGGTCGCGGAAATGTTCGTGGCCAGATCGACGCTCGTAAGTGCGTATTGACCCGCTGCCGCGGTGCCGACATCGTGGCCGTTGCTCTGACTCCACGTACCCGAGGACGGCCCGGTGAACCCTTCGGGCTGGCCGTCCTCGAAGTATTTGATCGAGTCGAGCGTCGCGGTCGGCACGTCCTGCACCGAGATGTTGTCGAGCACGCCGCGCGAGTTGTTCGAGCCGAAGCCGACGAGGCCCTTGTTCAGTGCGACCTTCGTCCCGTCGCTCAGTGTCCGCGACGCGAAGGTGTAGCTGAACCACTGCGAGTTGTTGATCGCAACCTGCACGTAGGTGCCGTTCACGTCGATCACGAGGTCGTAGAAGACACCGGCCTTCAGCGAGCCCGGGACTGCCGCCTGCGAGTCGTAGTGCCAACCCGTTGCGTCGCGGTGACCGATCACCATCTTGTTCGTCGAGACGTCGATGCCGGCGAACTTGAAGTCGGTCGGCGACCAGTAGTCGAACATCACGAACGAGTTCGCGTTCCAGCCGGCAGTCGGCTTCTGGGTCTCGATCGACGCGTGAATCTCGTAGAAGATCGGCAGGTACGCCCCGGTGTAGAAGACGGCGTCGGCGTCCTGGCCCTGCGACGCAGCTGCAACCTGCAGCTGGCCACCGGAGACTGTCCACACGCCGGTGTCGACCGCGAAGCCCTGCATCGCGCCGTCGTTGAAGTCCGCGCCGCGGAGCGTGTCGCGCTTGCCGCCCGGGATGTTTCCGGCCTGCGGGTCGGTCGGGCCGCCGGTCTGCTGCTGCCAGAGGCCGTGGTCGGACTGCCGGATGAGGCCGAGCTCGCCGTCGGGCTCGCCGTTCCGCGCCGGGTCGTTGCCCGTGTCGGTCGTGCGGGTCGGGTCGGCGCCCTGGCTCTTCGAGAGCGCGTACAGGAACTCGGGCAACCACGGGTCGTTCTGGCGGCTGACCGTCGCGATGCCGAAGGGCGAGAACGGAACGAGATAGGTGTTGAACTCGCCGACCCAGTCGATCAGGCGGTCGCCGCCGGTGTTCCCGATCAGGATGTCGAGGCCCGCGCCGCCGAACGCGCGATCCTGGTAGCTCGAGTTGACGCCGTCGGGGATGTCGTTCAGCGCGCTCGGACCGGAGGCGTCGCACTTGCCGTTCTGCAGGTAGGTGATGCAACCGGTCGTCAGCACGTCGTCTGCGTTCAGGAGGTCGTTACCCCAGCCGCCCCAGAGCGTGTCCTGACCGGTGCCGCCGACGAGCCAGTCGTTGCCGAGGTCGCCGAACAGCGCGTCGTTGCCGTCGCTCGGCGTCAACGCGGTGGCGGTGCAGTTGCCCTGGTTGTCGACGGCCACGCAGGAGTTGACGAAGTTGCCGTTCGTCTCGTCGTTGTTCAGGAAGTACTGGAAGTTTGTGGGCGTAGTGCCCTTCCAGACGGTGCCGTCGGCGTTGAAGAGGATCTCGCGGCGCGGGTCGTACTCGTCGTAGAGCAGGAACTCGCCGAGCCGCTGGGCAACGTGGTGGTTCGAGTGCCAGGCGTTCGTGTCGGCGCCGAAGTGCAGGATGTCGCCGGGATTGAACGGATGGTTGAAGTCGGTTTCGACGAGACCGATCGGGTTGCCGGTCGCATCGAAGTACTGGACGTAGGAAGTGACACGCGCCTCGGCGCCGGAGATGGCGTCGTCGCCCGAACCGCCGTGCAGGAAGTCGTCGGCGAGGCCACCGAAGATGACGTCGTCGGCGTTGTTGGCGTCGAAGAGCGGCTGGTCGGCCCCGAGCGCGTTCGGCGTCTGATTGAACGGCGTGATGTCGAACGCCATCGCGAGCGCGTCCTTCACGTTGATCGTCGAGGTCTGGACCATGCCCGGCGTGTAGATGAACTCGTTCAGCACGTTGCCGTTCGAGAACTTCGTGTCCGGATCGGTCGGCAGCAGCGCCTGAATGCCGTTCAGCGGCTCCGCCAGGCACGAGAAGGTGCCGTTGCCGGTGCAGCTCGAGACCCACGACCCGTGGCCGGTCGTGTAGTTCTCGCTCCAGGCGACGCCGCTTGCCTCGTTGCGGCTGACGAAGATGCGCCCGTCGTCGCCGAGGACGCCGTCCTGGCCGGTGCCGCCGGAGACCCAGTCGGCGCCCCAGCCCGCGACGATCTGGTCGTTCTGGGCGTCACCGAAGATGACGTCGTTGCCACAGCCCGTGTAGACGATGTCGGCACCGGTCTCGGCGTGCACCTCGTCGGCGCCGCCGATGTTGTTCAGCGTGCCGGTACCGGCGTTAAAGGTGATCCCGTGGCACGTGGCGAGCGGCGTGCTGCAGGCGCCCGTCGCGGGCGAGGTGCTGCACGCGGCCGAGTTGCTCGTCGAGAGGCCGAAGAGGTCGGGCCGGAAGTCGGGGCCGCCGGCCGTGTAGTCGAGCAGCGCCACACCGTGGACGACAAGCTTGCCGTTCGCGCTGTACGACGTCGTCACGTTCGTGTCGTAGTTGTCGTAGTTGAAGGTGATGTAGCGCAGGCGCGTCGTGTCGTTGAGCACGGTCTCGCAGCTCTTGTCGCTGCACCCGGCGACGTCGACGCCCGCGACCGGCGCGCTGGGCTTGCCGCCGTTGATTCCGACGATGCGGATGATGTCGCCGTTGTCGCCGACGATCGTGTCGGCGTCCCGCGACTGCGCGTCGATCGCGAGCGTGCCGTCGGCCAGCAGCGGCGCCGCGGTGCCGTCGGGGTTCAACCCGCCCGCGTTGTTGTCGAGGTTGATCTCGGTGCCGGCGCCGCCGTAGATCAGGTCGTGGCCGAGGTCACCCGTGCCACCGCCGAACGGCGCACCGGTGAGCGGGCTGTAGCTGCCGCCGTCAGGCCGCAGGTACGGGGTCGTCAGGCTGAAGAAGTCAGAGCTGCCGCCGACGATGTCGTCCTGCCCGAGCCCGCCGAAGATGACGTCGTTGCCGGCGTTACCCTCGATGTAGTCCTCGCCGTCGGAGGCGCGCTCGACCGAGCCGTACGTGATGAGTGTCCCGGTCGGGTCGCAGATCGAGTTAACGGCACCGGTGCAGATCGCCGGAGCGCGGAACGCGCCGACGCGCTGAACGGCGGGGATGCCGCCGAACGCGGTCGTCGGGCTGCCAGGCGAGACGTAGTCGATCGAGCCGTCGCCCTGGATGGTGTCGTTGCCGAGCTGGCCAAGGATCAGGTCGTTCTGCGGCCCGCCGGCGATGTAGTCGTTGCCGAAGCTGCCCGCCCACTTCGTGCCGTCGTCGGCGGCGAAGTCGTGCCACAGGTTCGTAACGTCGTACTCAGCCCACCACGGCGTGTCGATCGGGTCGCGGTAGGGCTGGGCGACACCGTTGGTCAGCAGCGCACCGCTCACATCGGCGCTCGGCGTCGTGCCGTCGCACGGGTTCGTCAGATCGGAGCGGCTGTACAGCAGCGTCCCGCAGAGCTCCTGGAAGCGGCCGCTCGT
Organism: Gaiellales bacterium; assembly: GCA_038215565.1. Lineage (GTDB taxonomy): Bacteria > Actinomycetota > Thermoleophilia > Gaiellales > Gaiellaceae > PALSA-600. The sequence continues at coordinate 61,710 of JBBQQU010000009.1, read as the reverse complement.
CGTGTCGTGGTAGGTGCGGACGAGCGAGACGTTGTCTCCCAGGATGAAGTCGTTCTGGAGGCCACCGTCGATTGCGTCGTTGCCCGTGCCGCCGATCAGCAGGTCGCGGTCGGCGTTGCCGTAGATCCAGTCGTTGCCACCGTTCTGGAGCGCCTTCGAATCGACGTTCAGGATCCCCGTCGAGACGGGAACCGGCTGCTGGCCAGCCACCGGTGCGCCGAAGCGGTCGTTCAGCAGGGCGGACTGGTCGCTGAGCGAGGTCGTCTGGATCTTCTGCGGCTTCGTCGGCACCGGCTTGGTGACGTCGCGCGCGCCTGAGACGTCCTGGGTGACGACGCCGAGGTCGCCGAAGATGATGTCGTCGTCGTTGCCGACCGTGTTCGTGACCGCCGGCGGCGCGCTGCCCGGGCCTTCGCCGTAGAGCAGGTCGTTGCCCGCGACGAGCGAGTCCTTGTTGACGAACTTCGCGGGTGAGTACCCGGCGGGACCGGTACCGACGACCACAGGCGAGAGCTCGCGGGTGATCAGATTCACGTTGAAGCCGTCGTCGCCGTAGATGTGATCCTGGCCGCGCTGGCCCATGATCGTGTCGTCGCCGGAGCCGCCGGCGAGCTGGTCGCCCGTCTGGCTGCCGATGATCAGGTCGTTGCCGGGGCCGCCGTAGATCGTGAGCCCGATCGACGGGAGGTTTGCGGTGTTTGCCGCCCAGTCGAGCAGGTGCGCGTCGATGACGTCGTTGCCGCTGTAGAGGTACGGGTTCGCGAGCGGGAAGATGAAGAACGGCGCGCTGTTCCCGACGCGGTTCAGGACGCGGATGTCGCGCGTGACCGTGCCCACGGCGGGCACGAAGGTCGGCCCGCTCGGGAAGTCGGCCAGCGTGAGCGCCAGGTTCAAGGTGATCGTGGTCTTCGTGACCGCCTTCACGATGCCGACGTACTGCGACACAGCCGTGACGACGAGGTTCGCGTTCGGGAACGGGCTGAGCTGCGGCCCGTTGAGCGTCAGAACGAGTGCGGTGACGTCGACGACGTTCCAGGTGCCCGGGAGACCCGCGATCGTGACCTGCTGGCCCTTCTGGAACCCATCGCCGGTCACGCCCCACGAGCCGGTCGTCCTGGTCAGCGTGTTCGTGCCGATGTCATAGGTCAGGCCCGCGGTCGAGTGCGCAACAACGGTCGCCGGCCCGAGCGCCAGTTCCTGGCCGACCGCGAAGCCGTCACTCAGGAACGATCCGGAGCTCGAAGCGCCAGGCGTGATCATCGTGATCGTGCCGGTGAAGCCGCCACCGGAGGTGGTGAGCGTTACGCCCACGCCTTCGTCGTGCGGCATCGGCTTCGGGCCGAAGTTGTGGAGCGACTGCGTGTGCGGGTCGCCGCCGTACCAGACGCCGTCCTGCGAGGTGTCGCCATAGATCACGAGCGGCGCGTAGTTGTCGTACGGCTGGCCGGGGCCTGCGCCGACCGGGAGCACGGTGACGGTGAACGCCCCGGTAGGCGTGCCGATCGGAGCCGTGAAGGTGAGCGTGCCGGCGGTGACGCCACCCGTCGCGATCGTCGCGACGCCGCTCAGGCCACCGCCGAAGATGACCTGCTGGCCCGCGGCGAAGCCGTCGGTGATGAAGGAGCCGCCGTCGGTGCGCGTGACGGCCTGCGCGGCCGCTGTCGCGGTGCCGTTGAAGTTCGGGCCGGTAAGAGTGATGTTGTCGCCGCCGATACGGATCAGCGCGACGGTGCCGCCTGTGACGGTCGTGGTCGGGATCGGGCCACCGTTCAGCGTCAGCGTCTTGCCGTCGAGGCTGATCGCCGTGATCGTGCGCAGGCCGTTCGTGATCCCCGAGACCCAGACCTGCTGGCCGACGGCGAAGCCTGCGGTGGCGAACGAGCCGCTGGCCGTCGCCACGGTGCCGCCGTCGCTCGTCCCGGTCAGCGTCAGGTTGCCGGTGACGCGATTGCGCGTCGTGACCGAGACGGTGCCTGTCAGCTGGACAGCCGGCAACGCTGCGCCGTCGACGAGCAGGATCCCGCCGTCGAGCGGGCTCGCCAGCGTCCCGCCGTTCGCGAAGCCGATGATCGTGCGGAGGCCGTAGCCGGGCACGTAGACCTGCTGCCCGACCGCGAAGCCGAGGCTCTGCCAGGACTGGCCGTTTCCGAGCAGGATCCCGTTCAGGCCGCTGCCGACGCCGGGCATGGTGATGCCCGCCGAGAGCGTGAAGGTGCTCGTGACCGCGAGGTAGTCGGAAACGGCGACCTCGCCGCTCTGCGACCCGGCTTCGGTCTGCGTGACGCCGCCGACGAGCAGCGTGTCGCCCGCTCCGTGGCCGGGGCCGGTCGACGTGGTGAAGCCGGTGATCGTGTAGCTGTGGCCGTTCGGCAGGGTGATCTGCTGGCCGACGAGGAAGCCGTAGCGCGCCCAGCTGAGCCCGTCGTTGCGGGTGACCTTGAAGAGTGAGCCGACCGCGTCGGCCGTAGCGGTCGAGACCGTGAAGGTGCCGTCGACGTAGAGCGGCTGGTTGCCGCCGCCGTGGACGGCCGTGATGCCGCCGTGGTGCGCGAGCTCGCCGCGGAGGCCGGTGATGGGGTTGAAGTCGCCGCCGGGCTGGAGGGTCGAGGCGATCGTCAGGTTGTCGTTGCCCTGGCCGAGCATGATGTTGACGATCTCGATCGTCGAGAGGTTCGACGCGGTCGTGAACACGTGCGTGGTCGTGTCGATGCTGATCGAGCCGTAGCTGATGCCACCCGGGTACTTGCCGGACTCGCCGAACGGGCACGGGCCGCCGCAGAGCGTCGAGAAGTCGAGCGCCGGGCCCATACCGAGGCCGGTGAGCGCCGTCGAGGTGAGGTTGCCGGTCTGGTTCTCGTGGCTGCCGTCGTCGTACACGTTGAGCGTGTCGATCTGCTGCCATTCGGGCGGCTGCGGCGCGACGCGGAACGGCGGCAGGTTGTCTTCACCGGGCAGCAGCACGGCGCCCTTGAGCGAGCGGTCGGCGGCGGTCGTTCCGCCTTCGACGGCGAGCGGGCCCTGGATGCCGCCGAGCACGTGCGCCTGCTTGCCGAACGTGCGGAGGTTTTGCCGGCCCGGCGCGAGGATGAAGAACGGGTCGCCGACGAGCGGGACGGTGACCTGCTGGTACCAGGTGCCGCAGTGGTCGGGGAGGAGGTTCGGCGGCGAGGACGGGCAGGTCTGGGCGGCGTTGCCGGCGTCGGGTGCGGTGAAGTTCGCGACAGCGGCCCACTGCGTGATCGTGAGCAGGCCCGAGCCGTCAGCCGCCAGCATCGACGGATGGTCGGTGATCAGCAACACGTCGGTCTTGCCCGGGGTGCCGGTGATCGACTGGATCTTGAACATCGTGCTCGCCAGTGCCGGCACGCCCTGGATCTGGAAGATCTGACCCTCGAGGAAGCCGCTGTCGAGCCAGCTCGTGTGGTCGACGCGGATGAGCGCGCCGTTCAGCTTGTCGATGACGCCGGTGTAGGTGCCTGTCGCCGCTGCGCTGAGAGTCAGCGTCCCGTCGGAGACGTCCGTGACGACGAAGTCGGTGAGTCCCGTGCCCTCGAGCCGTACGCGCATGTTGGTCGCGAAGCCGTCGGTCAGGAAGCTGCCTGTAGAGCGGCTGATGACATTGCCGGCGACGGTGAAACTGCTGCCCGAGAACAGCTTGGTCGCGTAGCTCGAGGCGTACTGAACCTGACCGGCATAGATACCGCTGTAGGCGAGCTGGCTGATCGTGACGCCGCTGCAGCCGGGAACTGTGGTGGCGCTCGCGCAGCTGCCGATCACACCTGCGGGATGTCCGGGCAGCGCCGGAGCGGGCGTGACCTTCAGGTAGCCGACGCCGAGATCGGTGATCAGATAGTCGCCGTCGGCCGAGGTGCCGGTGCCGGAGATCTGGATCCGCTGGCCCTTCTGGAAGCCCTCGTCGAGGAAGCTGCCGAGGTCGGAGCCGTTGGCGCGGTTGATCTGCTCGTTCAGGCTGTCGATCGGCGCGATCGTGATGTTGCCCTTGAAGGCCTGCGACGCCTGGAGACCGCCCACGGCCTGCAGCGTGATCCCCGGGTGCGCGACGAGCAGATTCACGTCGGTCTGGCCGTCGGTGATCAGCGCGATCTGCACGGTCGCCTTCGGCGGGCTGTTCAGCCGCAGCAGGTAGCTATCGCAGAGCGTCGGCGTCAGCGTGCAGTCCGGCGGCGCCGTGCAGGCCGCCCCGCAAGCGGAGACGATGGTGCTCCCGCCGGTCTCCTGCACGTAGACGCCCGGGCTCTCGTCGTCGATCACCGTCAGGCTGACGCGCTCGGCGATCCGCGCGGTCGCAGCGAGGTAGCCGGCATCGGTCGTCGCGGGATCGATCGTGTGCGTGATCACCGTCGAGTGTGGATCCTCGATCGCGAAGTCGTTGCGCGCGTACATCGCGATGACGACCTGCTGGTACCAGTTGGACGCGTTGAACGTGACCGTGTAGTGGTTGACGCCCGGCGTCGGATCGCAATTCGTCGGGTCGGTGAACGTCGGGGTTGCTGCGAACCGTCCATCGGCGCTCGACAGGCAGACGTGCACGTTGTCGGGCGAGATGTCGCTGAGCGTCAGGTCGAGGACGACCGTGCCGCTGGGCGCGCTCGCAAGCGAGATCGCGTAGTAGTCCGGCAGCGCCGTGATTGGATGCGTCGAGGTCTGCGTGCCGAAGCCCTCGAGCACCATGCTGCTCGAGTCGGTCGTGTGGAACGTCGGGTCGGTCGGATCGAGCTGCGCGATCAACACGTCGGGCTGGTCGTTGTCGTAGACCGTCACCTCGACGTTGCGGACGATCGCGCCGTCGTAACAGTTCAGCGGCTTCGTCGGGTCGCAGCTCGTCTGGATGACCGAATGCGAGGCCGTGACGATGCGCACACCCTCGGCGCGACTGTCGTTGACGGCGTAGACCCAGACGTTCTGGTCGGTCGCGTAGTTGAGCGCGTCGAACACGAGCACGATCGAGCGGTCGGAGACCGGCTGCGCGCTCGCGCTGTTCAGCAGCAGCTGGCGATAGAAGTCGTTGGCCGAGAGCGGCTGTGCTCCCTGCGACAGCAGGAAGGTGTCGCCGTCGCTGCCGGCGGGCGGCCCGTCCGGGTATGGCGCGTAGAGCGTCGGATGCTCGGAGCCTGGCGGGTAGGCCGCCGAGACGGTGACGTAGACCTTGCAGTTGGCACCGGTGATGCCGCTCGCGCACACCGGCGCTGACGCGAGGTGCACCTTGTAGGAGTCGAGCGACGGAACCGGCAGCGCGCCGATCGGCGTCAAGCACGGAGGTGCGGTGATCCCGAGCTTCACGCAGCCGTTCTCGTAGACCGCTGTTCCGCCGCCGGTCTCGGTGATGACGACGCTCCCCTGGCCCGGCCGCGCGACGCTCAGGTCGACACCCGGCGCGACGAGGCCGTTGTAGTTCGGGTCGGTCGAGATGACCTGGTGGTTGACGGTTCCGCTCGTGCCTTCGATGTCGAGTGAGGAGACGTCGCCCGTCACATCGCCGGCCACGTTGAGAGCGTCGTTGCCGAGGCCGCCGATGACGCGCGTTGCGACGCCCGGCGCAGTCGAGAGGATGTCGATCGTGTCGTCGCCCTCGAGCGCGTCGATCTCGAGCACCTGGATGTTCGTGTACGTCACCTGGACGCCGACGCCATAGATCGCCTTCGACGTGATGACGATGTGGTCGGCGTACTCGGTGCCGAGGATGACGAGCTTGTTGAAGCCCGCGCCGCCGTCGACCGAGACGGGCGCGTTCATATTGTACTCGACCTGGTTCGTGCCGGCACCCGTGCGGATGTCGCTCTCGGCTGCGGTCGAGAAGCCGGTCGTGAGCTTCGGCATGGCAATCTGATCCTGCGCGTTGATCCACACGATCTCGCAGTCGGCGCGCTGGGCGTCGGTGAGTCCCGCAGCGTTCGGGTTGCACGGTGCGCCCGTCGTCGGGTTACCGCCGTTGCTGTACGTCTGTGCGAGCGCGAAACCGCGGACAGTGAAGAGGTCGTTGCCGTCGCCACCCTCGAGGCGCAGCGGCGCCTGGTTCGAGTAGACCGTGAAGATGTCGTCGCCGATGTCACCCACCGCGACGAGCGGCTGGGACGCGCCCGCCGAGAGCCAGCCGCGTGTGGTTGCGACGGTGCCGAAAACGTCCTGTGGGTTGAGCGAGCCACAACTCGTGTCGCGCGTCAGCGCGGTCACGTCGTTCGGGGCCACGCGCGGCGAGCAGTTCGGGGTGCCCGCGCCACTGAACGTGAACGGATCACGCGAGAGGCCGAAGATCTGGCCGATCTGGAACGTGTCGTTGCCCGCGCCGCCGTCGAGCGTGGTGATCGCCGAGTTGTCGTCGGAGGCGAAGAAGTCGTTGCCGCCCTTGCCGTTGACGATCAAGCGCCCGTTGATCGCGGCGTCGTAGTTGATCCGCTCGTAATTCTGGTTCCGGATCGTGGCGCTTCCCGTCGGGTCGGGCGTCGTGACGTCGCCGAGGAGAACGCCGATCGTGACGCCGTTGAGAGCAACGTCGGCCGTCGGTACCTGCTCTGTCGTGAGCGAGATTCCGGTCGGGAGCGTCTCGGCAAGCGTGATGCTCGAGCCGTCAGAGGCTCGCGCGGCCACTGTGTAGTCGCCGGCCCAGACGCCGGCGTTGCCGCCACCGAGGTGGATCCGCCGGCCGACGACGAAGTTCGCGGCGTCGAACGGCGTTCCCGAATTGGCCTTGATCATCTGGCCGACAGGCCCGCAGGCGGCGGTGTAGCACAGGGTCAGGTTCGCACCCGTCAGCCCTGCGACGGCGGTTTGGGTACCGAAGTTGCCGTGCAGGAGCGCGACGAAAGCCGGGTCGTCGGCGATCTCGTTCTGCTGGCCCGAGGTCGGCGTCGAGGCGATGAACTGCGAGGCGCGCAGCAGGAAGATGTCGTCGGTCGGGCACTGAATCGTGTGCGCGAGATCGGTGTAGCCGCTGCAGGCAGCGTCGACGCCGTTCACGATCAGGACGTCCGAGCCCCGATCGGGCGCACCCGTGTCGAGGACGTTGATCACGTAGTTGTGGCAGGTCGAGCCCGAGATCTGGTTGGCGCCGAGGCAACCCTGGCTGCCGGTCGTGTTGATCACGTAGGTGTCCGTGCCGTCCTGCCCGTCGAGGGTCAGCGTGTGCGCGGCCTTGACGTCGTTGCCGTTCAGCGAGTTGGGAGCTGCATCGACGGCGCTCGTCGGGTCGAACATGGTCTGGAGGCCGTTGACCGTGATGAAGTCTTCACCGTCGGCCGGCGGGTAGATCCCGGCGCACGCCGCGGCGGAGTGTGCGGTGCAGGTCGGGGCGATCGAGCCGTAGACGCGCGTGCGGCCGCCCAGGTAGGTCTGGTCGAAGGTGATCGTGTCGGCGTCGGTGTTGCCGAAGATCTGAGTGATGGCGCAGTCGCGACCCGGGTTGATCTCGGTCACGCACGCGCCTGCAAGCGGCCCGGGTGTGATCGCGCCGTGGAGGTGCATGACGGTGCCGAAGCCCGGATCGACGCTCGTCGCGCCGCTCGAGAACGCGTCGTAGTCGCCGTAGATGTTGATCCACTGACCGGCGACGACCTTCGTGTTCTGCGCGATCCGCTGAGCGTCGGTCAGCGACGGCGCGAACGACGGGTCGAGGCCACCCAGAGTGACGTTGTCGCCGGCGCGGAGCAGCACCCAGCCGTTCAGCGCGTTGATCGACGCCGTATTGAGGACGACCGTGGCGCTCGCGGCGGTGATCGTGCGCTGCACGTTCGCCGCACCTGCGTAGTCGATCAGGATCGCGTTGCCGTTCTGCGTCGGCGCGATCGTGTCGGATGCGTACGGCAGGATCAGGTTGAGGTCGTCGCCCTGCCCTGCGTGCTCGCGCACCGTCAGACGCAGGTTGCCGTTGAGCGCCTGTGCGATGAGGACGTTCATCGCACCGCTCGTCTCCATCAAGGAGATGTTCCACTGGGCTACAACGCCCACCCGGCCCACGATGACCGCCGACGGATTCTGCGTGTCGCCGTGGCCGGAGTCGATCTTGAAGTCATTGTTCAGGCCGTCGATCGGCGGGCCGCGAGCTCCGACGTCGCCGCAATCGGGCACGGACGAGGCGATCGAGCAGTACGCCGCGAGATCGACGTTGTTTGCCTCGACGTTCGCGAAGCTGAACTGCGCGTTGTCCCCGAGGCCGTTGAAGCGCGCGTCCCTGAGCGCGCCGTTCAGCGCGACGAGCGAGGCGTCGCCGTTCGTGAGGATGCGGTTCACCTGCATGTCGCCGGTGGTCTGGGTGACGAACACGCCGAACGTCCCAGTCGGGGCTCCCGGATCGGGGGCGGGCAGCGCGTTGATGTTCCAGGCCTGGCGCGCAGAGGCGGTGTCGGTGATCGTGAGCACGCCGATGTGGCCCAAGGTGTCGAGCCCGTCGGCGTCGACCCTCACCTCGAGGAAGTTCGCCGGCGTGCCGACGCCGCCGTGGCCGGAGATCCCGGTCGGGCCGTCGCCGTGCATGTTGTCGCCGGCGGTGATCGAGATGTTCCGCGCGATCACGTCGGCGCCCGGATCGTTGTCGGCATCGAGGACGGCGCCGGGCGCGAAGAGCGTGACGTCGCTGGACGTCGACTGGATCTCGCCGACGCGCAGGTCGCCGCGGTTCGGGCCGCCGGGACGCGGCTTCTCGGTGTAGATGATGAAGCCGTTCGTGTGGCTGTCGATGTCGCCGCCCTGATGGATGTCGACGTAACCGATGATGTTGATCCGGGTCGCGCTCGGCGACGTGTCGAAGGCGTTTACGGTGACGTCCCCGAGCGGACCGTTCGTGCCGGCATCCAGGAGGAGGAAGTTGTAGGTGCTCTCGACCTCGTGCGCGCCGGTGTTGTCGGCGAACGCGCCGAGCTCGCGGTGCGGCGTCGGGCACCCGGTCGGGTAGTAGCAGTGGGCGCCGTCGGGGTAGTAGAAGGTCGCGTAGTACGGCGGGCTGTGCGGGCCTGGGCCACTCACGTTGTCGACCTCGATGCCGGGCACGAGCGGGGAGTTCGGCTGGTAGATCGTCGGGTGCAACAGCACGAAGATGCTGTCGAGCGCGACCATGTTGTTGATCGTGATCGTCGGGACGACGAGCGACGTGTTCGGGTCGGTCAGCGTCGTGTCGCGCAGCCGTGTGAGCAAGTCGATGTACTGGCTCCCGCCGGACGAGGTCGTGAAGAACACCGCATGGCCGGCCCACTGGATCAGGTCGACGTTCACGCACGGGTTGGCGGCATCGAGGCACAGCGTCTGCCCCGCCGCGCAAACTGTCTCGCCGATGACGCAAGCATTCGCCGCGCCGATTCTGGTGGCGGCCGTGAGCGTCAGGCTGTTCGACTGGATCAGGCTCGAGTGCGGGCCGCTATAGGTGCTGACGGAACCGCCGCGGATCGTCGTCGATGAGATCGGGCCGTGCACGCTCGTGACCGTGGTGACGCCGATCGGGTTCAAGATCGTGCCGTTGATGGTCAGGTTCGGGCCGGTCGTCCCGCTCCCGCCGTCGTTCGTGATCGTGACGATCGACGGGTCGACCTGGCGCACGATCGCGAACTTGGCGTCGGCGCTCCCGCTCGGGGCGTTCTCGTTCACGATCGGCCGGCCGTTGCGGTTGATCACGTCGATGTTGTCGATCACCAGGTCACGGCTGGAGTGGTTGAGGATCGTGACGGTCTGCCAGTTGTCGTGGAAGGTGAACGTGCCCCACCAGTGGTCGGTCGGCGAGACGCCCACCTGGGTGCCGCCGTCGATCGTCCCGGAAGCCGAGTCCATCCAGACGTCGCCGGTGCTGTTATTCACGAGGTCGTTGACCTCGACGTAGGTGTGCGCGCCGAGGGCGTCGCCCGGCGCCGGGTTGTTGATGCCGTTCGCGCTGATGTTGATCGCCTTCTGCACCGTGCCGTTGCCCGCGATGATGAGAATCGGGCTCGGGCCGGAGTAGATGACGACGTCGGAGTACCAGTGGATCGCGTGCGCCGGGTGGTTGTCGACGACGTTCGATTCGTCCTGCGCCTCGACGTAGAGCGCGAGGTTCGGGTCGCTGTTGGTGATGAGCGGCGTGTCGAGCGAGTGGTCGCGCTCGTTGACGCCGTAGATCAGTCGCGGCGAGGTGGTGATGACAACGCCCTGATGGCCGGCGGCGGTGTTGTGCAGGTTGATGTTCGGGCTGTTGCCGCCGTTCGACGGGCCGATGCAGATGCACGTCGCGTCGCTGTTGTCGGTGTTACGCGTCTCGTCGTGGTGCCAGGCGCGGACGTCGACGCCGTCGAGGCCGTTCACGACGGTGTGCGATGCGCTCGTGCCGTCGAGGAGCGCGGTGTCGTTGGAGTGAACGGTGTAGTTCTCGAAGGCGTCCGCGAAGCCCGCGAACGCGATCACGGTGTCGACGGCGCGGCCGTAGTGGTCTCCGCTGGAGTCGCTGTTCACCCGAACGGTCAACCCTGTCAGTGAGGCGTTCGCGCCCACGACCGCCGCGGAGTTGTCGTACACGGTGGTATCGGCCTCGGCATGCGAGCCGTCTCCGAGGCCGCCGCTCGAGCTCTTCGCCTTGTTATAGGTCTTCTGGAAGCTGGAGGACGCGATCTGGATGTTGCCGCCGGCGGTGATGGAACGTCCCGTGCCGTCGACCTGGATGGCTCCACCGTCGCCGGTGATCATGGCGGCGCCGATGTCCTTGCCGACGAAGGCGTAGCTGTTGCTGCCGTGGTTGCTGCCACCGTCGCCGATGTTGATCGTCGACTCCACGTCGGAGGCGGCGATCAGCCCGCCCGAGCCGTTCTGTGCCGTCGCGGAGTCGTTCACCCTCGTCGTGGCGGTGATGTTCACGTCGCCGCCGGCGTTGATGCTCGTGGCGGCGCTGTACGCCTTCGTGGTCGGGTTGTTGTTGACCGTCGCTTCGGGCTTGTTGAACGATCCGAGCCCGCCGCCGCCGCCCTCGGCGTCCGCAGTGGTCAGGCCGTCACCCGGGGGCGGGTTCAGCTGGCGCAACGAAGTTCCATCGGCCGCGTAGAGCGAGTTCGTGCCCCCTGGCAGCGAGCCAGAGAGGTCGACGTAGAGCTTGTCGTTCCCTGCGGAGGCGCTAAGCGCGATCCCGGTCGGGAACAGGTTGTGATTGCCGTAGAAGTTGCCGCCGATGACGGTCAGCGTCGGAGTGCTGCCGTCGTCGCGGAAGTCGACCTCCTGGCGGGAGATACCGATGGGGCCGCCGCCGCCGGCCGGATCGAGCTTGATCGAGCTCCCGGTCGACGACGCGTCGACCTTGTAGGTGTAGCCGTTGGTGAGGCCGACGATCGGGGCCAGGTCGATCTCCTGGGCGCCACTCGTGCCGGAGGGCCGCGTGATGTGGATCGGGATCGGAATGTGGTTCACGGTGCAGCTACTGCCGCAGCTGTATGAGTACGTCTGGGTGTCGTCCAGGCTCGCCGCGAGCTGGATGACGTAGGAATTGACCACGATCACGTAATAGACGCCGCCGTCGACCAGGTTTCCGACCAGCGGCCCGGTCGCGTGGTAGATGACCTTCTGACCGGTAAACAGACCATGCGGGTGGCAGAACGACGGGTTGCACTGCGTCTGCCCGTTGCCGTTGGCGAAGACCTGGCCGAGCACGATGTCGTAGGCCGTCGTATTCGTGGACGAGTAATTCGTGGGATCGACGTTGACACCGTTCGCGTTGAACGCCAGGCCGGGCGCTGTCTGATACGTGACGCGCTCGCCCGAGGTGAACGAGTTGCCCGCCCCGATCGCTCCGCCGCTGACGGCACCCGCGCCGAAGCTGATGCCGGCGTCGACGGCGGCTGCATGGGTCGAGTAGAGCTCGATCGTGTACGGGTCGATCACCCGGACGTAAAGGGTGGTGCCCATCGGCGCACCGATCGCACCGCTCCCCGACAGGATGACGTGGTCACCTGTGGCGAAATTGTGCGGGCTCGCGAACCGGATCATGCTCCGGTTCGCATCGACACCCGGGCAGCTCGCTGGGTTGGAGATACCGCAGAAGCCCGCGATGCCGCTCGTGTCGACGGCGGCGGTCGTGAACGTGTCACCGAACTGGATGTGGTTCGCGTCGATCACGATCGCGGTGTAGACGCAGCCGCCGAGCGGGGCACCAGAGCATCCCTGACGCATGCCTGGCAGCAGGTTGCCGTTGGAGACATACAGCACTGCGTCGCCCGTCGTCAGCCCGTGCGAACCGAACTGGATTGTGCTCGTCGACTGGTTGACGTCTGAGGAGTCGGCGTTGAAGTTGTCGGTCAGCGGGGTCCCGGTCGGCCTCGAGAGGTTTTGGGCGTCAATCGTCACGTTGCCGCCGGTCTGAATCGTCGACCCGTCGCCGATGAACGCCGTCACCGTCGGGTTGGACGTGGCGGTCGCGTTGGCGGAGCCGATCTGCACCGCGCCGCCGCCGTACGCCGTCGCGCGGGTGTGGCCCTCGGCGTGGTTGAGGATCGACTGGACGGTGAGGTCGTGGACGAGCGACACGTTGGTGCCGCCGACGATGTAGGCGTTGACCGACGGCTGAAGGGTCGAGTGGGCGAAGATCCCGCCGAAGGAGACGATGCCGCCGGTGCCGGCGCTCGCGTCGACGTTCGTTCCCTCGGTCGAGGTCGCGAGCACCTGGAGCGAGCCCGGGGTACCAGTGACGTTGCCGACGACGGCGCCCGCGTCAACGTAGGCGTTCACTGTCGGACTGTCGGTGCCGTTCGCGCTCAGTACCGCTGCGCCGAGCGCTCCGCCTGCGCCGCCCGACGAGTTCGCGTCCGCCTCGCCGGAATGCGTGACGTGGACGGTCACGTTGGTTCCGGGGCTCTGGATGATTGCCGACGACCCGAGGTACGCGCTGTTCGTCCCGTCGATCGTCGAGTCGGCTTCGGACGTCGTCACGCCGCCGAGGAAGCCGATGCTCACGGCGTGCATCGTGGTCGTCGCGGTGTCGGTGCCGGCCGCGGTGACGTCGAGCTGGTTGGCCGCGATGAGGGTGCCGTCGAAGTGCGTGCTAACGCCGCCGCTGACAAGTGCCGTCGGAACCATGATCGAGATCGAAATGCCACCTCCAGAGCCGCCTGCAGTGTCAGCAGTCGCGCTTTGATGCCCGATCGCGCTCACCGTCACCGTCTGGCCGGGAATGTCGATGTGCGCGGTCGAGCCGACCAGCGCCAGCACACTCGCGTTGGCGGTGATCACTGCCGTCGACGAGGTTCCCGTGCCGGCGAAGAAACCAGCAGCGATCGCGTGCGCGTGCGCGATCGCGTTGTTCGTCCCGTCAGCGGTGACAGTCAAACCGAGCCCCCCGGTGATCGACCCGTCGAACTCGGCCGTCACGCCACCCTCGATCTCGGCCAACGGCAACGTCACCGAGAGCGAGAAGCCGAAGCCAATGCCGCCCGCGTTCGAGGTCGCCGTCGCGTTGTTGATGCCCGTTGCCGTGACCATGGTCAGTCCGGACGTGCCGGTGAGCACGGCGCCAGAGCCGACGAACGCCTTCACCAGAGCGGAAGTGCCGATATGCGCGACCGACGAGGCCAGGGTGACAGCTGCCAGGCCGCCGATTCCGTCCGCAACGGTGTTCGAGGTCGCCGTGTTCGTCCCGTTTGCCGTCACCGTCAAGAACGCTGCGTGGCTGACTCCGCCCGCGATTTCGGCGACGGTCTCGCCGTTGACCTCGGCGTCGGATTTGAAGACCGCAGCACCGACGAGGCCACCGCCCGCACCGCCGTCAGCCGTCGCGGTCGCGAAGTTCATGTCGCCGAAGAGGTGCGCATCGACGGTGACGCCGTTGGCGACCGAGACGGATGCGTCGGGTCCGACGAGCGCGTGGGTCACCGCCGAGCTCAAGATTTCTGCGTCCGCGGTCGCGCCGCCGATGCCGGCGAGGATCGACACCGAGAAGACGAACGTGTGCGCGTCAGCCTTGTTCGACGACGTCGCCGTCACGGTCAGGTGATCGGCGGAGGTCAGCGAGCCGTCGAAGTTCGCCGTCACACCACCACCGACAAGCGCCGTCGGGATCATGACCGCAACCGAGATCGCGCCACCCGCGCCACCGGCCGTGTCCGCCGTCGCCGTCTGATGTCCGGTCGCCGTCACCAACACGGCCTGCCCGGGCACCGACACATGCGCCGTCGAACCGACCAAAGCGAGCACGCTCGCGGCCGCAGTGATCACTGCCGTCGACGAGGACCCTGTGCCGGCGAAGAAGCCGACCGAGACCGCGAACGCATGCGCGATTGCCGTGTTCGTCCCGTCAGCGGTCACCGTCAGACCGGCACCACCCGTAATCGTCCCGTCGAACTCAGCCGTCACAGCACCCTCGATCATCGCCATCGGCAACGTCGCGCTGATCGCGAGGCCAAAACCGCCGCCGCCCGCGTTCGAGGTGGCGGTCGCCAGGTTCACACCCGTCGCGAGCACCTGGGTCGCCCCCGCTGTACCGCTGATCGTGGCGGCGGAGCCGACAAATGCCTTGACCAGAGCCGCCGTGCCGATATGGGCGAGGGAGGACGCCTTCGTCAGCGCGACCAAGCCACCGATTCCGGCTGCGTTGGTCGTCGCGGTCGCACTGTTCGTGCCCATCGCCGTCACCAGCAACGCACCCGCATGGCTGATCCCGCCGGCAACCTCAGCCACCGTCTCGCCGTTGACCTCGGCATCCGCCTTGAAGACAGCGGCGCCGACGAGGCCGCCACCCGCGCCACCATCAGCCGTCGCGGTCGCGAAGTTCATGTCGCCGAAGAGGTGCGCATCGACGGTGACGCCGCTGTCGACCGAGACGGATGCGTCGGGTCCGACGAGTGCGTGGGTCACGGCCGAGCTCAAGATTTCTGCGTCCGCGGTCGCGCCACCGATGCCGGCGAGGATCGACACCGAGAAGACGAACGTGTGCGCATCAGCCTTGTTCGACGACGTCGCCGTCACCGTCAGACGGTCGGCCGAGGTCAGCGAGCCGTCGAAGTTCGCCGTCACGCCACCACCGACAAGCGCCGTCGGGATCATGACCGCAACCGAGATCGCGCCACCCGCACCGCCCGCCGTATCCGCCGTCGCCTTCTGATGACCGGTCGCCGTCACCAACACGGCCTGCCCGGGCACCGACACATGCGCCGTCGAACCAACCAGAGCGAGCACGCTCGCGGCCGCAGTGATCACTGCCGTCGACGAGGAGCCTGTGCCGGCGAAGAAGCCGACCGAGACCGCCAACGCATGCGCGATTGCCGTGTTCGTCCCGTCAGCCGTCACCGTCAGACCGGCACCACCCGTAATCGTCCCGTCGAACTCAGCCGTCACACCACCCTCGATCATCGCCATCGGCAACGTCGCGCTGATCGCGAGGCCAAAACCGCCGCCGCCCGCGTTCGAGGTGGCGGTCGCCAGGTTCACACCGGTCGCCAGCACTTGCGTCGAACCCGCCGTCCCGGAAATCGTGGCGCCCGAGCCGACAAACGCCTTCACCAAAGCAGCAGTGCCGATATGGGCCAGCGACGACGCCAGCGTTATCGCGACCAGGCCGCCGATTCCGGCTGCGTTGGTCGTCGCGGTCGCACTGTTCGTGCCCATCGCCGTCACCAGCAACGCGCCCGCGTGGCTGATCCCGCCGGCAACCTCAGCCACCGTCTCGCCATTGACCTCCGCGTCCGCCTTGAAGACCGCCGCGCCGACGAGGCCGCCACCCGCACCACCATCAGCAGTCGCCGTCGCGAGATTCATGTCGCCGAAGAGGTGCGCGTCGACGGTCACGGCGTTCGTTACCGAGACCGACGCGTCCGGGCCGACCAGCGCATGCGTCACTGCCGAGCTCAGGATCTCGGCGTCAGCGACCGCGCCCGCGCCGCCGCCGAGGATCCCGATCGAGAACACATACGTATGCGCGTCAGCCTTGTTCGATGACGTCGCCGTCACCGTCAGGTGATCCGCCGCGGTCAGCGAGCCGTCGAAGTTCGCCGTCACACCGCCGCCGACGAGCGCGGTCGGGATCATGATCGAGATCGAGATCCCACCGCCCGAACCGCCCGCCGTATCCGCCGTCGCCTTCTGATGACCGGTCGCGGTCACGATGACAGCCTGGCTGGGCACCGAAACGTGGGCCGTCGAACCGACGAGCGCAAGCACGCTTGCGTTCGCCGTGATCACTGCGGTCGACGAAGACCCGGTGCCGGCGAAGAAGCCGAGCGAGATCGCCAACGCGTGCGCGGTCGCCGTGTTCGTACCGTCGGCGATGACGCTCAGACCGGCACCACCCGTGATCGTCCCGTCGAACTCAGCCGTGGTACCACCCTCGATCTCCGCCAACGGCAACGTCACCGCAAGCGAGAACCCAAACCCGCCACTACCCGCATCGGACGTCGCAGTCGCCGTATTCGCACCGGTCGCCGTGACCATGGTCATCCCGGCCGTCCCGCTGATCACGACGCCGGGGCCGACAAACGCCTTCACCAATGCAGCCGTGCCGATGTGCGCGACAGATGAAGCCTTCGTCGCAGCAACCAACCCACCAATTCCAGCAGCCTTGGTATCCGCGGTCGCCGTGTTCGTGCCCATCGCGGTCACCGTCAACGAGGCCGAATGGCTGACCACACCCGCGATTTCCGCGACGGTCTCACCGTTGACCTCGGCGTCGGACTTGAAGACCGCCGCGCCGACCAGACCGCCACCAGCGCCACCATCAGCAGTCGCCGTCGCGAGATTCATATCGCCGAAGAGGTGCGCGTCGACGGTCACGGCGTTCGTTACCGAGACCGACGCGTCCGGGCCGACCAGCGCATGCGTCACTGCCGAGCTCAAGATTTCGGCGTCTGCGACTGCACCCGCGCCGCCGCCGAGGATCCCGATCGAGAACACATACACATGCGCGTCAGCCTTGTTCGACGACGTCGCCGTCACCGTCAGATGATCCGCCGCGGTCAGCGAGCCGTCGAAGTTCGCCGTCACACCGCCGCCGATGATCGCCGTCGGGATCATGATCGAGATCGAGATCCCGCCGCCCGAACCGCCCGCCGTATCCGCCGTCGCCTTCTGATGACCGGTCGCCGTCACCAGCACTGCCTGGCCCGGCACCGAAACATGCGCCGTCGAACCAACTAGCGCCAAGACGCTGGCGTTCGCGGTAATCACCGCGGTCGACGAGGAACCCGAGCCGGCGAAGAAGCCAAGCGAGACCGCCAACGCGTGCGCGGTCGCCGTGTTCGTCCCGTCAGCCGTGACCGTCAGGCCCGCGCCCCCGTTGATCGTCCCGTCGAACTCCGCCGTCGTGCCACCCTCGATCTCCGCCAACGGCAACGTCACCGCAAGCGAGAACCCGAAGCCGCCGCTGCCTGCGTCCGAGGTCGCCGTCGCCGTGTTGGCACCGGTCGCAAGAACCTGCGTCAACCCCGACGTCCCACTCACCGTCGCGCCCGAGCCGACAAACGCCTTCACCAGCGCGCCCGTGCCGATATGGGCGACCGACGAAGCCTTGGTCGCGGCGACGATCCCGCCGATCCCAGCAGCCGTCGTATCCGCGGTCGCCGTGTTCGTGCCCATCGCCGTCACGGTCAAGAACGAGGCATGAGTGACACCGCCGGCGACCTCGGCCACGGTCTGGCCGTTGTCTTCTGCATCAGCACTGAAGATCACGAGGGCCGCAAGAAGACCGCCGCCGCCCCCGCTCGCCTTCGCTTTCGCAAGGTTCTGGTCGTCGACAAGGTGTGCGTCGACGGTGACGCCGTTCGCCACGAAGACCGATGCATCCGACCCGACGAGCGCGTGCGTCACCGCCGGCGTCTGAATCTCCGCATCCGCGACGGCACCGGCGCCGCCGGCTGCGATGCCGACCGCGACCACGACGACGTGCGCGTCGGCCTTGTTCGAGCCGGTCGCCGTTACCGTCAGGTGATCCGCCGAAGTCAGCGAGCCGTCGAAGTTCGCCGTCACGCCGCCGGCCACGATTGCCGTCGGCACCATGACCGCGATCGAGATGACGCCGCCCGCGCCGCCGTTCGTGTCGGCCGTCGCCGTCTGATGTCCGTGCCCCGTCACCAGCACGGCGCTCCCAGGCACGCTCACATGCGCCGACGAGCCGACCAGCGCGAGCACGCTCGCGGCCGCTGTGATCTCCGCCTTCGAGGACGCTCCGGTGCCGGCGACAAAGCCGACGCTGATTGCTAGGGCGTGCGCCGTCGCGTTATTCGTCCCGTCGGCCGTTACTGAGAGCCCGGTGCCGCCGGTGATCGTGCCGTCGAACTCCGCTGTCGTGCCGTCTGCAATCCGAGCCGTTGGAATCGTGACACCGATCGAGAGGGCGAGCGATGCAGACAGCGCATCCGAGTTTGCCGTTGCCGTGTTCACGCCGGTCGCCGACACCGCGGTGGCGAACGAGCCGCTGATCGACGACGTCGATCCGACCTTCGCGGTCGTCACTGCGTCGCTCGTGATCTCCGCGAGAGATGCAGCGAGCCCGCCGGTGACGAGACCGCTCAACCCGGCTGCGATGCTGCTCGCATTCGCCGTGTTGGTGCCGTTCGCCGTGACGGAAAGCGAGTTCGCGTGAGTGACCGAGCCGTCGAGCTCTGCGGTGACCTTCGACTTGTCCTTCGCGACTGCGACCATGACCGACCCGGCGGCGACACCACCGAGGCTGCCGCCCGTCGCCGTGGCGGTCGCTTTGTTACCGAGGTTGCGCGTCTTCGCCTCGACGAGGATGTCGCCGGAGCCGCTCAGCGTCGCCGTCGATCCGACGGTCGCGGTGATATCCGCGCCGGCGTCGATCGTGGCGGTGGCAACGCCGCCCGACAGGCCGATGACCGAGACGCCGACGATCAGGACGTTGGCGGTTGCCGTGTTGTCAGCGGCGGCGCTGACCGTGATGTCGGTCGCGTTCGTAATGCTGGCGTTGGCCTGCGAGGTGGTGTGGCCGGTGAGATCGGCGAGCGCAACGATGATTGAGATGGCGACGCCGCCTGCCGCGCCACCGGGTGCCTCGGCGTCGACCGTGTTACTTGCCGTTGCCTTCACCTTGACAGCCGCGGGCGTGGTGAACGTGATGCCGGAGCCTGAAGTCGCCGCCTCGGTGTTCCGCGCGTTCTTGATCACGTCGACGGTGATGCCGACTGCGCCGGCGCCGGTTGCGACATTGACACTCTGCACCTTGGCGACGTGCGTACCGTCGGCCGTGACGTTGACGTCGCCGGCGAGCAATCCGTGCGCGCCCGAAGTGGCCTTCAGCGTACCGCCGAGGTTGATCACTGCCACCGCAGCGCCGAGACCGAAGCCGACACCGCCGCCGACAGCGATCACAAGGTTGTCGCTCTTGACGTTGTCGGTGGCCGAAACTGTGAGGCCGCCGAGGGAGCTGATCGAGCCCACCGCGACGTTGCCGATCGTCGCCGACGCGCTGCCGTCGACGTTCACGACTGCCACAGCCGCGCCGGTTGCAAAGGCGCCGAGGCCGACTCCGATCGCGTAGGCGTGCACGTCGCGGGTGGCGTTGACGGTGACGGAAAGGCCGCCGTCGGCCTTCACGACCTGGGCGTTGTCGTCGATGTGCGCGTTCTGGGTGCTCGTGTCGTTGACGACCGCCACCTGCGCACCGATGCCGACGAAGCCGCCGCCGCCCGCGAACCCGATCGGTGTCGTGTGCTCGTCCATGCTCGCCGACACGTTCACGGCGCCGCCGGCGTTGATCGTCGTGTACGGAGCGACGCCAGCGTCGGTGACACTGTTCACATTCAGGACGAGGACGGAACCGCCGACGCCGACGAAGCCACCGGCCGCCGCCCCCGCGATCCCGAACACGAAGAGAACGTCGTTCGCAAGCACGTTGACGTGGCCACCGGCCTTCACCGTGGTCGGGTGCGCCAGGCTCGAGTCGATCGTCGCGGTCGTTCCTCCGGTCGGTACGTGGCTGATCGCGTCCGTCGCGACGCTGCCGCCGACTCCCGCGGCCGCGGCGTTGATCTTCGTCTGCGGACCGCCGAGGGCCGAGGTGATCCGCGAGCTCGTCTTGTTCTGGGAATCGGCGTTCGCCCACTGCGCGGTGTTCTTGTCGGGCGTCTTCAGCTCATCGGCCGGAGCTGTGATGTCCACGTTGGCCGTGTAGTTGTGGCCGTTGTAGGAGACCTGGTCGCCCTTGTTGTACGGGTGGCTCATCACCCACGCGGTGACGGGCGCGCTCGAGGTGGTGCCCGACAGCGAGCTCGTGTATCCGCCGGTCTGCGCGGCCCAGTCGGCTGCGTGGTCATTCGGCGTGCTGCCCGTGCTCGTTCCCTTCGCCTTGTACACGTGGCTGCCGGTCCCGTCACCGGCGTCGTAATCGACCGTGTCGTCGGCGTGGTAGGTCGTGCTCACATTCCACGCGCCCATGGTCGAGGCGGTTGACGAGCCGGAGGCCGCGGTATCCGCGCCGCCGATGCTCTTGCCTGTGTCCTGATCCTTCGAGTGGAGCGCGTCGGTGGGGCCGTCCCAGTTTGCGAGATCGGCGTGCGGGGCGGTCGGCGTGTACACCGACCAGCCGGACGGGCCGAGGTTCGAACCGGGCGCCATCGCCTCGTTCGGGTCGTCGACATTTGCCTGGTAGGCGATACCGCCGTCGGTGACGACGCGGCACTTGTTGTACTTCGTCGAGTTCTGCCACGCCCCGCCGATGTCGCAGCGCGCGGTGTATTTCTTGCTGTCGAACGAGTCGGTGACGACGTCGCCCGCGTTGTAGGCGCCGATCGAGGACCAGATGCCCTTGTCGGGGCCTGCAGCGCCGCTGTCTTGGTAGTTGCTGTTCGTCTGCGTCCCGACCGACCACACCGAGACCGCGAGCGCGACGCCGACGAAGCCGCCCGCCGCGCTCAGCGCGTAGGTTTGAACTTCCTTCCGCGAGAGGCCGTTCACCTCGACGTCCGCCGCCGCCCACACCGTCGAGCCTTCGCCGATGTGCGCCTGTGCGCTCGTGTCGGCAATACCGATGTCGATGCCGCCGGCGACCCCGACAGCGCCTCCGGCGATACCGCCGGCGATTGTCAACGACTTGAAGTAGTCAACCGCGGAGACATTGACCGACTGGCCTGCGCCGGCGCCGCCCGCGAGATTGATCTGCGAGTTCGGGCCGATGAACGCCTGGTTCATGACGTTCATCACGGTGACTCCGACACCGCCGGCGACGCCGACGAACCCGCCGGCGACTGCCGGGGCGAGGCCGAAGACGTCCTCGCTCGACGTGCTCACGACCGCGAGGCCGCCGAACGTCGCATGGGCCTTGTACTTCTGAGTCGTCGAGTTGAACGTGCCGTCAGGGATCGTGCTGCTGATCGGCGAACCCGTCGCCTGGGCGTTGACGACGCTGTTCGCGCCGAGATACGCCTCGGTTTCCTTGTTCAGGACTGCAACACCGACCGCGAGTCCGACGCCTACGTAGCCGCCTGCCACCGCGACCGTGACGAGAACAAGCCTGCTCGAGTCGGTGGCCGCGACGAGAACGTTGTTGTCGGCGTTGATCGTCGCGCCGGTGCTCGCACACTTGTAGGCGGGAGCCGTCGGCGTACCGGTGCACGCGTAGGTATGGACAGTGACCACGGTGACGGAAACCGTGCCCGCGACGCCCACCATGCCACCGCCGGCGCCGGCCGTGACGCCGATGACCGACTCGGATGCGTTCGCGGTCACCGACACGTCGTTTCGTGCGTTCACCGCTGTGCCCGTTCCGATGTACGCCCAGGTGTCGATGTTCACGATCCGCACGGTGATCGGCACTGCAACCCCGGCGTCACCGCCAATGGAGAGCGAAGCAGCGACCTCGAGCTCGTAGTACTGGTTCGCCGCTGCGACGCGCACCGACTGCGCACTGTCCGCGCCGCCGATGTTGCTTCCGCACGTCAAGCCGCAGTTGACCTTGGCCGCGTCGCCGATGTGCGCCGAGGTGTGGATGTTCTCGACGTTGATGACGCCGGCGAGGTTCACTGCGGCGCTCCCGCTGAAGCCGAAGCTAATGCCGAACGCGCCGAGGTTGTCGCTGTTGTTCGAGGTGACGGCGACGCCGCGGAAGCTGTCCGACTGCTCGGCGATGACGCGCGGGCCGAGTGCGCTCGCGTCACCGGACGGCGTCTTGCCAGACGGTACGAGGCTGTGCGACTTCCCGGCGTTCACGCCCGGATCGGTGAGGTTGATGAGCGTCCCGCCGTCCGAAGGCTTCTTGGTGTAGAGCTGCAGCGAGTTGCCGCTCACGCTTTCGGCGTAGTACTCGCCACCGTCGACGAGACCGCCGATCGGAGTGCCGCCGCCCGCGCTGTAGATCACGGCGTCGTCGTTCGAGACGCCGAGGGTGTACGGCAGGTTGATCGTGTCGGTCGCGTAGTTGACGTCGGTCGCCGGGTTGAAGCGGTTCGAGGTGTCCTTGGTGACGCCGGCCTGGTTTGTCGGGACGAGGCGCTGGTTCTCGCCGCTGCCGCCCGAGAGGCCGGAGATCGGCGACGTGAGCGCGTGGTCGCTGTACAGCTTCACGTGCTGCCCGTCGATGACCTTGACGTAGTAGAGGGCTCCGTCGGTCAGGCCGGTGACGCTGGTGCCGCCGCCATTGTCGTACCGCACCTCGTCGCCGTTCTTCAGGTTGCCGGTGTAACCGATGTCGATCGTGTCGCCGCCGCTGATTGCCGTTGCCGGGGCGAAGCGCGTGTCTTCCGAGGCGACCGTGTACGTCCCGGTCGGAACCGTGATCGCAGAGTGGCCTGCCGCGCCGACCTTCGCGTAATTGCCGATCCAGGCATGCGTCTCCTTGAACACGACCGGCACGGAGACCGCCGCGCCGACCGCTGCGCTGCCGCCGCCGCTGATGTTGCCGGCGATCACGTTCAGCGTCATCACCTCGTCGGCCGTCACACCGACACTTCCGCCGGCGCTGATGACTGCGCCGTTCGGGTCACTCGAACCGTCCGCGACGAATGCCTTCGTCGTGATGTTGATGACGGGCACCGCCGCCTGGACGTTCACGGATGCCGTGCCGCCGAAGCCGCCGCCGACCGAGATCGAGGTGATCGTCTCGTGCGAGGTCGCAGCGACGGTGACGTTGCCGGAGACGGTGATCGAGCCGCCGGCGGCGATCGACGCCTCGGTGTCCTTGTTCAACACCTCAACAACGACGCCGACACCGACGCCGGCGGTGCCGCCGATCCCGATCGTGCCGGCGAGGTCGAGGGCCGTCGTCGTATCGGTCGCCGAGACCGCAACATTGGTGGTCGAGCCACCGACCGTCACTCCTGAGTCGATATGGGCCAGCGTGCTCGAGTTCTCGATGTCGACGATCACGGAGCCGGCGACCCCGGCGCTATCGCCGCCCGCGGCTCCGACCGAGATCAGATCGAGGCTCTCGCTCTGCGTCGCGGAGACGGTCAGGCCGGTGCCGCCGTTCGCTTGAAGGTCGGAGTTCGCGCCGATGCCCGCGTCGACCTGTCCCTGGCGGTCGATGACGATGACGGAGACGGCGATGCCTGCCGACGAGGTGCTGACCGCACCACCACCGGCCAGCAGGAAGTCGGTGATCGCGTCGGAAGCGGTGACGTTGAACGAGTCGCCGGCGTGAATCGTGCCGCTGACCTCGGCCGAGGTGCTTGACGGACTGAGGACCACGACGATGACCGAGCCGTCGACGGCTGCATTGTCCGAGGAGCCGCCGACGTCGAGCGCGAGCTCGTGGAAGTTCTCGGTCGAGGCGGCATTGACGTCGATGCCGCCGAGCGTCGTGATCACCGTGCTGTCCTGAATCACGGCGGAGACGTGCTTGTTGATCACGTCGACGACGATGCCGATGCCGACGCCGGCTCCGTCCGTCGAGAAGTTGAGCCCGCCGGCGATGTTGGTGAAGGACGTGTCGTCGATCGCCTCGACCTTCAGCTTCTGGGTGCCGCTCGTCGGCACGCCGGTCAGGCGGCCCTGATTCTGGTTGATCTGCGTTCCGCTCGAGATCAGCGCCTTGGTCGTGATGAAGATCACGTTGACGATCACCGAGCCGCTGACCGCCGCGCCGCCACTCGATGCCGCGGCGGCCATGGCGACCGAGGAGAAGGCGGGCAGCGTGCCGATGATCGGAACCACGATCGGATCGGCTTCCTTGATCGAGGATTTGGCAGAGACCTCGACCTTGCCGACGGCATCGATCTGCGTGACATGCGTCGACGTGCCCGAATAGATGATCGCCTCGGTCGTGATGTCCGGGAAGACGTTGACGACGATCGCGCCACCGACCCCGGCGCCACCGGCTGAGGCCGCCCCGGACAGCGCCATGTTCTGGATCCCGATCGCGTTCTCCGCGTGCACGGTGAGGTCGCCGTTCGAGATCAGATGCGCGCCCATCGCGACCGAGGCTTCGGTATGGAAGAGAACGACCTCGACGCCGATCGACGCCGCCACGCTCGCGCCGCCGTTGTCCTCTGACGAGCCGCCGCTGCCCGCGAGGCCCCAGACGATCAGCTGGTTCTTCTTGCCGTCGGTGTTGACGGCTTCAATCGTGATTCCGTTGCCCGAGACGACCGCGTCCTGGCCGACGGTGGCGTTGTTCGTGACGTCAGCGAAGTTCACGCCAACCGCGGCGGCGACATGGCTGCCGTCGGAGCTCGCCGAGAGCCCGGTCGCCTTCGCGCTCTCCTGGCTCGAGTTCTCGGCGCTGAGCTTGACGTCGCCACCGGTAGCGGTGACGTGCAGGCCGTCGTCGATCTTCGCGTTGTTCTTGGTGACGACCCAGTTGAGGCTGATCGAGGCCGCCACGCCGACGCCGCCGCTGTTCGAGTCGCCGCCCTGCGCGCCCGTCTCGCTGTTGCCCGCTCCGGTGCCCGTGCTGTTGTCGGATGCCTTCGGGAGCGTCCCGGTCTTGCCGCTCGTGTTCGGGTTGTTGTCGACCTCGCTCTGCTTCTTCGAGTCAGCGTCGTCGCCGGACTTCTTGGCGCCGCTGGCGGTCGCGTCGGCCTTCGCTTCGCTCGACACGGCGGAGTCGGCCGTGATCTCGACTGAAGAACCCTGGATGTTGCGCGAAACCTCGGCGAGCGTGACCCAGTCGAGCACGATGTTCAAGGAGATGCTCGCGCCGACGGCGGTGCTGCCTGCTGCAACGGCCTTCGCCTCGGTCGAGTACTCAGCC
This sequence comes from Gaiellales bacterium, assembly GCA_038215565.1. Lineage (GTDB taxonomy): Bacteria > Actinomycetota > Thermoleophilia > Gaiellales > Gaiellaceae > PALSA-600. The sequence continues at coordinate 36,629 of JBBQQU010000009.1, read as the reverse complement.
TCGTGCTTCGCCTTCACGGTGATCGCGCCTGTTGCCGTCAAGTCGGTGGCCGACGTGCCGATCCGCGCGGTGGTGTGCTCGCTCGTGATCAGGAGGAGCGCAACGCCAGGCGCGACGGACGTGTCGTCGCCGCTCGCCCCGGACTCGACCTCGGTCTCGGCCTGACGGCGCGAGAGCGCTTCGACATCGACCTTGACGCCGCCGGTCACTACGGCGGTGTCCTCGATTTCGGCACGCGTCTCGGTCGAGGTGAGGATGTTGAGGGCGACGGCGGCACCGACGCCGACGCTGCTCGCGTCCTCAGCCTGGGATTCGGCCTTCGAGATGTCGAGCTCGTTGCTCTGCGCCTTGACCGTGACGTCGGCGGTGCTGGCGGTGACGTGCGAGCCGGCGCCGACGAGCGCAAGCGTGCGGTCGTTCGTGACGATGTTGATCGAGACGGCACCCGCGATACCGACGTCCGTCTTACCCGCGCCGGCACCCGCGCTCGAGATGATCTCGTGCTCGGCGAGCCGGAACAGGTCGCCGTCAGCGGGGCTTGCCGGAAGCTCGATGCCGTGGCCGATCACGCCGGACTGGACGACCCACGTCGTGCCGTTCCACTTGTAGATGCCGGGCAGCGTCGCGACGCGTGTGATCGCCGCCCCGTCGTCCGGCGTGCCGGTGCAGCCGGTGATGCCTGTGAAGGATGTCCCCGTCTTGCCGGTGTAGCTGCAGGTGCCGTCTATGCCCTCGCCGGTGAACGCGCCCGTCGTCTCGAAATTCGCGGTCGAGATGACGTTCAGCGTCGTGTGCGACCCGTCGATCACCTGGCCGTCCCCGTGAGTCGTCGTTCCCGTCGTCGACGTGACCTGCGCCTTGTCCTCCGGCGTCCCGGTGCAGCCCGTGATGCCCGTGAACGAGGTGCCGGTCTTGCCGGTGTATGCACACGTGCCGTCGATGCCCTCGCCCGTGAACGTGCCGGTGGTTGCGAAGCCGGTCGTCGAGGCCACCGTCAGGGTTCCGCCCGTGACATCCTGGCTCGCGCCGTCGACCTTCGTCGCGGCAGGTGCGCCGTCGGTGAGTTGGAAGTAGTCCCCGTTCGACGGCGACACCGGCATGACGGTGCCGCGGTCGATCAGCGTCCATTCCTTCGCCGTGTTGTCCCAGTAACGGACGCGGCCGTCGTTCTTGTCGTTCATCCCGGCCTCGACGTCCAGACCGGTCGCGGTGATCGTGGAGGTGCCGGTCGTCGCCTTGTTCGTGATGTCGACGAGGTTGATCGAAACGCCGACGCCGATGCCGTCGCTCGAGCCTGTCCCGACCGTCTCGCCCTTTGCGAGCGCATCGGCGATCGTCGCGGCGAGCGTCTTCGCACTCGCAACGCCGCCCGCGACGATCGTGACGCCGTTCGTGAACTGCGCGAGCGAGACGGTCGTGATGATGTTGATGGTCACGGCGGCCGCGACCTGAACCGAGGTGCTGCCGCTTCCTTCGGACTTGTCACCGGTGCTGGCTTTCGGGGTCGACGAGTCGTTGGACTTCGTCGAGTCACCGCTGATGTTCGAGTTGCGGGTGCTGTTGGCGCCGTCGAGTTGGTCGTCGGACTTCTTGTTGACGTCCTTGCCTGACGTGTCGTCGGTCTTCGTCTTCGCGCCCTTCGCGCTCGCGTCCGACTCGCTCTCGTTGTCGGACGAGCCGTTCGCGGCCAGGCTGACCGCGCCGACGGCGTTGATGTTGCGCGCGACCGTTGCCGTGACGACGTCATTCACGATCACGAGAGCGAGCGCGAGACCGATCGAGACGTCCGCCCCACCCGCATCCGCCTTGGCAGTCGTCGTCGACTTCGTGTCCTGCGTCGCGGTCACGGAGACGGCGCCGGTGGCCGTGAGGCCCTGCGTGGCGTCGCCGTCGACGATCGCGGTCGTCGTGACCGTCGGGTAGGAGATCGCGACGTCAGGCGTGATCGCCGCGTCGGAGCCGGCAGCGCCGTCCGTTCCGGCCTCGGCGTAGGTCGTCATCGTCTCACTCGTCGTCGCCGTCAAGGTGACGTTCTTGACGCGCTTCGCGAGAGAGGTGGTGGTGCCGTCATCGAACCGGGCACCGCTGTCGATCGAGGTGGTGGTCGTGACGTCGACGATGTTGATCGCGACACCTGCGCCCACACCGACCGTTTCCGAATCCTTGTCCGTCGACTTCGCCTTCGCCGTGCTCTCAACGGTCGCCGTGGCCGACATCGTCAGGTCACCGCCGTTGAGCTGAATCCCTGGGAACGACGATGGCGGGCCGCGACCCGAGTTGGAGTGGATCTCAGCGTTGGTCTTCACGTCGGCGATCGTCAGCGCGAGTGCGCCCGAGATGCCGACCTTGCCGCCACCGGCGCCAGCGGTCGCCTCGGTGTCGAAGGTGTTCTTCTGGTCGCCGCCTACGTTGCGCATCCCGGCGGTGACGCTCAGGCCCTGGGTGTTGATGAGGACGTTCGTGCCGACGACGGCTTCGTTGTCGACAGTGATCCGGTTGATCGAGACAGCGGCGCCGATGTTGGCGGTCTTCGCCTTCGTTGCGCTCGCGTTCGTCTTCACCTTCGAGTCGGCGTTCTCGTTGCTCGCGAGGGTCGCTGCGCCGGTCGACACGAGCGATACGCCATCCGCGAGGCCGCTCAACGCACTTGCCTTGACGATCGCGATCGCGACCGCAGCGGCGACGGTGACCGTCGTGCCGCCGTCCTCGCCGCTCTTCGCCTTCGGCGTCGTCTCACCGGTCGTTTTGCCGCTCGAGTCGCTCTCGGAGGCCTTGCTCAGGTTCGCATCGGCTTTGCCGTTGACGTCCTTGTTCGAGGTGTCGGTCGACCCGGCGCTCCCGTCCTTCTTCTCATCTGCGCCGGCCGAGCTCGCGGTCGCCTCGGTGTCGTTGATCGACGAGCCGTCGGCGGTGAAGCTCACCGCGCCGCCCGCCGACAGGTTCCGCCTCAGCTGCGAGGAGACCGAGTGGTTCGCGACGACGAGGGCGAGCGACAGGCCAATGCCCGCGTTGCCACCCTTCGTATCGCCGGAGGCCTTCGTCGTGACGCTCGCCGTTTGGGTCGCGTGGGCCGTCAGGCCGCCGGTCAATGTCAGGTCGGAGCCGCTCCCGACTGAGGCGGTCGTCGTGATGTTCGAGATCGAGATCGCGGCCTGCGCGGCGAGCGCGACGGTGCCGCTGCCGGTCGAGGCGCCGCCGTTTGCCGTCGTCGTCATCGCGTCGGTGCTGTCGGCGGTGAGCGTCAGGTTCTTCGCGCCGTTCAACACCGATCCATCCGGCAGGCCCGCCGTCGTCGTGTCATTGACGACGTTGACCGCCACGGAGATGCCGACGCCGCTCGCCTTGCCGTCGGTCGACTGCTTGGCGGTCGCCGAGGCATCGTTCGTGATGTTCGAGGTCGCTGCGAGGGAAAGATCCGCGCCGTTGACGGCAACCGGATCAGTGCCCTCAATGTCGGTCGTCGTATTCGAGTCGGTGACGTTGACCGCCACCGAGCCGGCGAAGCCGACGCTGCTGCCGCCTGCTCCCGAGATTGCGCTGGCGGCGAAGGCGGACGCCGACGGTGCGGTCGACTCGACGGTCACTGTCGTTCCCTTGAGGCTCGCATTGCGCAGGTACGCCTTGGTCGCGATCACCGCGACGTCGACCGCGACGCCGACGCCGATACCGGAGTTCGTATCGGTCGCTGACGGCTTCGTGCTGTTCGGCGTCTTGCTTCCGTCATCGATGTAGGTCGTCACGACGCCGATCGTGTCGAGAAGCGTCTCGTTCCCGGTCGCGTCACCGCGGAAGATCTTGTAGCCGGTGACGTTGTCGACGGCCGCCCAGGTAAGCGACACGCTGCCCGAGCCTCCGCCTCCGGTCACGACCGCGTTGGCCTCGGCGCTCGGCAGGCTGTCGCCCGTCGAGTAGATCGCAACGATCTTGTAGTAGTAGGTTGCATCCGCGAGCGTGCCGCCGCTGGCCGACGGTGTGGCGGTCGGCGCGTCGGGCGAGAACTTCACGTTGCCGCCGTCCGCGGTCGCCTTGCCTGCGTTCTTCGCACCGGCGTGAATCTTCTGCGTGCCACCGTTCGCGTCGATCGTGATCCCGCCGACGCGCGCCGAGGAGATGTAGGCCTGCGTCTTCGCGATCACGACGGTCACGCCGAGCGCGGCGCTGACATCCTGATTGCCGTCGGCGGTCTCGGACTTGTTATCGGCCTTGCCGTCGGCGGCGGTCGACTGCTTCGTGCTCTGAGTCGGGCTATTCGCGGAGGTGCCGTTGCCGGACTTGTCGGCGCCGCCCGGGGCCGCCGTGCCGGTGGTCGCGGCGGTGTTGTCGGTGTCGGCCGAGATGGTGATTCCCTTCGCGCTGACCGGCGTCGCCGCCGTGCTGTCGACGTACGCCTCGGAATCCGTCACGAGGACGCCGACCGCGATCCCGGCCCCGGAGCCGCTCTGGATCGCGTTGCCGATCGTCGTGATGTTCGACTTCAAGTTGGCGGAGATCGTCACGTTGCCACCCGTCGTCGTGATCGTGCTCGTGTCGGAGAGATGGCTGATCGCGTGGGAGATGAAGGTCGACGCGGCGACTGCCGAGCCGGCACCGCTGGCGTCATCCCAGTTCGTGGAATCGGAACTCGGAGCCGTGGTGCTCGAAGCGATGTCGTTCTTGGCCGAATACCGCTTGTTGTCGGTGGTGTCGATGACCACGTCGCCCTTGCTGTAGGCGGTCCCCGACACCCAGTTGCCCTTGACCGGCACCGCGTTCGCAGTCGAGGTGACGTCGACGGTGCTCGCAAGCGTCACGTCGCCCACGGCACTCAGGGTCGAATTGCCGTAGACGTTGACGTTCGCGTAGTACTCCAACTCGGCTACAGCGTGGTTGACACCCTTGCCGCTGCCGTTCTCGGTAATCGCCGAGGTGACGATGGCGCCATCGGCGGGAGTGCCCGTGCAACCGGTGATCCCGGTCAGCTTGTTCGTCGAGATGTCACGACCGGTGTAGGCGCAGGTGCCGGTGCCGCCGACGACGGTGAAGAAGCCGCCAGGTGCAGAGTCGGCGAAGCCTGCGACCGAGGCGACAATCAGGTTGCCGCCGGCCAGGCTCTGCGAGGCGCCGTTCACGGTGGTGCTCAGGTTCGCTGACAGCGCCGTGAAGTTGAGCTTGTTCCCCGTGATCGTCGCATTGTTGATGTCGACCATGGCGTCGTCGCCGAGGAACGGAATCGTCGTCGTCAGCCCGAGCACGCTGAGCCCGTTGTCCTTGTAGACCGCGTTGAAGTTGATGTCGTTGCCGGAGGCGCTGCCGACGTTGATCGTGACGCCCGAGTCGACCTTGATGTGCTCGGCGTTGACCGTCAGGGTCGAGTTCGGGACGAGATAGTCGCCACTGAACTCGACCGTGTCGCCGCCGAGGCCGCCGTTGATCGTCAGCGAGTTCGTGCCGGCGATCGTGAAGGTGTGAAGCTCCGCCTGATCAAAGATCGGCGCGCCACAGCCCGCAATCAGGCAGTCGCGAATCTGGATCGTTCCGCTCGTACCCGGCGAGACCTGGATCAGGTCCTTGTCGAGCACCTCGGTGCTTCCGCCGAGGTCGGCGCCGTTGTAGACGATGTCGGTGCCTGAGACGTCGATCGGCTCGAGGCCCGCATACGTGAGCGTCGTACCGTCGAGCACGAGGTTGCCCGAGTGCGGGCCGTGCGGGTTCGAAACCACGGAGCCACGATGGCCGGCGACGACGAGGCTGTCGAAGCCGGCATCGCCACCATCGACGAGGCCGCTGACCGAGCCACCGACGGCGAGCGTGAAGGTGTCCTTGTTGTTCGCGGCACCGGTCAAGTTCGCGAAGCCGACAAACGAGGTTCCGCCGACGCTGCCTGAGTTCGCGCCGTCGATCGTCCACGCGGAGTCGGCAGCCGGGCCGTGCAGCGTGTCGGAACTGCCACCGGCCGAGACGTGGGTGACGTGCGAGAACGTGACCGAGGCGCCGCCACCCGCAACCGAGCCGGTGCCGTCGCCGTTGAGCGTCCAGTCGGAGGCCGAGCTCGAGTGGTCGACTGCGAGCGAGCCGCCGTCGAACGTGATCGGCGCGGCGATCGATCCCTGCGAGGCATCGATGGTGAGCGTCGAGCTCGAGACCTGGATCGCCGTGATGCTGTCGAGCGGGTGCGTCGTCGCAACACCGTCGACGGTGACCGTCAACGACGTCCCGTCGCTCGAGAGCACGACGTCCGTGCCGCCGGTCACGTCGAGCGGTGCCGGCGCCGTGGTAGTGGCAGAGGTCGCCGCCGCGCTCGCTGACGTCGACGGCGGCGTGGTGCTCGCCGCCGTCGTGGAAGTTGTGGTCGTCGTGGTCGCCGTCGTCGTTGTGGTCGTTGCCGGCGTCGCGGGCGCCGCCGGTGTCGTCGACCCGTCGGCCGGTGCGGTGCTCGTCGCCGCCGCATCGACGGCTGCCGTCGCTCCGTCCGCGGCGGGTAACGCGGACACGCCATCACTGACCGGCGTCCCGCCACTCGACTCGGGTGGCGCGTCGGCGGTCGCGGCGGCGGTCGCATCGGCCGCCGCTGGATCGACGGCGCCGTAGCTTCCCGTCGCGGTCGAATTCGTCGCGGCCGGCGTCGACGGAGTTGCCGTCGGTGCGGGCGTCACCGTCGCGGCGGTCTGCGTCGGCGTCGCGGCGGTATCGAATCCCGGCGGCTCGGTTCCGACCGACGAAGTGAGAGGCGTGCCGCTTTGCGTCGTCGACGTTTGCGTCGTCGACGACGTGTTCGTCGTCGGTGTGTGCAACGCCGGGCCGTACCGATTCGTCACGACGGTGGGAGGCGCGACCCAGTTGCGCCGGAGAACGATCGCACCCGCATGCACGAGGTGCCTTCCGCCGAGCGCGACGTGATGCTGTGTTCGGAAGAACTGCGTGGGGGCCGTCTGTGTAGCGACACGCGTCGCGGGTGCGACGTGCGTGCGGAGTACTGGGAAGTGAAGCGTCGGGAGTGTCAGCGCATCGAGCGCGTGCACACGTGCAGGCGGCGCCACGAGGAACGACGAAGCGATCGGGGCTGCGTAGAGAAACGCGAGCGCAGCAACGCCGACCGTCACGACCGCGCGCGCGACACTCCGCTTGCGCAGCGCAATCAAACCGAACTCGCCCCCGAGTCCCCTTGGTATTGCGTACGACGACACGACGCTGAGCTTCCCTCTCCCCTTCCCCATGGTGCGGTACAGCGACCCCGAGTTGGTAATTAACACGTCCGAAATCGCAATGCAAGGGGTTGCACCAAATCCTCACCAGACGTCTAGGTGATCGCAGAGTGGCCGGGCGGGACTCTAAAACGGGTTGATACAGCCGATTGCTGCGAGCACGACATCGGCCTCGCTGGCTGTCCCAGCGGCGCGCTCTTGCTCGCCAAAACGGGCGTAGGCGCGTGCCAGGTCGAGCCTCAGGCACGCGCTGTCGTAGGCAAATCCCAACTCGTCCTCGCGTGCGACAGCGCTCGCGAGAAGCCGTGCCGCCTCTCCGGCGTCGCCGTCAGCGAGCGCGCAGAGACCTTGCGCAGCGAGCAGTGAAATACCACGACGCCCGGCGTGGCTGCCGCCCGCTGCACGCTCGAGCGATTGGGTCAGAGCGGCGAGCAATTCGAGCTCGCCGGCAGCCGCGAACGTGCGCGCAACCGCGTCGACCGAGAACACCGTTGGCCAGTTTTCGCCGACCGCCGCGAGAATCTCGCCAGCCGCCGCTCGCAGCTCATCACGTCGACCCGCTACGTGCAGCCACGGCAGCACGGCGCACGCCATCGGGATGATTCGCTGCGTCTCTCCGCTTTCGATCGCGACGGTCGCAAGACCCGTCAGCGCCTCGTCTGCGCCGGCCATGTCGCCGCGGCGAAACGCAAGCGCGCCCGCCGTCGGCCGCCACAGCAAACTGCTCGTCGCACTGAGGGTCGGGCCGTTGATGCTCGCGAGAATGGCGTCGGCTTCAGGCCACCGCCCTGCGGGAACGAGGAGCAGCGCCGTGACCGACAGCTCGAGATACGCGGCGATGATCGGTGGCGGCGGCAGTCGCCCTTCTCGCCCTGCGGCAGCGACGGCTTCGATGTCGGCGACGGGCAGGTAACCGTCGGCCGACCACACGAAGTTGACGATTGCGCGATACGCGTCCTCGTGTGCTCCGACGGATGCCGCTGACTCGACGATCTCCAGGACATCGTCGGCATCAGGCCCGACGCCGACTTGTGCGCGCGCCGTGAAAAGATTGATGCGGCCACTGACGCTCGCGGCGACGTCACCAACCCGGTTGGCAACCTCGATCGTCTCGAGCGAGTGCTCCGCCGCCTGTGGCAGACCGCGCAGCATCTCGATCTGCGAACGGCGTGCGAGCGCCCGCGCAAGTTGCTCTGACTCGGGGAGTCCCGCCAACGAATCGACCGCGCCATTCGCTGCTTCCAGTGACTCCTGCCAATTACCGACCATCCAGCTGACGCGCGAGCGCCACGCGAGGATCGCCGAACGCGTTTGCGCGTCGCCGGCCGCGGCAAACTTCTCCGCGTCACGCAGGCGGTTTTCAGCATCATCCCAGCGCGCTTCGGTGGCATCGAGCTCGGCAAGCGAAAGCAGCGCGGCTGCTCGCTGCCCATTGTCGGTCGCGAGTGGCGCCGCGTACTCCAGCTGCGCGCGCGCCGCGATGAAAGCGCCGCGGCGCAACGCTGACTCGCCTGCGGCAAGCAGCATTTTGTAAGCGCGAGCCAAAACGTCAGCATCGGTCTCGCCGTAGTCGATCGCCTGGCGATAGTGGTATGCCGCGAGCTCGGTTGTCTCGCCCTCGCGATCCGGTGCAACGCGCTGGATCCATTCGGCCACGCGGCGGTGCAGGTCGCGGCGCTCAGTCCGCGGCAATGAGCCATATGCCACATCGCGCGTCAGCGCGTGCTTGAAGGTGAATTCATCAAGCCCCGCCATCGCCGATCGCGACGACGTCGTCACGAGGCCGCGCCGAAGCAGCGGCTCGACATCCGCCGCATCGATACCGAGAGCCGAAGGCCAGAACACGCGGCCGACCACGGAACACCGCCGAAGCGCATCGCGCGCGCTTGCGTCCAGCAGGTCGATACGAGCAGCGATGACACCGTGGACGGAATCGGGAATGCGAACCTTCGCCAACCGCCCGGTCGCGACCCACCCTCCGTTCTGACGCTCGAACGCCCCCTCCTCGATCAGCATCTGCAGCATCTCCTCGACGAAGAACGGATTCCCCTCCGCGCTCGCCAGAATCGGCTTGCGCAAATTCTCCGGAACGTGCCCCTCGCCGAGGAGCGACGAGACGAGTTGAGCCGATTCGGCCCTCGAGAGCGGAGCAAGTGTCAACGTCGTCGCGTTGAGCCGTCCCGCACCCCACGCGGGTCGAAGATCCAAGAACTCAGGACGCGCGGTGCAGACAACGAGGACGCGCGTGTCGGCGAGTACGTCGGCGAGATGCTCCAACAGGTCGAGCAACGCTGCAGACGCCCAATGAACGTCTTCGACGATCAAAACGGTGAGCTCGCGATGTCCCAGTCCGGCGACGTACTGCTGCCATGCGTCGGCGAGCAGCCGCTGGGCATAGTCCGGCCCCGCGGTGATGATCGACGAGCCCGTGACCGCGAGCCCGATCGTCCACGCGATCGCCTCGAGCACGTCGGTCGGCGCCTGGTCGACGACCGCGTCCACGGCCGTGCGAAGTTTCTCGAGCGCCGTGTCGAACGAGTCGGTATCGAGAATCCCGGCTTGGTGCTTCGCGACCTCGGCGAGGGGCCAGTACGTGATCCCTTCGCCGTACGGGAGGCACCTGCCCCGCAGTACGCGAGCGCCATCGGTGTGATCGATGAGCTCGCTGAGCAGGCGGGACTTGCCGACACCCGCGACGCCGAAGAGCGTCACGAGTTGCGGAACGCGTTCACGCGCGACGCGTGAGGTGACGGCGTCGAGGACGGCGATCTCCTGCGCCCTGCCGATGAACGGCGCCGTCAAGCCCGTCGAGCGCTGCGTTGGCGCGGAGGACGCGACACGGGCCACCCATGTCGCGATCGGCGCCCCTTTACCCTTCGCCTCGATGTCTTTCCGCTCCCCGTAGGTCACGACCCGGCTCGTCGCGGCGTACGTCCGTTCGCCGACGAGAACCTCGCCCCGCTTTGCGCTTTGTTGCAGCCGAGCAGCGACATTTACGGCGTCGCCGCTCACCATCAGCTCGCCGCGCGCAGCTGCCTCACGACTGGCGACGACCTCGCCGGTGTTGACGCCGATCCGCAGCCCGACATCTGCCTGGTATTCGTCGCGCACACGATCCGCGAAGGCCGCGAACTGGTCGTGCGCCGCGAGTGCGGCGCGAACCGCCCGTTCTGCATCGTCTTCATGTGTTTGAGGGATTCCGAAGACCGCCAGAATCGCGTCCCCGATGAACTTCTCCGTCGTCCCGCCGAATCGCTCGACTTCGGTGTGCAGGACGGAGAACAGCTCGCCTTGCAGGTCTCGGATCTCCTCGGGGTCGAGCCGGGAGCCAAGGGCCGTCGAACCGGCGAGGTCGGCGAAGAGAACGGTGACGACTCGTCGCTCATGTCGCTCATCCGCGACCTGGCCACGACGTCCGTCCTCGTGGAGTGCGCTGCCACAGGTCGAGCAGAACGCTGCCGTGCTCAACTGCTCGGAGCCGCAGGCGGCACAGCGCAGCCGCAGCGGGCTGCCACAACTGCTGCAAAACCGTGCGTCGGTGGGCTGCTGCGCGCCGCAGACTGCGCATGCGATCTCCATCGGGCGAGTTTACGACCGGTGAGGCGCCGTGGATTGCCGCGAGTGGCGGCTGCCCCGGCTTCGCGCGCTCTACGCGGCGCTCTCGGCCCCGGTCGGTGCGCGTACCCCCTCAGACGGCGCAACAACGCGGTCGACGGCGTCGCCGTCGGTTGCACCGAGCCAGCCGGTGATGCGTGCCGGCAGGCGTGCCTCGAGTGTCTCGGCTTCAGCCACGCGATCGCGCGAGCGAAGGAATCGAGCAAGCGCCACGAGCGAATCGACCTCGAGGAGCCGGAAGTCGGTGCCCTCGAGCAGCTCGAGCGAGTCGCGCAGCAGCTGTTCAGCCTCGACATCACTGTGCTGGGCGGCTCGTACAAGGCCCAGCGTGCGCGTCGTGGAAGCCGTCGACGTCACATCGTGGCTGCTGACCACCGTTCGCGCAGCGAGCGCAAAGCGCTCGGCATCGTCGATCTGCCCGGTTTCCAGCAGAACCTCGGCGAGCGCCCGCTGCGCTTCGCACAGGTGGCCGTAGTCCTCGTTCGCGGTGAAGACGCGAACGCCGTGGCGAAAGGCCCGTTCGGCGCCCTGGAAGTCGCCGTTCACGAAGGCGACCCAGCCGCGCAGCACGCCGAGCCAGGCTGCCTCACCGGCCACGCCGGCGTCGAGGTACAACGTCTGTGCGTCCTCGAAGGCCTCCACCGCCTCGTCGAGTCGGCCCTGGATGCGCCGGAGCGACCCGCGCACGCGATTTGCACGTGCACGCTCGAGCGCGCTCTCACCGGGCGGGTCGAGCTCGTCGAAGATCACCTCCGCCGCGGGCAGATCCAGCCGTAGCTCGAGCAACCAGAGAAGATTCCCCATCGCGCGAACCCACAGGTCACGCCGTCCGGCCTCCTCCGCGAGCGCCGCGGCCTTGCGGATGTGAGTTTCGGCGGTCTGGAGGTCGCCGGGCCACCACGCCGCCGCCGCGAGCCGGCCCAGCGACTCGAAGCGTGCGTCCGTGTCGGAGGCAGGCAGCACTTCGAGCGCCGCAATCGCAAGGCGCATCGCGTCCCGCGGGTTCCCATCGCGATTGAGCGCGACGCCCGCGAGCGCGCTCAGAGCGCGACCCTCGAGTTGGGGCGCGCCCGCCTCGTGCGCCTGCGCGAGCACACGCTCCATCTCCTCGGCCACGACCCCGAGCTCGCCGAGCTCTTCGGCGGCGTCAGCCGCGAGGTAACGGCGATCGAGGGTCGGCTCGAGATCGAGCGCGCGCAGGTACAGCCGCCGCGCGTCCGTGAATGCGTCCCGACGGCAGGCACGATCACCGGCCAACTCGAGGGCTTCAGCCGCCTCGTGCGCGAGCTGGACCGGGACCTCACCGTCCAGCTCGGCAAGGAGCACAGCCGCACGGTCGAGATGGTGTGCGCGCGCCTCAACCTGCTCGTCCGGGGCGCGCTCGGCCAGCCACGCAGCGAAGATCTGGTGATTCTCAGCGCGGTCCGCCTTCGTGATCGCCCCGTAGGCGACGTCTCGAATCAGGAGGTGCTTGAACTGGTAGGCGTGGTCTCCGGGGATCGACGAGCGCTCCTCGGCGACGATCAAATCGCGCTTCACGAGCGAATCGAGCAGCATCGCCGCGTCGAGATCGGGCGCGAGGCGCTCGAGCGCGCCGCGCCAGAAGACCCGCCCGATCACCGCGGCGCGCTGCAGGAGGCGCTTCTGGTCGGTCTCGAGCAGATCGATCCGCGCGGCGATCAGCGCCTGCACGGTGTCGGGGATTCGGTCAGGGACAAGGCCGTCGGCGTCTGCCTCCAGCAGCATCAATGCCGTCTCCTCGAGAAACAGCGGATTTCCTTCGGCTTTCTCGAGCAGAGTGGCCCGCAACCTCGAAACGGGCATCTCATCAGGCAGCAGCGCCTCCGACAGCGCCCGGCTCTCGTCGATGGTCAGCGGCCCGAGCTCGACCGCGGCCGAGCGTGGGTTGCCGCCGCTCCAGTTCGGGCGCACGTCGAGGAGTTCCGCTCGGGCGACACACACAACGAGGAGCGGCGCGCTTTTCGGCGATTGTGCGAGGTGCTCGATCACGTCGAGCACTCGCTCGTCGGCCCACTGAACGTCCTCGAACACGAGCACGAGCGGCTGCACGGTGGCGAGCTGCTCGGCCCAGCGAAGCGCCGCCCATTTGATCTCCTCGCCGGCGGTGATATCGCCGGTTGCGCCGAGCAGACTCAGCGCCACGGCGAGGAGATCGGCGACGGCGTCGCTCTCGCAACACATGCGAAGCTTCTCGAACGCCTCCGCAGCAGGGTCGTCGTCGGTGATCCCGGCTGACTCCTTCACCATCGACGCGATCGGCCAATAGCCGACGCCTTCGCCGTACGAGAGCGCCCGCCCGAACAGGATCGTTGCGCGCTCGACGCCGTCGGTGAACTCGGAGACGAAGCGCGACTTGCCAACGCCCGGGTCACCGAAGACCGTGACGAGATGCGGCCGGCGTTCGCGGAGGCTACGCGCATAGACGTTGTGCAGGAGCTCGAGCTCGGCCTCACGGCCGACAAACGGGACCTTTGCCCGCCGCTGGCGGCCTTCGAGCACGGCGATCGCCTGCCACGACCACACCGGCTCCCGCCCTCGCACCTCGATCGGGCCACGGTCTTCGACCTCGACTTGCGCGACGGTGAGGCGACGGGCGCCCGGGCCGATCACGATCGCCCCCGGTTCGGCGGACTGCTGGAGCCGAGCCGCGATGTTCACCGCCTCGCCGGTCGCAAAGGTGGATTCGCCGTCGTCGACGAGCACCTCCCCCGCCTCGATCCCGATGCGAGCTTCGAGCCCGAGCTCGTGCACCCCTTCCAGCACGGCAAACGCGGCGCGAACGGCTCGCTCGGCGTCGTCTTCGTGGGCCTGAGGCACGCCGAATGCCGCCATCACGGCGTCGCCGACGAACTTCTCGACTCTGCCGCCGTGTTGGGAGATGCAGCCCGCAGCCCGCTCGAAGTACTGCGTCACGCGCCGGCGCACGATTTCAGGATCGGAGGTCGTGACGAGGCCCGTCGAGTCGACGAGATCGACGAAAAGCACCGTTGCAAGCTTCCGTTCCACGATCTCCAGTCTATGAGCCAGGCGAGAGGTGGCCGAGCGGCCGCGTCGAGTTCACGCAAGGCCGACAAACCCGCTCCGCACGAGCGGCGGCCGAGCCTCAAGGCTAGGTCGAACGCTTACCGCGTGTTGATGTACTCGGTCAGATACTGAATCTGGACGCTCTGCTGGTTCGAGACGAACTTGACGAGGTCGCCGATCGAGACGACCCCGACGATCTCGCCCGCGTCCGCGACCGGTAGGTGGCGGATCCGCTGCTCGGTCATCATCGACATGCAGTCGTCGACGCTCGTTTCGAGCCCGACGACGATCAGCGGAGACGACATGATCGCCCTGACCGCGGTCTCGCGATCCGTCCGTCCCTCGAGCGTGACGCGACGGAGATAGTCGCGCTCCGTGACGATCCCGGTAATTCGCCCCTCGACCGTCACGAGCATCGCGCCTACATTCGCCTCGATCATCTGCTTCGCGGCGTCGAGCACCGACGCGTCTGCGTCAACCGAAAAGATGTCGGCGCCCTTCGAGGCAAGGATCTCGGCGACTTTGCTCATGGCTGGAGTCTGGAGCCTTACAGATTCCGTCGTCCCGTCAAGTGGTTATCGACTGGGAAGCGAGCCGCGGCAAGGAAGGTGGCCGGGAAGGCCGACTTGATCGAGGCGCGGCCCGTCTGGGATCGGTGCATGGACGTGGCGCAGCGCGATGTCGAGAAGCCGATTCGCGCCGCCGAAGTGGTCGGAGCTCTCTCGCTCGCCACCAGAGCTTCGTCTCGGACCCCGAGGTGCCGGCGATCATGCAGGAGGCTGGGCACAAGGGCAGGCCCCAGGCCGCGGAGCTCGGCGGCAAGTTCGACGCGTAAGTCGCGCCAAACCCCGGTCGGCGTAGGTCGACCGGCTCTGCCTCGAGGTCCGCTCCTCGGCTGGCCTCGAGGCAGACATCGTCAAGCGAGCCAAGGCCCGCTGACTACACGCCGTCGTGACGGCCGCCGAGCAGATCCGCGAAGTGGTGGCGGAATGCCTCGTTCCGGGAGTTCTTCGGATCGAAGCGGGCGACGGCGAGCGCCCGACGACGCTCGCCGTAGAAGAGCTGCGACCAGATCGAACCGGGCCGGGCCAACCGGTACGCGGCGACCACGCCGACAGGCGGCACAAAGATGCTGATCAGCGCGAGGATCAGTTTTCCCTTGAGACAGATGATCACCGAGAGGACGATGCTCGCGGCGACGACGACGAAGCCGATGAGTCGCGGTATCTCGGTCTGGTCATGGATCCCGAACGGTGAGATGCCTGCCAGCAGCATCAGACCGAGCAGGGTCCAGATGATGCTGACCTCGATCGAGTGACGGCCCTCCGGCGTCCAATAGACGTCACGCAGATGCACGGTCAGCGCGAACTCGTCGAGCACGAACGCGGCCCCGATGCCGAAGAGAACTGCAAGCAGATCGACGCCGATGTCGCCAGGTTGGAACGCGATCTCGAACATTCCGGAGGTGAGCGTCAGCACGTTCCCGACCACCATGTGATGAACATGGACATCGCCGACCCGGCTGCTTCGCCAGTTATGAACACGCGCTCCTCGCGTGTAGACCCTGGTGACAACGAACGTGAGGAGCGACGCTCCGAGCAGCAGGAGCAGCGGCTCGCGCCCGGCCAACCCGAAATGGTGAACCCGGATCGCGTCGAGAGCAACCGTCATCGCGGCCAACGTAGCCCACGCCCGGCACACCGAGCCGTGTGCCGGCTCCGAAACATCTCGCTGCTAGACGGCGCCGACGAGTTCCTGGGTGCCGCTCGTTCTTCGTTCGATCGGCGTGTAGTCCCGCTCGTCCGCGCCGATGTAGATCTGACGCGGCCTTGCGATCTTCTGCTCGGGGTCGACGATGCCCTCGCGCCACTGCGCGAGCCAGCCGGCGGTACGCGGGATGGCGAACATGACCGGGAACATCGCAGTTGGCAGCCCGAGCGCCTGATAGATCAAGCCGGAGTAGAAGTCGACGTTCGGGTACAGCTTGCGCGAGACGAAGTACTCGTCCTCGAGTGCGATCTTCTCGAGCTCCAGTGCGATGTCGAGCAGCCGGTTGCGTCCCGTCACCTCGAAGACAGCGTCGGCGCTCTGCTTGATGATCTTCGCCCGCGGGTCGTAGTTCTGGTAGACCCGGTGACCAAATCCCATCAGCCGCACGTATCCCGCCTTTACCTGCTCGACGAACCCGGGCACGTGCTCGACGTCACCGATCTGGGCAAGCATCCGCAGCACCGCCTCGTTCGCGCCGCCGTGCAGCGGGCCGTAGAGCGCGGCCGCAGCGCCGGCGAGGGCGCTATACGGGTCGACTCTGCTCGAGCCGATCGCCCGCATCGCGTTCGCGGAGCAATTCTGCTCGTGATCGGCGTGCAGGATGAAGAGCACTTCAAGCGCACGGACAAGCGCAGGATCGGGCTCGTAGTGCGGCTCCGCCATCTTGAACATCATCGAGAGGAAGTTCTCCGCGAAGCCAAGCTCGTTGTCGGGATACACATACGGGAGGCCTTTGCTGTGCCGGTACGACCAGGCGGCAATCGTCGGCACCTTCGCGATCAACCGGATCGTCTGTTGCAAACGGATCTCGGGATCGTCGACGTCGGCGGCCTCGGGATACATCGTCCCGAGCGCAGCGACAACGCTCACGAACATCCCCATCGGGTGCGCGTCGTAGCGGAACCCCTCCATCACGCGCTTCAGGCTCTCGTGCAGGAACGTGTGGTAGGTGACGTCGTGCGTGAACCCGGCCAGCGCGTCCCCGGACGGCAACTCGCCGAAGAGAAGGAGATAGGCGGTCTCCAAATACGTGCTTTCGACCGCCAGCTGTTCGATCGGATAGCCGCGGTAGCGGAGAATCCCGGCGTCGCCGTCGATGAACGTGACTCCGCTCCTGACCGACGCGGTGTTCAGGAACGCCGGGTCGTAGCTCATCAATCCGAAGTCGTCGTCGTCGAGCTTTAACTGCCTGAGCGCGTTCGCGCGCACCGCGCCATCCTCGATCGGCACCTCGATCGTCTTGCCGGTGCGGTTGTCGGTGATCGTGACCGTGTCGGACATCGAACCGGACCTCCTTGAATGCGCGGAATCGTCACAGCCTGCGCCCGCGGCACCGCAGCAGCATCAGGCTCCGACACCATTCGGGCTAAGGAGAAGTACGGAGCACAGCCGCTGACAAGACCGCTTACTGCTGCGCGGGCGGCCGATGCTGGTGCTTGAGCGCGAGGCGGACGGTGGCGTACACGACACCGCCGAAGACCGCGATCCATAGCAGCATCATCGGGATCATCCAGAACCAGTTCCAGCCGTTCCAGTCGTTCATGTTGTGGTACACGAGGCACCTCCCTTTGCAGGATCTACTGCGACAGTAGGGCGGCCCCCGAGCTGTGCCATTGGTGTTTGCGCGCATACCCCGGGCGGGCTTCTACTGATTCGGTCTGCTCGCGAACTCGAGCGAGATCGCTGCTCTCGACCTGCACGAGCAGAAGCTCGACACCCGCAGGCACCTCGTCAACGTCGGGGGCGGTCAGCACCAAGAGGGTGCCGTTGACAAGGAAAACCAGCTCACCGCCCGGACGCAGGAGCCGTTGATCCGCACGTAATCCATGTGTGGTCCCAATCAAATATGGACCTGAGGGGAACTTACTCAAACCCTCCTGAAAGTCTCAAGGGCCTTCTCGACGGCCCTCCTCGAGAATCTCACGAGCGCTGATTTCAGGCAAGTGCGGTCATGGTGCGCTGCGCACTGTCCCCTAAGGCGGCGAACTCGGTCGGCGCGCCCGCGGGCTGGAGGCGGTTACGTGGCGCCGTTCGCTTCTTCCTGAAGGAACGTCAGAACCGTCTCCTTCGGAAGGACGCCGTGGCCGGCGTGTGGAACCACACACAGCTGCGCGCCGGGGATCGTTCTGAACATCTCGACCGCGTGCTCGGGCGTGACGATGTCTTCATCGCCGATGATGATCAACGTCGGCGCCGCGATGCTTTGTAGTTGCTCAGCCGTGAAGCTGGGCTCCGCAATCCACATCGGCTTCAGGCGTCCAAGGACGATCGGCCAATGGTCGGCGCCGTCGGGAGACAGGCGGCCATAGGTCACGGAGACAGGCTCGACCGCAGGATCGAACGTGCGCGCCCACTCCTGGTTTTCCTCGGTGTAGCCGTCGACGCGAGATTGCGCCCCCGTGACTGCAAGCCTCGTCACGCGCTCGGGGTGATGGATCGCGATGTCGAGGCCGATGATGCCGCCATCGCTGTAGCCGACTACGACGGCGCTCTCGACCTCCAACTGGCGCATGAGCTCGACCGTGTCCTCGGCCATCTCGTGGTAGTGGAACGAGCGATCCATGACGTCGGCGGTGCGTCCGTGTCCCATCTGCTCGATCGCGATCACCTGAAATCGCGGCGAGAAGAGCGGGA
Source organism: Gaiellales bacterium (assembly GCA_038215565.1). GTDB lineage: Bacteria > Actinomycetota > Thermoleophilia > Gaiellales > Gaiellaceae > PALSA-600. The sequence goes on along the minus strand of JBBQQU010000009.1, from coordinate 18,384 downwards.
TCCACTTCTCCGGAATCGACCCACTCCCGCCGTGCAGCAAGAGCAGCGCGGGCCCTTCCCCGTGGACCTCGTAGTACATGTTCAAACCGTTGACGGCGGCGTAGGGCACTTTGCTCAGTCGCCGTCCAGGACATCCGACAGCCATTGCAGCGCAACCTGGTAGCGCTCGTTTGCGCGGCCGCCATGGTTGCCAGAGTTCTCTCTGTGTTCGTGCGCGATCCCGGCTTCATTGAGGTGATGGCTGAGGAGCCGATGCCCCCAATGCAGGTTGTAGTCGTCGTTCGAGCCCGCGTCGAGCAGGATCCCGGCCAGCTTCCGGAGGTTGTCGAGACGGTCGTGCACGTTGACGACGGGGTCGAAGGCGAGCCAGCGGTCCCAGACCTCCTGGATCAGCTCGCCGCTGGGCCAGGCCACGGGCAGGTCGACGTAGAACGGCGGACGATCCGGGTTCGGTGAGTACGTCGCGGAGTAGTCGTAAACGAGCTCCGACCAGACGTTCCCTTCGATCGGACCGTTTGGCGCCTCCGGCCAGATGCTGTCGAAGTATTTGTACGGCATGAACTTGTGGGTCATGTCCAGGAACGAGTCGCCCGAGAGCATGGCCAGCGCGCCGAAGACATCCGGGTTGCGCGAGGCCACGTTCCAGGCGCCGAAGCCTCCTGACGAGAAGCCGAACACGCCTCGGCTGCGCGCATTGGGGATCGTCCGATAGGTCGCGTCGACGGCCGGGACGACGTCGTGCAGCAGGTACTGCTCGAAGTTGCCCGTCACGGGCGAGTCCACCCATTGGCCGCAGCCCCACCGCGACCAGCCGTCGGGTACGACGACGATCATCGGAGAGGACTCCATGCGCCCGAACACCGGGTCGAGGACGTCCTCGAGCGGCGGCGACCATCGCTGGCCGTCGGTGGCCGGGGTCACCATCGCTGCAGCCGTCGTGCCATACGCCTGCAGCAGGTAGGCCGTCGGGTAGCGCCGGTCCGACTCGTCATAGCCCGGGGGCAGATAGACAAACAGATCGCGCTCGCTCGGATCCCTCAACAGATTGCCAGCGAGATGCGAGCCCTCGAGCCGCGTGTGCTTGATCACTTTGCGCTCCGTGTCGTGGTCGGCAAACGACTCTAACGTTCGGATTCGGTTCCCGAGCGAACGTCGCTTTCGCATGCCCCTCTCGCCTGAGCGGACGGTCGCCGGATAGGCGAAACTCAGGTCGTGCAAACCCCCGACGTCAGCTATGCCCGCAGCGGCGAGGTTGCGGTCGCCTATCAACTCATTGGAACCGGCCCTCCCGACCTAGTCTTCGCCCGAGGCCTCGCCGGGGATCTGCTCTCGTCCTGGGAGCAACCGTTGCTCGTACGCCACATCGAGGGCCTCGCTGCTCACAGCCGAGTACTGATGCTCGACAAGCGCGGGACGGGGCTCTCCGATCGTGTGCGGGAGGTGCAATCGCTCGAGACGGCGATGGACGACGTTCGGGCCGTGATGGATGCGGTCGGCACCGAAAGCGCCGTTCTCTGGACGGGCACCAACAGCACGGGCATCAGCGTGCTCTTCGCGGCGACGTATCCCGACCGTTGCGCAGGTCTTGTCCTGTTCGACCCGATCGTCAAAGGGATTCGGTCCGACGACTACCCGTGGGCGCCGACCGAGGAGGAATGGCGTCAGAGGCTGGTCAGTGTGCGCGAGGGATGGGGCGACCGCGGCTACCTGGAGGACCTCGCCGGCGAGTGGGCGCCCGAGGCCGCCGAGGACAAAGGCTTCCGCGAATGGTTCGTCTGGCATATGCGCCGCAGCCTCAGCCCCGGCGCAGCTTTGACCGCGTTCCGCGCCGCGATGGAACTCGATGTCAGCGATGTTCTCGCCGCCGTCCGCGTGCCGACGCTCGTCATCGCCCACCCAGCACGTCCCGGCCCAGCCCATTACATCGCTCAGCGGATCCGCGGCGCCGAGATTGCTGAACTGCCGCCGCTCCAAGGCCTCTATACCTGGGTCGATGACGACGCCCACCGAGCGACCATGGAGGCGACAGAGCGCTTCGTCTCGCGCCTCGCCCGACCAACCGGCTCAGAGCGCGTCCTGGCAACCATTCTGTTCACCGACATCGTCGGCTCGACCGAGCTGGCTGCACGAATCGGAGACTCGGCGTGGCGTGACCTTCTCCAGAAGCATCACGCGATCGTCCGTCGTGAGCTCGCGCGGTTCCACGGCCGGGAACTGGACACAGCGGGAGACGGATTCTTCGCTTCTTTCGATGGACCCGCCCGTGCCGTTCAGGCAGCCTCTGCTATCCGTGATGCGCTCGTACCGCTCGAGATCGAGATCAGGTCCGGGCTCCATACCGGCGAGTGTGAGGTGAGCGACGGCAAAATCGCGGGGATCGCCGTCTCGATCGGAGCGCGCATCTCTTCACTTGCGGCCCCCGGCGAGGTATTGGTCTCCAGCACCGTCAAGGATCTCGTCGCCGGCTCAGGCCTAGGGTTCGAGGATCGCGGCGACCATCAACTCAAAGGCATCCCGGAGACGTGGCGCCTGTTCGCTCTCTCCGCCTAAGACGCTCCATAGCACGTTGTCAGAACGACCACAAAAATGGAGGCGGCGGGAATCGAACCCGCGTCCGCGGACGCACCGGAATGAGCGTCTACAAGCATAGGTCGCCGTTTAGCTTCGCTCGCCGGCCGGTTGGCGACCGACCTACCGTCGAGCTAGCCCTCCTGAAGTGTCGCGCCGCGAGCGAGTGGCTCTCCGTTGGCGCCGAGCCTGCTAGTTGATGCCGCCTCCGGGTCGCAGGCTTGCCCGGGGCGACACGCTGGACTAAGTCGCTAGGACTTAGGCAGCGAGTGCGAGATTGTGATCCGCACTTGCGTTTGTTTCCGGTTGTTTTACGAGGCCGACCGGAGACCTCGGCTTGCAGCTCATCCGGAGAACCGACCACGTCGAAGCCATGGCGCCCCCCTATGTTTTCGTACGCTCAGTGTAGCTCCGTCTAGGTCACCACCGGCGTCGCCGTCGATGTCCCCGTTGGCGCGCCGAACCGGTTGGCCGCGGTCACGATGACCACGAATGTCGCACCGACGTCAGCCGGCGCCACGAGGTAGGTCTGCGCGGTCGCGCCCGTGACTGCGACGCAATTCGCTCCCGCCGCGTCGCAGCGCTCCCACTGGTAGGTGAATGTCGCGTCGGCCGCGGTCCATGTTCCCGGCGTCGCTGTCACGGTCTGGCCCTGCTGGGCGGTGCCCGTGATCGTCGGAGGCGTCACGGCGATCGGCGCAAGCTCCGTGCCGATGTGACCCGCGAGCGCGCTCACATACTTGCCGAGCGAGCCGGCAGGAATCGGACGCAGCCCGGCGCCGAACATAAAGACGACAACGCGGTCGAGCCGCAAGAAGAGCAGCGTCTCGTAGATGCGCTTGCCTTTGATCGGCAGGCTGACCGGCAGCGAGAAGCCCTGGTCGTAGCCGCTCACCGCCTGCACCTTGCCGACGACGACGAGCTTCGTGCTCACCTTCGCCGACTTTGCAACCGACGCGATGAAGAGCTTGCGTCCGAGCGTCGAGCGGAACGCCTTCCCCGCGAGCGTGATGTCGCTGGTCGCGAAGGAGGCCGTCGGGGCGAGCCTCGTCTCCGTCTCGAGCAGGACGAGCCGCGAGCTTCCGCTCGGCGCAGAGAAAGCAAACGACCGTACGTAGGCGGCGGCATAGCCCTTCTCGGCGACGGCGTGCTGCGAGACGACCTTCCCGCCCGGCACGTCGGCCGCCTGCAGGTTCATCGACGCCACATCGGGCGACGCCGCGGTCGCCCCCGCGGCAAGGAGGAGCGCGAGTGCGCAGAAGCAAACCACCGAAACCCTCACCATGCCCGCAATCCCACGACCCTTCTCGTTGACTCCGGGCACTGTAGTGCCGAACCGGCGCTTTGCCTAGCGCCGGCTCTTCAGCGCGCGCTCCATCTGCCGCTTCGCATCTCTCTCGACGACATCGCGGCGCTTGTCACGCTGTTCCTTGCCCCGGGCGACTGCGAGCTCGACCTTCACGCGGCTGTCCTTGAAGTAGATCCGCGTCGGGACGAGCGTCAGCCCCTTCTCACGCACCATGCCGTAGAGCGAATCGATCTCGCGGCGGTGCAGCAGAAGCTTCCGCGGGCGCATCGGCTCGTGGTTTGCACGATTGCCCTGATCGTAGGTCGCGATCTCGAGGCCGTGCAGCCACGCCTCGCCGTCGCGCACGTCGGCGAAAGACTGCGCCATCGTCGTGCGGCCCTCGCGCAACGACTTCACCTCGGTGCCGGTGAGCGCGATGCCGGCCTCGAACCGCTCCAGCAGCTGGTAGTCGTGCCGCGCGCGGCGATTCTCTGCGATCAGCTTCTCGGCCATGGCACCGAGGGTACCGCGCAAAATCTCTAGGGTCGGACCAGGGTGATGCCGGATAGCCACCGCGACGCCCTCGCGGCAATCTGATCGACATGGAAACCACACTGAACATCTCAAGCACGAAGCGCCTCGAGCGCCCCGCCTCCGGGCGGAGAATCGCAGGCGTCTGCGCCGGCCTCGGCCGGTACTTCGACCTCAGCCCGACGTTCTACCGGCTCGGCTTCGTCGTCCTGACGCTGCTCGGCGGCGCGGGCATCCTCGTCTACCTGGCCGCCGTTCTCGTCATTCCCGAGGAGGGCAAGCAGGAATCGATCGCGGGCGAGGCACTCGCCGAGCGCCGCGAAAAGCCCTGGCCGCTCGTCGGCGTCGGGCTCGTAGGGGCAGCGCTCGCCGTCCTGCTCGCCCGCGCGACGCTCGGGTCAATGGCCGGAGGCGGTTGGGCGCTGATCCTCATCATCGGCCTCGGTGTCCTGTGGGCGAGCCACGGCTCGTCGCGGGGACGCGTGCTCCTACGGGTCGTGATCGGGACGATCACCGCGTTCATCCTCGCGATCATCGTCGCAGCAGCGATCGCGATCTCGTGGTTCGACGTCGGCCTCTCGAACGGCGTCGGCAACCGCAGCTACCAACCCAACGCGGCGTCAGCGCTGCAGTCGAGCTACCACCTCGGGATCGGGCAGTTGCACCTCGACCTGACGAAGGTCGGGCCGATCACCACCGGCACCGTCGTCCACGCGAAGGTCGATGTTGGCGAAGTGCTCGTGACGGTGCCGCAGGGGCTCGACGTCGCGGTGAACAGTCACGCGAAACTCGGCAGCCTCGACATCCTCAACCAGCACAATGACGGACGGAACGCAACGTTCTCGTCGGGCGGCGGAGCCAAGCTCGTGATCGACGCTTCCGTCGGCGCCGGCCAGATCCGAGTGGAGCGCGCCGGCCGGTGAGCAGCATGCCGGCGCTTCAGTTCGAACCGAGCGACGACGATCGCGTCCTCGCCGGCGTCTGCGGTGGACTTGCCGCAACGCTCGGCGTCGACGCGACTGTCGTTCGCCTCGTATTTGCGCTGCTCGCGCTGGCGGGCGGCGCCGGCGTCGTTCTCTACCTCGCGTTGAAGGTCTACGCCGACGGCCACGCGCGGAGCGGCGGCCTGCTGGTCGCCTCGGCGGCGGCGGTGCTCCTCGTCGCACTCGGCCTGTCGCTCACCTCGGTGCTCGGCTTCAGCCTCATCGTCGCCGGCCTCGCGATCTTTCTCGTTCGCGGCGGCTCGGTGCGGCCGGGCGGCTCGGTGCCCATCTTCGGGATCGCACTCCTCATGTCGGGCGCCGTCGTCTTTCTCGGTCGCCACCACACCTCACCCGCTTTCGTCGCGCCAGGCGCGCTGCTCGGTGCCTTTGCGCTTGTGCTCGGCCCGTGGGTGTGGCAACTCGTCGCTGAACGAACCGAACGTATCCGCCTGGAGGAGCGCGCCGAAGTGGCCGCGCGCATCCACGACTCCGTCTTGCAGACCCTCGCTCTCGTCCAGCGCCATTCCGCCGATCCCGCTCGCGTCGCATCGCTCGCTCGTCGCCAAGAGCGCGAGCTTCGCCGCTGGCTCTACGGCGGCGGGTTCGGCAGCGCCTCGACACTCGTCGACGCACTCGCGGAGGCGGCAGCCGACGTCGAAGAGCTGCACGGCGTTCGTATCGAACTTGCGAGCGCGGGCGACGCACCGCTCGACGAGGGCGTGGCGCAGCTTGTTCTTGCAGCGCGCGAAGCGATGACGAACGCGGCCAAGTTCTCCGGCACCGACGAGATCTCGGTCTACACCGAGGCTGATGACGCCGCCATCTCGGTCTACGTGCGCGATCGCGGCGCCGGCTTCGACCGGGCGTCGGTTCCCGCCGACCGGCGCGGGCTTTCAGAGTCGATCGAAGGGCGGATGCAACGGGCAGGCGGCACCGCGACGATCGTCTCGTCGCCCGGCGACGGCGTCGAGGTCGAGCTGAGCCTCGGGAGAAACGCATGAAGCGCCGGATCATCCTGGTGGACGACCATGCGCTCTTCCGCGCGGGCGTTCGCGGCGAGATCGGCGACGCGGTCGAGATCGTCGGGGAAGCGGGATCGGTGGCCGAGGCCGTGCCGCTGATCGTCGAGCTCGACCCCGAGGTCGTGCTCCTCGACGTGCATCTGCCGGATGGTGGCGGCGAAGCGGTGATCGCGGGCGTCGCGCAGGAGCGTCCGGGCGTGAAGTTCCTCGCGCTCTCGGTATCAGACGCTGCCGAAGACGTGATCGGCGTCATTCGCGCCGGCGCGCGCGGCTATGTGACAAAGACGATCTCGAGTGCCGAGCTGACCGACGCTGTCGAGCGCGTGGCGGTCGGCGATGCGGTCTTCTCACCGCGGCTCGCCGGCTTCGTCCTCGACGCGTTCCGCGAGGGCGCGCGTGTGGGAGACGACGCCGAGCTCGAGACCCTCACCGCTCGGGAGCGCGAGGTGCTGCAGCTGATCGCGCGCGGTTACAAGTACAAGGAGATCGCCGCGCGGCTCCATCTCTCGACGAAGACCGTCGAGGCGCACGTCTCGAGCGTGCTGCGCAAGCTACAGCTGTCCTCGCGCGCCGAGCTGACCCGCTGGGCGCACGAACGCCGCCTCATCTAGGCCGAGCTTCTCCGCCCCTCCGGCCGCGTCCGGCGCAGCCACGGCCGGTGCCAGGCACGACTACGAGAGCGTGACGATTTGTCCACACGCGGCGAAACTCTGAGCGATTGAGCCGTTTGTCGCGGGACATGTCCGGTGCCAGGCACGGCTACGAGAGCGTGACGATTTGTCCACCGCCTGTCCGTCACCGCGGGCGGGCGCCGTCGGCGAGGGCTAGCTCGACCTTGCCCTCGTTGCGGGCGATCGACTCCACGCGCACGTCGATCGCGTCGCCGAGCCGATATTTCTTGCCGGTCGTACGCCCGGCAAGCGCGGTCCCGAGCGGATTCAGCTCGAAGAACTCACCGTGCAGTCGACGCGCCGGGAGGAAGCCCTCGAACACCTCGCCGAAGCGCACGAAGAGCCCCGAGCCGATCATCCCGGTCACCTCGCCGGGCCACCGCTCGTCCCAGCCCCGTTCGAAGAGGCGGCGCTCAAGGAGCCACGCGAGGCAAATGTCGTCGGCAAGATACTCGAGCTTCGCCGCCTCGCGCTCACGCTCGGAGCTGTGCTCTGCGAGGTACGGCAGGTCTTCCGGCTCTGGATCGTCCGACAGGCCGAGCTCGCGCAGGAGCGCGCGATGAACGACCAGATCGGGATAGCGGCGGATCGGCGAGGTGAAGTGGCAGTACGCGGTGCTCGCGAGCCCCGAGTGGCCGAGGTTCGCCGGGTCGTAGCGCGCCTGCTTCAACGAACGCAGCACGAGCGCGGGGAACGCCTCCCTCCCACGCCCCGACTGCTCGACGTACTGCGCTATGCGCCGCGACGTGTCGCCCGCAAGCAATGCCGCCTGCTGAGGGGACATGCGCTCAGGCGCCGGTGGCGTCGGAACGCCAAGATCCGCCAGCTTGGCGAGCAGCAACTCGACCGCTTGCGGGTCGGGTCGTTCGTGAACCCGGTAGAGCGCGTCGCGCCGCCTCGATGCAAGGAAGGCACCGACACTCTCGTTCGCGAGGATCATCAACTCCTCGACAAGCATGTGCGCGTGCGGCTCGCCCTCGAGCCACGCGTCCGCGACGCCGCCGTGTCCGTCGAACCGAAACGCGACCTCGGGCGTTTGCACCTCGAGCGCACCGCGCGCGAAACGCTCCTCGCGCAGCCGCGTCGCGAGCTCGTCGTTGAGCGCGAGCGCCTCGAGAATCGCAGGCTCCGCTTCGCGCCGCTCCGCCTGACCGTAGGTCAGACGCGCATCGGAGCAAATGACGGAGCGATAGAACTCGGGCTCTCCGCCGCCCGGGGGCAGTTCGACCGTGACGCAGAGGCGGTCCTCGTTCGGCCGAAGCGAGCAGGCATCGTCGGCGAGTGAGTGCGGCAACATCGGCGCGACCTTGCCCGGGACGTACGTGGAGAGCGCCCGCCCCGCTGCACCATCGTCGAGCGGGGAGCCGGCGCCGACGAAGTACGACACGTCGGCGATGTGCACCCACGCCCTGATGCCGCCGGCCTCGCGGCGGAACGAGAGGGCGTCGTCGAAGTCCTTCGCGGTGTCGGGGTCGATCGTGTAGGTCAGAAGGTCGCGGAGGTCGACCCGGTTTGCGACTTCGATCTCCGGCAGCTCCTGCCGCTCGAACGGCATGCGCGCGCCGCGCTCGACGAGGAGCGCCTCGAGAACGTTCTCGACGTGGTCGGCAGGCCCAATCACCTCCTCCACCCGCGCGCGGGCCCGGCCCGTCCGAACAACCGCGAGATCGCCGCTCTCGACCTCGCCGTGCCCCTTCACCTCGAGCTGCAGCGGGACGCCGGGCGTGAAATACGGGTCGCCGGTGACGAGCCGCCCGCGGCGGCTAACTTCGACGACCAGCCGTGAGGAGTCGGAGTGCTGCGACAAGGGCGTGCCGCGAGCGTACGTCAGGCTGCACGCCGCCGCGCGAGATATCGACGCCTGCGGGCGTGAGATAGCGGGCGACGGTCAGCTTCAGCGCCCCTCCCGACGGCAGCCGCGCCACTTCCTGGACGAGTGACTTGCCATACGTGGGCTCGCCGACGATCGTCGCCCGACCGTGATCCTTCAGCGCGCCCGCGACGACCTCGGATGCGCTCGCGCTCGCGCCGTCGACGAGCACCGCGAGCGGAATGGTCGTCGGCCCACCGGGCCGCGCGTAGATGATCTCGAGCGGCCGGTGCGCCCCGGCGAGCGATACGATCGACGCACCTCCGCGCAGGAAGAGCGACGCCACGCCGACCGCCTCATGCAATAGGCCACCGGGATCCCCGCGAAGATCGATGACAAGGGACGTCGCGCCGCCCCTCGTCAGCTCCGTCACCGCCGCGGTCGTGAGGCGCGCCGTGCCGCGTGAGAACGCCGAGATGCGGATCACTCCGACGTGGCCGCGGAGCCGTGCGTGAACCGGCTGCAACCTGAAGTGCCGCCGCACGAGCACGAAGGAAAGCGTGTGCCCGTGCCGCCACACGCGCAGCGCCACCCTGCTTCCCGGCCGGCCGAGGATCCTGCCGATCGCCTCGTGGAAGGAGAGCCCCGCCGTACTCGCGCGGTCAACGGTCAGGATCATGTCGCCCGGCTTGATGCCGGCGATGCGCGCCGGGCCTCGCACCGTTCGCCGGACGAGGAGCCCGCCCGGGCCTGGGAGGACGAGCACGCCGATGCCCCCGTAACCGCCGACGTACGCGCGGCGCGCGGCACGGTACTCGGCCGGGCTGAGGTAGGTCGTGTAGCGATCATGCAGCGATGCGATCAGCGACGGCACGCTCGGCTTCGCGAGAACGGCCACCGGCAGAGCCCGGTAGTAGCGGGCAGCAAGCTCGTCCCGCACCTGCGTCAGCTGCGAGCTTCCCGCGCGAGCCCGCGTGGCGGGCCGCAGTGCGAGCCCGATGCCGAAGGCCACGAGAGCCGCGAGCGCGATCGCCAGAACCGCCGTCCTCCGCACGATGCGCTGACTCTACGACAGAGCCCGGCGCTGCGGAAGGGCCGGCTAGACCTTGAGGAAACGGCGGATCGTCAGACCAGAGCCGATCGCGCCGAGCCCAAGCCCCATGCCGATCAGGATCAGCGCGGTGAGCGGGAAGGCAAGGGCCTTGACGTCCGAGTCGCCGGAGAGATGCGGGAGGATCGACGGCAGGGCGATCGCCTTCCCGAGCACGAGGAAGAGGACGGCGAGGACCGATCCGGCGAGCCCGCAGAAGAGGCCTTCGAGCATGAACGGCCCGCGGACGAACCAGTTCGTCGCACCCACGAGTTTCATCACCTCGATCTCGCGTCGCCGCGAGAAGATCGACAGGCGGATCGTGTTCGAGATGAGCAAGATCGAGGCGATCAGAAGGACAAGGGTGGCGAGCGTGAATACCGCTTCGATCACATGCGCGACCTGAAGGATTCGATGCGAAACCTGTTTGCCGTCGTGCACCGTGTCGACCCCCGCCGGCTTGTGCGGCAGCACGAGCGACTGGTAGAGCTTGTCGACGTCCTCCGCGCGCGCGGGCGAGATCTGCAGCGTGTCGGGAAACGGATTCGACGTGAGGTTCTTCACGAGTTCCGGGTACTTGCGCTTCATGTTCTGCAGCGCCTGCTCTTTCGAGATGTACGTGACGCCGCCGACACCCAGGCGGACATACGGATTCTGTTGCAGCGCATTCGCGAGGTTGTTCTTGTCGGCCTTGGTCGCGTTCGGCAGGAAGTAGACCTTGACGACAAGCTCCTTCTTCACGTGGTTCGACCAGGACACCGTCCAGCTGCCGAGCGCGATGAAGAGGCCGAGCAGGAACATCCCGATGAGGACGGTCATGGTCGCCGCAACCGTGGTCGAGAGGTTCGCGCCGAGCGAGCGCCACGCTTCGGCGAAGAGAAGCCTGAAACGGCCGGTCACTCGTATCCACCGCGACGCTCGTCGCGGGCCAACCGGCCGCCTTCGAGCGCGATCACGCGCTTGCGCATCTTGTCGACCATCTCGCGGTCGTGGGTGACCATCAGGATGGTCGTGCCGCTGCGGTTGATGCGATAGAGGAGCTGCATGATCCCGACCGACGTGTCGGGGTCGAGGTTGCCGGTCGGTTCGTCGCAGACAAGGAGGGGCGGATGGTTCACGAACGCGCGCGCGATCGAGACGCGCTGCTGCTCGCCGCCTGAGAGCTCGTCGGGCAGCGACGCCATCTTGTGCGACAGCCCCACCATCGCGAGCACCTCGGGCACCTTCTTGCGGATCGCCGTGCTGCTCTCACCCTGCACCTTCAGCGCGTAGGCGACGTTCTCGGCCGCGCTGCGGCGGGGCAGCAGCTTGAAGTCCTGGAAGACGCAACCGATGTTGCGGCGCAGCATCGGGACCTTCGAGTGCTTGAGCCGGCCGAGCTCGCGGCCGCCGACGACGATTTTCCCTGTGGTCGGCTCGAGCTCCTTCAGCAGGAGGCGCACGAGGGTCGACTTGCCGGAGCCCGAGGCGCCGACGACGAAGACGAACTCGCCCTTGTCGATGTGGAACGTGACGTCGCTCAAAGCGGGGACGTCGGGCTCGTAGATCTTCGTCACCTGGTCGAACACGATCATCGAGCTGGCTGAGACCGGACGAGCCGCAGCAGGCGGGTCGTCCACGACGAATGTCGGCGAAGGGGCTGTCGTCAAATCGGGTTCCTGCACGGTGACTCGAGAGGCGCCGCCTACCGAGGCGCCCGGGTGCGAAGGTGAGGTCAAGTGTAGCTCACGGCCTAGACGACTCTTCCCGCGGCCTTGGCAAGTAGAAACTCGCGAATGAACGGGTCCAGTTCGCCGTCGAGCACGGCCTGCGTGTTTCCCATTTCATAACCGGTACGCGTATCTTTCACAAGTTGGTATGGGTGGAGGACGTAGGAGCGGACGGACTCCCCGCCGAAGCCGGTGTCCGCCGATCCACCCCGTTCCTTCGCCATCACGGCCTCACGCTCCTCTTCGGCCTTCTCGACGAGGCGTGCCTTCAAGACCCGCATCGCCGTCTGCTTGTTCGCCGACTGAGAGCGCTCGTTCTGGCATTGGACGACGATTCCCGAGGGCAGGTGGGTGATCCGGACGGCGCTATCGGTCTTGTTCACATGCTGGCCGCCCGCCCCCTGGGCGCGATACGTGTCGATCTTCAGGTCATCGTCATCGATCTCGACCGCCGCGTCCTCGGGCAGGAGCGGCGCGACGATCACGGTCGAGAAGGCGGTATGCCGGCGGTGAGCCTGGTCGAAGGGGCTCTGGCGGACGAGCCGGTGCTTGCCTCGCTCGGCCTTCAAGATCCCGTAGGCGTTCTCGCCCGCGACGGTGAACGTGGCGGATTTGATCCCGGCTTCCTCGCCCGGGCTCGCCTCGAGCAGTTCGACCCCGAAGCCGCGGTTCGCCGCCCAGCGCTCGTACATCCGCAGCATCATCTCGGCCCAGTCTTGGGCGTCGGTTCCGCCCGTCCCGGACTGGAGCGTGACGACGGCGTCGCCGGCGTCGTACTCACCGTCGAAGAGCGCGGCCTCCTGCAAGTCCGCGAGCTCCTTGCGAAGCGGCGCCAACGACTCGGCGAGCTCGCCGTCCATCTCGCCGCCGTCGAGGCCCGCAAGCTCGCGGGCGTCATCGTAGTCGCGGACGAGCGACCGGTACCCCTCGAGCTTGCGCGAAACCCGCGCGTGCTCGGACGAGACCTTTGCAGCCCGGCTCTGGTCGTCCCAGAAACCCGGCGTATTGAGCTCGGTCTCGAGCTCTCCTAGACGGCGTTCGAGCGTAACCGGGTCAAAGGTATTCACGGACCCAGTCGAGCTGGGCCCCGAGCTCTGCGAGCTGCTCTGTGAGGGTTGCACCGGTTTCCGTCATACCGCCGTCGATGGTAGCTCGTCGGAACGCAACCGCGACCACACACCGGTGTCGCAGCGCAGCCCTTCCTTGAAGTGCACGTTTCGGAGCACGCCGTCCAGCCGGTAGCCGACACGCTCGGCGATGCGCACCGACGCAACGTTGATGACGTCGATCCGCAGCTCGAGCCGCTCGAGCCCGAGCTCGGCGAATCCCCAGCCCGTCAGAAGCTCGACTGCGCGTGCCGAGATGCCGTGACCACGCGCAGCGGGAGCGACCATGTAGCCGATCTCGCCCTCGTTCCCGGCAAGGTCGAGCTGCACGATCGCGGCGAACCCGTAGAAGTCGTCGTCACGCGCGCTGCGGATGCAGAACCCGGCGCGTGAGCCGTCGAGCCATCCCGACTCGTAACGGCCGAGCCACTCGCGCACGAATGCGCCGTCGGCGCCGCTCGGGACGCGCGTGTAGCGCTTGATCTCGGGGTCCTTGACGATCTCGGCGAAGTCGCGCGCGTGCGCCTGCGCCAGTGGCTCGAGCCGGATCGTGTCGTCGGCGAGCGGCGGGTTCGGCGCGGAAAGATGGTTGATGCCACGCGGGCGTGGGGTCAGGGGCGGATCCAGACCAAGCAGGAGGGCCTCATCGCCCGCAGGGCAGGCAGGATGCCTGTTCAAGGGCGAGGTGGCACTCATGCGCCGAGTCTGGGCCGTTCCTGGACGGGCGCAATCGTGGCATCAACCATCTACGCGCCGTGGCACTTTTTGTACTTCTTGCCGGAGCCGCAGTAGCACGGGTCGTTGCGGCCGATCGTCTCGAGCTCCGTGTTCACCTTTGGCTTCAGCGGCGTCTGCACGGAACCGCCACCCGCGATGCCTGCCGTCGCGACAGCAGAGCCGCCACCGGCCGCGAGAATCGCCTCCGAGCCTGCAAGCGACTGATGCTCGAAGCTCATCGACCCGTTCCCGCCACCGTTCTGCGCCTGTTGCTGAAGGTTCTCCTCGGTCGAGACTTCGGCGTGGAAGAGGAGTGTCACGACCTCTTCGCGGATCGCGCGGTTCAGGTCGAGGAACATCGTGTGGCCCTCGTTGCGGTACTCGACGAGCGGGTCTTTCTGCGCCATGCCTCGGAGGTGAATGCCCTCGCGCATGTAGTCCATGTTCTCGAGGTGCTCGCGCCAGCGGATGTCGACCGTCTGGAGGACGATGAAGCGCTCGAGGTTGCGCATTAGGCCCTCTTCGATCTCGTCGAGATCCTTCTCACGCTCGGCGTACGCGTCGAGCGCATCGTCGATGAACTCCTGGACGACCACCTCGCGCTCGAGCCCGCGCAACTCGTCTGCGGTGACGCCGGTGCCGTACACCGTCTCCATCGCGGCGACAAGACCCTCGAGGTCCCATTGGCTCGACGACTCATCCACTGTGTACTCGGAGACCACGTTCGACAGCACCTCGGGTAGCCACTCCTCGCGAATGTCCTCGGCCAGGTCCTCGCCGTGCAGGACGCGATTGCGCTGCTCGTAGATCACCTGGCGCTGGACGTTCATCACGTCGTCGTACTTGAGGACGTTCTTCCGCGCGACGAAGTTCTGCTCCTCGACCTTCTTCTGCGCGTTCTCGATCTGGCGCGAGAGGATCGAGGCCTCCATCGGCTGATCCTCGGGGAGCTTGAAGCGCTCCATGATGTTCTGAATGCGGTCTCCGGCGAAGAGGCGGACGAGGTCGTCCTGGCCGGAGAGATAGAAGCGCGTCTCGCCGGGGTCACCCTGGCGGCCCGACCGTCCGCGAAGCTGGTTGTCGATGCGGCGCGCCTCGTGCCGTTCGGTGCCGAGCACGTAGAGACCGCCGAGCTCGCGCACACGGTCGTCGATCTTGATGTCGACGCCACGGCCGGCCATGTTCGTGGCGATCGTCACCGCGCCATAGGCGCCGGCGTCCTGGATGATCTCGGCCTCGCGCGCATGCTCCTTGGCGTTCAGCACGTTATGCGGGACACCGCGCCGCGTGAGGAGCGCGCTCAGATATTCGGATGTCTCGACCGCGATCGTGCCGACGAGAACGGGCTGGCCCTTCTCGTGGCGCTCCTTCAGGTCGTCGGCAACAGCGTTGAACTTGGCGTCGATGCTCTTGAAGATCAGGTCGTTCTTGTCGTCGCGGGCGACCGGGACATTCGTGGGGATCTCGACCACGTCGAGACCGTAGATCTCCACGAACTCTTTCTCCTCGGTCTTCGCCGTGCCGGTCATGCCGCCCAGCTTCTCGTAGAGGCGGAAGTAGTTCTGGAGCGTGATCGTCGCGAGCGTCTGGTGCTCTTCCTGGATCGCGACGCCTTCCTTCGCCTCGACCGCCTGGTGCAAACCCTCGCTCCAGCGCCGGCCTTCCATGATGCGGCCGGTGAACTCGTCGACGATCTTCACCTCGCCGTCCTCGATCACGTAGTCGACGTCCTTCTTGTACAGCGCCTCGGCCTTCAGTGACTGGATGAGGTGGTTGACGAGCTGCACGTTCGTCGGGCTGTAGAGGTTCTCGACGCCCATCGCGCGCTCGACCTTCTCGATTCCGGACTCGCTCGGTGAGATCGTCTTGTGCTTCTCGTCGTAGAGGAAGTCGAACTCCTGCGACAGCACGGAATCGTCAGCTTTCGTGCCTTTCGACTGCGCTCGCGTGAGTCCCTTCACGATCCGTGCGAAGTCGTAGTACGTCTTCGCCGCGGTCGTCGGCTCACCCGAGATGATCAGCGGCGTCCGCGCCTCGTCGATGAGGATCGAGTCGACCTCGTCCACGATCGCGTAGTGGTGGCCGCGCTGCACGACACCCTCGAAGTTGATCGACATGTTGTCGCGCAGGTAGTCGAAGCCGAACTCCGAGTTCGTCCCGTAGGTGACGTCCGCGTTGTAGGACTCCTTGCGCTTGTCGAACGGCATGTCGCTCTCGATGAAGGAGACCGTCATGCCAAGCCGCTCGAACACGCCGCTGTTCCACGCGGCGTCGCGCTGGGCGAGATAGTCGTTCACGGTCACGAGGTGCACGCCGGTTCCCGGCAGCGCGTTCAGATAGAGCGGCAGGCTCGCGACGAAGGTCTTGCCCTCACCGGTCTTCATCTCGGCGATGTCACCCTCGTGGAGGACGATGCCGCCCATCATCTGGACGTCGAAGATGCGCTGGTCGGACTCGCGGAGGCGCGCCTCACGCACGGCGGCAAACGACTCGAAGAGCAAGTCCTCGAGCGACTCGCCGTTCTCGAGCCGTTCCCGGAACTCGACTGTCTTGGCCGCGAGCTCGGCGTCCGAGAGTTTCTGAAAATCAGGTTCCAGCGTGGCGATGTACGCCGCCTGCTCGGCGATGCGCTTCATGCGGCGGCCTTCACCGAAGCGAAGGGCTTTTTCGAACGATCCCAGGGCGGGCGACATCAGGCGACAGGGTACCGGCTCGCCCAGAGCCAACACTCCGCGTGGAGCGTCTCTTACGGAATCGTGACGTTGGCGAGAGCCTCTACAGCGGGCTCGCCGCGACCTCCCAGAGCTCGCCGTCCAGGCGGGAGGCGCGCACGACGTACTCGGACCCCTCGGCAGCGCCTGCGCGCTCCAGTTCGGGCGCGCTCCCGAAGACCGGACGGCCGTCGACGTGGAGGGTTCGCCCCTCTCGCGTGACGACGAGCTCCGCCTCATCGCCGCGCAGGCCGGAGACGGACACGACCTCGATCCGCGAGGCGGCGACGGCCCAGGTCGTCGGGCCGCGCCGGACCGACTCGGCGCGATACGGCGGCGGGATCGCCCCTTCGACGGCCTCCGCAAGCGGTGCCAGCGAGTCGTCGGGCTCGTCCTCCTCGACGAGGATTGTCCCGTCCGGCAGAACGACGAAATGGACGGCGTCCCCGGTCAGCCCGGCCGCGTCGGCGGTTGCCACCGTGTCCCATCGCCGGGGCCGGGGGACGCCATGGATACCCGGCTCGCCGCGCGGCTCGCCGTCCCAGCTCGGCGGCTCGGCCGACTGCCCGACGCGCCGGTCGGTGGCCTCCGCTTCGAGTCGCACGTCGCCCGCCTCGGCCAGCTGTACATGCAGGGGCTTACGACGCCGGAAGAGCGCCAACTATGCAGCGTCGCCGTGATGCTCGGTGTGCCTACGCGGCTCGACGCGCCGCCGTTCGCGGTAGCGCTTCACCTGACGTTCGAGCTTCTCGACGAGCTGATCGATCGACGCCTTCGCATCAGACGACGACTCGCGGGCGCGCAGCGTCGTGCCCTTCCCGTAGATCGTCCCTTCGGCGATATGGCGGTTCGGGATCGACGGGTTCCGCTGCTCGGAGAGCTCGACCTCCACCTGTGTCTGCTCGGACAGCTGCTTGTCGAGCTTCGCGAGCTTTCGCTCGGCGTACTCACGGATCGACGGGCTGACGTCGACGTTCTTGCCCTTCACCTGAAGCCTCATCTGTGCCTCCCTGATGGTGTTCGAGCCGTGTGACTTGAGACTAGCGCACCGTCCTTGCGAAGGTGATCACCTCAATGCGTGAGGCGCCCGCAGCGCGGAGCGTGCGGGCAGCCGCGCTCACAGTCGCACCGGTCGTATAGACGTCATCGACCAGGATCACATGGGCCGGCGCCTGCTCCGTCGCTACGAACGCGCCGCGAACATTCGCCTGCCGCTCTGCGCGCGGAAGCCCAGTCTGCCGACCCCCGGCTCGCGCCCTCGCGAGGAGCGGCGCGACGTCGGTCGACCACGAGTGGCCGAGCCGGCCCGCCAGTCGTTCCGACGGGTGATGCCCGCGACGGAGCTGACGCGCCCGATCGGGCGGGATATACGTGATGACGTCTGCGACCGGCCGCTCGATCTGAGCAAGGACGAGCTCGGCTGCGAGGTTGCCGGCGCGGCGGAGCCCGTGCTCCTTCCAGCCCTGGACGAGCGCGCGGGCCGGGCCGGCGTACGCGACCGCCGCCCGCGCCGATGCGAAGCCGAGCCTGCGGCCGGCGCATTCCCGGCAGCGCTCGACCGGCCAGGCCGTAGGAGCTCCACAGAGCGCGCAGCACGGCGGCGACAACACGCGCACCTCCGAGCGGCAGAGCCCGCACAGCACGTCGGCGGCAGCGCCGCACGAAACGCACCGTCGAGGGAGCAGAAGATCGATGAACCACGCCCACGAACGGTACGCGGCAATGTGCAAGGTGTCTGTGCCGACTTCGTGAAAAAAGACGCTACGCCAGCGTGTACTCCGACCGTGTCGGCAACCCGTTCCGCGCACGCAACCGATTGTCGGCTTCGAGTAGCTGGGCGTGATTGCCGACGTCGAACCAGTCGCCTGCGAAGCGATAAGCGTACACCGGCTCGCGGCGATACAGCCAGGCGACGAAACTGCCGGCCTGATCCGGCGCGTGGCCCTCGTCGAGATAGCGGCGGATCAACGGCACATGCACGCGAGGATAGAAATAGGTCGCCGTCGCAGCAAGCGTCGAAGGCGGGTCGTCCGGCTTCTCGATGAAGTATTCGATCCGGTCGTCGGAGCCGACCTCGATGATGCCGTAGTGCGTGGCAAGCTCGAGATCGCCGCAGTCGTAGACCGCCACCGCGCTCGCGTTGTCGCGCTGCAGGCCGGCGGCCACGAAGTCGGCGAG
>JBBQQU010000008.1:0-105673 GCA_038215565.1 Gaiellales bacterium | reverse complement strand
TCCATTACCGGCATCCCGCCGTACTGGCGAATATGGCCTCCGCGCTCGACATCATTTCCAACGGCCGTCTGGAGCTCGGTATCGGCGCCGGCTGGAACGAGGAGGAGTCCGGCGCGTACGGCATCGAGCTGGGCACCATCAAGGAGCGCTTCGACCGTTTCGAGGAGGCCTGCGAGATCCTCAAGGGACTGCTCAGCCAGGAGACCACCACCTTCGACGGCTCGTTCTACCAGCTCAAGGACGCCCGTAACGAGCCCAAGGGTCCGCAGCAGCCGCACCCGCCGTTCTGCATCGGCGGCAACGGCGAGAAGCGCACCCTCAAGATCACCGCGAAGTACGCCGATCACTGGAACTTCGTCGGCGGTACGCCCGAGGAGTTCGCCCGCAAGCGCGATGTGCTGGCCGCGCATTGCGCCGATATCGGCAGGGACCCCAAGGAGATCAGGCTGTCGGCCCACATCCGGCTCGGCGAGGATCGCAACTACCGCCGGGTTGTCGAGGACTCGATCGCACTGGGCGCCGAGGGCCTGGATCTGGCGATCATCTATTTGCCGCCGCCCTATGACACCGCGGTGTTGGAGCCGCTCGCGGAGACCATTCGCGACTCCGGGCTGCTGACCAGGGCTTAAAACTGACGGTCACGAAATTATTACGATCTGGCAAACAGGTGCCGCGTGGGTCCCGCTCCCGGGATCCGCGCGGCGCCCGGCCGCTCAGTAGCCGTAACGCAGTAACTCGTCCGGGGTGATCAGGCGCTCGTGCTTAGCTGGGAACTCACGGCATCGGACCGGGTGACGGAACCATGACCAGGCGATTCGGTTCACCCGGGACCGTGAGATGGGATTGTTGTACACGGTATGAACTCCTGCGGTCGGCAACTAGCTGCACCGTGGGGCCACATTACCGGACGACCCCGCCGCAATCATTAGACACCTGTGACGCGGCTAACACCACAGGGCACGCCGATTAAAAATCGGATGTTTCTGGTGTGACTTAAGTTGCTGGTGTTTCTAGCGTTGGGGTGCCGCCGAGGGTTCGATCGGCCGAGGTAGTGCCGACTGACCCATCAGATAGCGGTCCACTCCGGCGGCCGCTGCCCGGCCCTCGGCGATCGCCCACACGATCAGCGACTGTCCGCGGCCCATGTCACCGGCCACGAACACACCGGGCACGGTGGTCTGGAACTCCTTGTCACGCGAGACGTTGCCGCGGTCGGTCAGTTCGACGCCCAGGTCGGTCAGCAGGCCCTCGCGTTCGGGACCCACGAAGCCCATCGCCAGGAAGACGATGTCGGCTTCCAGGTCGAAGTCCGAACCCTCGACCTTCTCGAACTTGCCGGCCTTCATCTCGACCTCGTGCACCTTCAGCACGGACACCTTGCCGTCGGTCCCGACGAACTGCTCGGTGTTCACCGAGAACACCCGCTCGCCACCCTCTTCGTGCGCGGACGCCACCCGGAACATTAGCGGGTAGGTCGGCCACGGCGTCGAATCCGCGCGGGTCTCCGGCGGTCGCGGCATGATCTCGAACTGATGGATGCTCTCGGCGCCCTGGCGGTGCGCGGTGCCCAGGCAGTCCGCGCCGGTGTCACCGCCACCGATGATGACGACCTTCTTGTCCTTGGCGGTGATGGGCGGCTCACCGTCGGGGCCTGCGACATCGTCGCCCTGCTGCAGTTTGTTGGCCCACGGCAGGTACTCCATGGCCTGGTGGATACCGTCGAGTTCACGGCCCGGGATCGGCAGATCGCGCCATGCCGTGGCACCGCCGGCCAGCACCACCGCATCGAACTCGGCATCGAGCTGCTCGACGGTGATGTCGACACCGACGTTGACCCCGGTACGGAACTGGGTGCCCTCGGCCGTCATCTGCTCCAGACGACGGTCGATATGGCGCTTCTCCATCTTGAACTCGGGGATGCCGTAGCGCAGCAGACCACCGATACGATCGGCGCGCTCGAACACCGTGACGCTGTGCCCGGCCCGGGTGAGCTGCTGGGCCGCGGCCAGACCGGCAGGACCGGATCCGACAACGGCGACCTTCTTCATGGTGCGCACCGTCGGGATCATCGGCTTGACCCAGTCGTTGTCGAAGGCGTGGTCGATGATCTCCACCTCGACCTGCTTGATGGTCACCGCATCCTGGTTGATACCCAGCACGCAGGAGGCCTCACAGGGCGCCGGACACAACCGCCCGGTGAACTCCGGGAAGTTGTTGGTGGCGTGCAGTCGTTCGATGGCGTCACGCCAGCGATCCCGGTACACCAGGTCGTTCCACTCGGGAATCAGGTTGCCCAGCGGACAGCCGTTGTGGCAGAACGGGATACCGCAGTCCATACAGCGGGACGCCTGGTCCTTGAGGGTCTCGTCGGAGAACTCCTCATAGACCTCTTTCCAGTCCTTGAGCCGGATGTCGACCGGGCGCCGGGTGGGGGTCTGCCGGGCCGTGTGCTTGAGGAAACCGTTCGGATCAGCCACGAGCGGCCGCCATGATCGCTTCCCCGACATCTTTGCCTGCGGCTTCGGCATCCGAGATCGCGATCAGCACCTTCTTGTAATCGCGGGGCATCACCTTGACGAAGTGTTTCTGCTGTGCAGGCCAGTCCGCCAGAATGCGTTGACCCACCGCTGAATCCGTCGCATCGACATGTGCGGCAATCAATTCCTGCAGCCCTTCGAGTTCGGCGTCGTCCACAGCGTCAAGATCGACCATCTCTCCGTTGATGTTGCCCGGCAGTGCGTTCTCCGGGTCGTACACAAAGGCGACACCGCCCGACATGCCCGCCGCGAAGTTGCGGCCGGTCTGGCCGAGGATGACCACCCGACCACCGGTCATGTACTCGCAGCCGTGGTCGCCCACACCCTCGACGACGGCCGATGCTCCCGAGTTGCGCACCGCGAACCGCTCACCTGCGACTCCACGGAAGAACGCACGCCCCGCGGTTGCGCCGTACAGCACGGTGTTCCCGACGATCACGTTGTCCTCGGCGGCGAATGTGGCCGCGGCGGGCGGACGGACCACGAGCGTTCCGCCCGACAAGCCCTTGCCTGCGTAGTCGTTCGAGTCACCGCTGAGTGTCAGCTCGATCCCGGGCGCGAGCCACGCGCCGAACGACTGTCCGGCCGAGCCGGCGAGGTCGAAGCAGATCGTCCCCAGCGGCAGGCCCGCACGGCCGTGGCGCTTCGTCACGTGGTGCGACAGCAGTCCCCCGACCGTTCGGTTCACGTTGCGCACGTCGAAGCTCGCGCTGACATGCTCGCCGCGCGCAAGCGCGGGCTCGGCCACCTCGATCAATCGCCAGTCGAGTGCGTCACCGAGCGGTGAGACCTGCGCCTCGATGCGCCGAAGGGGCGCGCCCTGCGGAACGTCCGGCACACGCAGCAGATTCGAGAGGTCGATTCCCCGAGCCTGCCAGTGCTCGAGTGCTTCGTCGGGCTCGAGGAGGTCGACACGTCCGACGAGCTCCTCGAACGTCGCGATACCGAGCGACGCCATGATCCGACGCACGTCTTCGGCGACGAGGAAGAAGAACTCGATCACGTGCTCCGGCTGACCCGTGAAGCGCTTGCGCAGCTCCGGATCCTGGGTCGCGATGCCGACGGGGCACGTGTTGAGGTGGCAGGCGCGCATCATCACGCAGCCGGTCGCGATCAGCGGCGCCGTCGCGAACCCCATCTCGTCGGCGCCGAGCAGCGCGGCGATGACGACGTCGCGTCCGGTCTTCAACTGCCCATCGGTCTGCACCCAGATTCGGGAGCGCAGGCCGTTCAGCACGAGCGTCTGCTGCGTCTCGGCAAGGCCGATCTCCCACGGCACGCCTGCGTGCAGGATCGACGAGATCGGGGACGCACCGGTGCCGCCGTCGTGACCGGAGATGAGCACGTGGTCGGCGTTCGACTTCGCAACACCGGCAGCGACCGTTCCGACCCCCACCTCGGCGACGAGCTTGACCGAGATGCGCGCCGCCGGGTTCGCACAGCGGAGGTCGTAGATCAGCTGCTTCAGGTCCTCGATCGAGTAGATGTCGTGATGCGGCGGCGGCGAGATGAGGCCAACGCCGGGCGTCGTCAGGCGAACGCCGGCGATGTAGCGGTCGACCTTGTGTCCAGGCAACTGGCCGCCCTCACCGGGCTTCGCGCCCTGCGCCATCTTGATCTGGAGCTCGTCGGCATTCGTCAGGTAGTCGATGTTCACGCCGAAGCGCCCGGAGGCAACCTGCTTGATCTTCGAGCGGCGCTCGTCGGTGAACCGCACCGGGTCCTCGCCGCCCTCGCCGGTGTTCGAGCGCCCACCGATCCGGTTCATCGCGACCGCGAGCGTCTCGTGCGCCTCGCGCGACAGCGAGCCGAGGGACATCGCGCCGGTCGAGAATCGCTTCACGATCTCCGCTGCCGGCTCGACGTCCTCGAGCGGAATCCCACCGTCGGCGGGCGTCCGGAACCGCAGCAGCCCGCGCAGCGTCGAGCGGCGCGCCGAGTCGGCGTTGACGGTCGCTGCGAACTCGTCGTAGGTCTGACTGCCGCCACCGCGCACCGCGTGTTGCAGGAGCGCGATCGTCTCGGGGTTCCACTGGTGGTGCTCGCCGTCGCGCCGCCAGGCGTAAAGCCCGACGACGGGCAGCAGGTCACCCGCCGCGCCGGGATAGGCGCGCGCGTGCCGCACGAGCACTCCGTCCGCGATCTCGGCAAGCCCGATGCCGCCGATGCGTGACGGCGTGCCGGTGAAATAGCGGTCGATGAGCGCGGGCGCGAGCCCGACCGCTTCGAACACCTGCGCGCCGCAGTAGGACGAGATCGTCGAGATCCCCATCTTCGAGATCACCTTCAGGAGGCCCTTGCCGACGGCCTTCACCGCGCGCTCGATGGCCTCGTCGCGCGTGAGCTCGACGCGGCCCTCGTCGACGAGCTGGCCGACCGTTGCGAGCATCAGATAGGGGTTGACGGCCGCGGCGCCGTAGCCGATCAGCACGGCGACGCTCTGCACGCTGCGCGGCTCGCCCGACTCGACGACGAGACCCGCCTGGAGCCGCGTGCCCGCGCGGACGAGATGGTGGTGCACCGCGCCGACCGCGAGCAGCGAGGGGATCGGGGCGCGCGCCGGCCCGACTGCGCGGTCGGAGAGCAGCAGGATGTTCGCGCCGCGCGCGAGCGCCTCGTCGGCGTCGGCGCAGAGCCGCTCGAGCGAGCGCTCGAGGCCGTCGGGCCCGTCGGCCGTCGGCCAGGTGGTGTCGAGCGTGTGGGCTTTGAACACGTCGGAGTCGACCTGGCGCAGGCTCTCGAGCTCGCCGTCGCGCAGGATCGGGTTCTCGATCACGAGCTGTCGCGCGTGCTCCGGCGTCTCGTCGAGCAGGTTGCGCTCGGAGCCGACGAGCGACTGCACGCTCATCACGACCGCCTCGCGCGTCGAGTCGATCGGCGGATTCGTCACTTGCGCGAAGAGCTGCTTGAAGTAGGAATAGAGGAGCGGTCGCCGGTTGGAAAGCACCGCGAGCGGCGTGTCGTTGCCCATCGACCCGATCGCCTCCTCTGCGTTCACGGCGAGCGGCGCGAGCATCACCTTCATGTCTTCGTGCGTGTATCCAAAGGCGAGTTGCAGCCGACGAAGCGGCTCGGACGACGTCTGGCGGGCCGCCCGCTCCGGCAGATCCTTCAGGCGCACGTGCTCGCGCTCGAACCACTCGCCGTATGGCTTGCGCGTCGCCACCTGTTGTTTCGCCTCGACATCGGGAACGATGCGTCCCTCGGCGAGATCGACGAGGAACAGCTTCCCGGGCTGCAGGCGCCCCTTTCGCACCACGTTCTCGACGGGGATGTCGAGCACACCGGCCTCGGACGCCAGCACGACCCAGCCGTCGGCGGTCTCGAGCCACCGACCCGGCCGAAGCCCATTGCGGTCGAGCGTCGCACCGACGACGCGGCCGTCGGTGAACGCGATCGCCGCCGGGCCGTCCCACGCTTCGGTCAGACACTCGTGGAATGCGTAGAACCCGCGGAGCTCGTCCGAGATGTCGGTGCGCCCGGCGTAGGCCTCAGGCACCATCATCATCAGCGCGTGCGGCAGCGAGCGACCCGCGAGCACGAGCAACTCGAGCACGTTGTCGAAGACCGCGGTGTCGGATCCGCCGGGACGGACGACGGGCAGCACCTTGTCGATGTCGTCGCCGAAGAGCTGGGACGCAAGTTGCGACTCGCGGGCGCGCATCCAGTTGACGTTTCCGCGCAACGTGTTGATCTCGCCGTTGTGCGCGACGAGGCGGTAAGGATGCGCGAGCTCCCAGCTCGGGAAGGTGTTCGTCGAGAAGCGCGAATGCACGAGCGCGAGCGCGCTCGCGAACCGCTCATCGGTGAGATCGGGGAAGTACCGCCGCAGCTGTGGCGAGGTCAGCATTCCCTTGTAGACGACCGTCCGCGACGAGAAGCTCGGCACGGCGAGCTCGGCGCCGGCGCGGCGCTCTGCAACCCGGCGGATCACGTAGAGCCGCCGCTCGAATGCATCCGCGTCCGTCGCGAGCGGGCCGGTCGTGCCGACGAAGAGCTGCCGGATGCAGGGCGCGAAGAGCCGCGCGTGCGCGCCGACATGGTCGTGGTCGATGGGCACGTCGCGCCACGCGAGCACCGTCTGGCCCTCCTCGACGACGGCGGCTTCGAGCAACTGCTCGAGCTCGAGCCGGCGGGCGGGATCCTGCGGCAGGAAGCAAACCGCGACGCCGTAGGCGCCCGGCGGCGGTAACTCGACTCCGACGACCGCGCGGAAGAATGCATCGGGGATCTGCACGAGGATCCCGGCGCCGTCGCCGGTATCGGCGTCGGCGCCGGCGGCCCCACGATGCTCGAGATGCTCGAGTGCGGTGAGCGCGCGGTCGACGGCCTCGTGCGACTGCACGCCGTCGAGCCGTGCGACGAAGGCGACGCCGCAGGCGTCGTGCTCGAAGGCGGGGTCGTACAACCCCATCTTCCTTGGCTCCGCCCCCCCGCCTGACTCTGCGCTAGTCCGGCGGGGAGAGGGGAAAACGGAGCCGGCTAGCGCTGTCGAGGGCGCGCGAACTTGCCAACGATCTTCGTGCGGAGGAAGTCGGCGCCGTCCATTGCTTCAAAGAGTAAAGCATTGACCTGGCAACCGCAACTTTCAGGATCGCTCAGGTCGCGGCACGCGCTCCGACCTCGCCTCCGCGGGGGTGTGAGCCGCTTGCCCGGCTGCCGTGATGTGAGGCGGGTGACAACCGCGAGCGCGAACCCGGCGACGCACAGCACGACGATCGACTGAAGCCACACGGAACGCGCGTCGGTGCCCATGCCGACCGAATGCGCCGCTTCTCCGGCTACGACTCCGCGGCGAGTGGCAGCTCGATCGAGAACACGGCGCCGCTGCCGGGCGGGCTCGTCACGCTGGCTTGGCCACCATGGGCCCGGGTCACTGCGGCGACGATCGCGAGCCCGAGACCCGCGCCGCCCGCCGTGCGGGCGCGTGACGGGTCGGCGCGATAGAAGCGCTCGAAGACATGCTCTGCCTGCCCCGGCGTCATACCGGGGCCCGAGTCGGCGACCGAGAGAACGGCGACATCGTCGCGGCGGTCGAGCGTCACGGTCACAGCCGCTTCGGGGTCGGCGTGTGCGCGAACGTTCGCAAAGAGGTTGTCGACGACCTGTCGAAGTCGTTCGCGATCTCCGGCGACGATCGCATGGTCGAGCCGCACCTCGATCGAACGCTCGGGGTCGAGCGCGCGCGCCGTCTCGACCGACTCGGCGATGACGGCCTCGAGCTCAACCCGATCCTCGGCGAGCGGCCGGCCCTCATCGAGCCGGGCGAGCAGGAGCAGATCCTCGACGAGCAACGTCATCCGCTCGGACTCGCGGGTGATCCCCGCCATCGAGCGCTCGAGGTCCGCCGGCCGGTCGGCCGCACCGCGCGAGAACAGCTCCGCGTACGCGCGCACCGCGGCGAGCGGCGTCCGAAGCTCGTGTGACGCGTCGGCGACGAACCGGCGGAGCTTTCGCTCCGACGCTTCGCGCGCAAGGAACGCGCCCTCGATCTGCGTCAACATCGTGTTGAGCGCCAGCCCGAGCCGGCCGACCTCGGTGCGTTCGTCCTCACGCGCGACGCGGTGGGACAGGTCACCTGCGGCGATCGTCGCGGCGGTTGCCCCGATCTCGGTCAGCGGGCGCAGTCCCACTCGAATCACCCAGAGGCCGAGGATCCCGACGCCGCCGAGGGCGGCGAGCGCCACGAGGAGCTCGACAAAGACGAGTTGGTGGAGCGTGCTGTCGACGTTTCCAAGAGAGGTCGCGACGATCAGCGTGTAGCCGTTGCTGCCTGGGTCGCTCGAGGCACGAACGCGGTAGCGGCCGCTCCCCGTCGTTGCGTCGACGGTGAAATAGCTGACTTTGTCCGCCCCGCTGCGCGACGTGAGCGCGATCGTCTTCGGCAACTTGGGCGGCGGCGCCTGCTTCGTCCCCGAGAGCTGCGGCGCGGCGCCGGTCGCGACGACTGTGCCGTCGGCGCGCCGAACCTCGACATAAAGGCCGGGGACCTTCGACTTCAAGGCGCCGATGTTCGGCGTCCCGTCGGAGCCGTGATCAGCGTGCCCATCGTTCGGGCCGCCGCCGTTTGGCCCATGCAGCCCGGACTCGGCCGAGACGTGCGCCGTCGTGAGGAAGTCGTCGGTCTGCGAGATCAGGAAGCTCTGTAGCGACGCGTACGTGATGGCGCTTGCCGCCGCGAGCCCAGCCCCCGCCAGTGCGACGACGCCGAGAATGAGACGCGCACGCAGCGAAAGCCGGCGAATCACCTACTCCCGCTCTCCGTCGAGCATGTAGCCAACCTGCCGCACGGTGCGAATGAGCGGCGGCCCGGACGCGTCGAGCTTGCGGCGCAGGTAGCTGACGTAGGTCTCCACGACGTTGCGGCTCCCGCCGAAGTCGTAGTGCCACACGTTCTGGAGGATCTGCGCCTTCGAGAGGACGCGCCGCGGATTGAGCATGAAGAAGCGGAGCAGATTGAACTCGGTCGCCGTCAGGTCGATCGGCGTCTCGCCGCGGAAGACCTCGTGACGGCTCTCGTCGAGCGTGACGTCACCGAAGCGCAGGAGGTCGCCCGGCATGTCGCCGTTCGTGCGGCGCAGAACGGCCTGGACGCGCGCGACGATCTCGGCGAGCGAGAAGGGCTTCGTGACGTAGTCGTCGCCGCCGGCGCGCAACGCTTCGACCTTGTCCTCGACCGCGTCCTTCGCGGTGAGGAAGAGGATCGCCGTCTTGAAACCGCGCGCGCGCATGCGCTTCCCGACCTCGATCCCGGAGATGTCCGGAAGCATCCAGTCGAGGACGACGAGGTCGGGCTCCTGGAGCGCGACCGCTGCCAGCGCGTCCCGCCCGTTCGAGGCCTCCTCGACCTCGTAACCCTCGTAACGCAGGGCGGTTGCGACGGCATCGGTAATCGACGACTCGTCGTCGACGACGAGGATGCGGCCGTTCGTTTCCTTGGCTTTTGTTGTCATAGACGACACGGTGCCCCGCGTTCCTGAGATTCTCCTGAGAAGCCGGACGCCGCGCCTGTGGATCGGCTGTGGACGTACCCTTCGCCTATGAACGCGCAGGGCGAGGGCCTGACACGACGCCAGTTCGTCGCAAGCGCAGCAGGGCTTGCTGCAGGGCTCGCGCTCCCCGGCCCGTTGTGGGCGGCTGCGGCCGGCGCGAGCGGCGACCCGCGGCTGCGTGCCCTCGACCGTGCCGTCCGCGGGCCTGTCCTCACCCCCGCGTCGTCCGCCTACGCCCAGGCGCGACTCGTCTTCGACGGGCTCTACGACGGCGTTCACCCGCTCGCAGTCGTGCAGCCGCTCGGCGTGGCTGACGTCGCCGCCGCCGTCAAGTGGGCGAAGACGACCGGCGTGCACCTCGTCGCGCGCTCCGGCGGCCACAGTTATGGCGGCTACTCGACGACGACCGGCGTGGTCTGCGACCTGACGCACCTGGCAGCCGTCCGCGTGGTCGCGGGACGCGCGATCGTTGGCCCGGCCGCGCGCCTCGGGAACATCTACGCGAGCCTCGGCGCGCACGGCCTCGCGATTCCCGCCGGCACATGCCCGAGCGTCGGTATCGGCGGGCACGCGCTCGGCGGTGGCTTCGGCCTCGCCTCGCGCGCGTGGGGCCTCGCGTCCGACAACATCGTCGCCGCGCAGATCGTCACCGCCGACGGCAAGGTGCTCGTCGCCGATTCGAGCCACGCGAGCGACCTCTTTTGGGCCTGTCGCGGTGGTGGCGGCGGCAACTTCGGGATCGTCACGCAGCTGACGTTCCGCACCCACCCCGTCACGCAAGGCTCGTACTTCATCGCGACGTGGCCGTGGGCGCAGGTCGAGCAGGTGCTCGCGAGCTTCCTGCACTGGGCCCCGACCGCACCCGATGCGCTCGGAAGCCTGTGCCGGCTCGCCGCCGGCCCGGGCGGCCCGACCGTGCAGGTCTTCGGGCAGTTCCTCGGCGGCGAAACGAACTTGAAAGCTGCGCTCGCAACGCTCGGCCCGCCCGCGTCGAGCCTCGTCACCGGTAGCGCCTCCTGGCTCGACCTCGTCCGCCGCTGGGCGGGCTGCCTCGGGCATACGCTCCCCGGCTGCTCGAAGCCCGGGCATCAGACCTTCGTCGGCGCGTCCGACTACATCAGCCACGTTCCCTCCGCGCCCCAGCTGACAGCGTTCCGGCAGGCGGTCGAGGCGCGCGGCACCGCCTCGGGAGCACTGCTCGTCGATGCCTACGGCGGCGCGCTGAACCGCGTCGCGCCGGCGGCGACGGCGTTCGCACACCGCAACATGCTCGCCTCCGTGCAGTACTTCGCGGCGGGAGACGCGGCGTCAGCACGGTCGTGGATCGATGCGTCTCGCGCGTCGCTCGCCCCTGCGATGTCCGGCGCTGCGTATGTGAACTACATCGACCCGCACCTCGCCAACTGGCAGGTCGCCTACTACGGCGCCAACCTCGCGCGTCTGCGGCGGGTGAAGCGACGCTACGACCCGGGAAACCTCTTCCGCTTCGCGCAGAGCATCCGGCTGCATTAGAGGCGCTCGCTACCCTCCCGCGCATGTCGAACGGCGACCACTCAGGCGAAGCCGACCGCGTGCGTGCCGCGATCGAACTGCTCGAAGCGGTCGTCGGCGACCGCGGCATCCTCGAAGAATTGACCCTCGAGGAACGGACACGGTTGCGTACGGCAGCGGGCAGCATCTTCAACCCCGACATCGCCGAGCGGCGCCGGTCCGCGAAGGCGCTCCGACGAAAGGACAAGGCGGCGAAGCGGGAGGTCGACGAGACGGTTCTCGCCGAGACGGGCATACGTGTGCTGCGCGACAAACCGGTGTTCACGACGCCGAACGTCTTTCCGCCCCCGGGATTCGAGCAGACGGACGTCGCGAGCGACGCCTTCCGCGAGGTGGAGGAGGAACAGCACTGCTACGTCTGCAAGCAGCTCTACGTCGACGTGCATCCGTTCTACGACCAGATGTGCCCGGCCTGCGCGGCGTTCAACTTCGCGAAGCGAACGGAGAGCGCCGATCTGAGCGGACGCGTCGTGCTGCTCACCGGCGGACGGGTGAAGATCGGCTACCAGGCGGGCATCAAGCTGCTGCGCGCGGGTGCGCAGTTGATCGTGACGACACGCTTTCCCCGCGACGCCGCTTCCCGCTACGCACGCGAGGACGACTTCGCCGAGTGGGGCGACCGCCTCGAGATCTTCGGCCTCGACCTTCGTCACACCCCGAGTGTCGAGGCGTTCTGCCACCACCTCGAAACGTCCCGCGACCGTCTGGATTTCATCGTCAATAACGCCTGCCAGACGGTGCGGCGGCCGGCCGAGTTCTACCGGCACATGCTCGAAGGTGAGACCGAAGCCGCGCGCGACATGCCCACCGACGTGCAGCGCCTGCTCGG
Source organism: Gaiellales bacterium (assembly GCA_038215565.1). GTDB lineage: Bacteria > Actinomycetota > Thermoleophilia > Gaiellales > Gaiellaceae > PALSA-600. The sequence continues at coordinate 93,764 of JBBQQU010000008.1, read as the reverse complement.
CTCCTACGAGGGCCTGCGGCGAACCGAGATGCTCCCTGCGGGCGCGGTCGGCGTCACGCGGTCGGCCGAGCTGACGCAGGTGGCGCTGCTGCCGGATGACCTCGCGGGCCAGGCTGACCTCTTCCCCGAAGGGCGACTCGATCAGGACCTCCAGCAGGTCGACCTGCGCGAGCGCAACTCGTGGCGCCTGCTGCTCGATGAGGTCTCGACCGTCGAGTTGCTCGAGACGCAGCTCGTGAATGCGGTCGCCCCGTTCGTGCTGAACGCCCGGCTGAAGCCGCTGATGCTGCGAACACCCGAGCGGGACAAGCACATCGTCAACGTGTCGGCCGTCGAGGGGCAGTTCTACCGGCGCTTCAAGACCACACGCCATCCGCACACGAACATGGCGAAGGCAGCACTGAACATGATGACGCGGACTTCAGCGGCTGACTACCACGGCGACGGGATCCATATGAACAGCGTCGATACCGGGTGGGTGAGTGATGAGGATCCGGCGCACATCGCCGAGCAGAAAGCGGTGGAGCATCGCTTCCGACCGCCGCTCGACATCGTCGACGGCGCCGCGCGCATCGTCGACCCGATCATCGACGGCTTCAACACCGGCACGCATCTGTGGGGGAAGTTCCTGAAGGACTACAAGCCGACCGACTGGTAATTCAGTCGTCGGAAACGCGTGCGGCAAGCTCGCGTGACCGTTCCGTCGCCGCGGTGATCGCGTTCAGAAACGCCGCACGTACGCCGCTACGCTCGAGCTCCTGAATCGCACGCGTCGTCGTCCCGCCGGGAGACGTGACGGCCTCACGCAGCTCCACCGGGTGCATGCGCTCATCGCGCAAGAGCAGCGCGCTCCCGAACATCGTCTGCACGACGAGTCGCGTCGACACGTCGCGGCTCAGACCGAGCAGGAGCCCAGCCTCGATCATCGCCTCGGCCAGCAATGCGAAGTACGCAGGCCCCGAGCCGGAGAGCGCGGTGACCGCGTCCATGTCGTCCTCGGCGACACGCACGACGGCGCCGAGATGGCCGAGCGCCTCCGCAGCGAGGTCGAGGTCGGCGTCGAGCGCATGCCTGCCGCCGCAGATTCCGGCAATGCCCTCGTGCACGAGAGAAGGGGCGTTCGGCATGGCCCGCACGACGCGGCTGCCGAGCGGTAGATGTGCCTCGATGGAGTTCGTACGAATGCCCGCCGCGACCGAGAGCACCGTCTGCTCCGCGCTCAGAGCAGGCGAGATCTCCGCGAGAACCGCCGTCATGTCCTGGGGCTTGACCGCGACGACGACCAAGCGGGCTCCGTCAATCGCCGCCTGGTTGTCGGAAGTCGTGACGACGGAGTAGCGGTCGCGCAGCTCGGCGAGGCGTTCGGAACGCCGGCTCGTGGCGGTGATCTCTGCGGGCGCGCGCCAGTCGGAGCTGAGAAGCCCGCGCAGCAGCGATTCGCCGAGCCTGCCGGCACCGAGGATCGCGACGCGTTCGCTCATCGTCCGACCTTAGTCGATTGCGGTCAGCTGAGCCGGATGCGAGGGTCGAGCCAGGCGTAGAAACAGTCCACGATCAGCGTGAAGAACAGGATCGCGGTCGTCGCGAACACGACGACCCCCTGTGTCGTCGGCAGGTCGATCGTGTTGACGCCCTGGAGCGCGAGCTTGCCGAGCCCGTTCAGGCCGTAGACCGACTCGACGAAGATCGCGCCCGAAAGGGCGAGGCCGATATCCATCCCGAGCATCGTCACGGTCGGGAGCAGGGCCGTGCGCAGGACGTGGGCGCCGAGCACGCGCCACTCGGAGGCGCCCTTTGCGCGCGCCGTGCGCACGTATTCCTCGTTCATCGCCTCCATGACGTTCGCCCGGATCATGCGCACGTAGATCGCCGCGTAGAGAACGGCGAGCGTCGCCCACGGCAGGAACAGGTGGTAGGCCCACTGCACCGGGCCGCCGCAGTCGCCTGACGGATTGATCAGGTCGCAGTAGCCCGAGATCGGGAACAGGTGCAGCCTGAAGCCGAAGAAGTAGGCAGCGAGGAGCCCGATCCACACCGGGTGCGCCGAGATGCCAACGAGCACGCCGACCATGGCAAGACGGTCGAGAAGCGAACGTGGCCGCACGGCAGAAAGGACGCCGATCGGGACGGCAATCAGCAGCCACAGCACCATGCCGCCGAGGACGAGCGAGCCCGTGACCGGGGCGGCGGTGAACACCTCCTCGTTCACGGCGCGCCGGTTCACGAACGAGCGGCCGAGCGAGTGGTGGACGACAAGACGATCGAGAAACCGCGCGTACTGGACATACACCGGCTGGTCGGTGCCGATGAAGGCGGCGGCCGCGCGCACGCACGTCTGCGAGGCGCGCTGACCGCACGCGAGCCGAGCCGGATCGGCCGGGATCGTGAAGAAGATGATGTAGGTCACGGCGGTGACGGCGACGAACAGGACCATCGCCCAAAGCAGCCTCCTGACCAGATACCTCAGCACTCGACGCGTTCGAGTCTACGAAGTGGCGCGCAGCGCAACCCCTTCGCAATGCACAATCCGCATTCGTGTCGACAGAGCTCCACCAATCTGCACTCGGCGAGGCGTGGGATCCCACGCCGGACGCCGGCGCCGCCGAGGCGCTCTCCGCGGCGCTCGCACGTCTCGCGTACGGCGAGGAGTCGGTCGAGGGGCTGCTAGGAGAAGACGGCGTCTCGGCAGGCCCCGAGGACGTAGCGGTCTTCAGTCGCCGCCTGCCGGGAACACCGCTCGGGATCGCACTTCGGCTCCTGCTGCTTCAGCTCCCGGTCGACGAGGCGGCCGGCGCGGTCGCACTCGGCGCCGAGGCTGTCGACGCGCTCCTTGCGCTTGGGCTCGTCGTCGCGGAGGCGGGCATGCTCAGGTCGCGGTCGCGGATCATGCCCGTCGAGGGGCTGCTCATCTCGTTCGACGGATTCTCAACGCGCGACGACCCGCACGGGTACGTCTCGACCTTCTCGCCTACGACGGCGTGGCTCGCGGCACTGACGTCGCGCCGTCGCGTGCGCAGCGCCGTCGACATCGGCACCGGCAATGGGGCGCAGGCGCTGCTCGCGGCGCGCCACTCCGACCACGTGATCGCGACCGACCTCAACCCACGCGCCCTCGCCTATACCGAGATCAATGCCGCGCTGAACGGCCTCGACAACATCGAGACACGCCTGGGGAGCCTGTTCGAGCCCGTTGCCGGGGAGCGCTTTGACCTCGTCACGTGCAACGCGCCGTTCGTCGTGTCCCCGGAGTCGCGGTGGCAGTACCGCGACTCGGGCATGCCGGCCGACCAGATGTCGGAGCTCGTCGTGCGGCAGGCTGCCGCCGCGCTTTCGGACGACGGGTACGCGTCCGTGCTCGTCAGCTGGATCGCGGAGTCGAAGGATGAGCCGGACGAACGCGTGCTCGCCTGGCTTGACGGCTGCGGTTGCGACGCGTGGGTGCTCGGCATGTCGAGCGCCGACCCGCTCGACCACGCGTTCTCGTGGAACAACCATCTCGTCGATGATCAGGCGGCGCTCGGCGCGGCCCTCGACGACTGGTGCGACTATTTTCGCTCGATCGGCGTCGGCTGGATCACCGAGGGTGCGGTGCTGCTGCACCGGCGCGAGGGGGTAGATCACGCGGTGCGTGTCGACCCGATCGAGGAGGACGACCTGGAAGATGCGGGCGCGCAAATCGAGCGTGCGTTCGCGGCGCAGACGTATCTCGCAAGCATCCGCAGCGACGAGGCCCTCCTCGACGGCCGCTTCGAGCTCGTCGAGGACGTTCGCATCGATCGCAGCTTCGACGCGGACGGCGGCGAGGCAGCCACGATCGTCCTCCACGAGGGCACGATGCCCGAGGTCGAGGTCAACTCCGAGACTGCGGATGTGATCGCGCTGCTGACCGGCAACGTCACGCTCGGCCGCGCGATCGAACGCACGATCAAGCAGCTCGAGCTGACGCGACGGTCGGCGAGCGAGCTTCGGCGCGAAGCGGTCGCGGCCGCACGCGAGCTCCTCGAGCTCGGGTTTATCGAGCTCCGCTGATGCTGCTCTCGACGGGGGCTGAGCTGCGCCTGACGGGGCCGGCGAACGGCGACGCCGTGATCTGCGTCAACGGCGGGCAGGCGGCCGAGGTCGAAGGGACGTGGAGCGCAACGCTCGAGTTCCTCGTCGGGCGACTCGCGCCCCGCTTCCCGGAGCTGCGATTCGGCGAGGTGCGTTACCGGATCAAGTCGTGGCGGAAGCTCGACTGGTGCATCGCCGATGCACAGGCTGCGATCAGCGAGGTCGCTGCGCCCCGGACGCTGCTCGTTGGGTTCTCGATGGGCGGCGCGGTGGCGATCTCGTGCGCGTCGGAACCGTCCGTCGTCTCCGTGCTCGGCCTTGCGCCGTGGATCCCCGACCGGCTCTCGGTCGAGCCGCTCGACGGCAAGCGCCTGCGCGTCCTGCACGGCTCGCTCGACCGTTACCTACCCGGCGTGCCGGGCGTCAACCCGAAGCTGTCGCAACGCGGATTCGACCGAGGGCTCGCCGCGGGCGCGTCGGGCGAGTACACGATCGTCCCGGGCGGCCTGCACGGCCTTGCGCTCCGGGCCCGCTCCGGCAAGCCGGTGCGGCTCCCCCGTGCGGGGCGCTGGCTGGAACTCGTAGCCGACGAGCTCGCGCGCTTCGAACGCGAGTAGCTCGCCCCTCCCTGCGAGACGCGTCACGCGGGGCCACGGCCGGTGTCAGACACACGCACGAAAGACGGACGCGTTGTGGGGAACGCGGCGCTTCGAGAGGCAAACGACGGTGTCAGACGACGGCAAGTCGACGTTGCATGGGCAGCCGACGATCAGTGAGCTTGCCCGCCGCCCGGGGACATGGCGATGGGGCCCTAGTTCGACGGCAAGTCGACGTTGCATGGGCAGCCGACGATCAGTGAGCTTGCCCGCCGCCCGGGGACATGGCGATGAGGCCCTAGTTGACCTTGACTGCGTGGCCGAGCGTCTTGTGGGCGTCGCTCGAGACGCGATACGTCCCCGCCTTCAGGCTGACCGTCCACTTCACCGTGCCACGGAAGGCGATGCCCGTCTTGCGGTCGACGCCCGGTCCCTTTAAGTGCAGGTTGTCGGCGGCGCTGAGGTCGCGCACGGTGATCGCGTACTTGCCGATCGCGAGGCCCCTCGGGAACGCGAGCACATGTCCCGGGCCGACGTGGACGCTGAGCGGCTGCGCCTTCGGCGCCGGGGGAGGCGGCAGCGGCGGCGGGTTACCGACTGTGAGCTTGCCCATCATCGTCGCGAAGTGCGCGTCGCAGACGTAGGTGTAGCGACCCTCGGCGAACGTGACCGTGAAGGTCTGGTCGCCGACGAACTCGATGTCGGTCTTGACGCTCACACCCGGCCCGGAGAGATCGAAGTTGTGGATGTCGGCCTGGTCGTGCACAACGAGCGTGTAGGTGCCAGGGTCGATCTGGTTCACGGCATTGCCGGCTGGGTCGTGCAGGGAGATCGAGAAGCCCGGCCCGACGTTGCCGACGAGCATCGGATTGTCGGCCGCTGTCGGGCCGGCGAGGACGAGTGCCGCAGCACCGGCGGCGGCGAGGAGTGCGATGCGCATACCGCAATCTACGCAGCGAGCGAGGAATCGGATTCCCGGTGACGTCATGGCGGTCGAGTATCCGTAACAATATGGCGGTGATCGCGCTTCGGAACATCCTCCTCGGCGCAGCCGTCCTCTTGGCGCTCGCGGCGTGTGGGTCGAACGGGCGCGGCGGCGACGCGGGCGGTGGCTCGAGCGGCAGCGGCAAGGGCGCGGGCGGCCTGGTCGCCAAGGTCGCGAAGGCGAAAGTCAAGGTCACGAACGGCACCGCGGTCGCGTCGACGACGATCAGCATCGGCGGCGTGGCGGGGAAGCACGTGACACTCCAATGGGGTCTCATCGACGCGCTGCAAGGCGGCGAGTCGCAAGCGGAGATCGTGCTCCACCGCTACACCTCGACGCTCGCGGTCAAGCAGTACCCGGCGAGAGTGCTGATCAAGATGAGCACGATCTACAACCCGTCGCTCGTCCACTTCGTGCTCTACGGCCCGGACGGCTCGTTCCTGAGCTCGTCCGACACGCCCGACTTCGGCGGCCAGTAAGGAGCACACCCAGACCCGCCGGGGCCGTCACCCGGTGGACAAATCGTCACGCTCTCGTAGCCGTGCCTGGCACCGGACATGTCCCGCCAAAGACGGCTCCGTTGCGAGGATCGCCGAGTCGCGTGGACGAATCGTCACGCTCTCGTAGCGGTGCCTGGCACCGGACGTGGCCCCCTCGGACGCGGCCGGCGGAGCGGTGCTCCTAAAACGAGGCGAGCTCCGCCAGTAGGCGGTCGACCTCGTCCCGCGTGTTGTAGTGGATGAGTCCAGCCCGCAGAGATTGCTCCGGGAGCCGCTCGCCGAGTGAGACGCAATACCAGTTGTCGGCGTACCAGACGCCGTACCCGCGCTCGCCGAGCGTCCGCGCGACCTCCTCCGCGGGACGACCCTCGACGTTGAAGAGAAACGTCGGGACACGGCCCTCCATCGTCGGCGGGCCGTACAGCTCGACGTTGCCCGGCAGGTTCGCGATCAGGTGCTCGCCGAGCTCGCGCTCGTAGTCGCGCAGAACGCCCATCCCGCCCAGCGAGTCGAGGTAGGCGATCGTCGCGCTGAAGCCTGCGAGCAGCTCGTACGGAAGCGTCCCCGTCTCGAAGCGCCGCCCCGTCGGCGAGCTCGCCGACGGCCGCGCCTTGTAGGGCCGCCACGACTCGGCGAGCTCGCGACGCACGTACGCGACGCCGAGGTGCGGCCCGCAGAACTTGTACGGCGAGCAGATGAGCACGTCGCAGCCGCTCTCCGCAACGTCGATCGGCTCGTGCGCCGCGTAGTGCACCGCATCGATCCACGAGATCGCGCCGGCTTCGCGTGCCATCGCGCAGATGCGCTTCGCGTCGGCGACAGACCCGGTCGCATTCGACGCGAGGGCGAAAGCAACGACCTTCGTGCGGTCGCCGAGCTGACGGGCGAGATCGTCGTAGTCGACCGTGAGCTCGTCGGTCGCTGCGGCGACACGGACGACCAAGCCCTTGTCGGCCGCGAGCTCGACCCACGGCGCGACACCGCCGTCATGGTCGAGCTGCGTCGTCAGGATCTCGTCGCCCACCGCGAAATCGCGCGCGGCCGCCCGCGCGAGCGCGAAGTCGAGCGTGGTCATGTTCATACCGAACGAGACCTCGGCGCCGCTGCAACCGAGGAAGCGCCCTGCATCGTCTTTCGCCCGCGCGAGAATCGCCTCCACCGCACGGCCCGTCGCATACGGCGCGCCGAGGTTGCCCGACGCCTCGCGCAACGCATTCGCGATCGCCTGGCCCACCTCGTCGGGCACCTGCGTGCCGCCCGGTGCGTCGAAGAATGCAAAATCCGACCGGAGGGACGAGAACCGTTCGCGAACCGCCGCAACCGCAAACTGTGTCGTTGTCATGACGCGCTCTCCTCTCGCAGGATGCGCGTGAGCACCCCGAAATCGATGTTGCCGCCCGACACGATGCAGACGACCTTCCTCGCATCCGGCACGCGGCCGGTCAGTGCGGCGGCAACGCTGAGCGCGCCGGCGCCTTCGGCGATCACACGCGTGCGCGACGCGAGCATCCGCACCGCCTCCTCCACGTCGACGAGCGGGATCACGAAGCCGTCGTCGATCAGTCCCGCCGCGTGCTCCCACACCTTCGGGATCAACGCGCGGCTGCCCGCCCCGTCGACGAACGACGGTACGTACTCGACTTCGGTCGGCCGGCCCGCGGCGATCGACGCCGCAACTGCGGCGGCCGTCTCCGGCTCGGCGGAGTAGAACTTCACCTCGGGCCGCGACGCCTTCACCGCGCTTGCAATTCCCGTAAGCAAACCGCCGCCGCCGTAGGGGACGACGACCGCGTCGAAGTCGGCGAGCTGCTCGAGGAGCTCGAGGCCGATCGTCCCATTGCCCGCCATCACGCGCTCGTCGGCGACCGGATGCACGAACAGGCCGCGTGCGCCCTCGTAGCGCCCGGTGACGAGTACCTGCCACCATTCGTCGTAGGGAACCTTGATCACGTGGCCGCCGAGACGGGCGATCGCATCGAGCTTCGCCGCGGGCGCATGATCGGGAACGACGATCGTCGCCGGAACGCCGCGCAGCCGAGCGGCATACGCGACGCCTTGCGCCATGTTGCCTGCGCTCGCCGTCAATACCCCATCGCGCAACTCGTCGTCGGTCGCCTGCAGCACGGCGTTGCCGGCGCCGCGAATCTTGAACGAGTTCACCGGCTGGAGCGTCTCGAGCTTCAAATAGATCTCGACCTCCGCGTCGACGTTCAGACGGATCAGCGGCGTCCGCACGGCAATGCCCGCGATCACGTCGCGCGCGCGCTCGATCTCGGCGAGCGCGATCACAGCGACACAACCGTGCCGGCGTTCTCGGCTTCGGCGCGCTTCAGGATGTACTCGGCCGCCGCGAGATCCTCGACGGCGAGGCCGAGCGACTTGAACACCGTCAACTCGTCGGCCGACGAACGGCCTCGAGCCGCGCCGATCAGGACCTCGCCCAGCTCGGCGCGGATGTGCTCCGGCCCGATCGCACCCTCGCGCAGCGGGAACAGGTAGTCGCCTGCTTCGTTCACGGTGGACTCGCGCCGATCGACGAAGAGCGACGCGGCTGCCATCGTCGCCGTGTCGAGCTCGCGCGTTGTCGGGATGCTCGAGCCGGCCGCATTCACATGCGCGCCCTGCTTCAGCCAGGCGAGCTCGAGGATCGGCTCGGACGCGGACGTCGCCGTCACGACCACATCGGCCTCGCGCACGGCCTCTTCTGCCGTCGCGGCCTCCTCCACCTCGTCGAGCTCGAGCGCGCGGCCCGGCGTGCGGCTCCACACGAGGACACGGTCGAAGTCGCGCACCGCGCGCATCGCCTCGAGGTGCGCTTTCGCCTGGATGCCCGCACCGAGAATCGCGAGCGTGCGTGAGTCCTCGCGCGCGAGCAACCGAGTGGCGACACCGGAGACGGCGGCCGTTCGCACGGCGGTGATCCCACCCGCATTCATGATCGCGCGCGTCTCGCCGGTATCGCCGTCGAAGAGGGCAACGAAGCCCTGGTGCAGGTCGAGCCCGCGTTCGGCGTTCGCCGGCGCGATCACCACCGTCTTCAGCGAGTAGAGCGGAACCGGCGCCGAGCGATGCGCCGGCATGAGGCCCATGAGGGTCGGCACACCGGGCGGCCGCACCACGAACCGAAGCGGGTTGTGCAGCTCGTCTCGCGCGAGCGAGGCCAGCGCGTCGGCCATGACGTCGATGCATTCGGCCATCGGCAACAGGCGCCGGACGTCCTGCTCGTCGAGGATGCGCACGCTCATGCGAAGAGCCCTCCGATCCGTTGGTGTTCCGCCTCGGTCAGCGCAAGCTCCCGCGCGGCGAGGACAGGTTCGAGCTGCTCGGCGCGCATCGGGCCGCACACCGCCCCGCTCACGCCGGGATGTGCAAGCACCCAGGCGAAGGCGAGCGTCGCCATGTCGACTCCGCGCGCCTGAGCCTCCTCGGCAAGACGGTCGAGCCCGTCGAAGACCGCGTCGAGGCGGAGGTGCTCGTACGGCCCCGGCCGCTGGGTCATTCGCGACCCGTCGGGGAATGCCTGATCGCGCTGGTACTTGCCGGTGAGCCAGCCGCCGGAGAGTGGCCCGAACGGGGTGTAGGCGATCCCCCGCTCCGCGCACAGCGGGATCACGTCACGCTCGTCGCCGCGGTCGAGGAGCGAGAACGAGTTCTGGACGAGCGCCGGCTGTGCGACCTGCAGCGCCTCACGGATGCCGGCGGCGTCGTAGTTCGAGAGACCCCACGCGCCGATCAGGCCCTCGGCACGGAGCTCCTCGAAGGCGGCGACGGTCTCGGCGAGCGGCACGTCTTCATCCGGCTCATGGGCGAGGTAGAGATCGACGCGGTCGACACCGAGCCGCTCGAGGCTGCCCTCTAGCTGCCGCCGGATACGGTCGGGAGCGAGGCCGATATCGCCCGCGTCGCCGCCGGTCGAGTGGAACACCTTCGTCGTCAGCACGAGACCGTTGGGCGCGCGGTCGCCACGCCATTGCCCGATCAGCCGCTCACTCGTCCCGCCGCCGTACGCGTCCGCGGTATCGAACCAGGTGAGGTCGTTCGACCACGCGGTGTCCATGATCTCGAACGCTGTCGTGTCATCGATGCCCTGCCCGAAGAACTCCGGTGCGGAGCCGATGCCGCCGAAGTTCCCGCAGCCGAGTGCGACACCGCCGAACGTCACTTCACTCCGGCAGGTTCATGTTCGTGAGGTCGTTGCGCACGTTCCAGAGCTCGGGGTAGGCCGACTTGTGGATCAGCTGACCCATCACCTCGACGGGCGTGCCTTGCGTCCCGACGACTCCGGCTCCGATCACACGCTGCACGACCTTCAAATGGCGGACGCGCCAGACGATCACGCGCTCGTCGAACTCGATGAGCTGCTCGGCGAGGTTGTAGAGCTCCTCGAACTCACGTCCGCGCACGTAGACATCGGCGAGCGACAGACCTGCCCGCTCGCGCGCGGCGTGGAACGCGTCGCCGAGCGGCGGCATGATGCGGCGAAGCTCACGGAAGCCCGGCGAGTCGAAGCCGCTTCCGTGCCCGAGCACCTTGCGCACCTCCGTGTACTCCCACGGCGACATGTGCTCGAGCATCTCGAGCGCCTGCGAGACGATCTTCAAGCAGTCGTTCGAGCGGCGCAGCAGCCGGATCGCCGCGGCCAGATCGCCGTCATGAACAAGGCGTGACGCTTCTTCCGCTTCGTTCCAGGCGAGCTTCAGCCAGATCTCCGAGGTCTGGTGCACCGATTGAAAGAGCAGCTCGTCGCGATGGATCCATTGCGTCGCGTCCTTCTGCAGCGCGAGCAGCTCCTCGGTGCGGAGGTAGCGCTCGTAGTCGCTCGGCGCGGCGCCTTCGAGAATCGGCTTTAGGAGCTCCGGGCCGTCGGTCATGCGCGTGCCTCCCGCCCGTCGAAGATGCGCATCGGCAGATCGGCCAGCGGCACCCCGCCCTCGTCGGTGACGAGCCACGTGTCCTGCATGTAGAGACACGCTTCGCCGTCGTCGGAGATGACGTGCGGGTGCATCGAGAGCACCATGCCGCTCCGAAGCTCGGTGCCGATTCCCTCGCCGACCTTCGGAAACTCGATCATCGTCATGCCGATCGAATGACCCGTGACATGGCCGAGCGCCCAGCCGCGGTCGGTGAAGCCCTTCGAGACGGCACGGTGCGCGTCGTGCGCGGTCGCTCCCTCCCTCAGCACACCACGCGCTGCGTCGTAGTACTCCTCGTACGCCTCGAGCATGCGCTTGGTCTCGTCGCTCGGCTCGCCGGTGCAGATCGCGCGCGAGACCTCGACCCAGTGCCCGCCGGGCCCTGCGACCTCGAGGGACGGGAGCACGAGGTCACCCTCGGCGACCGGACTCGCACCGGCGATCTTGAACTCCGGACGCGCCGCGCCCGCGGTTCCGGTCAGCACCATGTCCATCGTCAGGCGGCCGCAGCCCTGCGAGACGAAGTACTCCTCGCACGGGGCAAGGATCTCGCGCTCGCTCTTGCCCACTTCGAATGCGTCGAGGAAGATCCAGAAGCCCTCGGTGTTGATGCGCACGCTCTCGCGCACGGAGACGAGCTCGAAATCGCTTTTCACCGCACGCGCATGATCGAAGCCGAGATCCCACCCGACGATCTCCGCTGCGCCGTCGAGCGCGCGGTAGTCGCGGACGGTCATCACGTAGTCGAGCCCGTACACGCCGACGCGCTTACCGCGTACACGGTCGGCGAGCCACTCGCCCGGAAGATCGACGAACTCCTGTTCCTCGATCCAGGTCGTGCCGTGCTCGCCGACGTACCGCGCCTCGCGTGGAAAAACGATCGACGGGTCGCCCTCGAGCGGTAGCAAAACGTATGCGTAGCGATGCACGATCACGAAGCCCGACATGTAGGTGACCGCGCCCTCGAAGCCGCTGTACTCGTTGCCGGAGACGATCACGGCATCAAGACCGTCGCGCGCCATCGCTTCCCTGATCTTTCCGTAGCGGAGATCGATCTCCGCGGGAGGCACAGCGGCGACGCCGGTGCCAATCACTGTTGCGTCCACGACGCCTCCATTCCCTTGACGAGTGCCCAGATAGCGGCGTGCTCGGGTGTCTCCACGCCGTACCGCCGGCCGAATTCCACGATCCCGCCGTTCAGATAGTCGACCTCAGTCTGCCTACGCGCCTCCACGTCCTGGAGCATCGACGCTTTGTGGTCGTACGCGATCTCGGGGCGCGCGGCGAAGTCGATCAGTTCCTCCGGGTCGGAGTCCAGCTCGATTCCCTGCGCCGCAGCCACGGCCTTGCCCTCGTCGACGAGCCGCGAGACGAGTGCGCGGAGCGGCGGCTGCTCGCAGACACGGCCATGGGTGAGACCGGTGAGCGCGCCGATGGGGTTCGTTGCCGCGTTGAAGATCACCTTGCGCCACTGCGGGCCGCGCGCATCCGCAACCGCAACCGTCGGCATGCCTCCGCGCGAGCACGCGTCGGCCAGACGCTCGATCTCGGCGAGCGTCGCCGGGGCCGCTTCGAACGGCCCGAGCGTCGTGTCGCCTTTGACATCCCACTGCACGACGCCGGGCTCGAGGATCTTCCCGGCAGGAAATGTCGTGCCGCGAATCACACGTGCACAGTGCGCGGCGACGACCTCTTCGTTGCCGAGCCCGTTCTGCACGGTCGCAACTGCACCGCCGGCGAATGCGTGCGCGGCTGCCGCGATCGCCGCCTCCGTGTGCATCGCCTTTGTCGCGACGATCCCGAAGTCGCATGCCGGCAGGTCTGCGGCATTCGTGGTCGCACGGACACGCCCGGTCACCTCCCCCGCCCCGACAAGGCGCAGGCCGTCGCGGTTGATCGCGTCGACATGGGCCCGCGCCGCGTCGAAGGCCCAGACCTCGACATCCTCGAGCGTCGCAAGATTCGCTGCGAAGAGCGATCCGACCGCGCCGCAGCCGACAACACACACCTTCATTCCCAGGATGCCTCCTTGGCCTTGATCAAGCGATACATGGTCTCGTGCAGCGGCACCGGCACGCCGAGCCGGTTCGCCTCGCGGACGAGCGACCCGGTGATCATGTCCACCTCGGTGCGGCGCCGCGCGGCGACATCTTCCAGCATCGAAGGGTAGTGACGGTTGCCACGCTCCGTGGCGAGCACGTTCATCTCCCAGGGGTCTTCGCCGAGCGTCACGCCCGCGGCGGCGGCAACGGCCTTCCCCTCGTCCATCAGCGCCCGCACGAGGACGCCGAGGTCGCCCGGCTCCGCGACCGCCGCGAAATGGGGATCGTGTGGCAGGCCGGTCAGCGCCGCGACCGTGTTGACCGTCGCGTTGAAGATCAGCTTCGACCACTGAGCAGGCCGCAGGTCGTCGAACGCCTCGGCCTTCAGGCCCGAGGAGACGATCAGGTCGGCGACGCGCGCGGCGTCGTCGTGAGTGGTTCCACGCGACGGGCCGATCCAGGTCGCCGTGTCGAGCACGTACTCGACATGGGTGTCCTCGTGGCGCGTACCGCTCATGAAGGTGACACTTGTCAGCTGGCGCCACGCACCGTGGCGCGCGACGATCTCGTCGGCTCCGATGCCGTTCTGCACGGTCATCACGATCGCGTCCGCCCAGTGCCCGGCCAGTTGGGTCGCGATCGCTTCGACGTCGCCGCCCTTGCTCGCAACGATCACGAGCTCGGGCTCGGGCAGCGCCGCGGGCGTCGTCGCGGCGTCCAGGCTCACGTGGAAGTCGGCGCGCCCGCTCACGCGCAGCCCCTCGTCGCGCAACGCGCGAGCGTGCTCCTCGCGGCGAGTCAGAGCCGAGACCTCGGCGACGCGCGCAAGGTGCGCAGCAAAGAGGCTGCCGATCACACCCGCGCCCGCGACACAGACACGCGTCATCGCCGCACCAGCGGCAGGCGGAACTCGCGTCCGCCGGTCAGGCCCGACGGACGCAGGATGAGCACGATCGCCATCAGAGCTCCGACGACGATCACGCGCGTGCCGGCCGGCAGGTCGATGTGCCAGCCGAGGAACGACGTGCCGTTCTCGGCGACCGCGAGATACGAGTCGAGCGCGCTCACCGCAAGCGCCCCGACGACGGCGCCCCAGAGGCTCGTCGCGCCGCCGATCACGAGCATCGCAAGCGTGATGAACGTCAGGTCGAGATAGAGCGATTCCGTATTCAGCGGCAACAGGTGGACGTAGAGGCCGCCCGCGAGCCCGGCGAGAAGACCCGAGAGCGCGAAGGCCGTGAGTCGCTGCCGATAGACCGAGATGCCGACCGCCCGCGCTGCGGCCGGGTCCTCTCGCGTCGCCCGGAGCAGGCGGCCGAAGCGACTGCGGCCGTACGCGTAGGCGACGACGATCACGACGAGCGCACCGATCGCCGCCTGGCGGAGACCGGTGGTCTCCGGCACCGACGAGAACGTGTTCAGCCCGGGGCCGATCTTCTCCTCGTAGCGCAGCAGGTTGTGCGTGATCTCCAGGACACCAAACGTTGCGATGCCGGCCGCGAGGCCGGAGAGACGCATCAACGGGAATGCGACGACGAGCGCGCCGACTCCACCGACCACTGCAGCGAGGACGAGAGAGGAGAAATTGCCGACGGTGCGGTCGCGCAAGACGTGCGCGAGGCTCGGCATGATCGCCGGCTTCTCCGCCGCGGGCACTGACAGCACGCCTGCGGTCCACGCACCGACGGCGACGAAGCTGATGTGGCCAAACGAGAGCACGCCCGAGTTGCCGATGAAGACATACAGCGCGACGACGATCGCAACCTTCACGAGCGCGTCGGTGAAATACGACTGGGTCGAGAGAGAGACTGCGGTGCCGAGGAACGCCGCGACGACAACGAGCAGCGCGGGCCCGACGACCTCCTGAAGCTCGAGCACACGTCTCATACGCGCTCGACCGCGCCCTTCCGCGCAAAGAGGCCGCCCGGGCGCACGAGCAGCACGATGATCACTGCCGCAAAGAGGAACGACGGCAGGTACTGGCTCTGGTTCGTCGGCAACGCTCCGCCGAGGAGACCGCTTGCGAACCCGATCGCGAACCCGCCGAGCGTGGCGGGAATAGGTCGGTTCATGCCGCCGAGGACGACGCCCGCGAGCACGATGATCGTGTCGCGGAGCGCAAAGTCGGGCGTGACGAGTGGGGTCTGCACGGTGAGCATCACCGCGACGACGGCGGCGAGCGCGCCCGACAGCAACACGGCGACGGCGATCACGCGATTCGCCCGCACGCCGAGGATCCGCGCTGTCTGAAAATCCATCGAGGCGGCGCGCATGTGCAAACCGATCGTCGTCCGCTCGAGGAGGAGTGAGAGCGCGACGAGGCACAGCGCGGCGACGATGACGGCGACGATCGTGATCTTGCGGATGTCGACGTTCGAGATCGTCACCGGCCGGTTGAGGTAGGCAAGCGAGCTCGCGATCTTCCCGAGCGAGCCGAACCACAGGATCGCGACGCTCTGCAGGAGGAACGCGACTGCAAACGTCGCGACGAGCATCACCGCAGGTGAATGCGACCGCAGCGGACGGAAGACGAGCCGGTCCATGGCGAACGACAGCACGAGCACCGTGGCGAAGCAGAGTGCGATCCCCGCCCACGACGGCCATCCCCATTGCGACGCGAGCGCGAGCGCAAACGCGCCTGCCATCACGAGCTGCCCGTACGCGAAGTTGACGAGCCGCAGCACGCCGAAGACGAGACCGATGCCGACGGCCATCAGCGCGTAGATCGCACCGAGCGCGACCGCGTCAGTGAGCGTCTGCCAGTCGACGTTCAGGACGCCGAGGATCATGAGAAGTACGCCTCCACCATCGCGGTCGTATCGTCCGCGTTCTCAGGGCCGAGCGTCAGTCGCAGCTCACCGTTTGCGAGCACGTGCGAACGATTGGCGAGCGCGACGGTGCGCTGCGCACGCTGTTCGACGAGCAGCACAGCGAGTCCGGAATCGCGGATCGCCGCAAGCGCCTCGAAGACGATGTCGACCACCGTCGGCGCGAGGCCGAGCGAGGGCTCGTCGAGCAACAGCACGTCAGGCTCCGCCACGAGTGCACGCGCGATCGCGAGCTGCTGCTGCTGGCCGCCGGAGAGCGCGCCCGCGTGCCGACGGCGGAACTCCTCGACGATGGGGAAAAGGTCATAGACCCGACGAAAGAGGGCAGCGACATCGCCGCGTCTCCGCCTCGCCGCGAGCCCGAGGCGCAGGTTCTCCTCCACGGTCAGCTCTGCGAAGATGCGGCGCCCCTCGGGGACGAGTGCAACGCCGCTCCGCGCGATCTCCTCCGGCCGGCGGCCGCTGAGCAGGCGCTCACCGAGCCGGATCTCCCCGCCCGTGACCGGCGCGATGCCCATGATCGCGTGCAGCGTCGATGACTTGCCCGCGCCGTTCGCCCCGATCAGGCCCACGATCTCGCCGGGCGCGACCTCGAACGACAAATCGCGAACGGCATGAACGCCACCGTGGCGCACGTCGAGGCCCTGGACGACAAGCACGCTCACGCCTCGCTCACCGGAGCCTCGCCGAGATAGGCCGCTGCGACATCGAGGTTCGCGCGGACCTCGGCGGGTGTTCCCTCGGCGAGCGTGCGACCCTGGTCGAGCACGACGATCCGGTCGCACGTCTCCATGATCAGAGCCATGTTGTGATCGATCAGCAGCACGCCGGCGCCGTGCTCGTCGCTGACCGAGCGAACGACGGCAGCGAACGCAGGAACCTCTGCCTCGGGCAATCCGGCTGCGGGCTCGTCGAGGAGGACGAAACGCGGCTCCGTCGCGAGCGCCCGTGCAACGCCGAGCCGACGCTCGTCGCCGTGCGCGAGCGTCGCGGCGGGCGCCCCCGCATAGCTCGCGAGGGCAAGCCGATCGAGCAGGTCGTCGGCGCGCCGGGCGGCCGCACGCGGGCTCACGCCGACGCCGAGCGCCGCGACCTCGACGTTCTCACGCACCGAAAGCGCGCGGAAACCGTGGCTGTGCTGGAAGGTGCGCGCGAGGCCGTGATGACCGCGCCGGTTCGGCGACCAGCGAGTGATGTCACGGCCTTCGAGCGTCACGGTCCCGCCGTCCGGAAGATCGAACCCGCTGAGCACGTTCACGAGCGTCGACTTGCCCGCGCCGTTCGGGCCGATCAGGCCGACGACCTCACCGCGCGCGAGCTCGAGCGTCACGCCGTCGAGCGCGCGCACACCGTCGAAGGACCGCGACAGAGCGGAGGCCCGAAGTGTTCCTTCGGGCCCCCGCTCCACCGTGCGTTCCACTGCTTGCGCCGTGGTCAACGTTCCTTTCTTAGATCTTCGGGACGACCTTGGCGGTGACGGTGCCGACGAGATGCGCCTTGTTGCCTTGGATCTTGATGACGCGGTACTGCCGGCCGAACACCGTGTGGTACTTCGCGGAGAAGCTGACGAGACCCGACAGGGTCGGCACCTTCTTGAACTTCTCCATCTGCGCCGCGAGGGCCGAACCGGTCGTCGAGCCTCCGGCTCGCCTGATCGCAGTGACGACGCCGTCGACGGCAGCCGAGCCCGTGACGAAGCCGCCGGTGCCCGCGTGAACCTGCTTCGCGAGCTTGTTGATCGCCGGGTTCGGGTCGTCGCCGAAGATCGACGCGAATGTGACGAACCAGTAGTTCGTCACAGGCGGGCTCTTCGGCAGCCAGTACGTCCCGTCTCCGGCCCACGAGTTGATCACCGGCGTCGAGTTGCCCGCGCTCCGCATGCCCGAGATGAGAGTCGAGAGTGCCCCGAATGCACCGGCTGTCGAGGTCACGACGACGTCCGCCTTCACGCCGTTCAGACGGCTGACGGTGTTGTTGACGTCGTTACCGCCGAGCGAGTGATAGGTCTCCTGGTCGACGATCTTCCCGCCGAGCTGCGTGAAACGCACCTTGAACGCCTGCACGACGTTCTTGAAGTAGACGATGACGCCGTCGGTCGCGAGTGCAGCCGTGCGCCAACCCTTCGCCCACGCGTACTGCGCCATCGCAGACCCTTCATCCTGTGCGACGTTGCCGAAGCTGAAGGCAAGCTTGCCTTTCGCCCCGAAGCGCTTTGGGCCCATCTGGTCGGTGCCGATGCACGGCGCGACCGCAAGCACGCCGCGGTTGATCGACTCCTGCACGACCGGTGCGGCAAGGTCGACGTCGCACGTCGTGAAGATGACATTGGCGCCCTGCCCGAGCAGCTTCAGCGCGCACGCCTTCGCGATCGCGGGCTTGTTGCCCTGGGTGTCGCATGTCTTGATCTGGAGCTGCCGGCCGTTGACGCCGCCCTTGGCGTTCCACTGCTTCACGCGCAGCTGGGCGGCCGCAAGCGCCGGATTGTCGAACGGCGCCATCGCGCCCTTACTGTCGAACGCCCAGCCGATCGTGATCGGGCTTGCGGCCGGTGCGGTCGTCCGCGCCGCCGCCGTCGCAACGACGGCGGCGAGCGCCACCGTCGAGGCAAGCAGGATGAGCCCCGCACGGGAACTCAGTCGTCTCATCTTCGACTCCTTCATTTTCTGCCACCGCGAGGCGGTGACGGGGGTGATGGGACAGGTGGTAGACACCAGCGGATCAGGTCGTGGGGGTCAAGCTCCGACGAGGTCACAACCTGATCTTCGCACAGCGTTTGACATCTGATCAAGAGCGTGGGACGGTCTTGAGCGAGATGCCACGTGCGCGTGCAACGGACGCAGGGCGGATCCGGCATCGGACGATGGCCGAATTCGCGCTCGAAGAACTGCGTGAGGCGATCATCCTGGGCGAGCTCCAGCCCGGCACGCCGCTGCGGCTCGACGAGCTTGCCCGCTCGCTCGGCATGAGCATCTCGCCGATTCGCGAGGCGGTGCGTCAACTGGAGGCACTCGGGCTCGCCAAGCACGTCCCCCACCAGGGCGCGCGCGTCCTGCCGTTCGACGTCGACGATCTTCGCGATCTCTTCGAGGTACGCCTGGTGCTCGAGGCACTCGCGGTACGGCGGGCTGCGGCACGCATCTCGGACGACGAGGTCGATGTCGCGCGGGAGCACCTTGCGCGGCTCGACGCTGCGCGCGAGGCCGGCGACGTGCTGGGCGCGATGCGCGCCCACACGGACTTCCATTTCTCGCTCTACGACGCGTGCGGCGCACCCTGGCTGCCGCAGATGATCAGGCCGGCGTGGGACCGCTCCGAGCGCTTTCGCCCCGCGCTCTTCTCGGCCGCCGGCGAGCTGCAGGACAAGCACCGCGAGATGGACGGGCGGCTCCTCGAGGCGTGCGTGGCGCACGACCCCGAGCTTGCCTCGGAAACGCTCTACGAGCACCTCGATCTTGCGGGGCGCTTCTACGCTCCGGAGCTCGGCGAGCGCGGCATGTTCAGCCGCTGAGGCTCGATCTGAATCCGAATGCGCGACAACGCGCGTAGTCCCCTCATCGCAATCCATCGATTCCCAGAGGGGGACGAAATGTCAAGGAGGCTCTTCAGACGAGCAGCGCTCCTCGCGGCCGTCGCACTCGGTGCCATCATCGCCGGCTCGGCCGGCGCGCGGTCGCAGGCTGACATCTACTCGGTGCACGCACTGGTTTCCGACGGGCCGGCCGCACCGGCGCCGGGCACCGACGCATCGCTCGTCAACGGCTGGGGCTTGTCGGCCGGCCCGACGACGCCGTGGTGGTCGTCGAACAACGGTACGAGCACCTCGGCGCTGTACAACGGCGCAGGCTCAAAGCAGGCGCTGACGGTGAGCGTCGCCGGTGGGCCGACCGGCACGGTGTTCAACGGGAACGCCGCCGACTTCGTCGTCAGCCAGAACGGCAAGAGCGGCGCGGCGCGGTTCCTGTTCGCGACCGAAGGCGGGACGATCATGGGCTGGACGCCCGCGGTGAACGGCACCACGGCTGTGACCGCTGTCGACCGCTCGAGCACGGGAGCGATCTACAAGGGGCTCGCGACCGTGGGCGACAAGCTCTATGCGACCGACTTCCACAACGGCCGCGTCGATGTCTTCGATGCGGGGCTCAACCTGGTCCCCGGTGACTTCACCGACGCCACCATCCCGAAGGGCTACGCGCCGTTCGGCATCCAGGCGCTCGCCGGGAACATCTTCGTCACCTACGCGCAGCAGGACGGCGCGAAGCACGACGATGTTCCGGCACCGGGCAAGGGGTACGTCGACGAGTTCACGCCGACGGGCCAGCTCGTCGCGCACGTCGTGAACTCGGGGAAGCCGAACGCCCCGCTGAACGCCGCGTGGGGTCTTGCACTCGCGCCGGCCGACTTCAGCGTCTTCGGCGGTGACCTGCTGGTCGGCAACTTCGGCAACGGCCGGATCAGCGCCTACACCCAGCGCGGCGACAAGTGGGTGTTCAAGGGCCAGCTGAAGCACGCTGACGGCTCACTCATCGAGATTGACGGCCTCTGGGCGATCGCGTTCGGAAACGGCGCTGCAGCCGGGCCGACGACGAGCCTCTACTTCCTCTCCGGGCCGTCCGGCGAGGTGCACGGGCTGTTCGGATCGATCACCGCCGGCTAACGGCGACGCATGCGGCTGACGAGCCGCCGCGCAAGCGGCGGCTCGAGCAGCTGCTGCGCGACGAGGGCGCCACTGCCGCCGCCGAGGCCCGGGCCGGGATGCGTCGACGCACCGACATGCCAAACGTTCGGCACCGGCGTCTTGTGGTCGCCGCGCCAGAGGAAGTTTTGGTCGAGCGCGAGCGAGCCCCCGTAGGGATCGCCGCGCACGAGGTTCACGTTCGCCGCCTGGAGATCGGCGGGTGAGAGGCAGGTGCGCGCGACGATCGACGACTCGAAGTTCGGTATGTGGTGGGCAAGCCGCGCCTGGATGCGGTCGGCGTAGCGCTCGCGCAACTCCTCAGTCCAGGTGCCGTCGCCGCCGTCGATCTCGCCGGCCGCGTCGCCCTTGACGTGCCACGGCAGCTCTTGCAGCTGAATCCAGAGGAGCCCCTTGCCGGCGGGCACGCGCGAGGGGTCCATCGTGACCGGTTGGCCGACGACGACGGTCGCCTCGGCGGGGAGCAGGCCGCGGTCGGCCTCGTTGACGGCGCGCGAGACTCCGTCGAGCCCGGGCGTGAGGTGCACGATCGCCGTGCCGCCGAGGCGCTCGTCGCCGTGCCACTGGGGCGGCTCGGACAGTGCGTAGTGGATCTGCATCTCCGAACGGCCGTAGCGGAAGCCTTCCGCCTTCGCCGCGTGACCGTCGAGCAGATCGCGGTAGAGCTGCGTCGGCGTCACGTTGCAGATCACGGCGCGCCCGGCTGTGATCGTACGGCCATCGGCGGTGCGAACGCCGGCGCTCGAGACGTGCTCGACGTGCGCGCCGGTCTCGCACGTGCCGCCGCGCTCGCGGATGAACGACACGAGTGCGTCGGCGAGCTTCGCGCCGCCACCGCGCGGGATCGGCATGCCGCCCTCCTGGACCGCGACCGCGATCACCTGCGCCATGTAGCCCGATGCCGCCGCCTCGGGGCCTAGGCCGGTGTGCAGCACCCAGGGTGCGAGCACGCCGTGCGCGCGCGGCGAGGCGAAGGTCGACTCGAGCCAGTCGCGGGCGGAGATGAGCAGCTGCCCCGCGAAGTCGCGCGACCCGTCGCGGCCGAGGCGGCGTACGGCCTTCAGCCCGAGGCCGGCGCCGTGGCGCGACCACAACTCAGTTCCGAGCACACCGAACGCGAGGTCGGCGTTCGGGAAGAACGACTCGAGCATCCCGGGCCACTCAGGCCCGAGCTCCGCGGTGTTTCCCTCCGCGGTGCGCAGGAGAAACGCACTTTCGCCGTCGGGGGTGAGCGTCCCCGTCGGCAGTTCGGTGTTCAGGTAGTCGAGCCCGTGCCGCGCGAGGTCGTCGCCGAGCTGCGCGTGCGCCGGGCCGCCCACCCACAGCGGGTGCCAGGCGCTGAAGACGTCGTGCAGATAGCCGGGCGCCGTGATCTCGGCGGTCTGGATTGCGCCGCCGAACCAGTCGTTCCGCTCGAGCACGCAGACACTCCAGCCGCCCTTCGCGAGCAGCGCGGCGCAGGCGAGGCCGTTGATGCCACTGCCGACGACGATGCCGTCGAAATCAGCCAACGATGGTCCGGAACTCGTCGTCGGTGACGAGGCGGCGCTTCTCCGTCCCGAGCTTCTTCACCGCGGCGAGCACCTCCGCGCGGCGCTCCTCGGGCAGCTCGATCGCAAGCTCCTCGGCCTTGATGCGAACCGAGTCGAGCCCGCTCTTCTTGCCGAGCACGATCGACCGTTGCGCACCCACGAGCTCCGATGAGTACGGCTCGATCGACTGTGGGTCGTGGAATTGCGACGCGACCGCGCCGCTCTCGCGGCGGTACAGCGTCTCGCCGGTCACGGGCTTCCACGGCTCGAGCTCGTAACCGGACAACTCGCGCACCCGCGCCGACACCTCACGGATGCGCTCGAGGCGCAGGTTCGACTTGACGCCGTAGAGCGCCTGGAGCGTCAAGGCGACTTCGCCGAGATTCGCGTTGCCTGCGCGCTCGCCCATCCCGTTGATCGTCCCTTGCACCCAGGTCGCACCTGCGCGAACCGCGGCGACGGCACTTGCGGTTGCGAGCCCGAAGTCGTTGTGGCCGTGGAAGTGCACCGGCGTCCCGTCGAGCCACTGGATCGTACGACCGACGAGGTCGGTCACGGCCTCTGGCGACGCGATGCCGAGCGTGTCGACGACCACCACTTCCTGCGCGCCTGCTTCGACGGCGGTCTCGTACACGCGACGAAAGAACTCGAGGTCGGCGCGCGTCGAGTCGACGCCGAAGAACGCGGCGTGAATGCCGTGCTCGGACGCGAACCGCATGGCCTTCGCGATCCGCTCGAGCATCGTCTCGCGCGACACGCCGATCGCGTCGAGCTTCAGGTCGGAGATCGGCGACTCGATCACGGAGTACGTGACGCCGAGCTCGACGAGCGCCTCGAGGTCGGCGGGCACCGCACGCGAGAATCCCCACACCTCGGCGCGCAGGCCCGCAGCGGCGATCAGCTCGACCGCGCGCCAGTCGTCCTCCGACACGCGCGGGAACCCCGCCTCGATCCGGTCGACGCCGAGGTCGTCGAGGAGCCGCGCGATCTCGAGCTTCTCCTCCGGGTCGAGCACCACGCCGACGGTCTGCTCGCCGTCACGAAGCGTCGTGTCGTAGAGCCCGACGTGCCCGTTGATCCGGTAGGGGTCGTTCAGCGAGCCGGTCCAGATCAGGTCACTCATGCTGTGCTCCGCGGGCGCTCCGACCGCTTGTCGCACTCTGTGGACAATTTGTCACCCTCTCGACACCGTCGTTTGGCGAACCGACCCGCTGCGCGTCGTGGCCCTGAGCAGCGCTTTTCCGACCTGTGGATGGTTAGTTTCACTTCTGTAACCCTCGTTTGGCGACGGGACAGGGCTGCGACAGGCACGGCTCACGCGGACACGACTCCGTCCGGGAAGGGCGAGAGCTTCTCGGCGCCCGCCGGAGTGATCAGGAAGTTGTCCTCGACTCGCAGGCCGCCGCCGCCCTCCCAGTAGCACCCCGGCTCGATCGCGAGCACCATTCCTTCGGCGATCTCGCCGCCGCCTGCCTGATGGGCGTAGGGCGGCTCGTGCGCGCGGGCGCCGATGCCGTGGCAGATCGGGTGGGTCGGCTGGCCGGGGTAGCCGAGCTCGGCGATGCCGGCGCGCACGAGGCGGTCGAGCTCGGCGAAGCTCGCACCGGGCTTGCAGTGGTCGATCGCGCGGCGGTAGACCTCGAGCAGGCCGGTCTCGAGCTCGCGATAGTCGGCGCGTAGCTCGCCGGGACAGAGGAGCTTCGTGTGGTCCGCCCAGTAGCCGTCGGCGCACACCCAGATCTCGAAAAGCGTCGGCTCGTTCTCCTGCACGAGCCGGTGGCCCGTCGCAGTGAACGTCTTGATGCCCGCGCCGGACCAGACGAGCGAGAACGGGAGCGCAAGCTCCACCTTTCCCTCCCACCCCGTGCCTTGGCCGTGGACGAAGCCCTGCCAGATCGCGGCTGCCTCGCTCTCGGTCATGCCTGCCCGCAGTTCGGCGCGCACATGCTCCATCGCGGCTGCGCAGATCTCGTTGGCGAGGCGCATCCGCTCGACCTCCTGCGTCGTCTTGATCGCGCGCGCGGCGTTCAACACGCCCATTGCGTCGCACGCAATGGGCCACGCGTCGAACCAGCCCTTCGTGAACGTCGTCGGCTCACCGACCATCCGGTCGCTTGCCTGCGTCCCGAGCGACAGCTCGAGACCGATGCGGCCGTAGTCCTTCGCCGCAGCGAGCGCCGCGTCGAGCGTGCGGGCGGGTACCGGGCGCGGATCGTCCTCGGCGTAGCCCCGCACCAGCCGCAACTCGCTCGTCCACGCGGCGTTTGCGGCATCTTCCTCCGAGGCCTCCAGGCAAATCAGCACCGGCTCGCCTTCGCGCGGGAACACGCAGGCGTCGTAGCCCTTCATCCCCCAGAAGTTCGTCAGGTAGAGGACGTTGTCGGGCGCGCGGACGACGAGTGCGTCGAGCTCTTGCTCGGCCATGAGCGCGCGGACGCGCTCGAGCTTCGCGTCGTCGCGCTCCCACGTCACGCAACACCCCAGGGGCGAATGCGCGGTGGCGCAGGCTCGCCGTGACCCTCCTGCCACGAGATGACCGGATTGCGGAGCACGCCGATCCCTTCGATCTCCGCGTCGATCACGTCGCCCGGCTTGAGGTAGAGCAGGGCGCGCTCCTCGGGCGACTTGAAGCCCGCGACGCCGGCGACGGTTCCGGTCGAGAGCACGTCACCGGCGGAGTACCCGAGCGCCGAGAAGTTGGAGAGGATCTCGGGGATCGTCACGCTCATGCGGCTCGAGTGTGATTCCTGGCGCTTCTCACCGTTCACGCGCAGCTCCATCTTCAGGTTGTGGGCATCCGGGATCTCGTCGGGGGTGACGATCCATGGGCCGAGCGGGCAGAACGTGTCGATTGCCTTGCAGAAGCTGAAGACGCCAGACTTCATCTCGCCGCGCTGGATGTCGCGGGCCGTGATGTCGTTGAAGATCACGTAGCCGCCGATGTAGTCGGCCGCGTCCTCCGGCGAGAACCACTTTCCCGCCTTCTTCAGGACGACGGCGAGCTCGAGCTCGTAGTCGAGCTCTTCCGTCAGATGCTCGGGATAGATGATCGGCTCGTCGGGACCGACGATCGCGTCGACGTTCTGGAAGAAGTTGATCCAGGGCGCGATCGCGTGCGCCCAGTTGACGTTCTTGGACTCTTCCTCGTGCTCGCGGAAGTTGCCTGCGGTGTGGAAGAACTTCTTCGGTGTGATCGGCGCGTGCAACGTGACGTGGGCGAGTGCGACGCGCTCCGACGTGTCGTCGGCCCCGCCACGCTCGAAGTACTCGCGCATCGTCGGCACGTCGAGCCGAACGACCTCCTCGCCGTCAATGCGTCCCACCTTGCCGTCGTCATAGGTGACGAGCTTCATGCGCAGATCCTCTGCGCGACGAGTGCATACGTCTCCGCCATCTTCACGAGACCGTCGATGTCGAGGTTCTCGCCGAGCTCGACGTCCATCAGGCCAGTCGAGGTGCCGTAGTTGAGCGTCGGGATGCCGTAGCGCGTCAGGGCGGATGCGTCGCTGAACCAGCGGGTCACGTCGCGCTCGGGCACCTCAGCGAAAACCTCCTCGTGCGCAGCGTCGACCGCCTGGACGAGCTCGTGCCCCTCCTCGATCTCCGCGCCGGGCGCGGTGACGTACACCTCGCCTTCGATCCTGTAGTCGGGGAAGCGCTCCGCGAGTGAGCGCACGAACTCGAGCACCTCGCGCCGTGCGACACCCATCGCCTTCGTCGGCGGCACCCGAATGTCGAGGAACAGATCCGTGTGATGCGGCGTGCGCGAGACGCGCCAACCGAAACCGCCGCGCACGGCGCCGACGTTCACGATCGCCTTCGTGCCGCGGTAGGCGTTCTCCGGGTCGTTCTCCCACGTCGGGATCCACTCCAGCACCGCGCTCGTCACGTCGTGCATGCGCAGCACCGAGTTCTCGCCGCGCTTGCCCTCGCTGAACGCCGTATGGATGAAGTTGCCGTGCGTGCGAATGCGCAGCCAAAGCGCGCCGAAGTGGCCGAGCACGACCTTTCCTTCCGTCGGCTCGCCGAGCAAGCACATGTCGGCGACGCCGCCGTGGGTGACGAGATAGCGCGAGCCCGCGGCATAGCCGCGATATTGCGCACCCTGCGCCTCCGCGTACTGCGTCTTCTCGATCTCACCGCAGACGGCCGCGATCAGCACGTCGCCGCGCAGCCTCACGCCCGCGTCTTGCAGTGCGCGAACGGCCTCGATGTAGCAGGCAAGCGCGCCCTTCATGTTCGAGATGCCGAGACCGTAGAGCCGCCCGTTCTTGACAAACGCGCGGGGCTGGAAACCCGGCACGTCCTTTAGCCATGGCTCACGACCCGAGTACGACGTGTCCAGATGGCCGTTGAACATCAGCGTCTTGCCACCACCGGTGCCCGACCAGGTGCCGAGCGCGTTCGCACGGCCGTCCTCGACCTGCTGCCACTGCACCTGCAGGCCCATCTCCTCGTAGAGCGAGACCATCACCTCGGCCAGCGGCTGCTCGTCGCCCGTGAAGCTCGGCACGTCAACGAGTGCGCTCGCCGTCTCGACCAGCCTGTCCTTGCGTACCTTCATCCGCGGACGTGCGGCAGGACCTGCTCGCCGAACAGCCTGATCTGCTCGTGGCGGTCCTCGCCCCACAGCTCGAGCATCACGTGCGTGCAACCGGCCGCCTTGTACTCCTCGATCGCGGCGATGCAGTCGTCCGGCGTGCCGGCGATCGGCTTGCACTTGTCGAGAATCGCGTCGGTCACGTGCGCCTTCGCGGCGAGGCGGCCTCCCTGCTCCATCGCCTCGGCGACGGGGCGGATCTCGTCCTGGGTGAGCCCGGCGAGGTCGAGCAGCGTGTCGGCCGAGCCCTGGATGTTCTGCACCTTGTTCGCGAGATACATCCCCGCGATCTCGCGGGCGCCGTCACGACCCTTGTCGCGGTCGGTCGCATGGATCGACGCGACGACCGTGCAGCCGATGTCGATGTCGGCCTGCACGTTTCCGAGCGTGTAGCGCACAAAATCCGGCGTCGTGATCGACGGCGTGAGGCAGCCGTCGCCGATCTCACCGGCGAGCGCCTGCATCTTCGGCGCCGTCGCCGCGACGTACACGGGCGGCACCTCGCGCGGCGAATGGGCATCCGCCTGTAGCGCAGGCACGTCCGCGCTCCACGTGTCGCCGTCGTACTCGAACCGCTTCCCGCCCAGAACCCCACGCACGATCGACACGGCATCGCGCATCGGGCCGAGCGTCTTCTTGGTCTGCATCTTCGTGTTGTTGAGGAAGATCTTCGACGTGCCGAAGCCGAGGATGAATCGCCCGGGGCCGGCGACCTCTTGCACGACGCGCGCGTCCATCGCAACCTGCACCGGGTGGCGCGTCGACGCCGCGATGATGCCCCAGCCGATCGTCAACCGCTCGGTCTCGCGCGCCATCAGCGCTGCGACTCCGGTGGACGAACGCGCTTCCATCCCGTGCTTGCGCCACCACGGATACGCCTCCGCGAGCCAGATCGTGTCCATGCCGGCTTCGTCCATCGCACGCGCCGACGCGAGCATCTCCTCGATCGGCTCCATGGTCAGCTGCATCACGCCGATGCGGAACGGCACCGCCATCGACGCCCCTACCCGTTGTCTTTCGCAGCGGCGCCACCGGCGACCGCCGCCTGCACCTGCGCCTCGAGCGAGCGCAGGACGTGCTGAACCTGCTGGTTGACGATCGGCTGAAGCACGCGCTGGCCCATCGAGCCAACCGGCCCTGCGAGCTTCACGTCGGCGGCCCATTGCATCGACGTGCCGCCCTCCGCGTCGCTGAGCGTGAACGACGTCTCCATGTTCAGCATCGCGCCCACCCCCGTGCCTTTGATCCGCAACTTCGCGAACTCCGGCGGCCGCTCCTCGGTCTTCGTCATGTCGATCTTCATCTTCAAGCCACCGAGACCGAGCGGGATCTTGACGTTCGCAGTCCAGCGCTCGGCATCGTGGATGTCGAAGCTCTCGACGCCGGGCATCGTCTTCGCCATCGATGCGGGGTCGTTCAGGACATCCCACACCGCCTGCAGCGGTGCTGCGAACGTGCGCTCGCCGGAAACGTTCACGCGTCGGTCACCGAGACGAGCTTTTTGGTCGATTCGGGATTGCGCAGCATCTCCCAGACGCGGTGGTACGGGTTCGCGCTGTCCGCGACGATCGCGCCGCCGTTCGAGCGAAGCGCATCCTGCACGGCGGCGCAGATCGCGTGGATGCCGGCCCCGCCTCCTTCGCCCATACCCTTCGTCCCGAGCGCCGTGAACGGAGACGGGCTCTCCACGAAGCCGGTCTGGAGCGGCGGCATGTCGAGCGCATGCGGCACGTGGTAGTCGTAGAAGTTCGGTGTCAGCAGGTTGCCGTCCTCGTCGTAGACGAACTCCTCGTGCACCGCGGCGCCGAGCGCCTGCGCCGTCGCGCCCATCACCTGCCCCTCGACGATCTGCGGGTTGATGCGCTTGCCGCAGTCGTCGACGGCGGCGTAGTCGACGATGTCGTAGTACCCCGTCTCGGGATCGACTTCGATGACGGCGACGTGCACCTGCGCGGCGTAGGTCAGCGTGAGGTTGCCGAACTTCTTCTCGACGTCCGGCACCTGGAACGGCGGGCGGTACACGTAACGGCAGTTGAGCGTCACGCCGAGATCCTCGGGCAGGCCCGCGTTGTTGGCGTTGATGATCGCGCCGCACGCCATGAAGGGCAGTGCCGCCTCGGGGTTGTCCTTGATGCGCACGGCCCCTTCGGCGAGCTCGAGCGCCTCGGGCGGCACACCGCCGAAGACGGCGCCAGCGAGTGTCTTGATCTCTGCAGCGAGCATCTCGGTCGCGCCCTTCACCGCCGAGAGGCCCGTGACGGCGAACTGGGATGCGTACGTGCCGGAGAAGCCCGCGTGCGAGTTCCAGTACGAGTCGTGACCGGCGCGCACGTGCACGTCGTCGACCGAGCACTGGAGGATGTCGGCGACCACCTGGGCGGCCGTCGTCTCGTGACCCTGGCCCTGCGGCGTCGTGCCGAGCG
Source organism: Gaiellales bacterium (assembly GCA_038215565.1). GTDB lineage: Bacteria > Actinomycetota > Thermoleophilia > Gaiellales > Gaiellaceae > PALSA-600. Next base: position 64,602 of record JBBQQU010000008.1, on the reverse strand, counting down.
TGACGACGATCTCACCGAAGATGTCGAGCTTCACGGTGGCGACCTCGTTGTTGCCCGAGAACTGCAGCTCCGGGTTGATCATCCGCGACTGGCCGAAGTTGTTCGTGCCCGAGTCGAGCGTCGAGCCGATGCCGATGCCGAGCAACTTGCCGCGCGACGCCGCGTCGGCACGCTTCGCCTCGCGCTCGCTCCAGCCGATCAGATCGAGTCCGATGTCGAGCATCTGCGCGTAGTCGCCGGAGTCGTAGACGCAGCCGTTCGGCGTCTCGTACGGCATGTCCTCGGCGCGGATGTAGTTGCGCTTGCGCACCTCGACCGGGTCGAGATCGAGCTCGCGCGCGACGATGTCGATGATCCGCTCCGTGAACCAGAGGTGCTGCATCCGCGAGTACCCGCGGTTCGGCGACACCGGCGCCTTGTTCGTCGCGACCTGTGTGAACTCCAGCTTGATGTGGCGCCAGCGGTACATCCCGGGCGTCACCTGCGCCCAGATGACGCCGCCGAGCGGCTCGTAGCGCAGCCAGGCGCCGGCATCGTCGAGGGCCTTCGTGCGGAACCCGAGCAGCGTGCCGTCGTTCTTGACCGCGACCTCGGTGTCCTGGAACCAGCGCTCGTTGCCGTGCGACATCGAGGAGTGGAAGTCGGTGCGCCACTCCGTCCACTGCACGGCGCGGCCGAGCTTGCGGGCGAGCAAACAGCACGCGACGAGCTGCGGGTGCGAGGTGATCTTGTTGCCGAAGCCACCACCGATGTCCTGTGTGACGAACCGGAGCTTGTCAAGCCCCGTTCGCATCGCGGGGCCCATCATGATCGCCGCGAACCCTGGGAACTGGTTGTTCGTGTGGATCGTCCATTGGCCCGTGCCGCGGTTGTACTCGACGAGCGCGCCGTTCGTCTCGAGCGGCGTCGAGTTGAAGCGATGGAAGTGCAGCTCGTCGATCTTCACGATCTTGTCCGCCTCGGCGAACGCCGCATCGAGGTCGCCCCACTCATACGTTCCCTGCCACATCAGGTTGCCGCCGGCTTCCTCGTGGATCGCGGGCGCGTCGGCGGCTTGCGCATGGCGCGCATCGGTGATCGGTGCGATCGGCTCGTACTCGATCTCGACGAGCTCCGACGCGTCGCGCGCAAGCTCACGCGTCTCGGCGACGACAGCGACGATCGCCTCGCCGACGTAGCGCACCTTGCCGAGCGCGAGCGCGAAGTCCTTCAGGTTGGCGCCGGGGACGGAGGAGATCTGGAAGAAGGGGTCGGTCAGCGACGCGACCTCCTCGCCGGTGAGCGTCCCGTAGACGCCCTTGATCGCCTCCGCCTTCGAGACGTCGATCGACGAGATGTGCGCGTGCGCGTAGGGCGACCGCACGAAATGGATGTAGCCCATGCCGTGCCGCTTCACGTCGTCGACGAAGACACCCTGGCCCTGCACGAGCCGCCGGTCCTCCTTGCGCGGGACGCTCTGGCCCTTGTACTGCTCGGCCGGCGCGGCGACCTCGACCTGCTCGGGCGCGATCGTGGTCGTGCTGCCACTCGTACTCACTGGCCGCTCGCCTCCTTCACGGCCTCGAAGATGTTCCAGTAGCCCGTGCAACGACAGATGTTGCCCTGCAGGCCCTTCTTGATCTCGTCGAGAGACGGCTGCGGGTTCGAGCGAAGAAGCGCGGTCGCGCTCATCAACATGCCGGGCGTGCAGTAGCCGCACTGAAGCGCGTGCCGCGCGCTGAACGCCTTCTGCAGCTTCGAGAGCTCGTCACCGTCGGCGAGGCCCTCGACCGTCTCGATCGACGACCCATCGGCCTGAACGGCGAGCAGCATGCAGCTCTTCACGAGCGACCCGTCGACGATCACCGAGCACGCGCCGCAGTTGCCGGTGTCACAGCCGACGTGGCTGCCGGTGAGGTCGAGGTCGTCGCGAATGAAGTGGATGAGGAGCTTCCGCGCCTCAACGTCGCGCTCATAGGTCGTGCCGTTGATCGTGACCGTGATCGAGCGCTCGGTCGAGACTGTTCCAGCGTCCACGCTCAGCTTCCCTTCTTCTCGGAGGCCTGCTCGAACGCGCGCACTGCGAGCACCTCGGCGAGGTGCGCGCGGTACTCGCTCGACGCGTGCACGTCGGACGGGGGGTCGAGCTGGGAGTCGCGCACCGCCGCGCGCACGGCATCGGCGTCGGCAGAGGCGGGCTCGAGCAGCACCGGCACGGCGTCGACGCAGCCGAGTGCAATGCGAGCGCTCCCGTTCAGCGACGCGGCGGCGCTGACGATGCAGGTGCCCTCGACGCCGAGCGTCACGGCAGCAAAGCCATCGCCGCGCCCGGCGGGGATCGCGATCGACGTCAGGAGCTCGCCTTGGGCGACCGCCGTCATGTACACGCCGAGGAAGAACTCGGTCGCCGACACTGTGCGATCGCCGCCGGCGCCGCGAATCGTCAGCCGCGCGTCGAGAGCGACGAGGAGCGGCGGCAGGTGATTCGTCGGATCGTTCGTGCAAATGTTGCCGCCGATCGTGCCGCGGTTTCGCACCTGGACGTCGGCGATCTGCGCGCACACCTCGCCAAGGATCGGGCGTGCGCGCGCCTCAGTCGACTCGACGAGCTCCGTGTACGTGGTCATCGCGCCGATCGTGAGCGTGCCGTCGGCAGCGAGCTCGATGCCCTTCAGCTCGTCGATGCGGCCCAGGTCGATCAGCGCGTCGGGCGAGCCGGCCCGCGCCTTCATGACGTTCACCAGTGTCTGCCCACCGGCGAGCGCCCGCGCGCCGTCGTCGGCGGCGAGCAGCTCGATCGCCGCCGCGAGGGACTCGGGCCGCGCGTATCCGACTTCACGAAGGAGCATCGAACCTCATTTTATAAAATATCTGATCCACTGAACGCAAGTCTCTACCACCCGATCCTACGCCGCTTGAAGACCAAACCGGGTTGGGTCACGGAAGGAGCTCCCGATGACGCTCGAGTGACGCGAGAACCGCGTCGATGTCGTCTTCGGTGTTGTAGGCGTGCGGCGAGACCCGGAGCGCGCCGTCGCGCTCGGAGGTGACGCAGCCGTCGGCCTGGAGTGCCGCGACGAGCGCCGGAGCATCGGTCGAGCGGATGCAGACGAGCGCGCCTCGCCGCTCGTGCTCGCGAGGGGTGACGACCACGCCGCCGAGGTCGTCGACGCCCGCGATCAGCCGGTCGTTGAGCGCGTTGACGTGCTCGCGGGTCGCCGCGATGCCGATCTCCTCCATCAGCTCGATCCCGGCGATACCCGCGTAGATCGCGGGGATCGGCGGCGTGCCGGACTGGAAGCGCCGCGCTGTGGCGGACGGCGAGTAGTCGTGGATGTCCATCTCGAAGATGTTCCGGTCGGCAAACCACCCCGTCTGCGTCGGCAAGAGCGCCTCGGCGAGGCCCGGTGTCGTCCACATGAAGCCGAGGCCCGCCGAGCCGAGCAGGTATTTGAGGACGCCCGCCGTCAAGACGTCGACGCCGAGTTCCTGCACGTCGAGCGGGTACGTGCCGATCGCCTGATAGGCGTCGAGCACGACGAGCGCTCCGCGATCCTGGGCGATGCGGACGATCTCCTCGACAGGCAACCGGGCTCCATTGCGGTAACACACCGCCGTGATCGAGACGACCGCAGTGCGCTCGTCGATCGCCGCCTCGAACCGCTCGAGCGGGATCTCGTTCCCCTCGGCGCGGACATGCACGACCTCGGCCCCGCGCAACTCTTGCGCATGCCAGATCTGCCCCACCGTCGGGAACTCGAAATCGGAGATGACGACGCGCGGACGATCCTCGAAGTCGATCGAGCTCGCGAGCGCGCTCAGTCCCGCCGATGCCGAGGTCGTGACGGCAACGTCGTCGGGTTGGCCGCCGACGAGCCGAGCGAACGCCGCGCGCGCCGATTCCGAACGCTCGACCCAGTAGTCCCACGGCGCGCCGCGGTCATCCCAACCTTCGAGGAAGTCGATGTACGCCGCGCGCACCGAGTCCGAGAGCGCGCCCTGCGAGCACGAGTTGACATAGGCAAGCCGCTCGAAGATCGGAAAGCGCGACCGGCAGGCGGATACGTCGGATCTAACGGCCAAGGTAGGCCTTCCGGAGGTCCTCGTCCTCGCGCAGTTCGGCGGCCTTGCCCTCGAGCACGAGCCGCCCGGTCGAGAGCACGTAGCCACGGTCCGCGATCGACAACGACACGTTCGCGTTCTGCTCGACGACGAGGATCGCAACGCCCGATTCGTGCACCTGCTTGATGATCTCGAAGTTCCGCTCCACGAGGATCGGCGCGAGCCCCATCGACGGCTCGTCCATCAGAAGCAGCTTCGGCCGCGACATCAGCGCGCGGCCCATTGCCACCATCTGCTGCTCGCCGCCGCTCAGCGTCCCGGCAAGTTGCGAACGCCGCTCGTGCAGCAGCGGGAAGAGCTCGTACACGCGGTCGAAGTCGTCCTTCGAGCCACCGCCGCGCAGGTAGGCGCCCATCTCCAGGTTCTCGAGCACGGTCATCGGCGCGAACAGGCGGCGGTTCTCGGGCACGATCGCGAGGCCGCGTGCGATGCGATAACTCGTGGGGCGCTTCGTCACGTCCTCGCCGTCGATCCGCACGCTGCCGTTGCGCGGCTTGACGATGCCGAGGATCGTCTTCAACGTCGTCGACTTGCCCGACGCGTTGCCGCCGAGGAGGCAGACGAGCTCACCCGCCTGGATGCGGATCGAGAGCGCCTGGAGGATGTGGATCTGGCCGTAGTAGGTATCGACCGCGTCGAGCTCCAACAGTGGCTGCGTTCCGTTCGTGCTCACTTCGTGCTCGCGGTCTGGAGACCGAGATACGCCTCGATCACCTTCTCATTCGTCGCCACCGACTCGAACGATCCTTCAGCGATCTTCACGCCGTGGTCGAGCGCGATCACGCGGTCCGAGATGCCCTCGACGACGTGCATGTCGTGCTCGATCACGAGAATCGTGTAGCCGCCTTCCGAGCGGAGCTTCTCGATCAGCTCCGTGATCTCGTGCGTCTCCTTCGGGTTCATTCCCGCCGCTGGCTCGTCGAGTAGAAGCAAGCGCGGCCTCGTCGCGGTTGCCCGCGCGATCTCGAGCCTGCGCCGGTTGGCGTACGAGAGCGAATAGGCGGGTTGATCCCAGCGATAACCCATCAGCCGCTCGCCGAAGAAGGAGAGCCGCTCGCGCGCAAGCTCTTCGATCTCTCGCTCCTCGCGCCGCATGCCGGGGGTACGCACCATCGACCGAAGCACGCCGGCCTTCGTGTGGCAGTACGCAGCTGCCATCACGTTCTCCTTTACCGACATGTTCAGGAACAGACGGAGCGTCTGGAACGTGCGCGAGATGCCGCGAGCTGTGATCTGGTGTGGCTGTAGCCCGACGATGCTCTTGCCGTCCAGCCTGATGTCGCCTTTGTGAGGACGGTAGATGCCGGTGATGAGGTTGAACAGAGTTGTCTTGCCGGCCCCGTTCGGTCCGATCACCGAAACGATCTCGCCCTGGCCGACCGCGATGTCGAGATCGTCGACGACGCGCAAGCCCCCGAACGAAAGCGAAACGCCCTGCAGGTCGAGCAACGCCACTAGATGATCTCCACGCGGCGCTCGCCCAGAAGACCGTTCGGCCGGACGATCATCAGAGCGATCAGGATGAGTCCGAGCACGATGTACCGCGCCGGTTCCGGCTTCGCAAGCATGACGTTCTCCCACACGAACGCGGCCAAGTAGAGCGTCGGAACGAGCGCGATCAACCGAAGCCTGCCGTTGAGCAGCGTGACGACGAGCACCATTGCGATCGCGCCGACGTATGACACCGGAGGGATCCAGCGGGCGAGATGCGATGGGGTTACCACCCAGTGTGCGAGGAACCCCGCCAGTCCGTTACCGTGCTCGCCTGCCACCCAGGATGAATGCATCCCGCCGGCGATGGCGTGAACGGCGAACCCGAACACGACGAGCCCGAGCGCAGCCGCGGCGAGCGCGCGCGACCTCCGCGCCGCAAGCGCGAGCCCGACAAAGAGGGCTATGAAAAAGATCGCGCGCGACTTGTTGGCGTCACGGAGCGCCTCGAGTAGCGGTCCGACGACGAGGGCTCCGAGCACGACACCCACCTGGTTGCCGGAGCCACCGAGGATGACCATCGTGTAGATCGTGATGAGCAGCACGAAATAGAACGCAAGCGGATACACGCTCCCGGTCAGCGCAGCGAAGAGCGTGCCGGTGAGTGCCGCTACTCCGGCGCCGAACGCAAAACTCACCAGCTTCAGCAGGTTCACGGGCATACCCATCGCTTCGGCCGCGAGCGGATCCTCTCGGAGAGAGCGCCAGGCGCGGCCGGTCCGGGAGTTGTTGACGAATCGCAACGCGATGAACACGACCGCGAAGAACGCCAACGCAACGTAGAGATAGGACACGGCGAAGACGCCCTGGTGCTCGACGACGAGCGAGTGGCCGAAGAAACTGAACGGATCGACGTTCTGGATCCCGAAGGGCCCGCCGGTGATGTTGTGACCACCAACGCTGTCGCCGTTCGTCGTCAGCGTCTGAAAGAGCTGGAGGAAGAAGAGGGTCACGATCGCCAGGTAGTCACCGCTAAGTCTGCGCGAGGGCAGACCCAGCAAAAATCCGATCAACGCGCCGATGAGGACAACCAGCGGAACGGCAACGATCGTCGGCAGGTGGACTCCGAACTTGTCGGAGTCGAGGAATGCGTACATGTACGCGCCGATTCCGTAGAACGCGACATAGCCGAGGTCGAGCAGCCCGCCCCACCCGACGACCACATTGAGGCCGAGTGCGAGCAGCATGTACAGCACCGTGTCGAAGGCGACGAGCCGCACGTATCCGCTCTGCTCGAAGAGCGGAAACACCGCGAACGCGGCGAGGAACAGAACGAGCCAAACCCACCATGGTACGGCCCTGAGACGGCCCTCGAGCGTCCCTAGCGGCCCACCGCGACTGACCCGGTGCTCGCCGTGGCGCGCGACCCATTCGTCCTTGCCGACCGCCGGCCCGGTGGCCGGGATTTGCGAACCGTGTGGTGTCGAGTCACTCATCGCATCAAACCTTCCGGATGTCCGCGCGCCCGAGCAGCCCCTGGGGGCGGAAGATCATGAACGCGATGAGAATCGAGAAGACCACGAGATCAGACCACTTGGTTGAGATGTATCCCTCGGTGTAGGACTCCGCGAAACCGAGGAGCAAGCCGCCCGCCATCGCCCCGGGAATCGAGCCGATGCCGCCAATTACAGCCGCGGTGAAGCCTTTGAGCCCGGACACAAACCCGATGGAGACCGTGGTCGGGACGCGCAGCGCGAACATCACGCCGGCGGCGCCGGCGAGAGCGGAACCAAGGATGAATGTGAACACGATCACCCGGTCGATGTTCACGCCCATCATCGCAGCAGCCTCGCGATCGAACGACGTCGCGCGCATCGCCTTCCCCGTCCTCGTTCGGTTGACGAGGAACCACAGAACGATCATCAACACGAAGGCCGAGCCGATCGTGATGAGTCGCAACAGGGGCACGCGCACATTGCCGATGTCGATGCCCTTCAAGTACAGCGCGCCATTGTTGAGCGCGAAGGCGTTGTAGTCCCGGGGCTGCGCCCCGAAAAGCAGCTGCATCGAGTTCGCGAGGAAGAACGAAACTCCGAGCGCGCTGATGAGCGGCGCAATTCTCGGTGCATCGCGAAGAGGTCGATATGCGAAGCGTTCGATCACGACGCCGAGCGCCGCACAGCCGGCCATCGCACCTAGCGTCATGAGCGTGATGAGCAGCCAGACTGGCACCCTCGGATGCTCGGGACCACCGAGGACGTTCAGCACACCGAATCCGATGAACGTCCCGACCATGAACACGTCACCGTGGGCGAAATTCAGGAGCTTGAGCACCCCGTAGACGAGCGTGTAGCCGAGCGCGATCAGCGCATAGACGCTGCCCAAGGTGAGAGCATCGACGGTGAGCTGGATGAAGGTGTCCACGTGTGACGAAGCCGGGGGCGACCCGTTATGGGCCGCCCCCGGACGCTCCTACAGATCTATCCCTGGCTACTGGACGAGCTTGTACGAGCCATCAGCCTGGATTTGGAAGATGTAGAACCTCGCGTTCAACGGGTCGTTCGTCTTCGTCGAGAAGGCAAAGTTCCCGCCGAGGATGAAGTTCTTGATCTTCACCCTCTTCATGTGCCGGAACACATCACGCCGCTGAATCGTGCCGTGGTCGTCCGCACACGTCTGCTTGATCGCCTGGAGCAAGATCTGGATCGCCCCGTAGGTCGGCGGCCCGAACGAGCCGACTGTTTTCCCGGGATTTGCCTTCAGCCAACCGGCGATGATCGGCTTGTTGTAGGGGAAGAGGCTGATGGGAGCGGCGAAGTTCGAGACGTACGAGCCCGGCACCTTGAACTGGGACGGGTTGTTCGATCCGTCGCCGCCGAACACCTTTGCCTTCTTTCCCTGCTCGAGCAACTGCTGGGCGAAGGTCTGAGCGTCGCCCGGCTTTTGCGTGGGGAAGAAGACGACGTCGGCGTTGCTGGGAACCTTCGTCACGTAGGCCGAGTAGTCGGTCGTCGTGTTTGGCGCCGACAGGTGGGTCACGTTGACGCCGGCCTTCTTCAGGACTTCGTCGGCCACACCGGACAGGCCGACCGAGTACGGCTCCTGGAAGTCGATGGTCACGACGTTCTTCGCCTTCAGGACATTGATCATGAAGCGCGCGTCCGTGGGCCCCTGGATGTAGTCGCCCGGTACGTCACGGAAGAACGCAGGTGTCCCGATCAGCGGGTCGGACGCGGTGCCGATGGTGAGATCGGTGTGCGTCGCCGACGGAGAGATCGCGGCGAGGCCGGCTGCGAAGAATGCCTTCGCTGTGGCACCTGCATTACCGGATGTCGATGGCCCGAGAATCGCAACGACGCTCTTGTTGGAGATGTATTTCTGGGCAAGCGCCTGCGCGGGCGCCGGCCCCTGCTCAACGGGCGTGTCACCAAGTGCGAGCTTGACCTTCAGGCCGTACTTCGCGGGCAGAGTCGCAATCGCGTACTTCGCCCAACTCGCCTGCTCAGAGCCGAGGAACCCGGCAGCTCCGGTCAGCGGCGTCAGGAACGGGATCGTCATCGTGCTCGTGCAACTGATCGCCTGTGATGACGACATCGAGGCCACGACCTTCGGGCTGCCCTGTGCACTGGCCGCCACGACCGCGGTGACGAGCACCACGAGAGCGAAGCCGATGCTCTTCTTCATTCGGAATCCTCCTTGCTGGAGTGCTGGGGGGAAAATCGACATTGGGGGAACGAAGTCTCGCCCATCGAGGCGAGGGGTGTCAACGATCTGATCAAATCTCTGACCCGCGTGCCAGTTCTCAGGCCAGCGCTTCGATCCAGCCCGCGGTGTCGAGGAACTGACGAAACCGCACCGCCTTCTCACCCCGGACTGTCCATACGTGGACGAACGGGACGTCCAATTGTTTGCCGGTTCGCTTCGCCCGGCCGCGGTAGCGGCCGAGGACGACCACCTCGCCACCCGCGTCGAGGAACTCGGTCGGCAGCGCGGAGAACTCGTCCCACCACTGCTCGTCGAGCGGGTCGAAGATGTTCCGCCGCACCTCGTCGACGCCGCGGTAGGTGCCGCCATGCGGCAGCCCTTGAGCCTGCTGCCACTCGATCTCGGGGTCCATGTCGCCGAGGACACCGTCCATGTCTCCGACCTCGAACGCGGCGTACGAGCGCTTCACGAGGTCGACGGCGGACATGTGCGTAGCCTATGGACGTGGAGTACGCGATGCATGCGAGCGACGATCCGGACGGGCGCCTCTTCGACGCCGACCGAGGATGCGCGGTGTTCTCGCAGCGCGTGCTGCGCTTCGACGGCGATTCAGCCGAGCGCGTCGACGACGATGCGACCGAGGTCCTCTACGTGCTCGGCGGCACCGGCGTCCTCGATGTCGACGGCGGCGAGCACGAGCTCGCACCCGGCGTGGCGGCGTTCGTGGAACGTGGCGAGGCGTGGTCGGTCGGTGCCGGCGAGGAGCTCACGCTCCTCTCGGTCGTCGTACACGACCCCGAGCCTGCCGCAAGCCCGTTCGGAGTCATCGATCTCGCGGACGCAGGCCGGCAGAGCGCGACGGCAGGACGTCAGTTCGTGCTCGGCGCCAATCCGGAATCCGGCTGTGCATCCGTGACCCAGTTCATCGGGCTGATCCCGCCCGGCCGCGCGCCCGACCACTTCCACACCTACGACGAGGTGATCTACGTCCTGGACGGCACCGGGTTCCTCGAGATCGGCGGCGAGCAAGCCCCGCTCCAGGCGGGGTCGTGCATCCACCTGCCGGCGCGGCTCGTGCACTGCCTCGCGAACACCGGCGAGAGCGAGATGCGCGTCCTCGGCGTGTTCCGCCCGGCAGGCTCTCCCGCCGAGGCGTACTACCCCGATGGCACCCTGGCGACCTATCCAACCGAGGAGAGCTGAGCATGCCGAGGATCGAGCGCAGTGCGAAGGTCGTCTGGGACGGGAATGTCGCGCGCGGGGGAGGCCACCTGAGTGGCGATACCGGTGCGTTCACCGACCTTCCGTTCACACTCGCCTCGAGAATCGGCAACCCCGAAGGGAAGACGAGCCCGGAAGAACTGCTCGCTGCCGCGCACGCCGGGTGCTTCACCACCTCGCTGGGTAGCGAGCTCGCTCGCGACAACACCCCCGCAGGCCACCTCGAGGTGCACTGCCGGGTCCTCATGGACGAGGTTCCCGGCGAAGGCCACCAGATCGTCAGCTCGACGGTGACGGTGCAGGCGAACGTGGAAGGAGCCACCGACGAGTCGCTCGCCGCAGCCATCGATCGTGCCGACCAGGGCTGCCCGTTCTCGACGCTCCTGCGGAAGTCGGGCGCTGCGGTTCACGTGAGCCGGGCGTAAAACCGCACCTCCCGCGCACCCAATTTCGCCACTCGCGCGTTCATTCAGCACATAACCGAGCGGGAGGCAACATTCCATGAGCATTCTTTTGATCGTCTTGATCGTCGTCGTCGTGCTGGTGCTGCTTGGCGCATTCGCCCGGCGCTAGCGCGAACGTCCAGGGCGGGCCGAGTGACGGCCCGCCCTCTTTATTGCTTTTAGGCGCAACGTGCGCGATTTCTGCGCGACCGCCCCTTGCGCGTCCGGGGTGTCGCGTCGTACATTCCGGATCCCGCAGGGCACGGAGCGCGAGTAGGTCGAAGCCTCGCCGAGCAACTGTGAAGGGCGCAAGCCCGAATCGGTCGGTCAGTGAGGTGGACGAAAGCGCCACCGGCCCGGCGGGATTTCTTTTTAGCTCGTCGCTTTTTCAACTCCGCGCCTTTCAACTCCGCGCGTTTCAACTCCGCGCGTTTCAACTCCTTGCGCCGAGCGTGACCGTGACGGTCTGCGTCGTGCCGTTCCGGCGGATCGACAGCGAGAGCTTGTCGCCGGGCGAACGAGCGGCGATCACCGCGCGCAGGCGCTCCGCGGTCGACACCGGCGTGCCGTCGACCCCCGTGATCACGTCGCCCGCCTTCAGGCCGGCCGACGCTGCGCCGCTGCCGTTCTCGACGTTGCCGATCACGACACCGTTCAAGGCGGTCTTCACATTGACACCAAGCAGGGCGTGCTGTGCCTTGCCCGTCGCGATGAGTTGGTCGGCGATCGAGCGCACCGTGTTCGACGGGATCGCGAACCCGACGCCCTCGTTCCCGCCCGAGTCGCTCTGAATCTGCGCGGTGACGCCGATCACCTTGCCCTGAAGGTCGAGCAGCGGGCCGCCCGAGTTGCCGTGGTTGATCGCGGCGTCGGTCTGGATCGCCCCTTCGATCGGTGTGTTGTCCGGCGCCGCGATCTCGCGGTCGACCGCGCTGACGATCCCGCTCGTCACCGTGCCGTCGAGGCCGAACGGGTTGCCGATCGCAACGACGCCGTCTCCGACCTCGACCGCGCTCGAGTCGGCGAGAGCGAGCGCGGTCAGCTTCGAGACGGGCGCCGAGATCTTCAGCACGGCAAGGTCGCTCGAGGTATCGCTGCCGACGACGGTCGCCTTCCACGCACTGCCGTCGCTGAGCTTCACCGAGATGGAGCTCGCGCCGTCGATCACATGCTCATTCGTGACGATGTGGCCGTTGCCGTCGTACACGAATCCGGTGCCGGTCGCCGACTGCGTTCCGCCGCCACCCCCGCCGTACGGAAACGGCGACTGTTGCGAGCTCGTCGAGGATGCATCGACTTCGACGACGCTCTTCGTGGACTGCTTCGCGATCTGACCGACGGTCAGAGTGGAGGTCGCGGCGACGTTCCTCGCCGAGCTCGCCGCCGCGGGTGTGGCCGCAGTCGAGGCGGTGCGCGAGCTGTCGTGCGAGAGCGCGACGGCCGCCGCGCCGGCGCCGCCGCCGGCGAGCGCCGCGGCCGTCACTGCGATTGCGAGAGTGCGTGAGTTCCTGGGCATGAGTCTCGATCCCTCCAGTTGGGTTCCGGCCTTCATCAGACCGCGCGCGGCTAGGGAGGAGCTGAGGAAGACCTAAGAACCGGCGAAGAGGCGCACCGGCGAGGCAGAGTGGGACGGTGATCTCGCTCCCGCCCGCGCTCCGCCATCGCGACTTTCGCCTGCTCTGGACAGGGATGATCACGTCCGGCTTCGCGATGCAGATGGTGTCGGTCGCGGTCGGCTGGCAGGTCTATCTCATCCACCACCGCGCGTTCGACCTCGGCCTGATCGGGCTCGCGGAGTTCGCGCCCGTACCCCTACTCGCGCTGCCCGCAGGCCAGCTCGCCGACCGGCTGCCGCGGATCACGATGGTGATCGTGTGGGGGTTCGCGGACGCGATCATCACCGCGCTGCTGCTGCTCGTGACCATTCGCGGCGCACACGAGCTGTGGCAGTTCGTTGCGCTCGCCGCGGCAACCGGGACGCTCGGCGCTCTCGGGAACCCGGCGGGCCGGTCGCTCACGCCCGAGCTCGTACCGGCCGATCTGCTTGCCGGGGCTGTCGCGATGCGCTCGATCGCCGGCCAGATCTCGACGATCGCCGGACCGGCGGTCGGCGGGCTCCTCTTCGCGCTCCGGCCCGAGGCGCTCTACGGCACCGGCGTCGTGCTGCTCGTCGTGTCGTCACTCGTCTTGCTACCGATCTCACGACCCGAACCGATCGCACGAGCCGAGCGCGAGCCGCCCGGCCTGCAGAGCTTGCTCGGCGGCATTCGGTTTATCCGCGGCGCGCCGATCATCTTCGGTGCGATCACGCTCGATCTCTTCGCCGTGCTCTTGGGCGGCTCGGTTGCCCTACTACCGCTCTTCGCGAACACCGTTTTGCATACGGGGCCGTTCGGGCTCGGGATCCTGCGGAGCTCGGTCGCGGTCGGCGCGCTGATCGCGGCGATTCGGATCGCGCAGAAGCCGCTCGCCGGCCGGGCGGGGCGCACGCTTTTGATCGCGGTCGCGACGTTCGGAGCCAGCATGATCGTGTTCGGCCTCTCGCACTGGTTCTGGCTGTCCGCGTTGGCGCTCGCGGTGAGCGGGTTCGTCGACATGTTCTCGATGAACATCCGCGCGACCACGGTCGCGCTCGCGACGCCGAACCCGCTGCGCGGGCGCGTGAATGCAGTCGAGGGGGTGTTCATCGGCGCATCGAACGAGCTCGGGGCGTTCGAGTCCGGTGCGGCCGCGGCACTGATCGGTGCCGTGCCGGCGGTCGTCGCGGGCGGCGCCGTGACGATCGCGCTTGCGCTCGTCTGGCCACGCTTCTTTCCCGCGTTGGCGCGCGTCGACAAGCTGGAGGACGTGTCACCCGCCGCTGCGGGAGAAGTGCTGCCAGTCGGGCGACCCGGCCCAGCGTCCGCCCCAGAGCCAGCCGACTGACGCGAAGGCCCGCACGAGCGCCCCGCCGCGGACCGCCATGCCCGGGCGAACGACAGAGCGATCGATGTAGCGCTTGCCGGCGGGAGGGATCGCGCGCGACCCGAGCAGGTAGGGGTTCTCGACGTCGTTGACGTCGATCGCTTCGCCGTAGGCGTGCGCCGACCAGCGCTTCGGCCCGGCGGCGACCGCGTACCGGCAGTTGAACGCCGAAGAGTTGTCCGCCGCTGCCGAGCGATCGTCGCTCCCGCCGTAGACGGAGATGGGCCGCATCGACCGGATCGGAAAACGCTCGGCGTAGAGGCGGCGAAAGATCGTCGTCACATCACCGGTGACTGTTGCCGCGACGACGAGCTCCCCCGTGTGCGCGCGGCCGTCGAACCCGACGAACGACACCGTCACGCGGCGCAGGCTCGCCGGGCCGACAGGGCAACCGGGATGCCACGAGCGGCCGAGCTCGTGGGCCGAGACGGGGGCAACCGAGGCCTGGAACGGCGGCAGGGCGGCCATCGAGGAAGGCAGCGTACTCTGGGCGCCGCCATGCTGACGCTCGCGCTCGCCTTCGCTCTCCAGGGATGCCCGCAACGGATCCAGGTTCGAGCGCCGAGTCTTCGCGCGACGGTCGCATCGGTGTCGCTCCTCGAGTGCGGACGCCGGGTGGCGGGCCCCTGGCCGGCGCGCGTCGGGTATCACGGCCTCTCGGCGCACCACCACGAGGGCGACGGGACGACGCCGCTCGGCACCTTCCCGATCGGGCCGACGGTCTACGGCCTTGACGCGAACCCTGGAGTCCACCTCGCCTATCACCGGCTTCGCTGCGGCGATTGGTGGGACGAGGATCCGGGCTCGCCGACCTACAACTCGTTCCAGCACCTCGCCTGCGGCGAGACGCCGCCGTTTCGCGGCGGCTCGGAGGCGCTGTGGCGCGCCCCTGTTGCATATCGCGAGTTCGCCGTCGTCGGCTACAACACGAGCCCCGTCGTTCCGGGACATGGCTCGGCGATCTTTCTGCATGACGACCGGGGCCATGCCACGAGCGGCTGTGTCTCCCTGCCCCGCCCCGACCTCCTGCGGCTCCTGCGGCGGCTTCGCCCCGGCGCAACGATGTCGATCAGGTGATCTTCGAGTGCAACGTCCACTTCCCCTTCGCCAAACGAAGGGAAAGCGGACTGCGCATCCGTTTCTCTCTGAATAATTCGCAGGGTTCTGTATAGTTCTCAGCAGGATGCCGACTGCTGCAATCATCGGGAGCGCGGGCTACACGGGTCAGGAGACCCTCGACCGCGTGCTTGCCCACCCCGGGCTCGAGCTGATCGCGCTCGGCTCGGACACGCTCGCAGGGCAGCCCGCGGCGGCGCTCGATCCGAGACTCAATAGCTCGCTGCCTGCGTTCAAGACGAATGCAGCGGCGGCTGCGGCGGGCGCCGAGGTGATCTTCCTCTGCCTCGGTCATGACGACGCGACCGCCTTCGAGCCGCCGGCGGACACGGTCGTCATCGACCTCTCCGGCGGCCACCGCCTGGCCGATCCTGACCTCGCGCTTGCGTGGTACGGGGCGGCGCCCGGCGCCTGGAGCTACGGCCTCCCCGAGGTTTCACCGCCCAAAGGGCTGCTGATCGCGAACCCGGGCTGCTACGCGACCGCCGCGCTCCTCGCGCTCGCCCCGCTCGCCGGGGAGATCACGAGTGCAGTCGTGGACGCGAAGTCCGGCGTCACGGGAGCAGGCAAGACGCTGAAAGCAAGCTCGCACGCGGGGTCGGTACTCGAGAACCTGACGCCGTATGCGATCGGCGCGCACCGTCACGCACCCGAGATCGCGCAGCAGCTCGGCTTCGCGGTCTGCTTCGTGCCCCACCTTCTGCCCGTGCGTCGAGGGCTCCTTGCGACGTGTTACGTGAAGACCGACGCGGATGTCCGTGGGTTGATCGACGCCGCATATGCCGCAAGCCCAGTCGTGCGCGTCCTCGCCGAGGGCGTCGCGCCCGAGCTTGCGCGGGTGCAGGGAACGGACGCGGCCGAGATCGGCGTCTTCGCGGACGGCGCGACCGGCACGACGATCGTCATTTGCGCGATCGACAACCTCGGCAAGGGCGCCGCGGGGCAGGCGGTGCAGAACGCGAACCTCGTCCTCGGACTCGACGAGACTGCCGGGCTCCGCCTGAGCGGGGTGCTCGCATGAGCGTCACGGCTGCCAAGGGGTTCGTCGCCGCCGGTGTCGAAGCCGGGATCCGCCATGCGAAGAAGGACGTCGCGATCGTGTGCTCGACCGAGCGTGCCGTCGGCGGTGCGATGTTCACGCGCAACAAAGTGCGCGCCGCGTGCCTGCAAGTGAACCGCGCCCATCTCGCTGCCGCCGAGCCACAGGCGGTCGTGATCAACTCCGGTGTCGCCAACTCGTCGACCGGAGCGGAGGGTTACGCGAACGCCGCAGCGACAGCCGCACATGCCGCCGAGCTCCTGAAGATCGACGCGAACGAAGTGCTTGTCCTCTCGACCGGCGTCATCGGCATGCATCTCCCGATGGACCGCCTCCTCGCGGGAGTCGACGAGGCCGTGGCTGCGCTCGCAGGCGACGGAGGATCCGACGCCGCCGAAGCGATCATGACGACCGACTCGAAGCCCAAGGAGACTGTCGTCGCACGCGACGGATTCATCGTGGGCGGCATGGCGAAGGGCGCGGGGATGATCCATCCCGACCTCGCGACGATGCTCTCGGTGATCACGACGGACTATCCGCTCGAAGCAGGCGAGGCGACCGCGCTCCTTCGTCCCGCTGTCGATGCGAGCTTCAACGCGATCACGATCGACGGCGACTGCTCGACGAACGACACGGTGATCCTGCTCGCGAACGGCGCGAGCGCGATCGAGCGCACCCCGCAGACCGATGCGTCGTTCGCCGCCGCGCTGCTCGAAGCATGCAGCGATCTCTCCCGACAGATCGTCGCCGATGGCGAGGGCGCGACGGTACTCGCGGAGATCCACGTCCGAGGCGCTGTCGATCAGCCGCAGGCACAGGCGATTGCGCGGCGCATCGCGACCTCGCTGCTCGTCAAGACCGCGCTCTTCGGCCACGACGCCAACTGGGGTCGCGTCCTGATGGCCGCGGGCAGCGCTCCGTACAACGGCGACTACGCCGACATCGACGCCGATCGCGCGACCCTTCGCTACAACGACACCGTCGTGCTCGACCGTGGCGCGCCCACGAACGTCGAGCCGGACGTGTCGGGCCCGAGCTGCACGATCGACCTCGACCTTGGCCTTGGCGACGGCAGTGCCGCGTACCTCACAAGCGACCTTTCGTACGACTACGTGCGCATCAACGCGGACTACCGCTCATGAGCCGCCTGGTCGTGAAAGTCGGTGGCGCGGTTGCAGCTGATTCGGCGAGTCGCATCCTTGGCCTCCGCGAGGAAGGCCACCAGGTGTGCGTCGTGCACGGTGCCGGGCCGCAGATCACGCAGGAGATGAACCGCCGCGGCATCGCCGTCGAGTTCGTGAACGGCCGCCGTCGCACCTCGCCGGCCGCGCTCGAGGTCGTGCGCGAGTCGATGGCCGCTGTCAACGCCGAGCTCTGCGCTGCGCTCGGCGAACTTGCCGCCCCGATCTTCGGTGACCGAGACGGCCTGCTCGCGGTGCCGGTCCCGCAACTCGGCTGGGTCGGCGACCCGCTTCCGTGCCGCCCGGCCGCACTCATCCACGCGCTGAACGACGGGCTGATCCCCGTCGTCGCACCCCTCGCAGTCGGGCCGCTGAACGTGAACGCCGACGATGCCGCCACCGCGCTCGCGCTCGGGCTCGGTGCGAAGCGCCTCGTCTTCCTCACCGATGTCGCCGGGCTGTATGTCGACGACGAGGTCGTCGATGCAATCAACGTCAGCCGCGCGAACGCGATGCTCGCCGCCGGGCTCTTCGACGGCGGCATCGTGCCGAAGCTCCGCGCGGCGGCGATCGCTGCCGGCAGCGGCATCAGGGCGGAGATCGGACGCACGGCGGTAGTTGCATGACACACGCACTGAGTCATCAGCACGTTCTGCCGACGTACGCGCGACTCGACGTCACGTTCGTCGACGGCGAAGGCTCCTGGCTCACGGACGACACGGGCAAGCGCTACCTCGACTGTTTTGCAGGCATCGCCGTAGTCGGGCTCGGGCACCGTCATCCCGCGCCCCTCGCAGCCGCGCACGCGCAGCTCGACCGCCTCTGGCACGTCTCGAACCTCTACTGGACCGAGCCGATGCAAGAGCTCGCCGCCAAGCTCTCCGATCGATTCGGCGGAGCGCAATCGTTTTTCTGCAACTCGGGGGCCGAATCGATCGAGGCCGCGATCAAGTGGACGAAGAAAGCCACCGGCCGCACCGAGATCGTCGCGCTCGACGGCTCGTTCCACGGCCGCACGCTCGGCGCGCTCTCCGTCACCGGACAGCCGGCGAAGCGCGCCGCATTCGAGCCGCTCGTCCCGGGCGCGTCGTTCGCGACGCCCGAGACGCTCGCGCAGCACGTCGGCCCGCAGACCGCGGCGATCCTACTGGAGCCTGTGCAGGGCGAGGGCGGCGTGCATCCCCTTTCTCCGGAGACGCTCGCCGAGGCGCGCGCGCTCGCGGACGAGCATGGCGCGATGCTGATCCTCGACGAGGTGCAGACCGGCGTCGGGCGCAGCGGCGCGTTCTTCGCGTGGCAGACCTACGGCGTTCGCCCGGATGCGGTGACACTCGCGAAAGGCCTTGCTAACGGATTGCCCATCGGCGCCTTCCTGGTCGCCGACGAAGCACCGACCGCCTTCGAGCCCGGCGACCACGCATCCACCTTTGGCGGCAACCTCGTTGCATGCGCCGCGGCCTGTGCGGTCGTGGACACCGTCGACGACGCACTCCTCGCCGACGTACGCGAACGCTCCACACAGCTCGCGACCGGCCTCGCGCAGCACGGTGACGTGCGCGGGCTCGGCCTGCTGCTCGCAGTCGAGCTTGACCGACCCGCCGCGCCCGTTGTCGCCGCCGCACTCGAGCATGGCCTCGTGATCGGGAGCGCCGGCGAGCAGACCCTGCGCCTGACTCCGCCGCTGACCCTCTCCGCCGACGAGGCGGCGCAGGCTCTCGACCTGCTCGCCGCGGTGCTCGCGTGACGACGAAGTACGAGCGGCAGGGGACGATCCTCGAGCTCGTCCAGACGAAGCCTCTGTCGACGCAGGCCGAAGTCGCAGAAGCGCTGCACGCGGCCGGGATCGAAGCGGTGCAGGCGACGGTGTCGCGCGACATCGCGCAGCTCGGCCTCGTCAAGGTGCGCAACGCCGAAGGCCGTCTCGTCTACGCCATGCCGGGTGCCGCCGACCTGCGGCGCAGCGAGGAGCTCACGTCCGCGCTTCGCCGCTGGGCGGGTGAGCTGAGAGCGTCGGGCCCGATGCTCGTCATGAAGACGCCGCGCGGCCTCGCGGCTCCGCTTGCCGACGCGATCGACGCCGCCGCGCTCCCCGACGTCGCGGGAACGATCGCCGGCGACAACACCGTCTTCGTCGCCGCGCGCGACCCCCACACGGGCGATGACCTCGCCGTGCTCTTCCGCCACCACCTGGAGAGGAACACATGACCGTCGGCGCGCTACCGAGCAACGTCATCCTCAGCGCCCTCCCCGTCGGCGAGCGCGTCGGCATCGCCTTCTCCGGCGGGCTCGACACCTGCTGCGCCGTGGCGTGGATGCGCGAGCACGGCGCTATCCCGTACGCATTCACCGCCGACCTCGGCCAGCCCGACGAGCCCGACGCCGCCGGTGTCCCCGATCGCGCGAAGCTCTACGGCGCGGAAGACGCGGTCGTCGTCGACTGTCGCGATGCGCTCGCACGTGAGGGTCTCGCGGCGCTGCAGTGCGGCGCGTTCCACATCCAGACGGCCGGGAAGCGCTACTTCAACACGACTCCACTCGGGCGCGCGGTCACGGGAACGAAGCTCGTGCGCGCAATGGCCGAGCACGGAGTCGACATCTGGGGTGACGGCTCGACGTACAAGGGCAACGACATCGAGCGCTTCTACCGCTACGGCCTCCTCGCAAACGAACACCTGCGCATCTACAAGCCGTGGCTCGACGCCGCATTCGTCGAGGAGCTCGGCGGCCGCACCGAGATGAGTGAATGGCTGGCCGAGCGCGGCCTACCGCACGGGACCTCGACGGAGAAGGCGTATTCGACCGACGCGAACATGCTCGGCTCGACGCACGAGGCGAAAGACCTCGAGCTTCTCGGAACGTCGATGAAGATCGTCACGCCCATCATGGGTGTCGCACACTGGGATGCCGCCGTTGCGATCGAGCCGGAGACCGTGACGATCGCGTTCGAGGCCGGTCTTCCCGTTGCCCTGAACGGCGTCGCGCTCGAGGATCCCGTCGCGCTGATCGCCGCCGCAAACGAGCTCGGCGGCAGGCATGGGCTCGGTATGTCGGACCAGATCGAGAACCGCATCATCGAGGCGAAGAGCCGCGGCATCTACGAGGCGCCGGGAATGGCGCTCCTCCACATCGCCTACGAGCGTCTACTCAGCGCGATTCACAACGAAGCGACGCTCGAGCGGTATGCCGTCGACGGCCGCCGGCTCGGGAGGCTGCTGTACGAGGGGCGCTGGTTCGACGTGCAGGCGTTGATGCTCCGCGACTCGCTGCAGCGGTTCGTCGCGTCGTTCGTGATGGGCGAGGTCAAGATCGAGCTGCGCCGTGGCGACGATTACACGATTCTCGACACGCAAGGCAAGGGCGTGACCTACGACCCGGAGCGCCTGAGCATGGAGCGCAGTGCGACGGCGTTCACCGCGCGGGACCGCATCGGGCAGCTCGCCGTGCAGATCAACGACATCGCCGACTCGCGCGCGATGCTCGCGAAGCTCGGGCGGCCGCTGTGACGCTCTGGTCGGCACGTGTCGGGACGCGCCTCGACCCGGCGGTGTGGTCATTCCTCCAGGCCGACGACGCGGAGTTGCTCCCGTACGACCTGGAGGCGACGCTCCTGCACGCAGGGCGCCTGCACGCAGCAGGGATCCTCGACGACGGCGAGCTGGCGAACGTGACCGCGAGGCTCGCGACGATCGAGCCGCCCGAGCCCACCGACGAGGACGTGCACAGCGCGATCGAACGCCAACTGGGTGATGTCGGCCGCAAGATTCACGCGGGGCGATCGCGCAACGACCAGGTCGCCGCCGCGTTCCGCCTCTACATCGGCGACGCCTGCGCCGAGGCGGAGGCGGCAATCGGCGCGTTCGCGCGCACGATTCTCGAGCGCGCCGCAGACGAGGCGACGACCGCCATGCCCGGGTACACGCATCTCCAGCGCGCACAACCGGTGACGCTCGGCCATCACCTGCTCGCGTGGACCGAGATGCTCGAACGCGACCGGGCCCGCTTCGCATTCGCGCGCGCGCAGGCTGCACCCTCGCCGCTCGGCGCCGGGGCGCTCGCCGGCTCGACGTTGCCGCTCCCACCCCCGCGAAACGCGATGCGCAACTCGCTCGACGCCGTCGCCGACCGTGACTTCGCCCTCGACTACCTCTATGCCGTCGCGGTGCTGTTCACGCATCTCTCGCGCATGGGCGAGGAGCTCGTGCTCTGGACGACCACCGAGTTCGGGTTCGCTCGGCTTCCTGAAGGTGCTGCGACGGGCTCGTCGATCATGCCGCAGAAGCTGAACCCCGACGTGGCCGAGCTGGCACGCGGCAAGGCAGGCACCGCCATCGGCCGTCTCACCGGCCTCCTCGCGACGGTCAAGTCGCTCCCGCTCGCCTACGACCGCGACCTCCAGGAGGACAAGGCACCCGCGTTCGCCGCGCGCAAGGACGTGGGCGGCGCACTCGCCGCGCTCGGCGCGCTCGTCGCGGGCCTCGAGTTCGACCGACTGCGACTGGCCGCTGCTGCGTCGGATCCGCTGCTCCTTGCAACCGACGCGGCGGAAGCACTGGTCACCGACGGCGTTCCATTTCGCGACGCGCACGAGCAGGTCGCGGCCCAGGTCCGGGCCGGCACCTTCGAACCACCGGCGCCGCGCGACCGGCTCGGCGACGTCGCAGCCGCCGTCGAGGCAGCGCGGGAGCGCTGGTCATGACCATTCCCCTCCAGCTCGGCCTCGCCGGGCGTGACTTCCTGCGCAGCTCCGACCTCGTGCCTGCCGAGGCCGAGGCGATTCTCGACCTCGCAGTCGCGCTCCGTGTCGAGCCGAAGCAGCCGCTGCTGCCCGGTGCCACCCTTGGCCTCTACTTCGCGAAGCATTCGACGCGCACGCGCGTTTCGTTCACGGCCGGGATGACGCAGCTCGGCGGCGCGGCCGTGCATCTCGCACCCGAGGAGCTCCAGCTCTCGCGCGGCGAGTCGTTGCCCGACACCGCGCGCGCACTCTCCGGTTATCTCGACGCACTCGCGGTGCGCACTCACGCACATTCCGAGCTCGAGGAGTGGGCCGAGTGGGCGTCGATTCCTGTGATCAACGCGCTCACGGCCGACGAGCACCCGTGTCAGGCGCTCGCCGATGCGCTCACGATGCGCGACCGGCTTGGCTCGCTCGACGGGGTGCGTGTCGCCTGGGTCGGCGACGGCACGAACGTCTGCACCTCGCTCGCAGCACTCGGCAAGCTGCTCGGCTACGAGGTCGTCGCCGCGTGCCCCGAGGGATACGAGCCGGCCGCCGAGGTCACGCTCGTGCGCGACCCGCGCGAGGCCGTGCGCGGCGCAGACGTCGTCGTCACCGACACATGGCTCAGCATGGGCCAGGAGTCCGAGGCAGAGACGCGCTTGCGTGACCTCGAGCCCTACCGCGTCGACGCGACTCTGCTCGCTCTCGCGGCACGTGAGGCGTTCGTGCTGCACTGCCTGCCCGCGCACCCCGGCGAGGAGATCACCGAGGAGGTGCTGTACGGGCCGCAGTCGGCGATCTGGGCCGAAGCCGAGAACCGGCTGCACGTGCAGAAGGCACTGCTCACGCTGCTGCTCGCCGCGCCGGTTCAACCTGGTTTCGCACTTTGAACCAGGTTGATGAGTTTCGGAACGGCGCTCGCCTCCGAGAAACTCTGCAACCTGGTTAAGCCGAAACCAGGTTCCGTTCACGGCGCACGGCGAGCGCGGCGAGCGCGTAGAGGACTGCGACGACGGCGAACCCGGTGCGCCCGCCGCCCGGCAGCGAGAACGTGAGCCCAAGCAACGGCGTGCCGATGAGGATCACCGTCGCGGCGATCATGTTGACGGCGCCGATCGCCGCACCCGGCGCATCCGGCCGCAGGCGCTGCGCGCCCGAAAGCGCTGATGCAAACGGGATGCCTGCAGCCAGGCCGAGCACCGTTGCGGCGATGATCATCAGCGGCGCCGGCTTCGCCGCCACCAGAACGCCGATCGCGAGGCCGCCGATGAGGAAGCTCGTGGCGATCGCAGCCGGGCGATCCGCGAGCCGGCCGCCGAGAGGACGCGAGACGACGCCGACGAAGAGCACGAGCCCGCCGATCAGCCCGGCGACGTGCTCCGACTCACCGCCGCTCCGCTCGAGCAGCGTCACGATCCAGTTGCCGAGCACGACCGACAGGCCGAACGACGCTGCGTGCATGACTGCGAGTGGCAGCAGCCGACGGTCTACGACCGAGAGGGCGCGCGCGATCGCGGGCAGGCGCGGCTCACGGGGCGCGATCGCAACGAGCGCGAATCCCGCGACCGCGGCGACGGCCGCCGCGGCGAACGGCGCACGCCACCCGGGAAGAAGCGGAACAACCGCGAGAGCGAGGCCTCCGCTTCCCATGCTCACCGCCCCGAAGAACCCGAGCGCGAGCGGCGATCCGATCGTCGCGCGCACGTAGTCGCCGCCACCGACGAACGTCGCGGCCGTACCGACGCCGGCGACCGTCCGCATCCCGATCGCAAACCACGTCTCACGCCAGCCGAGCGCAGCGGTCGACGCCGCCGCGACGACGAGCAAGCCCGCGCCGCCGACGACGCGCGAGCCGAAGCGGTCACACAGCCGCCCCATCGGGACCTGCAACGCAGCATGCGTCAGAAAGAGGCCGGTCGTGAACAGGCCGACGACACCGAGTCCGACGCCGTAGGCATCGCCGATGCGGCTCGCCACCGCGCCGATGTTCGCAAGGTTGAAGCCCGCCGTGAATGCGAGCGCCATGCCACCGCCGACCGCCCGCACGCGCATTCGGCGACGATAGACGGATCAGCGGCTTGCGGTTTTGCGTCGGCGATACGCGCGTGTCTTCGTGCGATTGCCGCAGAGCTGCATCGAGCACCACGTCGCCGACCTGTTCGGCGAGTTGTCGTAGAACGACCAGTGACAGTTGCGACAGGCCTTCAACCTGCTCCACGTGCCGTCGAGCATCGCGGCGAGCGCAATCGCGACGATCGTGTCGAGTGCATCGCCGCATGAGTCGAGGTGCACGCGACGGTCGTCGTCGACCCGCAGTCGCACGCGTTCTGCCGCCGCGTTGATGACCGACAGCGGATCGTCGGCGAGCGCGAAGCCGTTGTTCGCAAGCACGAGCGCTCGCAGCGCGCCACGCAGCGCCCGCGCCCGCTCGAGCTCGCCGCCGAGCCCGCGCTCGACGAGCCACTCGGGCAACCAGTCCTCGCCGCTCTCGACGTTCGTCGAGTTCAGCAGGAGCTGCACCTGTCGAAGCGGCTCGGGTGCGGCGTTCGGGAGGTCGTAGCGCGGGCTCACGGTTGCCCGACAGTCTAAACACCAGTAGGCTCCGACTACTGGTGTCGTCCTCCCTTCGCCGTCTCGGATTCCCCCTCCGTCTCGTCGGGGCGCGGCTGCGCGGCGGCGGCGAGCGGATCGCGCTGATCGCGGTGGGGATCGTCGCGGGCGCTGCGATCCTTGCTGCGGTGCTCGCGGGCAGGCTCGTGATGGGAGACCGGGCGCTCGCGCAGGCGACTTCGCGGCTCGCACCGGCCGATCGCATCGTGCAGGTCACGTGGAGCGGCGCAGTCTCCGGCACCTGGGGCGGCCAAGACCGCTTCGTCGCTCCGAAGCTCCAGGCTGTGAGCGGCCATGCCCCGGCGGCGGCGATGCTCTTTCGGGAAGCGTCGATTCAAGGGCGGCTCGTGAACCTACGGGCTGCGAACGACCTCGGCCGCTACGTGCAACTGCTCTCGGGACGCCTGCCCGCGGTCTGCACGCCGGCGCACTGCGAGGTGCTGAGGCTGAAAGGCGCGGGGCCGATCCCGTCCACCAAGGCGCTGCACCTGATCGAGGTCGGGCGAGCCGTGCTGAAGGCGGATGCGCCGTTCGCGTCGTTCGTGCTGCCTGCACCGCACACCGAGGAGGTCGCACGCGCGGTGCGCTACCACACGCCGCAGCCGTCCCCGATCGTGATCGCAAACGGCGTCGAAGGCTTGTCGCGGACGAAAGAGCTCGAGACCTTCTATCGCTCGTACGCGTGGTTCACACCGATCGCGGCCGGCGACGTGCACCCGTGGTCGGTCGGCGCCTTCGCGCACAAGGTGCAGCAACTCTCGGCGCAGGTCGACGCAAGCTCCGGCGCCTTCCAGGTGACCGCGCCTACCGACGCACTCGCGTCCGCGGCCGCATCGTCGAAGGTCGCGGCGCGGAGGCTGCTCCTCCTCGGCGGTGAAGGCGGCGCGCTGCTCCTCGCGTTCACGATCCTTGCCGCGGGCGCGCTTCGGCGCGACGTCGGCGATGCGCGCCGGCGGCTGACCTGGTTCGGGGCGCGACGTTGGCAGGTCGAGCTCTTTACGCTCGCCGAATGCGCCGTGCTGGCCACGTCGGGAGCGATCGTCGGCTGGGCCGTCGGCGGCGCAACGGCCGCTGCGATCGCCGCCCGCGCAGGGTCGCCGGCGTGGCAGGTGGACGCCCACGCGCTCCTCACAACACACGGCGTCGCTGCGGCGCTCGCTGTTGCTGTCGTCGCGGGGCTCCTGCTCTACGTCACCGTGCGGGCGCCCGGCGCGCAGATCGGGCGCCTCGCGTTGACCCCGCTCGACGTCGCCGCGCTCGGCGCGGTCGCGATCGTCGTGGTGGGCTGGGCGCGAGGCTCGGTCGACG
Organism: Gaiellales bacterium; assembly: GCA_038215565.1. Classification (GTDB taxonomy): domain Bacteria; phylum Actinomycetota; class Thermoleophilia; order Gaiellales; family Gaiellaceae; genus PALSA-600. The sequence continues at coordinate 38,763 of JBBQQU010000008.1, read as the reverse complement.
CGGGGAAGCTCGCGAGCGGCGGGACGGGCGCGTTCCTGCTCCTCGTGCCGGGCTTGATCGTCTTCGCCGCGGCCGTCGCTGCCGCCCGGATCCTGACGCCTGCGCTGCGCGGCCTCGGGGCAGCGGGTCGGCGCGGCCCGGTCTCGCTGCGCCTTGCCGCCGCGTCCCTCGCACGCAACCCCGGCCATGCCGCTGTCGCCGCAACGTTCCTCGTCGCAAGCCTCGGCCTCGCGCTCTTCGCCGTCGCCTACCGCTCGACCCTCGAGCGCGGCCAGCACGACGAGGCTGCCTACGCCGTCCCCGCGTCCTTCGTCCTCTCCGAAGACCTGACACAGCTGATCCCCGTCCTGCACGGCGCGGCGCAGAGCGACTACCCGGTCGCGCCGACACGCGTGCTGCGGCTGTCGGGCGACGTCCCCTCGGGTGCGACGTTCAGCTTCCTCGGCATACCCGCAGGCAAACTCGCGACGGTCGGCGGCTGGCGCTCCGACTTCGCACGCAAGCCTCTGCCGGCGCTCGGCGCAACGCTCGCGCCGACACGCGCGATGGCGTTACGCGTGACCGCGCTGCCGGCCGGCCGGCGCTTCACCGTGCCCGTCTCGGCGCGCGGCGATGACGTGGTGATCCGCGGGATCTTCCGCTCGACGCTCGGCGACTACGAGAGCGTGGCGCTCGGCCACACCGCCGGCAGGCGGACGGTGCTGCTGCGCGGACGGCTTCCGTTCGTCGGCGCCTCGCTCGCGCAGATCGAGATCGACATCCAAAACAGCGGGCGCCTGACCGCGAATGCAGGCACCGGGATCCAGCCGAGTGCGAAGGGCATCGTCACGTTCGGCACTCCACGCGTCGACGGGCGACCCGTCGCACACGCCTTCAAGGGCTGGGTCGGGACAGGCGGCGTCAGCGGAGTGGCGGCGACGCTCGGTTACGTCCTCACGCCTGACCGCACCGGCAGATTCCGCCCGTCGCAACCGACCGACGGTCTTGTGCTCCCGGTGCTCGCCACACCCGGCGTCGCCGCCCAGGCCGGACCGCACGGCATCATCCCGCTCGCGGTCGAGGGCGAGCAGATCGCAGGGCGGATCGTCGGAACGATCAACCGCTTCCCCTCCGTGACCGGCGACGCCGTCGTCGCCGACGCGCAAACGGCGGCGACGCTCCTCGACACGCGCTCGCCCGGGCTCGGCACGACCGACGAGCTCTGGCTCGACGTTCCGCGAGGCCGCGAGCCCGCGACTGCGCGCCTTCTCGCTCGAGCACCGTTCACGCAGCTGACCGTTCGCTCGCGTGCGGCCACCCTCGCGGGCCTGCAGGCCGATCCGCTCGGCCGGGGTGCGCTGCTGACGCTCGCAGGGACGGCTGCCGTCGCACTCCTGCTCGCGCTTCTCGGGCTCCTGCTCGCCGTGGTCGCCGACGTGCGCGACGAGCGCGGCGAGCTCTTCGACCTCGAAGCGCAGGGTGCGGCGCCGGCCACGATCCGCGCCCATCTGCGGCTTCGGGCGCTCCTCGTTGGGGCCTTCGGAATCGCGGGCGGCCTCGCCCTCGGAGCGATTCTCTCGGCCCTCGTGATCTCGCTCGTCTCGGTGACTGCCGGCGCGGTCGTGCCGGAGCCGCCGTTGCGGCTCACCGTCGACATACCGCTGCTCGCGGGCGCAGCGTTGGGCTACGTGCTTGCGGCAGCACTGCTTGTGGTCTACGCGACACGTACGCGCGGTCGCGCACCGGCGCGCGCCGCGGAGATCGCGGCGTGAGCGCGATCGAGTTGAAGGATGTCTTTCGCGTGCACGCGACCGCCGAGGGCGACGCGGCCGCGTTGCAAGGGCTCTCACTGAATGTCGCAGACGGCGAAGTGCTGACCGTCCTCGGCCCGAGCGGCTCGGGCAAGTCGACGCTACTGCGCATCCTGGCCGGGCTCGAGCGGCCCTCCGCAGGAGTCGTGCGCGTCTACGGCGAGGACGTCGGGAAGCTCCCGAGCCGCCGGCTCGCGCAGTACCGCTCGTCGCTCCTCGGTTACGCGGACCAGCACTACGGACGAGCGCTCGCGCCTGAGCTCAGCGCCCGAGATCTCGTTGCGCTGCAGCTCGGCCTGCGAGGAGAACCACGGCCGGAGCGCCTGCGACGGGCGGACGAGCTTCTCGAGCGGGTCGGCCTCGCGGACAAGCGGCGGCGGCGTCCGACAGAGCTGTCGGGCGGCGAGCAGCAGCGGGTCGCGCTCTGCGCTGCGATCGCGCACCGGCCGCGGTTGTTCCTGGCCGATGAGCCGACGGGCGAGCTCGACGCGGCAACCGCCGACCAGGTGTACACGATGCTCGCCGAGCTCGTCCGCGAGCAGGGCTGCACGACCGTGATCGTCAGTCACGACCCATCCTCCACGCGCATCGCCGATCGCATCGTGCGCATCCGGGATGGTCGAGTCTCCGAGGAATGGGGGCGCGAGGACGCGGGAAGCGACACGATCGTCGTCGGCCGCGGCGGCTGGCTGCGCCTGCCGGAGGAGCTTTTGCTTCGCGCCGGGATCGGCGCGAAGGCAACCGCGCGGCTCGAGGACAACGCGATCGTCGTCGCGCCCGCGGCGGGGACGCGCGTCGACGCCGCTCCGCGCGTCGCCGAAGAGCTGCACGCGCCGGACGCCGCCGGCGCCGTGGTCGCCGAGGCGCGCGGCCTCGAACGACGGTACGGCGCGTCCGTCGCCCTGCGACCGACGGACGCGACCTTCCTGGCCGGGCGCCTGCACGCCGTCACCGGGCCCTCGGGATCGGGGAAGACGACACTGCTCCACCTGCTCGCGGGCCTCGAGCTTCCGGATGCCGGCACGGTGCTGGTCGGTGACATCGACCTGACGAGTCTCGATCGAAGTGCTCGCGCCGCACTTCGCCGCGAACGGATCGCGTACGTCGGCCAGCAGGCGGGTCTCGTGCCCCACCTCTCTGCGCTCGAGAACATCGAGCTCGTCCTTGCGCTTCGCGGTGAGGCCGACGGCCGACGCGCGGCCCTCGCGGCACTCGACGCAGTCGGCCTCGCCGACCGTGCTTCCCAAAGGGTCGCGAGGCTTTCGCAGGGCGAGCGAGCGCGCGTTGCGATCGCCCGTGCGGCCGCCTCGCGGCCCGCGCTCCTCCTCGCCGACGAGCCGACCTCGCGCCTCGACGGCGCGAACGCGATCTCGGTCGCGATCCTCCTCGCCCGCATCGCCCGAGACTCAGGGGCGGCGGTCGTCTGTGCGACCCACGATCCACTCGTGATCGAGCAGGCGGATAGCCGGCTCGAGCTCGGCGGATAACAGGTTTCCAAGAGGTAGCTCCCCCGTCCGGGGGAGGGGAAATCGGCCTGCTACCGCCGATCCAAGTCAGGGGATTCCGCGGTGGCCACACTCGACATACGACAGTCAACGATCTTCTCGCGGCTCCGCGGGCTCCTCGACGTCACACGTCTCGTGCGAACGGGCGAGGCCCTTCCCGAGCTTCTCTCGGCGATCGCACGGACCGCGTCCGACTCGCTCGCGTTTCGCACGGTCGTGATCAACCTCTACCGGAAAGAATGGGACGACTTCGTCGTCACGACCGTCTACGGCAGCGACGAGGCACGCGAAGCATTGCTGGGGCAGGTTCGACAGCTTTCGGACTGGGAGCCGCTGCTCGACCAGCGATTCCTCCAGCGCGGCGCGTACCTCGTGCCGCAGGGCGAATTCGACTGGAGCGAGCATCAGACGTTCACCCCCGACCTCCCGGTCAGTGACGACCCGAACGCGTGGCATCCGGACGACGCCCTCTTCGCCCCCATGCGCGGCGCCGACGGCGCCCTGCTCGGCATCCTCTCGGTTGACGAGCCGCTCTCGGGCCGCAAGCCGAGCGGGGACGAGATCGACGTTCTCGTTGCCGTGTGCGAGCACGCGGCGATCGTCGTTCAGGCGGCGCAGGAGGCGACGAGCGCGAAGGCGAACCGCGAAGCGCTCGAGCGGCTGCTCGCGGTCTCGACGCGCCTGAACGACACCTGGAATACAAGCGAGCTCCTGCAACTCGTCTGCGAGGCGATCTCGGAAGCACTCGGCTTCGACAAGGTCGCCGTGCAACTCCTGAGCGAGACGGACGACCGGCACACGACGATCGCCTCGGTCGGATTCGCCCCGGACGAGAACAATGGCTCGGCGCTGACCGCCGACGACCTGGAGCGACTTCTCCGGCCCGAGTTCGATGTGTCCGGCTGCTTTCTCCTGGCCCATGAATCTGCGCGCGCGCTCCTGCCCGACCGTCCGGCCGGGTACCGCTCGCGGAACGACGGCCGTGGGCCGAACGCGTGGCTGAACCACTGGCTCTTCGTACCGCTCAATGACCGGCGTGGTCGCCGCATCGGCTACATCTGGGCCGACGACCCGGTCGACCGGCAGCGCCCGGACGCCGAGCGGCTCCAGATCCTGCGCGCGTTCGCGAACCAGGCTGCGACCGCTCTCGACCACGCCGCCCAGTTCGAGCAGATCCAGAACGCCTTCGAGCACCACAGTGCGCTGATCGACGCCTCGCCCGTGGCGATCGTCGACTTCGACTTCGACGGCCGGATCCGGTCCTGGAACGCAAGCGCAGTCGAGATCTTCGGGTGGAAGCCTGAGGAGGTCATCGGCCGCACCTGCCCCCTCGTCCCCGAAGAAGAGACCGAGCTGTTCCACGCGATGCTCGAACGGGTCCGCGCCGGCGAGACACTGCGCGATCTCGACATGGGCCGGCTCCACCGCGACGGCTCGATCATCAGTGTCAGCGCGTCGGTCGGGCCGATTCGGAACACCCACGGCGAGGTGCTCGGAGCGATTGCGTTGATGATGGACGTCACGGGCCGCAAGCGCTCGGAGCGCGCGCTCGTTGCAAGCGAGGGACGGAAGGACGCGGTGCTGCGCGCGGCGCTGGACGGTGTGATCATCGTCGACCACGCGGGTCTCGTCGTCGAGGTCAACCCCGCGACCGAGGAGATCTTCGGCTGGACGCAGGCCGACGCGGTCGGCAAGCCGTTCCTCGAGCTCGTCGTCGCCCCGGAGCACCGTCACGATCTCGCCGGCGTCGTCGAGACCGGGAGTGGCCCGCTGCTCGGCTCACGGCTCGAGATCAACGCGCTTCGCTCGGACCGGCGGTCGTTCTCCGCCGAGATCGCGATCACGCGCGTCGACGTCCCGGGGCCGATGCTGTTCGCCGCCTCGATCCGCGACGTCACCAAGCGCCGCGACCGCGAGGAACGCTTGCGTGAAACCGAAGCGAAGTACCGGACGCTCGTCGAGCAGATTCCGCTCGCGACGTACATCAACACGATCGGCATGCCGCTCAGCACCAAGTACATGAGCCCGCGCATCGAGTCGATGCTGGGGTTCCCGGTCTCCGATTGGCTCGCGCCCGACTTCTTCATGAGCTGTCTCCACCCCGACGATTACGACCGCGTCGTCGCGGAGGTCGAGCGGACGCACGCGACCGGCGAGAACTTCCGCATGGAGTACCGGCTGATCGCCGCCGACGGGCGCACCGTGTGGGTGCATGACGAAACCGTGGCGGTGCGCGACGAGGAGTACCACCCGCTCTTCTTGCAGGGCTTCCTCATCGACGTCACCGACCGGCACGTCGACGAGGAGCCCATCGACCTCAACTCCGCACGCGCTCCGCAGCCCCTGCGCGCGGCAGGTTAGACCCCGGATGCGACGGCCTGGCGCGCCCGCCAGGTCGACCAACCGCCCTCGTACGAGCGCACCGCGCCGCCCGAGACCTCGACGATTCGATCGGCGATCCGGTCGAGGAAGTAGCGATCGTGCGACACGAAGATCGCTGTCCCGTCGAATCCCTCGAGTGCTGCCTCGAGCATCTCGACCGACTCGATGTCCAGATGGTTCGTCGGCTCGTCGAGCAGCAGGCAGTTTGCGCCGCCGATCATCAGCAGAAGCAACTGGAGCCGCGTCCACTCGCCTCCGGAGAGCGTGTGCAGCGGCCGGCGAACCTGCTCGTAGGAGAACAGGAACTTCATCAGCCGCGAAACGGCTTCGCCCTCCGACATCGGCGCGGCGCGGCGCACCAGCTGCAGCGGCGTCGCCTCCGGGTCGTCTGGCCGCCGGTCCTGCGCAAGCCGGCCGAACTTGATCGACGGGCCTGCCTTCCGCTCGCCGGTCGTCGGCTCGAGCTCGTCGGCGAGCACGCGCAAAAGCACCGACTTGCCGGCGCCGTTCTCGCCGACAACGCCGACGCGCTCGCCGCGCAGCACGGTCAGGTCGACCGCGTCGAGAATCGGCCGGCCCGCGAGCTCGACGCCGGCGCCCGCAAGCTCGACGACTCGCTCGCCGCCGCGGGCGTGTGGACGAAGCTCGAGCGCGATCTTCCGCCGCTCGAGCACGGGCCGGTCGATCTTCTCCATGCGGTCGATCTGGCGCTGCTTGTTGCGCGCCTGTTTGATGTGCCGCTCGTCGACGACGCGGCTCGCCCAGTCCTTGAACCGGCGGATCGCCTCCTCGAGGCGCGCGATTTCCTTCTGTTGCGTGACGTAGGCCTGCTGCTGGCGCTGGAACTCGAGCTCCCGCGCGATCGTGTAGGCCGAGTAGTTCCCGGGCCAGAGGCGGACGCGTCCACCTGTGAGCTCTGCGATCTGGCCGACGGTCTCGTCGAGCAGGTAGCGATCGTGGGAAACCGCGACGACTGCGCCGTCGAACGAGCGGATCAGGCGCTCCATCCGCTCGCGGGCCTCGACGTCGAGGTGGGCCTCGGGCTCGTCGAGCAGGAGCACGTCGGGATCGCGGAGCAGGCACGCGGCGAGGCCGACGAGCTTGCGCTGGCCGCCCGACAGCACCCGAGTGGGCTTCGCGAGATCGCCGTCGTCCAATCCGACATCGACGAGGAGCGCACGCGCGCGTCCGTCGAAGCCGGGGCCACCCGCCGCCGTCCAGCGCTCGATCAGCTCCTCCTGACGCCGGAGGGCGCGTGACATGCGGTCGAGGTCTGCGCCGAGCTCGCTGATCTGAGCCTCGACACGCTCGAGGTCGGCCTCGAGCTCGTCGAGGTCGGGGCGTGCGGCGCGCAACGTGTGAGCGGCATCGCGTTCATCGCCCTCGATCTGCTGCGGGAGGTAGGCGACGATGAGGCCACGCCGGGCGGTCAGCTCCCCGGAGTCGGAATGCTCCTCGCCCGCCAGGATGCGCATGAGTGTCGACTTGCCGCCGCCGTTCGGCCCGATCATCCCGATGCGCACGCCGGGCTCCACGTCGAAGTCGAGACCGTCGAGAATCAGCCGCGAGCCGAAGCTCTTCGTGATACCGCGTGCTTGCAAGAGAGCCATGCGCGCAGGCTAGACGTAGAACGGAAAACGAAACGCAACGTCGCCGAGCCGGCGGTAGCCGGCGAGCGATGGATGGTCGCCGTCGGCGTTCGTCCATTCGTCCTTCATCCGGCCGGGCCGCGCGGGATCCTCGAGCGTGTCGTGGAAGGGCAGCACCCGCACGTGAAACGCGCGGACGCGCTCGTTCAACTCGGAGATCGAGGCCCGCTGCTTCGGCGAGGCGTTGTTCCAGGGCAGGACGTCGCAGACGGCGACGTCCAGGCCGAGCGCGAGGCCACGCTCGACGAGCGTTGCGAGCCCGGCGGCGGCCGGCTCGATCGGGCGACCCTGGGCGATGTCGTTGATCCCACCCTGCACAACGAGCGCGGCTGCGCCGTCGACCGCCTCGTCGAACCGGGCGGCGATCTCGTCGACCCGCTGGCCCCAGATGCCGAAGTTGCGCAGCTCGAGGCGCGGATAGCGAAGACCGGCGGAGTACTGCCACGGAGCCTCGTAGTTCCCGACCCGTTTGCGCGAGTCCCAGTAGGGCGAGCCCTCGGTGATCGAATCGCCGAGGCAGCTGATGACTGCGCGCACCGTCTTAGAAGAAGAACTGGCGCCAGGCGGTCCACCAGTCGTCGGCGCGAGAGGCGATCTGACGCGACGCGGTGATCTCGACGCCCGAGCGGTGACGGTACTTCTCGACGTGATCGGAGGTGTTGAAGTCGACCAGGATCTCGCATGGGCTCCCCGGGTCGTAGGGCGCGACGGCCTTCAGGTCGCGCAGCGACTCCGCGGCGGCCGACTCGATCAGGGCGCGTGCACGGGGCGCAGGGAACTGACGCGCGCTGAAGCGTCCGAGGCCCTTCTTCACGGGTGCTGTCGTCAGGCCGTCGCCGAGCAGGCGCCGTCCCTCGTCGCAGGCGGCCTCGTCGCCGGTCACGAGGACGACCGGGCAGCCCCACGTTCCGCAGAGCGCGGCGTTGATGCCGGTCTCGCCCACCTCGGTGCCGTTGAACCGCAGCCGCCACCACGACGATCCGCTCACCGTGTGGGCGAGCACACCGTCGCGGGTGCCGGCCATTGCGTGCATGCCGACGAAGAGCGCTGCGTCGACGCCTCCCTCGAGGTACTCGGTGTACTCCGTCCATTCGTTCTGGACGACGTACTCGCAGTCGGGGTCGAGCTCCTCCGGGATCAGCGAGTTGAACGTCCAACCTTCGCCGGCGCCGTGGCAGTCCATGACCACGATCTCCGTGGCGCCCGCCGCCTTCGCGCCGCGTACGGCAGCGTTGATCTCGCCGGTGTAGAGCTGTCGGCCCTCCTCGTACATCGCGTGCCCGCCGGTGACCTGCTGCCACTTGACGATGCCGGCGACGCCCTCCATGTCGCTGATGACGAAGACCTTCATGACGCCGCCAAGGTTAGTGCGCCGACGACCTCGTCGCGACTGTTCCGAATCGGCGTCTCGGCGAGCTCGTCGATTCCGAGCACGTGGGCGAGCGCAGGGCCGATCGCACGGTAGCCGCCGTCCTCGCACTTCAGCGCGATGCCGCGGCCGTCGTCGTGCGCCGCGCAGAAGAGTCCCTCGGCGCCGCCCTTCGCGATCCAACCCGGCCGCAGGCGCATGAGGTCGGTGTCGACCGAGCCGCGCGAGCCGCCGACGAGCTCGGGCCGCGCCTGCATCGCCGCGCGGATCCGCGAGGGCACCCGGGTCAGCAGGGCCGCCGCATCCGCGAGCGTCGTCGCGAACGTCGGAACGCCACAACCGTCGATGGCGGTGGCGCCACCGCCGAGCAGCTCGGCGATGCGCACCTGCAGCGGATGGTCGGGGTCGCGGTAGGGATGGAGCGGCCAGCCGTGCGCGCGACACGCGGCGAGCATGCCCGCGTGCTTGCCCGAACAGTTGTGACCGAGCTTGCCGTCGGGCCGGCCCTCCTGGAGGCCGTTCTCGAGGTCGTCGACGGTCGCCTCGGCGCGCGCAAGGACCCGGCGCACGGCCGCGAGCTGCGCGGGCTCCGCACGGTGCGACGCACAGGCGATCGCGATCTCCTCGTCCGTGAGGTCGTCGAATCCCTCGACGAACGGGATCGCCTGCATCGGCTTCGCGGCCGAGCGCAGCAGGAACTCGAGCCCCGGGTCGCCCCAATGCTCGCCGTCCGTTGTGGCGACATGCACCCGGTGCACGGCCTCGACGACATTCCCACGCGATACCTGCACCGCGATCGCCTGTTTCGCAGACACTACGACGATGGAGATACCAGAGACGCGTTACACGCGGAGCGGCGACGTGAACATCGCGTTCCAGGTCGTCGGCGACGGTGACGTCGACTTGCTCTGGATTCCCGGATTTGCACAGCACCTGGAGCTCGGGTGGGAGGAGCCACGGCGGCGCGCCTGGTTCGAGGAGCTGTCGCGCTCGTACCGGCTGATCACGTTCGACAAACGAGGGACCGGCCTTTCTGACCGTGTCGCGGGCGCACCACCGCTCGACGCGCGCATGGACGATTGCCGAGCTGTCCTCGACGCCGTTGGCTCCAAGGAGGCCGTCGTCTTCGCCGTCGGAGATTCGACGGATCTCGCGCTGCTGTTCGCGGCGACGTATCCGCAACGGGTTCGGGCGCTCGCACTTTGGAACGGCCAGTATCGCGGCTCATGGGCGCCCGACTGGCCCTGGGCGCGCCCGCGGGAGGAGCAACTTCGGTGGATCGATGAAGCGGAACGGCGTTGGCCCCGGTCGCTGCTCGACATCATCGAGGCGTCGGCCCCCAGCCTCGACCCGGCCGAGCGAGAGGTCTTCGCCCGGGTGATCCGCCTGAGCGTGAGCCCAGGCGCCGCGGCCGCGTACTGGCGGATGGCGCTCGACAGTGACGTTCGAGACATCTTGCCGAGCGTCCGCGTGCCGACGCTCGTCATGGCCAAGGCGAACGCACCCGACGCCGAGGGCGCGCGCTGGGTCTCGACCCGAATCCCAAGGGCCGAGTTCGTCGCGATCGACAGGCCAGACCGGATCCCGGTCGTCGGCGACACCGCCCCGCTCCTGCACGAGCTGAACCGATTCGTGGCGCAGGCCGAGAGCGCACCGGCCGAACCCGACCGGATTCTCGCGACGGTCCTGTTCACCGATCTCGTCGGTTCGACGGCTCGCGCGGCGGAACTTGGCGATCAGGCCTGGCGGGTCGTGCTCGAGGGGCACCACTCCGCCGTGCGCGCGCAACTCGCGCGTTTCCGAGGTGTCGAGCACGACACCGCGGGCGACGGCTTCTTTGCGTCGTTCGACGGCCCCGCGCGTGCGATTCAGTGCGCTGATGCGATTCGCGCCTCGCTCGGCGCGCTCGGACTCGAAGTCCGCGCGGGCCTGCACACAGGCGAATGCGAGGTGATCGACGGGAAGGTCTCCGGCATCGCGGTCGCAACCGGCGCGCGCGTTGCCGCACAGGCCGAGGCCGGGGAGATCCTCGTCTCACAGACCGTCAAGGATCTGGTCGCAGGCTCGGGCATCTCGTTCGACGACCGCGGCACCACTGAGTTGAAGGGCGTGCCGGGCGAGTGGCGGCTGTTCGCAGTGGCTGGCTAGCCTGACCCTGTGCCCGAGTTGCCCGAGGTCGAAGCGTGGCGGCGCCAGCTCGACCCTCTCGTTCGCAGGTCTCCGATCGAGAAGGCCGGGCCGGCGCACATCGCAACGCTGAAGACGTTCGACCCCCCGCTCGCGGCACTCGACGGCGAGGGCTTCCGAGGCGTCGAACGGCGCGCGAAACGCTTCCTGCTGCCGTCGGACGACGACGAGCTCGTGCTGATGGTGCATCTGATGAGCGCCGGCCGGTTGAAGTACGTCGCGCCGGGCGCGAAGGGGGCGAAGACGCCGATGTTCCGCGTGCGCTTCGCCGACGGCGGCGAGTTGCAGCTCACCGAAGCCGGCTCGAAGAAGCGCGCGGGAGTGTGGCTCCTTCGGCCAGACGCGCTCGTCGCCGAGCTGGCGCACCTCGGCCCCGAGGCCGACTCGCTCTCCACCGAGGACGTCGCGCGGATCCTCGCCTCGGACTCGCGCCGTCTGCATTCACTGCTGCGCGACCAACGACTGATCGCGGGCATCGGTCGAGCGTGGGCGAACGAGATCCTCTGGTCGGCGCGCCTCTCGCCCTACCAGCTCTCGACGCAGGTCGATGCCGAGGAGACGAAACGACTCGCGACCGCAATCCGCGACGAGCTCGCGCGCGGGCTTGCGCTTCGGCTCGACGGCGCGAAGGACGCCGCCGTCTATCGCGTTCACAACCGCCTGGGCGAGCCGTGCGCGCGCTGTGGCACGCCGCTCGCCCGCGTCGACTTCGAGGAGCACACGATCTTCTACTGCCCGCAATGTCAGACCGGGGGCCGCACCTTGAAGGACCGGCGGCTCTCGAGATTGCTGAAGTGAGGCGCGCCGCGGCGCTCGCGTGCGTCGTCGCCCTGGTGGGCTGCGGCGGCCATAAGCCCGACGCCTACGCGGCCGCCAACGCAGCACTTCTCGACCGTGTGCCCGTGTACCCGGGAGTGGGCTCCGCAAAGACGACTGCGAGCAGTGCCGGCAAGACCGCCTTCGCGATACGCGACTGGACGCTTCCGGCAGGAGCAAGCGCGACCGCGGTCGTCGACTGGACGATCGCGCATCTCCAGGCACGAGGCTGGAGCGTGACGGGCAAGAGCTTCAACACGATCCGCGCGATCCGCGGCGGCGCCTCACTCTCCGTCGGCGTCCGCGGCCGGACGCTCGAGGCGATCGCAAACAGCCGCGGCGGCTGACGCGGCCGCAACCTGGTTCGGGTTCAAACCAGGTTGCCGAGTTTGTCCCGGAGGGCGCTCGCGGCTCGAGACTCAGCAACCTGGTTCAAAGAGCGCAACCAGGTTGCGAGCGCCATCCTGCGGCACGGCTAGGGTCCTGCCCCGTGATCAGAACGCAACCCCACTCCGGCGGCTGGCTCGAAGTCGTCTGCGGCCCGATGTTCTGCGGCAAGAGCGAGGAGCTCATCCGCCGATTGCGCCGCGCTGAGATCGCGGGGCAGCGCGCGCTCGTCGTGAAACCGCTGATCGACAACCGCTACGACGTCGGCCACGTCGTTTCGCACGCGGGCGCGAAGATGCGCGCGGTCACGGCGCAGTCGAGCGGCGAGGTACGCCGGCTCGCGAGCGGCTACAACGCGATCGGAATCGACGAGGTGCAGTTCTTCGACGAGGGCATCGTCGATGCGATCGGCGCGCTCATCGCCGAGGGCGCCCGCGTCGTGGCCGCGGGGCTCGCGCAGGACTTCCGCGGCCTGCCGTTCGGCGCCATGCCGACGCTCCTTTGCCTCGCAGAGTTCGTCGACAAGCTCGAGGCGGTCTGCCATCGCTGCGGTGGCCCTGCGACGATGACCCAGCGCCTGGTCGACGGGGCGCCCGCTCCGTTCGACGGCGAGACGATTCAGGTCGGGGCGCTCGACTCCTACGAGGCGCGCTGCCGTGCCTGCTTCGAGCCCGGGACGGCTGCGCTCGGCGCCCGGTCGCAAACGGCATAGAACTCGCGCCCGCCGGGGCTATACGCTGGACAAAATCGCTCCCTGATGCCACGTCGTCCCATAGACCGAAAGGCAACGTCTACATGACCAAGTTCATCCCCCTCCTGACGGCAATCGCGGCGTTGGCCGCGGCGGCCGCCGGCGCGACAGCAGCCGCGCACCCGACCCGCGCGGCGGTCGCGAGCGCTGCGTGCACCACCGTGAAGAGCGGGCAGCTCACGATCGGGACCGACAACCCCGCATACCCGCCGTGGTTCGCGGGCGGCTCGAAGAGCTCGAAGTGGAAGATCAACGACCCGGCGAACGGCAAGGGCTACGAGTCGGCCGTCGCGTACGCGATCGCGAAGAAGCTCGGCTATGCGAAGGCGAACGTCGCCTGGGCCTACGTGCCGTTCAACAAAGCGTTCGCGCCCGGTAAGAAGAGCTTCGACTTCGATATCAACCAGATCTCGTACACGCCGGCCCGCGCCAAGGTCGTCGACTTCAGCAAGTCGTACTACGACGTGAACCAGGCGATCGTCGTGCTCAAGGGGACGAAGATCGGCGCGATCCGCTCGGTCAACGGCCTGCGCTCGTTCAAGCTCGGCGCGCAGCTCGGCACGACGAGCTACGGCTTCATCACGAGCCGGATCAAGCCGTCGTCGAAACCGGCGGTGTTCCCGTCGAACGCGGGCGCCGTGCTCGCGCTGAAGAACAAGCAGATCGACGGCCTCGTCGTCGACCTGCCGACAGCGTTCTACGTGACCGCCGTCCAGGTGCCCAACTCGAAGATCCTCGGCCAGTTCGAGAATCGTGCCGGCACGAGCACCGACCGCTTCGGTGTTGTGCTCCAGAAGGGCAGCCCGCTCACGAGCTGCGTGAACACCGCGATCACGTCGCTCCGCACGTCCGGCACCCTCAAGACGCTGCAGCAGCTGTGGCTGGCGAAGGCGACCGGCGCACCGATTCTGAAGTAGGGCGGCGACGATTCGACGGACTGCGCTTCGGCGGCGAGGGCCGCCGAAGCGTGGCCGTCGCGCTCCTCAGCACCGCCGTCTTCTTCACGCTGCTCGCAGTCGTGGTCACGCACGCCCCGGGCTGGCCGGAGGTGCGGCGGACCTTCTTCGACTGGCACGAGTTCCGGTCGACGTTCCCGGAGATCGCACGCGGATTCGAGCTGAACGTGAAGATCTTCTGCATCGCCGAGGCGTTCATCCTCGTCGTCGCGCTCGTCCTCGCGGTGCTCCGAACACTGCCTGGGCCGGTCTTCTTCCCGATCCGCGCGCTCGTGATCGTCTACACCGACATCTTCCGTGGGTTGCCGACGATCCTCGTGATCGCGATCCTCGGGTTCGGCGCACCTGCGCTCGGCCTGAAGCACATTCCGACCTCGACGACCTTCTGGGGGATCGTCGCGCTGATCCTGATCTACAGCGCCTACGTCGCCGAGGTCTACCGCTCGGGGATCGAATCGGTGCATCCGAGCCAGGAGGCGGCCGCTCGCTCACTCGGACTCTCTCGCTGGCAGACGACGCGCCGCGTGATCCTGCCGCAGGCGGTGCGGCGCGTCATTCCGCCGCTCCTCAACGACTTCATCGGGTTGCAGAAAGACAGCGCGCTCGTCGGGACTATCGGTGCAGTCGAGGCATTCAACCAATCGCAGATCGACGCCAACGCGACATTCAACTTCACCGCGTACCTCGCGGCCGCGGCGCTCTTCGTCGCGATCACGATCCCACTCGCACGGTTCACCGACTGGCTCGTCGCGCGCGACCGCCGCAAGCAGCAGTCGGGAGGCCTCGTGTGAGCGCGGCATTGAAAGTCGAAGCGGTCTCGAAGGCGTTCGGCAAGCACGAGGTGTTGAAGGAGATCGACCTGGTCGTCGGCGAGCACGAGGTCGTGGCGCTGATCGGCGCCTCCGGCTCCGGGAAATCGACCCTCCTCCGTTGCATCAACCTCCTCGAGCGAATCGACGCCGGCCGGATCTTCCTTGCGGGCGAGGAGATCACACGTCACTCCGACGTCAACGCCGTTCGACGCAGGATCGGCATCGTCTTCCAGTCCTACAACCTCTTCCCGCACATGAGCGTGCTCCGCAATGTGACCCTCGCACCGCGAAACGCGCTCGGCCTCGCGAAGCGGGACGCGGAGGAACGCGCAACCGCGCTCCTCGAGCGCTTCGGGCTGGCCGAGAAGCGCGACGAGTATCCCGACCGGCTCTCGGGCGGGCAGCAGCAGCGAGTCGCCGTCGTGCGTGCGCTTGCCATGCAGCCGGAGCTGATGCTCTTCGACGAGGTCACGAGCGCACTCGATCCGGAGCTCATCGCGGAGGTGCTCGAAGTCATCCGCGAGCTCGCGGCCGGTGGAATGACGATGATTCTCGCGACGCACGAGATGTCGTTCGCCCGCGACATCGCCGATCAGGTCTGTTTCCTCGACGAGGGAACCATCCTCGAGCAGGGACCGCCGAGCGAGATCTTCACCGCACCCAAGGAGGCGCGCACACAGCAGTTCCTGCAACGGATCATCGAGGCACGGCGGCTGTGACGGGTCAGCAGACGCTGCCGTTCGCGTGGTACGTGGAGGAAGATCAGCTTCGCCTCGAGCGGTCGCGGATCTTCGCACGGTCGTGGCAGTACGCCGGGCGGGCGGCCGACGTCGCGGAGCCCGGGTCATACCTGACGACAGACGCGGGAGGTGTCCCGGTTCTCGTCACGCGCGATGAGGCCGGGGAACTGCGCGCGTTCATCAACGTCTGCCGCCATCGCGGGGCCGTGCTGACAGACGGCTGCGGCCACAGGCTCTCGGTGCAGTGCCACTACCACGCGTGGACCTACGGGCTCGACGGCTCGCTCCGGGCGGCGCCTCGCTCGGAACGCGAGGAGGGCTTCGACGTCGCGGACTGGTCACTCCTCCCGGCGAGTGTCGACACGTGGGGGCCGTTCCTTTTCGTGAATCCTGCGCCGGACTGCACGCCGCTCGCCGACCACCTGGGCGAGCTTCCCGAGATCCTTGCGCGCGAGATCGACCTCGACGCTGTGGTCTTCCATTCACGCGTGACGTTCGGCTCGAACGCGAACTGGAAGATCGTCACCGAGAACTTCCTCGAGTGTTACCACTGCCCGACAGCGCATCCCGGTTTCAGCGCCGAGGTCGATGTGCACCCGGACCGCTATCTGCTCGAAGCCCATCCGACCTTCTGCGCGCAGTTCTGCCGGTCGCGCTCGTCGGACGAGCGCGGGCAGTTCCATCTCCTCTTTCCGAATACGGGAATCAACGTGTTCCCCGGCCCCGCGAACCTCTCGATCGGCCCGATCGCACCCGACGGCCCGGTGCGCACGCAACGCTATCTCGACTACTTCTTCGCTCCGGACGTCGACGAAGCGTGGCTCGAGGAATTCTTCGCGTTCGACGACCAGGTCGGCCGGGAGGACACGGCGCTCGTCGAATCGGTTCAGCGGGGAGTCTCGTCCGGGTTCCTCGAGCATGGGCGGCTCCTGCTGAACGCGGAGCCTCTCCTCGCCGCCTTTCAGGGGTGGGTGGCGGAGCGCGTCAGAACGGCTTAGAGCCGGACGCGGAGGGTTTCACCGTCGAGCGCGACTGAGCCACCGAGCTCGTCGATCGCAAGCCGCGCAACGAGCGCGCCGAGATCACGAACGTCCTCCCCGATCACGACGGGCGCTGCCGCGGCCGTGAGGGGTGAGAGCTCGAGCACCCGGCCGTCAACGCGCCAGGTGACGCGCTCAGCCCGGCCATAGCGCAACGCCGCAATCGCGAACGCCCGCAGTCCGCGAGAGACCACCGCGACCTCGGTCTCGATACTTTCGCCGTGGCCGTGCACCTCGACGCGCTCGTCGTCGGTGGCCACGAGCTCGAGCGTGTCGACCTCGCGCAGCGCCGGCTCCCAGCGCTTGCCGACGATTCTTGCCGCTATGCCGATCTCGTCGATCATGCCGGTCATCTGCTCGGACGCTTCCTCGATCATCCCGAGGAACCGTGCGCTGCGGTCGTCGACCCCTTCGCCGCGCGAGAGCGTCCGGGCGAATCCATAGACCGTCGCCAGTGGCGTCCGCAGGTCATGGCAAGCGAGCGAAACAAGGCGGGAGAAGCGGTCGGTATCCACGGCGCTGTACCGTTCTACCCGAATGGCGCAGACACGGAACGAACCTGCCGTTGACATGCAGGCCTCGGCGCCGGAGGTTCGGATCGGCCTGACGCGGGCCGGCGTGACCGGGGTGCAGAAGGCGATCCGCATCCGCCACGAGGGTCACGAAAAGACGTTCGCGGCCGAGATCTCCTGCACGGTCGATCTCGATCCGAGCCTCAAGGGCGTGCACATGTCCCGGTTCTCGGAGATCTTCGGTGAGGCAATCGACGCGGTCGTGATCGGCGAGGCCTTCCTCGTCGAGACGCTCGCCGAGCACATTGCGAAGCACATCGTCGAGCGCCAGCACGCACTTCGCGCGGAGGTGCGCATCGAGGCCCAGTACCCGCTCGAACGCCGGACACCGGTGACGGGGCTTCCGACGCAGGAGATCGCGACGCTGATCGGGATCGCGGCGGCCTCGCCTGAGCGCGTTCGGCGCGTCGTCGGCGTCGAGGCTTGGGGAATCAACGCCTGCCCGTGCGCGCAGGGTCTTGTGCGCGGAGCGGCGGCCGACCGTCTGCTCGAGGCCGGCTTCGCCGACGGGGACGTGAGTCGCATTCTCGAGCTCGTGCCGCTCGCCACCCACAACCAGCGGGGCAAAGGCACGCTGCTCGTGGGCTCGAACGCGCGGATCAACGCAGAGCACCTCGTCGAGATCGTCGAGAGGTCGATGAGCTCCCCGGTCTTCGAGTTGCTGAAGCGGCCCGACGAGCTCTTCGTCGTCGAGCATGCGCACCTCCAGCCGCGCTTCGTCGAGGACTCCGTGCGGCATGCGCTCGCCTCGACGCTCGCTGCCTATCCCGATCTCGACGATGCGGACTTTCTCTTCTCACGCCAGCTGAATCTCGAGACGATTCACCGCCACGATGTCGTCGCAGAGCGAACCGGCACGGTTCGGCAGCTGCGCAGCGAGCTGGCCGGATCGGCGAGTGAAGCGCACGTCGAGCTGCGCGACTGGCTCACCGCCACCTGAGCCGAATCAGACCTGTCTCGCTTGTCAAGCGCGCTTCCCATTCGTTTGGCGAAGGGCAAGCCGACTCTCCATTCGTTTGGCGAAGGGCAAGTGGACTTGGCGTTGCGGCCGGGTCTCAGCGGGCCGGTTCGGCGCGGGCGGACCGGCGGAGCTGGAAGCGGCTCTCGGTGCCCGCGCGCAGGCGGCGCAAGTTCCCCCGATGCAAGAAGCAGATCGCACCCGCGGCCGCGACCGCGAAGATGATCACGGAGGCCGGGTAGCCGTAGAGCGCCGCCGTCACCGGCAACGCGATCCCGCCCGCGATCGAGGCAAGCGACGCATACCGCGAGGCGATGAAGACCACAAGCCAGACAACACCAGCGGTCAGCGCGACCCAGATCGCGACGCCGAAGAAAACGCCGCCGCAGGTCGCCACCATCTTCCCGCCCTTCGCGAAGCGCAGGAAGATCGGCCGCCAGTGCCCGAGCATCGCGGCCGCACCGGCGCAGATCCCGGAGAGATGGTGCGGCGAGACGAAGAGCATCCCGAGGAATGCCGGGACAAAGCCCTTGAGCACATCGAGCAGAACGACCGGCACACCGAGCCAGCGTCCGTAGGTGCGCCAGACGTTCGTCGCGCCGATGTTGCCGGAGCCGACCTTGCGAATGTCCTCATGCTTGACGACCCGCACGAGCCAGTACCCCCACGGGCACGAGCCGAGCAGGTAGCCGAGCACGACCAGAGCCGCGAAGGTCATCCGCAGTGGAGCTTAGAGGCTCGAGCTATTTGCGGATGCCGTACCGCTGCGCCCAGTCGTTCACGACGTCGTAGTCGAGGTTCGCGAAGAACGCCTCGATATACCCCGCGCGATCGGTACCGAAGTCGATGAAGTAGGCGTGCTCGTAGACATCGAGCGCGACGAGCGGTGTCGCGTTCCAGATCGCGAACGTGTTCTGGGCATCGCCGATGTAGTTGAAGAGCCGACCCTCGTCCCAGTCGTATGCCGTCCAGGCCCAGCCGCGGCCGGCGAGGCCCGTCGCCTTCAGATCGGCCTTCCAGTCGGCCACCGTGCCGAAGTCACGTTTCACGAGGTCGCCGAAGATCCCGCTCGGGTCGCCGCCATGCCCACCGAGGTGCTCGAAGTAGACCTCGTGGTTCTTGATGCCGCCGATCGCGAACGTGAGGTCGACTTTCAGCGAGCGGAGCTCCGAATACACCTGGTTGGCGCCGGCGAGGTCGACGCCGTCCAGCTTGCCCAGGATCTCGTTCCGCTTGTTCACGTACCCCTGGTAGAGCTTGTAGTGGGCCTCGATCGTCTCGCGAGAGATGCCGTCGAGCTCGTAGAGCGCGGGCTTCAGTTCGCGGGCCGTGATCTCCTCGTGGTTATACGCAAGCGCCATGTCTCTCCTCACTGCATCGCAAAGGTGCAAACGGAACGGGTGCGGCGCGGAGCATATCCTCCCGGCAGAGATCCGAACCGAAGGAGACGTCATGCCCTACGAGCTTCCCCCGCTCCCGTACGACTACAACGCGCTGGAGCCGACGATCGACGAACAGACGATGCGCATCCATCACGGAAAGCATCACCAGGCTTACGTCGACAACCTGAACAAGGCGCTCGAGGGCACCGAGTGGGACGGTCGCCCGCTCAACCAGGTCCTCGCGCTGCTCGACGAGATCCCTGAGGACAAGCGCGCGGCCGTCCGCAACAACGGCGGCGGACATGCGAACCACTCGCTCTTCTGGGAGGTCATGAAGCCGGGCGGCGGCGGCGACCCATCGGGCGCGCTGGCGGACGCCATCAGCGACGCGTTCGGTGGCGCGGACGAACTTCGGACGGCAATGAACGACGCGGGCGTAAAGCGGTTCGGCTCGGGCTGGACGTGGCTCGCGTGGGACGGCACCGGGCTCGCCGTCGTCTCGACGCCGAACCAGGACACGCCGCTCATGACCGACCATGTGCCGCTGCTCGGGATCGACGTGTGGGAGCACGCCTACTACCTCAATTACCAAAACCGGCGCCCGGACTACCTCGGCGCGTGGTGGAACGTCGTCAACTGGGACGAGGTCGCACGCCGCTACGACGCGCGCGGGGGCTGAGCCCCCGCGCGCGTCGCGCGTGTTACGTGAGTTGCTTGTAGGTGACGGTGGCGCTGATCGCGCCGAGGAATCCGGCGCCCGCCTGGTTGACAGACATCGTCACGCGCAAGTGATTGACGCCCTTCGGCAGGCGATAGAGCACGCGCGCCGACGACCTCGAGTTCAGGAGAACCTTCTTGAGCGTCACCCACTGACCGGTGGCGCCGTTCAGCCGCTGAAGCTGTACCGCGCGGCCTGCGAACGAGCGACCGCCGGCGACGTGGATGATCCAGCCGTTGTTGCGGCCAAGCGTCAGCTTCGGAACGACCTCGATCGACGTCGGAGTCGCATAGGCGCCCTTCCAAACGGCTTGGTAGGTCGTGAGGATCTGCGGCGCGACGAGGAAGCTGAACGTTCCGCCCGTCGTCGTCAGCACGACCGCGCGCTGGATCGGATTCGGCTGCGGGTACGGCTGGTAGTAGATCGCCACCTGCTCCCCGGCCTGGTGGTTCGAGACGACACCGGTGAGCGTGGCCTGAGTGCCGTAGGTGACGATCGGCGCGGACGTCGTGAACGTCAAGGTCGGCGGCAGGCCCTTGACGGTGATCGTGCCCTTGATCGTCGGATGCAACTCGTCGCGATAGCCGTACGTGCCCGCGGCGTGGAAGGTGAACGAGAAGCTCTGGTTCGGATGCAAGATCGCCGACGCGAACTGCCCCTTGTCGGCGAGGATCTGATGGTTCGCGTTGTCCTTGTTCACCCAGACGACGGTGTCGCCGTCCGTGATCGTCGCGGTCTTCGGACTGAACGCCGAGCCATAGATGTTGATCGTCTTGGTCGCGGCGACGGCCGGACCGGCGACCGCGAGGGCCGCAAGGGCTGAGAGCACGAGAATCAACTTGCGCATCGACGTCTGCCTTTCAATTCGACTCCTAGGAACTCCGTTGTCCCCGGACGCGGAGGAAACGAAGCGCGAACCGGGCGTGTTTTACTCCTGTCGAGCATGTCCTTACAGACGCCTCATACGCGCTGCCTCATCACGGGCGGCACCGGCCGTCTGGGGGGCGCCTTGACGTCAGGGCTCGTCGACCTCGGCTGGCGCGTCGAATCCGTCGGCTCCGCGGACGGAGACCTGAGCTCAGCGTCGGCGGCGCGAGCAGTTGTCGAACGCGCCGCCGAGCGCCTCGGCGGGCTCGACGTAGTGATCCAGGCGGCCGGCGCCGGGTGGCGCGTCCAGCCGCTCGAGGATGTGACCGAAGCCGACTGGGACGACGCATTCGGAGTGACGGCGAAGGGGACGTTCTTCGTCGGCCAGGCGGCGGCGCCCCACCTCCGTGCCTCGAAGGGCCTGCTCGTGATCATCGAAGACGTCGCCGCAGAGTTGCCGTGGACGAACCTGGCTCCACACGCTGCCGCCAAGGCCGCGCAGGCCCACCTGACGAAGATCTTCGCGCGCGCACTCGCGCCCGACGTGCGCGTGTGCGGGATCGCGCCCGGCCCCGTCGCCGTGTCGCCCGAGGATGCGGCGGGTCGCGCCGCCCGCACGCTGCTTGGTCGGGTCGGAGACCCGCAAGATGTAATCGACGCGATCGTCTACCTGGCTTCGGCCAACTACGTCACCGGCGCGACGCTCGTCGTCGACGGTGGCAGACGCCTCGCGACGTCGCCGGTCGATCCGTAGCGCCCGGCGTTATTTGGCGAACGCGGCGAATACGTGCGGCAGCAGGTAGGCCGAGCCGAAGACGACGAGTGGCAGGCGCTCGCGCTTCGCGCGCGCGAGCCCGGCGGCGAGAGCGATCGCGGGCTCGGGGATGGCGTCAACGTCGAGTCCGGCCGCCCCCAGGATCGACGCGAGCTCTGCGGCATCGTAGGACCGCCCCGGCCACGCCACCGTCGCATGAACGACGTGCGCAGCTTCGAGGGATGCCGCAAGCTCCGAGATGGAACGGGACTGCGACGCCGACACGACCGCGACGAACGACGGCGGCAGGAGCCCCTTCAACTCCGACCACCCCTGGGGGTTGTGCGCCGCGTCGACGAGCACCGCGACCCCCTCGACCTCCAGCCGGTGCATCCGTCCCGGGACGACCTCGACCTCGTCGACGGCGAGCCGCTCGGGGACGGGACCGACATCGAACGGTGCGTTCTGCAACGCAAAGACGGCGAGTGCGGCATTGCGGACGAGAAACGGGCCGGTGAGACCGCGCGCCATCCGTAGATCGAGGGAGCGCGACGCTGCGATCGCGTGAGCTTCGCGCGCGAGTGCAGGCGCAAGCTCTGCGGACACGATTCTCCCGCCCTCGGGTGCAACGCCGAGCTTCTCGCGCAGGACATCGACCTCGTTGTCGCCGAGCAACTCCTCGTGATCGACCCCGACGCTCGTCAGCACCGACAGGGGAGCGGAGACGATCCGGGTCGTGTCGAGGCGCCCGCCGATTCCCGCTTCGAAGATCGCGATCTCGACCTTCGCCTCGGCGAACACCGAGGCGGCGGCAAGCGTGAGGAGATCGAAGAAGCGCAACGTGCCGCGCGCGGCGACATCGTCGGCCAAGCGATGAAGCCGCGCCAGCGCATCGAGGAGCCGCTCGTCGGCAATCGGCCTCCCGTCGATCGCGACCCGTTCGCCCCAGTCGCGAATGTGGGGCGACGTCGTCAAACCGATGCGGGAGCCTGCGCCACGAAGGAGCCGTTCCATGAAGGTCGCGGTGCTCGTCTTGCCGTTCGTTCCGACGACGGCGATCGAGCGGCTCGAGAAGTCGATCCCGGCGGCAGCGCGTAACGCCTCGACGGCTTCGAGGTCGGAACGAGGCTCTCGGGCCGGATAGGCCGCAGCGATCTGCCGGATCTCACGGTCGATCGCGGACGGAACGAACCGAGTCGACGGCACGAGTTCCCTACAGTAGCCCGATGGGGAAAACCGGTCACCGTGCTCAGCCGTAAAGAGAGGTATGGCCTACGCGCTCTCTCTGCCTACCATCCGTCCCATGGCACGTGACGGCGTGACGACCGATGGCGAGTTGATCCAGGCCGCAGCAACGGGCGACCAGTCGGCGTTCGAGGATCTCTATCGCCGCTATGCGCGTCCCGTTTTCGGCCTCGCGCTACGGCGCCTGGGCGACCGCGGGCGCGCCGAGGACGCCGTCCAAGAGACGTTCGCGTCGATCTGGCGGTCGGCCGGGTCGTACCGCCCCGACCGGGGCCCCGGCGCGCCGTGGCTCTATGCGGTCGCCCGAAACGCGATCGTCGACCGTGCGCGTTCGCGGTCGGAGGTGCCGGCGGAGATCCCCGAGCGCGCCGACGAAAGCGCCGGGCCGCTGGAGCGAACCGAGCAGAGTTGGGTCGCCTGGCGCGTGCACCGCGCGCTCGAGGAATTGCCGGAGCACGAGCGCGAGGTGATCGCGCTCGCCTACTGGAGCGGGCTCAGCCAGAGCGAAGTCGCCGAGTTCCTCGGTATTCCGCTCGGTACCGTGAAGACGCGCACGCGCGCCGCGCTCAGCCGGCTCGCGGATGTTCTCGGAGACGACCTCGGATGACCGACTTCAACGACATCATCGATACGTCCGGCCTCGATCCCGATGAGGAGGCGCGTCTGCGCCGTGCGCACGCGCTGCTCCTCCAGGCAGGCCCGCCGCCCGACCTGCCACCTGCGCTCGAGGCGCCGCCGTCGCAACCGGCGGAGGCGGAGATCGTCCAGTTCCCGCTCCTGCCGAAACGCCGCTGGGCGCTCGCGGCAGTCGCCGCCGCGACACTTGCGCTCCTCACGTTCATCGGCGGCTACTTCTACGGCAACTCCAAGAGCAAGCCGGCCGCGTTCAGCACCTCCCGCGTCGTCGCGATGCACGGCGCCGGCCAGGCGGACGCCGTGCTGAGGATCTCGTCGGCGGACTCGGTCGGAAACTGGCCGATGGAGATGACGGTCGAACGTCTGCCGCAGCAGCAGTCGCGAGGCGCCTATTACGAGTTGTGGCTGACGAAGAACGGCAAGGCGGTGGCGCCGTGTGGGACCTTCCGCGTGCACGGCCGCAAGACGACGGTGCGCTTCAGCGTGCCGTACGACCTCAAGCACTACGACGGCTGGATCGTGACGACGCAGCAGCACGACGACTCGCTGCCCGGCCCGACCGTCCTGACGTAGCCCGAATTCCGCCGCGCGCGGTCAAAACGAGACCAGGTAGCGGTCAGCGCCCGTGCCCTACCGCAGGGCGGCGTCGGGTTCGCGTCCTCTCCTGTGGACGAATCGTCACGCTCTCGTAGCCGTGCCTGGCACCGGACATGTCCCGTGGCGGATGCCTTCGAGACAGGGGTTTCGTCGTTCAGTGGACGAATCGTCACGCTCTCGTAGCCGTGCCTGGCACCGGACGTGCTGCCCGTGGCCTAGGCCTGAAAGGACGTGCCGCGGCTGGGAAGCGGTGGGGCTGCCGCGACGTTTTGTTCCCGCATGAAGCGCGTCCATTACGCCTGGGTCGTCGCTGCCTTCGGGTTCGTGACGCTCATCACCTCGGCCGGCTTCCGATCGACGAGCGGCGTCCTGATCGTGCCGCTCCAGAACGAGTTCGGCTGGAGCCGAGCGACCCTCGGGTTCGCGGTCTCGCTGAACCTGCTGATGTTCGGGCTCGGCGGGCCGTTCGCCGCGGCGCTCGTCGAACGGTTCGGACTGAAGCGGGTGGTGATCTGCGCGCTCGTCACGGTGTCTGCGGGATCCAGCCTGACAGTGCTCATGCACCACCCGTGGCAGCTCTTCGTGCTCTGGGGCGTCGTCAACGGGCTTGCGACGGGGGCGATCTCGGTCCCCCTCGCAGCGGTGATCGCGAATCGATGGTTCGTCGAACGGCGCGGCCTCGTGACCGGGCTTCTGACTGCTTCAAACGCGACGGGTCAACTCGTCTTCCTGCCGTTGCTCGCGTGGCTCGCCGTCCATTTCGGCTGGCGCTATGCCGCGGCGACCGTCGCTGCCGTCGCGATCGGGATCATCCTGCCGCTCGTCGCGCTGCTCATGCGCGACCGGCCGGCCGATCTCGGGCTGAACCCCTACGGGGCGACCGAGCCGGATCCAGCGCCGGTCGCGGGCAACCCGTTCAAAACCGCCGTATCGGGGCTCCGGATCGCTCGGCGAAGCCGCTCCTTCTGGTTTCTCGCGGGAAGTTTCTTCATCTGCGGCGCATCGACGAACGGCCTGATCGGGACGCACCTGATCCCCGCAGCGATCGATCACGGGATTGGCGAGGTTCCCGCCGCAAGCCTGCTCGCTGTGATCGGTGTCTTCGACATCGTCGGCACGACGTGCTCGGGTTGGCTGACCGACCGTCACGACCCGCGGATTCTTCTCTTCTGGTACTACGCGCTCCGCGGTTTGAGCCTGCTCGCGTTGCCGTACGTCTTCGGCTCACCGCACTTCGGCCTGATCCTCTTCGTCGTCTTCTACGGCCTCGACTGGGTCGCGACTGTGCCGCCGACCGTGGCGCTGACGGCGGAGATCTTCGGCCGCGCGAACGTCGGCATCGTATTCGGGTGGATCTTCGCCGCGCATCAGTTCGGCGCCGCGTTCGCCGCGTGGGGTGCGGGCGCGGTGCGCACCTGGTTCGGCGACTACGCGTGGGCGTTCGGAAGCGCGGGGCTGCTGTGCCTTTTCGCAAGCGGGCTCGTGATGCAGATCGCGCGCGGCGACGGGATCGCGACGCCGATTCCCGTGCCTGTCGATTAGCGGCTACAGATCGAGGCGGGAGTCTTCGAGGTCGATGTCGCGCTGGACGCGCTGCATCACTTCCTCGGTTATCACACCCTCGTTGCGGAGGGTCACGACCGCGTGTCGCTCGGCGTCGAGCAGTTCGCGGCGCAGCCGCTGGTAGCGCGCCGAGCGCTCCTCGACCCCGTCTTCGTCGTTCCCGTGGTAGCGCGCCTGAAAGCGATTGGAGCGGAAGCGGTACTGCCGGCGCAGCCGTTCGGCGGTGTCCTCGTAGACCCAATCCTCGCCGGCGAGCTCCTCGAGTCGCGCAAGCCCCGCCTCGGCCGCCTTGACCCGCGCCTTCGCATCCTCGCGGTCGGCGCTCTGATCGTCCTCGAAGCCGAGGAGGCGAACGAGCGTCGGCAGCGTCAGCACCTGGCCGACGAGAGTGCCGAGAATCACGACGAACGTGATGAACACGATCACGTCGCGCGCGGGAAGATTCGTCGGCAGCGCGAGCGCCGCCGCAAGCGAGACCGCACCGCGGACGCCCGCCCACGCGAGCACGACCGGCGCTTGCCACGGTGGGTATGGGTCGCGGGCGCGGATCCGTGGAAAGAGAAATCGCGGCACGTAGGTGAAGATCGGGACGCAGACGAGCCGGATGACGATGACGGCCACGGTCACGAGCGCGGCTTCTCCGATGAGCGAGCTCGTGATCGCGATGCGGCCGGCGATCAGGTGCAGCTGCAGGCCGATGAGCGCGAAGAGCAGCGCGTTCACGAGGAAGACGAGGATCTCCCAGAACGCGTTGCCCGACAGGCGCGTCTCGACGGTCGTCAGTTGCGGCGTGTACCAGCCCATGTAGACGCCGATCGTCACGGCCGCGAGAACGCCGGAGACGCCGAGCGCCGAGGCGGGCAGATACGCGAGGTAGCCGGAAAGGAGCGCGATCGTCACTTCCGTCGGCGTGTCGTCGACGCGACGCCGCACCTGGCGGACGACATAGCCGACGACGAGACCGACCGCGATGCCCCCGACGACCGTCACCACGAGGTGCCAGGACGCGCTCCAGAGCGAGAACGTGCCGGCGACCGCCGCACCGACGGCCGTTTTGTAGAGCACGAGCGCCACCCCGTCGTTGACGAGGCTCTCGCCCTCGAGAACCGAGACGATGCGCCGCGGGACGTTCAGGCGGTGCACGGCCTCGGTCGCCGCGAGCGCGTCGGTCGGCGAGACGATCGCCCCGAGCGTGAACGCCGCGCCCCACGAGAGCCCGGAGATCGCAGCGTGCGCAACAACGGCGACGCCGACCGTCGTGGTCGCGACGAGCCCGACCGCGAGAAGCGAGATCGGGCGCAGGTTCGCGCGCAACTCGCGCAGGCCGGTGAAGAACGCGGCCGAGTAGAGGAGCGGCGGGAGGATCGCGACGAGCACGAGATCGGGCGGGAGTTGCAGGCGGGGCAAGCCCGGCACGAATCCGAGCAGGAGCCCGCCGATGACGAGGAACACGGAGACGGGCATGCGCCCGCGCGCCGCAAGGGCGAGCATTGCCGCGAGCGCGGCGAGCAGTGCGAAGAGTTGGAGCTCGTCGTGGGGGGGGGAGTGCCCCGCCCCCCACCATACGAAGGGCGCTACGAGCTTAAGCAGCGTCAGCGAGGTCTTCGTTCTGCGCGAGCTTGCGCAGAGCCTCGGTCTCGATCTGACGCACGCGCTCGCGCGTCAGTCCGAGCTGCTTGCCGATTGCCTCGAGCGAAGCGGGGCCGTCACCGACGAGACCGAAGCGAAGCTCGATCACGTCGCGCTCGCGATCCGGCAGGGTCGCGACCGCCTGGCGGACTGCCAGGTCGCGGAGGGACGCGGACGCCTCCTCCTCGGTCGACGGGCCGGTGCCCGCGATCAGGTCACCGAACGACGCATCGCCGTCGTCGCCCACGGGCATGTCGGTCGACGCGACGGCGCGCGCGGCCTCCATCACTTCGCGGACGTGCGTGATCGGGAGCTTCGAGTGATGCGCAAGCTCCTCGGGCGTCGGGTCGCGCTCGAGCGTTGCGGTCAGCTCGCGCCGGGCACGCGCCACCTTCTGCTCGCGCTCGACGACGTGCACCGGGATGCGGATGGTGCGCGCCTTGTTGGCGACTCCACGCTGCACGGCCTGGCGAATCCACCAGGTCGCATACGTCGAGAACTTGAAGCCCTTGCGCCAGTCGAACTTCTCCGCTGCGCGGATCAGGCCGAGCACACCCTCCTGGACGAGGTCGCCGAGGGTGATGCCTTGCGTCTGGTAGCGCTTGGCGATCGAGACGACGAGGCGCAGGTTGCAGTTGATCATGCGCTCCTTGGCGATCATGTCGCCCTTCTCGATGCGCTTCGCAAGCTCGACCTCTTCGGCTGCCGTGAGCAGCGGATAGCGGCCAGCTTCGTTCAGGAACATCTGGAACGAGTCGGTCGTATAGAGCGACGTGCCGATGCTCAAGTCGAGCTCCAGTTCCTCCTCCTCTTCGGGGGCGGCGCCGTGCCCTTCGAGCTCGAGCGTGAGGGCCTCTGCCTCTGCATCGTCGAGGTCGTGGGTGATGACGGCGTCGGCGACGTCGGCAGGGGACAACGCCCCGTGCTCGGCGCGCAGGGCGAGGAGCGCCTCAAGCGCTTCGGCTACAGCCGCGGTCATGCTGATTTCAGTCAACGAACTCCTTCATTTCTTCGAGGATGGACGGGCGCGCGGGGTTGCGCATCTGCCGTCGAAGGTTCAAAACGCCTCAAAAGCAGGGTTTATTCCGGTCTACCCAGATCACAGGTAAACAGAACTTAGTTGCAAACTGTTACAAGCGTGTTAGGAACTGCTCACCGACCGTATTAAGAGCCTCTGAGGGTTCTCTGAAGGGGCCTGGCTTCCTCTAATTCTAGGGGCTCGTGCGGTTATTTGCAACAAATGCCGCATGGGTGACCGGCATGCGTTCGGCGAAAAAGGCCTCGACGGCCTCCGCGTAGCGCCGGATCTCGAGTTGCGCGAACTCCGAATTGCGGAGCGAGACGAAGTTCATCAGCGCCCGCGCGTTGACCGTCCAGTAGAACTGGGTATAGGCCCCGACGGGCATGACCGCGCGGGCGAGCTCACGGGCGACACCGGCCTCGACGAGGCGCTCGTAGGTCTCGAAGGCGTGGTCGTAGACCGCCTGCAGCTCCTCGCGTGCTTGCTCGGCGAGCTCGTCGGAGACAGGCTCGAAGCTGTAGGCGCCCGGCTTGCCGACCTGGCTGCGGACATCGGCGGCCTCCGGGACGTAGAAGTCGTCGGTCGCCTTCGAATATCTCATCGAAAACTCGTTGAACGAGCCGATACGGTGGCGAAACCATTCCCGCGCCACGAAGATCGGACAGCGCACGTGGAAGCGGAAGGCGTTGTGCTCGAAGGGTGAGCCGTGCCGATCGCGCATCAGGAATCGGATCAGGCCCTCGTCCGAGGCCTCCATCTCGGTCTTTCGCCGCGCAAATGAGACACGCGCGCCGTTCACGACCGAGAGATCGTCGGCCATGGCGTCATCGAGACGGACGAAGCCGTGGTCGAGGACGCGGATCGTTTCGTCGGTGGTGATGTCGCTCGTCACGGTCACGGATCGCGGACCCTAGTCCGCACTGCGGACGGTACCTCGCCGCGGCCGATCGGGACATGTCATGGGGACAGTCCCCGAGACACGTCCGAACGAGACATGTCGTGGGGACAGTCCCCGAGACACGCCCGATCAAGACATGTCGTGGGGACAGTCCCCGGGACACGTACGTTTTGGGCGTGGCTATCCGGGTGGGAACGTCGGGCTGGTCGTACCCGAGCTGGCGGCCGGGGTTCTATCCCGAGGGGATGCAGCCGGCGGAGTTCCTCGGCTTCTACGCGCGGCACTTCGACACGGTCGAGCTGAACGCGACCGGCTACCGGCTCCCGAGCGAGGACCAGTTCCGCCGCTGGGCCGAGGCCGTTCCGGACGGGTTCCGTTTCGCCGTGAAGCTGCCGCTTCAGCGCCTCGACCGCGTCGGGCCGTTCCTCGAACGCGTCGTCGCGCTCGGCGACCGGCTCGGGCCGGTTCGCATCGTCTCGGAGGCTGCGCGCGACGAAGGCCTCATCTCCTACGTCGAAGGCTCCGTGCCGCCGGAGCTCGAGCTCGCCTGGGACCTCCGCCACGAGTCATGGGCGGGCATCGACGGGATCGCGCGTGTGAACGACGCCGCCGCGACCCCGTTTCGCTACCTCCGGCTCCGCGACCCGCCCTATTCGGACGATGACCTCCGGGCGATCGCCGCAACGGTCGTCGATCCCGCCTACCTCTATGTCCGCCACGAGGACGCGCCGACGGCGCCGGTTACAGCGGCGCGTCTGAAGAACCTCCTAGGCTGACGCGATGTGGTTCCTGCGGGAGATGATCCGCCTCGCCGAGCGGATCGCGCTCGCGTTCATCGTCGCGCTCGTGCTCGCGGAACTTCGGGCGCTCGCGATCGGTGGCGACACCTGGCACGGGTTCAAAGTGTCGTGCCTGATCATCGGCGCCCTCCTCTTCCTGATGGCCGCGATCGGCCGCAACAACAACTTCGAACGGCGACTCGACGCCGGGATCGTCGAGGCGGCCTGGGGCCGGATCCCCGGCGTCTCGGCGCTCCACGGCAACCCCGAGGATCCGAAGCTGACCCCTGGCGCGGTGTTCGGCGGCGCCGCCCTCGCCCTGCTCGCCGTCGGGCTCTTTGCCTGACGCTTAGTACCCCGCGACCGCGCCGGCACGTGCGAGGTGCGCGCCACTCGCGAGGATCTCGCCGACCTGTGCGACGGCGAAGCGAATCTCGTCGTCGGTCGTGAAGAAGTGGGGGCCGAACCGCAGGCCGGCGTCGGGCCTGTAGTCGCAGATGATGTCGCGTGCGGCCAGCTCGGCGTGCACCGCCTGGAAGTCCGGCACGCGGAAGACCACCGAGCCGCCGCGGATCTCAGGTTCACGCGGCGAGGTCAGCTCATAGCCCGCCTCGTCGACCAGGTCGACGAGGAGCGCGGTCTGTCGCATCGAGTTGGCGCGAATGCGGTCGACCCCGATCTCCTTGATGATCTCGTAGCCGGCACTTGCCGCGTAGTTCGCGGCGACGACGGGCGTGCCGGTGAGGAAGCGCGCCGTGCCGAGCGCCGGCTCCATCTCGTCCTCGAAGGCGAAGGGGCGAGCATGGCCCTGCCAGCCTGCGAACGCCGGCTCGAGCTCCTCCGCGAGATCCGGCCGCACGTACAGCCAGCCTGCGCCCGGCCCCCCACAGAGCCACTTCACCGAGCCGCCGACACAGAACGCGATCCCGAGGTCGCTGACGTCGAGCGGAACGGCCCCTGCGGACTGGTAGGCGTCGAGACAGACGTGTGCCCCGACCTCGTGCGCCCGGTCGATGATCCGCTCGATCGGCTGGATCTCGGCGGTCTTGTAGAGCACGTGTGAGACCGGCACGAGCAGCGTGCGCTCGTCGATCGCGTCGATGACACCCTCGGCGTCGTCACAGACGACGACCTCGGCGCCGAAGCGCGACCACGCCTGCTGCACGTACCGCACGGAGGGGAAGAGCCCCGCCTCGAACACGATGCGGTTGCGCGGCGGCTTCAGGTCGAAGCACGAGAGAACGATCGCCTCGGCGACCGTCACGTTCTGGTGCATGACGGTGCTGCCTGCCGGTGCGCCGACGATCGAGCCGACGAGGTCGCCGACGCGAACGGGCGAGTCCCACCAACCCTCCCCCCAGGCGCGCGCGCCGCGCGTCGCCCACTCGTGCGCAAAGAGCTCGAGCCGCCGCGCCGCCTCGGCCGGCATCGCACCGAGCGAGTGGTTGATCAGGTACGTGGTCGACGCGAGGATCGGAAAGCGGTCGCGATACGCGGTCAGGTTCACGCGCGCAGTATCACCCACTCGATCAGCGTGCGACGGCCGCCTGAGTGGGCGGTGGTGCGGGTTGCGGCGGCGGCTTCGAGTCGACGAGCACCGCTGCTGCGAGGAGCACCGCCATCCCGACCAGGCTCTCGCCGACGAGGCTGCGACCGATCCGCGCGAGGAACCCGTCGTCGCCGCGGACGAGCGCGGGCTTGATGACGAAGTTGTGGAACGCACCCCACAGAAGAGCGAACGCGACGAGCGCGAGCTTCACGAGCAGCACCTGCCCGTAGCCGCGCGACCAGAGGTCGCTCAGATGCGGCAGGCGCACGATCGCGAGATACGTCCCTGCGGCGAGCACGAGCGCGACGAGCACGGTCGCGAACCGTGAGAAGCGCGCGAACGCGCGACGGCGCAAGTGCGGCGCGCCCGGCCACAGGAGCAGTGCCATCGTCGCGAGCCCGCCGAGCCAGAGCGACGCCGCTGCGATGTGCACCCAGTCGGCAGCCTCACTCACCCACGACGAGCCGGCATCGACCGCGTCATGCCCCGAGAACGAAAGCCCGGCGAGCAGGCCGAGCGCGAGCGCGAATGCGGGCACGAGAAACGTGACGCGATCGAGTAGCCACGAGAGGAAGACGAGGGCGAGCACGAACGCGAACCCGAGCGTCATGACGACGAACGCCTGACCGAACCGGGTTGCGGCCATCGGGGAGAGGTCGCCGTAGAGGAAGCGGTCGAACGGCAACTGCAGCGCATCCTCGGAGCGGAGCGAGAACGCCGCGACTCCCGCCTGCAGGCTCACGACCGAGCCGAGGCCCGCGGCGACGGCGACGCGCCGCTCGACGGCAAGCGGCACGTCGAGCCCGCGCAGCACGACGAGCCGGAAGCCGAGCGCACCGACCGCCAGTGCGAGACCGAGGAACCACAGCCAGCGCACGAGATGCTCGATGGTCGTCGGCCCTCCCGCGCCGTAGGCGGCATTCACCGAGGGCGCAGGGACTCGCAACCCGTACGTCCACACGCCCGAGACGACGTGCGAGTCGGCCGAGACGGCGGTCCAGCGCACGGTGTACGCGCCGAGCCTGCCGGTGCGCACCGGCGCGACGATGGTCGAGCCCTCGAGGTGCGCAGGCCCGGCGAAGTCCTTGCCCACGCCGTTCAGCACGCGAATCGCCCGGGGCAGGATCCTCACGCGCTGGTCGAAGTGCAGGCGGATCTCGCGCGGCGCCGACTGAACCTCGGTGCCAAAGTGAGGCGTCGTCGAGCGAAGCGTTGCGTGTGCGAACGCACCCGCCGGAAACGCGAGCGCGACGAGCGAGACGACGAGCAGGCGTCTCATCGGTGCTGCACTCCCGCGAGCGGCGAGAGGTGGCCGAACACCGGCGCGACGTCACGGTCGCAGAAGAGCATCACCGAGATCGCGACGATCACCGCCGCAAACCCCGAGCGCAGCGCGACGGATCGCGGTCGCCAGACGAGCGCGAGCGGCACGATGGCGGAGGCGAGGAACGTCCAGCCGAGCAGATGGTGCAGGAACGCCGACCGCGCGAAGAACCACGGGTTCTGCTCATGCACGAGGAATGCGACGCCGGTGACGGCGAACGCGAGCGGCCACGTCAGCCGCCAGAGCGGCGAGCGAAGGCGTCCGTGGACGAGCCCAAGCTCCGCACCTCCGGCAAGCATCAGCACCTCGGCCCACGACCCATGCGCGTACATGTGGATCGCCGAGTTGGTGAAGAAGGTCATCACGGGCCAGAGCGCGACGCCGAGCGCGAACGCAAGCCCCGGCCACAGGTATGCCCGCCAGCGCCGCATGCGCCAGACCTCCGGCCCGACGATCGCCTCGCACAGCAGACAAAGGCCGACGAGAAGAATCCCGGCGGCGAACAGCCAGTGGATCATCTCAGCGTGCGGCCGCATCACGCTCCTCGAGATCCGCGAGCAGCGGCCGCGCGACGACGAGCGTGAACACGAGCCCGACTGCGACGACGAGCACCTGCGGCTCGAGGACGAGCCACCAGAACCCCTGCCCGCGCGGGTGCAGCAACGTGAGCCGTTCCGGTTGCAAGAACGACCAGATCAGCCCGGCCGCGGCGGTCACCGGGCCGAGCAGCGAAACCGTCTGAACGCGCCACGTGTGCCGGACTTGTTCGACCGGAACGTCGCGTGTATACGAACTGTCCACTTCACCCTCCTCCGCAAAAACCATCCGACGACAACGCCGACGCGGGCGTTCGTAGTCCGCGACGGCGCCAGGTCAGGACGCGAGCGGAGGAGGCCGCGACTCGAAGGCGAGCCCGAAGCGGCGACGCGGCGCGACGTCGTTGCCGGGCCGCGCATACTGCGGCGTCGGCCGAGCCGCGGCGGTCAGGATCCGGCGGACGCGCTCGAGGGTGCGGTGCGCGAAATCCTCGACGTCGTACAGCCAGCGCGCGAAGCGCCAGGCAAACGCAACGAGGACGGCGAGCACTGCGAACACGGGGAGGGCCGAGGTGTGCAGAAGCGGCGAGAAGAGCGGCCAGCGACCCGCCGCGACACCTTCGACGTCGGCCTGGACGAGGTAGACACTCGACGTCGCGGCGAGCGACGCGACCCAGATGCGCGGCGACAGCTTCGGGCGAAGCCGCGGCGCCGGCGTGTGCTCGCAATGGCCGAACGTCTGCAGCAGCCTGCCGCCGGCGTCTGCGGCCGCTCGCGCGCGGATCGCGCGTGCGAGCAGCGCTGCGAGACCGAGCGCAGCGACGACCTTGATCACGACGAGGAGGAAGGGGTAGTACGCCGCGTGGGAGTTCGCAAGGGGAGCGACGTGCAGGGCACGGTCGATCCGCGCCGTCAAGCTCCGTCCCGTCACCTCGGTGACGACGACGAGAAGCGCAAACGTCGCAGGCCCTCTCCTCCGCAGGAGCGCCGGCATCGTCTCCGAATGATACTCCGAAGGCGACCTTGCGCGAACTCGGCGGTGGGTGCTTCAATTTCGGCCGCACGCGATCAACCGGCCTCTACGAGCGAGGAGAGGGACATGGGCGACGTCACCGACGATCACGTTGTACCCCGGCGTGAGCACCCCGTTCTCGGCGTCGATGACCGCGACGGTGCTCTCGTCGTGCGGCTCCGCGGTGAGATCGACCTCTACAACGCCGAAGAGCTCCGCGCTTCCCTCGCCCAGGCGATCGCAGGCAAGCCCGGGCGCCTGGTGATCGACCTCTCTCTCGTCGAGTTCGTCGACTCGACTGCCCTTGGCGTGCTGATCGAGGCTCGCGCGAAGCTCGGCCACGACGGGCTCCGCCTGGCCGCCCCGAAGCTCGAGACGCGCAGAGCGCTCGAGGTCTCGGGCCTCGAGCGCCATCTGCCGGTCGACGACACGGTCGAAGAAGCGCTCACCAACCACGGCTCCGACGCAAGGTAATCGTTTCTCCCGCGAACCCGACAACATACGCCGCGCGTATGCCGTCCACTGAAGCGCGAGGTGCTTGGTCGGGGTCGTTCCTCTAGAAGAAGCGTACGCCGGGCGTAAACGTTCCGGCTGACCAACATTGCTGGCGTTGAAACTACCGGCCGTCGGGTTAGCTCCGCTACGGGCGGCAAACGTGACCGTGACCGTATCGTTCTGCTCCGCCAGACCAGGCGTTGTGCCACCGTTGGCGGACGCGATTCCGGTTACGGTCGGTCAACGCCGAAGAGCCCCGAGCCGCTCTCGCAGTCCACGACAGGGTCGAAGAAGCGCTCTCAGCCTGACGTTTCCCGCCGCGCACGCGGCGAAGCACGATCTCTCCTGGACTTTCGACCGGTCAGCTCTTGACCCGTCAACGTTGCGCTTTTTCGGATGGGTGCCAATATGAGTGGGACGCTGCCTTCTGGCAGCGCACCGGAACGGCTTGGGGAGAGGGGTAGGCGGAACGTGGCCACAAATGGAAGTCTGCGGCAGCGTCGCGATGACGAAGCCGATGTAACTGCTCACGCGGCATTTGCCGCGGTTTCCGACATGCGAGTCGTCGGGAGCTCGACTGCGCCTGCGAAGTCGTCGCTCGCTCGCAATCTCGACAGCCTGCTCGAAGGGCGTTTGCCATTGCGCCGCCGCGGCTGGATGCTGCGCCGCGCACTCGCGGCCGCCGATGTCGTCGGTCTCGCCGGGGCGCTCTTCGTCGCCGAATGGACCGTCTCCCGGCACAACGGCGCAGGGGGGACATTCGGGCAGGGGAGCGAGATCGCCGGGTTCCTACTGTCGCTGCCGCTCTGGCTGATCGTCGCGCGGTCGTATGGGCTCTACGACCAGGACGAGGAGCGCACGGACCACTCCGCGACCGACGAGTTCTCGGCGATCTTCCACATGATCACCGTGTGCACCGCGGCCGCTGCGGCCGTGAGCTACCTCACCGGTGTGGCACATCCCACCCCCGCGAAACTGCTCCTCTTCTGGGCCGCAGCCGTCGGCTGCGTGATCGTCGCCCGCGCCACCGCGCGCGCGATCGCGCGGCGGACGCCTTGGTATCTCCAGAACACGCTGATCTTCGGAGCCGGCGAGGTCGGCCAGTCAATCGCACGCAAGCTGCTTCAGCATCCCGAGTACGGGATCAACCTCGTCGGGTTCGTCGACAGCGAGCCGAAGGAGCGTCGAGACGATCTCGAGCATCTGACGGTGATCGGGGCGTCGTCGGATCTGCACGAGATCGTCGACCTGCTCGACATCGAACGCGTGATCGTGGCGTTCTCGGGCGACTCCGACGTCGACACCCTCAAGCTCATCCGGACGCTGACCGATCTCGACGTCCAGGTCGACGTGGTGCCGCGGCTGTACGAGCTCGTCTCGCCCAGCGTCGGCCTGCACACGGTCGAGGGAATCCCCCTTGTCGGGCTGCCTCAGCTGCGGCTGTCACGCTCCGCGCAGTTCCTGAAGCGGGGACTCGACGTTGTGCTCGCGATGGTCGGGCTGATCCTTCTCTCACCTCTGTTCGCGTTGATCGCCTTGGCGATCAAGCTCGACTCCTCCGGCCCGGTCTTCTTCCGCCAGACGCGCATGGGAGCCGGCGAGAAGCCCTTTACGATCCTGAAATTCCGCACGATGGCGGCGGATGCAGACGAGCGCAAGCACGAGATCGCGCACCTGAACCAGCATCTCGGCGCCGACGACC
This sequence comes from Gaiellales bacterium, assembly GCA_038215565.1. GTDB lineage: Bacteria > Actinomycetota > Thermoleophilia > Gaiellales > Gaiellaceae > PALSA-600. Next base: position 2,142 of record JBBQQU010000008.1, on the reverse strand, counting down.
GGATGTTCAAGGCCGCCGTCGATCCGCGTGTCACCCGCCTCGGCGCGCTCATGCGCCGCACGTCGATCGACGAGCTGCCGCAGCTCTTGAACGTCCTCCGCGACGAGATGAGCCTCGTCGGGCCACGACCGCTGATCCTCGAGGAGGACCGCCACGTGCGCGAGTGGGCGCGCGAGCGGCTGCGGATCAAGCCGGGCATCACGGGCCTGTGGCAGGTGCTCGGCCGCAGCGACATCCCGTTCGGCGAGATGGTGCAGCTCGACTATCTCTACGTCACCTCGTGGTCGCTCGCGGGCGACGTGAAGCTGATCGCGAAGACGATCCCGCGCATGCTCGTCTCGCGCTCGACCACCTAGGGGTCGCAACCCATCACGTCGCGCGCGAACTATCGTCTCGCGCGACGTGATCGATCTTCACTCGCACATCCTGCCGGGCCTCGACGACGGCTCGGAAACCTTCGAGGCGGCGCTCGAGCTGGCACGGTCGGCCATCGCCGACGGCATCACGTGCGTCGCCGCGACCCCCCATGTGCGCGACGACTACCCCACTGAGCCAGGCCAGATGGAGGAGCTCGTCGCGTCACTTCGCGCCGGCCTGCGCGAGCAGGCGATCGCGCTCGAACTGCTCACCGGGGGCGAGATCGCGCTCGATTTCCTGCCCCAGCTCGACGATGCCGCTCTGCGCCGTTTCGGCCTGGGCGGCAACCCGCGCTGTCTCCTCCTCGAGATGCCGTACAGCGGCTGGCCGCTCGGCCTCGAGCAGACGGTGTTCGACCTTCAGCTGCGCGGCTTCGCGATCGTGCTCGCGCACCCCGAGCGAAACGACGAGGTACAGGAGCGGCCCGAGCGGCTCGAGCGGCTGGTCGAGATGGGCACGCTCGTTCAGCTCACCGCAGCGTCGATCGACGGCCGTCTCGGCCCGCCGCCGCAGAAGACCGGGATTCGCCTTCTCCAGCTTGGCCTGGCGCACCTGCTCGCGAGCGACGCGCATGCGCCGACGGTGCGGCAGGTCGGCATGTCGGCCGCCGCGAAGCAGATCGGGGACGAAGCGCTCGCGGCCTGGCTGACGCAGGACATGCCCGCAGCAATCGTCGCCGCCGGCGAGTTCCCACCCCGTCCGGAACGCCCCGAACGCCCAAACCGCCGCTTCCGCCGGCGCTAGATGATTGATGCCACGGTGTAAGTCGGCGAGTGCGCGGCCGTGTCGTCCGAGTTGGGGTGAGCGCCCGGACGAGTTGATCGACAGGCTGCTCGCGGGCGCGCGGACGCCGAGGAGATCGCCGGCCCTGACAGGCTGCTGGCTCGACTAACGAAGCGGCTGGTCGAGCGGCGATGGACGCGGAGCCGACCGTTCATCTCGGTTATGAGCCGGTGAGGGCACGGGTCGGTGCGGGTCGAGCGGCCGCGACCGGCAGGGTCGTTCGAGCCGCAGATCGTGCGGAAGCATCAGCGGCACTTCCACGGTTTCCACGAAAGGATCGTCGCGGTGGTACGCCCGCGGCACATCGATAGCGGACATCCAGGCGCATCTGCGTGAGCTATACGGCATCGAGGTCGCACGACCTATCTCTCCGGCCACCGACGCAGTACTTGAGGATGTGCGGATGCGGCGGGGCTCGGCCGCTCGACGACGTCGATCCCCTCCGGGAAACCTACGTCGTCGCCCGCCCCGACGGCCGGCCCGATGGCGACGTTGTCCGTCCGCCGCTACGGCCCGTTTGAGAATCCGTTCACAACTGTGACGGTTCCGCCGTCCGGGTTCGTCACCGTGATATTGCCCTTCGCACCGTTACCGCCGTTGCCGGTTACGTTGATCGTGAGTTGGGTTGACGACACCCTGGTCACGGAGTTGACCGAGCCGTTAACACTGATTGAAACCGTCACGCCGACGGCGAAGTTGGTGCCGGTGATGGTGCAGCTTCCAGTTCCGTTGTGGCCTGGATTGCACGGGCTGGCAGAAGTCGGCGCGGAGACTGTTGGCCCTGACCTGACCGTGAACGACTGCTGAACCTGGGGGGCCGCGTTCCAGTTGCTGCCGCCCGCCTGGTTGGCATTGATCGTGCACGTGCCGACGGCGACAAACGTGACCGTGCTGCCCGAGACAGTGCAGACGCTGGCTGTCGCCGAGGTGAATGCGACAGTG
>JBBQQU010000007.1:0-118740 GCA_038215565.1 Gaiellales bacterium | reverse complement strand
CGGGCGTCCGCGGATCAGTTCCTGCAGCTTCGCGAACGCAATCATCGAGCCGGAGAACGAAATGCTCCCGATGATCGCGGAGAGCACGATCGACGAGCTGATGTCCACTTTGAGAGTTCCCGGATCGGGTGCGTGCAGGTGAAACTCCGCCAGCGAGATCAGTGCAGCCGCGCCGCCGCCGACGCCGTTGAACAGTGCGACCATCTGCGGCATGGCCGTCATGCGCACCTTGCGGGCGGCTACGGCGCCGAACACGCCGCCGACGATCATGCCGACGATGATCTCCCAGTAGCTGTTGACGCCCTTGTGCAGGAAGGTGACGACGATCGCGACGAGCATTCCGGCTGCGCCGATCTGGTTTCCCCTCCGTGCGGTTGCCGGGTTCGACAAGAACCGCAACGCCAGGATGAACGTCACGATCGTGATCAGATAGAGAAGATTCGTGACCTCGCGACTCACGTGTCCGGTTTCTTCTCCCGCTTCTTGAACATCTCGAGCATGCGGTCGGTGACGACGAAGCCGCCGACGACGTTCGCGGACGCCAGCACGACGGCGATCAGCCCGATGACGCTGGTCAGTGTGTCTTTGTGATCGAGGCCGGCGACCAGCATCGCGCCGACGATGACGATGCCGTGGATCGCGTTCGTGCCCGACATCAAGGGCGTGTGCAGCAGCGTCGGCACCTTGGAGATCACCTCGAAGCCGAGGAAGATCGCGAGCACGAGGATCGTGATCTCGAAGGTCAGGAGGAGCCCGTGGCTCAAGTTGCCGCCACCTTCTCTCTCGTCACGCAGGCACCTGCGGTGATCTCGTCGTCCCAGTCGAGCGCGAGCTCGCCGTCGCGAACCATCAGGTCGACGATCGATGCGATGTTCCGCGCGAGCAACTGGCTTGCGTGCGTCGGCATCATCGCCGGAAGGTTCACGAGACCGACGACAGTCACGCCGCTGTCGACGATCTCCTCGCCCGCGACCGTCAGCTCGCAGTTGCCGCCGGATTCCGCGGCGAGGTCGACGATCACGGACCCCGGCCGCATGCCCCGCGCGGCAGTTTCGGTGACGAGAATCGGCGCCGCGCGACCCGGGATTGCTGCAGTCGTGATCAACACGTCGAACTGAGGAATGCGCGCTTGCAGTTCGGCCTGCTGCGCCTGCTGCTGCTCGGGCGTCAGCTCGCGCGCATAGCCGCCTTCGGTTTCTTCGCCTGTCACCCCGAGGTCGAGGAACGTCGCGCCGAGCGACTCGACCTGCTCGCGAACCGCCGGGCGAACGTCGAACGCCGATACGACCGCGCCGAGGCGGCGGGCGGTCGCGATCGCCTGCAAGCCGGCGACCCCCGCGCCCATCACGAGCACCTTCGCAGGCGGGATCGTGCCCGCGGCGGTCATCAGCATCGGCAGGAAGCGGGGGAGACGGTCGGCGGCGATCAGCGCCGCCTTGTAGCCGGCGACGGTCGCCTGCGAGGAGAGCGCATCCATCGGCTGTGCGCGCGAGATGCGCGGGATCGACTCGAGTGCGAACGCCTGCACGCCCGCCGCAGTGAGACGTTCGACGCCGGCCGCATCGGTGAGCGGTTGCAGGAATGCGATCAGCACCTGGTCGCGCCGCAGGTGCGCCACCTCGTCGACGGAGGGCGCAGCAACCTTCGCGACCACGTCCGCCGCCCACGGATCGCCGATCGTCGCACCCGCGTCGCGGTACGCGTCGTCCGGGAATGAGGCGGCGGCACCCGCACCGGTCTCGACGATCACCTCGACGCCCTCGCCGAGGCGAGCGATCGTCTCGGGGATCAGAGCGACCCGGCGCTCGCCGGTTGCAGTCTCCTTGGGAATGCCGATGCGCACGTGCGGCGAACCTACCGGAACTCGCGGCCTACACTGCCGGGCGTGACGCACCTCCTGCTTTCCTACGGTCTCTTCCTGTTGTTCGCGGCCGTCGCGATGGAATCGGCCGGCGTGCCCATCCCCGGCGAGACAACGCTCATCACAGCAGCCTTTCTCGCGACGCCGAGCCAGCATCACTACTCGCTTTGGAGCGTGATCGTCGTCGCCGCGTCCGCCGCGATCGTCGGTGACAACGTCGGCTACTGGCTGGGCCGCGAGGGTGGGCGCGCACTGCTGGAACGCTGGGGGCCGCTTCGGCGCTATGCAGAGAGGGTGCTTCCGCCCGCCGAGCGCTTTTTCGCGAAGCACGGTGCGAAGGCCGTGTTCTTCGGACGCTTCATCGCCATCCTGCGCGTCACGGCCGCGTGGCTAGCCGGGATCAGCCATATGCCGTGGTGGCGCTTCCTGATCTGGAACGCGGCGGGCGGCATTCTTTGGGCGACCGGTGTGTCGCTGCTCGCCTACGAGTTCGGGAAGGCAGCCGCGGACGCGGTGAGCCGCTACGGCCTCTATGCCGTCGTCGTGCTCATCTTGCTCGGGCTGGCGGCCTTCCTCGGCCTTCACTTCTGGAAGAAGCGGATGGTCGAGCGGACGTGATCTGCCGGCTCAGAGCGTCGCCCAGACCTCGAGCTTCGTGCGCGTGCGGCGGATCACCTCGTCGGTGAACTCCGTCGTCGATGCGTGGCCGCCGAGGTCGGCGGTCTTCGTGCCCTGCGCGACCGCCTCAAGGGACGCCTCGCGAATCGCGCGCCCGGCCGCGCGGCCGTGCGTGTCATCGGTCTGGCTGAGCAGCGCAGCCGCTGCCAAGATCATCGCCAAGGGGTTCGCGACGTTCTTGCCATAGAGCGACGGTGCGGTTCCGTGCGCTGCCTCCGCCATCAGTGCGGTGGGGGCGAAGTCGTCGCCGTCGAATGCAACAAGCATCGACTCCGAGCCGGCGATCGACCCGAAGAGCGGCAGCACGAGGTCGGAGAGAATGTCGCCGTCGCGATTCAGCGCCGGGATGACGAGCGGATCTCCCGCTGACGCGATCAGCAGTGCAAACGTCGCGTCGATCAACTGCGGCTCGTACGGCACGTCCGGATGTCGGGCAGCGGCATCGTCCATTTCTTCCTTGAGCATGCCCTCGTAGGTCGGCGAGACGGTGTACTTGGGGCCACCGAAGACTTTGGCGCCGGAGCGCTCAGCCTCGCGGAACGCGAACTCGGCGACGGCGTGACAGACCCTGCGCTCGATCCGCTCGGTCCGGAACGCGACCTCGTCGTCGCCCGACCCCTCCCGCCATTCCTTCGCCCCGTAGGCGTCGCCGACCGCCATCCGCACGACCGAAATGGGGGCGTGTACCCCGCCGAATGGCACCACGCCCGGGATCCTCCGACCGGTACGGACGATCACCTTGCCGCCGATCTCCTCGCGGAGGATGCGGTTCGGCGAGCCGACGCCCTCGCGCGTCTCGGGCGTGACGGTCGCAGCCTTCAGACCAAGGCCGTGCTCGCGGATCGCGCGCGCGGCGTCGTGCACGACCTGGTTCCGTGTCTCGGTCCGATGTTCGAGCGAGAGGTCGAAGCGTGGCAGGTCGACCGTCACCCCGATCACGTCGGGCGCGAGCACGCGGAGCGATTCCTCGAGCAGTTCCTGCCCGGTCTGGTCGCCCTCGAGGACGACAATCGTGTTCAGATCCATCGGCGGCGAAGCGTAGCGGGCTGCGTCGGGAATGAGGCTTCGTATGTGAATTCACGAAAGGCGCGGCCCCACGTAAACTGCCGGGCGACAATCCGTTTCAGGAGGCGAAATTGGCTCGGAAAACTATTCTGGTTTGTGACAAGTGCGGGAAGGAAGTCGACGAGTCGCGCGGTGCGACGCTACGCGTCACCTATGTCGACGCCCGCCGCGGCTCGAAAGTCGCGGATCTCTGCGACGACTGTGCAGGCGGAATGCCAGGTCGCGCCGCGGCACGCCGAGGACGCAGGCCGAAGACGGCCGCAGAGAGCGGATAACCGTCCGACGGGGCCGCGGGAACCGTCCTGCGGCCACTCTACGATGGGAAGGTGGGACTAAGCCTCCTCGCGGGGCCTGCAAACGCGGGCAAAGTCGCGCTGCTGCTCGAGCGCTATCTGGCGCGCCTAGAGGACGAGCCGTATCTGATCGTGCCGATCGCGTCGGACGTCGACCGCGTCGAGCGAGACCTGCTCGAACGCGCCGGCTGCCTCTTCAGCGGCGCGATCGGGACGTTCGACGACCTCTTCGGCTCGCTCGTCCGCGCCGACCCGGAGCGACGCCCGGTCGCGACCGACGTGCAACGCGCCCTCGTCGTACGCCGCGCACTCGCGGCGGCATCGCTGAACGGGCTCGCCCGCTCGGCCCGCACCGGCGGGTTCGCGGACACGCTGCTCGCGACGCTCGGCGAGCTCGAGTCGGGCCTCCTCGATCCCGCCGACCTCAACGGCGACCTCGGCAGTCTCTATGGCGCCTATCGAGCCGAGCTCGACCGGCTCGGGCTCTGGGACCGCGACCTGCTTCGCCGTCGCGCAGCCGAGCGCATCTCGTCGGAGCTCGACGCGTGGCACGGCGAGCCCGTGTTCGCCTACGGATTCGAGGATCTGACTGGTGCCGAATGGACACTCCTCGAGGCGCTCTCCGGTCGCACGGAGGTGCAGGTCTCGCTCCCGTACGAGCCCGGGCGCGTTGCATTCGCCTCCCTGAGTCGGACGGTCGACGATCTCTCCACGCTCGCAGAAGGCCGCATCGAGGAGCTCGCACCGCGGTCGGCCGATTACGCCCATCCTGCCCTCGCGCATCTCGAACGCGCACTCTTCGACGAGGCACCGCCCCCTCCGCCCGAGCTCGACCAGGCCGTGCGCTTCTTCGAGGGCGCCGGAACACGCGGAACGCTCGAGCTCGTCGGCGAGGAGTTGCTCGCGCTCATCCGTAGCGGCGTCGCGGCCGATCAGATTGCGCTCGTCGCGCCGTCCGTCGACCAGTGGCGTGCGCCGCTCGAGACCGTGCTTGGCGGGCTTGGCATTCCGTATGCCGTCGAATCGCGGGTCAGGCTCGGCGGAACGCCGTTCGGTCACGCGCTCCTGCAGTTCCTTCGCTACGCATGGCTGGACGGGGGCCGGCGGGAGCTCTTCAGGTTCCTGCGCTCCCCGTACTCCGGCATCGCGCGCGCCTCGGTCGACTACGTCGAGGGGCGGCTTCGAGGTCGTGCCATCGCCTCGCCGAGCCGCGTCGAGGAGGAGACCGAGAAGTTGCGCGAAGCGCCGGTGCCGATGCTCGCCGAGTTGCGCGCCGCCGAATCGCCGGTTGACGGCGTACGCGCGCTGATCCGCTCGATGCTGCGCGCGGCGTACGGCACCGAGGCCCCACCGGCAGGCGAGACCTCCCGCCTCGATCTGCGTGCGTACGGCGCCGTGCTGCGGCTGCTCGACGAGCTCGACAGCTTTGCGGCGCTCGACGAAGCAGTGAGTCGCGACGACGTCGTCTCGGCGCTCGAGCGCACCGAGGTGCGGCTCGCATCCGCGAGCGAGACCGGGCGGGTCGCTGTACTCGATCTGCTCCGCGCACGGACGCGCCGCTTCGAGGTTGTGTTCGTGCTCGGTCTCGAAGAGGGCTCGCTGCCGCGGCGCACCCGCGTGTCGCCGTTCCTCGATGACGACGCGCGTCGTGAGCTCGGCGGTCGGCTCGAGCGGCCCGACCAGGTCAGCCGCGACCGCTACCTCTTCTACACCGCCTGCACTCGCGCCACGCGAAAGCTCTATCTCGTGCGCGAGGCCGCGACCGACGAGGGCGCACCGCGCGAACCGAGTCCGTTCTGGGAGGAAGTCGCGGCGGTGTTCGCGAGCGAAGACGTCAGCCATGCGACCGCTCGGCGGCCGCTGTCCGCGCTCACCTGGCCGCTCGAGTCGGCGCCGTCCGACCGTGAGCGAATGCGCTCGCTCGCGCGGCTCTCGGTCGACGAGCTCGACGCGGCCCGCGCGCTCGCGGACGCGAACGACTGGCAGCGCCGCCTCACCCGCGCCCGCGGCGCGTTTCGGCGCGAGACGAAGCTGACGAATCCCGTGCTGCTCGAATGGCTCGGCTCGAAGACGACCTTTGGCGTCACCGAGCTCGAGCGTTACGCCGATTGCTCGTCGGCGTGGCTGCACGAGCGCATCATCTCGCCGCGCACGATCTACGCCGAGGTCGACCCGATGCTGCGCGGCTCGGTTGCGCACAGCGCGTTGCACAAGTTCTACGCGGGCCTCCCGAAGGAGCTCGGGCATGACCGCGTCACACCCGAGAACCTCGAGGCGGCCGTTGGCTTCCTGCGCCGCTGCCTCGACGACGCGATGCGCGGCGGCGTTCGCCTCGACCTCACCGACCTGCAGGAAGCCGAGCTCGACGAGAGCCTCTGGCGTGACCTCGAAGCATTCGTGCGTGACGAAGCCGCCTCGCCGCTGCAGTTGCTGCCGCGCCGGTTCGAGCTGTCGTTCGGCTCCGACCGCTCCGCGCCCGAGCTGCAGCGGGGCCTTCACCTCGGCGACAACCTCTACCTGAGCGGCAAGATCGACCGCATCGATGTCGATCCCTACAGCGCGCGCGGCATCGTGCAGGACTACAAGTCGGGACGCACGGTGCACTCCGCGAAGCAGATCGACGAGGAGCTGAAACTCCAAGTGCCGCTGTACATGCTCGTGCTGCGCGACCTTGTCGGTATCGAGCCGCTCGGCGGTGTCTACCGGGCGCTAGCCGGCTCGCGCGCCTCGCGCGGCCTCCTGCACGGCGGTGCGTCTGACGATCTGCCCGGCTTCGCCAAGGGCGACTACCTCCCCGAGGACGAGTTCTGGTCGCTCGTGGAGACCTCGCGCGGGCGCGCGCACGACTACGCGACGCGCATTCGCGCCGGCGACGTGCGTCACGATCCGAAAGGCGGCACCTGCCCCACATGGTGCGATCTCTGGACGATGTGCCGGGTGGAGCGCGCGTGAACGACCAGCAACGCGCCGCCGTCGAAGCGACTGGCGAAGTCTTCGTTTCGGCCGGCGCCGGCACCGGCAAGACGACCGTGCTCGTGGAGCGGTTCGTGCGCGCCGTGTGCGAGCAAGGTCTTGACGTCGAGTCGGTGCTCGTCATCACCTACACGCGCAAAGCCGCCGGCGAGTTGCGTGCGCGTATCCGCGCCGCGCTAAACGCGCGCGGCCGGCACGACCTCTCACGGCGGTTGGATGGCGCGTGGATCTCGACCATCCATGGCTTCTGCTCGCGCCTGCTCCGTGCGCATCCATTTTCAGTCGGCATCGACCCGCGCTTCCGCGAGCTCGACGACGAGCACGGAGCGGTCATCCGCGGCGAGGCATTCGAGCGCGCGCTGACGGCCTTCTGCGCAGGGCGCGACCCCGAACGGGTGCGCCTGCTTGCCACCTACGGCGCGAACGGTCTGCGTCGGATGCTGACGGGCGTCTACGAGACGCTCCGCTCAGCCGGCCGCGACCTCAAGCTCGACCTCGGCGAACAGGCGGGCGTTCCCGAGCGTCTTGCCGAGCTACAGGTGGTCGCCGCCGTGCTCGTGGCCGACCCGGACGTGACCGAGAACCAGCTCGCGTCGGCGAACGCGGCGCTTGCACTGGGCGCGAACCCGGAGCAGCTGCTCGATCTCGACCTGCCTGCGAGCGGCGAGCGCGCGGCCGAATTCCGCGCCGCGCGCGATCGCCTGCAGCAAGCGGCGCTCGAGGAGCTCGCGGCGCGCGACAGCGAGTTGCTGCAAGAGCTGCTCGACCTCTTCGCAGCCGAGTACGCGGCGGCGAAGCAGCGTGAGTCGGCGCTCGACTTCGAAGACCTGCAACTGCTCGCGCGTGACCTCTTGCGCGACGATGCGACCGTGCGCGAGACGGAGCAGTTGCGGTTCCGCGCAATCATGGTCGACGAGTTCCAGGACACGAACCGGCTGCAGTGCGACATCGTGGATTTGCTGCGGGACGGTCCGGGAGCTCCCGACGTGTTCTTTGTCGGCGACGAGTTTCAGTCGATCTACGGCTTTCGGCATGCCGACGTCGCCGTCTTCCGCGACCGTCGTGAGGCGGCGGCACAGCGGCTGCCGCTGGCGCGGAACTACCGCTCGCGGCCCGAGGTGCTCGCGGCCGTCAATCACCTGTTCCACGAGGAGTTCGGCGACGGCTACCAGCAGCTCGCCGCGTCGGGCGAGTTCGCCGACCCGGTCTTCGGCCATCCGGTCGAGTTGCTCGTCAGCGACAAGCGCACCTACCGCGAGGCGGGTGCGAACTGGCGTGAGGGCGAGGCGCAGGCGATCGCGCGCCGCGTCAGCGACCTCGTCGCAACGGGTGCCGCCGCGCCGGGTGAGATCGTGCTCCTCTTCGCCGCGGGCACCGATGCCGAGCGATACGAGTCGGCGCTGCGCGAGCGCGGCCTACCGACCTACCGCGCCACTGGGCGCGGCTACTTCGGCCAGCAGCAGGTCGTCGACCTGCTCGCGTACCTACGCCTGTTGCACAACCGCTACGACGACGAGGCGCTCGCGACGGTGCTCGCCTCGCCGTTCGTCGGCGTCTCGAACGATGCGCTCGTCCTCGTTCGCCGCCACGCGGGGCGCCGTCCCCTGTTCACGGGGATCGAGCGCTCGTTACCCGAGGCGCTCGCCGAGGCTGATGAGCGCCTCGTCCGCGCGTTCAAGCAGCGCTATGAACGGCTCGCCGCTGCATCTGCGCGTCTTTCGCTCGAGCGGTTGTGCGAGGAGATCGTCTCGGCGCACGACTACGACCTCGCAGTGCTCGCGCAGTGGGACGGCAAGCGTCGGTACGCGAACCTCCGCAAACTGATGCGCCTCGCCCGTTCCTACGAGGAGCTGCGCGGTGCCGACATCGAGGGCTTCGTCCGGTTCATCCGCGACCAGCAGACGGTCGGTGCGTCGCAACTCGAGGCGGTGTCCGAGGAGGAAGGCGCCGATGCGGTCCGGTTGTTGACGATCCATGCCGCGAAGGGACTCGAGTTCAAGGTCGTGATCGTCGCCGACGCGGGTCGCGATATGGCCGGTGCGCCCTCGACAGACGAGATCCTCGTCGGCACCGACGGCAGCTTCGGATTCCGCGTGATCGATCCCACCTCGGGCAAGCGAAAAGGGGTCTTCAAGTACGAGGACGTCCGTGAGGCGGAGAAGCGCGAGGACCGCGCCGAGCGCCTGCGCCTCTACTACGTGGCGATGACGCGCGCAATCGACCGGCTGATCGTCTCGGGCGCAATCGATCCCGATCGCACACAGGACCGCGAGACACCCATCGGCTGGGTGCTTGCACGCCTTGGCGCGGAGGGTGACGTCGAGAGTGCCACCCGCGAACCGCTCGAGCTCGAGCGGGCGGACGCGCGCTTCCTCCTCACCGTCGACCGCTGGTCGCTGCCGGTTTCTGAGCCCATCGCCGAGGCGGTGGACGATGCCGGGCAGCTCGCGCTCTTCGCGGAGCTGCCGTCCGCGCCGGCGCCGCGGGGCTATCGACTGCCTGAGCTCGTCCCGTTGCCCGTCCCGCCGCTTCATCGCGTGCGCCGGCTGTCGTACTCCGCGCTCGCGCTCTTCGAGCGGTGCTCGTACCGCTATTACGCGGAGCGCGTCGCCGGCCTGCGTGAGGAACGTGCAGCAGGGCTTGGCGGATCATCCGGGTTGAAGGCAACCGAGGTCGGCGATGCGGTGCACCGGCTCCTCGAGCTCGTAGAGCTTGCGAACCCGGCCCCGGTCGAGGTCGAGATGGTGCGCACCTGGTACCCGACCGTCACCGAGGAGGAGCTTGCCCGCATCTCCACGTTCGTCGACGCGTACTGCGGGTCGGAGCTCGCCGCACACATCGCGACGCTCGAAGGCGCGCAACCGGAACGCCCATTTGCATTCGAACACGATGGTGTGCTGCTGCACGGACGGCTTGACGTCCTCTGGCGCGGTGGGAAGAGGGCGCTCGTGCTGGACTACAAGACGAACTCGCTCGTCGAGGGCACGCCGGAGGAGATCGTCGAGTCCGACTACCGGCTGCAGCGGCTCGTGTACGCGCTCGCGTGTTTCCGTGCGGGTGCCGACGAAGTCGAGGTCGTCTACCACTTCCTCGAGCGGCCCGACGCCGTCGTGACGACGCCGTTCCTGCGCGAGGAGTTGCCGTCGCTCGAAGCCGAGCTGTCGGCGGCGATCAAGCGGATCAACATGGGCGAGTTCACGCCGGCGCCGAGCGAGTTCAACTGCTCGGGCTGCCCCGCGCTCGACCTCGTCTGCGCAGGTCCGAAGCTGCGCCAGTCGCCGCCGCGGCTCGTCGCGGTCTGATGGCCAAGAGCTACGTCGCCGAGGCGCGGACCAAGAAGGTCGCACCGAAGAAGACGCGCATCAAGCCGATCATCGAGCGGCTTGCAGTCGAGCATGCCGACGCGAAGATCGCGCTGACATACGCAAGCGCACTCGAGCTGCTCGTGTCGGTGATGCTCTCGGCGCAGACGACCGACGTGAACGTGAACCGCGTCACCGAGAAACTCTTTGTGAAGTACACGCGGCCTGAGGACTATCTCGCCGTGCCCGTGGCGGAGCTCGAGCGCGACATCTTCCAGACCGGCTTCTTCCGCCAGAAGGCGAAGTCGCTGCGGGGGACGATGAAGATCCTGATCGAGGAGCACGACGGCGCGGTGCCCGAGGATTTCGCGGCGCTCTTGCGGCTGCCGGGCGTCGCGCGCAAGACGGCGAACGTCGTGTCGGCGGAGCGGGGAAGCCCGCAAGGCATCGTCGTCGACACCCACGTGCGCCGGCTATCGCAGCGGCTCGGTCTGAGTAAGCAGGAGGACCCGGTGAAGATCGAGCGCGACCTCGTGAAGCTCGTGCCGCGCGGCGACTGGGCGCGGTTCCCGCATCTGCTGATCTGGCACGGGCGCAGGATCTGTGACGCGCGGAAGCCCGCATGCGAGGAGTGCCCGCTCGCAGCCGACCTCTGCCCGTCGACGCGCGTCTAGCGTCGAGGTGGTCGAGGACCGATGAGCGATCTAGGCTGCCTCGTGTGATCGTCTGCACGAAGTGCGGCCACGAAGGAGCCGCGAGCGCGCGGTTCTGCGAAGCCTGCGGTGCGGCGCTCGACGCTCGGTCGAGTGAGCGGCGCAAGGTCGTTTCGGTGCTGTTCTGCGATGTCGTCGGGTCGACCGAACTTGGTGAGTCGACGGATCCGGAGGTTCTGCGCGCGCTGCTTGCGCGGTACTTCGACCAGATGCGAGCAATCGTCGTGGGCCACGGCGGCTCGGTCGAGAAGTTCATCGGCGATGCTGTGGTAGCTGTCTTCGGTGTGCCGTCGGTCCACGAGGATGATGCGTTGCGCGCGTGCCGGACCGCGGTCGAGATGCAGGCCGCGTTCATCGGGCTCGGTGTCCAGGGCCGGATCGGCGTAAGCACGGGCGAGGTGGTGACGGGCACCTTGGAGCGCTTGGCAACCGGTGACGCGCTCAACGTTGCCTCCCGTCTCCAATCCGCGGCGGGTCCCGGCGACGTGCTGATCGACGAGACGACGCGCGCTCTTGTCGGTGACGCCGTCGATGTGGCGGCGGTCGAGCACCTGGTGCTGAAAGGGAAGCGCGAGCCGGTCGGCACGTACCGCTTGCTAGCGGCTCGCGCGGCTGCCGAGCGTCCCCACGACTCGGCATTTGTCGGGCGGGAGGGTGAGCTCGCGACGCTTCGCGAGGCGTGGGAACGAGCGCTCGAAGAACGGCGCTGTGCACTGGTCACGATCATCGGCGACGCGGGCCTCGGCAAGTCGCGTCTCGCGGCCGAGGCCCTCTCGCTCATCGGGGCAAAGGTCGTCCGCGGCCGCTGCCCTCCGTACGGGGCGGGGATCACCTACTGGCCGGTCGTCGAGGTCGTCAAGCAGCTAGGGACGTTGCCGTCCGACGACTCGGCTGCGGCGGCCATTCGCTCACTGCTGGGGGAGCCGGGGCCGGGCACATCGCCCGAGGACATTGCCTGGGCCTTTCGCAAGCTGCTCGAAGAGCACGGACCTCTGGTCGTGCTGATCGACGACCTGCAGTGGGGCGAGGAGACGTTCCTCGATCTGATCGAGCACGTTGCGCTGCTCTCGAGCGGCACTCCGCTCTTACTTCTCTGCATGGCTCGGCCGGAGCTTCTGGACAGCCGCCCTTCATGGCCCGTCTCGGTGCGGCTGGCGCCACTCGCCCCGGTAGACGCCTCACGCCTCGTCAGCGAGTCCATGCCGGACGACGTTCGGACCAGGATCATCGAAGCGGCGGCCGGCAATCCGTTGTTCATCCACGAGATGCTTGCGATGACGGGCGAAGACGGAGTGGAGATCGTCGTGCCGCCGTCGTTGAAGTCATTGCTCGCCGCCCGCCTCGACCAGCTCGATCCCGGTGAGCGCGGCGTGCTCGAGCGGGCTGCGATCGAAGGGGAGCATTTTCACCGCGGTGCGGTCCAGGCACTTGGTCCAGACGAGCCGCAGCTCACACCCCGCCTGGCCGCGCTCGTCCGCCGCGAGCTGATCCGACCCGACAAGGCGCAGTTCGCCGGTGAAGATGGATTCCGATTCCGGCATCTCCTGATTCGCGACGCGGCCTACGACGCGCTGCCGAAAGCCGCTCGCGCAGAGATGCACCAGAAACTGGGTGCGTGGCTGGAGCGACACGGAGAAGAACTCGTCGAGGTCGAGGAGCTCGTCGGCTACCACCTGGAACGAGCCGTCCACTACAACCGTGAGCTGGCACGAGAGGACCTGGCGCTGGCCACCGAGGCACGCAGACGTTTGCTGCGCGGCGGCCAGCGCGCCGCCCTTCGTCGGGACTATCGCGCCGCCGCAGGCCTCCTCGAGCGTGCTGCCGTACTCACGCCGTCGGGCGAGTTCGACCTCGTCCTCGAAACCGAGCTCTTCGACGCACTGGTGTGGGTCGCCCGGGGGCACGACGCTCTCAGTCGCGCAGATGCGCTCACGGAAGCGGCTGCGGTGGCGGGGGACCGCGTGGTCGAGCTCTGCGGGATGATCTACGGCGGCATCGTCGGTCTCGATCTCGAGCCGGAACGTTCGCTTGAGAGTCTGTCCGCGCTCGTGGCCGAGGCGATTCCGGTGTTCGAGGAAGGCGGCGATGAACTTGCGCTCTACGTCGCGCACATCGGCCTCGCGACGGTTGCCGAGCGGGGCGCCCGGATGGACGCCGGGCTCGAGGCGCGCGAGCAGGCGTACGTTCACGCGGAGCGCGCAGGCTTCGTTCCGTCGGACGTCCTCGCCGCGCGAGCCGCTGGACGCTACTTCGGTCAGACGCCGCTGAAGGAGCTGCTCGAGTGGCTCGACGAGAATGAGCCGAGAGCCCCCGACGATCAGTTCCTTCGCGCGTACCGCGCCGGGACGCTCGGCATGCTCGGTCGCTTCGACGAGGCCCGCGCGATCCTCGGTGCCATGCGTGCAGAACTGGCCAAGCGCGGGCCGTCAGTCCTCCTCGCGAACATCCTGGCCTTCGAGTCCGTATCGGTCGAGCTCTGGGCAGGCGATGCGGCGGCTGCTGCGGCCTTCGGCGCAGAAGGGTGGAGGCTGTACGAGGAAATGGGGGAGCGGAGCTTCCTGCCGGGGGCGGCCGCGGGCCTTGCGCAAGCGTTCTTCCGGCTCGACCAATTCGACGAGGCCGATGGGTGGGCTCAGCGAGCCGCGGAGCTCGGCTCGACCGACGATGCGTGGAAGGAGATGCTCTGGCGTGGAGTCAAGGCGAAAGTGCTCGCGCGGCGAGGCGACCACGCGGAGGCGGAGACGCTCGCACGCCGCGCCGTCGCAATCGGAGAGACGACGGAGCTCCTCGACGCGCAGGGCGACGCACACGCTGACCTCGCTGAGGTGCTGAGCTTCGGCCGGCGCGTGCCAGAGGCTGTCGCCGCGCTCGAGGACGCGATCGCGCGGTATGTGCGGAAGGGCAACGTCGCCTCGACGCTGCGCGCACGTGCGAGGCTCGCCGAGCTTCAGGCTGTAGCTCCGCAATGAACTTTTCGGCGCGCTGTCAGGTTTCGAGCGTTGCGCCTCCGCGCTGCGGCGTGAGTGCGACGAGTAGCCCGCCGTCGTCGTCATACGCGGGGAACACGTCGGCGATCACGCGCTTCTCGCTGCCGCCGCGCGTGCGAATCGACAGCTGCTCACCGAGGCGGCGCACGCCCCATTCGCGGGCGAGCTCCACGGGCTTCGCGTCCGAGAACTGCAGCACCTCGACGATGTCGAGGCCCATCAGGTCTGCCTCTGGGAAGCCGGTGAGCTCGAAGACGCCGCGCCCGATCGCGAGCACGCGACGCTCCTGGTCGGTGACGACGAGGCCGGTGTCGGGCGCAGGATAGTAGTCGTCGAGCAGCTCGAAGAGGAAGCCGAACCCGCAGTGCCGGCACGCGGGCGCCTGGGTCGAGAATCCTTCGCGAGCGTCGATGTCGACCGACCGTTCCTTGCACTTCGGGCAGATGTAGTGCGGCACGGCGGCCAGGGTAGCCATGGCCGTTGCAGCGCCGACTGCAAACTCGACAGAATCCGCGTGTGAACGATGCTCCCGATTACGCCTTCCCGCATGCCGCTTCTGACGAGTCGCGTCGTCTCGGGCTCTTTCAGCAGCGGCTCGACCCGCTGACGATCCGGCGCGTCGAACGGCTTGGGATCGGCGCGGGCGCCACGTGCCTGGAGGTCGGAGGCGGTCACGGCTCGATCACCCGCTGGCTTTCCGAACGTGTCGGTGCGGCCGGGCATGTGACCGCGACAGACCTGCAAGTCGACTTCCTGAACACGATCGATGCGGCCAACGTCGAGGTGCTCCGCCACGACGTTCGCACCGACGACTTCCCCGAGCAGTCGTTCGACCTCGTTCACACGCGCGCCGTGCTCATGCACATCCCCGACGACCTGGAAATCATCCGGCGCATGGCCTCATGGCTTCGTCCAGGCGGCTGGCTGCTGCTCGAAGAGCCGGACTTCGGGATGTGGATCGCAGACAACGATCCGGTCTGGGCCACGCATCCGGACAGCTGGCATCAGACTTTCCCGAACGGGTCGCTCTCGAGAGGAAGGACGTTGCTCGGCCAGATCCACCTACTCGGGCTCGTCGATGTGGGCGCCGACGCCGAGCTCGACATCATCCAGGCGGGGACTCCTCTCGCTGAGTTCTACGGTCTGAGCATGGCCGCAATCGGGCGGCCCGCGGTCGAGGCCGGCGCCCTCACGGCCGAGGAGGCTGCCGCTCTCGTCGATCGGCCCGCCCAACCTGACTTCCTCTCGTGCGGATTCGCCCACATCGGCGTCTGGGGTCGTCGCCCGGCGCGCGAGTAGACGGAGCGGAGTTCAACGGAACGTCCTCGCAGGGCGGCCGATGTCACCGCCACGCGCTTCTAGACCTCGGCTGCTTCCGGGCGCGGCGCGGTTGCCGCCGTGCCCGGATGACCTTCGAGTGCGGCGAGGAACTTCTCCGCGTCGAGGGCAGCCATACAACCCGAGCCGGCAGCGGTGATCGCCTGCCGGTAGGTGTGGTCCTGCACGTCACCGGCGGCGAACACACCGGCGATGTTGGTGTGCGTCGTGCCGGGCTTTGTCAAGAGGTAGCCGCCGTCGTCGTGGTCCAGTTGCTCCCTGAAGAGAGCCGTGTTCGGGTCGTGGCCGATCGCGACGAAGACGCCGTCGGCAGGTACCTCCCAGATCTCGTCGGTCACCGTGTTGCGCAGCTTCAGTCCCTGCACGTTCACGTCGCCGAGAATCTCCTCGACGACCGCGTTCAGCACGAAGTCGAGCTTCTCGTTTCGTTCCGCGCGGTCGACCATGATCTTCGACGCCCGGAATTCGCCGCGGCGGTGCACGAGGTGCACGCGCGTTGCGAACTTCGTCAGGAACAGCGCCTCTTCGAACGCCGAGTCGCCACCGCCGACGACGTAGACATCCTTCTCGCGGAAGAACGACGCGTCACAGGTGGCGCAGGCCGACACGCCGCGTCCTTTGTGCTTCGCCTCGGAATCGATTCCGAGCCAGCGCGCGCTCGCACCGGTTGCGATCACGACCGCGCGTGCCGCGTATTCGTCGTCGCCCACCCAGACTCGCAGCGGCTGCTCGGAGAAGTCGACCTTCGTCACGTCGTCGGTGATGTACTCCGCGCCGAAGCGCTCCGCCTGCCGGCGGAGGTCGGTCATCATCTCGGGCCCCATGACGCCGTCCGGGTAGCCGGGGTAGTTCTCGACATCGCTCGTGATCATCAGCTGGCCGCCCCAGGCGAAGCCCTCGATGACGAGGGGCTGGAGGTCGGCGCGCGCGGCGTACAGCGCAGCCGTGTAGCCCGCAGGGCCGCCGCCGACGATGATCAGCTCATGGACGTTCTGGTCGCTCAAGGTGCTCCTCTCGGGAAATTCTCTTCGCTGTAGTAAACGCTAAAGGGCGGCTATTCGTTCCCGTGCGCAAGCCCGCGCAGGGCAGCGTTTCCAGGCCTTCTGAGGCTGGGAGCGCTACGCCGCGTCGGCGTCGGCGCGCGGGAGCGCGATCACGTCGTCGCCCCTGCCACGGCCCGGCGTCTCCGGGGCCGAAAGGGTCAGCGGCGTGCGCTCGATCTGGGGCGTGTCGGGGATCTCGGGAGCGCTGACACCGTGCTCGGGGAACTTCCGGGCCGTGACGAGCAGGCGCTGCTCAAGCGACCCGAGCGCCTGGTTGTAGGCCCCGACCGCCGTGTCGAGGCTGCGTCCGACCTTGGCGAAATGCCCGACGAAGACGCCGACACGGTCGTACAGCTCGCGGCCGAGGGAATTGATGGTGCGGGCGCTCTCGGCGACGGTCTCCTGCTGCCAGCCGTACGAGACGGTCCGCAGCAGCGCGATCAACGTGGACGGTGACGCGAGCACGACGCCCGAGTCCGCTCCGGCCTCGAAGAGCGCCGGGTCCTGGTCGAGGGCGGCGCGGAAGAGGCCCTCGTCGACGAACATGACGACGAATTCCGGCGCGGGCTGAAACTGCTGCCAGTACCGCTTCGCGCCGAGCTTCGTGATGTGGTCGCGCACCTGCGCGGCGTGTCGCGCGAGGTGCTGCTTGCGCAGGTCGACATCGTCGGCGTCGAGCGCGGTCAGGTACGCCTCGATCGGCACCTTCGAGTCGACGACGATGCTCTTGCCGCCCGGCAGCTTCACGACCATGTCGGGCCGCAGCAACCGGCCCGTATCGTCGCGTTCGCTCTCCTGCTCGTGGAAGTCGCAGTGCTGGATCATTCCGGCGAGCTCGACGACGCGCTTCAGCTGCACCTCTCCCCAGCGCCCGCGGACGTGCGGCGAACGGAGAGCTGTGACGAGGTTGCCGGTCTCCGACCGGAGCTTCTCCTGCCCTTCGGCGACAGCGCGCAGTTGCTCCCCGACGACCGACACGGCCTTCAGTCGCTGCTGCTCGAGTGCCTGCGACTGCGTCTCGAACCGTTGCAGGGTCTCCTTGATCGGCGCGAGCTTGGCCTCCGTCATCTGGAGGAGAGAGGTCTGGCTCTTCGAGAGGGCCTCGCCTGCGACCGACTTGAACCGCTCTTCCCACTGCGACTGCGAGCGCTCGAGCAGCGAGATCTTCTCCGTCGACGAAGCCTGCTCACGTTCGACGGCGGCGTCCTTGGCCGCGAGGGCTGCGCGCGCCCAGAGCCAGACAGCGCCTGCGCCGGCGGCGAGCCCGACGATGAGGAAGAGGGCTGACATGAGCCGACGAACAGTAGAGAACGGGTCGGACGGAATCGGTGGGGCCGCCGCCGCAGGCGACCCCACCGAGGTCCGGCCACTTTTACGCGCCGGCGTCTTCCTCGGCGTGGTGATGAGGCGAGGTGTCTTCCTCGCGTTCCTCGACGCCTGCCGGGCCGACGCCCGAGTCCGTCGGGGCGGTCACGGTCGGCTCTGCCGCAGCGGGCTTGCTGCCGCGTCCGAGCAACTTGTCCAGTAGTCCCATGGAGCCTCCCTGGTCGATGCTCGAGTATGCCCACAAAAAAATCAGCCCCGACGAGTCCGAAGACCTACCGGGGCTGAGTGCCGGATCCAGCGACTCCGAAGAGCTACCGGATCCGACGAAGCGAAAGTATCCGCCGGGTTCGGGCGCCGTCAAGCGCCCCTCGCCCGGATTTCCGCTACGAGCGAACTTTTCGCGCAAACGGCCGTGGACGCGCCGGGCCGCTCGCCAAGGGAACATCCGTTCGCTCGCGTACCCTTGGGCGAGAGCGATGAACGACCTCTTCGGCCCCGGCGGTGCGCTCGCGCGTGCCCTTCCCGACTATGAGCCGCGGCCGGAGCAGGCCGCGCTCGCGTGCGCCGTCGCCGAAGCGCTCGCCACGGGTGAGCACCTCGTCGCCGAGGCCGGCACGGGCGTCGGCAAGAGCCTCGCCTACCTGATCCCCGCGCTCGAATCGGGGCAGCGCGTCGTCGTCGCGACGGCAACGAAGGCGCTCCAGGAACAGCTGCTCGGCAAGGATGTCCCGGTCGCGGCGTCTGCGGTCGGACGCGAGATCGACGTCGTCGTCCTGAAGGGGCGGCAGAACTACCTCTGCCGCCGTCAACTTCAGGGGTTCCAGCCGTTCCTCATGCCCGACGGCCGCGACGCGCATGCGTGGGAGGCGATGCAGAGCTTCATCGACGAGACCGAGACCGGCGACCGGGCGGAGCTCGAGGTCGAGCCGTCGGAGGCGCTCTGGGCCGAGCTCTCCGTCGGCGCCGACCGCTGCTCGGGTCGCCGCTGCCCGTTCGTTTCGAGCTGCTTCGCCGAAGCAGCTCGGGAGCGGGCGAGCCGTGCCGACCTCGTGATCGCGAATCACGCGCTCTACTTCGCCCATCTCGCGTCCGGTGGGGGCGTCCTGCCCGAGCACGACGCGGTGGTGTTCGACGAAGCCCATCGGCTTGAGGAGTCCGCCGCGTCATGGCTCGGCGGGCGAATCTCGCGGGCCGGGCTCCGGCGGCTCGCGCTCGACATCGAACGCGCGTGCCGCGAAGCGCAGAAGCCCGTGCCCGGCCGGCCGCTCGATCGGGTCGAGCGGAGCGGCGATCGGTTGCTGCGCGCCGTCGCGCCGCCATCGGGTCGCAAGCGGCTACGCGAGACGCCCGCCGAGCCGGCGCTGGTGCTCGTCGACGCCCTGGGCGATCTTGCTACCGCGTTGCACGGCGAAGGAGAGGACCTCGACGCGCTGTCGCGGCGCGCGCTCGGGATGGCGCTCCAAGTCGAGGCGTGCCTCGAGCCGAGCTCGCTCGAGCGAGTCGTCTGGGCCGAGCCGGATGCGCTCGCGTGGGCGCCCATCGACGTCTCGTCCGAGTTGCGCGAACGACTGTGGGAGGACGGGCCGACCGCCGTGCTCGTCTCCGCGACGTTGACGACCGGGGAGGACGCCGGCTTCATTCGCAGCAGGCTCGGACTGCAGCACGCGCGCGAGGCGATCGTCGGTTCGCCGTACGATTTCGGCGAACAGGCGCTTCTCTATCTGCCCCGGTCGATGCCCGACCCGCGCAGCGAGGAGTTCAACGAACGTGCGGCCGAGGAGATCGTCTCATTACTCACGCTCTCGGAAGGCCGCGCGCTCGTCTTGACCTCGAGCTATCGCGCGCTCGCGATCTACCGCGACAAGGTGCGCGGCCGCGTGCCGTTCGACGTGCTTGTCCAGGGGGAGGCGCCGCGGGAGCGGTTGCTCGAACGGTTCCGCAGCGAGGTCGACTCGGTTCTGCTCGCAACCTCGACGTTCTGGCAGGGCGTCGACGTGCCCGGCGAGTCGCTGTCGTTGCTCGTGATCGACAAGCTCCCGTTCTCGGCACCCGGCGATCCATTGCACGAAGCGCGGTGTGAGGCGATCTCCGAGGCAGGCGGCGACTGGTTCCGCGACTACGCGCTCCAGACGGCGATGCTGCAGCTGCGGCAGGGTTTCGGCCGGCTGATCCGGAGCCACTCCGACCGTGGCGTCGTCGCGATTCTCGACCCGCGGCTGCGCACCCGGGGCTACGGGCGCGCGTTCATCTCGGCCCTGCCACGCTGCCCCCTTGCCGAGGACTCAGCTGCCGTCGCCGCATTCTTCGGCGAAGGCGTCGCCGTATCCGCTTGAATACCCCGGCTCGTGCCTCCGAAGAAAAAACCACGCACCCCGACGCCTCCGCGTCGCGTCCAGGCGCCGCAGAAGCGCCAGACGGTCGCACCGAGCGAGCTCGGGATGCGCCAGCGCACGATGCTGTACGGATTTGCCGGGCTGGGTGTCGTCGCGCTGATCGCCGTAATCGCCTTCGTCGCGCTCGGCGGCTCCTCGAGTCATGCGAAGAGCGCGATCGACGCGATCCGCGCCGACGGCTGCCAGTTCACGACCTATCCGGCGCTCGCGCGCACGCCGCACTACACGACGCTGAAGCCGAGTCCGCCGCCGAAGTGGAACTCGTTCCCGCCCTCGAGCGGCCGCCACTACTACCAGCCGCTCATCTTCGGGCAGTACGACGCACCGGTCGTCGAGATCCAGGCCGTCCACAATCTCGAGCACGGCGCGATGATCCTCCAGTACGGCAACAAGGTCCCGCAGGCGCAGATCGACGCGATCACCGCGTGGTACCGCAAGGACCCGAACGGCGTCCTCGTCGCGCCGTTGCCGGCGCTCGGCGCCAAGGTCGCGATGACCGCGTGGACACGTTGGTCCGAGTGCACCGGCTTCAACGAGAAGGCAGCGAACTCGTTCCGCACGGCGTTCCGCTACCACGCGCCGGAGAAGTTCCCGAAAAGCTTCCTGATGCCGGGTCAGTAACCGCCAGTAGGCTGTGCGCCGCCCCTGCCGGGGTGGCGGAATTGGTAGACGCATCCGGCTTAAAACCGGGAGTCCCTCGGGACGTGGGGGTTCGAGTCCCTCCCCCGGCACCTGCGTTCGTCGCGGCCGGTCGTCCATACGTCGCTGTATAATACAGCGATGTATAGCGGCCCGAACCCCTTCCGCTTTGGCGATCTCGCGCTCGACGAAGCGTTCACCGACCGGGCCGCGAACATCGCCGAGCTCGTCGCCGACATGCGCAACGGCCAGAACGTCGTCCTCTATGCGCCGCGCCGGTACGGGAAGACATCGCTTGTCTGGCGCGCCGCGAACGAGGCGGTCGCCGAGAACATCTCCGTCGCCTACTGCGACCTGATGAAGACGCCGACGAAGGAGCGGTTCGCCGCGGCGCTCGCGAAGACGATCTTCGACGACCTCGAGTCGCCGAGCGGGTCGATGCTCGAGCGGGCGCAGGGTCTCTTCCGCGGGCTGCGGATCGTCCCGCAGATGTCGCTCGATCCGGAGCACGGATCGCTCAGCTTCACGTTCACCGCGCAGCAGCGCCGCGACATCGACGAGACGATCGAACGGCTGCTCGAGCTGCCGCAGCGAATCGCAGGCGAACGCGAGCGCCGAGTCGTCTTGATCCTCGATGAGTTCCAGGAGGTCGTGAAGCTCGACCCCGGCTATCCCAACCTGATGCGGTCGGTCTTCCAGACCCAGCCGGAGGTGTCGCACATCTATCTCGGTAGCCGCCGGCACGTTCTCGACCGCATCTTCGAGGACCGCAACCAGGCGTTCTGGCGCAGCGCAAAACGAATCGAGATCGGGATGATCCCCGTCGCGGAGTTCCGCTCGTTCATCGCAGAGCGCTTCGATGCAACCGACAAGGGCATCACCGACGAGGCGCTCGAGCGGGTGCTCGCCGCAACGCAGGGTCACCCGTATGCAACGCAGGAGCTTGCCTACTACACCTGGCAGGAAGTCGCCACCGGAGCGCACGCGTTCGTCGACCATGTCGAGACCGCGCTCGCAAGCGTCCTGCGATCCGAGAACCGACACTTCAGCCGCATCTGGGAGGACGCGACCGACAATCAGCGGCTGCTTCTGATCGCGCTCGCCGACGGCCCCGAGAACATCTACACGGTCGAGTTTCGCGAGACCTACGGCTTCCCGTCGAACTCCAATGTCCAGCGTGCGGTGAAGACGCTCGTCGCCCAGGAGCTCGTCGGCCAGAGTGAAGACCGGGCGTATCTGATCGTCGAGCCGTTCCTCGCCGAGTGGATCAGCCGCGAGCAGACGCCCTTCGAGCGCTAATGGTCAGCTCGCGCAAGCGAGCGGCGAGCTCGGGCGTCAGATCTGAAGCGGCGTAGCGCCACTGCCAGTTTCCCGACTCGGTTCCCGGCAGGTTCATCCGCGCTTCCGTACCGAGGTCGAGCACGTCCTGCAGGGGCGCGACTGCGAGCGCCCCGCGCGACGACCATGCCACCTCGATCAGCGACCAGGCGGGCTCGGTGGGATCGAGGCCGGTCCACGCGCGATCCTCGGGCGAGAGCGATTCCCACCAGCCGCGCGTCGTGTCGTTGTCGTGCGTGCCGGTGTAGACGACCGAGTTCTCCTCGTGGTTTGCCGGCAGGTGTGGGCTCGTCGCGTCGCCGCCGAGCCCGAACTGGAGGACGGCCATGCCCGGTAGCCCGAGCTGACGGCGGAGGCGCACGACCGGCTCGGTGATCACGCCGAGGTCCTCCGCGACGACCGGGAGTGAACCGAGCTCGCCGGCGACGGCGGCGAACAGCGCTGCGCCAGGGCCTCGCCGCCACCGTCCGTGCGCAGCCGTCGCGTTCGCGGCCGGGACAGCCCAGTAGGAGACGAAACCGCGAAAGTGGTCGAGGCGCGTCAGGTCGAGGAGCTGAAAGCCGCGGCGGAAACGCTCGATCCACCACCGGTACCGCTCCGCGCGCATCGCCGACCAGTCGTAGAGCGGGTTCCCCCAGAGTTGGCCCGTCTTCGCAAACGCATCAGGCGGCACTCCCGCGACGAACCCGCGCTGAAACAGGTGCGGGTGCGCGTGGTGGTCGGCGCCGCCTGACGAGACGTAGATCGGCATGTCGCCGAAGATGCGTACGTCACGCTCGCGCGCATAGGCGCGAAGGGCGCTCCACTCTCGCTCGAAGCGCATCTGGTCGGCGAGCGTCCCGCCGTCATGCTCGGCCGCCCAGACGAGCCAGTCGTCGATCCAGTATGCGTTCCGTTCCCGGAACTCCCGTGCATCCGACGGCGCTACGAGAGCGCCGGGGTCGGCGAGCAGGCGGGTCGACCCTGCAAACGCCGACGGTGACATGTACGGCGATCCGGTGGCACCTTCGGGCGGTCCGAGCGGTAAGACCTGCCACCAGCGCTGGCCCGCCTCGGCGAGCCAATCGACGAAGGCGAACGCGTGCTCGTCGAGTACACCGTTCGGCAACGAGGTCGGATGAAGGAGGATGCCGGAGGCGCGTTCGAGCTTCATTGGTCTAGGAGCATGCGACGATTGAGAATCTCACGCAAGATGCCCCCTCCTGACACCAAGCAACCGCCGGCCCGGATCCTGATCCAGGCGATCGAGCCGATCGTCGACTGCGGCCGGTATCCGGTCAAGCGTACGGTCGGCGACGAGGTCGCGGTCTATGCGACGGTTATGAGGGACGGGCACGACTCGCTCGGCGCGTCGATCCGCGTGCGCGGGCCGGGCGACAAGCGCTTCAGTGAGGTGCCGCTGCTGCCGCTCGGAAACGATCGCTACGGCGGCGCGTTCTCGGTCGACCGGCCCGGACGCTGGCTCTATGTGGTCGCGGCGTGGACGGATCGCATCGCGACCTGGCAGGACGAGCTCCGCCGCAAAGTCGAGTCCGGCGAGCGAGACCTTGCGAGTGAGCTCGCCGAAGGCGCGGTGCTTCTCGGGGTCGCGTCCGTGACCCTCGCAGAGGGACTCGCGGCTTCCACCGGCGATCGTCACGGTGAAGTGCGCGCGGCGCCGCTCTCCGTCGACGTCGACCGCGAGCTCGCCCGATTCGGTTCGTGGTACGAGCTCTTCCCGCGATCGTGGGGCGGCTTCCGCGGCGTTGCGAAGGTGCTGCCCCAAGCAGCAGCGCTCGGCTTCGACGTCATCTACCTGCCGCCGGTGCATCCGATCGGCGTCTCGAACCGCAAAGGCAAGAACAACGCCGCCACCGCGGCGGCCGGCGACGTCGGCTCGCCGTGGGCGATCGGCTCGAGCGACGGCGGGCACGACGCCATCAGTTCCGAGCTCGGAACGTGGGCCGACTTCGACGCGATGGTCGCGGCGGCGAAGGCAGCGGGAGTCGAGCTCGCGCTCGACTTCGCGATCCAGTGCTCGCCCGACCACCCGTGGCTGAAGGAGCATCCCGAGTGGTTCAACCGCCGTCCCGACGGCACGCTCAAGTACGCGGAGAACCCGCCCAAGAATTACCAGGACATCTACAACGTCAACTTCGAGTCCGAGGACTGGCTTGGGCTGTGGCAGGCGCTGCGCGACGTCGTTCTCTTCTGGGTGAGCCGCGGCATCAGCGTGTTTCGTGTCGACAACCCGCATACGAAGCCCGCGGTGTTCTGGGAGTGGCTGATCGGCGAAGTGCGTGCCGAGCATCCCGACGTGATCTTCCTCGCGGAGGCGTTCACGCGCCCGTCGATGATGACCACACTCGCGAAGCTCGGGTTCGCGCAGAGCTACACGTACTTCACCTGGAAGAATACGAAGGCTGAGCTTGCGGAATACATGGCGGAACAGCTCGCGTGGCGGGAGTTCTACCGGCCGAACGCGTTCGCGAACACGCCCGACATCCTTCATGAGTACCTGCAGCACGGTGGGCCGCCTGCGTTCGAGGCGAGGCTCGTGCTCGCGGGCACGCTGTCGCCGACGTACGGCATCTACTCCGGGTTCGAGTCGTTCGAGAACGTGCCGGTGCGCAGCGGCTCCGAGGAGTACCTGGACTCCGAGAAGTACGACACCAAGACACGTGCGTTCGACGGGCCGTTGCTGCCGCTCGTCAAACGGTTGAACGAGGTTCGGCGCGCGGAGCCCGCCTTGCAGCGCATCGACAATCTGCGGTGGCTCGAGACAGAAAACGATCAACTCGTCGCGTACGTCAAGGACGACCTCATCTGCGTCGTCAACCTCGACCCCTTCGCGGAGCGTGAGGGCGTGTGCACCGTCCCGGTCGCGCTCGGGCTGCCGCCCGTCTTCGAGGTGCGCGACGTGCTGCACGGGGCGCAGTTCACCTGGCGCGCGGGGCGCAACTACGTGAAGCTCGACCGCGGCAAGTCGCACATCCTGAAAGTGGTCGGATGAGCGAGCCCTCCCACTGGTTCGAACGCGAGCCGCTGTGGTTCAAGACCGCGGTCTTCTACGAGATTCACCTGCGCGGGTTCTACGATGGAAACGACGACGGCTCGGGCGATTTCCGAGGGCTCACCGAGAAACTCGACTACCTGCAAGAGATCGGGATCGACTGCATCTGGCTGCTGCCGTGCTTCCCGAGCCCGCTCCGCGACGGCGGGTACGACATCGCCGACTTCTTCGCGATCCATCCGGACTACGGCACCATCGAGGACTTCAAGCTCTTCATCGACCAGGCGCACCAGCGCGGGTTGCGCGTGATCGTCGACCTCGTGATGAACCACACCTCGAGCGACCATCCGTGGTTCCAGGAGAGTCGCAGCGACCCGACCGGGCCGTACGGCGACTGGTACGTGTGGGGCGACGACGCAGAGCAGTGGGGCGAGGCGCGCGTCATCTTCCTCGACACCGAACCCTCGAACTGGACGTGGGATCCTGTCCGTGGCCAGTACTTCTGGCACCGGTTCTTCAGCCACCAGCCGGATCTGAACTACGACAACCCGGAAGTGCAGGAGCAGATGCTGAACGTCCTGCGCTTCTGGCTCGACCTCGGGCTCGACGGCTTCCGCCTCGACGCCGTTCCGTATCTCTATGAGCGCGACGGAACGAACGGCGAGAACCTGCCGGAGACGCACGAGTTCCTGCGGCGTGTTCGCGCCGAGGTCGACGCGGGCTACTCCGACCGCGTGCTCCTCGCGGAGGCGAACCAATGGCCCGCCGACGTCGTCGAGTACTTCGGAGAGGGTGACGAGTGCCACATGGCATTTCATTTTCCCGTCATGCCGCGGATGTTCATGGGCGTCCGCCGCGAGGATGCACTGCCGATCATCGAGATCCTCGAAGGGACGCCGGCGATTCCCGAGAACGCGCAGTGGGGGCTCTTCTTGCGCAACCACGACGAGCTGACGCTCGAGATGGTCACGGACGAAGAGCGCGACTACATGTACGCCGAGTACGCAAAGGATCCGAGGATGAAGCTGAACCTCGGAATCCGGCGCAGGCTCGCGCCGCTTCTCGACAACGGGCGTGCCGAGATCGAGCTCTTGCACGCGATGCTCTTCTCACTGCCCGGCTCGCCGGTGCTCTATTACGGCGACGAGATCGGAATGGGGGACAACATCTTCCTCGGCGACCGCGACGGTGTACGCACGCCGATGCAATGGACGAGCGACAGAAACGGCGGCTTCTCGCGGGCCGATTTCGCGCAGCTCTACCTGCCGCCGCTGCTCGACCCGGTGTACGGCTACCAGGCGGTGAATGTCGAGGCGCAGCTGCGCCAGCCGAACTCGCTGCTTCGCTGGCTCCGTCGCCTGATCGCGCTTCGCAAGCAGCATCCCGTCTTCGGGCTCGGCACGTACGAGGCGCTGCGACCCGACAACCCGCGGATCTTCGCGCACGTCCGCACCTACGAGGACGACATCGTGCTCTGCGTCCACAACCTGGCCCGCTCGGCGCAGGCGGTCGAGCTCGATCTCTCCCGCTGGGAGGGCCTGATCCCGGTCGAAATGTTCGGTCAGACCGACTTTCCACGGATCGGGGAGCTGTCATATCTCCTCACGCTCGCGGGCAGAGGGTTCTTCTGGTTCCAATTTCGGAAAGACGCAGAGGAATGAGCGAACAAGAACTCATCGACTTCGTCACGGCCCAGCGTTGGTTCGGGTCGAAGACGCGCCATGTGAGTCATGCGACCGTGGTCGATCGGGCGGAGCTGCGTGCCACCGAGCCGCGGCTCGCGTGTCAGCTCGTCGAGATCCGGTTCGACACGGGCACGCACGAGACCTATCAGCTGGTCACGGGCGACAGCCTCGATGCACTGGCCGACAACCCCGGCCACATTCGGGAGCTCGTGCACATGATCCGATCGGGCGCGAAGGTGCCGGCGGGCGAAGGCACCGTCGAGTTTGCGCAGCTGGAAGCGTTCGCGGGCCTCGATCAGGAGCTGCGCGAGGCGCGGTCGATCGGCACCGAGCAGTCGAACACATCGATCGTCTTCGACGAGGAGCTGATCTTGAAGGTCTTCCGGCGACTCGAGGCGGGAATCAATCCCGAGCTCGAGCTTCTCCGCTTCCTCACCGAGCGCGGCTTCGAGAACATCGCGCAGCTCGGAGGTTGGTACGCGTACGCCGGCCGGCCGATGGATGCGACGCTCGGCATCCTGCAGCGGTTCATCCCGGGGGGCGAGGACGGTTGGGAGCTCGCCCTCGACACGATGCCGAAGGGCAAGGGATCGGCGCGCTTTCTCAAAAACCTGCACCGACTTGGTGAGGTGACGGGGCGCATGCACTCGGTCCTCGGAAGCGACCCATCCGACCCGAACTTCGCTCCTGAGGAGCCGTCGGCCGAGTCGCTCGGGATGCTGACGGCGACGATCGACGACGAGATCGAGAGCATCTTCCTCGAGCTCCCGGAGTCGAGCGACGACCTCGCCCCGATCCGCGGCCGCGGCGAGGAAGTGCGCGAGGCGCTTCGGGCTCGGGCGCACATCGGCTCGATCGGCCGCGTGATCCGTCATCACGGCGACTTCCATCTTGGCCAGACGCTCTGGGCCGATGACGACTGGGTGATCCTCGACTTCGAGGGCGAGCCCGCGCGCTCCCTGCCGGAGCGTCGCCGCAAGCGGAGCCCCCTCCGCGACGTCGCCGGGATGCTGCGGTCGTTTGCCTACGCCGCCTCCGCGACCTCGCTCCTACGCGGCGTCGAGCCGCCCGCCGACTGGGAGGCGCGGGCCCGCACGGAATTCCTCGACGGCTACCGCTCGACGATCGACCAGACGCTCGTGCCGTCGGGCTCCGGGATGGATCGCCTGCTCGCGGTGTTCGAGCTGGAAAAGGCCGTGTACGAGCTTCGCTACGAGCTGAACAACCGTCCCGACTGGGTCCGGATCCCGGCTGCAGGGATCCTTCGCATGCTCGATACGGAGTTGCCGTCGTGACGCAGGCCCGCGCCTCCGCGTTCGGTGAGCTCGATATCTGGCTCGCGCGTGCGGGGCGCCACGAGGAGCTGTACGCGAAGCTCGGCGCGCACGTCGTCGAAGGTGGCGTGCGCTTCGCGGTCTGGGCGCCGAACGCGAGCGAAGTGAGCGTCGTCGGTGACTTCAACGACTGGCTCTCGGGCGTCCACCGCCTCGCGCCGATCGACGGCAGTGGGATCTGGGAAGGGATCGTCGACGGAGCGGAGGTGGGTCACCGCTACAAGTTCCAGATCGGCGGTGCCCTCGTCGAGAAGGCGGATCCGCTTGCGTTCGAAGCCGAGTTACCGCCGAAGACGGCATCGGTCGTGACCCAGTCGCAGCACGTGTGGGCGGACGAGCGGTGGGTCGCGGCGCGCCGGGGGCGTGAGCCGCTCGACGGGCCGCTTCTGATCTACGAGTTGCACGCGCCGTCGTGGCGTAGCGGGCTCGGCTGGCGCGAGCTCGCCGAGCAGCTCGCGCCGTACGTGAAGGATCTCGGCTTCACGCACGTCGAGCTCCTCCCCGTCATGCATCACCCGTTTGCCGGATCATGGGGCTACCAGGTCACGGGCTTCTATGCGCCGGTGTCGACGATGGGCTCGCCCGATGACCTGCGGTACTTCATCGACCACATGCACGCGAGCGGCATCGGCGTGATCCTCGACTGGGTGCCCGCACATTTCGCGACCGACGAGTGGGCGCTGAAGCGCTTCGACGGGACGGCGCTGTACGAGCACGACGACCCGCGGCGGGGCTCGCATCCGGATTGGGGAACGCTGATCTTCAACCTCGGGCGTACCGAGGTTCAGAACTTCCTGCTCGCGAACGCGCTCTATTGGCTGCGCGAGTTTCACGCCGACGGGCTGCGTGTCGATGCCGTCGCGTCGATGCTCTATCTCGATTATTCGCGGAAAGAAGGGGAGTGGATCCCGAACGCGTTCGGGGGGCGTGAGGATCTCGACGCGGTCGGCTTCCTGAAGGAGGTGAACGAGCTCGTGCACGCGCGCGAACCGGGAATCATCTCGGCGGCGGAGGAGTCGACGGCATGGCCCGGTGTCTCGCGACCGACCTACGTCGGCGGGCTCGGCTTCGGGTTCAAATGGAACCTGGGGTGGATGAATGACACGCTGGCGTACTTCCAGCGCGATCCGATTCATCGCCGGTTCCATCATCATGAGCTGACGTTCTCGCTCGTGTACGCGTGGAACGAGAACTTCATCCTGCCGCTCTCACACGACGAGGTCGTGCATGGCAAGGGCTCGCTGCTCGCGAAGATGCCGGGCGACCGGTGGCAGCAACTCGCGAACCTACGCGCGTTGTACGCCTACATGTGGTCGCATCCCGGCAAGAAGCTGATCTTCATGGGCTGTGAGCTCGGGACGCCGTTCGAGTGGTCGGACGCCGGCGAGCTGCCGTGGTGGCTGCTCGAGCACGCCGAGCACACCGGCATCCGCGATCTCGTTCGTGACCTCAACCGGACGTACGTCGATGAGCCGGCGCTGTGGGAGGTCGATTTCTCGGCTGAGGGCTTCCGGTGGATCGAGCCGAACGACGCGTTGAGTAGCGTGCTCGCGTTCATGCGTATCTCGAAGGACGGCACACGGCGGGTCGTGTGTCTCGTCAACCTCGCGCCGGTGCCGCGCGAGCGGTACCGCGTCGGCCTGCCTGCCGCGGGCGAGTGGGTGGAGCTCCTGAACACCGACTCGACGTTCTACGGCGGTACGGGTGTCGGCAACCTGGGCGCGGTGCAAGCCGACGCACGCCCGTGGCACGACCTCCCGTTCTCGGCCGAGGTGACGCTGCCTCCCCTCGGCGCGGTGTGGCTCCGCCCGGCCGACGCGACCGACTAGACGCGACGAACGCCGGCCATGTCCAGGGCCGCCACGGCCGGTGCCAGGCACCGTTACGGGCGAGTGCCGAGAGCGTGCCGAGTGAATGACGATTCGTTCGAAGAGGCCCGCTCTTCGCGACAATCGGAGGGCGTACCGTTCAGGCACGGGAGGTGCCAGGCACCGTGACGGGGGAGTGACGGACGCGCGCGAACGGTCGCTGCGAACGGTTGATCGCCGCGGCGCTGGGTACCGTCCGCGAGATGTCGACGCAGGAGACACAGCGGCCCTTCGGGGCCGTTCCGCTCGCAGCGGGCGGAGTCGAGTTCCGCGTCTGGGCGCCGTCGGCAAAGCGGATTGCGGTTCGCAGCGGGGGCGAGGATCACCCGCTCGAGCCCGACGGTGACGGCGTCTTCGCCGGCGACGTGCCGGTTCGTGTCGGCGACGACTATCTCTACGTCCGCGACGCCGGGGACGCGCTCCCGGATCCGAGCTCGCGGTGGCAGCCGGGTGGAGTTCGCGGCCCGTCACGGGTCCTCGACACCGGCGTGTTCGAGATCGCCGACGGCCCCGAGTTGCCGCTCAGCAACCTCGTCCTGTACGAGCTACACGTCGGCACATTCACGCGCGAGGGAACATTCGACGCGGCGATTCCGCGCCTGGCTGCGTTACGCCGGCTCGGCGTGACCGCGATCGAGCTGATGCCCGTTGCGACCTTTCCCGGCAACCGCGGGTGGGGGTATGACGGCCTGTACATCGGCGCGCCGCACGAGGCTTACGGCGGGCCTGCCGGGCTTGCGCGGCTTGTCGACGCAGCGCACCGCGAGGGCCTCGGCGTCATTCTCGACGTGGTCTACAACCACGTCGGCCCTGGCCTCGAGGCGATTCGTGGCTTCGGCCCCTACTTCACCAATGCGCACACCACGTTCTGGGGCGACGCGATCGACTATTCGCAGCGCGGCGTCCGCGAATGGGCGATCGGGAACGCCCTTCTGTGGACGCTCGACTATCGCATCGACGGACTGCGACTCGACGCGGTGCACGCGATCTACGACGACGACTCACCCGTCCACGTGCTGCGGGAGTTGCGCGAGCGGGTCGGCGGCCTCTTGATCAGCGAGATGGGGACCGCCGACTTTCGTCCGCTCGACGCCTGGGGCCACGACGCGATGTGGCTCGACAGCCTCCACCATGAGCTGCACGTGCTGCTCACCGGTGAGCGCGACGGCTACTACGCGAATTTCGGTTCGCTCGACGGCCTGGTGCGCGAGCTCTCGCGTCCCCAGCCCGAGCGCCTCGTCGTCTGCGCCCAGAACCACGACCAGATCGGGAACCGCGCGCTCGGTGACCGGCTGCCTGCTGACGCACACCACGTAGCCTTGGCCGTCGTGCTCTTCTCGCTCTCGACGCCGCTCCTCTTCATGGGCGAGGAATACGATGAGCCCGCTCCGTTCCGGTTCTTCACCGACCACATCGACCCGTTCATCGCCGATGCGACGCGGGAGGGACGCAAGCGGGAGTTCGAAGCGTTCACCTCATTCTCGGGCACCGAGCCGCCGGATCCACAAGCTGTCGAGACCTTCGAGGCGTCGAAGCTGACCGGCGGCTCTCCGAACGCGTTCTACGCAGAGCTGCTCGAGTTGCGCCGTGCGCTCCCACGCGAGCTCACGGTCACGGTCGAGGGGCGGACGCTGACGATGCGCCGTGGCCCCGTCGAGCTCGTCGCCGACTTCGACCGGCGCACCGTGGAGTTGTGTCGATGAGCCGCGCTGTGTGGCCGGGCGAGGCGTTCCCGCTCGGGCCCGTCTGGGACGGGCATGGGACGAACTTCTCGATCTTCTCCGAGAACGCGGAACGCGTCGAGCTCTGTCTGTTCGACGAGCACGGGAACGAAGAGCGGATCGAGTTGCGCGAGCGAGCCGCGTTCAACTGGCACTGCTACCTCCCGGGCGTCGGCCCGGGGCAGCGGTACGCCTACCGGGTGCACGGTCCCTACGACCCCGAGACCGGTAAACGCTTCAACGCTGCAAAGCTGCTGATCGACCCGTACGCGAAGGCAATCGACGGCGCGGTCGCATGGGACGCGGCGAACGTGCTTCCTTATGTCCCCGGGGGAGGAGTCGATGCAGACCTGACGGCGGATCACCGGGATTCGTCACCGGCTGTTCCGAAGTCGATCGTCATCGATCCGTCGTTCGACTGGGAAGACGACGACTGGGTGCGGCCGCGCGTGCCGTGGAACCAAACGGTGATCTACGAGGTGCACGTGAAGGGCTTCACCAAGACGCGCGACGACGTCCGCGAGGATCTCCGCGGAAGCTACGCCGGTCTCGCGAGCGAAGGCGCGATCGCCTACCTGAAGTCGCTCGGAGTGACGGCCGTCGAATTGCTGCCGGTGCATCACATCGCCGACGAGGGCTTCCTGCACGACCGCGGCCTCACGAACTACTGGGGTTACTCGACGATCGGCTACCTCGCGCCGCATTCGCTGTACTCGGCGACGGGCGATCAGGTGCGCGAGTTCAAGGGCATGGTGAAAGCGCTCCACCGCGCAGGGATGGAGGTGATTCTCGACGTCGTCTACAACCACACGGCCGAGGGCAACCATCTTGGCCCGATGCTCAGCCTGAGGGGCGTCGACAACGAGAGCTACTACCGTCTCGTGCCCGACGATCCTCGTCACTACATGGACTACACGGGCACGGGCAACACGCTCAACCCGGTGCACCCGACGGTCCTGCGGCTGATCATGGACTCGCTCCGGTACTTCGTCACCAACTGTCACGTCGACGGCTTCCGCTTCGATCTGGCCTCGGCGCTCGCGCGCGAGTTCTACGAGGTCGACCGCCTGTCGGCATTCTTCGACATCATCCATCAGGATCCTGTGCTCTCCCCGGTGAAGCTGATCGCCGAGCCGTGGGACGTCGGTCCGGGCGGCTACCAAGTCGGCAACTTCCCGATTCTCTGGTCGGAGTGGAACGGCATCTATCGCGACACGATGCGCGACTTCTGGCGCGGACGTTCGTCACTCGCCGAGTTCGCCTCGCGCTTCGGCGGCTCATCCGATCTCTACGAGACCGATGGACGTCGGCCGTTTGCATCGGTCAACTTCATCACGGCACACGACGGGTTCACACTGCGCGATCTCGTCTCGTACAACGACAAGCACAACGAAGCGAACGGCGAGGAAAACCGCGACGGCACGGACGACAATCGTTCGTGGAACTGTGGCGCCGAGGGAGCGACCGACGACGGGCAGGTTCTCGCGCTACGTGCGCGGCAGCAGCGCAACTTCCTGACGACGCTGCTTCTCTCGCAGGGTGTGCCGATGCTGCTCGGCGGCGACGAGATCGGACGCTCGCAGGGCGGCAGCAACAACGCGTGGTGCCAGGACAACGAGACCTCGTGGTTTGACTGGGAGTCGTGTGACGAGGAGTTGCTCGCGTTTGCCCGTCAGCTGATCGACTTGCGTCGCGAGCACCCTGTCTTCCGCCGCACGAAATTCTTCGAGGGCCGTGGCGAGCAACTGCCGGACGTCTGGTGGATGCGACCGGACGGTCGGCGGATGACGCGGCGCGACTGGGAAAACACCGAATCGCGTGCGATCGGCGTCTTCATGAACGGTGACGAGCTGAACACGCAAACGGAGACGGGGGACGAGGTGCGCGACGACACGTTCCTGCTGCTCTTCAACGCCCACTTCGAGGACATCTCGTTCCGCCTCCCGGCGCGCCGCTTCGGCACCCGGTGGGACGTGGTCATCGCGACCGGGCGCTGCGAGGCGGAGCGGTTCGCCCCGGGAGCGGACGTCGACGTAGAGGCGCGTTCGATCGCCGTCTTCCGCCGTGCGTGACGCGGACACCGAGCTGCGTGCGACCTACCGGCTGCAGCTGACGCCCGAGTTCGGCTTCGCCGCGGCGCGGGAGCTCGTTCCCTATCTGCGCGACCTCGGCATCACGCATCTCTACCTGTCGCCGTCGCTACAGGCGCGTACCGGCTCTACGCACGGCTACGACGTCGTCGATCCGCGGCATATCTCGCCGGCGCTCGGTGGTGAAGCGGAGTTTCGGCGGCTCGCGGAAAGGGACCTCGGGATCATCCTCGACATCGTCCCGAACCACATGGCCGCGGTCAACGAGAACCCGTTCTGGCGCGATCTCGAGCTGCGGAAGATGTTCTTCGACGTCGACCTGAAGACCGGCTTCCACCGCCGCTTCTTCGATGTGAGCGAGCTCGGTGGGTTGAAGCAGGAGGACTGGGAGGTCTTCTGGGCAACACACGCAAAGGTGATCGAGCTCGTCCGTGCAGGGCTCGTCGACGGGGTGCGCGTCGATCATCCCGACGGTCTTGCCGACCCCGCCGAGTACTTCGGGCGCCTGCGCGAGGCCGGAGTCGAGCACGTGTGGGCCGAGAAGATCATTGCGCCCGGCGAGGAGCTGCGCGACTGGCCCATCGAAGGAACGACGGGCTATGAGTTCCTGAACGACGTCATGGGGATCTTCGTCGATCCGCGCGCCGAGGGAGTGCTGACGTCGCTGTACGAGGACGTGACGGGCGACTCGCGTCGGTTCGCCGACATCGCGTCGCTCGCAAAACTCGAAGTCGCGGTGAACGTCTTCGAGCCCGAGCTTCGACGTTTGCACCAGGAGGTCGAGCTCGATAGCCTGCCGTCCGCGCTCGCGTCGTTCCAGGTCTATCGCACCTATATCCGGCCGAGGGACGCCGTGGTCGAGGACGCCGACCGCGAGGAGATCGGCCGCGCGGGCGTGTCAGAGGAGCTGCGTCGGATTCTCTTCCTGCAGGAGGAAGGGCACGACGAGTTCGTCGTCCGCTTTCAGCAGACGACGGGTCCCGTGATGGCGAAGGGAGTCGAAGACACCGCGTTCTACCGTTACTTCAGGCTCGCCGCGCTGAACGAGGTCGGTGGCGACCCCGGGCGCTTCGGCCTCGACGTGTCCGAGTTCCACGACCGCAATGCGAAGCGCGCGGCGCGATTTCCGCGAGAGCTTCTGACGACATACACCCACGACACGAAGCGCTCGCCCGACGTGCGTGCACGGATCGTTGCGTTGAGCTGGCTCGCCAACGAGTGGTCGGAGCGCGTCACGGCGTGGCGCGGAGAGCTAGGCAGCCTCGACGACCCGCGGGAAGAGCTCCTCGTCTTCCAGACACTCGTCGGCGCCCTCCCGATCTCGCGCGAGCGCCTCGACCGATACCTCGAGAAGGCGTTGCGCGAGGGCAAGGTGACGACGAACTGGCTCGCCCCGAATTTGGAGCATGAGGCGAGGGTGCAGGAGTTCGCTGCGCGCGCCGCTGCGCTCATCGCGCACGATCCATTTTTCGAGCGCGTCCGCGACCTCGGCCGGCGCATCGCGCTTGGTCAGCTGCTCGTGAAGCTGACCGCGCCCGGCGTGCCGGACATCTACCAAGGTGATGAGCTCGAGGACCTGTCGCTCGTCGACCCCGACAACAGGCGTCCGGTGGACTGGAACGCGCGTCGCGCGGCGCTCGCGGCGTTGCGCGCGGGTGCGCCGCCGACCAGCGAGACGGAGAAGCTCCATGTCACCGCCACGGCGCTCGCGTTGCGTGCGGAACGGCCGGCCGCGTTCGCCGGTGCCTACGAGCCGGTCGACCTCGGGCCGGGCACGTGTGCTTACACGCGCGGTGGCGAGGTGCTCGTCGCCGTCGCGACGCGCGGGGATGCAGAGGTACGCCTGCCGAACGGCTGGCGCGATCTACTCGCGCTACCCGAGATCGCGCTCTGCGTGCGCGACTAACTGTCGGGCGGTACCCAGCGCGAGAGCTGATCTTCGGGTTTGCGGTCGATTGCGGTTGCGGGGCCTGCGGCGAGGCGCGCCATCGCTGCCGCGAGGTCCTCGCTCAGCCGCTGGAGCGTCTGCGTGAAGTTCGCGCGAAGATCGAGTAGCGACTCGAGCTGACCTTGCAACTGGCCGACCTGATGGAGCCCCTCGGTCTTCAACGCGGCCACGCGCTCCTCGGCCTCCATGATCAACTGGTCGGCGCGGTGCCGTGACTCGCGCTCGGTCTGCTCACGACGCTGGCGGATCTCGTCGAGCGACTCCGCGAGCGACGCCTCACGCGCACGGCCGGCGTCGATGCGCGAGTTCAGGTCGCGTACTTCGGTCTCGAGCGCAGAGATACGCGCGATCGCCGCCTCGAGATCGAGCTCGAGCCTCGTGCGGAGCAGTTGGTCGTGTGCGAGCGCCGCCTCGACATCGCCACGGCGATACCCGCGCAGGCGGGTGCGCCGCAGACTCGGTTCGTTCGCCACGGCCGGACTGTACTGCGGGGTCAGGATGGCTCTCGATGCGAGCACGAGTGCCGGCAACACCGCCGGCTCGGGTGTCGCAGTCGTCGGTTCGGCGGCCCCGTCCTCGACCGCGACCGGCGCGTCGACGGGCGGGGCGGGATCGGGCTCGGGGCGATGCTCGAGCTCAACGCGGTGACGTTCGACGTCCGTCAGCCGCACGGTGAGGCGCTGCGTCTCGTCACGCAGGTGGGCCACCTTGAAGCGCAGTTCGGCAAGGAGCACCTCGACGTCGCCGACGCGGTAGCCGGCGAGCCAGGCGCGTCGCAGCTTGGGGGTGGGGGTCGGTTCGTCCATGCCGGTCTCGCGGATACGACCGATGATAGGACGGGAGTCGGCCGGTACGGGCTGACGGATGTTGCCGATCTCGGTACCCTCGCTGCTCGCTCTCGAAGTTCCGGCCGCGCGCGTCTTCTCGCCAGTGGCCGGGAACGTGGGGGCCGAGGTGCCGCAGCCTCGGCCCCCACTTCTCTCGCTCGCCGAAGCAGTCCGTCCTCGAACGCCCGACTTTCCACTACCCTCACGCCCGTGGCCAAGGTCGCGCAGCACGCTCCGACACTGGAGTGGGATACCCCGCTCTATCAGCAGGCGAGCGCCCAGCTCGATCATGCGCTCGAGCTCGCCGAGGTTCCCGACTTCGTCTCGACCCGCCTTCGCCATCCCGAGCGCGCGCTGATCCTGACGCTGCCGGTGCGGATGGACGACGGCGCGTACCGCTCATTTCCCGCCTATCGCGTGCAGCACTCGTCGGTGCTCGGCCCCACCAAGGGTGGCATTCGCTACGACGAAGCGGTCGACCTGGGCGAGTGCGCTGCGCTTGCGATGTGGATGACCTGGAAGTGTGCGCTCCTGCGCCTGCCCTACGGCGGTGCGAAAGGTGGTGTTCGCTGCAGCCCGCGCGAGATGTCGCAGCCCGAGCTTTCGCGGCTGACGCGTCGCTTCACGGCAGAGCTCGCGCCGTTCATCGGGCCGCAGCTCGACATCCCCGCGCCCGACATGGCGACGAACGAGCAGACGATGGCGTGGATGATGGACACGTACTCGATGCAGAAGGGCTACGCGGTGCCTGAGATCGTCACCGGGAAACCGATCTCGATCGGCGGCTCCGTGTTCCGCCATGAGGCGACGGGCGCGGGTGTCGTGATGGTGATCGAGCGCGCCTGCAGCCGTCTCCACTGGAGCCTCGCCAAGCAGCGTTGTGTGGTGCAGGGCTTCGGCAACGTCGGCGGGATCGCGGCGACCGAGTTGCACGATCGCGGCGCGCGCGTGGTCGCGGTCTCGGACATCTCGGGCGGCGTCCACGCCGAGGGCGGTCTCGACATCCCGAGCCTGCACGCGTATGTGACCGAGAACGGGTCGCTCGAGGGGTACACGTCAGGCGTCGAGCGCGTGACGAACTCCGAGTTGCTCGAGCTCCCCTGCGACATTCTCGTGCTCGCGGCACGGGAGGATCAGGTGACCGGCGCGAACGCGTCGAACCTCCAGTGCCGCCTGCTCGTCGAGGGCGCGAACGGCCCGACATCGGTCGAGGGCGACCGGATACTCGCGGAGCGGGGCATCCCCGTCCTGCCCGACATCCTCACGAACGCGGGCGGCGTGACGGTCTCGTACTTCGAATGGGTTCAAGACCTCGGTCGGCTCTTTTGGGACCGCGACGAGATCCGCCGCCGGCTCGCCGACAAGTTGTCGGATGCCTTCGACCGGGTGTGGAGCGTCTCCGAGGAGCGCGGGATCTCTCTGCGCGACGCCGCACTCGTCGCGGCGATTCGCGAAGTCTCGGGCGCCCTCGAGGCGCGCGGCGTGTATCCGTGACCGACCAGCTCGTCCGCGACGCGATGGTGCCCGAGCCGCTCGCGCTCGATGTCTCCGCGTCGGCGCGCGAGGCGGGTGAAGCGCTCGCCCGTGACGCCGTTCGCGCCGTGCTCGTGTGCGAAGACGGGCGCTTGGTCGGCGTCGTCACGCGTAAGACGCTCGTGCGCGAGGTGGTCGCCGGCGGCCGTGATCCGAATTCGACGTCGCTCGGCGAGATCGCGGAGGAACCGAATGCGACGCTCGACTCGGGGATGGGGTTGCACGAGGCGTTCGCGCTCCTCGAGGCGCAGGACTACGAACGGGTGCCCGTGCTCGAGGACGGGAAGCTCGTCGGCGTTCTCTCTCGTTCTGTCGTGCAGCGCCGCCTGGCGGAAGACGATCCGCCGGCCGGCGCCGAAGAATGACGCGCTAGGTCGTACAGCTACGCGACGGCCAGCGCGGGGGAGACCTCCGCGAGGAGCGTTCCGAGCGCCTCGCGAAGGCCGTCGCGCACATCGTCGTCGCCGAGCGTGCCGTCGTCCGCGAACTTCTCGTGCGCGTGGCCGACGGCGAGCTCCACCTCGGTGACCCGTGCGCCCATCGCGGCGAGCACCTTGCGAAGCTCGGCTGCAGCCCACACGCCGCCGAAGGCGCCTGCGCTCGAGGCGATCACAGCGACCGGCTTGTTGCGGAAGGCGTTCGTGGCCATCGGGCGTGACGCCCAGTCGAGCGCGTTCTTGAGTGCTCCCGGCACGGACGAGTTGTACTCGGGTGTTGCGAAGAGGACTGCGTCGACCTCGCGAATCAGTTCGCGGAACGCGTCGACCGACGCGGGCCCCGGGATGACATCGTCGTCCTGGTCGTACGGAGGGATGTCCCTCAGCCCCTGCCAGATCTCGATCTCGACTCCGGACGGCGCCTCCTCGCGCAGCGCGCGGAGGAGGGCCGTCGAGTTCGAGTCGGACCGGAGGGAGCCGCTGATCGCGAGGACGCGCATTACGCTTCCTGTGAAACGAGCGTGAGGTCGGCCTTGAGGGTGACCTCGTTTGCGAGAGCCGGCTCGCCGTTTTGGAGCGGCATGTTCCACTTGATGTCGAACTCGGTGCGGTCGATCGTCGTCTCGAGCTTGAGGCCGACACGGTTCGCGCCGAAGTGATCGACGGCGGGACCGGTGATCGTGCCGCTCAGGGTCGCGGGCTTCGTGATGCCCTTGATCGTGATCTCGCCGTCGAGAGTCACGTTGTCTCCGTCACGCGTGACCTTCGAGGCCTCGAATGAAACCTCGGGGTTGCGCTCGGCGTCGAAGAACTCGGGCGAGAGCAGGTGGGCCTGCAGGTTCTCGTCCTTCAGGTTCAGGCTCGAGATCTGCGCGACGCCTGAGAGCTTGCCGTCGACGAGGCTTGCCTCGAACTCGGGCACGTCGCCGCCGAACGTGGCGACCGCATACGGCACTTCGAAGGCGACGCTCGAGTGGACCGTGTCCGCCTTCCACGTCCCGGTGGGGAGTGCCGTGGAGGTAATCGTGCTGGTCATTAGTTGTTCCTTTCTCCTTGGGTTCTTGCCTGAGCAATATTTGATACCGCAAGGATCATAGCACTAAACGTTGAGAACGCAAGTATCTCTGTGCTCTTGGCTTGTTCAGGGGCCTTTCACGATCCAGGCGGCGACTTTGCCGTGGGCGCAGTCGATCGTGCCGGCTCCGTTTGCGACCCGGCCGTGGATCTTTCGTGTGCCGAAGTCGGGGGCGTAACGGGTCACCTCGAACGTCACCCGCACGTGGTTTATGTCCTGGGGCGCCACCCGGAGCTGGATCAGGCGCAACTTCTCGCCGGCCGCTTCGCGGGCCCGCAGATGCGCGAGGGCGACGGCCCGCTTGCGGGTGACGAATTTGCCGCCGTCGGACTCGTAGGTCGCGTAGACCTGGAACATGGCGAGCGGTGCGAGTGCCGGGTGCGCGAGGAACGAGGTGACGATGGCGTCGACTTCGGTGACGGTGCATCCGGGCGGCAGGTTGTCGGAGCGGGGCGGCGGTGCGGCCTTCTTCGACCCGCCGCAGGCGACCAACGCCGTGCAGACCGCGGCGAGGACGGCGAGCCTCAGCAGCACGTGTAGGCCCCCGGTGGCGCGTTGCCCTCGACGACGGGGGGCAACGACGCGGCTTCGAGTGCCGCGCCGTCGAGTAGGTCGCGGACGCTGAAGTGCATCCGGTCGAGTGCGTAGCGCTTCAGCACCTCGCGCACGATGAGCGCGCCGCCGACGATCACGGGCGCACGCTTCGGATCGAGGTTCAACACGTGCTCGCGCTCGGCGAGTGACATCGACGCCAGCCCGTCGAGCAGGCCTTCGACGGTCGCGCGGTGCAGATCGTCGGTGCCGGCGAGAGCAATCA
This sequence comes from Gaiellales bacterium, assembly GCA_038215565.1. Taxonomy (GTDB): domain Bacteria; phylum Actinomycetota; class Thermoleophilia; order Gaiellales; family Gaiellaceae; genus PALSA-600. The sequence goes on along the minus strand of JBBQQU010000007.1, from coordinate 78,464 downwards.
GCTGAGCGACGGTGCCGGCGACCCCGATCACGCGCTCGACGTCGAGCGGCGGCAGCAGGCCGGAGATCGCCTGCGCTGCGACCGCGAGCTCCTCGGCTGACGGCGGATCGCCATGGAGGTAGCGCTCCGTGATGCGAACGGAGCCGATGTCGAGGCTCATGCGACTGTCCGTCGTGATCAGCTCGGTCGAGCCGCCGCCGACGTCGAGGACGAGCGTGCCGTGCTCGATCGTGCCGAGGCCGCGCCGGGTCAGGTCGGCCTCCTCTTCGCCCGAGAGCAGCCGTGTGACAAACCCGTACGACCATTCGACCTCCCCGAGGAATGCCTCGCCGTTCTCAGCATCGCGAACCGCGCTCGTCGCCACGGCGAGCGTTCGCTCGGCCCCGAGTGCCTCGAGCTCGCGCCGAAAGTCGGTCAGCGCGTTGCGGACGCGTGCGATCGGCAACGGCAGCAGGCGGTGGCGCGCGTCGACGCCTTCGCCGAGCCGCGTCACGACGGCGCGGCGCACGACCGCGTCGACGTGGCCGTCGTCGACGTCGGCAACGAGGAGGCGGGTCGAGTTCGTCCCGAGGTCGACCGCTGCGACGCGCTTCACTTGGTGGGGACCACGCCGCGCAAGCGAGCGAGCGTGGCGCTGAACTCACCGGCCGCCGATTGCAGCAGCGCGAGCCGCGCGCGCGACTCCTGGAGGCGCGCGGTCGCCGCGGCCAGCCGTTCGGCGCCGGCCGCTGCGCCCGTCGCGTGCGCCTGAGCCTGCTCTGCGGCGCGCATGACGGTTGCGAGGGCGTCATTCATCGTGCGCGAGAAGCGTCGGAAGGTGCGCCACGTGCGAAGTGCGCGGACCGCGAGGAGGGCCGCCGCGCCCAGAACTGCGACGAGGGCGAAAATCCCGGCGATCAAGGGCGCGGCATCCACGAGCCGCATCGTAACGGCGCTGCTCCGGTAGGCCCCGTCCGTGGCGTTTTCGGCTCTCCCAGCTGCTTTCGCTGCTGCGACGCTGCTACACTCGACGCCGCGTCGCGGGGTGGAGCAGTCAGGTAGCTCGCCGGGCTCATAACCCGGAGGTCGCAGGTTCAAATCCTGCCCCCGCTATAAACGACTTGCTGCGACCGGCCGCCTCGAGCGGCCGTTCGTGTTCCAGGGCCTCGCCAGTTCGCGGAACACGGTTGCGAACAGCTTCAGGGTCTTCTCGTGGTGGTTCGAGCGCGCTTCAACGTCGAAGATCGCTCGACGTCACGCTGCGGTTGCACTTCTCGCCCTGGCGTGGATGAACCCTGAACCTACGGCGTGGAGTCGACGCCGCCGCTTGCGTGGCAGACGTGAACGACGGCATCGAACGCCTCTGCCGCTTCTCGTATGCGGTCGACGGCTTCTTCGGCAGCGAGGCTCACGGTGCAACCGCCGAAGCCGCCGCCGGTCATGCGGGAGCCGTAGCAGCCGTCAACGGCGCGTGTCGCCGCGGCGAGCCTGTCCAGCTTGGGCGGGACGATCTCGTAGTCGTCGCGCATGCTTCGGTGGGAGTCGTGCATGAGTTCGCCGACCCCCTTCAGGTTTCCCTTCTCGAGTTCGGCGGCGGCGGCGACTGTTCTTTGGTTTTCGGTGAGGACGTGCCGTGCCCGTCGGCGCAGCTCGGGCGGGAGCGTGTCGAGCTGGTCGAGTGTCGCTTCGCGGAGCGCGCGCACGCCGAGGAGGCGGGCGGCTCGCTCGCAGGCGGCGCGGCGGTCGTTGTAGCCGGATGTGGCGAGCTTGTGCTCGATCCGGCTGTCGGCGATCACGATCGCGACTCCTGCGGGAATCGGGATGTGCCGGTAGGAGAGATCGCGGCAGTCGAGCAGCAGTGCATGACCCGCTCGTGCGAACGTGACGGCGAACTGGTCCATGATCCCGCACTGGACGCCGACGAACTCGTTCTCGGCCCGTTGGGCGAGCTGGGCGAGCTGCTTTCCGGGGAGCTGCTGGTTCAGGGCGCGGGCGACGGCGATCTCGAGTGCCGCCGAGGAAGAGAGGCCGGCGCCGCGGGGCACGTCACTCGAGATCCGCAGATCGGCACCGGTATCAGGGGCGAGGAGGTGGACGACGCCGCGCACGTAGTCGCGCCAGCCGCCGGTGTGCTCGATCTGCCCAAGGGCGAACTTGTCCGTTTCTCCGAGATCGGTTGCCTCGACGGTGACGGTGCGGTCGGTGCGCGGCCGGGCTTCGACGGTCGTGTGTCGGTCGATCGCGACGGGCAAGACGAAGCCCTGGTTGTAGTCGGTGTGCTCGCCGATCAGATTGACGCGGCCGGGTGCGCGGACAACCGTCAAACGGCGCGCAGCCGCTCGGCTGCTTCCTCTGGTGTGAGGTCGCGTTGCGGTTCTGCGAGCAGTTCGTAGCCGACCATGAACTTCCGTACGGTCGCCGAGCGGAGCAAGGGTGGATAGAAGTGTGCGTGCAGGTGCGAGCTCTGGTGGAAGCCCATCGAGTAGGGGAATCGCGTCGCGAACAGCCGGTCGTAGCGGCGCACGAGCCGCTGCAGGATGTCGGCGAGCGATCGGCGTTCCTCGTCGGTCAGCTCGAGCAGCGACGGGATGAGCCGTCGCGAAGCGATGAGGGTCTCGAACGGCCAGGAAGCCCAGTACGGCACGACGGCAAGGAAGTGCTCGTTCTCCTCGACGACGCGCTCCGTCTCCTGCGCGAGGTAGTCGGCGAGCAGTGTCGGCGCTGCGGCGAAGCGCTCGAGCTCGCGTTCGACATGCGTCGGTAGATGTTCGGTTGCCCAGATCTGGCCGTGCGGGTGCGGGTTGGAGGCGCCCATCATCTCGCCCCGGTTCTCAAAGATCTGAACATGGCCGATCCGAGGATCAGCCAGCAACTCGACGTACTGCTCTGTCCAAACCTCGACGACGCGCTCGACGGCCGCGAGCGGCAGCTCACCAAGCCCGAGGTCGTGCCGAGGCGAGTAGCAGACGACCCGACAGGTCCCGTACTCGCCGCCTCCTTCCGGCTGCAGCGCCGGGAAGTCGTTCGTGAACACGAACGTGTCCTTGTAGTCCGGGTTGCGCACCCCAGCCGCGCGTTCGTTGCTCGGGCAGAGGTAACAGGACGGGTCGTACTCGGGCATCTGCTCCGCTGCGGCCGGCTCGATCTGGCCGAGCCAAGGACGTTCGGTTCGCTGCGGTGAGACAAGCACCCATTCCCCGCTCAGCGGGTTCTGCCGGCGGTGTGCCGTACCGGGCACCTCGACTCCCCTTAAAACCAGGCCCGGCCCGCCACGGGCGCTGCACGCATCGAGGTCAGGACAGCTCGCTCGCGGTCACGCGGGGAACGCCGAGTCTCACGAGATCATCTCCGATCGAGTCGACGTGTAGCGGAGCTTATAGGGTTCTCCCAGAGTCCTTCGGGCGTGAGCGCCTGCGATCGGCTCGTTTGGGACTGGCGCGAACGAGGCATCTCACGTGTGAGACGAACCTCAGTTTGTTCCTCCTACCCGAAAGGCGCCCCACCTGTGTCCATTCTGCTGATCGTGATCATCGTGATTGTCGTTCTTGCGTTGCTCGGATTCTTCGGACGCGGCCGATTCGGACGGTGAGCGGAGCGGCGGCAGGCGTCCGCCTGGCGACCAACGCTCGAACGCGGGGAGACGCGCTCCCCGCAGGGTGGTTCGAGAGACATTCCGGGTGCTGACTGCCCGCATTTTCGGCAGCGAGCGTGGCGGCGCGGTCGACGACTGGGCCGACTCCCTCTCCGGTCTGGGCGGCGATCAAGTCCTCTGGGTCGATCTCCTCGACCCAACCGACGACGAGGAGCAGGAAGCAAAGAAGGGATTCGGGCTGGACGACATCGAGCCCGATCGTGCTCGCGAAGGAGCGACGGCGACGCTGGAACAACTGGGCGACAGCTTCATCAGGGTCACGGCGGTCGCGGTTTCCGACGATGAGCACGATCCAGACCGGGAGATCGTGCCGATCGAGTGCGTGATCGGGCCGAACTGGGTTCTGACCTCCCACCGCGACTCGGTCGCGGTGATCGACGACTTCCGCGACCTCGCCGAGGGCGGGGGTGGCCTTGGCCTTCTCGATGCACCGTCGTTCCTCGCGACGTTGTTTGAATGGGTCGTGACGAGCTACACACGCGCGTTTGCGGAGATCGAGGCGACGCTTGAAGAGTTCGACGTGGAAGTCTTGAAGACGGTGAAGGGTGAGACGGAGAAACAGATCGCCGTGCTCGTCAAGACCCGCAGCCGCGTCGGCAGGTTGCGACGAGCGCTCGCGCCACACCGCGAAGTCTTCGCCACGCTCGCCCACTCGGAGCTCGACGCACTCTCGACCGACGAGTCGGCCGAGAAGTTCGAGAAGCTGACCGAACAGGTCGACGCTGCGCTCGCGACCGCTCGCGACGCCAAAGACGCCGTCGTCAGCTCGTTCGACGTTCTGATCCTGCGAACCGAGCATCGCACGAACGAGATCATGAAGATCCTGACGCTTGTCTCGATCCTGCTGCTCCCCGGAGCCCTCATCGCAGGCGTCATGGGGATGAACATCAACTTCACGCCGAGCGCGTTCGTTCAATCGGGTGTGTTCTGGATCGGGACATCAGCGATCGCCGGCATCGCGATCATCACGCTCGGGTTCGCGCGGCGCCGACACTGGATCTGACCATCTCGATGCCGGGATAACGACCCGCTGGATGCGCGGATCGTGGCCTGATCGGACTCCGCATCGTTGGAATCTCTGAACGGGTTTATCTTTTGCAAGGCGGGAAATGTAAGTGCTCGTTCGTGCGGAATCGTGATCGTTGCGGCCGCGGACGCTCGCTCAACGGACTCTCCCGTTGCCCGGAGCGAGGAGCCATTCAAGGAGTGCATTTAGTTGCTGGCTTCCGCCAGCGATCGATTCGGCTCGCGGTCGAGCCGGGGATGGAGGAAGGAATGTCGAGCGTCACTGATGAGCGGTCGCCGTCGGCGACCGAGCAGGTGAAGGAGCGAGTGCAGGATGTTGCGGAGCAGGCGAAAGTTGAGACGCGCGAGCAGCTTCGCACGCAGATCAACAGCCGCTCGAGCGACGTCGGGGAGCAGTTCACCTCGGCGGCTGGTGCGATCCGTAAGACGAGCGATCAGCTGCGGGTCGAGGGAAACGAGAGCGTCGCGAAGTTGGTGGACGGGGTGGCTGATCGCGGTCAGCGTCTCGGGAGTTATTTGTCTCGGGCCGACGGGGATCAGATCTTGCGGGATGTCGAGGATCTCGCACGGAAGCAGCCGTGGCTTTTCGTCGGCGGTAGCGCGGTCGTTGGGTTTCTCGCGTCGCGCTTCATGAAGGCCTCGAGCAGCAGCCGTTATCAGGGATGGTCACCCGCGAGTCCCTCTCCGCGGAGTGACGCGGGTGACAGCAACCCGGCCGGCTACATCTCGCCGGCGGCAGCTGCTGCTGCGCCGGCCCTCAACGTTGCGCCCGCGAGGAGTGGGGGTGGTTCGGGTGGCGGCCACTGAGGTGCGCCGTCAGGAAGAGCTACATGACCAGCCGATCGCCGAGCTCCTGAAGCAACTCGCGACGGAGACGACGACGCTTGTCCGTCAGGAGCTCGACCTGGCGAAAGCAGAGATGCGCGAGAAGGGGAAGAAAGCCGGCCCGGGCTTCGGGATGATCGGTGCTGCCGGAGGCGCCGGGCTACTTGCCCTTGGCGCTCTGACCGCGTTTCTCATTCTTGCTCTTGATGGCGTGATGCCCAACTGGCTCGCCGCGCTGGTTGCGGCGCTCGCGTACAGCGCAATTGCGGCGGTGCTGTACATGCGAGGGAAAGAGAAAGTCGACGAGATCGGCTCGCCTGCGCCGGGACAGACCATCGAATCAGTCAAGGAGGACGTGCAATGGGCAAAACACCGGACGACATCCGCGAAGAAATAGAGGAGACACGCGCCCGTATGGGCGACACCGTCGAGGCGATCGGTTACAAGACCGACGTCAAGAACCGCCTGAAAGACAGCGTGACCGAAAAGAAGGACACGTTGGTCGGGTCGATCAGCAGCGGTAAAGACTCCGTCGTCGGCAAAGCCGACTCGCTCGTCTCGCGCGTCGGGGGCGTCGTCCCCGATAGCGACCAGATCAAACACGGTGCGGCCAAGGTCGGTGTCTCGAAGGAGAACCCGCTCGGGCTGGCCGTCGCGGGCGCAGCAGTCGGCTTCGTGATCGGCACGCTGCTACCGAAAACCAGCGTCGAGGATGAAAAGCTGGGTGAGGTCTCCGACCAGGTATCTGACAAGGTCAAAGAAGCGGGCCAAGAAGCACTCGAGCGCGGCAAGGATGTCGCACACGACGCGATCCGGGCCGGCACCGACACCGCGCATTCGCGCGGCCAACACGAAGCGGACGCCATGCAAGAGAGCCTCCGCGACAAGGCTCAGGAAGTCGCAAATACGCACTCGTAGCCGGCCGAAGCAATCGGCCGGATGAACGCACACGTCTCTCAACAACGAAAACGATTGGAGCAACATGCCCGAAATGACATTGCCGCGCGAATTGTTCTTGCACGAGCTGGGTGACATTCTCTACGCCGAGCGGACTCTCGTGAAGGCTCTCCCGAAGCTCGCGGACGAGGCATCCGACCCGGAGCTCGCGGATGCGTTCAAGGCCCACCTTCTCGAGACGAAGGAACACGTCACGAACGTCGAGAAGGCCTTCGAAGCCCTTGACGAGAAGCCGAAGGCAGAGAAGTGCGCCGCGATCGACGGGATCAAGACCGAGCACGACGACTTCGTCAAGAACGAGTCGCCCTCCGAAGAGGTGCTCAACTCGTTCCTCACCGGTGCTGGAGCACGCGCAGAGCACTACGAGATCGCCGCGTACGAAGGGCTGATCACCTCCGCCGAGGCCATGGGTGAGGAGAAGGTGGCGAAGCTTCTCTCGGAGAACCTGGCCCAAGAGAAGGAAGCCCTGCAGAAGATGAAGACAATCGGCAAGCGGCTCGCCCAGGCATCCGCAAGGGAAACAGTTCAGGCATAAGCAAACGACCGGCATTCGGGTGGTCCGGCGCTACGGGCCACCCGAACCTCGGGATCAGTTCAAGGTTCGTTCTGCTGGGTTGGCGCGCTCGAGTGTGAGTGAAGGAGTCGATAGGTGGGAAGAGCATCGAAGATATGACGGCGTCTGCGACACGGTTCGAGACGGAAGAGACGTTGCGGGCAGAGCCCGCTGCGGTAGCGGCTGCGCGCTCGTTGCTCGACCGGACACTCGAGGTCGCCGGGATCGAGCGCGCTCGGCGCTTCGATGCGCTTCTGGTCACGAGCGAGTTGGTTACGAATGCCGTCAGCCACGGGAGCCGACCCGGTGATCTGATCGGCGTTCAGTTCCACCTCGCGAACCGGCAGCTTTCTATCCGAGTCCGCGACGCTGCCCGTTCCCGAACGATCCCTGTCGCCTTCACCCCAATGAGCAGCGTCCTACCGGCAGAGGCTTGAGCATCGTCGATCGACTAGCGAGCTGGTCGGAGCGGATCGTGGACGGTCAGCGCGAAGTACGGGCCGAGCTAACCCTGTAGAGCGGATGCCTCTCCTGTCGCCGATCAGGAGTCCCAACGTATGTCGTCTTTCAGGTGCAGCCCGCAGGACGCCCGGCGCAACCGAGGGGCTGCTGCGCCTGCTTCTGATCTGCGTACTCGCGGCCGTTGTGGCTGGGTGTAATGGCGGTACGGTCGATCGGCATGCGTTGACGAATGACGCGGCGACGCTCGATTCGATCGCCTGCGAGGGCGCGCTGCTAGCCGAGGATGTGGCGCGCGGCCGGTCGACGACGTATTTCGCGCGTGAGCAGGCAGAGGAGCTACGCATCCAGTCGTCCAATCTCGCCGATGCCTTGTCGCGGCGGAAGACGCTTCCCGCGATCGAGCGGCGCGTGCGGGAGAGGGCGAAGCATGCTGCGGTGCTTGCGGCGGTTCTGCAGCGGCTTCATGACCATCCGTCCGACCACGCGGACGGCGCGGCTGTCGCGATCAGCCTGAAGAAACTCGGTGGTTGCCCGTGAGTAAGGTGCTCGGTCTGGCGTTGGGGATCATCGCGGCGATCGGCGGCTTCGTGGACATCGGCGATCTTGTGTTCAACGTGGCCGCGGGCGCGACGTTTGGCTATCAGCTGCTTTGGGTGATCGTGATCGGGGTGGTCGGGATCATCGTCTACTCGGAGATGTGTGGCCGGGTTGCCGCTGTTTCAGGCAAGGCAGTGTTCGACGCGATCCGTGAGCGAGTCGGTTTCAAAGGCGCACTCGTGGCGCTGGTCTCCTCGGAACTCGTGAACCTGATGACGCTCGCGGCGGAACTTGGCGGGGTAGCGATCGCGCTGCAGCTCTTGTCGGGTCTGCCCTACCGCTGGCTGATCGTGCTCACAGCCGTCAGTTTCGTCGTCGTGATTTGGGCGACCTCGTTCGAATGGATCGAGCGGATCTTCGGTTACGGCGGGCTTTGCATGCTCGTGTTCGTGGTCGCCGCGGTCAAGCTCGGTCCGGGCTGGGGCAAGGTCGGGGCCGGCTTCGTCCCGCACATCTCGCACAACAATCCGGTGCTGTACGCCTACTTCGTGGTCGGGATCCTCGGCACAGCGATGACCCCGTATGAGGTCTACTTCTACGCCTCGGGCGGTGTCGAGGATCGATGGTCTCCGAAGGATCTCGGCCTGAACCGCGCGAATGCGATCCTCGGCTACAGCCTCGGCGCGACGCTCTCGCTGGCGCTGATGATCGTCGGCGGCGCCCTTTTTCTCGGCCAGGGGATCCAACCGGAGCATCTGGGGACCATCGCCCTCGGCGCGGAACAGCCGCTTGGTCGGGTCGGGTTGCTACTGGCGCTGGTTGGGATTCTGTTCGCGGTCGGGTCGGCCTCGATCGACACCGTCTTCGCGGGCGCCTATAACTTGGCGCAGTTCTGCGGCTGGGAGTGGGGCCGCTACCGCCACCCGCACGGCGCGCCACGGTTCGCGCTCACCTGGCTCGTTCTGCTGGGGCTTGCACTTGCCATCCTGGCGACGGGTGTCAACCCGATAATCCTGACGGAATACGCCGTCCTCTTCTCGGTTGTCGCGCTGCCGCTCACCTATCTGCCGATCCTGCTCGTCGCGAACGACAAGGCGTACATGGGCCGCTACGTCAACGGCCGCCTCGCCAACGGGTTCGGGCTGTTCTATCTCGCCGTGATCGGGATCGTTGCCATCGCGGCGATCCCGTTGATGATCCTGACGAACGTCGGCCAGAATTGACCGCCAGGCAGATCGACATCGGCTTGAACGTGCTCGACCACCAACTGCTGGACAAGAACGGACGGCGCTGCGGCAACGTCGACGACCTCGCGATCGAAGGCGGTGCCGGCGAGGTTCCCGAAGTGGTCGCGATCCTCTGCGGCCCCGGCTACTGGGCTCAGCGCGCAGGCTGGATCGGCAGACTTGCAGGTGCAATCGGAGGCGGCCGGAAAGTCCGAGTCTCCTGGAGCGAAGTGTCCAAACTCGACTCCGCGATCGAGCTGAAACAAGGAGCCACGGAGCTCGGGCTCGGCCGGGGCGACGACCGGCTGCGGCCCTTCATCGACAAGATCCCCGGTGCGGGCAGATGAGGACACTCTCATCGCTCCTGCGCCGCCAGGTTGTAACCGAATCGGGCCGCAGTCTCGGACACTGCCACGACCTGCGCGGTGAGCTGACGACCGCGAACCTTCGAATCACGGGTCTCTGCATCGGAGACCGTGCCTGGCTTCAGCACCTCGGCATCCGCGCTTCGAAACCGCAAACGGTCATCCCCTGGGAAGCCGTCGTGCGGATCGAAGGCAAACGGATCGTCATCCGCGAGGACAACGCTCCCCCGTAAATGTCAACTCACTCGGCCGCGGCGCAGCACCGGGTTTCGGGGCGCAGCGGTTTGAGCACAAATCGCAGGAAGTCCACCGATCTCAACGCGCGCACAGAGGAGCCTGATGCCGGAGAACCAGTACCACGAGCCACCCGACGAGCTCTCGGAGAAGACACGGACCTTCGCGAGGATGATCACTTCGCTCGTCGAAGAGGCCGAAGCGATCGGCTGGTACGAGCAGCGAATTTCAGTCGAACAGAACGCGCAGGCGAAGGCGATCATGATGAACGCCCAACAGGAGGAGTTCAAGCACTTCGCGATGGACCTCGAGTTCCTGCTGCGCGGAAAGCCGAAGTGGCGTGTCGCCTGTGAGGGGGTGCTGTTCCACGACGGAGACATCGTGAAGCTCGGAGAGCGGGCGGAGAAGGCCGAGGACGACGTGTAAGCGGTCGACGCGTGCTCAAGCTCGGATCGTCTTCGGCCGATAGAGCGGCATGGCCTGGATTGTTGTAATCGTCGGCACATCTGCGGTAGCAGTGGCAGTCGCTTCTTGGGTTGTCCTGATGAGTGGCTCTCGGAGCGAAGATGATCTCGAGCGCGACGAGCGCGAGATCAGCGCCGGACGCCAGCCCGGCCGAGCCTACTCGTAGCGACTCAGCCCGAGCAGAGCCTCGGTGGTTGTGCGACGAACCCCTCGTCGAGTCTCGTCAGCCGCGGCTGCCGGACTCGAGGGGAGACACACAGCGGTGCGCTCCTCGAGTCCGGCGGTCGCTCAAGTCGGGTTTTCTTCCCCGCGTTCCTCTTGCTTGACTTGCTCTTCGTCCGCCTTTACGACAGCGGTCGAGGCGCCGTCGTGCCCGGCGTAGTCCTCATCCGGCTGGGGCTTCGGCGCATCAGGCTCGGACACGTCGGTTAGGAGCGTGTCGTTGCCGCGAAGGCGAGAGCGAGGAACATGCCCACGACGAGTCCGGCGCTGCCGGCGACCATCGTCGACCAGGTGCCTGCATGAGCCGCTGCCTGCGTCGCCTGTGCGCCGGCCAGGGTTGCTGCCTGCGTCGCGTGTGCTCCGGCCTGCGTAGCCGCCTGAACCTCGATGTTCTTGCGCAGATCTTGGATCTCCTGACGAACGTCAGTCGTCTCGCTTGCCCCGTTCTTGGACTCGGTCATCGTTGCGCTCACAGTGGGTTCCTTTCGAATGTCGGTCGTGGATTGGAAAGACGCGGGATACCGGCGCCTTGACTAGCGGTGGTCGTCCCCGTGAATGTGGTGCGTGCTGCCAGACTTGGCGAGGCCGCGGCTGATCATGTAGCCGATCGCGACGGCCGAAACGAGCGTCCAGGCGCGGACATCGCCGAGTGAGTCTGAGACCTTCGCGGCGATCAGAACGGCCGCGATTACACCGACCATCGCGTAGAACTCTGTCGTCAAGAAGGACGGCTTCGTCTCGTCGTGGCTTCTGTGCGACACGTTCTGCGACACGCCCGGACGCCGGTGCGTATCTGTGACCGAGGATGAGTCGGCTGCTGCCATGGTGAATCCCCCCTTGTTGGGTTAATCGGGCGGAGTGACTCAATTGAGTCCTCTCGTAAACGCGTAGGTGACCCGGCGAAAGACCTGGGAGATCAGGCCCCCCGCTGCCTGCTTGGCCGCGCGTTGAAAACGTAGTCCCCACACTTGCAACGCGTAAACATGGTGGGCGACAACAGCAAACACGCCCGGCGAATGTCCGAATCCGGGCGCGGCGTTCTCTCCGCCTCGACGCAGGCCCGGCCGCCCTGGTATGAGAGAGGGCGTGAAGGAGAACGCTCCGCAGGAATCCCCGTCTCCGTCAGAGCTGATCGACGCGAGAATCAGCGAGCTCGACGACTGGCGCGGTGAGACGCTCGCTCGCATTCGCGCTCTCATCAAGCAGGCCGATCCTGACGTGGTCGAGGAGTGGAAGTGGCGAGGCACTCCGATTTGGTCGCACGACGGGATCATCTGCACGGGCGAGACCTACAAGAACGTGGTGAAGATGACCTTCGCCAAGGGCGCGTCGCTCGATGACCCGTCCGGCCTCTTCAACTCGAGCCTCGACGGCAACGTCAGGCGCGCGATCGATGTTCGCGAGGGCGAGACGATCGACGAGCAGGCACTCACGGCGCTCGTTCAATCTGCCGTTGCGCTGAATACGTCGAGCCGTAGCTAAACGACGCCCGACGGCGGCAAGCTGGGCGGCAACACTCAACGAGGAGAGCGGTGCATGCAGATAACGAGGAACAGTCTCGACACGATCGCCGGGCCTGAGGACTGGTTCATCGGCTCGGTCTACATCGACACGGTCGCCGCGCCGTCGGGCGACTCCCGCCTTCATGCGAGCAACGTCCACTTCGCACCCGGCGCACGCACGGCATGGCACACGCACCCGAACGGCCAGACGATCTGGGTGACCGAGGGGCTGGGCCACGCGCAGCGACGCGGGGGCCTCGTCGAGGTGATCAGGCCCGGCGACCGTGTCTTCTTCGAGCCCGGCGAGGAGCACTGGCACGGCGCTACCGCGACAAGGTTCATGGTTCACATCGCGATGCTCGAGGTCGGCGACGACGGTTCCCCCGCGAACTGGGGCGCGCACGTCAGCGACGAGGAGTACGCCGCGGCGCCGGCCGTTGGCAATCAGTAGTTTCTACGGATCTTGCCGTTCGTCGGCTGGCCCGATGAGCACTGTTGACCCCCGGGGTCGAGGGAGTGCACCCAATGTCACCGGCCGAGCCACACATCCCGCTGTTGGGCGGCATCAACGCTCCGATCCCGATTGGCGATGCCGTGCGAGTGTCGGTGCTCGAGAGTTTCGGTGTTCTCGACAGCGCCCCACAGGCGAAGTTCGACGAGCTCGCCCGGTTGGCCGCAGTGATCTGCGACGTGCCGATGGCGTTCGTGTCGCTCGTCGATCTCGACCGGGAGTTCTTCCTCGCGTCGGTCGGGACGGATCTCACCGAGTCGCCGCGCGACATTTCCTTCTGCGGGCACGCGATCCTGGGCCAGGAGATGTTCATCATCCCTGACGCCCGCGAGGATCCTCGATTCGCGATGAACCCGAACGTGCTCGGCGGTCCGAAGGTGCGGTTCTACGCCGGGGTACCGTTGTTCAGCAGCGAAGGAAGTGCCCTTGGGGCCCTCTGTGTGAAAGACACGGTGTCCCGCGAGCTCACCCGCGCGCAGGTCGACGCGTTGAAAGTGCTCGCCCGGCAGGTCGAGGCGCAGCTCGAGCTTCACCGGCAGCTCGCGCGAAGCCGACGCGACGCGAACGACTTGCGAGCCAGTCGTGAGTTCTACCGGGTCATGGTCGAAGGATCTCCCGACCTCGTCTCCCTGTTCGAACTGGACGGAACCGTTCGCATCGCTTCCGAATCGCATGCTGCGTTGCTCGGCTACACGCCGGCGGAGCTCGTCGGCAGGCCGATAACGATCCTCACCGACCCGGCTGAAGTCGAGGCGATCTTCGAGCTTGTGTCCGCCGCTTTGAGTGGCGCCGAACTACCCGCGCGCCGCGTTCGTCTCCGCCGCAAGGACGGAACGTTCCTCGTCGCCGAGACCCGGTTCGTCTTGATCGAAGGTCTGGACACGGACGCACCTTGCGTGCTCGCGACGAGCCGCGATCTGACGAACCGAGTGAGCCTTGAGGAGAAGTACAGGCAGTCCGAGCGCATGGAGACGATCGGGCAGCTCACGGGCTCCATCGTCCACGACTTCAACAACCTCCTCGTGCCGATGCTCGGCTATGCCGGTCTCGCGCTCAGCCAGGTCGGAACCGAGCAGCCCGAGCTCCGCGCTCAACTCGAGCAGATCCGCGGTGCTGCTGAGCAAGCGCGGGTCCTCGTCATGAAGCTGCTGGCCGCGTCGCGCCCGCAGGCGACCGATCCCGTACCGCTCTCGCTCGACCGGGTGGTCGTGACGGCGCTGCCGCTCGTCGAGATGTTGCTCGGCCGGAGCGTCACCGTCGAACATCGATCGACGCCGGACCTGCCTTTTTGCGTCGCCGATCCGGCGACCCTCAACCAGGTGCTCCTCAACCTCGCCGCGAACACCCGAGACGCGCTGACGCCAACCGGTGGACGGGTGACAATCACCACGAGCACACGAGTTCTCGCTAACCGCGAGGTCGACGGAATCCAGCTGCCCGGAGGCCTCCACGTCACACTGGCATTCGCCGACGATGGTCCCGGAATCGACATCGCGACGCAGGCGCGGATCTTCGAACCGTTCTTCACGACAAAGTCGGAGTACGGCACGGGACTCGGCCTCGCAACCGTGCAACGAATCGTGCGGGAGGTTGGGGGGACAGTCGAGCTCGAGAGCGCGCCCGGCGCGGGCTGTACGTTCACGATCTCGTTGCCCGCCTGCGTCTGACGCCGACGTTCCTTGGCCGAAGGCTCGCGTCGAGGCGCGCGCCGACGCCTCGGCTCGACGACCACCGCGAGCGACGCACTGGTAGGGTCGAGGTCTTCGTGGAGATGCCTAGGGAATACATATGCACGAAGCTTGGCCTGGCGCTCCAGACGTCCGATGCAAGCTAGGAGGAGGTGCGACGATGCCGCGGGAGTTCTATAGCGTCGGTGAGGCGGCGCGGACGCTCGGCATCAGTCTCGACACGCTCCGTCGCTGGGACAGCCAAGGGCGCATCAAAACGAAACGCGACCCGAGCAACCGGCGCATCGTCTCGGCGAAGGAGATCGAGCGGCTCCGCGGCGGCGCTCGTGCAGAACACCAGGTCAGCGCGCGCAACCGGTTCAGTGGAACCGTTCGCGACGTGAGGATCGAGGGCTTGATGGCGCAGATCGAGATGGTGGTCGACGAGCCCGCCGTCTTGACGGCGATCGTCACCGCAGACGCCGTACGCGACCTCGGCATCAAGCCGGGCAACCACATCGTCGCGGTGATCAAGTCAACCTCGGTGATGGTGGAGCAATGAGAGTCGCAGGCGCGACGCTCCTCGTTGCGCTTCTCGTCGCGAGCGGGGCGACGCGCGCACCCGCTGCCGAGCGCGTGAACGGGATCACCGTGTACGCGGCGTCGTCGCTCACCAACGTCTTCCCCCGAATCGACAAAGGCCCGCGTTACTCGTTCGGCGCCTCGAGCACGCTTGCCGCGCAGATCACTCAGGGAGCGCCGGCAGACATCTTTGCGTCAGCCAACTCGACGATCCCCGATCAGCTCTTCGCGAAGGGTCTCGTGCAGCGACCCGTCGTCTTCACCCGCAACCGGCTCGTCCTCGTCGTCCCGTCGTCAAATCCGGGGGGCATTCACAGCGTCTACGACCTCACGCGCTCGGGCATCAAGCTCGTGATCGCCGCGCGTTCGGTGCCGGTCGGCGGCTACACCGTCCACGTGCTCAAGCAGATGGGCCTCACGAGTGTGCTCGCAAACGTCGTCAGTCGTGAGTCCGACGTCCGCAGCGTTCTCTCGAAGGTCGCGCTCGGCGAGGCGGACGCGGGATTCGTGTACTCGACCGACGCAAGGACGGTGCCCGGCAAAGTGGCCGTAATCACGATCCCCGCGTCGGCGCAGCCGAAGGTCACCTACGAGCTTGCCGTCGTGGCAGCGAGCTCGAACAAGGCGGCGGCGCGGAAGTTCATCGGCGAGGTGTTGAGCACGGCCGGCCAGAAGAAGCTCCTCGCCGCGGGCTTTCTCGCGATTCCGAAGCCGACGCCATGACCGCGTTCCGCCGGAGTCTGCTCGCGCTCGTCTACTTCTCGGCGACGGTTGTCGCGCTGGTGTTTCTCGTCTTGCCGATCGTCGCGATCTTCGTCCACGTTTCGCCCGCACGGCTGGTCGACCAGCTTTCGAATCCGGTCGTGACGGACGCGCTCGTCGTCAGCGCAAAAACGACGCTGATTGCCCAGCTCCTCATCCTCGGACTCGGAACCCCGACGGCCTACCTCCTCGCGAGCCGACGGTTTCCGGGGCGCTCGCTCGCCGTCACGCTCGTCGAATTGCCGCTCGTGCTGCCTCCCGCCGTCGCAGGCATCGGACTCCTGGCCGCCTTCGGGCGGGCCGGGCTGCTCGGCTCGAGCCTCCGCTGGGCGGGGATCTCGCTGCCGTTCACGCAGAGCGCGGTCACGCTCGCCGTTGCGTTCGTCGCCAGCCCGCTCTATGTCCGACAGGCGATCGCGGCGTTCGAGGCGATCGATCCGAACCTCGTCGCGGCGTCGCACACGCTCGGCGCCGGGCCGGCGCGCACGTTTCTTCGCGTGGTGCTGCCCCTCGCCCGCGGCGGGCTGGCTGCCGGCGGGGCGCTTGCGCTCGCACGCGGGCTCGGCGAGTTCGGCGCGACGATCATGTTCGCGGGCAGCCTCGAGCGCGTCACCCAGACATTGCCGCTCGCGATCTACGCGGAGTTCGAAGTGAACTTCAACGTCACGCTCGCGATCAGCGCGTTGCTCGTCCTGATCAGCGCCGCGATCCTCATCTCCCTCAAGCTCACGACCCTCTGGCTATGGCAGCCCTCAGCGCAGACTTCACGCTCCCGCTTCGCGCTTTCCAGCTGGAGTTAGCCCTCGAGGTCGAGCGCACCGTCGCGCTCGTCGGCCCTTCAGGCGCCGGCAAGACCTCGGTGCTGCGGGCGATCGCCGGCCTCGTCCGCCCGAGTCGCGGGCGGATCGCGCTCGGCGACGACGTCTGGTTCGACAGCGCACGTCGGCTCGTCCGGCGACCCGATGAGCGCCGGGTCGGGCTCGTGTTTCAGGAGTACGCCCTCTTCCCGCACCTCACGGTTCGCCAGAACATCGCCTACGGCGGTAGAGAGCGAGCCGATGAGTACCTCGAGCGGTTTCGGATCTCGCATCTCGCGGACGAGCGCCCCAACGCCTTGTCCGGCGGTGAGCGACAACGCGTCGCGCTCGCGCGCTGCCTCGCACGAGGGCCGGGAACCATCCTCCTCGACGAGCCGTTGTCGGCGCTCGACTCGCACACGAAGGGCACCGTTCGCGCGGAGCTCCAGGAGCTCCTGCGCGAGCTTGCGTTGCCGACGATTCTCGTGACGCACGACTTCGAGGATGCCGCAGCCCTCGCGGATCACGTCGGCGTGATCGTCGACGGACGTCTTCGTCAGTTCGCGACGCCCGAGGTTCTTGTCGACCGGCCGTCGGATGCGTTCGTCGCGTCCTTCACGGGTGCGAACCTGCTGCACGGAATCGCGGAGAGCGAGTCGGGCGACATGACGCGTATCCAGCTCGAGACGGGCGAGCTCGTCTACTCGACCGATCACGCGGTCGGTGAAGTCGGCGTCGTCGTCTATCCCTGGGAGGTGTCGGTCGCTCGCGTGCATCAGGACGACTCGGCGGTGAACGCGATCCGGGGCGAGATCCGCTCGGTCGTGACGGTCGGCAACCGCGTTCGGGTTCGCATCGGTCCGATCACCGCCGAGGTGACGGCGGGGTCGGCCGAGAAGCTCGACCTCGCGCGCGGGGGCACGGCGTTCGCCACGTTCAAGGCAACGGGCGCACGACTCGTGCCGCTCTCAGGCGACTCTATGGGCTCTCGCACAAGGCTCTGAAGCGCGGCAGCGACCGTGGTGGATGTCAACTACCACGGAAGGAGCACCACGATGAGCACTGGAACGAAAGGCACATCCCGCTCGTATCGGAGCGTCTTCGTCAGCTTCGCGGTCGCCCTCGGCGTCGCGTTCGGGAGCTACGGCGTCGCGAGCGCGGCAAGCGGCTCGAGCACGAATAGCACGACGACCGCTGCGACGGCGACCGCCTCGGGAACGCCCGCGGCACCGCCGGGCGCGGGAGCGTCGAATCCCTGGGGGAACCAGCGGAGCGACGAAACCCTCCTGACCGGGGACGCGCTCGCGAAGGTCAAGGCCATCGCGCTCAGCAAGGTGTCGGGCGGCACGGTCGTCCGGGTGGAGACCGACGCAGACGGGAACGCCACGTACGAAGCACACATGGTGGCGGCCGACGGGACGCCGACGACGGTGTACGTGGACACGAACTTCGACTTCGTCAGCGTTCAGTCTCGCTGACGGACGGTGGCACGGTGGGGGGCCTGCCGGCGCGGGCCTCTCATCGTCGCACCTCATTCCCCGATCGACACCGCATACGGCCGCTTGCAAAGATCGGCGTGGCATGACCGTCGACGTGAAGCCGATGCCTGGTCTCGAGCAGCTCCCGTTTGCGGAGGTGTGGTTCCGGACCGTCGACGAGGCGGCGTGGCGCGAGGCCTCGGCTGCTGCCCGGGCGATCGGCAAGACAGGGCTCGAGGTGTGGACGACGACGGAGACACCCGAGGTTGTCGCGTTCTTCGAGGCGCGCGGCTACGAGGAGACTCGCCGCTACGTCAACTCGGAGCTCGACGTCGCCTCGGCGCCCGATCCGGGACCGCCCGGGATGACCATCACCACGTTCGCGGAGCGACCGGAGCTCGCGCGGCAACTCTTCGAGATCGCGGCCCAGTCGTATCCGGATCAGCCCGGGCGCGCCGAGCAGGATCTCGGGAGCCTGGAGGAATGGCGTAGCTGGGGACTCGACCCACATCGGGCCGACGCCTATCTCATCGTCCTCGACGGGGAGGATGTCCTCGGCTACGGGTTTCTCGACGTCAAGGGCGATTCCGGATACCACGGCTTCACCGCGGTCGCCCGGGAAGCACGCGGCCGCGGCGTCGCGAGCGCGATCAAACGCGCGCAGATCGGCTGGGCAAAGGAGCACGGGCTACGGTCGCTTGCAACGGCGAACGAGACGAGGCTCACCGGGATGCTCGCACTGAACGAGCGGCACGGCTACCGGCCGCTCTACGACGAGATCGCCTTGCGCGGTCCGGCAGCGTCGGTAGAGTCATCCGCATGAAGGGTCAGCAGAAGCCGAAGAAGGGCCAGAAGAAGGCCCCGCAGAAGACGCTGAAGGAAAAGCGCGCCGACAAGCGCGCCTCCGAGAAGACCACCCGCGGTATTTAGCCCGCCTTCCGCTTCCCCGGTTAGGCTTCCCGCGATGGATGTCACAGACCGCGTCGAGCACGAGACCGCCGAGGGAGCTCCGCGCGACCTTACGGGCGTCTACCGCTACTACGAGCTCGCGAAGCGCGCCGAATGGCAGGTGCGCGATCTGCCGTGGGGCGAGCTGCCGCCGACACCCGAGTACAAGGGCTCGCCGCAGAAGCTCGCCCGCCGGCAGGACATCTGGCGGTCGGTGATCACCCAGCAGCTTCAGGCCGACGAGCTTGCCGTCGAGATGGCGACGCAGCTCTTTGCGATCGCGCCCGATCACGAGGCGAAGCTGTACTACACGACGATGGTGCAGGACGAGGCGCGCCATACCGAGGCGTGGCTGAAGCTCATTCACCAGGCCGGGGGGATGGGCGAGCGAGACCCGTATCTCGAGCAGCTCGCCCACATGACGCTCGACGCGGACACGCTCGAAGAGAAGGTCTTCCTCATGCAGGTCTTCTACGAGCGTCTGATCATCCCGCGGTTCCGGATGATCGCCCGGTCCTCGCGCGGCACGATCCTCGAGGATCTCTGTAACCGCCTGACGATCGACGACGGCATCCATCACGCCGCCGGAATGGCCTACGAGCGCGTCCTCCTGGAGGGGGCGGGGAAGAAGGTCACGAACCGGCTCGTCGACGCCGCCAACCGGATGCTGCCGCTCTTCGTCCAGCACACGATGTGGCGCCCGAAGGCGCGCGAATTCATCGGCGGCCTGATGCGCGAGGCCGACCTGCGGATGTTGAAGGAAGACCTCGAGCAGGGTGTCCGCCTCGCGGAGTCGCTCGGTATCGACCCGAGCGGCATCGAACTCCCCTATTAGGCTCGACGCCAGCGCCGGCCGCGTTGTGAAGGCGCGTCACCCGCCGCCAAACGACGGGGAGCCCACTGGTGATGACCTGCTGAGGCGCGCACGGATTACGAGCGCGAGAGGATCAGCCGGGGCGTGCCGCCGAGGCGGAGAACGTCGGCGATCAGGACACGCTGCGAGCCGAGCGAGAGCGTCTCGCCGGGGGCCGGGGACTCCTCGAGCTGGATCCGGCCGGTTGCGATGACGGCGTCGCCGTCTCGTAGCTCGTACTCGTAATCACTCACCGCAGAAGGACTCCCGTGACGACGCCGCTTGCGAGCGTACCTGCGCTTCGACGGTAAGCTCGTTTCCAATGCAGCTACCGCTGACAGGCGGCTGTCTCTGCGGCCGCGTCCGCTACGAGATCGACGCGCCCCTCGTCTCAGCCTCCTATTGCCACTGCACGCGCTGCCAGCGGCGATCGGGGACCGCGGCGTCCGCGCAGGCGCGCATCGAGCCAGGCTCGTTGCGCATCGTCTCCGGCGCCGAGCTCGTCGGCGAGCACCGGCCCGAGGGTGGCTGGCCGAAGTGCTTCTGCACCGCGTGCGGAAGTGCCCTCTGGAGTCGTGACCCGGGCGACGAAGCATTGAAAAGCGTCCGCCTCGGCACATTCGACGACGACCCAGGCATCCGCCCGCAATGGCGGCAGTTCACGGCCTATGCGGCAGGCTGGGAAGCGATTCCGGACGACGGCCTGCCTCGCTACCCCGAGGGAAAGCGTTAGCGTCAGCGCGCGATGTGCTTCGACCTCGATAGCGCTCCGCCGATCCCGGTGATCGCCGGCGCCGCGATCTCGCACGACGACCTCGTGCTGACTGCCGCCGACGGCAATTCGTTCGCGGCCTTCGCCGCGGCGCCCGACGAGCCCGCGACGACCGGCGTCGTCATCCTGCCGGACGTTCGCGGGCTCTATCGCTTCTACGAGGAGCTTGCCCTGCGGTTCGCAGAGCGCGGAATCGCCGCAGTCGCCTTCGACTATTTCGGCCGGACGGCCGGCGCCACCAAGCGTGGGGACGACTTCGAGTACATGCCGCACGTCGAGCAGCTCACCGACGAAGCAGTACAGGCGGACACGGCTGCGACGCTCGTGCAGCTCCGCGAGCTCGGCGCGACCACGCTCGTCTCGGTCGGCTTCTGCTTTGGCGGGCGTGCTTCGTGGGTCGCCGCGGCTTCGGGTCATGGGCTCGACGGCTCGATCGGTTTTTACGGGTCGCCGACGCGGGAGCGGGGAGGGCCGAGCGTCGTGCAGCGGGCCGAGGAAATCGCGTGCCCGATCCTCGCGCTCCAAGCGGGCGACGACCAGGGGATCACCGCCGAGGACAACGCCGCGTTCGAAGCGGCGCTCACGGATGCCGGCGTGGAGCACGAGATCGTCACCTACGACGGCGCTCCGCACAGCTTCTTCGACCGAAAGCAAGAGCAGTTCGCCGACGCGTCGGATGACGCGTGGGGGCGCACGTTGGCGTTCATCGCAGCGCGGTGATTCTCGCAATCGACCAGGGCACGACGGGGACGACGTGCCTGGTCGTCGACGAGGGTCTGCACATCCTCGGGCGCGGCTACCGCGAGCTGCCGCAGCACTTCCCGCATCCCGGCTGGGTCGAGCACGACCCGGAGGAGATCTGGGAAAGCGTGCTCGCCGCCGCTGCGGCGGCGCTCGCAGAGGCCGGGTTGGAGGCTCATGACCTGCGCACCGTTGCGATCACGAACCAGCGCGAGACGACCGTCCTCTGGGATCGCGCGACGGGCGCTCCTGTCGCGCCCGCGATTGTCTGGCAGGACAGGCGTACTGCCGATCGCTGCCGCGAGCTCGACGCCGCCCTTGTCCGCGAGCGGACAGGTCTCGTGCCAGACCCGTACTTCTCGGCGACGAAGCTCGAATGGCTCCTGCGCGAGCACCACCGCGACGGTCTTGCGTTCGGCACCGTCGATTCCTGGCTCGTCTGGAAGCTGAGCGGCGGCGAGGCGCACGTCACAGACCCGACGAACGCGTCGCGCACCATGCTCGCATCGCTCGCAACTCTCGACTGGGACGACGAGCTGCTTGCGCTGTTCGGCGTCGACCGCGCGCTGCTGCCGCGCATCGTCAGCTCGACCGAGGCCGTCGCGGACGGAACGTTGCTCGGAGCATCCGTCACCGTGAAAGGCATTGCGGGCGACCAGCAGGCTGCGCTCTACGGTCAGGGGTGCCACCGAGCGGGCGAGGGCAAGGCGACGTACGGGACCGGGACCTTCGTGCTCGTGCACACGGGCTCTGACGCCTCGCCACCACCGCCCGGTTTGCTGAAGACTGCGGCCGCCGACGGCTATGCCCTCGAAGGCGCGGTGCTCGTCGGCGGTGCGGCGATTCAGTGGCTCCGCGACGGCCTCGGGTTGCTGACGGACGCCGCCGAGAGCGAGGCGCTCGCGCGCAGCGTCGAGGCCACCGGCGGCGTCGTCTTCGTGCCCGCGCTGACCGGTCTCGGGTCACCGTGGTGGGACGCCGACGCCCGCGGGCTCGTCGCCGGGATCACCCGCGGGACGACGCGCGCGCACCTCGTCCGAGCGGCGCTCGAGGCGATCGCTCACCAGGTCACGGACGTCGTCGAAGCGTTGCCCGAGCCGCCGACCGTTCTTCGCGCCGACGGTGGCGCGACCGCGAACGGCTTCCTGATGCAGTTCCAGGCCGACCTGCTCGGGATCCCCGTGGAAGTGGCAGCCGAGCAGGAGACGACGGCACTCGGCGCTGCCGCACTCGGCGCCGGGCACGGCGCGAGGGTGGCTGTCGGGGCCACGTTCGAGCCTCGATCGAGCGCCGACGAGGTCGCCGCCCGGCGATCGGAGTGGCGCGACGCGCTCGCCCGGGCTAAAACCGAATCAGACCGTTAACGAGAAATCCAAGCGCACTCTTAGGAAACGGGTGCATTCTTCGGGGAAACCCGCGAGCGAGGGAGGCCTGAGAGTGGAAGACGTCGGTGGAAAGCTCGAGGAGGCGCTGTTCGAGATCCGGCGCGTCATCGCCGGGCAGGAAGGGATGCTCGAGCGGGTGCTCGTCTGCCTGCTCTCCGGCGGGCACCTCTTGATCGAAGGCGTGCCGGGGCTCGCAAAGACCCTCACGATCAAGACGGCCGCGGCGGTGCTCGGCGGGAAGTTCCAGCGCGTGCAATTCACGCCCGACCTCGTGCCGTCGGATCTCGTGGGCACCCGCGTCTACCGTCCCGACCGCACGGAGTTCGAGACCGAGCTCGGCCCCGTCTTCTGCAACTTCCTGCTCGCAGACGAGATCAACCGCGCACCTGCCAAGGTGCAGTCGGCCCTGCTCGAGGTCATGCAGGAGCAGCAGGTGACGATCGGCCACAACACCTACCAGGTGCCGAAGCCGTTCCTCGTCCTTGCGACGCAGAACCCGATCGAGTCGGAAGGCACCTACGCGTTGCCCGAGGCGCAGGTCGACCGCTTCATGCTGAAAGTGCTCGTCGACTACCCCTCGCACGACGAGGAGCTCACCGTCGTCGCCCGCTCACTCGAGGATGCGCCGACGCTCGAGCAGGTGCTTTCGCTCGACGACCTGAAGGAGCTGCAAGCGCGGGCGGCGCAGGTGTACGTCGACCCGGCGCTCATCAGCTGGACGGTCGATGTCGCGACGGCGACCCGGCGGCCGCGCGATCATGGCCTGGCCGAGATCGCCGACTACATCTCGTTCGGCGCGAGCCCGCGCGGGCCGATCAGCCTCGTTGCCGCCGGCCGGGCGCTCGCGTTGATCAGGGGGCGCGACTACGTCACGCCGTCCGACCTCGAGGCACTCGTCCGCGATGCGTTCCGGCATCGGCTCGTGCTCTCGTATCGCGCCCTCGCAGAAGAGGTCGCCTCCGACACGATCCTCGACTCGGTGCTCGCCGCGGTGCCCGCCCCGCACATCGACCTCGGTCGCACGCACGCCGTCGCGTGACCTCGGTCGCCGCCGACCCGCTCGCACCGACCCGGACGCCGGCGGCGCCCGGCCCGGGGCCGCTGTCGGCCGCGTCGTTGCGGGCGCTCGAGCTGACCGTCGGCAGGCGCGTCGACGGTCTCCTCGCAGGCGACTATCGCTCGGCGTTCGCGGGCGTCGGTAGCGAGCTCTGGCAGGTGCGCCCATACGAGCCGGGAGATGACGTCCGCCGAATCGAGTGGAACGTCACGGCGCGCACGGGCGAGACGCACGTGCGCGTGGAGCTCGCCGAGCGCGTGCTCGTGACATGGCTCGTGCTCGATGCGTCGGCGTCGATGGCGTTCGGCACCGGCGACCGGCGAAAGGCCGACGTCGCCGAGGGCGTGGCGGTCGCCGTCGGATATGCCGCGACGCGACGCGGCAATCGTCTCGGCACGATCGCGTTCGGGAGCGAGCAGACGATCGAACGGCCACGACAGGGCCGGCGCGCGTTGCTCGACACCCTGCGTCTGCTGCGAGAGCTGCCGCCGGGCGGGACCGGCAAGCTCAGCGATGCGCTCGACCTTGCCGATCGCGTTGCGCGCCAGCGTGCGCTGATCGTGGTCGTCTCCGACTTCCGCGGTACGCCGGAGTGGCGCCAGCCGCTGCTTCGACTCGCCGGCCGCCACGCGGTGCTTGCGGTCGAGGTGCGCGACCCGCGCGAGCAGGAGCTCGCGAACGTCGGTGAATTGCGTCTTGTCGATCCGGAGACCGGGCGGCAGTTGCGGGTCGACACCGGCGACCGGCGGCTGCGAGAGCGGTTCGCGGCGGCGGCACTCGACGAGCGCCGGTCGCTCGTCGCCTCGCTCAGCTCCGCGGGCGTGCGGCATGTCGCGCTCTCGACCGACAGCGACTGGCTGCATCCGCTGACAGCATTCTTGCGCCGGGGGCATCGAATCCGATGAGCTTCGAGGCGCCGGTTCTGCTGCTCGCTCTGCTCGCGGTTCCGGCGGCGGTCGCGGCGTACCTATGGTTCGACCGGCAGCGTGATGCGCGGGCCGCCGCCTGGGCGGCTCCCGCCCTCTTGCCGAACATGATCGAACGGCCGCCCGCCTGGCGTCGGCACCTGCCGACTGCGCTTCTGTTCGTCGGGGTCGCGCTCTTGCTCGTCGGCTTTGCGCGCCCGAGTGCGTCGTTCACCGTCACACGCAACGAGGCGACGATCGTGCTCGGACTCGATGTCTCCGGCTCGATGGCCGCGAACGACACGCGCCCGACGCGTCTCGCTGCGGCACGCGCAGCAGCGAAGCGCTTCGTCGACGCGCTGCCGCGCGGCTACCAGATGTCGATCATCACCTTCTCCGACCACGCGTCTGTCGTCGCGCCACCGACGCGTGATGTCGCACGCCTGCAATACGTCATCGACCACGCCAAGTCGGGGCCGCAGGGCACGGCGCTCGGGACGGCCGTATCGCGGGCAGTCGACGTGGGGCTCTCGGTGCACTCATCGACGCGCGGCAAGCGAGTACCTGCCCAAATCGTTCTCTTTTCCGACGGCGGCCAGACCGCGGGTCGGATCACCCCCGCGCAGGCAGGCGCGCAGGCCGGGAAGGCGCACATCCCGGTGACGGCAGTGGCCGTCGGCACGCCCGACGGCATCGTCCAGCAGCCGCTGAAGGGCGGTCTCACCGAGCGTTTTCAAGTTCCGGTCGAGCCGGCCGCGCTTCAGGCGATCGCCCGCGCCAGTAACGGGAGATACGTCAGCGGCCCGTCGCTCGCGGATGTTGCGACGACCTTCGGGGCGCTTAAGGAACGCGCCGGACACAAACGGAAGGTCGTCGAAGTGACGTCGGCCGCGGCCGGCGGCGGGCTTGCGTTCATGGTCGCGGGCGCGCTGCTCTCCGGCCTGTGGTTCAGGAGGCTGACGTGAGACTCACGGGGCTCGTTGCCGCGCTTGTGGCGGCCGCGGCGATTGCAGCTGTGTACGCGCCCGCCGGCGGGGCGACGGGCGAGTGCCGTGGCATCACGGCGTGCATCCGGGTTCCCGGGCCATGGGTCGTCGTGCCACCCCGCGGTCACGTCGACTATCTGCTGACGTGCCCGGGAGGTCGCAGCATCGTGGGAGGTCTCGACGCGCAGGCGACTTCACGCTCGGTGCGCGTCAGTTTTGACGGTCGCCTCGGCGCGCCGGTGCGACCCGGTGTGACGACGACACGCTACGCCCTCTTCCACGCACTTTCGACGGTGCGTCGTACCCAGGCGTTCCAGCCGCTGATCGGCTGTATCCCGACTCAGGGCGGCGGCGGCCGGTCGACCGTTTCGGCTCGAGTGACGCCTGCGGGGCCGGCGCTCGAGCTTCGCTCGCGCATCGTCGTCATCGGCCCGGGTGAGGCACGGTTCGCGAAAGTCGAGTGCCAGGCCGGTGAGACGCTCGTCGGCTCGTGGCATGCGATTGCGTTCCGGACGACGCAGCCTCCGAATCTCGCCGACGCAGCCCGCGTTCGGGCAAGCAGCGTCGTCGTCGGGAAGAAGGTCGTCGTCACGGCGGCGGCGAGCGACGGACTGTCGATCGACGTGCACGCGATCGTGCAGGTCGGGGCGGAGTGCGCGCCGTGAGCTTCGGGTCGCCGTATCTCCTGGTTGTGCTTGCGATCGTTCCGGTGGCGGCGTTCCTCGCCGTGTGGTTCGACCGGCGCCGTGCGCGGTATGCCGTCGCCTTCACGAACCTCGAGCTCCTCGCGTCGGTTGCGCCGACGCGGCGGCCATCCTGGAGGTGGCTGCCTCTCGCGCTCTTCCTGCTGGCTCTTGCGTCCGCGTCGACTGCCGTCGCCCGACCTCGGGCGACTGTCTCGAAGCCGGCCGATCAGGCGACCGTCGTGCTCCTCGTCGACGTCTCCGGGTCGATGCGCGCCTCGGACGTGAAGCCGTCGCGCCTCGGCGCCGCGCAGAGCGCGATGCAGAAGTTCGTTGCGCGTGTGCCAAAGCAGGTGAAGGTGGGGCTCGTGTCGTTCTCGAGCAGCGCGAACGAGATCGTGATCCCCACCACCGACCGGGCGATCCTCGGCGAGGGAATCGACCTGCTCGCGCCGGAGGCGGGGACGGCGATTGGTGACGGCCTCGCCCTCGCGGTTCAGGTCGCAACGTCGTCGATCGGGGGGGCTCCGCGTGGCAGGGGCGGCAAGCGCCCCGCGGTGATCGTTCTCCTCTCGGACGGTGCGCAGACGCGCGGCACGCTTGCGCCGCTGCAAGGAGCCGATCGTGCGCGGAACGCGGGAATTCGCGTCTACACGGTCGCGCTCGGGACCGACCATGGCACGCTCGGGTTCGGCCCCTTCGGCGGCTACGGCTTCGGCGGCGGGCCCGGGCGCAGGTTCCCGGTCAAGCCCGATCCCGTGACGCTCGCGGCGATCGCACGCGAGACGGGCGGAAAGACCTATCGCGCGGAGTCGGCCGAGAAGGTGAGCAACGTCTACAAGGAGCTCGGGTCGAGCGTTGCAAGCCGGCGTGCGACGCGGGAAGTGTCGTCCTGGTTCGCGGGCGCGGCGGCCCTCCTTCTGCTCGGTTCGCTCGGCGCCGCGCGCCTGACCGGCGAGCGCCTTCCTTAGAGCTGAACGGGCGGGCTACCATCCCGTCGATGATCAACCCGTTCACGACCACACGCACCAAGCGTGACCCGTCGTGCGGCAACGATGGGTTCGGCTTCGAGGAGTCCGAGCACATCGTGAATGACGACGACGCCGATACCGCGCTCTGCGGCATCGACCAGACCGGCGTTCCGTGGGATCAAGGCCTCCCTGTCTGCCAGGCGTGCTTGGCCGTGGCGCAGGGACGGATGAGCTAGACAGGCGAAACTCATCAACCTGGTTCAAACACCGGAACCAGGTTGCACCGCGACGCAACCTGGTTCGGTCTTACCCAGGCTGCAGAGCTTCGAGCCACTGCTGCGTACGTTTTGCCGAGTGACGCGTCAACTCGTGGCCGATAAAGCCACGGTTTCGTTACGTCCCGCCCTCAGATCGCCTTCCAGAACACGGTCGTGTCGCAGGGCCGCCCGTCGGGAAAGAGGGCGTAGTTGGGGATGACACCCACAGTCGTCCAGCCCAGCCGCGAATAGAGGCGCGCGGCATCGCCGCCCGTGACCGCGTCGAGCACGAGCAGTGTCTTCCCTTCGGCGCGCGCCTCTGCCTCGGCTGCTTCCATCAGGCCGCGCGCGATGCCGCGCTTGCGTGCAGCCCTTGACACGAGCAGCTTGGCGATCTCCGCTCGATGCGGTTGGTTCGGCGGCACCGCGAGGACGACTTGAACAGTGCCGCAGAGCCGGCCGTCGTCGAACGCGCCAAGAATCAGACGGTTGCCGCGCGTGGCCTCGTCCGCCATGCCCGCGAATGCGGCGCGCGCGTCGTCGTGGGAGAACGGGGCCATGTAGCTGACGGACGCGCCGCCTGCGACGCAATCGGCGAGAACCGCGCCGAGCGCGTCGAGGTGCGTCCGTAAGTCGTCGCCGGTTAGGCGACGGATCTCGATCCGGTCGTTCATCTGTTCGTACGATACGCGGGTTGACGGGAAATCCGTCCGCCCCGCATCTGCGTAGAAGCAGGTGAAAGGAGGTGGGAAAGATGAACATGAACGTTACGACAGCCGACTCTCGTGTCCGCACCGCGATGGTTTTGATCTCCGCGGTGATCCTCGGCACGATCGGGTTCCTGCTTGCCGATTCACCGGCGCGTAGTGCAGTCGGGATGAAGGCGGCAACGCATGCGGGCGCGACGCTCTCGCTGCGGAAGACGACCCTCGGGGCGATTCTCGTCAGCTCGACGGGGCGCACCGCCTATCTGTTCTCCAAGGACCGCGGCGGGGCGAGCTCATGCACCGGAACGTGCGCGACCTACTGGCCGCCCGTTACGAGCGTCACGAAGCCGACCGCGGGCTCGGGCGTCAAGGTGGCGCTCCTCGGACGGACGAAGCGCAGCGACGGCCGGATGCAGGTGACCTACAACCGGCACCCGCTGTACACCTTCGCATTGGACAAGGTGGCAGGCCAGGTGAAGGGCGAGGGGAACCTCGCCTTCGGCGCAAAGTGGTATGGCGTCTCTGCGGCGGGCGCGGCAGTCACCGGTGGCTCGAAGACGGGGACGACGACGACGACGAGCCCGACATACACGTATCCCACGTACCCCTGATCGCACGGGGGAGGAGGGGCTCGCTCCAACGGCGCGGTCGCTCAGCGAGCCGCGAAAGCGCGCAGTGCGCTCAGCAGTCCCCGCAACTCGTAGCCGCGTTCGGTCAAGCGATATTCGGTGCGGGGTGGACGTCCCTCGACGGTCGAGCGTTCGAGGATCCCGGCCCGTTCGAGTTCGGTGAGCCGGGTCGTGAGGGTTGCGGGCGGGATCGCCCCGACCGCCTGGAGGAACTCGTTGAACCGCACCGCGCCGTCGTGCGAGGCCCAGATGATCGAGACGGTCCAGCGCCGTTCGAGGAGGTCCGCTGCGCGGCGGACCTCCTCGGGAACGGGCTTGCAGCTACGGCAGCGCATGTGCGCTCGGCACCGGCTCCAACGCCAGGGCAAGCACCTCGTCGAGCGTCATCACCGGGTGGAACGACATCACGGCACGGACGTCGGCCGGCACGTCGTCCAGGTCGGCGCGGTTGCGCTCCGGGATGATCACGTCGGTGAGTCCGGCGGCGTGCGCCGCGAGGATCTTCTGCTTCAGTCCGCCGATCGGAAGCACGCGACCCTGGAGGGTCACCTCGCCCGTCATGCCGACCGTGTGCTTCACCGGGCGCTGCGAGAGCAGCGACGCGATCGCCGTTGTCATCGTGATTCCCGCGCTGGGGCCGTCCTTCGGGATCGCACCCGCGGGAACGTGGAGGTGGAACGAGCGCTCGTCGAAGGCGTCGTCGTCGATTCCGAGCTCCTCTGCGTGTGAGCGGACGTAGGAGAGCGCAATGCGTGCGGACTCCTTCATCACGTCGCCCAGCTGTCCTGTCAGAACGAGACCGTCGTTGCCCTTCATCGAGGTCGCCTCGATGAAGAGGACGTCGCCGCCGGTGCCAGTGACAGCGAGGCCGGTCGCGACACCCGGAACCGCCGTCCGGTCGGCGGACTCCTGGAAGAACCGCTGGCGTCCGAGTCCGTCGCGCACGAGGTCGAGGTCGACGGTCACCGGCGCCTCGGTCTTGCCCGAGACGATGCTGGTCGCGGTCTTCCGCAGCAGCTTGCCGAGCTCCCGCTCGAGCTGCCGCACGCCCGCCTCGCGGGTGTACTCGCTGACGATCGACTCGAGCACGGCATCGGACACCTCGACCTCGCCCTCGCGCAGGCCGTTGCGGTCGCGCTGGCGGGGCCACAGGTAGCCGCGTGCGATCGAGACCTTCTCGTCGACGGTGTACCCGTCGAAGCGAATGACCTCCATGCGGTCGAGCAGCGGGCCGGGGATCGTCTCCGCGACGTTCGCGGTCGCGATGAAGATCACCTGCGACAGGTCGAGTTCGACATCGAGGTAGTGGTCGCGGAACGAATGGTTCTGCGCCGGGTCGAGCACTTCGAGCAACGCCGCCGACGGATCGCCGCGCCAGTCGGCGCCGACCTTGTCGACCTCGTCGAGCAGGATCACCGGGTTCATCGTCTCCGCGTCGCGGAGCGCGCGGACGAGGCGGCCCGGCATCGCGCCGATGTAGGTCCTGCGGTGCCCGCGGATCTCGGCCTCGTCGCGTACCCCGCCGAGCGACATGCGGACGAACTCGCGGTTCAACGCGCGGGCGATCGACTCGCCGATCGACGTCTTGCCGGTCCCGGGAGGGCCAATCAACGTGAGGATCGCGCCGGAGCGCTTGTCTTCTTCGATGCCGCGCTCCTCGCGGAGCTTGCGGACGGCCAGGTACTCGACGATGCGGTCCTTGACGTCGGCGAGGCCGGCGTGGTCCGCGTCGAGCACCTCGCGTGCGTGAATCGGATCGAGCCGCTCCTCGGAGGTCTTGCCCCACGGCACCGCGAGCAGCCAGTCGAGATAGGTGCGGATCATCTGCGACTCGCCCGTCTGGTCGCCCATGCGCTCGAGCCGCGCAACCTCGCGCTCGGCCTGCTCGCGCACGTGATCCGGCAGGTCGGCTGCGGCTATCTTCGTCCGGTAGTCGTCGACGGCGGTGCCGTCGTCCTCGCCGAGCTCCTTGCGGATCGACTCCATCTGGCGGCGCAGGATGTACTCGCGCTGCTGCTTCTGCGCGCCCGACTCGACGTCCTCGCGGATGCGCTTGCGCACCTGCAGCTCGGCGAGCCGCTCGCGCTGGAGGCGAAGCGAAAGCTCCAACCGCTCGACGACGTCGACCGCCTCGAGCAGCTCAACCTTCTCGGCGAACGTGATCTCGGGGGCGTACGCCGAGGTGTCGGCAAGGGCGCCTGCACCGCTGATGGCGCGGACGAATTCGTGGATGCGCGGGTCGGCGCCGCGCAGGTCGAGGATCTCCTCGACGACGGCTCGGTACTCGCGCTCGAGCTCCGCAGTCGCGGCGCGGGGCGGGTCGGCATCGGGCCGCTCCTCGACCTCGACGCGCAGGCGGCCGTCAGGGGCGGTTTGGGCAGCTCCCGCGATCCCGCGGTGGACGCCGTTCAGGGTGACCGCGCTCCCCCCGCCGGGGAGGCGCATCAGGCCCGCAACCTCGGCGACCGTGCCGACGGTCGCGTACTCGCCGTCGTGCACCGGCACGAGGAATACGCGCTCCGCGTCGCCGACCTCGACGGTCAGGGTGACCGACATGTTCGGAAAGACGACGCTGTCTTCCAGGGGAATCAGCAGCAAATTCGACAAATTTCGGCTCTCCTCAGAGTTCGGTACCAGGCAGGTTCAATCGCTGTATCAACTACAACGATTGAAGTTAGTGTGCCACTCCGGACTCAGTTGGCGGAGGCCGTCTCCAGAGCCAGTGCGACCGGGTGGCTAGAGGAGCTCCGCGATCGCCGCCGCCGCGCGCGCCGCGCCGTCTTCCACGACCGACCGGTAGTCGGTGCCGCGGCCGATCTCCTCGGCGATCGCCGCCGCGATCTCGTGCGGCCCGTCGACCTCGAAGTCCATCGCACGGCCGGCGCCGTGCCGCTCGAGCCGATGGCGCACGTGGAAATGATGCTCGAAGTGCCGGCGCAACGGGAAGTAGAGGAACGGACGGCGGAGCGCGGCCAGCTCCATCGTGGTCGTCAGGCCGCCCTGAACGATTGCGAGATCGCAGGCGGCGAGGTGCCGGTGCAGGTCGGGCACGTACGACCGCACCTCGACCCCCGGCTCCGCGGGAAGCGAGTGCGGATCGATCCGCGGCCCCGCGACGACCACCAGCCGCAGCCCGGGCACGAGCTGTTTCGCCTCCGGGAAGGCCGCGATCACTCGCCGCAGCAGGCCCGCGCCGACTCCGGAGCCACCGACGGCGACGACGCAGAGCTGCTCGTCGACCGCGTAGCCGAGGTCGGCGCGGAGGCGCTCCCGGTCGGAGACCTCGTCCGGGTCGAAGCCCGTGATGTGGCCGCAGAAGGCGAAGTGCTCCGCCGTCCACTCGCGGATCGACGGCAGGCCCGGCCCGAACGTTCCCGGCACGACGTCGTCGGGGTCGCCGACGAAGATCGCGCGGTCGCGGACGCGCGGGTAGCGGGCGATCTGCTCGATCATCTCGGCGTTGTAGTCCGCGGTCAGGAACGCCTCGCGCTCGCCGCCCTCGGGTGTCGGCAGCCAGCCGACGAAGTCGGTGAGCCACGCGTAGGCGGCCGTCTTCAGCTCGGGATTTTCGTGCAGGTAGTAGTCGAGCTCCCACGCCTCGTCGCCGATCCAGAGGTCGTACGGCTCGTCGCGCACGACGTCGTGGAAGACCATGAAGTTCGCGAGCAGGATCTCGTCCATCCGCCGCCACGCCTCGAACACGTGTAGCTCGTGCTCGGCCGATTCGGCCTCGATGTGGCGGGACTCGTTGGCGAGGTGCGTGCTCGCAGGATGGATGCGCTCGCCGTGAGCCTCGAGCGCCACCGTGACCGGATGCTGCGCGAGCCAGTCGATCTCCAGGTCCGGGTGGAGCTTCCGCAGCTCGTCGGCGATCGCGAGGTCGCGGCGCGCGTGGCCGAGCCCGATCGGCGAGGAGACGTAGAGGGCGCGCTTACGGCGGTCGCGGGCGCGCGTCCAGCGCGGTGGCGGCGGCGCGGGAGCGACGAAGTCGCGCAGCAGGAGGTTCAAGCGCACGGCGTCGCGCGCGTGCGGCGCGTGACCGGCACCCTCGAGCTCCACGAAGGTTCCGCCGGCGAGCCCGGCGAGCTCCGCGCCCGAGCCGACGCCGCGCACGGCGTCCTCGCTTCCGTGCAGGACGAGGACCGGGCAGCGCACGCGTGCGGCGAGCTCGCGGATGCGCGGCTCGTCGAGTGAGTCGCCGAGCTGCGTCGCGACCAGGGCCTCCGGCGTGGTCTCGAGCCCCCAGCCGACGAGGTCCTCGACCCCCTTCGTCGAATGCGGCTCGTTCATCACCTGCGAGAAGAAGAACTCGACGAAGCGCCGGTAGTCGCGCACCCACGCGTGGCGGTTGTAGAGCGCCCATCCCGCGTACTCCTCGAGGTCGGCGTCGAACGGCACGCCGCCGGTGCGGTTCGCGACTTGCCCGGAGGCGAACGGGACCGCGGGTCCGATCAGCGCGAGCCCTTCGATCCGCTCGGCGGCGTTCGCCGCCAGCAACAGGCCGCGGCGCGCGCCCATCGAATGGCCGATCACGTAGGCGGACGCCGTCTCCGTCGCGTCGAGGATGGCGAGCGCGTCGTCGGCGAACTCCTGCTCGTCGTAGGCGGCCCCGTCGAGAGGGCGGTCTGAGAGGCCGTTCCCGCGCCCGTCGAACGTGATCACGCGAACGTGGCGCGAGAGGTACGGCACCTGCATCTTCCAGGCGCGGGAGTGGACGATCGACCACGCCGGGAGCAGCAACACGGTGGGTGAGCCGTCGCCGAAGACCTCGTAGTGCACGCGGACGCCACCGCGTTCGACAGTGCCGGCGGCGTCGGGCTGCCGCGCCCGTGCGTGCTCGAGCGGGCGCGCCGTCCCGACCTCCGTGCTCGAGCTCAAGGCCTCGCCTCGAAAACGAGGTTGAACGGTGTCTCCGCCGCGCGGCGGAACCGCGTCAGACCGCCGCTCGTGACGACGTCGCGGATGCGAGCCTCGCCGGCCTGCGCGCCGAGTGCGAGCCCGACCTCCTGCGACAGCGATGCCGGCGTGCAGAGGAGCGTCGAGAAGCCGTAGTAGGCCCGCCCGACTGGGTTGAGGTTGTCCTCGACGCGGTCGCCTGCGTTCGGCTCGACGATCATCCACGTCCCATCGTCTGCGAGCGAGTTGCGGACGTGCCGCGCGGCGCCGGCCGGATCGCCCATGTCGTGGAGGCAGTCGAACATCGTGACGAGGTCGTAGCCCTTTCCAGCGTACTCCGCCGCGGACGCGACTTCGAACGTAACGCGGTCGGCGACGCCTGCCTCGCCCGCCCGCTCCCTCGCCGTCTCGATCGAGCCCGCGTGATAGTCGGAGCCGACGAACGTCGAGTTCGGGAACGCCTGCGCCATCAGGATCGTCGACGAGCCGTGCCCGCAGCCGACGTCCGCGACCTTCCCGCCGCCCTGCAGCTTCGCGACGACGCCGTCGAGCGCCGGCAGCCACGACCCGACCAGGTTCGCGTGGTAGCCGGGGCGGAAGAAGCGCTCGCAGCCGTCGAACACGTCGTGGTTGTGCTCGTGCCAGCCCACGCCCTCGCCGCTCTGCGCCGCCTCGATGATCCGAGGCGAGTCGACGACCGAGCCGAGCGCGATCTGGAAGAAGCCCGGCAGGTAGGCGGGGCTGTCCGGATCGGTGAGCGCGAGCGCCTGCTCCGGCGGGAGCGTGTACCGGCCGCTCGCGGGGTCGTACTCGACGTAGCCGCCGGCGGCCTGGGCGTTCAGCCACTCGCGGACGTAGCGCTCGGCGGTGCCGGTGCGGTCGGCGACCTCTGCCGGCGACAGCGGCCCGGCGCCCGCCATGGCGCGGTAGAGACCGAGCCGGTCGCCCATCACGACGAGCGCGGTGTTGAGCGTCGCGCCGACCTCGTCCACCGCGCGGAACACGAACTGCTCCAGCTTCGCCGTGTCGAGGGGCGCTTCTTCGACGGTTGCCATCGTTACTCTCCTTCAGTCGGATTACGCATCCGACCGTAGGGCCTGCCCCCGGTGCATCGCCTCGGGTGGCCCCCCTAGATGCGCGAGCTTCCTACCCCTGGGGGCGCCGTACAATCGACGCATGGTGGTCGGCCGGGCGCGGGAGCGGCAGGAGCTCGACGCGCTGCTCGCCGCGGCGCGTCTCAATCGAAGCGGCGTCCTCGTGCTCGCGGGCGAGCCGGGGATCGGCAAGACGACGCTGCTCGACGACGCGTCCGAGCGCGCGCGTTCGCGCGGCATGCGCGTGCTGCGGGCGCGCGGAATCGAGTCCGAGGCGCGCGTGCCCTTCGCCGCCCTGTTCGAACTCCTCCGCCCGACGCTCGACGCGCTCGACCGGGTTCCGGGGCCTCAGGCCGCCGCGCTCGAAGGCGCGCTCGCGCTGCGCCCCGCGCACGCGCAGGATCGCTTTGCCGTGGGCGCGGCGACGCTGAGCCTGCTCGCGGCGTTCGCAGAGGACGCACCCGTCGCGGTGCTCGTCGACGACGCCCAGTGGCTCGACGGGTCGACCGCCGACGCGCTGCTCTTCGCCGTGCGCCGGCTCGTCGCGGATCCGATCGCCGCCGTCGTCGCCGTTCGCGACGGCGAGCCGTCATTCGTCGACGGAGCAGGTCTGCCGACGCTGAAACTGGTGGGGCTCGACTTCGCAGCGGCGACGGACCTCGTCGGGGAGCCGGCGGCCACCCGGCTGCACCGCATGACCGGCGGAAACCCGCTTGCGCTGCTCGAGCTCGCGCCGGATGCGTCCCGGCTCGCGGACATCCCGCTCGACACGCCGGCTCCCATCGTCGGCAGTCTCGCCCGCGGCTTCGTGCGCCGCGCGTCGGCGCTGCCGCAGGCCACGCGGGACGCGCTCGTCCTCGTCGCCGCGAGCGACACCGGCCGGCTCGGGACGCTCGCGCGCGCCCGCGATGGCGTCGTCGACGACCTCGCACCGGCGGAGACCGCTGCGCTTGTCGAGCTGCGGGACGGCTGCGTCGAGTTCCAGCATCCACTGGCGCGATCCGCGATCTACGGCGCGGCCTCGCCGGAGGAGCGGCGCAGCGCCCACCGGGCGCTCGCCGACGCCCTTCCGGATGCCGACGCCGATCGCCGCGCGTGGCACCTCGCGCTTGCGACGGTCGGCCCCGACGAGGCTGCGGCCTCGGCCCTGGCGCAGGCCGGCGCGCGTGCCCGCGACCGCAGCGCCTACGCCGTCGCCGCCGCAGCCTACGAGCGCGCGGCGTCGTTCTCGTCGGAGCCCGCGCGGCTCCTGCACGCGGCCGCCGACACGGCGTTGCTCGCGGGCCGGCCTGATCGAGCGGCAGCGCTGGTCGACGAGGCGCGCACACAGGCGACGGACCCGCAACTGCGCGTGCGGATCGAGCACCTGCGCGGGCAGATCGCGGCCCGGCGGGGCCCCGTGCAGGAGGCCCAGTCGATCCTCGCCGCCGCAGCGGAGTCCGCAGCGGAGTCGGATCCGGAGCTCGCCGTGATCATGCTCGCCGAGGCGACGAACCAGTCGTTCTACGCCGGTGATGCCGACGGGATGCTGCGGACGGCGACGCGCGCGGTCGAGCTCGCCGGGCACGCCGGCGGGCGCGCCGCAATCTTCGCTGCCCTCGCGCACGGGATGGCGCTCGTCTTTGCCGGCGAGGGAGAAGGCGGCGCGCGGTCGATCCGGCAGGCCGTCGAGCAGCTCGAGGCCTCCGACGAGCTGCGCGACGACCCGCACCTCGTCGTCTGGGCCGCGCTCGGACCGCTTTGGCTGCGCGAGGCCGCGGCGGGACGCTCGCTCTACGAGCGTGCGCTCGAGCTCGTGCGGGGGAGGACAGCGCTCGGAGCGCTGCCCGAGCTGCTCGTGCACATCGCCCGCGACTGGGCGACGACGAGCGAATGGGCGGCCGCGCACTCCTCTTACAGCGAAGGCATCGCCCTCGCGCGGGAGAGCGGTCAGGATGTCGCACTGGGCTTCGGGCTCGCCGGCATCGCGTGGCTCGAGGCGAGGCAGGGGCGGGCGGACGCGGCCCGCGAGCATGCCTCGGAGGGCCGCGCGGTCTGCGTCCGTGCCGGCATCGCGGTGCACGAGCTCTGGACCGTCGCCGCGCTCGCCGATCTCGAGCTCGGCCTCGGGCGACCCGACGCGGCGCTCGTACACCTCGAGGAATGGGATGCGCTGCTGAGGGCGCGGGCGATCGAGGACATCGACCTGTCACCGGCGCCCGAGCTCGTCGAGGTGCTCCTCCGGCTCGGCCGCCGCGACGACGCCGTCACGATCGCGGCGGAGCACGACGAGAGCGCGCGTGGAAAGGGGCAGCCGTGGGCGCTCGCGCGTGGCGCGCGCGCCCGTGGACTGCTCGCGTCCGACGACGAGTTCGAGGCCGCCTTCGAGGAGGCCCTTCTCCTGCACTGTCGGACGCCGGACGTGTACGAGACCGCGCGCACGGGCCTCGCCTACGGCGCGCGTCTGCGCCGCGCGGGCCGGCGCGTCCTCGCGCGCGAGCGACTCCGCGACGCGATCGACGTCTTCGACCAGCTCGGCGCCGCACCGTGGTCGGAGCTCGGCCGCGCCGAGCTCGAGGCGACGGGCGAGACCGCTCGCCGGAGAGACGTGACGACACTCGACGAGCTGACGCCGCAGGAGCTGCAGGTCGCCCTCCAGCTCGCCGACGGCCGCACGACGAAAGAGGCGGCGGCCGCGATGTTCCTGAGCCCGAAGACGATCGAGTACCACCTGCGAAACGTCTACC
Organism: Gaiellales bacterium; assembly: GCA_038215565.1. GTDB lineage: Bacteria > Actinomycetota > Thermoleophilia > Gaiellales > Gaiellaceae > PALSA-600. The sequence goes on along the minus strand of JBBQQU010000007.1, from coordinate 41,052 downwards.
GCAAGCTCGACGTCCACTCGCGCGCGCACCTCGCCGATGCCGTCGCGCGACTGAGGTAGCAAGGCATCGAGCTCGGCGCGACAAGCAACGCGGAGCACACTGGCACACGCGACCTCCGGCACCCTGCTACAGGTCGAAGTTCAGTTCGCGCAGCGCGAGGAAGACGCCCTCGCTGAATGTCGGATACGGCTGGATGACATCGAGCAGCACCTCGATCGGCGTCTCCGCGCGGATCGCGAGGGTGAGTTGCTGCAGCCACTCGCCTGACTCCGGGCCGACTGCGACCGCGCCCGTCAACACGCGCCGCTCGGGGTCGGCGACGACCTTCACGAAGCCCGGGCGTTTCGGCCGCTCGTAGGTTGCGAGGCGCGGCACCGACGTCAGCTGCCACGTCGAACTGACGCCGCCGTCCGTGTCGCCGACCATGGCGACCTGCGGGTCGGTGAAGATCGTCGCCGGGACGGCGCGGTGGTCGGCGCGCACGTCGCGGCCGTTCATGTCGTAAGCGGCGATGCGCGCGTGGTATTTGCCGACATGCGTGAACGGTGCGATGCCGGTCACATCTCCGAGCGCCCAGACGTTCTCCGCGGCACGCATCCGCTCGTCGACCTCGATGCCGCGCTGACTGATCTCGAGGCTGAGCGCATCGAGTCCGTCAACGTTCGGCCGGCGGCCAGTGGCGAGCAGCAGCCGGTCGAAGCCGACTTCCGAGCCATCACTGAGTAACAGACTGTTACGTGTTGCAGTTTCGGCACGAACGTCGAGGCGGATGTCGACGCCGTCCTCGCGCAGCGCCTCGTCGACGAGCGCAGCCGCATCCGCGTCGACCCGTGAGAGCAGGCGGCTGTCGCCCTCGACGAGCGTCACCTGCGAGCCCACGCGCTGGAAGAACTGTGCGAGTTCACAGCCGACGGGGCCACCGCCGAGCACCGCGAGCCGTGCCGGCACCTCGAGCGTCTCGGTCGCCTCGACGTTCGTCCAGTAGTCGACGGTGTCGAGCCCCTTGATCGGCGGGATGACCGGCCGCGAGCCCGTCGCGATCACGAGCCGGTCGTAGCGAAGTTCGACTCCCCCGTCGACCGTGAGAACGCCCGGTTCCAAAACGACGGCGTCGCCCCGCACGAGCTTTGCCTTCTGCGCTGCGAGCCACTCGACCTGCGACGAGTCGTCGCGCTCAGCGACCCAGTCGCGCCACGCGAAGATCCGTTGCACGTCGAGCGACGCTCCGGAGATTGCGCCGTCGGAGTGCCGCCCGGACGCGAGCAGTTCCGGCGCGCGCAGCATCGTCTTCGTCGGCATGCACGCCCAGTAGGAGCACTCCCCGCCGACGAGCCGCCGCTCGACGACAGTCACTTCCGACTCGCGGTCGAGCCGGCGGAGGGCGCCGACGAAATGCTCGCCGGACGACCCTCCACCGAGAACGACGATGTGCACTAGAGGAGGTTGTTGGCCTTGAGGAAGGCCTTCGCGACCTTCGCCGGATCCTGCTTGTTCACGATCACGGCCTTGTTCATTGCGACGATCGCGTTCAGCGACAGGGTCGCCGACACGGCGTTCACGGTGGTCGTGAACTTCGAGCCGAGTGCCGTCGCGACCGACGTTTTGACGATCGGTGCAACGTTCTGGAAGCCCGTGACGTGCTTCGGGTCGGCCAGCACCGTGTACTTCGACCCCTTGCCGAGCGGCGGGTCGGTCGAGAACACGTCGGCCGCCAGCACCTTGCCGGCATCCAGTGCCGCGTAGGCGGAGATGCCGGCGAGCGGCAAGAACGACGCCTTCGTCAGCCCGTACTGCTTCGTATAACCGAGGAAGCACGTGGCCCGCGTCTTGCACTCCGGGAACCCGCCGAGCTTGAAGCTGCCGACCTTCTTGAGATCGCCGATCGACTTCAGCCCGTACTTCTTCGCCGTCGCGTTCGTGACCGCGACGACGTCCGTGTCGTAGAACGGAGTCGGCTTGAGGACTGAGAAGCCCTTGCCGGCCTCGAGGGACTTGGCGAGCGCGTAGGTCGCCGCCGCCGTCTTCGGCGACGTCTTGTGGAACACGTCCTGCACGATCACGCCCATGTACTCGGGGTACATGTTGAGCTTGCCGCTCGTGAGCGACGTCTGCATCAGCTCGGTCGAGCCGATGTTCTCCTTGTACGAGACATGGAAGCCCTTCGCCTCGAGTGCCTGCTTGTAGAGCTGGCCGAGAATGAACTCCTCGGGGAAGTTCTTCGTCCCGAGAATGATCGTTGGGCCCATCTTCGTCTGCGCATGGGCTGGGTGCGTGAACGCCGCCGCCATAAGTCCGATGACAATCGCGACCCCGAGGGAAATCGCAAATGCCGCCTTGGCAGCACGGCGTGTGTGCTTCCTGATCACACCTACTCCTTTCGTGGAACGTCGACGATGACACTAGTACGGCGAAGGGGTCTGGGCGTTACGCCGATCTGGATCCCGACTAACACCACGAAGAGCCCCGCCGAGAGCGCCATGACGCAGATCGATGCGCCGATGACGCCCGAAAGCCGGTAGCTCGCCTGGTTGACGATGATGTCGCCGAGGCCACCGCCGCCCGCGATCGCGGCGATCGGCGCGGTCGCGACGACGGTCACGGCCGACACGCGGATACCGGTGAAGAGCAGGGGAATGGCGAGTGGCAGCTCGATCCTGCGCAAGATCTGCAGCCGCGTCATGCCCATGCCGCGCGCCGCCTCGACCGCGTCGCGATCGACCCCTTCGACGCTGTCGTACGCATTCGTGAGGACCGGCCCGGTCGCGAGTACGGCGAGTGCGACCATGTTGTTCACGAACCCGATCCCGAGGATCGTCAAGAACGCCGCGATCAGGACGAGACTCGGCAGACCACGACCGAAGATCGACGCGCCGATTGCGAAGCCCGAGCCGCGGTGAAAGTGGCCGAGTGCGATGCCGAGGGGCAGCGCAACGACCAGCGCGAGGCCGAGCGCGGCACCGGACAGCACAAGTTGTTCCCAGGCCTTCTGCAGGAGGAAGCTCGGGTGGTCGCCGATGAACCGGAACGCGTCGACGAAGGTGTGGAGGCTCGCGGCGTCGGCGAGCATCACGCTGTCCTCCGCGCCCACGGAACAAGGGCTCGCTTGACGATCACGAGCAGCGCGTCACACGACAATGCGAGCGCAATGGCGAGCGCTCCCGCGGAGTAGATCTCGGTCTTGAACGGTGTCGGCAGCTTGACCGCGTTGAAGATCGGATAGCCGAGCCCCTGCGGCAGCAGAAAGGCCGCGATCGTCGAGATGGCGATCGTCGAGACGACAGCGACGCGCAGGCCGCCGATGATCGCCGGCACCGCAAGCGGGAGCTCGACACGCGTCAGTATCTGTGTGCGTGTAAGGCCCATCCCGCGCGCAGCCTCGAGCACGTCGTCGGGAACGCCGCGCAGCCCGTCGACGATGTTCGGGACGAGGATCACAAGGGTGTAGGCGACGAGTGCGATCTCGACAGTTGTGCGCGTGATGCCGGTGAACGGGACGAGGATCTGGAAGAGCGCGAGGCTCGGGATCGTGTAGAGGAGGGCGGAGAGCACACCGATCGGCTGCTCGGCGCGGCGGTAGCGGTGTGCGAGGAGCGCGAGTGCGAACGAGAGTGCGAACCCGATGCCGATCGCGATCGCGGTCAGTTCGATGTGCTGGACGAGCGCCGGTTGCAGCGTGTCGCCCCAGTGATCCTTCACCCAGCCCCAGCAGAATGCGTGGTCGCCCGTGACGCACGAGTCGCCCTTGCCGAAGTCCGGGATCACCGGCCCGGCAGCGAGGCGGAAGCTCACAGCAGGCCGCCCGCGTCGGCCAGTCGGAAGACGCCGAGCTCGCTGCCGTCATCATCGACGATCACGATCTGCTCCTCGTTTGTCTCGAGCATCTGCGAGACGGCGTTTCGGATCGTCGTCTGCTTCGCGAGTCGCGCGCCGGCGGCCCCTGGGGGCACCCGGATCGCGGGCACGCTCTCGAGCGTGCGCAGTGCGAGCCGGCGGAGTGCGCGATCCTCGCCGATGAATTGCTTCACGAAGTCGTTCGCGGGGTGCGCGAGGATCGCATCTGGTGTGTCGTACTGCACCAGCACGCCACCTTCGCGGAGGATTGCGATCCGGTCGCCCATCCTAATCGCCTCGTCGATGTCGTGGGTGACGAAGATGATGGTCTTCCCGACTTCCCGGTGCAGCCGTCGAAGCTCGTTCTGAAGGCGAAAACGTGTGATCGGGTCGAGCGCGCCGAACGGCTCGTCCATCAGAAGAAGCGGCGGGTCGGCGGCGAGCGCGCGCGCGAGGCCGACGCGCTGCCGCTGGCCACCGGAGAGTTGGGACGGGTAGCGTTTCGCATCACCGGGCTCGAGCCCGACGAGCTCGAGCAACTGGGTGCTGCGCGCGCGGATCTTCGCTCGCGGCCAGCCGAGCAGGCGCGGCACGGTGCCGATGTTGTCGCCGATCGACATGTGCGGGAAGAGGCCGATCTGCTGGATGACGTAGCCGATGCCGCGGCGGAGCTCGACGATCGGCAGGTCGATGATGTTGCGGCCGTCGACGCGGATCTCGCCCGAATCGAACGGAATCAGGCGGTTGACCATCTTCAGCGCCGTCGTCTTGCCGCCACCGGACGGGCCGACGAGGATGCAGAAGGTGCCCGCAGGGATGTCGAGCGACAGGTCGTCGACCGCGGCTTCGGCGCGGCCCGGGTAGTGCTTCGTCACGTGGTCGAAGTTGATCTCTGCGGCGGCGCTCATACCTGGTTCCTGATGCCGGCGAGGCCGACGACTCCGCCGGTTGCGACGAGGCCCGTGGTGATCGCCATCGCCGTGTGGTAGCCACCGACGTCGAGCTTGTTCGAGCTCCCGGCGACGAGTGCGCCGACGACGGCGATCCCGAGCAGACCCGCGACCCGCGCGACAGCGTTGTTCACGCCACTGGCGATCCCCGCATCGCTTTCACCGGCGTCTGCGAGCACCGTTGCGGTGAGTGGGGCGACGACCATCGAAAGCCCGACCGAGAAGACGAGCAGTGGCGGCAGGAGCTCGTACCAGTAGGAGAAGCCGGGCGTCAGTCGCGCGATGCCGAGGAGGGCGAAGGCGGCGATCAGCGGTCCAACGCCCATGAAGATGCGTGGCCCATGGCGCATCGACATTCTTCCGACCCGCGGCGAAAGGAAGAACATGACCGCGGTGATCGGCACAAGTGCGAACCCGCTCTTCAGTGCCGAGTATCCCGCGAGTTGCTGCAAGAAGATCACGAGGAAGAATGTCAGCGTCGAGAGGCCCGCGTACACGGTGAGCGTCTCGATGTTCGCGAACGAGAAGTTCCGGCGCGCGAAGAGACGGAGCGGCAGCATCGGCTGCGCAGATCGCTTCGCCCACCAGATGAACGCGGCGAGGAAGGCAAGCCCCCCGAAGAATGTCGTCGGGATCAGCCAGTTGCCGAAGCCGCGTCTTGGTTCTTCGATCAGCGCGAACACCGGCCCTCCGAGCCCGAGCACGCAGAGTGACGCGCCGACGAAATCGACGCGCGCGCGGTCGGGGCTCGGTGGCCGTTTCGGCACGGCGTAGGCGACGAGCACCGCCGTCGCGATCGCGAACGGCACGTTGATGATGAACACCCAGCGCCACGAGGCGTGCGTCACGAGCCAGCCGCCGAGGAGCGGCCCGATCACGAACGCGATGCCCGTCCACGCTGTCCAGGTGCCAATCGCGGCGCCGCGCGCCTCGCCGCGGAATGTCGTCGCGATCACGGCGAGACCGGCGGGCGTGAGGACGGCCCCGGTGACGCCCTGGAGCCCTCGGCCGAGGATCAGAAGCGTCCCGTCCGGTGCTGCGGCGCACAGGATCGAGGTGGCCCCGAAGCTGATGATCCCGAGCAGAAACAGCCTGCGCGGGCCAAACAGGTCGCCGAGCGAGCCTCCGACGAGGAGCAGCGAGCCGAGCGTCAGCAGATAGGCATCGACCACCCATTGCTGCAGCGCGAGCCCGCCGCCGAGGTCACGCTGGATCGCCGGCAGCGCAACGTTCACGACGGTCGAGTCGACGAACACGATCACCGATCCGAGAATGCAGGCGACGAGGATAAGCAGGTTGCGCGGCGCGGCAGTCAGGGCGCTGGACCTAACAGATCTGGCCCGGAAGCGGGACGCCGGTCATCTCGCGCGAGAACGCGCGCGCGGGGACGCGCATTCCCGCGCAAACCCGACTTGCATTCCCCGCTCGTCCGTGTGTTCGATACGCGCACGACCAAGGGAGGCTCATGATGGGCGACTACCAGATCGTCAGGCTCGAGGACGTCGACGATTGGCTCGGTGACTACCCCGGCGAAATGCGCGGGATCACGTACGCGATCGGCGCGGAGCAGGCTGCGTTGACCCACCGGCGCATGCCGCAGCACACGGGGAGCAAGGGCTCGTACGGTCATCGGCACAAGACGCAGGAGGAGATCTACTTCGTCCTCGCCGGCAAGCTGCAGTTCAAGCTGAACGACGAGATCGTCGAGGTCGGCAAGCACGAGGCGATCCGAATTCCGCCGCAGACCTGGCGCGGTGTCTGGAACGAGGAGCCTGCGGACGCGGAGCTCGTGATCGTCTCGATGCGGATCGACGACCCGCAAGGCGACGCGGAGCGATCCGCCGAGGATTTCTGGCCCGCGTAAGGCTGCGGGTTCAGGGGAGGCAGGTGCCCGGCGCGCTGTGCTTCGCGCCGGGCACCCGTTCTGCGCCCCCAACTGTGTCCTCGAGTTGCGTGTCCTCGAGTTGCGTGTCCTCTAGTTGCGGCGGTGGAGGCGTCGCGCCGGGGGGCGCGTCCTTCCTCCGCGCAGGAGCTCGACGTGTGCCTCGGTGAGGATTTTCACTGTCTGCGGATCCCAGGGCCTCATGGCGGCCTCCTCTTCTCTCGATCTCGAATATCTCGATATCAAGAGAATACCTCTCAAGTGTCTTGACGTCAAGACAATTTGTGTCACCATGCGACGCAGTCATGGCATCCGAGGATCACGTCGACCGCTTTCTGAAGCGGGCGGGTCCGCTGGAAGAGGTGGGCGTCGATCTCGACGTCGAGGGGATCGTCGACCGGGTGAACGGCATCAGCCGCCGGATCAAGTGGGGGATGGAGGCGACGCTCGCCGAGCATGGCTTGACGCTCCCCGATTGGCAGGTGCTGACGACGTTGCGGCTCGCGGGGCCGGAGCACCGGAGCGCACCGGGCGAGCTCGCGTCCCACCTCGAGCTTTCGAGCGGCGCGATGACGAGCCGGCTCGACCGGCTCGAGGAAGCGGGATTCCTCCGGCGTCTGCCCGATCCGACCGACCGCCGCGGAGTCGTCATCGAGCTCACCGACACGGGCAAGCAGGCGTGGGACGAAGCGGCCGCGGTGCAGGGCCGTCGCGAAGCGTTCTTCGCCTCGGCGTTGACGAAGCCGGAGCAGCACGAGCTGAACGCACTCCTGCGCAAGCTGATGATCGCCTTCGAGTCATCCCCGACCGGCCCGAAGCCGAAGCACTAGGACAAATCGTCACGCTCTCGTAACGGTGTCAGGCACCAGCCGGACGCGAGGGTTTGGCTTGTGGCCTCGTGTCGGGGACGAATCGTCACGCTCTCGTAGTCGTGCCTGGCACCGGCCGTGTCCCCGCCGGGCACGTCGGGCGGAGACGTGTGCATGGGTCAGTCGACCGAGGCGGTGCGCAGGCCTGCGTCGCCAGTGCGGGGGCCGAGCGCGTGGAAGGTCTCGCGTTCGCGTTTGCCTTCGATGCAGTCTGCGACGTATTCGCCGAGCGCCGGGCCGTGCTTGAAGCCGTGCCCTGACCCGCCGCCGACGAGCCACCACGTGTCGTGCTCTGGATGGCGGTCGACGATGAAGTGCGTATCGCCGGTGAGGCTGTACTGGCAGACGCGCGAGCCCACGATCGGCGTCTCGGCGAGCTCCGGGAAGCGTCGCGCCGCGTAGGCGCGCGCCTCGCGTTCCAAGCATTCTGAGGGCAACCGTTCGAGCGTGTCGGGGTCGATCTCCTCACCGCCGTAGTCGGGCGAGATCTTCACGCCGAGGCCGCTGATCTCGCCGTGGCCGTAGAACGACCCGTCGTACTCGCAGAACCCCGGCGCACCCCGCCACGCCGCATCGCCACCGAAGAAGAACACATCGCGGCGCACGATCTTGAGCTCGACCTCTTGCGGGAAGACGGCAGGCAGCCAGGCGCCGCACGCCCAGACGACGATGTCGGAGTGCGGCGGATCCGCCGGCGTCACACGCCCTGGCCGGAGGCGCACGCCTGACCGTGCGCCGTCCTCGACGAGTAGCTGCGTCGCGCGCCGCGCGTGGAGCACGCCGGCCTCCGGCTCGAAGAGCACTGCGTGGAGGTCGTCGACGCCGAGGGAAGGGAAGAGCTTCTTTGCGTCATCCGGCGACAGCCACTCGTGGGGAATCCCGAGCCGGTGCAGGGATTCGCGGCTTGCCGCCTCGAATCCGTCGGCGCGCTGCGTGAACCAGGCGACTCCGATCGGCTCCCAGATGTGCACCCCGGTCTCCTTTTGCAGCTCGAGCCAAGCCGAGCGGGCGCGCCACGCCTGGTCGGCGTACCAGTCGACCTGCCCGTGCGCGGTTCGCAGGAGGCGCGTATCGCCGCCCGAGGCCGAGCGGACCGTCCCCGGCGCGTACTGCTCGACCAGAGTGACGTCGAAGCCGCGGCGGGCGAGCTCCCGGGCAGTCGAGGCGCCGAACACTCCCGCCCCGACGACGGTCGCGCTGCTCATGCGGTGTCCAGTGCCTTGCGAAGCGACCCGACGAAGGTCGCTAGCTCAGCCGATCCCGCCTCCGCAGCTTCGACCGCGCGCGAGCCGACAACGACTCCGTCGACGAGGGCGCCGGCCGCCCGGGCGTGCTCGGGCGTCGAGATGCCGAAGCCGGCGTAGAGCGGGACGTTCGTGACGCGTCGCGCGCGCTCCGCGAGCGGTGCGAGCGTGGGGGCGAGTTCCGTCCGCGCGCCCGTGATCCCGGCGACCGTCACGAGGTACAGCCAGCCGTCGGTCGTGTCGGCGGCCAGGCGCAGGCGCTCGTCGGTCGAGGTCGGCGCAACGAGTTGCACTCGCCGCAGTTCCGGACGCACGTCGGAAGGCAGGTCGGCCACGATCAGCGACGTTGCCCCGGCACGGTGCGCATCGGCGGCGAACCGCTCCCAGCCGTAGGCATCGAGGAGCGACGAATATGTCATCGGGATCAGCGGCACGTCGACGAGCGCCCGCGTCTCCGCGAGGCATTCGAGGCACCGCTGTGTGCGCATGCCGGCGGCGAGCGCGCGCTCGCCGGCGCGCCGGATCACGGGCCCGTCGGCAAGGGGGTCGGAGAACGGAAAGCCGAGCTCGACGATGTCCGCGCCCGCATCCACCGCAGCCCGTGCGAGCGACGGGGTGTCGGGCATCGCCATCAGATAGACGACGAGAGTCTTCATTCGCCCGGGAGCAACGAGTAGAGAATCGCGTCCGCGCGGCCGTCACCGTGCCGGAGCAACGACCGCATCAGTCCTTCGCGCACGAACCCGGCTCGTTCGAGCACGCGGATCGACGGGGTGTTCTCGGGCCGCACGACCGCCTCGACGCGTTGTAGACCGACGTAGAACGCGTGCGTTGCGAGCGCACGCACGACCCGCGTTGCGATTCCGTGCCCTCGACCGTGCGGGAGCAGCCAGTAGCCCAGCTCGACGCGATTGCGGTCTGTGTCGTAGTTTGTCAACGACGCGCCGCCGACGATCGTGTCGCGCTCGACGATCACCAACGGGAGCAGACGCCCGATTTCCCGCAGGGCCTCCAGGCGGTCGGCGATGAACGCGTGGATCTCCGGCTCGGTGAGCTTCGGGAGCCCGGCTTCGCCGCCCACTGACTCGTCGAGGAACGCCGGCGCGATCGCCGGCACGTCGTCCGAGGTCGGCGGCCGAAGCAGTAGTTCGCCGACCTGGAGGCCCGAGCCGGGAAACGGCATCGCGTTCAACGCGCAAGCACCTCGGCGAGATCCTTGTCGCCACGACCAGACAGGCAAACGACCACGAGTTCGGCGTCGGTGTCGAGGCCACGCGCGAGCGCATGCGACGACTCGAGCGCGGGGACGATGCCCTCGGTCTCGCACAGGCGGTGGAACGACGCGAGCGCATCGTCGTCGGTCGCAGTGACGTACTGCGCGCGGCCCGAGTCACGGAGGAACGCATGCTCCGGCCCGACACCCGGATAATCGAGCCCCGCCGAGATCGAGTGCGCGTCGAGAATCTGACCGTCCTCGTCGGCCAGAAGCGAGGATCGTGCGCCGTGCAGCACGCCCGCGCGGCCGCTGCCGAGTGACGCGGCGCCTGCAGCCTCGACACCGATCAGGCGCACCGCTTCGTCGGGGATGAAGTCGAAGAACATCCCGATGGCGTTCGAGCCGCCACCGACGCAGGCGACCACCGCGTCGGGAAGCCTCCCTTCGACCTCGAGGATCTGTGCGCGCGTCTCGCTCCCGATCACTCGCTGCAACTCGCGCACCATCTCGGGGTAGGGCGCCGGCCCGACGCAGGATCCGATCAGGTAGTAGGTGTCGTCGACGTTTGCGATCCAGTCGCGAATCGCTTCGCTCGTCGCCTCCTTCAGTGTCCGGGTCCCGAACTCGACGGCCCGCACCTCGGCGACGAGCAGCTTCATCCGCTCGACGTTCGGCGCCTGCCGCCGCATGTCTTCACTGCCCATGTAGACGATGCACTCGAGCCCGAAGCGCGCGCAGACGGTCGCGGTGGCGACGCCGTGCTGGCCGGCGCCTGTCTCCGCGACGATGCGGCGCTTGCCAAGCCGTCGAGCCACGACTGCCTGCCCGAGTGCGTTGTTCAGCTTGTGCGCGCCGGTGTGCAGCAGGTCTTCGCGCTTCAGGTACATGCGCCGGTCGGACGCGAATCGTTCGACGCGGGTGAGCGGTGTGGGGCGCCCGGCGTACGTCGCGAGCAGCGCGCCGAGCTCGGCGCGGAAGTCGTCGTCCGCCGCGAGCGACCGCCACTTGCTCTCGAGCTCGTCGAGTGCGGGAATGAGTGTCTCGGGCACGTAGCGGCCGCCGTAGACGCCGAAGGTCGAGCTCATCGCGCCGCCGCGACCCAGGCGCGCAACGCGTCGTGATCCTTGACGCCGGCGGACCGCTCCGTCGACCGCGCCGAATCGACCGCCCACGGGCGAACGGCCGTCACCGCGGCGGCGACGTTGCGTGCGTCGAGACCGCCCGCAAGCATCACGCGACCCTTCGTGGCACGGGCACGGTCGAGGTGCGTCGGGTCACTCTCGGCCCACGGAAGGTCGACGACGGTTCCGACACGCTCACCCGCGCGCAGCAGCATCGCGTCACGTGCGCGATGCCCGTCCTCGCGCTCGTAGAGCTGCACGATGTCGGCTTCGGTCTCCTCTGCCTCGCCGACAAACACGGCGACGCGAAGAACCGTCTCCGGTGCGTCGAGCACGGCGTGCGCACGGCGCGGGCTCTCGGCGGCGAGGATGAACCCGACCATGTCCGCTCCCGCCTCGACAGCGGCATCGACATCCTCCTGGCGCGTGAGACCGCACACCTTGACGAGCGGCCGCGACAGCAACTCCGCCAGCTTCGCCCCCGGGTCAGACGCGCGCATCAGTGTCGACCCGACGAGGATCGCGCCCGCGCCCGCAAGCTCCGCGGCGGCGGCCTGCGCTCGCGTTGCGATCCCGCTCTCCGCGATCGCGATGCGATCGGCGGGCACGCGCGCAAGCAGTTGCAACTGCGTGCTGCGATCGATGTCGAAGCTCGCGAGATCGCGCGCGTTGACACCGATCACATGAGCGTTCAGAGCGACAGCTCGATCGATCTCGACGGCGTCGTGTGCCTCGACGAGCGTGTCGAGCCCCATCGTGCGCGCCGTACGCAGCAAGGCAGCGCAAGCTGCGTCGTTCAGATCGCGCAGCAGCAGGAGCACCGCGTCGGCGCCGGCGTCGCAGGCGGTGCGCAGATCATTGGGCGTCGAGAAGAAGCCCTTCGCGAGGAGCGGGAGACTTGTCGCCTCACGTGCCGCCCGCAGGTCGTCCCACGAACCACCGAACCGCTCGTCCACGAGCACGGACATCGCGCGCGCACCAGATCGCTCGTAGCTGCGCGCGATTTCGGCGACATCTGCACCTGGGCGGATGTCACCGGCCGATGGTGAGCGCCGCTTGAACTCGGCGATCGCTCCGAAGCCCGGCCGCTTGAGTGCGCCGATGAACCTCATGCCGCCACCGGCGCGTGCGTGAAGGCAGCGAGCTGTGCGAGTCGTTCGGCCGCGGCGCCCGAGTCGAGCGCCTCCGCCGCGAGCGGGACTGCTTCGGCGAGGTCGGCCGCATGGCCGGCTGCCGCGATCGCACCGGCTGCGTTGAGCACGATCGCCGAGCGGCAGGCTCCGGTCGCGCCTGCGAACACCTCGTTGATCGTGCGTGCGTTCTCGACCGGCGTGCCACCACGCAACTCGTCGGGGTCGCAGCGGGGGATGCCGAGCTCGAGGGGGTCGATCTCGCGGCGGCGCACGTCGCCGTCGACCACCTCACAGACGAGGTTCGGGCCTGCGGGCGAGAGCTCGTCGATGCCCGCAGCACCGTGCACGACGAATGCTCGTCGCGCGCCGAGTTTCGCGAGCACGTCGGCGATCACCGGCACGAGCGTCGGGGAGTAGACCCCGACGACCTGAGCACGCGCGCCGGCCGGGTTCGTTAGCGGTCCGAGCACGTTGAAGACGGTACGCGCTGCGAGCTCGTGCCGGACGGGGCCCGCGTGCTTCATCGCAGGATGGTGCGTCGGGGCGAACATGAACCCGAACCCGAGCTCGTCGATCGACTGCGCGATCCGGTCGGGACTGAGCGCGAGGTCGAACCCGAGCGCCTCGAGCACGTCCGCGCTTCCCGACGCTGACGACACCGAGCGGTTGCCGTGCTTCGCGACGCCCGCCCCGGCCGCCGCAGCGACGAGCGCCGCCGCCGTCGAGATGTTGAACGTCTTGCCGCCGTCGCCACCCGTGCCCGCGGTGTCGACGAGGTCGGGACGCTTGGGCGAGACGGCGAGCACGTGCGCGCGCATCGCCTCCGCGCAGCCCGCGATCTCATCGGCTGTCTCGCCCTTCAGTCGCAGCGCGACGAGAAAGCCGCCGATCTGGGCCGGCGTCGCCTCGCCCGACATGATTGTGTCCATGACGCGGCGCGCATCGTCACGCGTCAGATCGTGACCGTCGAGGAGTTGGGCGAGGGCGGACTGAATCATCGTTCGAGGAAATTCTTTGCGATGTCGCGCCCCTGCGGGGTGAGGACCGACTCGGGGTGGAATTGGACGCCGTCGATCGGCAGTTCGCGGTGGCGGACGGCCATGACCTCGCCGTCGGGTGCGGTCGCGGAGACCTCGAAGCAACCCGGCACGGACGTCGCCGCGAGGGAGTGGTAGCGACCTGCGAGGAAGTCGTCCGGCAGCCCGGCGAAGAGCCCCTGGCCGTCGTGACGCACGATGGTCGCCTTGCCGTGCACGAGCTCGCGTGCCTGCCCCACGGTGCCGCCGAACTGCTGCACGATCGCCTGGTGGCCGAGGCAGACACCGAATATCGGGACCCGGACGGACAGTCGCCGCAGGATTTCCAGCGTCACGCCTGCCTCCTCGGGGCGTCCGGGTCCCGGTGAAACGACGAGGTGGGAGGGGGAGAGGATCTCCGCCTCGTCGGGTGAAATCTCGTCGTTGCGTCGGACGGCAACCTCCGCGCCGAGCTCCTGGAAGAGGTGGGCGAGGTTGTACGTGAACGAGTCGTAGTTGTCGATGAGCAGAATCATCTCTCGCCTCCGTGGTCGGCGGCGGCTCCCGACGGGGCAAGCCCGGCTCCGCCGCCGCCTGACGACGCAGGCGGCTCGGCGCCTTTCGAGTCCGTGCAGAGCACTGTCCTCTCCGGCGCCGCACCACCTGCGTCGCCCCAGGAAACCGAGAGAGTCGCGGTCGGATCCCTCATGCGCTGCCCTCGGCCAGTTCGAGCGCCGTTTCGAGCGCTGCGAGCTTGTTCAGGCACTCCTGGTGCTCCTCGCCCGGATCCGAGTCGGCGACGACGCCACCGCCCGCCTGCAGATATGCGCGACCGTCCTCCAGCCGCACGGTCCGGATCGCAATGCAGGTGTCGAGACCCACGCCTGGGAGGTGATAGCCGACGACGCCGGCGTACGTGCCGCGGCGGTGACCCTCGAGGTCGGAGATGATCTGCATCGCCCGTACCTTGGGCGCACCGGAGACGGTGCCGGCCGGGAACGTCGCGCGCAGCACGTCGAACGGCGTCACGCCGTCCTGGAGCTCGCCTGCCACTTCCGAGACGAGATGGGTGACGTGCGAGAAGCGCTCGGGCTCGAGGAAACGCTCGACGTGCACGGTCCCAGGCTTGCAGACGCGCGAGAGGTCGTTGCGGCCGAGGTCGACGAGCATCACGTGCTCCGCCCGGTCCTTGACGGAGGCGAGCAAGCGTTCGGCGTCGCCCTCGCCACGTTCGGTCGTCCCCGCGATCGGATTCAGACTCGCGCGCGTGCCCTCGACCTTCACGTGGGTCTCCGGCGACGAGCCGACGAGCGCGAACTCACCAAGCTCGAGCAGAAAGAGGTACGGGGACGGATTGATGCGGCGGAGCGCGCGATAGACGGCGAGCGGCGTCGCGGTGGTTGGCCGTTCAGCGCGCTGTGAGAGAACGACCTGGAACGCGTCACCTCGACGAATGTGCTCTTGCACGCGGCCGACGCGGCGCTCGTGCTCGGCCCGGTCGGGGAACCGAGTCGTCGGCCCGCCCGGAGCGCGGCCGTCCGGTAGCGTCTCGAGCGGGCGTGCAAGAAGTGCGGCGATCTCGTCGGCATCGCCACGGATCACCTCGGCGGTGCCGGCGACGTGATCGAAACGTAGAAACACATCCGCGACGATGAAACGGCTCTCCGGCACTCCCGGGCCATCGGCCGGCAGCGGCACGGTCGGCTCGAGGGATGCGATGTGGTCGTAGCCGAGATAGCCGACAACCGGCTCCGTGAGCGACTCGGCCTCCTCGAACGAGACGAGGCGGTCGCCACAACCGACGAACGAATGCCGCCCGAGACGGCCCTGGTCGACCGACTCGAGGAGGAACGACGCGCGTGCTCCCTCCCGCAGACGGAGATACGCGCCGAGCGGCGTATGGAGGTCGGTGGTGAGAACGGTCGGTGTCATCGCGTGTGTCGGAAACGAAAACGACCCTCTTCGGGTCGCGGGTCGAGCGGTACGGGTTGTCGTGCGCCTCAGCTCAGCGCGCGCTCCCGCCCCGCTCATGGCGCCAGGTCCAAACGATCGGGGCAGAGAAGCTCATTCGCTCGCAGGGTAGGCCAGCCTGCTTCAATTCGCAAGCCGTGGCCGCCCCCGACCTCCTCAAAGCACTTCTCACCGCCCCAGGCCCGTCTGGCCACGAGGAGGAGCCGGCGCGAATCTGGCGCGAGGCGGCGTCGGCGTTCGCCGAGGTCACCTCGGACACGCTCGGCACATCCTTCGCGCGTGTCCGCGCCGCCGAGGGGGCGCCGACCCTCGCGCTCGTCGGCCACATCGACGAGATCGGTGTCGCGGTCACGAACATCGAGGAGAACGGGCTGCTGTCGTTCACGACGATCGGCGGGATCTCTCCCGAGATGCTGATGGGCCAGCGATTCGAGCTGCTCACGCGCGACGGGCGCGTCACTGCCGCGGTCGCGCGGAAGCGCTTGCAGCCGGAGCAGATCCGCGACCGGCCGCGCGCAGAGCTCACCGATCTGCACCTCGACATCGGCGCCCGGGACCGTGCTGAAGCAGAGGCGCTCGTGCGCGTCGGTGATGCAGGCGTCTGGAACGGCGCCCCGGTCGAGCTGCCGAACGGTAGGCTGCTCTCCCGCGCGCTCGACAATCGCCTTGGCGCCTACATCGCGCTCGAGTCGGCGCGAAGAATCGCGGAGTCGGGCAAGGCGAAGGTCGACGTGGTCGCCGTTGCCGCGGTCCAGGAAGAGGTCGGTCTCTATGGCGCGCGCACCGCGGCGTACGGGCTCGACCCGCAGGTTGCGATCGCGATCGACGTGACGCCCGCGACCGACTATCCGGGCGGCGACGCTCGCCGTGCCGGACGGATCGAGCTCGGCAACGGCGCGATGATCGCGCGCGGCCCGACGATGAACAGGCTCGTTGCCGACCTTCTCGGCGACGCGGCGGAGGCGGAGGGAATCGCTCATGCCTACGAGGTGTACGCGCGGACGACCTCGACCGACGCCGACGAGATCCACCTCACGCGTGCGGGTGTCCCGACAGGGCTCCTCTCGATCCCGACGCGGTATCTGCACAGCCCGAACGAGATCTGCGACCTCGCGGACGTCGAGGCGATCGTCTCGCTGATCGTCGCGTTCGCGACCCGTCTTTCTCCCGATCAGTCGTTCCTCCGCTGATGGCCGGTCGCAGCGTCATCATTAGCGCGGTGCGCACGCCGTTCGGGAAGCTCGGCGGCGGGCTTGCGTCCCAGTCGGCGACCGACCTAGGCGCACACGTGATCAGGGCGGCGCTCGAGCGGATTGGCGTCGAGGCGAGCGAGCCCCAGTACGTGATCATGGGTCAGGTCTTGCAGGCGGGAGCGGGGCAGGCGCCGGCGCGCCAGGCTGCGATCGGCGCCGGCCTTCCCAAGGAGACACCTGCCGACACGATCAACAAGGTCTGCGCGTCGTCGATTCGCGCGATCGAGATCGCCGACTCGATGATCCGCGCAGGTGATATCGACCTCGTCGTCACCGGCGGGATGGAGTCGATGTCGAATGCGCCGTACCTCTTGAAAAAGGCGCGGTTCGGGTACCGGCTCGGAAACGGGGAGCTGATCGACTCGATGATCTTCGACGGCCTGACCTCGACCTTCGACGGCCTGCACATGGTGCTTCAGAACTCGCACGTCGCGCGCGAGCTCGGGATCAGCCGCGAGCTGCAGGATGCATGGGCTGCTCGCTCGCAGGAGCGCGCGGCGGCGGCGCAGGACGCGGGGCGGTTCGCCGACGAGATCGTCCCGGTCGGTGACGTGGCCGTGGACGAGGGCATCCGGCCCGACACAACCGTCGAGAAGCTCGCGGCGTTGAAGCCGGTGTTCGATCCCGACGGCTCGACGACCGCCGGGAACGCGCCCGGCGTGAACGACGGAGCGAGCTGCGTGATCGTCTGCTCCGAGGAGTGGGCCGCGAAGCGCGGGCTCGAGCCCCTTGCGACGATCCTCGCGCAGGGCTACGTGGCGGACGACTTCGCCTACCTCGCGAGGACCCCCGCCAACGCGGGCGTGATGGCACTCGAGCGGGCGGGGAAGACGATCGCCGACGTCAGCCGGATCGAGATCAACGAGGCGTTCTCGTCGGTCGCGTCGCACTCGACGAAGCTCCTCGGCGCGGACGAGTCGCAGGTGAACGTGAACGGCGGCGCCGTGGCGCTCGGCCACCCCGTCGGCGCCTCCGGCGGTCGCATCGTCGCCACGATGGTGCACGAGCTGCGCCGCTCGGGCGGTGGTCTCGGCCTCGCCGCGATCTGCAGCGGCGGCGGCCAGGGTGACGCACTCCTCATCGAGGTGTAGCGCGTCACTGATTCGAGCAGCCGGCGGGGTGGTCGTGCGCGACGGTCGCGTTCTCCTCGTGCACCGGCCCGGTCACGACGACTGGTCGTTCCCGAAGGGGAAGCTCGAGTCGGACGAGTCGTGGGAGGAAGCGGCGATCCGCGAAGTAGAGGAAGAGACCGGCCTCCGCTGCGAGCTTGGCGAGCACATCGGCT
This sequence comes from Gaiellales bacterium, assembly GCA_038215565.1. Classification (GTDB taxonomy): domain Bacteria; phylum Actinomycetota; class Thermoleophilia; order Gaiellales; family Gaiellaceae; genus PALSA-600. The sequence continues at coordinate 23,281 of JBBQQU010000007.1, read as the reverse complement.
CGTCGTTCTACGACGTGCCCGAAGGAGCCAAGGAGGTGCGCTACTACCGGATGAGCTGCGCCGGTGAGCCCGCGCCCGACACCGAGGTGGACGAGGTCCGCTGGGTCGCGGTGCCCGAGGCTCGCACGCTTCTCACACACGAGGCCGACTGCGCCCTCCTCGAACGCTTGTAACAGTCTGTTACTTGCCGGACACCTAGCGGGAGAGAGCCGACGGTAACGCTTGTAACAGTCTGTTACTTGTCGAAGTGCTTGCGGTAGTGGGCGATTTCGGTCGGTGCTCCTCCGAAGTGCAGGCGGTGTGAACCCACGCGAGATCGGGGATGTCAGTCCGCGTCGCCGCGCGGACGATCACGCAAAGACCTTTCGGTAGCGAACCTCGGGCGCTCGCACACCCCAGCGTTCGTCCGACTTCGTTGCGCCGTCACCCGACCAGCCGCCGGCCTCGTAAAAAGCCCGCGCCCGCGGGTTGTCGTCCAGGACCCAAAGCGTCGCCTCCGCGTACGCGGCGCCCAGCTCCTGCTCGCCGCGGGCGATGAGTGCGCGGCCCGCACCGGTTCCCCACCAGTCGGGGTGGACGTAGATCGCATACAGCTCGCCGACGCCCCGCTCGTCGCGGCTCGGCCCGATGGAGACGAACCCGATCACGTCGCTGCCCTCCTCCGCGACCATGGTCGTCCAGCCGGGAGGTGGGTGCTCGAGCCGCTCCCGCCAGAGCCCGGCGCGAATGAAGCCGCCGCGCTCGAGGTCCTCGACGGGGAACACGTGGCGATAGGCGGTCTGCCAAGCCCGCTCCTGAGCCAGTGCAATCCCCGCCGCGTCCTTGCCGGTTGCTTGTCTGACGTTCACGGCTCGAAGGGTAGGCTCACCGCCGCCGTGACGTTCGAACACGTACTCATCGTTGGTGCCGGTCAGATGGGCGGCGGGATCGCCCAGGTCGTCGCCGGATCAGGCCGTCGCGTCCTCCTGTACGACCCGTTCCCCGGTGCCGTCGAGCGTGGTCTTGCGGCGATGGAGAGAAGCCTCACGCGGCTCGCTGACAAAGGCGGCGCCGATCCCGGTGAGACGCTCGCCCGGGTCTCCGCCGCCGATGAGCTTGTCCCCGCCGATCTGCTGATCGAAGCAATCACGGAGGATCAGGGCGCGAAAGAGGACATTTTTCGCCGCGCCGATGCGGTACTGCCGGCCGACGCGATCCTCGCGTCGAACACGAGCTCGATCCCGATCACGTCGCTGGCCGCGGTCACAGCGCGTCCGGACCGCGTCATCGGCATGCACTTCTTCAATCCGGTGCCGATGCTGAAGCTTGTTGAGGTGATCCGCGCGGTCCAGACCTCCGACAAGACCGCCGACGCAATCGTGCAACTCGCTCGAGATCTCGGCAAGGAGCCGGCCGAGGCGAATGACTTTCCCGGCTTTGTCTCGAACCGCATCCTGATGCCGTTCATCAACGAGGCCGCCTATGCGCTGATGGAAGGAGTCGCCGAGGCCGAGGCGATCGACACGATCGCGAAGCTCGGCTTCGCGCATCCGATGGGGCCGCTCGCACTCGCCGACCTGATCGGTCTCGACACGTGCGTCGCGATCATGGAGGTGCTGCACACGGGGCTCGGCAATCCGAAGTACGCGCCGTGCCCGCTCCTGCGGCAATATGTGCAGGCCGGTCGATTTGGGCGAAAGTCCGGTCGCGGCTTCTACGAGTACGACCCGCGCTAGACCATCTAAGGTGCCCCGCATGGATTGGCGCCTCTACCACGCAGTCAACCGATTCGTCGAGCACCACGCCTGGCTCGGCCGCCTCTTCGCGCACATCGAGACGTACGGCACCGTCCTGATCGGGGTCGCTGCCGGCGCGCTCTGGCTCCTCGCACGTCCCGGGGGCGATCGAAAGTGGAAGTTCGCAGCGACGTCGGCGCTCGGCGCCGCGGCGCTCGGCCTGCTCGTCAACAAGATCATCTCGACTTCCTGGCATCGAGATCGGCCGTTCATCACCCACCCTTCGGCCCACGTCTGGGGGCCGCACAAGACCGATGCGTCGTTCCCGAGTGACCACACGACGGCTGCCGTGGCGATCGCGACGGCGGTGCTCCTCCTCGACCCGGTCGCGGGTGCTCTCTTCTTCGTGCTGGCCGTCCTGATCGCGATCGGACGCGTGATCATCGGCGAGCACTACCCAGGCGACGTGCTCACGGGGGCAGTCATCGGCGCGTCAGCGGGTGTGATCGTCGTCCGGCTCGGACGGCCGGTCATCGGGCGCCTCGTCGCTCTCGTCGAGCGCGTCACCGACCCGATTCTCGCTGTCGTCTTGCGCCGACGCGCCTCCGACGGATGAGGTCGCCGTGGCTCTTCGTCTGACACCGCAGAAGCGCGAGTTCTTCAGCCTGTTCACGCAGGCCTCGGCGAACGCGCGCGAGATCGCTCGTGCGCTCGTCGAGCTGCTCGCAGAGTGGCCCGACAATCGGGAGAAGCTGCGCGACATCCGCGAGCTCGAGCACGAGGGCGACCGGCTGACGCACGAGGTGATCAACCTCCTCAACCGTACGTTCGTCACGCCGTTCGACCGTGACGACATGTATCGGCTCGCATCGGTGATCGACGATGTCTGTGATCACATCGACGAGGCCGCTGACAACATCGACGCGTACGAGGTTCGCGACGTCCCCGACAAGGCGCGGCAGCAGGCCGAAGTGATCTACCGCGCCGCCTCGCGCCTGCACGAGGCGGTGGAGTTGCTCGAGGGGTTCAAGGACTCCAAGCGGCAACTCGTCGCGCTCCGGGAGCTCGAGGACGAGGGCGACCACCTTTCGCGCGAAGCGATCGCCGACCTCTTCCGGTCGGGCGCCGACCCGTTGACGATCATTCGCTGGAAAGACATCCACGAGCAGCTCGAAGAGGCCGTTGACGCCTGCGAGAACGCCGCGGACGTGCTCGAGGCGATTCTCGTCAAGAATCGGTAGCCGTGACGCTTCTTGTCGTCACGATCGTCTTCGCGTTGCTGTTCGATTTCACGAACGGCTTCCACGACACTGCGAATGCCGTCGCAACCTCGGTGTCGACACGCGCGCTGTCGCCGCGTCTCGCCGTTCTGATCGCGGCGCTCGCGAACCTCGGCGGAGCGTTCGTGACGACTGCGGTCGCGACGACGATCGGTAAGGGGATCATCGACACCGGCCTTGCGAACCCGCGGACGGTCCTTGCGGCGGTCAGCGGCGCGATCGTCTGGAACCTGCTGACGTGGTGGCAGGGACTGCCGTCCTCGTCGTCCCATGCTCTTGTCGGTGGGCTGGTGGGCGCCGCGCTCGTCCAATCTGGAGAGAAAGGTGTCCAGTGGCACGGCCTCGCCCACAAGGTCGCTCTACCGGCGATCTGGTCCCCGACTGTCGCGTTTATCGGCGCATTCCTGGTGCTGATCACGATCTACTGGGTGTTCAAGTGGCTGACTCCGGGAGTCGCGAATCGATCGTTCCGGCTCGGCCAGCTCGTCAGCGGGACGTGGGTCGCGTTCACGCACGGCGCCAACGACGCGCAGAAGACGATGGGGGTGATCGCACTCGCGCTGTACGCGCACGGGTCGATCACGAGCTTTTACGTGCCAACGTGGGTGAAGCTCGCCGCCGGGGTCGCGATCGGCGCCGGAACCTATGCCGGCGGCTGGCGGATCATGCGGACGCTCGGTCAACGCGTGTTTCAGATGGACCCGCCCGCGGGCTTTGCGGCGCAGGCGACTGCCGGCGCGGTCATCTACGCGTCGACGAAGTACGGCTATCCGCTCTCGACCACTCACGTCGTATCCGGTGCGGTCATGGGTTCCGGAGCGACAAAACGTCTGTCGGCCGTCCGTTGGGGCATCGCGGGCAACATCGTCTTCGCTTGGATCCTTACCATCCCGGCGTCCGCGGCAGTCGCAGCGCTGATGTGGTTCCCGATCAAGGTGCTCTTCGGATGAGACTCGGACTCGGTGCGCGTTCGGGCGAGGTGTTCGTGTCGCTCGAGGAGGCGGGACAAGCAGTGCTGGCTGTCAGTCGTGCCGTCGACGCCCGTTTTCGTGAATGGCCGACCGGCCCAACACAGGACGTCGTGAAGGAGCTCGAACACGAAGCCGATCGCGTCATCTCGGAGCTGCTCTCGATGACGAACAGCATGTTCGTGACGCCCTATGACCGCGAGGACATCGTCGCCCTCGCATTCGCGGTCGACGACGTCGCCGACGCGGGCGAGAACGCCGCGGAGCTGCTCGGGCTCTACGGCGTCGAGGCGCCGACGCGCCAGTCGCTCGAGCTCTCCGGGCTGCTCGTCGAGGCGACCGAGGAGCTCGCAGAATTGCTCGGCGACCTGAGGGGGAAGACCGCCGAGCAGCGGGTGATCGCCATCAAAGGGATCGAGGACCGCGGCGACGAGGTGGCGCGGGCAGCTCGTGCCAGCCTGTTCAAGGACGAACGCATCGATCCGATAATCGTGATTCGGTGGAAAGACATCTACGAGGCGCTCGAGGAAGCAATCGACGCATGCGAGACCGCTGCGCACCGCGTCGGCAATATTCTCGTCAAGAACGCCTGACGGACGGCCTACACCGCCGGGTGTGAGGCGTCGCTGAACTCGCGGAACTCGCCTGTGACGAGATAGGCGACCTGCTCGCCGATGTCGACCGCATGGTCGCCGATCCGCTCGACGCAACGTGACACGACGAGCATCCGAAGTCCGTATTCGCGCTCCTCGGGTGAGTCGCCGAGTGAAAGGACATCCTCGATCGCGTGGCGGTTCGCTCGGTCGATCAGCTCGTCGAGGTCGACGAGCGTCTCTGCCATCGCAGCATCGCGCGACGCGAACGCGTCAAGGGCGACTCTGATCATCTGCTCCGCACGGCGGCCCATGTCCTCGATCGAGCGGCCGATTGCATCTCCTTGCACGTTGAGGTCCCCCATCAGTTTCGTCAACTTCGCGACGGTGACGCAGTAGTCGGCCATCCGTTCGAGGTGCAAGTTGATGCGTAGCACTGCCAGGACGAGACGGAGGTCGGCGGCGACTGGTGTCTGCCGGGCAAGGAGCGACTGGACGCCTTCCTCGATCGCGATGTAGCGGCGATCGACTTCGTCGTCGAAGCTGATCACCTCGTCGGCGAGCTCCTGGTCACCGCGCGCAAGCGCGTTCAACGATGAGCGAAGCGCCCGGAGCACGAGCGTTCCTTCTTCCTGGAGAGACGATTCGAGCTGCGCGAGTTCCTCGGTGAACGAGAGCCTCATCCGAACCGCCCCGTCACGTAACCCTCGGTCCGCTCGTCGGACGGCTGCGTGAAGATCTTCTCTGTCGCGTCGTACTCGATCAGCGCGCCGGTGCCGTCCTCCAGCGAGAAGAACGCTGTCAGCTCGGCGACTCGTGCGGCCTGCTGCATGTTGTGGGTCACGATCACAAGTGTGTAGTCGCGCTTCAACTCGTGCATCAGATCCTCGATCGCCGAGGTTGCAATCGGATCGAGCGCCGAGGCCGGCTCGTCAAGCAGGATCACTTCCGGCTCGACCGCAATCGCCCGTGCGATGCAGAGACGCTGTTGCTGACCGCCGGACAGTCCAAGTGCTGAGCGCTTCAAACGGTCCTTGACCTCGTCCCAGAGCGCTGCGCGACGAAGCGCCTGCTCGATGCGATCGTCCAGGTTGTCCTTCTTCCCGAGGATCCGCAGTCCGTACGCCACGTTGTCGTAGATCGACTTGGGGAACGGATTCGGGCGCTGGAAGACCATGCCGATACGGCGGCGTACCTCGATCGGGTCGACGTCGGCGCCGTAGAGATCGATGCCGTGGAACAGGACCTTGCCGTCGACCCGAACGCTGGGCACGAGGTCGTTCATGCGGTTCAGGCAGCGTAGGAACGTCGACTTCCCGCAACCGGACGGCCCGATGATGGCCGTGATGGCGTGCCGGTGGATGTCGAGTGAGACGCCTTTGATCGCGACCGAAGTCCCGTACGCGACGGTGAGATCTTCGATTTCGAAGACCACGCCGTCGCTCGTCGGCGGCGGCGCAGGGGCATTCACGTGAAGCGCGGTCGTCGTCACCACCCGAGTGTCGCCGGGCCTCGCCGCCACCTGGGTGCCGGACCGGTGAACGTCGTGTGACGGAATGGTGACGCACTCCCCAACCCGTGTCTGCCGCTGGAATGCTGGCGGCGTGGACGCGACGACGGCACCGGCAGGTCTCGCACGGACCCGGCGCGCCTCCGACCGTATGGGCGACCGACTGCTCTATGGACTTACCGGCGCTGCGTCGCTCGTCGGCGTGCTCATCGTCGCCGCGATCGCCTGGCGCGTCGCGGACGGCGCATGGCCTGCAATCAGGGTCTTCCATCTCGGCTTCGTCTGGCACAACGACTGGAACCCGGTCACCAACCGATTCGGTGCACGCGACCTGATCATCGGCACGGTCGTGACGTCGTTCGGAGCGATGCTGATCGCCGCGCCGCTCTCGATCGCGATCGGGCTCTTTCTCAGCGAGCTCGCGCCGCGCCGGCTGCGCGGACCCGTTGGGACGCTTATCGAGATGCTCGCAGCGGTGCCGAGCGTCGTTGTCGGGCTGTGGGGGATCTACGTGCTCGCGCCGTTCGACGCGCAGCATGTCCAGCCGATCCTGGGGCGCACGCTCGGATGGATCCCGATCTTCGCGCAGGGCCAGGACAAGGTCGAGTCGACGGTCTTCACCGCGATCATCGTGTTGACGATCATGACGATCCCGATCACGTCCTCGATCTGCCGCGAGCTTTTCCTCGGCGTGCCGACGGAGCTCGAGGAGGCATCGATCGGACTCGGCGCGACACGATGGGAGATGGTCAAGACGGTCGTCGTCCCGTCGGTTCGTGGCGGCGTGGTTGCCGCGGTCATCCTCGGTCTCGGCCGGGCTCTCGGTGAGGCGATCGCCGTGACGCAGGTGATCGGCAATTTCATCCCGCTGAAGCTGTCGCTGTTCGCGCCGGGCGACACGCTCGCGAGCCGCGTTGCGAACCAGTACCAGGGCGCACCCTCGAATCTCGCCGTCTCGTCGCTGATCTACCTCGCCCTGATCCTGCTCGTGATCACCTTCATCGCAAACTTCAGCGCACAGCGCGTGGTCAAGCGGTTCGAGTTCGGCCGCGGAGGGCGCGGGTGATGGACGCGCCGATCTCGCTGAGGGCGACGGGGCGCGGCCGTCGGCGGCTGATCGCCAATCGGCTCGCTGAGGTCGCAGCGACCGCTGCGGCAGGAATCGCGATTCTCGCGCTCGCGATTCTCGTCTGGTCGGTGTTCTCCCGCGGCGTCCATGCGTTGAACTGGGACTTCTTTACCAAGGGGCCGGCGCTCTTCGGCCAGACCGGGGGTGGCGTGGCTCCAGCGCTCGCCGGGAGCTTGCTCCTCGTGCTCATCGCGACCGCGCTCGCGCTCCCGTTCGGTGTGCTGACCGCGATCTTCGTCAGCGAGTTCGCTTCGCGGCGGATCGCTGAGCAGATCCGGCTCTGGCTCGACGTGCTCAACGGCTTCCCGTCGATCGTGATCGGAATCTTCGTGTTTGCGCTCTGCGTGCAGGTGAAGCTGCCGGTCGTGGGGTGGGGGCATCATCAGAGCGCCTTCGCAGGAGGCTTTGCGCTCGCCGTGATCATGCTGCCGCTCGTCGCGCGCGCGACAATGGAGGTGCTGACGCTCGTGCCGAACGAGTTGCGAGAGGCGAGCTATGCGCTCGGTGTCTCCAAGTGGCGCACGGTGTTCGGCGTCGTGCTGCCAACCGCCCTCGGCGGGATCCTCACGGGAACGACGCTCGCAATCGCGCGCGCGGCCGGGGAAACGGCACCGCTGCTCTTCACCTGCGTGCTCGCAGGGCAAGTGACCGACTGGAATCCGACGCATTCGGTCAACTCGATTCCCTTTACGATCTTCACGTACTCCGAGGCGCCGGATACCTCGCTCCACCAGCAGGCGTGGGCGCTCGCGTTCGTCCTGATCGCCTTCATCCTCGTGACAAGTCTCACAGCCCGGTTTCTCTTGGAACGGTCGCGTCGCAAGCTCGGCGCAACGCGCTGACGCGCGCGATTGCTGTTCACCGGACCGTCACCCGCCGGTAACACGGCGTCAGCCCACGAAGCCCTCTGCACACGGCACGCTCCGGTCATGACAACGAGACTCACGATCACGCTCGCGACCGTCACGGTCGCCCTCGTCGCGGCGACCGCCGCGACCGCCACCAGCAAGGACACCACCATCACCGGCGCCGGCAGCACGTTTGTCGCGCCACTCGTCTCCACCTGGACGCCGGCTCTCGGCTCGGCGTTCGGGTACACCGTTCAATACAGTCCGGTCGGCTCGGGAGCCGGCATCGCCGCCATCACGAACGGTCAGGTCGACTTCGGCGCATCGGATGCGCCGCTGAGTGCCGACCAAAAGGCGGCGTGCAAGGGTTGCGTGCAAATCCCGTGGGCGCTCTCGGCGACATCGATCGCCTACAACGTTTCCGGCGCGCCGGTGCACCTGCGTCTGAACGGCAAGGCGCTCGCCTCGATCTTCCTCGGAAGGATCACCAACTGGAACGACGCGGCGATTGCTGCGCTCAATCCCGGCGCGAACTTGCCCAACCTGAAAATCACGCCCGTGTACCGGTCGGACGGATCGGGCACGACGTACAACTTCACTGACTTCCTCTCGGCGGTCTCACCCGACTGGAAGTCGAAGGTCGGGAATTCGACCTCGGTGCAGTTCCCGGCGGGCATCGGTGCGAAGGGGTCATCGGGGGTCACCGGTGTCGTCTCGCGCACTGACGGCTCGATCACCTATGTCGACGTCGCGTACGCGTTGAAGAACCACATCCACTTCGCAGCGATTCGCAACGCGGCCGGGAAGTTCCTCTACCCGAGCCTGCGGCGCATCGCCGCCGCCGCCGAAGCGTTCCCGAAGGTGCCGGCGTCCAACGAGTTGCACATCGTCAACCCGCCTCCGTCCGCGGCACTTGCCTACCCGATCGCGACCTACACCTACGTGATCGTGTCGCAGAAAAGCTCGCACGCGGCAGAGCTTCGCAAGCTCATTTTCTGGGCACTCACCCAGGGGCAGAAAACGCAATACACGGCGAAGCTCCTGTTCGCGCCGCTCCCGAAGCAGGTGCTCGTCGCGTCCGAGAAGACGCTGAAGACCATCAGCTCCTAGCTTCGTTCGAAGGCGCAGCGAATCTCGAGGCCTGCTCCGCGCTCGGAGCGGGCCTCGACGGTTCCGCCGGCGGCTGCGACCATGTGCTTCACGATCGCGAGCCCAAGGCCGGTGCCGCGCGTGCTCCGTGCCGCATCGGAGCGGTAGAACCGCTCGAACAGCCGCGCGAGATCGTGCGCATTCACGCCGATGCCGTTGTCGCGGGCGACAAGCGAGCCGTCGTCGAGCTCGAACACGAACGCCGATCCGTGGCCGGCGTACCGGATTGCGTTCTCCGCCAGGTTCTCGGCGAGGATGCGCACCATTCGCGGGCGAAGCGGAAGCAGTCCCACCCCTTCCACGCTCAACGAGACGCCGGCACGGGCAGATGAGGCGGCGAGCGCGCCGATCACGTCTTCGAGGATCGGCCGTGCGTCGGTGGCCGACAACGCGACGACCTCGTGGCCGCTTTCGAGCTCGGAGAGGAACAAGATCTCGTCGATCAGGTCGCCGGCGCTCTCGACCTCGTTGCGCGCCTGCTCAATCAGCACATCGGTGTCGGCGCCCGGAAGAGATGCGTTGTCGAGGAGCGCGAGGATGCGGGCAAGAGGCGTCCGCAGCTCGTGGGAGACCGCGGCGGTGAAGCCGGTGCGCAGCTTGTCGTAGGTCGGGTCGTCGGTCACCAGATCGTCACTAGTCCGCAACCCGGAGTGACCCGGGCTCGGGTCTATCCTAGGGACCAGTGGCCAAGGTGCTGATCATCGAGGACGACAACGTGATCGCAGATGCGATGGCTCGTCATCTCTCGGCGGGTGGGTTCGACCCGCTCGTGGTGGGTCGAGGCGAGCTCGGTCTCGCTCGACTGCGCTTCGAGAACCCTGACGTGTGCGTTCTTGACTTGATGCTGCCGGAGCTCGACGGGTGGAAGCTGATCGAGACCGCGCGCGCGGAAGGAATCGGAACGCCGATCGTCGTCGTCTCGGCGCGCGGTACCGAGCACGACCGCGTGCACGCGCTCGAGATCGGTGCCGACGACTACCTTGTGAAGCCGTTCTCGATGCGCGAGCTCGTGGCGCGTGTGGGTGCTGCGGCGCGGCGTGGTGTTCGGCCGGCCGAGGGGAAGCGCGGCGACGCGATCGAGATCGAAGAGCTGCGCATCGACCCGCGCGAGGTGCAGGCGTTCATCGACGGCAAGAGCGCCGAGCTGACCCCGACGGAGTTCAAGCTGCTGTACACGCTCGCGCTCGACCGTGGGCGCGTGGTGACGCGCGACGAGCTGCTCCAGAAGGTGTGGGGTCGGCGCGAGACGCATCGCGATCGCACGGTCGATGTCTTCGTGCGCCGGCTGCGGCAGAAGATCGATCGTCCCGCGTCCGTGCATTCGTTCATCCAGACGCGCTTCGGTGTGGGCTACAAGCTCGAGCCCGAGCCGAAGATCTCGGCTCCCTAAACCGTCTGACCGTTCGCGGCCGAGGGCGGCACGTCCGTCTGGTGCCACAGCACGATCTTGCCGTCGCGGACGCGGAACAGCGCCGCGGCCTGCTGGCCCGGTGCGTCGCAGGAGTGCCCCGGGCGGCCCGTCAGCGTGAAGACGACGAGGACATCCGTCGCGCTCTGCCGCGTCACCGACGTGATCTTGCCGCCGCACGGCAACGCCGCGTTCCAACCGACGGCGTCCGCGTGATCGGTGAAAGTCAGCTCGCCGTTCTGAACGATGCGCGCGTGGTCGACGAAGAGTCGTGCGGCGGCTTCGTTGTCGTTTCGGTCGAGGGCCGCGCTCCAACTGCGCGCGACCTGTTCCGCCGAAGCGGGCTTGTGGCCGCCACACGCGGCAAGGACGAGAACTGCAGCGAGCAGGGTCAGTGTCCTCGTCATGCCGGATAGTCTGCCCGCCGTGGACTTCGAGCTGAGCCCAGAGCAGCGTGAGATCCAGACGCTCGCGCGTGAGTTCGCGGCTGCGGAGATCGAGCCGAACGCGGCCGAATGGGATCGAAACCACGCATTTCCGCGGGAGCTGTTGCAGCGGATGGGTGAGCTCGGACTGCTCGGTGTGTGTGTTCCCGAAGCCCAAGGCGGTGCCGGCGCCGACTTCTTCTCCTACATCCTCGTGCTCGAAGAGCTGTCGCGTGGAGACGCCGGTGTGGGCGTCACGGTTGCGGTGCACACCTCGGCGTGCACGCTGCCGATCCTCCAGTTCGGCAGCGAGCAGCAGATCGCGCGCTTCGTTCCTGCGCTCGCGCGGGGCGAAGGAATCGGTTGCTTCGCCCTCACCGAGGCTGGCTCGGGGTCGGACGCAGGTGCGCTCATGTCGCGCGCGGAGCGCGTCGACGGCGGCTGGCGGGTGACGGGAGCAAAGCAGTGGATCACGAACGCATCGTTCGGCGGGACGATTCTGCTCTTCGCGCGCACCGACGCCGCGTCGAACAGTGCGCGTGGCGTGACGGCGTTCATCGTCGATACGGCCGACGTCGACGTGACGCGCACCGAGGAGAAGTTGGGACTCAACTCGTCGGTCACGAACGACATCGCGTTCGACGCCGTGGTGGACGCCGACCGGTTGATCGGTGATGAGGGCCATGGGTTTCGGATCGCGATGGCGACACTCGACGGCGGCCGCATCGGGATCGCCGCGCAAGCGGTCGGGATCGCACAGGCGGCCTACGACGTCGCGCTCGCGTATTCGAAGGAGCGCATGGCGTTCGGCCATCCGATCAGCGAGTTTCAGGCGATTCAGCACAAGCTTGCGAACATGTCGATGGAGATCGACGCGGCGCGCCTCCTCACCTACCGCGCCGCGTGGCTGAAGGACGCGGGGCGCCCACACACGGAGGCGGGCGCGAAAGCCAAGCTCTTCGCCTCGGAGATGGCGCGCCGGCAGACCGCCGAGGCGATCCAAGTGCTCGGCGGCTACGGCTACACGAAGGAGTTCCCGGTCGAGCGGTACTACCGCGACGCGAAGGTGACGGAGATCTACGAGGGAACGAGCGAGATCCAGCGCCTCGTGATCGCCCGCTCGATCCTTCACGAAAGGTCCCCGGCGGACACGGCCGGTGTCAGCCACGCGCACGAAACACGCGAGGAAGCGTGACAAAAGCGTGACGGCGACAGGTGAGGCCCGGAGCGGTCGGAGTTTCGCGCGGACATGTCCGGTGTCAGCCACACGCACGAAAGGCGCGCGGTGAGCGCTCGGAAGCGTGACGAGCCCGTTCGGCTGACGAAGATCTACACCCGGGGCGGGGATGATGGATCCACCTCACTCGGCGACCTGTCGCGCGTCTCGAAGCTCGATCCGCTCGTGCGGGCGTTCGGCGCCGTCGACGAACTGAACTCGGTTCTCGGCTGGGCACGCATCGCCGCCTCCGATCCCGTCCTCGAGCGCATCCAGAACGAGCTCTTCGACCTCGGCGCGGATCTCTCCGTTCCCTTTGACCTGCGCGACGAGAAGCTGCGCATCGATCAGGCCGCGATCGACCGCCTGGAAGGAGACTGCGACAGCGCGAATGCGCCGCTGCCACCATTGCGCAGCTTCATCCTGCCGGGCGGATCAGAGGCGGCAGCGCGGCTGCACATCGCGCGGTCGCAGTGCCGGCGCGCCGAGCGCGAAGTGCTCGCCGCGAACGACCAGCGCCTGGTGAACCCGCTCGCGATCGTCTACTTGAACCGGCTCAGCGACCTGCTGTTCATCCTTGCTCGGGCTGCGAATGCGGGCGGCACCGAGCCCCTCTGGAAACCGGGCGGCGAGCGCTAACGGTTCAACGCGCGTGCGATCAGCGACGCGATCTGCGCTGAGGTCGCGTCGTTTCGGGCTGCGATCGCCCCGAAGCGAGTTGCCGCGGCGCGCGAGGTCGCGTTCTTCGAGATGGCGATCATCGCGGTCTCCGGGAAGATCATCCGGAACTCCCGCGCAAACGGAAGGCCCGACCCGTCGAGGTTCACGACGACGACCGAGATGTCGTGGTAGGTCGCGTAGTCGAAGGCCTGTTCCGATGAAAGCTGTCGGCTGTTTGCAGCCGCCGTCTTCGCGATCGCCTGTGTCGAGCGCACGCCCTGGACGACGACGATCTGCGGGATCGTCGCCGAGTGTGTCTTCGCGTGCCGACCCGCGATCGCGAGCGGGGTCACGTGGCGCTGCACCGTGTGATCCGAGTCCGCGGTCGCCTTCCAGTACAGCCGATACACACCCGGATGCATGCCCTGCGCGAGCGGCAGGTGCAGGATGTCGGCGCCCGGAGCGAGGTGGAAGAAGTGCCAGCGCTGGATGCGATGGTAGGGCTTCTCGTCGAGTGTGATGTCGACGCGCGCGGAGCTCGTGATGAGAATGCGTGCGACCAGGCTCGGGCCGGTACCGCGTAGACGCGGCGCATTCGCGGCGCGGAAGACGAACGTCGACCGGGCGATGACCGGCGGGGTGCCACCACTGGGTGCGGCCGGCGAACCGAGGGGCGCTCCGCCCGTCGCCGAGCCGCCACCAGGACCGGAGTTGGCGACGGCGATGTTCGTGACCGTCGAGCCGGTCGTGTTGCCGAACTGGTCGGCTGCGGTCGCCCGAAGGTCGTAGCTGCCGTTCCCGAAGATGCTCGTGTCGAGCGCAACGCCGAAGCCGGGGCCTGTGCTCGAGGATGCGATCAGCGTCCAGGCACCACCTCCCGACGGCCGGATCTCGTAGATCACCGAGGTGGTGTCCGGGCTCGTCGAGACCGTCAGAGGCACGCTCCCGCTGATCGTCGGGGCGACGACGAAGGACGACAGCGTCGGCGGAGTCGAGTCGATGGTGATCGAGTGGATCGACGTCGGCTGCTGATTGCCCGCGTTGTCGGTGATGATCGCCGCGATCTCGTAGGCGCCTGACGGCAGCCCGGTCACGTCCCAGGTACTCGCAAACGGTGCCGCGGAGAGGGTCACGATGGGCGTGAACGGCCCGCTCGAGCCGGCGCGGTACTGGAAGACGACGCTCGCGATGCCGGAACCGCCCGGGTCTCCAACACCCGCCGTGGTCAGCGCGACGCTGCGGCCGCCGACGGTGTCCGCGGCCGCGGGAGCGGTGAGGTTGCCGCCGGGAAGCGTGTTGTCGACGCGGACGGTGACGAAGTCCGTGCTCGTGTTGCCGCCCCCGTCCGTCGCGGTTGCGCGAACGTCGTACAGTCCGTCGGCGAGCAAGGTCGTCGACCACGAGACGCCGAACGGTGCAGTGGTGTCGGTCGCGATCGGTGTCCACGTGTTCGCGCCGTGCGGGCTATAGGCGAAAGCGACGCCTGCGATGTCCGCCGAGCCCGACGCGCCGAGGTTGACCGAGCCCGCGACGTCGGCCGGGGCCGCGATCGAGACCGACGGGGCGGTGTTGTCGGCGGTGAACGTGACGGGCGCCGAGTAGAACGGGCCGTTGCCGGCGACATCCGTGACGGCGACGCGCACCTGCGTCGGGCCGTCGAGCGAGCCGATGGAATTCCACGAGCCGCCATAGAGAGGCCCGGTCGTCGCTGTGTCGACAGTGACGAAGCCGGGGGCGCCGACGGCTTTGACCTGGAAGGCAACGGAGGCGACGCCCGACGTGACGTCGTGTGCCAGGGCCGTGAACGCGATCGTGCCGCCGAGGTCGGAGCCCGCGGCCGGCGCCGTCACCGAGCCGCTGTCCGGTGCCGTGTTGTCGACGACCTTCGCCGACAGGGCGACGGTGTTCGAGTTACCGACCGTGTCGGTGATGACCTCTTCCACGTCGTAGTTGCCGTCGGCGACGCCGCTCGTCACCCAGGTCACGTCGTAGGGAGCGGTCGTGTCGACGCCGATCGAGGTGTAGGGGCCAAGGCTGCCGACGAGGCGGTAGAGGAACTCGACCGATGCAACGTCAGTAGCGGTCGGCGACGCAGTGAGGTGCACAGTGCCGCTGAGGACGCTCCCCGGATCGTTGGGGTTGCCTGCAGGCGCCGTGGTGTCGATCGTGACCTGCGTCGAGCGCTGCGTCTCGACGTTGCCGGCGTCGTCGGTCGAGCGGTAGAGGATCGTCTTCGTCCCATCGCCGCTCGAGGTGAGGATCGTGACGCTCGTGCCCGGGAACCACGTCGAGCCGTTGTCGAGGCTGTAGTCCGTCAGGGCGATGCCGGTGAGGTTGTCGGTGGCGGAGAAGTTGACGGTGACGTCGTGATTCTGCGCGCCTGCCGGTGCGTCGTCGGTCGTGACCGGGGCCGTGTTGTCGAACGTGACGTCGTGCGGCACGGCTGAGCAGGCGCCGTTCCCGGCGTTGTCGGTCGCAGCGACCCAGATGTCGTAGTGGCCGTCCGCGAAGGTCCTCGTATCGAGCGGTGCCGAGACGACGCTGCCGAACGAGTCGCACGGGTTGGCGCCGATCGTTCCGGCGGGGGCGATCCTGAACGCGGCCGACGCGATGCCGGAGGTCGCATCCTGCGTCGTCGCGGTGAGGCCCGCGCCGGCGATCGTGCCGCGGAGCTGGGCGCCGGGCGCGGGAGCGTCGAGCGTGACGTTGTTCGGGACGGTGGCGTCGATCTTCACGGAGGCGACCTTGTCTGCCGCGGACTGCACGCCTGCGCGGTTCGTCGCGCGCCACGTAATCGTGTGCGTGCCGTCATTGGAGCCGTTGGTGGGCGCCGGGACGACGACGGAGGTGCCGGCCGTGAACGGACCGCCGTCGACCTGATGAAGGACGTCTGCGGGCAGAACGCCCGACTGCGCGTCGGTCGCCGTTAGCGTGACCGTGACGCCGGTGCGATGCCAGCTGTTGTCGGCGTCGTCGCTAAGCGATGGGGGCGTGTTGTCGACGAGAATCGTGCGCGTCGCCGTCGTCGTCGAGTTGCCGACGTTGTCCTGAACGATTGCGCGGAGGTCGAACGAGCCGTCGGCCGGAGTCCACGTTGCCGGCGAGCCGATCGTCGTCCAGGTGTTCGCCCCCTGAGGCGAGCTTTGGATGACGATGCCTGCGTTGTCGACGCCTGAGCCGGCATCCGTGGCGGTGACCGTGAGGGAGATCGTGCCCTGGCCGAACGCGCCGGGATCATCCAGGCTTGCGGTCGGCGCGGTGTTGTCGACGATGACCGTGCGGTTCGCGGGCGAGCTTGCATTTGTCGCCTTGTCGGTGGCGGCGGCGGTAACCGTGTAGGTGCCGTCGGCGAGCGACCCCGTCGGCCAGGTCGTGTCGTACGGGTCGGTTGTGCCGGCGGTGCCTGCGCCGGCGAGGTGGTCGATCGCGCCACTCGTCGCGCCGGTGAACGAGAAGTCGACGCCGCCGATGCCGCTCGTCGCGTCGGACGCGGTGGCGTGGAGGGCGGGGGAGCCCTTCACATAGGTGTCCGGCCCAACCGGCGTCCCGAATGCGGCGAGGCCGATCGTCGGTGCGGTCTGATCGACGACGACGGCCGACGTGGCCGGAGCCGAGGTGTTCCCAACGAAGTCGGTGGCGATCGCGCACAGGACGTATGAGCCGTCGGCCGGGGTCGTCCAGGACGGCGTCGCGGTGTAGGGCGCGGTCGTCGCGGTTGCGATCAGCGTGCCCGACGGGCAGGCGCCTGCAGTGGCGGCGTAGCGGAAGTCCACCGAGGCGACGGAGGTCGTCAGGTCGGTCGACGATGCCGCGAGCGGCTCGGTGGCGTTCCTTGTGAACGCGCCTGGCACGGTGGTGAAGGTGACGTTCGGTCCCTGCGTGTCGACGATCCAGCTCCGGATGACCGGCGCTCCGATGCCGTTGCCGTTCACGCCGCGCACCTTGAACGTGACCGATCCGTCCGCGAGGCCGCTGTAGGTCGCGGAACCGTTGAGCGGGCCTGGGTTCGAGCATGCGCTGAAGGAGTCGGGCGATCCGGTCGCAACGAGGCTGCACTGGAACGTCGTCGAGTTGTCGTTCGTGCCGTGGAACGCGATCGTCGCGGAGTTCGCGGTCGTCGCCGCGGCGGGCACGCCGCTGTCGATCACGACGACGGGGACGGGCGGCACGAGCGACACCGTCGTCGGGTGGCCGATCGCAGTGCCGTTGAGCGTTCCGGTGATGTTCGCCGTCCCCGGGTCGTTGGTCGGAGTGAGGGTCGCCGTGTACGTCCCGTCGCCGTTGTCGGCGACTGCGCTCAGCGGGCCGTCGAGGTCGGTGGTGAGGGTGACGGCGGCGCCGCCGGCCGGAACGTCGTTGTCGAACGCATCTTTCGCGTGAACGGTGATCGTGGCAGTCCCGGGAACTGAGCTTCCGTCGGCGTTGAGGCTCGACGGGGTCGCAGTGATGGTCGTGTGCGCTGCGCTTGCTGCGCCCGCCGTGACATCAAACGAGCTGCTGTCGGCACTCGCAAGTGACGTCGCGGTCGCCGTGAGCTCGTAGCCGGTCCCGGACTTCGCGATCGACAGGTTGTTGAAGGTCGCGACGCCTCCGACTGCGGCGACACTCGTTGTCCCCGCGAGCGTCGCTCCCGCCGTGCCGGTGCCGCTCTTGATCGCGATGTCGACAGTCGCAGTGCTTGGGGTGAGGTTGTTGTGCGCGTCGAGGATCCGCACCGTCAAGGGCGGCGCGAGTGTCGAGCCCGCGGTTTCGTTCGTCGGCTGCTGGCCGTAGACGAGCTGCGTCGCGAGTCCGGGCTGGAACAGCACGCCGGCGGTCTGGTTGAGCCCGACGAACGAGGCCGTTGCCGAATAGACGACGGACTCGGCGGTCGTGTCGCTGACCGTGAAGACGGCCTGGCCGGACGCGTCACTGACGAGTCCGAGCGGGTTCGAGATCGACGATGACGTGGCGCCACCCTGGCCGAGCGTCACGAGCGACCCCGCGATCGGGTTGTCCTGTGCGTCCTTGACGGTGACGGTGACCGTCACGAGCCCGCCGTCGGTGCTCGCAGTCCCGCTCGACGAAAAGACGGTCGCGTGACTCGCGGAGACCGCGCCGGGGACGAACGTCACGGGCGGGGCCACATTCCCGATCGCGGTTCCGCCGAGCGTGCCGGTGACGTGGGCCGCTCCCGCCGACGTCGAGGTGAGAGTGGCGGTGTAGGTGCCGTCGCCGTTGTCGGTGACCGCCGACAGGCTGCCGCGGTCCGTCGAGAGCACAACCGCCGCTCCGCCCGAGCCGAGGTTGTTGTCGTTGAGATCGCGCGCTTGGACAGTGATCGTCGAGCCGGCGACGCCGTCGGCGGTCAGACCAGAGGTCGGGCTCGCGGAGATCACCGAGTGCGCGGGGCTCGCAGCCCCGGCAACGAACGCGACCGAGCTCGGGTTGCCGATCGAGACGCCGCCGATCGTGCCGGTGATGTTCGCGGTCTGGGCGAGTGTCGTCGAAGTGAGAGTCGCGGTGTAGGTGCCGTCGCCGTTGTCGGTGACCGACCCGAGGCTGCCATGGCTCACAGCCAGCGCGACGGCGCCTCCGGAGACGGCGAGGTTGTTGTCGTTCACGTCTTTCGCCTGGACGGTGACGGTCGCGGTCGAGCTCCCGTTGGCGATCAGCGACCCCGGGGACGCGCTGATCGACGTGTGCCCGGCGCTCGTCGGCCCGGCGACGAACGCGACCGTCGTCGGATTGCCGACCGAGAGGCCGCCGATCGTGCCGGTGATGCTCGCGATGCCGGCCAGCGTCGCCGAGGTGAGCGTCGCGGTATAGGTTCCGTCGCCGTTGTCGGTGATCGAACCGAGGCTGCCGCGGCTCGTCGCGAGGATGACGGCACCGCCGCTCGTTACGAGATCGTTGCCATACGCATCGCGCGCCTGAATGGTGATCGTCGACGTGCTCGAGCCGTCCGCAACGATGCTTGCGGGGCCGCCTGAGATGACCGTGGTCGCTGCCGATGCCCCGCCCGGTGCGACAGCGATCTGCAGGCGGTCGGCTCCGCTCGTCGTGACGGCGCCGTCGGTGGCGACAATGTTCGCAGTCTCGACCTTCTTGAGCGTGAGGCTGTTCGAGCCGCCGCTTGCGGACGAGCTGCCGTTCGAGAAGCTCAGCGTCGTCGGCGTGCCGAATGCAACTGCTGCGGGAGTCGTGCTCGTGACGGTCGGAGTCGCCGCGTTCGGCGAGCTCGATGCACCGCCGAACGTGATCGAGTGTGTGCCCGTGTAGCTCGTCGCGGTGTTGCCGTATGCGTCGAGAGCGGTGACGGTGATGCTCTGCGATCCACCCGCCGTTTGCGCGCCGAAGCCGGTGACGACGAACCGGGCTGCGGCGGTGGGCGAGACCGTCACCGCGGGGCTCGTGCCGGTGATCGAACCGGTGACCGAGTCCGTTGCGGTGATGGACTGCGTGCCTGCGGACTTCAGCGTCGCGCCTGCCACGAATGTCCGAACCCCGTTATCGCCTGCGGTGAACGTGTAGTCGCCCGGGAGAGTTGCCTGGACGTCGCTGCTCGTGAACTGCGCGGTTCCGGCATACGCCGCGTCGACGTTCCCGAACGGGTCGCGCGCTGTGACCGTCACCGAGAACGCGGAGCCGGCCGCCTGTGGACTGCCGGATGTCGTCGTGAGGGTGAAGTGCGACGCGGCGGCGGCGACAACCGTGACCGAGGTGCTGCCGAAGATCGACGACGTGACGCTATCGGTCGCCGTCACCGACTTGCTTCCGGCGGTCTTCAACGTCACCGTGCTGCCGAAGGTGTGCGTCCCGTTGTCGGCCGGCAGGAAGTGATACGAGGCGGGGAGGACTGCTGCGCCGTCGCTCGAGGTGACGTCGGTCGTCCCGCCGTAGTTCGTGTCGACGTTGTTGAACGCGTCGCGAGCCGTCACCGTCAGGTCGAACGAGGTTCCGGCGGTCTGCGACGGCGCTGCGCTGCTCGAGACGACAAGGTGAGTCGCGGCAGCCGGCGAGATCGTGATCGCGGCGGTCGTGCCGGATATACCGCTCGAGACATGATCGGTCGCGGTCACCGACTGGCTCCCGGAGGTCTTCAGCGACGTCGCCGACGAGAACGTGTGCGAGCCGGCGTCGGTGGCGGGAACGAAGGTGTACGAGGCCGGCAGCGTCGCTGCGCCGTCCGACGAGGAGAAGTCGACGGTGCCGGCGTAGCTCGGCGTCGCGTTGCCGTAGCTGTCGAGGGAGGTGATCGTGAGGTCGAACGTGCCGCCCGCCGTCTGCGGACTGCCGGCGGTCGACGCCAGCGAGAAGTCGCTCGTGGTGGCGGGATTCACGTTGACGGAGAGTCGATCGCCACCCGTCGTCGTCACGGCTCCGGCTGTCGCGGCAACGTTGGCGCCCTCGACCCGGTAGAGAACGAGCGAGCCGCCGGCAGTTGCGATTCCGGCGGTGAAGGTGAGCGTCGTCGCGCTGCCGAATGCCTGCGCTGTCCCGTTCTTGTCGGTGACGGTCGGGTTGTTCGGGCCAACCGGGAGGGCGCCCGAGAATGTGAGCGCGTGGTCGCCGGTGTAGCCGGTCGCGACGTTGCCGTTCGCGTCCATCGCGGTGACGGTCAGCGCGTTCGGATTCCCCGCGGTCTGCGTGCCCGAGCCGGTGATGACGAACTTCGTCGCGGCACCCGGGTCTACGGTGAACGGCGCGCTCGTGCCGGCGAGGAGAACATCGCCGCTCGTGCGCGTCGCCGTGAGCATCACGTTG
Source organism: Gaiellales bacterium (assembly GCA_038215565.1). Classification (GTDB taxonomy): domain Bacteria; phylum Actinomycetota; class Thermoleophilia; order Gaiellales; family Gaiellaceae; genus PALSA-600. Next base: position 2,634 of record JBBQQU010000007.1, on the reverse strand, counting down.
GACTCGGCCTTCGTGTACGTGACGCCGCTGATCGTGACCTGGCTCTGGCCTGCGCTGATCGAGCTGGTGAGCGTGCCGCCGAGCGTTCCGCTGCCGGTGTTGATGCTGAGCGCGATCGACGTGGCGGCCGTGAGATTGCCCGGGTTCCCGAGTCCGTCCTGAGCTTGCACGGTGACGTCGAACCCGGTGCTGGCGGCCGGGTTGGAGCCGCCGTTCACCGACGTGATGACGAGCCGGTCGGAGATCGCCGACACCGTGAAGCCCGTCGACGCGCCGGCGCCGAGTAGATCGCCACTCGTGCGCGTCGCCGTGATCTGGACGCCCGCCTCGGCCTTCGAGTAGGTGATGCCGGTGACGGTCGTCTGGCTCTGGCCCGTGCTGATCGACCCGGTGAGTGTTCCGCCGAGCGTTCCCGTTCCCGCGGTACGAGAGAGCGTGAACCCAGTGGCGGAGCCGACGACCGACTGGTTACCGAAGGGATCGCGCGACTGGACGTCGACGGCGAACGCGAGACCCGCTGTCGGGCTCGAGCCGCCGTTCACCGAGCTGATCGCGAGCGTCGACGCCGGGGCAGGCGCAACGGTGATCGACAGCCCGGCACCGTTCGAGTGCGAGCCGTCGGTGACCGTGATCGACGCCGACTCTGCCTGGAAGGCCGTCAGGACGCCGTTCGAGCCACCGGTCACGGCGGCGATGCCGTTCGTGAACGTGATCGTGGTCGTCGCGCCGAGTGCCCGCGCTGTGCCGTTCTTGTCGGTGACGACCGGGGCGGTGACCGGGGCGGCCGATGAGCTTGCGCCGCCGAAGGTCAGCGCCTTGTCGCCCGTGTACGCGGTGTCGATGTTGCCGAAGGGATCGAGGGCGGAGAGGCCGAGGTTGTCCGCGACGCCGGCGGTCGGTGACGTCGTGGCCGCCGTCAACGCGAGCGTCGAGGTGGCCGCCGGGGAGACGCTGACGATCAGGCGATCCGCGCCGGTCGTTCCAAGCGCGCCGTCCGTCGCGACGATGGCGGCGTTCTGGGCGCGGTAGAGCACGAGTGATCCGCCGGCTGTGGAGACGCCGTTCGTGAAGGTCAGTGTCGTCGCCCCTCCGAACGCGATCGCCGTGCCGGTCTTGTCGGTCGCCGTCGGCGCCGTCGCCGGGCCGGGCGAGGTGTTGGCGCCGCTGAACGTGATCGCGTGGTCACCGGTGTAGGTCGTCGCCGGGTTGCCCGATGCGTCGACGGCGGTGATGGTCGCGGCTTGTGACTGCCCCGCGGTGTCGGTCGTCGAGCCGGTGATGACGAAGCGCGAGGCCGCGCCCGCGCTGACCGTGACCGAGCCCGACGTGCCGGCCGGTCCACTGCCTGCCGTCGCGACGAAGGTGCCGCCGGCGGCGTTCCCGGTGTACGTGAGTGAGCCGGTGAGGTCGGCCACGCCGTTCACGAAGTCGCCTGCTCCGGTGAGGGCATTCCCGCCGGTGAGTCCCGAGACGACCCCCGTGAGCGGAGCGTTGCGCGTGATCGTGACGTTGTCGCCGAAAGCGTTGAACGTCGTCTTGGTGTTGCCGTACGCGTCCTGCGCGGTGAGCGTGTTCGACCCGGTGAACGCCTGGCCGTTCGTTTGGGGCGAGGTCAGCTGAAACGCGAACTTCGCGAGCGTCGCCGGAGAGACGATCACAGCGAGCCGATCGGCACCGGTTGTTGTGATCGCGACGTTGCCTCCCGAGCCTCCGTCCGCGGCCGAGGCGACGACGGTCGCGCTCTCTGCGTCGTACAGCGCCAGCGTCCCGCCCGCGGTCGAGACGCCGTTCGTGAACGTGATCGTCGTTGCGTTCGTGAACGCGGTCGCAGTCCCGATGCTGTTCGTGACGGTCGGAGCCGTCGAGGGCGCCGGTGACGGATTCGCGCCTGTGAAGGTGATCTGGTGCGCGCCGGTGTAGCCGGTGGCGACGTTGTCGAACGCGTCGAACGCGGTGACCGTCAGCGCCTGCGTGCCGCCGGCCGTCTGACTTCCCGAGCCGGTGAGCTGGAGCTTCGCGGCGGATGCGGCGCTGACGGTGATCGTGCCGCTCGTGCCGGTGATCGTGCCGGTGACGGTGTCGGTCGCGGTGATCGTCCGCGCACCGGCCTGCGTCAATGTCGCAGTAAATGTTTTCGCGCCGTTGTCGCCTGCGAGGAAGGTGTAGTTGGCGGGGAGGGTGGGGCTGGTGCCGCCGCCGGTGAAGTGGACGGTGCCGGTGTAGCCGCTGGCGGTGTTGCCGTACGCGTCGACGGCGATGACCGACAGCGTTGCGAACGCGGAGCCGGCGGTCGCGCCGGCGGGTCCGGTGACGCTCAGCGTGGTTGCGGGCGCGGGGTTGACGGTGATGGTGCCGCTGGTACCGGTGATCGTCCCGGTGACGGTGTCAGTTGCGGTGATCGTGCGGCTCCCGGCCTGGGTGAGGGTGGCGGTGAAGGTTTTGTTGCCGTTGTCGCCGGCGATGAAGGTGTAGTTGGCAGGAAGGGTCGGGCTCGTGCCGCCGCCCGTGAAGTGGACGGTTCCGGTGTAGCCGGTCGCCGTGTTACCGAACGTGTCCTTGGCCGTTACCGAGAGCGTCGCAAACGACGAGCCTGCGGTCGCGCTGGCAGGGCCGTTGACTGTCAGTGTCGCGGCG
>JBBQQU010000006.1:0-119101 GCA_038215565.1 Gaiellales bacterium | reverse complement strand
CGGCGCATCCTGCTGAAGGTCTCCGGCGAGTCGCTGATGGGCTCACAGGAGTACGGCTTCGATGCAAACACGGTCGACTTGCTCGCACGCGAGCTCGTCGACGTGCGATCGAACGGGCTCGAGATCGCGGTCGTGATCGGGGGCGGCAACATCTATCGTGGCATGGCGGCCGCGGCAGCAGGGATGGACCGGGCGACCGGTGACTACATGGGCATGCTCGCGACCGTCCTGAACTCGCTCGCCGTCCAGGAGGCGCTCGAGCGTCACGGTGCCGACACGCGTGTTCTATCGGCGATCGAGGTGCAGGAGGTGGCCGAGCCGTACATTCGCCGGCGCGCCGTCCGCCACCTCGAAAAGGGCCGGGTCGTGATCTTCGCGGCAGGGACCGGCAACCCGTTCTTCACCACCGACACGGCCGCCGCCTTGCGCGCACTCGAGATCGGCGCTGAAGCGATCCTGATGGCGAAGAACGGTGTCGAGGGAGTGCTCGACGGCGACCCGCGCACCAACCCGGATGCGAAGCTGATCCCCGAACTGACGCACCTGCAGGCGATCGAGCGCGGCCTGAAGGTGATGGACACGACGGCGCTCTCGCTCTGTATGGACAACCATCTGCCGATTCACGTCTTCGAGCTTGCGCCCGGGAACATCGGGCGCGTCGCAAAGGGCGAGCGGATCGGCACTCTTGTCACGACCTCTGTCGAAGGAGACGCACGGTGATCGATACTTTCTTGGGCGACGCGACCCAGCGGATGGACAAGTCGGTCGAGGCGACGCACGAGCACTTCAACTCGGTGCGAACGGGCCGCGCGTCGGCGGCGCTTCTCGACCGCATTCAGATCGACTACTACGGCACGCCGACTCCGTTGAAGAACATCGCGACGATCAACACGCCCGAGCCGCGCATGCTCGTGATTCAGCCGTTCGACCCGTCGGCGATCAAGCAGATCGAGAAAGCGGTGCTCGAATCCGATCTCGGGTTGACGCCGTCGAGCGACGGCAAGCTCGTGCGGCTTCCGATTCCTCAGCTGACGGAGGAACGACGCAAGGAGCTCGTGAAGCTCGTCCGGCAGATGGCGGAGGAGGGTCGCGTCGCAGTCCGCAACGTTCGGCGTGATGCGATCAAGCACCTCGAGGAGCTCGTCAAGAACGGTGACGTGGGCGACGACGACGAACGGGCGGCCGAGACGCGCGTGCAGAAGGTCACCGACGAACACGTCGGGAAGATCGACGATTTGCTGAAGCGCAAAGAGGCCGAGATCATGGAGGTGTAGGGCTCTTCCTCTCTCCATGAACCTTCTCTCACGAATCCGCACGTTCGCTCGCATCCGGCCGCTACCGGACGTCGAGCTGCCCGAGGTCGCCGGCTCGGTCGCGATCATCCTCGACGGCAACGGCCGGTGGGCGAAGCGGCGCGGGCTGCCGACCGCCGCCGGTCATCGTGCCGGCGCGAAGACCGTTCGGCGCGTCGTCGAGGCTGCGATCGACATCGGCATCCACGATCTCTCGGTGTTCGCGTTCTCGACGGAGAACTGGTCGCGTCCGCAGGACGAGGTCGACGCGCTGATGGAGATCTTCGCGGAGACGATCGAGCGCGAGCTGCCGGATCTCGCCGAGCAAGGTGTCCGGGTTCGCTTCATCGGCCGTCGCGACCGAGCCCCGGAGGAGTTGCGGCGGCGAATGGGCGCGATGGAGGACCGCACCGAGCTGAACACGCGCATCAACCTTTGGGTCGCGTTCGACTACGGCGGCCGCGCGGAACTGGTCGAGGCGACGCGCCGAATCGTGGAGAGCGGGGTCGAAGCGGACGAGATCGACGAGAACGTCTTCGCTGCGAATCTCTACGCGCCGGAGCTCCCGGATCCCGATCTGCTGATCCGCACGAGCGGTGAGCTCCGCATCTCGAACTTCCTGCTCTGGCAGCTCGCCTACTCGGAGCTCGTGTTCGTGGACGAGCTCTGGCCCGACTTCGGCGAGCGCGAGTTGCGCACCGCATTGGCGGAGTACGCGCAGCGGCGCCGAAGATTCGGCGGCAGATGAGTAACGGCGTCTCACGCATCGTCGTCAGCCTGATCGGGCTGCCGGTGGTTCTCGTACCGGTGTACTACGGCGGCTGGCTGCTGTTTGCGCTGGCGGCGATCGCCGCGGCGACCGCGCTGCACGAGTACTGGCTGCTGGCGCGTCCGCTCGCACCGCTCGCGCCCGCCGGCTACATCGGCGCGGCGCTCGCGCTCGTCGGCGCGGAGATGGGCGGCATCAGCTGGATGGTCGGGGGGCTCATGACGACGTTCCTCTTCGCGTTCGCGCTGAAGGCGATCTCGGAGGCGCGCCAGGCAGCGACGATTGCGATCAGCGGCACGGTGATGGGCGCGCTCTGGATCGGCGGGGGTCTCTCATTCCTCGTGCTGCTCCGTGAGCTGCCGCAACACGGCCGGCTGGCGGCGCTCAGCGTGCTGCTTGCCGTGTGGGCCGGCGACACGTTCGCCTACGCGGGCGGGCGGCTGATCGGGCGGCACAAGATGGCGCCGCGGACCTCGCCCGGCAAGACGTGGGAGGGCTTCGTGTTCGGCACGGCGGCGACGGTGTTCGTCTCGTTCGTGATCTTCTACAAGCAGGGCTATCTCACGATCGGCCAGTCGCTGCTCGTCGGCGCGGCAATCGCGGTCGCCGCACCGGTCGGTGACCTCTTCGAGTCAATGTTGAAACGAGACATGGACGTGAAGGACACCGGCACGCTCCTCGGCGGCCACGGCGGCATGCTCGACCGGACGGACGCGCTGCTCTTCGCCGCCCCGGCCGTGTACTTCACGATCCTGTCCTTCTCGTAAAGCCGACTTGCCGATGCCTGGCACCGGACGTGTCGGCGGTGGACGGGCAAGCGGACTTGTCGTCGCCTGGCACCGGACGTGTCGGCGGTGGACGTGGGCACACTGTGGGCATGACGCGCGTCGCCCTCCTCGGGGCCACCGGCTCGATCGGCCGCCAGGCGCTCGAGGTGATCGGCGCGAACCCGCACCTCGAGCTCGTTGCCGCCACGTCCGGATCGACAACGATCGACGGGCTCGCGCCGCTGACGCAGGTCGGTGGCGACCCGACCGACCTGCTCGAACGCGCTCGGCCCGATCTCGTCCTGAACGCCACGCTCGGGTTCGCCGGGCTGACCGGGACGATGTGGGCGCTCGAACGCGGCGTCACGCTTGCGCTTGCGAACAAGGAGAGCCTCGTCGCTGCCGGCGAGCTCGCGCTGCAAGCGCAGTCGCGCGGCGGGGGGCTCCTGATTCCCGTCGACAGCGAGCACTCGGCGCTCTTTCAATGCGCGCAGCTCGGCACCCCGGAAAGCATCGTCCTGACCGCAAGCGGCGGGCCGTTCCGCGGCCGCAGCCGGGATCAGCTTGCCGACGTGAGTCCCGCTGACGCGCTTGCGCACCCGACCTGGTCGATGGGCGCGAAGATCACGATCGACTCGGCGACGCTTGCGAACAAGGGGCTCGAAGTGATCGAGGCGCACTTCCTGTTCGGACTCGCCTACAACCGGATCGAAGTTGTCGTCCATCCGACCTCGATCATGCACGGGCTCGTCCGCTTCGCCGACGGGGCATCGATCGCGCATCTCGGGTACCCCGACATGCGCGTGCCGATCTCCTATGCGCTCACGTATCCCGACCGAGCGCGCACGCCGCTTCCTGCGCTCGACCTGACGGCGGCGCCGCTCGAGTTCTTCGAGCCCGATCTCGAGACGTTCCGCATGCTCGCGCTCGCGCGCGACGCGGGCGAGCACGGCGGCACGTACCCCTGCGCGTTCAACGCGGCGAACGAAGTCGCCGTCGCAGCATTTCTCGACGGCCGCATCGGCTTCCTCGACATCGCCGCGCTCGTCGAGGACGCACTCGCTCACATCGACGGCGCACCGGCCACCGATCTCGACGAGCTGCGCGACGCCGACCGGCGGGCGCGTGAGCTCGTTGGAGCCGCATGGGCTTGATCGCCGCAATCGTCGGACTGGCCGTGCTCGTGATGATCCACGAGGCCGGTCACTTCTTCGCGGCCCGAGCGGTGGGGATGACGCCGCGCAAGTTCTACATCGGCTTCGGGCCGCCGATCGCAAAGACGACGCGTGGGGGAGTGGAGTACGGGATCGGCTCGATCCCGCTCGGCGGCTACGTGAAGATCCCGGGCATGAATCGCCCGTCGCCGGGTGACCTCGCGCGGATGCTGCCGCCGCACGATGCGCGACTTCATGCCGACGAGATCCGCGCGATCGACGAGTCGATCGAGCGCGAGGACTACGACGACGCACACGCCAAGCTGCTCGTGTTGAAAGGTGAGCTTGGCGAGTCGCGCGTCTGGCAGGAGCTGGAGGGTGGGCTCGCGCCGGAGGCCTACTGGCGCGCCGCGACCTGGCGCCGGCTGACGGCGATCTTCGCCGGGCCTGCCGTCAACCTCGTCTTCGCGGTTGCGATCTTCACGGCACTCTTCATCGTCGCCGCCGTGCGCGAGACGAACATCGTCCATACCGTGCTCCCGAAATCGCCGGCAGCCGCGGCACATCTGAAGTCGGGCGACCACATTCTCGCGATCGGTGGGCAGGCCGTCACGCCGAAGGACATCCCTGCGCACATTCGCGCCACCAAGGGACGGCCCGTGAAAGTGGTCGTCGAACGAAACGGCCGGCGCGTCGTCGTCGGCCCGCTCCGCGCGCGGCTCGATCACGGGAGTTACCGCATCGGGATCTCGATCGAGGCGCGCACCGGTCCGGGCGAGTCACCGCCGACCGCGTTCCGCGACGCGCTTTCTCTGACCTGGCAGATCACATCGGAAACAGTGCGGGGCCTCGGCCATCTTGCGACGGGTCGCGACACCAACCAGGTCTCGAGCTCCGTCGGCATCGTGCGCGTGTCAGCTGCCGCGTGGCGTCAGGGCGTGCGCGACTTCCTCTTCGTGCTCGGCCTGATCAGTCTCGCGCTCGGGCTGCTCAATCTGGCGCCGGTGCTGCCACTCGACGGCGGGCACATCGTCATGGCGCTGCTCGAGAAGGTGCGGGGCCGCACGTTCCCGCAAGCCGCCTACATGCGCTACTCGGTCGTCGGCCTGTCGCTCTTTCTGCTGCTGATGTACTTCGGCCTCCGCAACGACCTCTTCGGCGGCGGGGGAGGTTAGGCGACAGCGCCGAAGCGCTCGGCCGAACGTGCCTTGCGCTTTGCTGCCTCGACCTCGCGGTCGCGCGGCGGCGCCGGGGTGACGAGGCTCGCGAGGAGCTCCTCGGTTGCAGCGGCGACTGCGTCAACGGCGAGCTCGAACGCCGCCTCGTTGGCCCGGGACGGCTTCTGCATTCCGCTCACCTTGCGGACGTACTGCACTGACGCGGCGCGAATCTCGTCCTCGCTCGTCGGCGGCTCGAAGTTGTAGAGGATGCGGATGTTCCGGCACATCTGGGGGCATTCTAACAACCGACCCGCCGATTAGGGTCTGGCCCATGCCGCGCCTGCGTCCACGGTTGAACTATGCGAATCTCGTCGCCACCGCGGCTCTCTTCTTCGCACTCGCGGGCGGTGCGTACGCGGTGTCCGGCGGATTCACGCCCGTCATTCATGGCTGCGTCAATGGACGGTCGGGCGCACTCCGTGTCCTCTCCCACGGCACGGCGTGCCGGTCGGGCGAGCACGCGCTCGCATTCGACCAGCGAGGCCCGGCCGGACCCGCAGGCGCCCGCGGAGCGACCGGAGCCGCCGGCCCGGCGGGCGCCCAGGGCGCCACTGGTCCTGCCGGGCCGGCAGGACCCGCGGGGAGCGGCGGTGGCCCGGGCTCGGCAGTCGCGTCGGCGTACATCCTCGGCGACCACTCGGTGGCCGGCTTCGTCAACTCGAAGGGTGGGGCGCCCGCCGTCACGGGCTCCGGCTCGACCTTCCTCGTCAGCTTCCCCGGAGTGACACTGACCGCGAACACGATCGTTCAAGTCACCGGCACCGGCCTGACGGGCTCGGGCGGAACGATCCTCTCGATGTTCGGCCTCGCGTACGTCGACACCGGTAGCCAGAAGATCCAGGTGACGACGTACACCGGCGCGAGCGGCCCCGGCACGGGCTACAGCTTCTTCCTGACCGTCTTCCAGTAGCTGCTCGCTACCCTTGCCTCGTGGCCAGCGAGCGCTCAGTCAGCGTCGGCGGCGTCCAGATCGGCGGCGGTGCACCGGTCGTCATCCAGTCGATGACGTTGACGAAGACGCACGACGTCGAGGCGACGACCGCGCAGATCGCCGCGCTCGTGAGCGCCGGCTGCGAGATCGTTCGCGTCGCCGTGCCGAAGAGCGAGGACGCCGACGCGCTTCCGAAGATCGTCCGCTTCTCGCCGATTCCGGTGATCGCCGACATCCACTTCAACGCGAGCCTCGCGTTGCGCGCGATCGACGCTGGTGTCGCCGCCGTGCGGATCAACCCGGGCAACATCGGTGGTGACGACAAGGTCGAGGAGGTCGTACGCGCCGCCAAGGCGAAGGGCATCGCGATGCGCATCGGCGCGAACTCGGGGTCGCTCCCGAAGCATCTCGCGGGGCTCGCCCAGGAGGATCAGGCCGAGGCGCTCGTCGAGGCCGCCCTCGAAGAGGTGCGGCTGCTCGAACGGCTCGACTACTACGACTTCAAGATCTCCGTGAAGTCGAGCCACGTGCCGACGATGATCCGCGCGTACCGACTGCTCGCATCGAAGGTGCCCTACCCGCTGCACCTCGGGGTCACCGAGGCGGGCACGCCGTTCTCCGGGTCGATCAAGAGCGCCGTCGGCATAGGTGCGCTCCTCGCCGACTCGATCGGCGACACGATTCGCGTCTCGCTCACCGCCGACCCTGTCGAAGAGGTGAAGACGGCGTGGGAGATCTTGAAGGCGCTCGGCCTGCGCGAGCGGGGGCCGGTGATGATCGCCTGCCCGAGTTGCGGCCGCGACAACGTCGGCGTGCAGGGCCTCGCCGAGCGGGTGGAGGAGCGGCTTCGCACCTATCCGCAAGCGTTCGAAGTGGCGGTGCTCGGCTGCGCGGTGAACGGGCCAGGGGAGGCGGGCGACGCAGACTTCGGGATTGCCGGTGGCCGTGACGTGGGCTTCGTCTACGCGCATGGCCGCGTCCTGAAGAAGGTCTCGAGCGACATCCTCGTCGAAGAGCTCTTCCACGAGATCGACAAGTGGATCGGCGAGGGCATGTTCCGGCCGAAACGGCTGAAAATGGGCAAGCCGGCGGCGCTCGCGATGGCCGAGGCATCCGCGATCCCGCTCGAATAAGAGCGCGGGAGACCTGCGACGGCCGCGCGGTGCCGTCGGTAGCCTGCGGAGGCAACGATGATCGCCCGCGCCTCACAACTCTTTCTTCCGACTCTCCGCGACGCTCCGGGCGACGCGGAGGCTGTCAACCACAAACTCCTCGTTCGCGGTGGCTTCGTCCGGCAGGTCAGCGGCGGCATCTGGACGTTCCTGCCGCTCGGCTGGAAGGTGCACCGCAAGATCGAGCAGATCATTCGCGAAGAGATGGACGCGATCGGCTGCCAGGAGATGCTGATGCCTGTGCTGACGCCGTTCGAGCTCTGGCAGCAGTCGGGTCGCGACTACATCCAGGAGTTGTTCCGGCTGAAGGACCGCAAAGGCGCCGACTACGTGCTCCCGTTGACGCACGAGGAGACGGTGACGTTCCACGCGCGCGAGCTCCAGAGCTACCGTCAGTTGCCGCAGATGCTCTACCACTTCTCGATCAAGGAACGTGACGAGCCGCGTCCGCGCGCCGGACTGGTCCGGCTGCGCGAGTTCATCATGAAGGACGCGTACTCATTCGACCGCGACGAGGCGGGGTTGGCGAAGAACTTCGAGCTGCAACGAGGCGCGTACGAGCGCATCTTCGACCGGCTCGGCCTGCAGGTTGTCGGCGTCGCCGCCGAGTCCGGGATGATGGGCGGCAGCGGCTCGGCTGACTTCCTTGCGCCCGCCGGAGCGGGGGAGAACACGCTCGTCACGTGTGAGAACGGCGACTTCGCCGCCGATCTCGAAGTCGCGCGTGGGATTCCGCGTGCGCCCGTGTTCCCGGACGTCCTCGCCTCCCCGGCCGAGGTCGAGACTCCCGGCGTGAAGACCTGCGAGGCGCTCGCGGAGTTCCTCGCGATCGATGTCGCCGCGACGTCGAAGGCAATGCCGATGACGACCGACGACGGCACGGTCGTGCTCGCGCTCGTGCGGGGCGACGATCGCATCGAGCCGGCGAAGCTCGACGCCGCACTCGGCCGGCCCTCGCGGGCCGCCACCGACGAGGAGATCGTCGCAGCGTTCGGTGCCTCCGGCGGTTCGCTCGGCCCGGTTGGCTTCAAAGGGGAGGTCGTTTCGGACGATGCTCTCCGCGACGGGCAGTTTGTCGCAGGCGCGAACCGGGATGGCTGGCATCTGCGCGGCGTCGAGGCAGGCCGCGACTTCGAGCCTCGGTTCGCCGACCTGCGCGAGTCGATCGAAGGCGATACGTGCCCGCACTGCGGCGGCCGCCTGCACTTCGAGACGGCGATCGAGGTCGGTCACATCTTCAAGCTCGAGACGCGGTTCTCGGAGCCGCTCGGCGCGACATTCCTCGACGAGGAGGGTCAGGAGCGGCCGCTCGTCATGGGGAGCTACGGCATCGGGCCCGCGCGTGTCATGGCCTCTCTCGTCGAACAGAACCACGACGAGCACGGCATCATCTGGCCGGCGTCAGTGGCTCCCTACGACGTCCACGTGGTGCAGTTGCTCGGCGCAGAGGAGATCGGTCTCGCTGCCGCCGAAGCATTCGCCGCGGCGGGCAAGAGCGTGCTGCTCGACGACCGTGACCTCAGGCCGGGCGAGAAATTTGCCGATGCTGATCTCATCGGTATCCCGATTCGAGTCACCGCGGGGAAAAAGAGCCTCGAGGACGGCGCTGTCGACGTGCGCGACCGCGCGTCCGGCGAGGAGCGACGTGTGAACGTCGCCGAACTGGGCAAGGAGGACTGAGTGGCGAAAAGACGCCGGTATGCATCCGACGCGTTCGGCCCGGCAGTCGAGAGACTGATGAATGAAACGGGCGTTACCTATCGTGCGCTTGCAGCGAAGACGAGCCTCTCCGCGGGGTACCTGAACCACCTTGTCCACGGCAACCGGCCCGTCCCGTCGAATGACGTCGTCGAGGTGCTCGCGAAAGCGCTCGACGTCGAGCCGGAGTATTTCCGTGAATACCGTCTGCGGGTGATCACCGAGAAGCTCGAGGCAATGCCCGACCTGGTCGACCGGCTTTACAAGCGTCTTTCAGGCTGAAGCTAACCGGGTCGGCCGATCGGAGTCTCAGTCAGTGGCCGGTGGGGTCCCGGCAAGCGACCACTGGGGGGTTAGGGGCCCCACCGAGCCTTTCAGCGCTTGCCACGTTCGTTGAGCTAGGCGGCGTCGTCACTCAGTGGGCGTCGCAGCACCCACATGAGGGGCGTCATCGGCGCTTCAGGCTCGCTCGCCTCCGCTGTGCCGAGCTTGTTCAGCTTGGCGGCGGCGTCCTCGATCCGCCCAAGGGCGCGCGGCACGGGGATCGACCTCGCCTTCGCGGGCGCCGGGGCCGGCACCTCGCGGATGTCGGATGTGACGCTGATGAGCTCCCACCCGTCCTCGCCGTACTCGTTCAGCGTCTCGGTGTAGCGCCCCGCGCGAAGGGTCACGACCTTGTATTCCCAGCGCTGCATCCGCGGAGCCTAAGGGAAGGGGCTCGCGGAGCGCGGTGATCCGTGAGCAGACCGATCAGCCCGTCGGCGTCGCGGCAAGCCTTCCCGCCAGCGGTAGCTCGGCGCGAGCTCGATGTGACTGGCAAACGTAACGCGCTCAGGTGCCATCGCAGGCCACTCTAACCAGGGATTTTGACCGTCTTCGTGACGACCCAACGGTGCTTGCCGATCTTGCGGTCGCGGACGAAACCCAGCTTTTCGTAGGTCGAGAGGGCACCGTTGAAGAGGAAGCCGGCAGGAACGGAGTCAGCGTCCTCCGGGTAGCCCTCGACCCGTCCGCCGCCGAGCGCGGCGATGAGTGCGAGCGCCCCCTCGAGCGCCGCGATCGCGACACCCTTCCGTCGGTGCCCTTTGCCGACGAAGTTGCACGCAATCCGCCAGTCGGGTGAGTCCGTGACGCCCTTGTCGTAGGCGGCGCGGCTCTTGATCTTTGGCACTTCAGCGGGAGTGCCGAATTGGCACCAGCCCACGCAGTCGCTCCCGTCGAAAACAAGCGCCGCGTGGGCGGCTCCTGCGCGGACACGCTCGAGCTTCCGCTTGCGGTTCAGTTCCCGCGTCGTTTCCTTGCCGACTCCCTCGGAGTGGAAGCCCATGCACCAGCAGCCGCCGAAGACGCCGTTGTTGCGCTCGACCAACGCGGCGAACGCGTCCCACGTCGACTCGTCGAGAGCCTTGACGGTGTACGTCGATTCCCCCACGGAGCCGCAGCCTAACCGGGTCGGATAGTCGCGTCGTAGCCGGGGCCGATGAGTTATCGGTTGCCTGGCAGTCTCTACGGCGTACGGATCCGCAAGAGTTCTCGCCTGCAGTACTGACTCCGGGAGGCAGCATGAGGCTTCTGCTCACTTCGAGCGGCATCAGCAACACGAGCATTCAGAACGCGTTGGTCGACCTGCTGGGCAAACCGATTGCCGAATCGAACGCCCTCTGCATCCCGACTGCGGCGTACGGCACGGGGAGGAGGGGAGCTTCGATGGCCTATCAGTTCATCACCGGAACAGGCTTCAACCCCATGTGCGGACTGGGTTGGAAGTCGGTGGGAGTGCTGGAGCTCACCGCGCTTCCGAGCATCGAAGACGAGCACTGGGTCCCCCTGGTCGAGGAGGCTGACGTCCTGCTCGTTTGGGGCGGCGATGTCCTGTATCTGTGCCACTGGATGCGGCAGTCCGGACTGGCGGACCTCTTGCCGTCACTGCATGAGACGGTCTACGTGGGAGTGAGCTCCGGGAGCATGGTGCTGACCCCCAACTTCGGAGAGGCCTACGACGGCTGGTTCTGTCGCGAGCCGCCGGCAAGTGATCTGCCCGTCGGCGACGACAGAGCGTTGGGACTGGTTGATTTTTCGTTGTTCCCGCACCTGGATCACGAGAGATCCCCGGAGAATTCCATGGCCAACGCAGAAAAATGGGCCGCCGGCGTACCAGTGCCGACGTACGCGATCGATGATCAGAGCGCCGTCAAAGTGACCGATGGTGCAGTCGAGGTCGTCACCGAAGGGCACTGGAAACTGTTCAGCCCCTAGGACGCGCGCGTCCAGAGCGCCGACACGCGAGAATCCCGCCTTTCGCACGATGCAATCGGGGTGGAGAGATTCGAACTCTCGATCTCCCGGCCCCCAGCCGGGCGCTCTAGACCAGACTAAGCCACACCCCGAACGCGGGGAGTGTAGCCGTGTGGCTCGGGCGTTCAGCGCTCCGCCGTCGCGGCTCTGGCGGCGATCGGCTCGAGCTTCGCGGGATCAGACTCCGCGGCCCGCGTCAGTTCGGCGATCAACTTGTCGAGAGCACGGAGCGCCTGCTCGAACGTCTTGCCGTCCCCCATGCATGGAGCATCGTCAGCGCGTGGGGCGGGGTGATCACCCCGACGAGTGGTTTGCCGTTGCCCCAAGCGCAGTGACAGCATCTTCGAGGTGTGCGTGCACCGACGTCGCAACGTAGACCGTCCACGGGTGCGCGGGCGACCCGCCGGTATAGACGACGACCGGGATACGGCGCGAGTGCGCGTACCACGCTTCCATCGCCGTCCCCTCGTCCGGCGCGGTGAACGACGCAAGCACAGCGTCGCAGGAATCGATCTCTGCAAGATCGCCCTCGACGATCTCAATCTCGTGTCCGGCAGTTGCGCCGCGGAAGTCGCGCCGCATGGGGTCGACCGCTTCCCAGCCTGCTGCATCGGCGAGCGTCGTCGCGCGGTCGCGGTACTCGTCGGCGAACGGCGGCCCGGCCAGGTAGACGCGCGGCATGCGACTACGATAGGGGTGTGGAACAGGAGTTCGTCGCACTCGGTCACGCAGGCAGCAGCGCGTACGCAGGACTCGAGACCTTCCCGAACCCCGGGGTCGAACGGGTCGAGCTCGTGAGCGACGAGCTGACCGCCGTCTGCCCGATCACGGCGCAGCCCGACTTCTACACTGCGACGATCGAGTATCGCCCGGGCGAACACTGCCTCGAGTCGAAGTCGCTGAAGCTCTACCTGGCGCGCTTCCACGACCATGGCGTCTTCTGCGAGGCGCTCTCGGTGCAGATTCGCGACGACGTCGCCGCCGCACTCGACCTCGACAGCACCGCGGTGCACGTGACGCTCCGCCAGAAGGCGCGCGGCGGCATCACGATCACCGCCTCCGTCTGAGTCGGGTCGCGCTCGTCGTCAGCGCGTGGGCCTCGCGGCCGGCCGGCCGGTGAGCGATCCCAGGGCAAGCGCGACGACCGGCACGAGGATGAGCAGCACGAGGCCGCTGCCGAGCTGGTCGCCGACCGCATAGGCGGCGAGATTCGGAGCGCCGCTGCGGTGGAACTCGCGGAGCAGGCCGGCGTCGTATGGACGGCCGTCTCGGGCGTACGTCATGGTCGACCAGCCGGCGAAGACGACGAGGCCGCCGACGAGGCCGCTCCAGAGAGCGGCCTGCTTGGCCGCGGTAGCGTCTCGGGCCGCCCGTCCGGCGAGCGCCGACACACACGCCGGCCCGAGCAGCGCAACCGCGAGAGGGACCGCGACCCAGGCCTTCAGCAGATCCGTCGGCGCGAAGACGAGGAACCACGCCGCGCCGACGACAAGGCCACCCACGAGGCCGTAGCGGCGTGCGAGGCCTCCGTGCGGAGCGGCGCTGCTCGATAGCGCAAGCGTCGCCGCGGCGTAGGCGAATGCCACCACGGCGAACGTCGCGACCGACGGCCAGAAGCGCGCGGTCGAACGAAGGTCGGGGTATCGGACGATGCCGTAGGCCACGAGCGCGACGGCGCAAGCGATGCCAGCGAGGGTCAGGGCGCGCATGGGTGCCGCACCGGGAGCAGGCCGGTGAATCGTCGCGCGCGTCCGGAGAAGGGCCGCGGCGCGGACGCAGCCGACGCTAAAGCTCCAGCGCGCTCGCGCGCCGCGCACATGGACGAGCTCGCCACGCATGGCGCGGCCCCAGTCGTCGCAGGTGTCAGGGAGCCGGCGGATCGCCAGCTCGAGCAGCGCCGTCGGGCGGTCGCCTGCAAGCCCGCGCCGGAGACTCCGGGTCGCACGGAACGCGGTCGGAACCACCCGAGTTGCGACGAGCGCGACGAGGACGAGGACGAAGACGCCGCCTATGACGCGCTCCGGAGCTGAACGCGCCGCCCAGGCGAGGCTGACGGCGAAGGGGCGTGCGCGGCCGCGTACTCGAGGCCGGCGCCGGTGAGCCGATAGAGGTGGCGAGGGGGCCGCCCCGCCGGAACCTCGGTTTCCCAGCGGGACTCGAGGATCGCGCGTTCGGAGAGACGCACAAGGATCGGATAGAGCGAACCGGACTGAAGCCCTGTCTCGACCGCCAGCTCGTACCCGTACCGCCACTCCGATGCCGCGGCGGCGAGCGCCGCGAGCACGCTGGAGGTCTGGGCGGACGGTCGGCGAGAACGGGACATCCGGATGAACTCTATCTATGTAGAGTTAAATTGCAAGCCGGTTCGGCGCACCCTGTCCGAAATCAGCCGACCAGCCCGTTGCCCGCGTCCGTGGTGGACACGCCCGGTGCGGCCACGGCCGGTGCCAGGCACGTTTGCGGAAGCGTGAAAAGTTGTCCCCAGGTAGAGAGCCGCTAGCTGGGAATCTGGCTCGGATCAACGTCGCCATGCCCTAAGACGCGGCGCGTCCGGTCGCGTACTTCAGAGCCATGACCGGTGCCAGGCACGGCTACGAGAGCGTGACGATTTGTCCACAGGTCCGGAGGCCTTCTGAATGAGCCGATCGGCCCATTGCTCGTCCGCGGTGGGTGATAGATGATCGGTCACTCCGGTGGTGCGGAAACTCCTCCTCGGTGTGCTGCTTGCGTGCGTGTTACCCGTCGCGGTTGCGTCGGCGGCCGATACGCGTGTCTCGGCGTTCTACTACCCCTGGTACGGCACCTCGGCTGCGGACGGGACGTTCCAGCACTGGGGCCAGCGCGACCACGCGCCGCCCAACGACATCGCGTCCAACTTCTACCCGGCCCGCGGGCTGTACTCGTCATCCGACCGACTCGTCATCTCCGCGCAGATGGACGAGATCCGCGCCGCGGGCATCGGCGAGATCGCGGTCTCGTGGTGGGGGAGGGGATCGGCCGAAGACGCGCGGCTGGGCGCCGTCGCGGCAGCCGCCCGTGCCGACGGGATCGCCGTCGCGATTCACGTCGAGCCGTACCCCGGACGCACGGTCGCCTCGATCGTCAATGACCTCGCATACCTGCGCACGTACGGCGCGACGACGTTCTACATCTACCGCGCGCTCGATCTGTCGATCGGCGACTGGGCCGCCGCGAAGACTTTGCTGCACGCGGGGGGCGTGACGCTCTACGCGCAGACGGCGCTCGCAGGCGCCGCAGCCGCCGCCGGCTTCGACGGTGTCTACACCTACGACATCGTCACGTACCCGGGCAGCAGCCTCGCGCGCCTATGCGGCGAAGCGCACTCGAAGCATCTGCTTTGTGCACCGTCGGTCGGCCCGGGTTACGACGCGCGACGCGGCAGCGGCGACCCGCGCGTGAAGCCGAGGCGGAAGGGCCAAACGTACGACTCGATGTGGCGCGCAGCGATCGCCGCGAAGGGCGATCGCGTCACGATCACCTCGTTCAACGAATGGCACGAAGGAACGCAGATCGAGCCGGCGTCGCCGACCCACTGGCACGGGCGCTACCGGTACCTCTCCTACGACGGCGCATGGGGGCTCCACGGCGCTGCCGCGGAGACCGCGTACCTCGACCGGACCCTCTACTGGTCGGATGTGTTCCGCAGCACGTTCCCGCTGCAGCTGAAGACCAGAGCGTCGTAGACCCCGAGCTCGTCCACGCCACGCAACTGCGGGTCGTCGAGATCGACGACCGCGTCGGGCCACGTCTCGAGCCCGAGCGCCGCGGCTCCCTCGTCCGAGCCGAAGGCGAGTAGCGCGTCGAGTGGGATGACGCCGCGCTTGCCCGTCTGGCGGCGGGCGATGCCCTCGAGCTCGCGCAACTCCTCGAGCGGGTCGATCCGCGCGTTCGAGTCGGAGCCGATGCACATGCCGATCGACCGGTGACACACGCGGGCAACGGGCAAAAACCCGTCACCGAGGTTCGCCTCGGTCGTCGGACACACGCAGATCCGTGAATCCGTGTCGCGCAACAGGTCGAGCTCGTGCCCGTCGGCGTGCGTCGCGTGCACGATCGTCGTCCGAACGCCGAGACAACCTTCCCGCGCGAGCAGCTCGATCGGGCGGACGCCGTGCTCGGCGATGCACTCCTCGATCTCGCGCGGCTGCTCATCGGCATGGATATGGAGCGGCAGCTCGTGGGCCGCGGCGTAGCGCCCGAGTTCCCGCAGGGCATCCGCGGGGCAGGCACGCACGGAGTGGGGGGCCACGCCGACGCGGATTCCGTCGTCCCGCAGTACCTCGAGCTCACGCAGATAGTCGGCGACCGAGTCCTGGCGGAACCGTGCGCTGCCACCGCGCAGGTAGCAGGCGTAGAGACACACGAACTCGACGCCCGCCTCTGCCGCGGCAGCTGCCGCCGCCCGCGCCTCGTCGAGGCCGAGGTAGTGAAACTCGCCGACGGCCGTGAAGCCGTTCGCCCGCAACTCGCGGTACACCTCGACGTACTCGCGACGAATCTCCTCGACGGTGAGCGATTCGGCGTGCGCGAGCATGCCGTCGCGCCAGGCCCAGAAGTCGCCGCCGGGTGCACGGCCGCGCATCGCCCGCTGAAAGGCGTGGCAGTGCGCATTCACGAAGCCTGGGATCGTCAACGGCCGCACCGCCGTATCCTGTCAGCGTGAGCACCGGCACCGTCACCGCAAACGCCGTCACCGGATTTCGCTCGCAGCTGCCGAACGCCCTGACGATCCTGCGGCTCGCCCTGATCCCGCCCTTCGTCGTTGCGATCCTCGTCTCGACCGAAGGTCGCTCGTGGGTCGCCGGGACGATCTTCCTGATCGCGGGCATCACCGACCAGATCGACGGCTTTCTCGCGCGACGGTGGCACGTCGAGTCACCGTTCGGGAAGATCGCCGACCCGCTCGCGGACCGGCTGATGATCGGCATCGCCGTCCTGCTGGAGTGGCACGCGGGCAGGCTCCCGTTCGTCGCCCTCGCCATTCCGCTGCGCGATCTCGCGCTGATGGTGATGACGCCGGTGATGGTGCGGCGCGGCTACAAGTTCGAGGTGAATACGGTCGGCAAGGCGGCCACCTGGCTGCTCTACCTCGGCGTCGGCTGCTCGATGGTCACGCACCCGTCGACGTCGTGGCCGCTCTGGATCTTCTGGGCCGGGGTCGGTCTCGCAATCTCCTCGCTCGGGCTCTACGCCGCGAAGGCACGTCGAGAAGTGCGCTGATGCGCGCCGTCGTCATGGCCGGGGGCGAAGGCACGCGCCTGCGGCCACTCACCTCGAATCAGCCGAAGCCGATGGTGTCGATCCTCGGCAAGCCGTGCATGGAGCACATCCTCGAGTTGCTTCGAGACCACGGTTTCAAAGACGTGGTCATCACGGTGGCGTTCCTGCCGCAGGCGATCCGCTCGTACTTCGGCGACGGTGAGAACCTCGGCCTCAACATCGAGTACTCCGTCGAGGAGAGCCCTCTCGGCACCGCCGGCTCCGTCCGCCTCGGGAGCGATCGCCTCGACGAGACGTTCCTCGTGATCTCGGGCGACGCGCTGTGCGACATCGACCTCGGCGAGATCGTCGAGTTCCACAAGGAGAAGGGCGCCGCAGTCACGATCGGGATGAAGTCGGTCGACAACCCACTCGAATTCGGCATCGTCGTCACCGACGAGGACGGGCGAGTCGAGCGATTCCTCGAGAAGCCGTCGTGGGGCCAGGTGTTCTCCGACACGATCAACACCGGCATCTACGTGCTCGAGCCCGAGGTGCTCCGGCACATCCCGACCGATCGCCCCTACGACTTCTCGAAGGAGCTCTTCCCGCTGCTCCTCGAGATGGGCCGGCCGATCTACGGTTATGTCTGCGAGGGCTACTGGCAGGACATCGGCAACCTCGATCAGTACCGGCAGGCGAACTTCGACGCGCTCGACGAGAAGGTGCGCTTGAACGTGTCGGGGTTGAAGATCCGCGGCGACGTCTGGGTGGGGGAAGGCGTCGAGATCGACGACGTCGAGGGCGTCGAAGGGCCGGCGTTCATCGGCAACTACTGCACCGTCTCGCCCGATGCGTCGGTCGGCCCGTACACCGTCCTTGGCACGGGCACGACGCTGCGTGAGCGGGGCCGTGTCTCCCGCAGCGTGATCGACGCCTCCTGCTACATCGGTCGCAGCGCATCCGTCGAGGGAGCGATCCTCGGCCGTGGCTGCGACGTCCGCGCGCACGTGCGGGTGCACGAGGGCGTTGCGATCGGCGATCAAGTCACGCTCGGCGACCAGTCGGTCATCTATCCCGGCGTGCGGATCTACCCGTACAAGGAAGTCGAGTCCGGCGCGCAGATTCACGAGAGCCTGATCTGGGAGTCGCGCGGCACGACCCGCGTCTTCGGCAAGGACGGCGTGATGGGACTTGTCAACGTCGACCTCACGCCCGAGGTCGCGTTGCGGTTCGGGGCCGCGCTCGGCACCGCGCTGAAGCGCGGCGCGCGCGTCGTTGCGAGCCGTGAGAGCGCGCCTGCGTACCGGATGATCAAGCGCGCGTTGATCTCGGGCCTGAACTCGACCGGCGTCCACGTCGCCGACCTGCGCACCCTCCCGGCGCCGGTCGGGAAGCATCTGCTGAAGACGCAGGGCTACGACGCGGCGTTCCACATCGGCGCGGCGTCGAACGACCCGGAGGCGGTGCAGATCCGGCTCTTCGAGCGGCCCGGGATCGCCCTCTCGTCAGGCCTTCAGAAGGAGATCGAGAAGCACTACACACGCCAGGAATTGCGCCGTGTCCCGTTCGGCGATGTCGCGTCGATCACCTACCCGGCGCGCGCGCGAGAGAGCTACGCGAGCGACCTGCTCGCCGACCTCGACGTCGACGTCATTCACGACCGCGGCTTCCGCATCGTCGTCGACTACGGCTACTCGGCCGGCAGCTATGTGTTGCCGCTCGTGCTCGGCCCGCTCGGGGTCGAGGCAGTGACGGCGCACGCGTTCGAGTCGGACGCCGCCTCGGGGCCGGTGCGCCTGCACGAGACGATGCAGGGGGCGAAACGCCTCGTCGCCGCGGTCAACGCCGACTTCGGCGCCGTCTTCGACCGCTCTGCCGAGCGGATCTATCTGATCGACGAGCTCGGTCGCGAGGTGCCGACGGCGCAGGCGCTCCTGCTCTATGTGCGCCTCATCTCCTCGAACGGCCACCGGGGCAAGGTGGTCGTGCCGATCAACACGACGAGCCAGGTCGAGGGCCTGACGGGGGAGGGCATCGAGGTCGTCCGCACGCCCGTCTCCCTTCCCGACCTGACGCGGATGGCGGCGGGTGACGGTGTTCTCTTCGGTGGGGCCTCGGGCGGCGGCTACGTGTTCCCCGAGTTCCTCCCTGCCTACGACGCGATCGCGTCACTCTGCAAGCTCCTCGAGCTGCTCGCGCCGGTGCAGCGGCCGCTCTCGGAGCTCGTCGGAGAGCTGCCGCGGCCGACCCTGATCCACAAGCAGGTCGGGTGCTCGTGGGCGCTCAAGGGCCTCGTGATGCGTGTCCTGAACGAGCGGTTCTCCGACGCGAACGTCGACCTGCTCGACGGGATCAAGATCTTCGACCATCGCGGCTGGGTGCAGCTGCTGCCCGACCCGGACGAGCCGATCATCCACATCTACGCCGAGGGCGCGTCCGAGCAGGTTTCCGGCGAGCTCGAGGACGAGCTGCACAGGATCGTGACCGACGTGATCGAACGAGAGGAGATCGGCGCACGCACCTAGTGTTTGACTCCTGTGTGTGAAGTACGGGACATCGGAGAGGAAGAACACGCGGGGCCGGGTTGGCGCCTAACTCCTTTAGGCGCGCACTCGAAAGGCCCGGTTACCGCTCAACCCAAATGCACGTCGGCAGAGGGTTGACGTTCCGCGAGTGGATGGAAGATTTCGAAGCTCTTCCACGTCATGTAGTCGACCTTCCGCGAAAGCGGTCATCGAGAAGAGAGGAACCAAAATGTCCGATCAGGAGCGCGGCAAGCACGTCAAGGCGACAGACGACCATGGCGGCGACGAGGTCGAGGCGCACAAGCACGGCCACCGCGACGCCGATGTCACCGCCGATGATGACTCGAACGACGTCGAGGCGCACAAGCACGGCCACCGCGACGCCGACATCACCGCCGATGACGACTCGAACGACGTCGAGGCGCACAAGCTCGGAGCCAAGGACTCGTAACTCCCTCCTTCTCGGAGTTGGAGGTCATGTGAAGGCCCGGGAAACCGGGCCTTTTCATTTGCCGCAACCAAAAGTGGCGGCGTCTGACCGACAGGAGTTGCCCGTCCTGGAGGGAATCAGGGACGAGCGTTCTTCTCGTAGCTGGACAGCACGCACTTGAACCCTTAACCTGAGGTTGACGGTTTCCGTATCTTGTACTGAAACCCTGGGACCTCGACGACGACGAAAGGCGCAACGTGGAACCGCTACCGGATCTGGGCTCGCTCTCCGACCACGAGCTGAAGGGCCTCATCGGAGACGCCGAGCGGCAGGAGCGCGAGGTCAGCTACCAGCGCAGACTGCTGCACGGGAAGATCGACATTCTACGCGCGGAGCTCGTTGCACGACTTCAGAAATCGGGTGGCCGAAGCGTGCTCGACGAGGTCGATGTCGACCGCCTGACGGAGATCCTGACCGGGAAAGCCTCGCCGCCGGCGTGAGTGCGGGGACGACCGGGTGAGCATCGTCTACTGCGCCGAGTGCGGGTTCCAGAACCCGGAGGCCGCGAACTACTGCTCGCGCTGCGGCGCGCTGCTCACGAAGGGCGAGTCGTCCGGCGAAGTCACCATGACCTTCTCGCCCGAGGAGGTCGCCGACATGGAGCACGATCCTGTGCTCGGGCTGGAGGGGCCGGCGCTCGTCGTGCGCGCCGGCGGCGGCCGCGCGGGGGAGAGCTTCAAGCCGACCTCCGAGCGCACGCGCATCGGCCGGTCGCCCGACTGTGAGGTGTTTCTCGACGATGTGACCGTCTCACGGAACCATGCAGTGCTCATCGAGCGCAACGGTGCGTTCCTGGTTGAAGACCAGGGCTCGCTGAACGGCACGTTCGTGAACCGGCACCGCATCGATAGCGCGCCGCTCGAGAACGGCGACGAGCTCCAGATCGGCAAATATCGGATGACCTTCATCGCATGACCTCGACCGCACGTCAGCCAAGCCGCGAGCGCCTGCTGCGGATCGGCGAGGTCGTTCGGCGACTCAGCGAGGAGTTCCCGGACATCTCGATCTCCAAGATCCGCTACCTCGAGGACGAAGGCCTCGTCACCCCGTCCCGGACACAGGGCGGCTATCGCCTCTTCAGCGCGGAGGACGTCGACCGGCTCGAGGTGATCCTCCGGCTGCAGCGCGACGAGTTCCTGCCGCTGCGCGTGATTCGAGACGAGCTCGACGCGCCGGGCGCGAAGGAGCGCAAACGGCGGCGGCCGACAGCCCTTGGCGCGACCGAGGACGAGATCGACCTTGCCGAGCTGTGCAGCCGCGCGGGCATCAACCGCGAGCTTGCGAAGGAACTCGACGACTTCGGGCTCATCTCGGCACGGGGAACCGGAGTCGACAAGCGCTACCCGGAGTCGGACGCCGATGTCGCTGCGACGTGTGCGCAGCTTGCGCGGTACGGCGTCGACCCGCGCCATCTCCGCACGTTCCGAACGGCGGCTGGTCGGCACGCTGCGCTCCTCGAGCAACTTGTGTCCGCGTCTTTGCGCGCCCGCAGCCCGGAGCGGCGTGCGCAGGCGCTTGGCGACCTGCAGCAGCTCGCTGAGCTCGCGAGCGAGCTCTCGTCGCTGCTCTTCTGGCGCGACCTGCGAGACTTCGCGCAGTGACGATCGATCTCCGCTCGAAGATCCGCGAGGTTCAGGACTTCCCGACACCCGGCGTAGGCTTCAAAGACATCACGCCGCTGCTCGCCGACGCCGAGTCGCTTCGGCAGGCCGTCACGGATCTCGCGGCGTGGGTGAAGACGAAGGACTGCGACCTCGTGCTCGGCGCGGAGGCGCGCGGGTTCATTCTCGGCGCGGCGATCGCCCGCGAGGCGGGGGTGGGGTTCGTGCCCGCCCGCCGGCCGGGCAAGCTGCCGCCCGAGACCGTGAGCGCCTCATACACACTCGAGTACGGCTCGAACTCGCTCGAGCTGCACCCGGACTTGATCCCGCCTGGCTCGAGGGTGGTCATCCACGACGATGTGCTCGCGACCGGCGGGACGGTCGAAGCGATCAACGGGCTCGTGCACCAGCTCGGCGGCGTGGTCGTCGGCGCGTGCTTCATCATCGAGCTGAGCTTCCTCGGCGGCCGCGAACGGCTCCCCGACTGCGACCTGCACGCGCTGATCGAGTACTAGATGCCAAGCGGGCGTCAGGTCCGCGTCCGGTTCGTCCGATAAGAAGGACTCGGATGTACGACACCCTGACGAGCATGTACACGCTCTCTTGCCCGATCCACGGCGAGACGCGCGTGCGACTGTCGGGTTTCCGCCGGCTCGACCAGTTGCCGGGCGCTCACCATCCCTCGGTCTATCGCGTCGAGTTCTCCTGCGGTTGTGGCGGTGAGCATCCGGCGCTCGTCACGCACGACGATCTCGACTGGGCGCCGCTCGGGCTGCACGACTCGACGCCGTTCCTGAACCTCATGACCTCGCGGGTCGAGTCGCTCGCGACCGAGCTCGGCGAGCTCGCGGCCACGAGGATCAAGGCGGGGGAGTGGCCGTGGAGTTTCTTCTGCTGGCCGGAGGAGCGTCCGCGGCCCGTCTACCCGTCGGCGTTCAAGTTGCTCGCGCCGGCCGCGTCAGGCGACCAGGTCGGTCTCGCCGTGCGGTGCCCCGTGTGCGACCGGGTGTCGATCAACCTCGTGACGCGCGCGCACGTCGACGTGCCGTTCGTGAACGATCGCGAAGTGGGGGTGGTCGAGCATGTGTTCTCGCACGACGCGACCGCGACACTTGAGCAGTTTCGGTCGGAGCTTTGGTCAGAAATGTTTGATTTCCGACGTCTGAACCTGCAGTAAAGCGATTCACTCCCGCCAGGGATGCAGTGCTGAACCTGCGCGCCGATACCAAGGTCAGCTTCAAATGACCGCTCTCATGCCGCATCCCCATCGGGGACTAGAGCTCCTCCTCGCGCACTGCGCACCCGTCTCTGACGACAGGCCGCCTGCTTACGACCGCCTCCAGTTGGAGGTCGGTGGCGATCTCGCACGCCTGCTCGTCGTCGCGCTCGTCGGCCCTCAGGGCCGGCGGGGCGCGTCTTCGCCGTAGACCCGGACGAAGACGAACGCGAGAAAGCCGACGACCGCGCCGAGCACGAACGTGATCGCGCTCGAAAAGCCGATCATCCCGCCGCCGAGCCAGACGAGCAGGCCGAAGAAGAGGCCCCAGAGAAACGACGTGACGCCGTGGTCGATCGCGGGCGGGCGCAGATGCAGCACGGCGAGATCCTAGCGCTCCCGTGAGACGGGGGATTGGACCAAAAAAATTCACCGAGCCGGTTGCGCTTTTGTCCACCTTCCCCGTGAACCTTCGGCTTCCGCCTACGGCCCTCGGGAGCGGCTTCGACCTACTCGCGCTCCGTGCTCGGTGCAAGAGCAAACCTAGGGGGTGGTGGGCCGGGGTGCAAGGGACGCAGAAAGAGGAAGAGCGCAATTTGCGACTACTTCGCTGAGCGCAGCCTGAAATAGCGCTTCGTGCTCCACACTCGAAAGGTTTGGACCAAAAAAATTCACCGAGCCGGTTGCGCTTTTGTCCACCTTCCCCGTGAACCTTCGGCTTCCGCCTACGGCCCTCGGGAGCGGCTTCGACCTACTCGCGCTCCGTGCTCGGTGCTCAACCAACGTATCCCGTCAGGCCCTGTCGATGCAAGCCCTAGCCGTGAGAAAAACGCGCATTTTGCGGCCGGCGAATTGTCCACATTTCCACGCCTTTTGTGGATGGGGTGGGGACAAGTCTGTGGATGACGGCCGCGTCGCCCGCGACCTGCGCGCCGCCGACATCGAGGCACTCGAACCCGGGGGCGATGCCGGCTCGGGCCTCAGCTGAGCCGTTCTGCGCCAACTTGACATAACGTCCGTTACCG
The DNA here is from genome assembly GCA_038215565.1 of Gaiellales bacterium. Lineage (GTDB taxonomy): Bacteria > Actinomycetota > Thermoleophilia > Gaiellales > Gaiellaceae > PALSA-600. The sequence goes on along the minus strand of JBBQQU010000006.1, from coordinate 95,723 downwards.
TGCAGACGCGGAGGAATGCGGATCACGGGGTTTGGCGGTTGCGCCGCATGGCTAGATGAGAGCCTGAGTGGCCACCGAGACGGACATCCTGCTTCTCAGTGACGAGCTGCGCGCGCTCGTCGACACCGCCGAGGAGCGCGGGACGCTCTTGCAGTCGGAGTTGAACGACGCCCTCGAACCGCTCGGTCTCGACGCGATCGAGATCGACCTCGTCCAGCGTGAGCTCGAGACGCGTTCGATCGACCTCATCAACGACCTCGACGAGAACGGCGATTCGACGCTGCGGCCGACGCCGGAGCCCGAGGTGCCCGCTGCCCCGCTCCAGATCACCTGGGAGACGACGACCGACGCGCTGCAGCTCTTCCTGCGCGAAGCGGGCCGGCACCCGCTCCTGACAGCGGCCCAGGAGGTCGAGCTCGCGAAGAAGATCGAGGCGAAGGACATGGAGGCGAAGCAGCGCATGATCCAGTCGAACCTGCGCCTCGTCGTCTCGATCGCAAAGAACTACCGCAACCAGGGGCTGCCGTTCCTCGATCTGATCCAGGAGGGAACGCTCGGGCTGATCCGCGCCGTCGAGAAGTTCGACTGGCGCCGCGGCTACAAGTTCTCGACGTACGCCACCTGGTGGATCCGTCAGGCCGTCGCCCGCGCCCTGGCAGACAAGGCCCGAACGATCCGCATGCCTGTGCACATCGTCGAGCGCCTGCAGAAGATGAACCGCGCCGAGCGCTCGCTCTGGTCCCGGCTCGGCCGCGAGCCGACGCTCGAGGAGATCGCCGAGGAGGCGAACCTGCCCGTGCAGCAGGCGATCGAGGTGCGCGCCGCGGCCCGAGCCTCGACGTCGCTCGACGCGCCGGTCGGCGGGGCTGACGACGCGACGTTCGGCGACTTCGTCGCCGGCGACCAGCCGCTGCCCGAGGAGCTCGTCGAGAGCTCCCTTCGCTCACAGACCCTTGCCGACGCGCTGCGCTCGCTGCCCGAACGCCACCGCGCTGTCGTCGTTCTCCGCTACGGGCTCGACGATGCCGATCCACGGACACTCGAGGAGATCGGCAAGCGGCTTGGCTTGACGCGCGAGCGCGTCCGCCAGATCGAGGTCGAGGCGCTGAAGCGCCTTGCGACCCAGCACGAGATGAAGTCCGTCGCGTTCTCGGGCTAGGTCTGCAGGTAGAGCTCGAGCCCGGGTGCGACCGTCCGCAGCTCGCGCAGCGCACGCGTCTCGAGCTGGCGCACGCGCTCGCGCGTGATCCCGAGGTCGGTGCCGACCTCTTCGAGCGTCTGCGGCGGCTGTCCGTCGAGGCCGAACCGGCGCAGGACGACATGCTTCATGCGGGGGTTCAGGCGCTCGATCGCGTCGGCGAGGTCGGCCGTCCGTGCGAGCGCGGCGCTGGCCCCGTCCGGTGACTCGGACTTCTGGTCCTCGATCATGTCCGCGACCATGCTCTCGCCGTCGCCGACCGGCGTCTCGAGCGAGACCGGGTCCTCGACGAGCTCGAAGAGCTCGCGGATGCGTTCGACCGGCATGCTCGACTCCTTCGCGATCTCGTCGACCGTCGGGTCGCGGTTCAGCTTCTGGGTCAGCACACGGCGCGCACGATGCGCGCGGCGCACCTGCTCGGCGACGTGCACAGGCAGCCGGATCGTGCGGCCCTGGTCGGCGAGCGCGCGTGTGACGGCCTGACGGATCCACCAGGTGGCGTACGTCGAAAGCTTGTAGCCCATCTTGTAGTCGAACTTCTCGACCGCGCGGATGAGGCCCATGTTGCCTTCCTGGATCAGGTCAAGCAGCGGCACGCCGGCCTTCGTGTAGTTGCGCGTGATCGACATGACGAGGCGCAGGTTGCACTCGATCAGGCGGCGCTTGGCGGCCTCGTCGCCGAGATCCTTCCGGCGCGCGAGCTCGCGCTCCTCAGACGGAGTCAGCAGTCGCCCGTCGCCGATCTGGCGGACGTACAGCTTCAGCGGGTCGGAGCTCTGGAGGCGGTCCGCCTCGGAGATGACCGCGTTGTCCGGCTCCTCTTCCTCCTCGGGCTCGTCGGCGACGTCGAGGGCCGGCAGCAGCTCGAGCACCGGCTCGTCCATCGCGTCCAAGCCAAGAGTGGTCTCGGGGGCGGGATGCTCCATCACCTCCCTATCGGCGGCAGGAGCGCGACCCTTGAGATGTAAAACACTTATGAAGGGGATACAACAAACGCCTTCGGCGTCCGTCTAGATACCTAGGATCGCGAATTCACATGTGCGGCATTGCGGGATACAGCCTTCGCCCCCGCTCGAGCGTCGAGCGGACGCTCGCTGCGCAGTCGCTGCTCGCCGCAATCGCCGAGCGAGGCGCCGACGCCGTCGGTTATGCCTACCGGGCACCGTCGGACGTCTATCCCACCGTCGTGAAGCAGCGGACGCCGGCATCGCAGCTCCTCGAGCGCGTTTCGGTGCCGCAGACAGCAAACCAGCTCCTCGTGCACGTCCGCGACTACACGAAGGGCCACCCGTCGATCAACGCCAACAACCATCCGGTGCGGCACGGCCCGGTGGTCGGCATCCACAACGGGATCATCCTGAACGACGACGAGCTCCTCGCCCCCCACTCCTGTGCGCGCTCCGAGCCGCGGATGACCGTCGACTCCGAGGCGATCTTCGCGATCGCCGCGCACTCCCGGAACGACGCGCGCGCCCTCGAGCACCTGCGCGGCGCGATGGCGACGGGCTGGGTCGACGAGCGCGAGCCCGGCACGGTCTTCATCGCCCGCGGCATGGGCCGGCCCCTCTGGGCGGGTGTCGGCCGCGACGGCATCTTCTTCGCGTCCACCGAGATCGCGCTCGAAGTCGTCGAGCGGTACTGCCGGATTCGCCTGCGCAAGCGCGAGGTTCCCGAAGGCACGCTCTTCGCACTGAAGAACGGCTCGATCGCGCTCGAGGAGCGGTTCGTCCCCGATCTCGCGTATGTGGAGGACAACCCGCTGCCGTCGGTGCGTGCGCCGCAAGAACGCGAGTTCTGCCTCAATCGTCTCGCAGCGCTCGCCGCTGCCGCGTAATCGTCGCGCACCGTGCGTGCGTTTCCCGCGATCATGCGGAATGGCCAGCACATGAAGAGACGACTCGCTCTCGGCAACGCCGCACGAATGCTTGTGCTTCTCTGCTTCGCTGTTTTCTTCGCAGCGCCTCTGCTCTGGCTTCTGCTTGCGCCGACCAAGACCGACTATCAGATCGCAACCGACTGGCCCTTCGCCTTTGGCAGCCTGAGCAACGTCGTGCGGACGTGGCATCAACTCGACGCTTTCAGCAACCAACTCTTCCGCCGCTGGCTGGAGAACTCGCTGGTCTACACCTTCTCGTCGACGGCGCTCGTTTTGCTCACCGCGATCCCGGGAGGCTACGGGCTTGCGTTCGGGCGCTTTCGCGGCCGCCAGCTGGTGCTGGGCGTGACGATGGTCGCGATGACGATGCCCGTGACGGCGCTCGTGCTGCCGACATTCCTCGAATTGGACGCAGTGCACCTCCTCGGCTCGCCGCTCACCGTCGTTCTGCCGCTGGCGTTCTTCCCCTTCGGCGTCTTTCTCTCGTACCTCTACTACAGGACTGCCGTGCCCTCGGCGCTACTCGACGCAGCTCGGGTCGACGGTTGCGGCGAGTGGGCGACGTTCCGGCGGGTGGCACTGCCGTTGGCCAAGCCGATCGTCGCACTCGTCTTCTTCTTCAGCTTCGCTGCGGACTGGACGAACTTCTTCCTCCCCTACGCCGTGCTGCCTGATTCGTCGCAGTACCCGGTCGAGGTCGGCCTGACCGACATGTTCGGGGGAGGATCCAAACCAGTACTCGCGCTCGCTGCGCTGATCGCGACCGTCCCGCTGGCGATCGTCTATGCCTTCTCGCAGCGGTTCATCGTCCGCGGTTTCATGGGTGGATCGGCGACAGGCCGGTGATTCGAGTTCCTCCGCACTCTGGCCGGTGCACAGGCGTACAACGGAAAGCCCCCGCGCTGCGGGGGCTTTCTGCGTGCGGGCCGGTGACTCTGGAGATCAGCTGCCGGTCGAGTTGCCGAGCACGGCCAGGGTGAAGTTGCAGTTGGTGAGGCCGTTGTTGCAGCTCGCGTCGATCTCGTCGACGTGGATTGGGTGGGTCAGGTCGAGCTGGTAGGAGTCTGCGCCGTTGTTGCCGCTTCCCGTCAGCTCGAGGACAGTGTTTCCGTTATGCATGAAATCGACTAAGAGGTTGTCATCCATCCCCGAGCCGGTGATGTCGGTCACGTAGAAGTCCTGGCCGCTGCAAAGCGGTTGGCCCTCCGACCCGTGCGTGATGCTCCACGAATTCGTGCCGCTGTTCGTGCACTGTTGCGTCACCGCGCCGGGCGACGCCGTTTGTGCGGATGTCTCGAGGTTGCCGGCGCTGTCGAACTTGAGGTTGGCGAGAGCGCTCTCGATGCTGGCGAGTCGGCTGCTGTTGGTCGAGTCGAGGTTGACGGTGTTTCCGTTGGAGTCGAGCTTCACCGTGTTGCCGCCCGAGTCGAGCTTGACGGTGTTCTTGCTCGGGTCGATGCCGACGGTGCCGCTCACGCTCGTCGTGGACGTACCGACTTGCTGAACCGGGATCGGGTTCGTGCTCGTGTTCTGAATCACGACATTCTGGAACGGCGTCGTCGCGGCGTTGACGATCTGCTCGCGGAACAACGTCGAGCCGAGCACGATTGCGGCTACCACGAGTGCGAATGCGGGGATCAGGGCCTTGCGCATGCTTCCTCCTTCTGTGCGTTCACCTTCCATGCCCCGACGTGGCCGTTTGTCGCTGCTCGTCGGTCTCGAGGTTGGCACCGCTGAGGGCGGGCCAGAAGCATTCGGCGACGAACGTGTCGGAGCTCTCCATGTCGTCTCCGACGCTAAGCGGCGCCGCTGCGGCTTGAAAGGGGGTAATCCCTACGAAATCGGCGGCGCCTCGGCGGTTCACGAATGACGCCGGAGCGAGGAAACAGTGTGAGGTCCCGCGAACGGGACCTCAGGTGGACGCCAGTGGATAGGTCCCGAGGTAAAGCGGCGCACTCGTCTTCAAGAGATTCGCTGGGACAGGTGTTCCCGGAGGATGCTGGCTCGCATCCCAGAACGGCGAGTGGTTCGGTGTGATCAGGAACGTCTGCGCACCGGTGACGTCGTTGACTGCCGGTTCGATCGTGGCGCCGTTGCCTACTGCGCGGATGCCGGTCTGCCACGGCACGTCAGCCGCCGTGAGACGATTGCAATCGCGGGTATCGCTCCGATCACGATCAACGCCGTTAGCCAGACGAGCAGACGGTCAAGCGGTGGCCGTTTCATCGTGTCTCCTCCATTCATGCGCGTCCGGCTCGTGTACTTCAAGAGTCATGCGTCGACTGAGCCGTCGCCCTCGACGGCCGCGCCCTCCTCGACGAGACGCTCGCGGACGAGGAACTGGAACGTCGCCCACGCCCCGCGGCGCGATTCGAACATGCGATACACCTGCCATTCGGTGAGCATCGCTGGGTCGGCGCGGCGCGCTTCGTTCCAGTCGGCGAACTTCGGCAGGCGGCCGATCCGGCGGGCGAGCGCCGCACCGTGCGTTACCGCCCGCTCGAGTCGCTCCTCCCCCACCGCGACGTCGAAGCCGGCCTCGCGGAGTGCGAGCGCGAGCGAGCCGAACGTGTGCCAGTAGAGCGACTTCGACGGGATTGCACCGCGGCGCTCGTCGAGGTCCCGCGCCGTCGGTGTCCGGCCGAGCTCGTCACCTAGGCGGCGCAGCTCCGCGACGAGCTCCTCCCGCGTCGCGAACCGCCTCGGCATGAGGCCGGCACTTCGCTTTGCGGCGTTCCATGTGCCGAAATGCTCGATCACAGTCTGCGGGTGAACCTGGGCATCCGGGTCGGCGGCGAACTCCTTCATCGTCGGTGAGCGCCCGAGGCGCCCGGCCGAGTCCCGGAGCTCGCCGAGGATCTGCTCGTCGGTGTACCGGCGGCGGATGCCCGCCTGGAACGCCGCGAGCTCGAGAGGATCGATGTCCGCGACCGCGCGATACGGTTTCCGCGCCACAACAAGAATGGTAGAGCGGATTGGACGATGTGCAAGTAGAGGCTGTGCGGCGGCGATGCCGCTCAGTCGACGAGCTGAGGTTGCCGCGTCGGCGGCGCGACTTCGAACTCGGTCGCGACCAGCGCCTCGAGCGCCGTCACGCACCGCGGGCAGAACTGGGTCCCGGTGTTCAGCCGGAGCTCGATCATCGCCTCGTAGGCGGGCCGGGCGGGCCGGTAGACGCGCGTCGTGAGCATCGAGTCGAACGCGTCCGCGACATGGATGATCCGGGCTCCGAGCGGAATGTCGTCGCCTGCAAGGCCGTCCGGGTATCCCCCACCGTCGAACCGCTCGTGATGGTGGCGAATCGCAGGCACCGCATCGCTCAAGAAACCGAGGCGATTGATGATCGACGCTCCCTCGGCAGCGTGGCTCGCCATGATCTTCCATTCGTCGTCCGTGAGGCTCGACGGCTTCAGAAGCACCGCGTCCGGGATCCCGAGCTTGCCGATGTCGTGGAAGAGGGCGGCATGGCCGAGGAGCTCCAGCTCCGGCTGCGAGAGATCGAGCTCTCGCCCGATCGCGAGCGCGAGCTGCTGCACGCGGCGGGAGTGGCCGGCCGTGTACGCGTCGCGCGCGTCGACGGTCGCCGAAAGTGACTCCATCGCCGCCGTCGAGCGCTCCTTCAGGAGCTTGTTCGCCTGCTCGAGCGAGACGTTCTGGGTCTGGATCGTCTCGGCGGCCGCGCGGAGCTTCTGCGCCGAGCGCTGGGTGTGCTTGAGGTAGGCCTCCTGGGTCTTGCGCATCAAGAAGAGCGGCAGGGCGAACACGATGATCGCCCAGGCGCCGATCGGCTTGTATGCCTCGTAGATGACCGCAGCCATGAAGCCGTAGACGGCGTAGTGCGGCAGGAGCCAGCTGAACCGTTCCATCCACACCCTCCGCGGGCTCTCGTTGCCCTCGACACCCACGGCGACGGAGACAAGCCCGAGGTTCACGAAGAAGTACGCGAGGCCCGCAAGGAGGCCTGATGTGACGAAGATCCCGGTCCCCACCGCTCCGCCGAGGTGAACCGAGAACACCGCTGCCGCACCGAGCGACGCGAGTGACAGCGCACCGACGTTGAAGAGCAGTTGGTGGAAGACCGCGCGCCGAGCGCTCCACTCGACGGCCGACATCGTCACCGCCAACGGCAGAGCAGCCCGCGGGCCGATAATCGCCGCGGCCGAGAGTGCACCCACGGCGCTGACCGAGATCGAGCCTGCCTCCATCTCGAGCGAAAGCACCTGACCGAGCGCCACGAAGACGATGATCGTGAGGAGCCCGACGATGTCGGTCGACCCTCCGAAAACGGTGCCGAGGATGCCGGCCGCGGTGCCGAGCACGCCGACCAGCCCGACCGTCCATTTCAGCCGACGGGGGACCGAGAAGAACCGCGGTGCTGGTGGGTTGTGCGGCCGGGTGTTTTGCCGCCGGTCGCCCTCCGGCGCGACCTCGGTCGCGTGCTCGATCGGCATCGCGGTGATCTCGCCGGCGTCGATCGGGAGTGACGCCAGCCGTGGCCCGCGCTTTTCGGGCGGTGTGAGCAGCGGCTCGTTCGACGCGTCGAGCACGCGGTTCCGGCCCTGTAATTTCGCGCGATACACAGCCAGGTCAGCCTGGTGGACGAGCTCGTTCATGTCGTCGCCGTCGCGCGGGAAGCTCGCAACACCCATGGAGATCGTTGCGCGAATCGGCTCACTCGATGTCTCGACGTCGAAGCGCCGCGCCGCAACGGCGCGCCGGATGCGGTCGGCGATCTCGTACGCCTGATCGGGCGGCGTCTCGGGCAGAAGAATCGAGAACTCCTCACCGCCGAAGCGGGCGGGTACGTCGTAGTGGCGCAACTCCTCGCGGAAGACCTCTGAGATGCCGCGCAGAACCGCATCGCCCGCGAGGTGCCCATACGTGTTGTTGATGTCCCGGAGCAGATCGAGGTCGGCCATGATCAAGGACATCGGACGCTCGAAGCGCTGAGCCCGGCCGAGTTCCTCGTGAACCATCGTTGCGAAGTGGCGGGCGTTGTACAGCCCGGTCTTCGCGTCGATTCGCGCCTCCGCCTGAAGTTGCGGGATGGCGAGCGAGCGGTGAATGAGCAGGAGCGGCGCAAGCGCGAACGGGATCAGCCAGGGGTTCAGATGCCAGAACGCAGCGACCGCAAGCCCGAGCGTCGCGAGGATGAAGTCGGTCGAGAGGCTCTCGAACGAGAAGACACCGGCTTCGCGCAAGGTGTGCCCGCGCGCCAAGCTGATCATCGGCGCGAGGACGATGTGATTCGCGGCGACCGCGATCGTGCACGCGGTCAGGCCCGCAATCGCCCAACGGAGATGCTCGTCCGGGATCAGGCCGTGTGACCGCAGGACGAGCTGTGCTCCACCCCACGTCGCGAGATTCCCGAGCGTGTAGTTGAAGATGTTGAACGTCTGGATGTACCACGGGTAGCGCTCCTTCAGCCACTCCGGCAGGTGCATCACGACGCCGAAGAGCGCAACGAGCTCCGGCGGCAGGAGCATCGCGGCCGGGATCAGGAACACCCACGAGGTGTGGAACGCGGTGTCGCGGGCCGTTCGTACGGTATAGGTGTGTGACGTCGCGGCGCCCGCAGCAAGGATGCCGAAGGTGAGCCAGCCGGACGTGGTGCTACTCAGGCGGACGATCAGGGGTGCCGCGACGCCGATTGCCCCGGCGGCGACGGCGAACGCGTAGGCGCTCGCGGACAGGGGCAGCGCCCGCGTCCGCCGTTCCGGTTGCATCGCCGGGTCGGTCTCGAGCCCGAGTTCGCCCTCGAAGGCACCCATGTCCGCTCGTCTCCTATCCGCGCCGTCGCGCGGGCCGCATGCCGCCACTCATACGGAACGTTACGGTCGAAACAGGGGTGTTCTCATCCCCCATTTGGGTGCGCCGCGCGGAAACGGCGGCCGAACGACTGAGGGCCTGCACGAGCAGGCCCTCGAATCGGTTGCGACTCCCGCTCGTTACGGAAGGAGAGGGGCGGTGAGCGTCGGCGCCACGATCGGCGTCGTGGCCGTCACGGTTGCGGTGACAGGTGCGGTGAGGGGTGCCGCGACTCCGAGCGCCGCGAGGGGGCTCAGCCCGTCGACCGTGACCGCGGTGTCGGGATCCGTCGCTGCGTTCGAGACGTCAGTTGCGTCGGCGGTGATCTGGGTCAGGCTCGCGGCGTCGCCTTCGGCGGCGTCCTCCTGCGAGGTGTCGGCCCAGCTCATGTCCGTCCATGACATGTCCGTCCAGGACATGGAGTTCCAGGACATCGAGTTCCAGGACATCGACTGCCAAGCCTGGTCGCTCCAGGACTGATCGGTCCAGGACATCGAGTTCCAGGACATCGAGTTCCAGGACATGTCGGTCTTCGCCGCGTTCGCCCAGCTCATCGAGTCGAACGTGGTGCCGCCGAGCAGGCTCGTGGAGACAAAGCGGTCGAGGCCGGCGTTCGGGTTCGGCGTCTGAGAGCTCGTCACGGCGCGCGTCGCCGTGACCTCACCGAGGCCGGATGCCTTCACGTTCCCGGAGCGAACGGCACGGGTCGTGCGCATCAGCGCGCCCTTGACCTGATCCGGCGTCCAGTTCGGGTTCCGGGAGAGCATGTCCGCGACGGTGCCGGCAACGACCGGCGCCGAGAACGACGTGCCGGAGAGCTGGATCCGGTCGGTGCCGACGAGGTTCGCCGCCTTGATCGCTGCGATCGTCGAGCCCGCCGGGATCGGGCCGACCATGTACCGGCCCGGCGCCGAGACCTCGGGCTTGTAGAAGCCGTCGGGCGTGTAGCCGTACGCCGAGAACGGTGCGATCGAGTCGTCGTTCGACCGCGCACTGTTACCGATGTCGACTGCGCCGACCGTGATCACGAACGGGTCGTTGCCCGGGGCGAAGAGCACGCCCGACGGCCCGGTCGCGCTGCCGTAGTTGCCGGCAGCCGCCACGACGACCACATTGTTGAACCAGAGCTTCTCGACCGCCTGGTCGAGCGGGTCACGGTAGAAGTTCGTGCTGTAGCCCGAGTGCAGCGAGAAGTTCGCGACGCGGATGTTGTACTTCGCCTTGTTGTCGAGGATCCATTGGCAGGCCGTGATCACGTCGGAGGTCTTGGCCATGCCCTGGTCGTTCATCACCTTGATGGAGACGAGAGGGGCGCCAGGAGAGGCTCCTGCGAGATCCGGTGCCGAGCCCGCGGCGATTCCGGCGACGAACGTGCCGTGGCCGCGCTTGTCGTCGAGCGCTCCCGGGTCGGATGCAGTGTTCCCCGGGATCGTCGAGAGGTTGACGCTCGCGACGAGGCGGCTGCCGAAGTCGCTGCGTGCCTGGATGCCCGAGTCGACGATTGCGATCGCGGGTGCCTTGCCGGCGTACGTCGTCGTGTCGCCGGTCCAGAGGTTCGCGTTACCCGACTCGTACGGCCAGAGCTGGCTCGACTGAAGGCCCGTCACCGAGCCCGAGACCTTGACGGTCGCGTCGGGGGTGACGGTGACGCCCGGGACGCCCTGCAGCTTTTTCAGCTGGGCGGCCGGGACGGTCGCCTCGACGGCGCCGATCAGGTTCAGCTGCTTCATGTCCTTCTGGAAGACGCCGAGGCCCTTCGTCTTCGCAATCGCATCGGACGTTCCACCGGCCGACTGGATGATCACGTCGACCTGGCCTGTCGCGTTGAGCAGGCTCGGTGCGATGAAGCTCGAGGCAACCGGCGTTGTTGCCGGCGCCGGTACGGGCACGGGCGCGGGCGCGGGTGCGGGTGCGGGTGCCTTCGTCCTCGGCGGCACGACCGGCTTTCTGGGGGCCGCCGTTGCCGCGAGTGGCGCACCGAGCGCGACGGCGAGGAGGGAAGAGACGAGGATGCCGCGGCCACCCTTGCCCCAGAGCACGCTCGAGCGGTCACCGCCCCTGCTGCCCGTGCCCCAGAGAGCGCTGCCACGCAGCCCTGCCGCCCCGCGCTCTTGTGAATTCGACATCTTCAACTCTCCTTGATTTCCGCGCCGGAGCGCGAGCCGCAGAAAAAATCCCAGTCCGGGCGTTCCCGAGGTGCCGCAGGGAACGTTCGAACGTGCGGAACCTATGGGCGTTTCGGGTTACGCCACTCCCCCGCAAGGGTGAGTCCGCGGCGACATTGAGCAAATTCACTCGATCGAGGGACGCTCGGTTGTGGCCGCTACGGTTCGCCTCGTGCGCCCGCCGTTTCCGCTTGCGCTCGAGGCCGCGGTTGTGCGTGCGGCCGGCACGCTTTCGCGCCTCGCCGGCCGCGGAGGCGGTACGACGCTACCCGGGAAGCTCCTCTGGAAGATCGACCCCGGCGCCATCGACCGACTGGCCGCACGATTGAAGGACGGCTCGGTCCTCGTGTCGGCCACGAACGGCAAGACGACGACGACGGCGATGGTGGCGGAGATTCTCCGGCCGTCCGTTCGCGTCGCACACAACAGCTCCGGTGCGAATCTCGTCTCCGGCGTCGCCTCGACGCTTCTGCATTCGGCCGACGATGACCTCGGCTTGTTCGAGGTCGACGAGGCGGCGTTGCCGGAGGTCGCCCGACGGGTACATCCGAAAGCGCTCCTCCTCGGCAACCTCTTCCGTGACCAACTCGACCGGTACGGAGAGCTCGAGATCCTCGCTACGCGCTGGCGCGAGACCGTCGCCTCCCTGCCACACGCACGGCTCATCGTGAATGGCGACGATCCGCAGGTCGGTGAGCTCGCTCACGCGCATCCCGACGCGCTCGTCTTCGGCGTCGATGACCCTCGCCGCGCGCGGCCGGCCCTCCAACATGCCGCCGACTCGAAATACTGCGTCCGCTGCGGGACGCCCTACGCCTACGCCGCGGCCTATGTCGGCCACCTTGGTGATTACACGTGCCCGAACTGCGGTCATACGCGCCCGCCACTCCAGGTTGCCGCGCGTGAGATCGAGCTGCACGGACTCGACGGGGCATCGTTCAGCCTCGATACACCTGGGGGATCTGTCACCGTGGAGCTCGCCTTGCCGGGGCTCTACAACGTCTACAACGCGGTCGGCGCCGCAGCGCTCGCGATTGCGCTCGAGATCCCGCTCGCCGACGTGAAGGCAGGGCTCGAGCGTTTCTCGGCGGCGTTTGGCCGATTCGAGCGGATCGCGGTCGACGACCGACGCGTCCTGATGCTCCTGATCAAGAACCCGGCCGGCGCGAACGAGGTCATTCGGACACTCGTCGAAGCGATGCCGCCGACCGTTGCGGTCGTGGCGTTGAATGATGCGATCGCCGACGGCCGCGATGTCTCCTGGATCTGGGACGTCGACTTCGAGCCTCTGCTTGCGGGGATCGACCGCGTCGTCGTAACGGGGTCGCGTGCAGCCGAGCTCGCGTTGCGTTTCCGTTACGGCGGTCTCGCACGCGATCGGATCGAGGTCGTTTCCCGTCTCGAGCAGGCGCTCGACCGCGGCCTCGAGCTCGTTCCAGCCGGTGGCGAGCTGATCGTGCTGCCCACCTACACCGCGATGCTCGCCCTCCGGCGCGTCGTGGCGAGCCGCGGTCACGTCAAGGACTACTGGGAGGCGTCGGCATGAGGATCCGCGTCGGCCACCTCTACCCGGACTATCTGAACATCTACGCCGACCGGGGCAACATTGCCGTGTTCGCTGCCCGCGCGCGCGCCCGCGGCCACGAGCTCGACGTGCGCGCAATCGGCATGGGCGACGCCGTGCCAGTCGGGGAGATCGACCTCTTCTACGTCGGCGGTGGGCAAGATCGCGAGCAGGAGCTCGTGGCGCCGGACCTGCTGACGAAGGCCGACGCACTTCGAGCGGCGATCGAGGGTGATGCCGCGTTCCTCGCGGTCTGCGGGGGGTACCAGCTACTCGGGCGCTTCTACCGCGACGTCGCCGGGGTAGAACAGCCGGGCATCCGGTTGTTACCGCTCCAGACGGTCGCCGGCGAACGCCGGATGATCGGCGATGTTCTCCTCGAGTGCACCTGGGCGGGACAGACGCTCGCCGGTTTCGAGAATCACGCGGGCCGCACCGTCCTCGACGACGGTGCGCTTCCGCTCGGTCATGTGGTCGCCGGGTTCGGGAACGACGGGTCGTCCCACGAGGAGGGCTGCCGCTATCGCCGCGTGTACGGCACCTATCTCCACGGCCCACTCCTGCCGCGCAACCCGTGGTTCGCCGACCGCCTGCTCGGCGAAGCGCTCGCGCACGCTGACGGGGCGAGCGACGCGGTCGAGCTCGCGCCGCTCGACGACGAACTGGAGCGCGAGGCACACGCCGTCTCGGCCGCACGCGCCCGCTCGCGCGGCGGAAAATTCTGAGTGGATCTCTAGCGCGCCCAGAGTGCGCCGAGGTACACGGCGGGGTCGCCCGGCTCCCAGCGGGTCAGGAACCGCTTGATCGGTGGGTGGACGACGACGTCCTCCAGCTCGTCGTGCGAGAAAAGACGCGCGCCCTTGACCGCCGCATCGCGCGTCTCGACGTCCTCGAGCGAACGATGCGACAGGTCGGCGGCGAAGATGATGTGCACGACGTGTTTGCGCGTCAGCACCGCCTTCGGCGCAATCGAGTCGACGATCGCGACCGGCCCTTCGAACTGCACGTCGGCGGAGATGCCGAGCTCTTCTCGCAACTCCCGTCGCAGCGCTTCGATCAGCGATTCCCCCACGTCGACGCCACCGCCGGGAAGCAGCCAGTACTCCTTCCCGGGCTTCTCCTGCCGACAGAGGAGCACGCGCCCTTGCCAAAGCAGGATCGCCGAGACGCGGATGCGCGGTTCCATCAGTGCCGCGAGGATCCGAAGCCGCGCTCGCCGCGCTCGCTTGCCGGCAGTTCGTCGACCTCGACGAGGTCGAGTCCGGGCACCGGCAGCACGACGAGCTGCGCGATGCGCATGCCAGGCTCGACGACGAAGGTCTCGCGGAGGTCGGTGTTCAGAAGCGCCACATGCAGCTCGCCGCGGTAGCCGGAGTCGACGAGCCCGGGAGTGTTCACGATCGAGATGCCGTGCTTCGCGGCGAGCCCGGACCGCGGCTGGACGAATCCCGCAAAGCCGTCGGGGATCGCAACGGCGAGCCCTGTGGGGACGAGCGCACGCTCCCCCGGCGCAAGCTCGATTCGCTCGCAGGCGGAAAGGTCGAGGCCGGCATCGCCCGAATACGCCCGCGTCGGGACGACTGCGTTCTCACGCACCCTCTTGACCGGCAGCTCGATCAGGCCGTCTCCCGCCCGGAGGCGCCTGAGTCGGCGATGAGATACGCGGCGAAGCGCGGCAGATCACGGCGCGGCAGGCGAGCGATCACGAGCACGCCGTCCGGCGTGTCCTCGCGCTCCTCGATCGGCGTTCCGAGCGCGTACAGCTCGGACAGCCGATCGCCGGCCGCGTAGGGAAGCAGCATGCGCACACGCTCCCAGCGGGCGTCGAAGCGCTGCGCGAGCTCGGCCTTCAGCTCGTCGATTCCTTCGCCGGTGAGCGCCGAGACCTGCGGCGCGGTCGGGAAGCGGTTGGCGAGGCGACGACGGGCGAGCGGATCGACGCGGTCGATCTTGTTCAGCACGATCTCGGTGGGAAGCTCCCCGGCACCGATCTCGTTGAGGACGTCCTGCACCGCGCCGACCTGCCGGTCCTGCTCTTCGTCGGAGGCAGAGCCGTCGACGACGTGCAGCACCATGTCGGCGAGCAACGTCTCCTCGAGCGTCGATGCGAACCCTTCGACGAGTTGCGTCGGCAGGCGGCGGATGAACCCGACCGTGTCGGTGACGAGGTAGCGGCGGCCGTCATGCTCGAAGCCACGCGTGGTCGGATCGAGCGTCTCGAAGAGGCGGTTCTCGACGGAGACCTCCGAGCCGGTGAGCGCATTCAGCAACGTCGACTTGCCGACGTTCGTGTAGCCGGCGAGCGCCACCGTCGGGGTCTCGCTGCGACGCCGCTCCTTCCGCTGGGTCGCGCGCTGCTTCTTGACGTCCTTCAATCGCTTCCGCAGCACCGAGATGCGATGCCGCGCGAGGCGGCGGTCCGTTTCGAGCTGCGACTCGCCGGGGCCGCGGGTTCCGACCCCCGCGCCGAGCGCGCCGGTGCCGCCGCCGAGGCGCTCGAGGTGCTTCCACATGCCGCGCATGCGCGGGAGGTTGTACTCGAGTTGCGCGAGCTCGACCTGGAGCTTTCCTTCGGCCGACGTCGCGTGCTGGGCGAAGATGTCGAGGATCAGCTGTGTCCGGTCGACGACCCTCGCGTCGAGGGCGTTCTCGAGGAATCGCTGCTGCGAAGGATCGAGCTCGCCGTCGACGATCACGCTCTCTGCGCCGACGCGTTTGAACGACTCTTTCAGCTCTTCGATCTTTCCTTTTCCGACGTAGGTGCGGTTCGCAGGCTGAGCACGATGTTGCACGACAGAGCCCACCGGCTCCACGCCGGCAGTCCGCGCCAGTTCCCGCACTTCCGCCAGCTCTTCGTCGGCATCCACACCCTGAGCCAGCACAGCGAGGACGAACCCGCGCTCGGGCTCCGGGGTACGTGGGATCATTGTTGTCGATTATGCCCTCTTCGGACCCCCTTTCCGCCCTGGCCGCACGGACGCTGGCTCTTGTCGACATCCCTTCCGAGTCCAGGTCCGAGGCGGACGTTCATGGGTACGTCGGCACATGGGTACCCATGCCCCTCGCGTTCGACGACGGCGAGACCCTGCTCTATGCGACCAGGTTCGGAAAGCCCCTGGTCCTGCTCGCCGGGCACACCGACACCGTGCCCGCGCAGGGGAACCTGCCGGGGAGGATCGAGGGCGGTGCAGTCCTGGGGCTCGGCGCGAGCGACATGAAGGGCGGTCTCGCCGTGATGGTCGAGCTCGGACGATGGGTTACAGAGGAACTGGCGACCGGCACCGAGCTCGCCTACGACCTCGGGCTGCTGTTCTTCCCGCGCGAAGAGCTCGGCCCCGAGGCGAACCCACTGCCCGCGGTCTTCGAGCAGGTGCCGCTGATCGACGAGGCGAAGCTCGTGATCTGCCTCGAGCCGACCGACAACACGTTGCAGCTCGGTTGCCTCGGCAATCTGAACGCGCGCGTCGTCTTCGAGGGCAGGTCGGCGCACTCGGCGCGGCCCTGGCTCGGCGTGAACGCGATCTCGCTCGCCTTCGAGGGCCTGCAGCGGGTGCTCGGCGCCGAGCCGCGGGACGTCGAGATCGAGGGCTTGCTGTTCCGCGAGGTGATCTCGGTCACGGAGCTCAACGCGGGCATTGCTTCGAACGTCATCCCCGCGCGCGCGGAGGCGATCGTCAACTTTCGCTACGCGCCCGACCGGACGCCCGCAAGCGCCGAGGAACGCGTCCGCGAGCTCGTTGGGCGAGACGTCGAGATCCTCTCGCACGCGCCGCCGGCGCACGTCGCTGCCGGCTCACCGCTCGTCGAGGAGCTCCGTCGGGCCGGGTCGTTCGAGCTGGAGCCCAAGCAGGCGTGGACGAACGTCGCCGACTTCGCCGCGCGTGGTCTCGATGCGATCAACCTCGGCCCGGGCGGCACGCGCTATGCCCACGCGGTCGACGAACGGGTCGAGATCGCCGAGCTCGGCCGCACCTTCGAGGCACTGCAGCGGTTTCTGCTCGGCACCGGCTGACGGCCGCGCCTCAATCGGGTTTCAGTTTTGACGCCCGTTTGCCGAAGAGATACCTAGTCCCTGGTTTCTGACCTCTTGGACATCAAGATCCGTCCCTTGTCAGGTCGGTACCCATCGGTGGCCTGAATTTGAGCGTCGCCGAAGATGCTCGTAACGGGAAGGTCCTCATGAAGCACTTAAGATTTCCGGCGCTGGCCGGGCTCTTCGCACTTGGCATCGCCTCGCTGACGTTGGCTGGTTCATCCGGTGCTGCCGGGACTGCTGTGCCTCTCGGCACTGCCGCGGACTTCGCTGTCCTGGCGGGCTCCGGGATCACGAACACCGGCGCCACGACGATCACCGGCGATTCCGGCTCGTCGCCGACCGCGACGGAAACGGGCTTCGGCGCGTGCCCCGCAGCGAACTGCGTCAGCCAGACAGGCACAAACCACACGAATCCGGATCCGAATGACTCGGCAACCCAGACCGCGAAGACGGCGTTGACAAACGCCTACAACGTCGCGGCAGGGCAGACGCCGACGACGATCCCGACCGAGCTCGCGGGTCAGACGCTGACGCCCGGTGTTTACAACTCCGCCTCCGGTACCTTCGGGATGACCGGAACGCTGACCCTCGACGGCGGCAACGATCCGAACGCCGTCTTCATCTTCCAGACGGCCGACGGGACGGGCACCCTGATCACCGGCGCGACGGGGAACGTCAGCCTCATCGGCTCCGCCCAGTCGTGCAACCTCTTCTGGAAGGTGGGTTCCTCGGCGACACTCGGGGGCGGATCGACGTTCAGGGGCACGATCATGGCCAACGTCTCGATCAGCCTCGGCGCTGCAGTCACCGTCGACGGGCGCCTCCTCGCCGGCGAACAGCCCTCCGGTGCGGGCGCGGTCACGTTGATCAACGACACGATCATCAAGCCCACCTGTGCCGTCGCTCCAACCCCGCCCGCGACCACCGCAGCGACCACGACCGTCGCAGCGACGACGACCGTCGCAGCGACCACGACGACGACGACCACCACGACCACAGCCGCTCCGTCGACGGCGGCTTCCGCCGCACGCGTCGCGGCGGCGCGGAAGGCGGCTGCGTTGAAGAAGGCGGCCGCTCTCAAGAAGGCAGCCGCACTCAAGAAGGCAGCCGCCAAGCTCCCGAAGAAGTCGACGTCGTCCACCACGTCGACCTCGATCTCGCGGCACGGTAGTGCCCGCCCGCCGGCCCACACGCCGGGCTTCACGGGTTAGCGTGCTGGCGCTCCTCGGGACGATCGGAGTACTCGCCACTGCGGTGGCGGGGACTCCGGTCGCCCTGGAGCAGACACATCCGTCCGTGCGGCCCGTCCAGCCGTTGGCCGCGCTCCTCGCTCGACACGCGGTCTACACCGCCCCGCGGGCCGGTGCGCGCGGATCGCGCGTCGTCGCCGAGCGGCGTCCGCTGACAGGCGAGCGGACAGTCCTCCCAGTCGTCGGGCGCGCCATCGATGCGAGCGGCCGACGCTGGCTGCACGTCAGGCTCCCCGGCCGGCCGAACGGATCGACGGGCTGGATCAAAGCCACGGCAACGGCGCAGGGAACGACCCGCATGCACATCGTTGTCGAGGTTGCACTGCGTCGCGTTGTCGTCTACCGGAGCGGTCGCATTCTTCGCACCTTCAGCGTGATCGTGGGCAAGCCGTCGACGCCGACGCCGCTCGGTGAGTTCTTCATCGAGGAGTCGATCGCGATGCCTCCGAGCGCAGCCGGCGCACCGTTCGCGCTCGCGCTCAGCGCGCGGTCCGACGTCTTCCAGGAATTCGACGGCGGCCCGGGCCAGATCGCACTGCACGGTCTCGCACACATCGGTGGGACGCTCGGGACTGCCGTCAGCCACGGCTGTGTTCGCTTGAGTGCCGCGGTGATGACGTGGCTCGTCGAGCGTGTCGGGCCCGGCGTCCCGGTCTCAATTCGCTAGCTGGTTGGGCGGCAGGTACCGCCCTTGTAGCTCGCACTCTGCGTGCTGCGGAACGAGTTGGCAGCGAGGGTCAGCGCGCTCAGTTCGGACGCGTGGTAGGCCAGGCTGTAGATCCGGTGCAACTCGACGGGGAGCTCGGCGCGCGCGCAGGCCTCGACCGTCGCCTCGTCGGACGTGAAGCGGCCCAGATGGACGCTTTCGTGGAGCAGCACGTCCACCGACCAGCCCACCTGAAGCGGGTTCGCGGCCCGCGTCACGGGGTTCGCGCCGAGCCGCAGCCCGTCGCAGACGTAGGGGCTCAAGTACATCCCACCCGCGGCGATCAGGCTGAACCCGTAAACCTCGGACCCTTGCGAGGCGACGAGGCCCGCTGCGGCGAGCGTGCTCGCCCAGCTTGCGGGATCGGAGGCGCACGTGACGGTGACTTGCCGCCCGCTCAAGCGCTGGGCCTCGGACGTTACCCAGGCGTGGAGTTGGGCCACGCCGACGGCCGTCGGAGCGGAGGCTGCGGCTGCATCGCGAGCCGAGCCACCGAGGGCCACGAGCACACACGCGAGCAAGAGGGTGATGACCGCGCTTCGACGACCGTGATAGCTGACCATGCCGGTGGCCTCCTTTGGGAGGTTGGGTGGAGCACCGGGCTCGGTTTCGCTACTGGCTCGCCGTCAGCGCAGAACAGCGACCAAGGGTCGCCGACGGGTCATGGCCTGCCGCAGTGATGAGAATCGCCGTGAACGCCTGTCGAAGGCGAGCTTCGAACGCGACGCCGTACCAAAAGCAGAATGCCGCCGCACTTCTCAGAGTAGCGGTCGAGAGCCAGACCGATAGCCCTCGAACGAGGGAGATCGTACGGCTTCGGTAGCGTCCAGGCGATGCAGCTCTCCCCTGTCCTCGCGGATCTCGCTCAATATCCGTTCGCGCGGCTCGACGACTGGAAGGCGGAGGCGCGCGCGCGCGGGATCGAACTGATCGACTTCGGGATGGGCGATCCGCGTGAGGTGACGCCCCCGTTCATCCGCGAGGCGCTGCTCGCGTCGGTCGACGAGGTCTCGTCCTACCCACGTGCGACGGGGCTGCCCGAGTTGCGCGAGGCGATTGCCGGCTGGATCGATCGCCGCTTCGGTGTGAACGTCGACCCGGACACGGAGATCGTGCCGACGCTCGGGTCGAAGGAAGCGATCTTCTCCTTTCCGCAACTGGCACTCGGCGAAAAGCGGCTGGTCGCGATTCCCGAGCCTGCCTATCCCGTGTATGAGCGTGGCGTCAGATTTGCCGGCGGAAGCGTCGTCACCGTCGGCCTGAAGGAATCGAACGGATGGCTCCCAGATCTCGACGCGTTCGATGCCTGGGACGAGATCGCGTTCTTCTGGGTCTGCTATCCGAACAACCCGACCGGGGCGGTCGCACCCCCTTCGTTCTACGAAGAACTCGCGGAGCGGGCGCGCGAGCACGGCTTTCTCGTCTGCTCGGACGAGGCGTACTCGGAGTTGTGGTTCGACAAGCCTCCAGCTTCGGCGCTCCAGGTCGCCGACCGCACGAACGTCGTCGTCTTCAACACCCTCTCGAAGCGCTCATCGATGACGGGTTACCGCTCGGGGTTCGTCTGCGCACCGGTCGAGATCGCCGACGCCTTGCGGCGGTTCAGGCCGTCTGTTGGGACGGCGCCGCAAGAGTTCGTGCAGCGCGCGTCGGTCGTCGCATGGTCCGACGATGCCCACGTTGAGGGTGTGCGTGATCTCTACGCCCGCAAGCGTAAGGTGATCCTCGCTGCGCTGGAGCGCGGTGGGCTTCGCCTCGCCGGCTCTGAGGCGACCTTCTACCTCTGGGTCGATGTCGGCGGGCCGTCCGAGCCGTTCTGCCGTCGACTCCTGGAGCACGGCATCGTCGCGGCGCCCGGCGCGTTCTTCGGCGCGGCCGGCGAGGGATACGCGCGCTTCGCGCTCGTTCCCACGCAGGTGCAATGCGAGCGGGCCGCCGAGATCCTGGACGAGATCCTGTGACGACAGCAGAGACGATCGCGGCTCTCGACCGAGGCGACGTTCGGGTCGCCGAGCCGGACGGCGACGAGTGGCGCGTCAACCCCGAGGTGCAAGCGGCGATCCTCGACTACTTCCGGTTGCAACAGCTCGAGCCTCGGGAGGTCGGTCCGTTCGAGTACCACGACAAGATCCCGTTGAAGACGGGTTACGAGGCGCTCGGCGTGCGCGTCGTTCCGCCGGCGACCGCGCGCTACGGCTCATTTCTCTCGCGCGGGGTCGTCTTGATGCCGTCGTACGTGAACATCGGCGCGTGGGTCGGCCCCAACACGATGGTCGACACCTGGGCGACAGTCGGGTCGGGCGCCCAGGTCGGCGCTGACGTCCATCTCGCAGGCGGCGTGGGGATCGGCGGCGTGCTCGAGCCGGCCGGCGCGCAGCCGGTGATCATCGAGGACGGCGCGTTCATCGGCTCGCGCTGCATCATCGTCGAGGGCGTGCGTGTCGGGCGGGAGGCGGTACTCGCACCGAACGTGACACTGACCGCGAGCGTGCCGATCATCGATGTCACCGGCACTGAGGCCATCGAATATCGCGGTTACGTCCCACCGCGTTCGGTCGTTGTTCCGGGAACACGTCCCAAGGAATTTCCGGCCGGCACCTACGACCTCGCCTGCGCACTCATCATCGGACGACGGAACGACTCGACCGACCTGAAGACCTCGCTGAACGCGGCGCTGCGCGACTACTCGATCTAGACGAGCCGCCGCGCCGGCCCTGTGAGGTACGCGCGCCCGTTCTCGAACCGGACCCCGAGGTCACCGCCGGGGAACCGCACCGTCACCGGCGAGATTCCGAAGACCGCGGCGACTGCGACCGCGCTCGTTCCCGACGACGCGGTCTCACCCACTCCCCGCTCCCAGACGCGAGCCTCGATCATGTCGGTGCCGACCGCGCGGGCCACCTGCACATTCGTTCGCCGGGGGAAACGCTCGTGCACCTCGAGCAGCGGCCCGACCTGCGGCAGGACCGTGGGATCGCCGTCGACGACGGCGTGCGGGTTCCCGACGTCGACTGCGACGAGCGCGATGCCGGCGACCTCCTCGAGCGCGCCGACCGAGACCTCGCCAAGATTCTGCTCCACGAGGTCGCCGTCGAGCATGCGCGCCCCAACCTCGCGCGGGCCGACTCGCACCGTGACGTGATCGGCTCCTGTCTGCTCGGCGAGCCAGCGCGCGGCGATGCGCGTACCGTTGCCTGACATCTCGGCGCGCGAGCCGTCGGGGTTCCAGATCGCGATCTCGACCCAGTCGTCGCCCTTGCGAAGGGCCTCGATGATCCCGTCCGCTCCGTCGACCGCGCCACGCACGAGTTCGGGAGTCAGTGACTCCTCAGTGACGAGATAGACGTTCCCCTGCGCGTCCCAGCGCGATGATGTCATCGGCGATCTCCTCAGCAGGACGGTGTGCGTCGAGCGTAACCGCATCGCGCAGGTTCCGCACCCACTTGCGCTGATAGCGGGCGAGCCGTTTCGTCGCGCGCGCAACCTCGCTGATCGCCTCGTCGAGCGTTAGCGTCGCAAACTGCTCGAGGCCGATCACCTTGCGCGCCGTGTGGGAGAGCGGTCCGGCCCACGCCGCCTGCGCCTCGTCGCGAGCGCCCTCCTGCGCCATCCGCGCTGTCCGATCGTCGATCCGGCGGTCGAGCTCGTCGAGCTGCAACTCGAGCGAGAAGATGGTCGTCGGCCGGCGGAGCGCCGCAGTCCAGAGCACGTCGTTCACCGGCGCGAGCGACGAGCCTGCTTCGTCGAGCTCGAGCGCCCGGATCACCCGCTTCCGATCGTTCGCGTGAACGCGCGCCGCAGCCGCCGGATCGCGCCCGGCGAGGAGTGCGTGCGCCGCCTCGGCGCCCTCGTTGTCGTACAGAAGTTGCCAATGCGCGCGGCGTGCCGGGTCGGGTGGAGCGGGCAGCTCAAGCGTCGAGAGCGCCGCGCGGACGTAGAGGCCCGTGCCGCCCGCGAGCACCGGGATGCCTCCGCTCTCGGCAACATCGTCGATCGCCGCGCGCGCCCAGCGCTGGTATTCACCGACCGAGACGCTGTCTGCGAGCGGAACGGTGCCGACGAGCCTCGTCGGATACGGCGGCGCCGCGGTGAGCACCGGGAGGCCGGCGTAGAGGGCCGCCGAATCCGCCGAGATCACCTCGGCGCCGAGGCGGTCGCGTAACACTCCGGCGACGGCAGATTTCCCCGACGCGGTCGGACCGAAGAGCGCGACGACGCGCGAGATCACTTCAGCGAGTTGCGGCGAGGCGGCGGGCCTTTGCGCTCGCTCGCCGCCGCCCCGGCGTGCAGCCGATCGCGCGAACGGCCCTCGAGCGGTGCAAAGACCTTGCGGTCGCCGCGGAGTGCGGCTGGATGAGTGCGGAGGTAGGTCGCCCACGTATCAGGGGTGTCGCCACCCGAGATCTCGTCGAGTGCGACGGCAACCCGCGAGCCACGACGGCGGATCGTTCCGATCCACTCACCATCGGCATCGCGCGAGACCGTGACGACGATTCCCGGCGTCGTCCACTCCCCACCGTCATCGTCGCGGCTCACGATCGTCAGACCGAGGTCGTCGAAGGCTGCGAGCGCGTCAGCCACCGGCTCCTGCGGGCTCCTTGTACCCATGCTGGATCTCGTCGCCCGTGTCGGGTCGCTCGAAATGGCGGTCCTCCTCGGGGTGCTCCGACCGCCACTGCTTGAACCAGCCGACGGCCTTCGGGATTCCCTCCTCGAGCGGCGTGCGCGGCGCCCAGCCGAGAACATCGTGCGCCTTGCGCACATCGGCGATGTAGTGCGTGACCTCACCGAGGAGGGACGGAGCGATCTTGATGTTCGGCTCGACGCTCAGCTCGTTCGCGATCAGTTCCGCCGCGCGAACGAGCGTGTTCCCCTGACCGTAGGCGAGGTTGATCGTCTGATTCCCGGCCGTCCCCGCGTGCAAGGCGTAGACGCCGCGCGCGATCCCGTCGACACAGTCGTCGACGTAGGTGAAATCGAGCACCTTGGTGTCGCCGCCGAAGATCGTGATCTCCTCACCGCGCGAGAGCTGATGCATCCAGAGGGGCAGCACGCGATCCATGCGCCAGAGGTCGGAGTCGTACCGGCCGTAGACATTCGAGAACCGGAAGACGAGGTACTTCAGGTCGTAGCAGCGGGCGTACGAGTAGATGAACGCCTCGCTCGCGATCTTCGATGCCGAGTACGGGCTCTCGGTGAAGGCGAAGTCGGCGGCCTCCTCGGCGTACTCCTCGAAGCGGTGAACGTCGCCGTAGACCTCGCGTGTCGACGAGAAGACGATCGGAAGATTCATCCCTCGAACGAACTCGAGGACATTGAACGTCATGATCGCGTTCTCGAGGGCGCGGTGCGGCTGACGGACGAGCTGGTGAACCTTGGCGTGAGCGGCCATGTGCACGACGAGATCGACCTCGGGATACTCGACGCCGTTGATGCCGCCCGGGAATGCCGAGTAGTGACCGGCAAGATCCTGGAGGAGCGTCGGGAAGGCGGAGCCGATCCACGAGTTGGGACGTTTGTCGACGCCGAAGACCTCGTGCCCGTCGGCGAGGAGGCGGAGCGCGAGGTTCGTTCCGATCTGTCCGGATGAGCCGGTGACGAGAATCCGCATCTGACCGAGCAGCCTAATGGAGCCCTGTGTGCAACGCGTTAGGCGGGGACGAGGGCGTGCTGCGTGCCGCGAAGCGTCGTCGACGTCGCGCCGTCGATGTGCACGTCGACGAGGCGGCCGGCATGCGCATCGCCTGCGAAGACGACCGTCGTGTTCCGGCGCGTGCGCCCTCGCAGCACCGACGGGTCGGTGCGCGATGGTCCCTCGACGAGCACCTGCTCGACCCGGCCGATTCGTGACTCGTTGTTCTCGCGTGCAAGGCGCTGCGTGACGTCGACGAGTCGCTCCATCCGCTCGATCTTCAGCTCGTGTGGAACGGGGTCGGGCAGCGCGGCCGCCTCGGTTCCTGCCCGCGGTGAGTAGACGAACGTGTAGGCGCTGTCGTAGCGCATCTCCTCGACCACCTCGAGGGTCTGGATGAAGTCCGCCTCCGTCTCGCCTGGGAAACCGACGATGATGTCCGTGCCGAACGCGAGATCGGGGATCGTCGCGCGCATCCTCTCGGCCAGCGCGATGTAGCGCTCACGCGTATACGTCCGACGCATCGCCTTCAAGAGTCGCGACGAGCCGGACTGCAAGGGAAGGTGCACGTGCTCGCAGACGGCGTCGCACTCGGCGATCGCGGCGATCACCGGGTCGCGAAAGTCTTTCGGGTGCGGGCTCGTGAACCGAATCCGGTCGATCCCGTCGACGGAGTCGCACGCGCGAAGGAGCTCACCGAAATCAGTGTGGACGTCCGGCAGCAGGTCGCGGCCCCACGAGTTCACGTTCTGGCCGAGGAGCGTGAGCTCGCGCACGCCGTCGGCAGCGAGGCGTGTGACCTCGGCGATGATCTCGCCGGGCCGGCGCGAGACCTCGCGGCCGCGCACCGCCGGGACGATGCAGTAGGCGCACTTGGAATTGCAACCCATCGAGACCTGCACCCACGCCTGGAACGAGCGTTCACGGTGAGCGGGCAGCTCCGCTGCGAAGTCACGGTCGTCGAGACCGAAGCGGCCGCGCGCGACGCCGACCCCTCCTGCGCCGAGCCATTCGCCGAGGTGCGCGATCGAACCAGGCCCGAACGCGACGTCGACTGCCGGGTAGAGCTCGAAGATTCGCTCTCGCTGGGCCTCGGCGTAACAGCCTCCAACGGCGATGATCCGATCGGGGTCCTCACGCTTGCGCGCCGCAGCCTCGCCCATGTACGCAGCGAGCTTGAGATCCGGCTTCTCGCGGATCGTGCACGTGTTGAAGACGACGACGTCGGCGTCCGCCGGGGTCGCCGCCTCGCCGAGGCCCAACTCCTCGAGCATCCCCTTGATGCGCTCGGAATCGTGCGCATTCATCTGGCAGCCGAACGTCGTGACGTGGTAGCGCTTCACCCGGCAAAAGCGTAGCGACCTCGGCCGCCGACTCCTCGTCGCGCGGTTTTACCGTCGCATTACATTGGTTTTGCACGCCGGAGAAGGAAATCGCGAGACTGAGAGCAAGGTTTTCTGCCCGGCCGCGTCTTGACGTACTGCAGGGCATCCCCAGACAACGAAGTTCTTGGAGGCTTGATCAACGTGAAGAAAGCGACCAACGGGGCACGCCGCAGCACGATGGGAGCCGTTGCCGTCTCGGCAGCGATCCTGATCCCGCTCGCGACCTTCGGAGCGCCTGCGCTTGCGCGCAGCGGCGCCTCGGCCTCATCCCAGTACGAGTACGGGTCAGGCTCGTCGCAGTACCAGTACCGCGTGACGGTCTGTCACCTGACGGGATCGAAGAAGCATCCGGGGCACGCCATCACCGTGTCGTCGCATGCGGTCCGCGCGCACTTGCGCCATGGCGACCATCTCGGTGCCTGCACCGGCCTCGAAACGCCGAGGGCGAAGCACGGGAAGGGGCATGAGGCGAAGTCCGACGAAGGAACGAACACTCAAGCGGGCGAGCACACGAAGGGTCACAGCGGCAAGTAACGGTCTGTTTCGAACGAACCCGGTTGGATCGAGGCCCCGCTTTGCGGGGCCTCGATCGTGAAGGCGCCTGCTGAGGGTTCCGTCGTGCTGCGCGCACCGGCGATCGCCGCCGCGCCCGCGAGCAGGGCAGCCGCAAGTGCCGCTGCGCGCGCCAGAGCCGGCGCCGTCTCCGTTTCTTCCGCTTCCTCCGGCTCGGCAAAGGCCACGACGGCACAGCATGCGAGGCCGGCGATCACGACGGCGGGTAGTTCCCAGTCCCAGTCGAGGCCGGAATGGAGAAGAAAAGCAACCGCTGCGCCCGCGGCGGCCGGGGCGAGCGAAAGTGAGCGGCGCTTCACAGCCCGACCGAGCGGATAGAGCAGAAAGGCCGCGAGCACGCAGAGGCCGACCGGCCCCAGTTCCGCCAGCGTCTCGAGATAGAGCGAGTGAGCATCGAGTGCTCCTCCCCACGCAACGACGCGGCCCGACTCGAGCCAGGCGTGACCGAATGTGCCGGCGCCGGATCCGAGTAGAGGGTGCGCAAGAAAGTCGTGCCACGCGACGTGGTAATAGGAGACGCGCGGCTCGGTGGCACCGCCGAGGATCACGCCGACGACGCCAATTCCGCCCAGCGCGAGCGCGCCGCCGATGAGCAGTCGTCGTGCTGACGCGATGGAAGCCGGTGAGCTCACCGCGCCCGCGCGCCCGGCACGTGCTTGCATCGCTGCTGCTGCACCTGCGCACAGGAGCGCGATCACGAGAACAGGGAAACCGTCGATCCGAGGCGAGGAAGACGACGACGTCAGATGGCTTGCCTGGCCGACGACAGCGGCGGCAAGTGCGGCCGGGGTCACGGCGGCGATGCTGCGAGTGAGCGCGCGTCGACGCGGATCGACCGCGGCGGTCGTTGCGAGCCCGATCGCGAGCGCGAGCCACGACGCGTCACTGCCGGTCAGTTCGAGCGCGAGCACAAGAAGCGGAACCGAAGCGCCGAGGGCTGCGCGCGCGAGCGTCGATTCGGCCTCGGCCATCCGGCCGATGGAGAGGATGATCGCCATTGCCGCGAGAATCCCGACCGCATTCGCGTAACCGAGCGGCTCGCTGAGGAAATGGCCCTCGAATTCGAGGATCGGTCTCGCCCCGAGCAGGTAGCGGAGGAGTGAGTAGAGGACCAGCGCGGCGATCGCCGCGTGTGTCGCCGCGAGCAGAACGCGTGCGGAATTGCGACGGGCGAGGACGATGAGCGCGAGTACGACCGCGCCGTAGACAAGCGTGCGCCGCGCCTCGAGCAGTGATTGGGACGGCGCCGCCGACCAGATCGCCGACGCGAGCGTCCACAGAAGCAGTGCGGCGGCGGCGAGTGCCCACCGCGCGTCGCGCCGCAAACGACCCGATCCGCCGAGGACGAGACCAAGCGCCGCCGCCCAGGCGGCAAGGGCCCCCGCCCACACCCACGCGCTCGGGTCGAAGCCCCCCTGCTGGACGCCGAGCGCCGGAATGAGCACGAGCGGGATAGCCGCGACGGAAGCCCGGGGCACGATCGCCATTCTTCCGACGCGGGCGGATACCCCGTCACATCGATCGGCGCTGATTGACTTGTGCGGATGGCCATCTCGCCCGGTGCCGTCGACGATCCCAGGATGCGCCGGCGGGGGCAGATCTTCGTCGCGCTCGCGGCGGTCGCGTGGTCGAGTGCGGGGGTTCTCCAGCGGGAGCTGTCGGTCGGGACGGCCACTCAGGTCGCCGGGCGGGCGTTCTTCGCCTCGCTCGCGCTCCTCGCGTTCGTCGCGCTCGCTGAGCGCCGTCGTACGATTCACGCCTTCACCGCGATCGGACGCGCCGAGCTCGCTGTTGCGGCCTTCACCGCGGTTGCGTCGTCGTCCTTCATCGTCGCGCTGAACCACACGACCGTTGCGAACGTCCTCTTTCTGCAGGCGGTGGCGCCGATCGCCGCGGCGTTGATCGCATGGGTCGGGCTCCGGGAGGCCGTCTCGCCGCGCAGCGGCGTCGCGATGGTCGTCGCCCTCACCGGCGTCGGCCTGATGGTCGGCGGCCCGGGCGGCGCGCAAGGGGTTGGCCTCGTCCTCTCGATCGTGATGACGTTCTCGTTCGCGCTCAGCGTCGTCATCACACGGCATCGCCGGGACATCTCGATGGCGCCGGCGATCTGCCTCTCACAGGTGCTCGTGCTCTTCGCCGTCGGACCATTCGCCCACCCGGCCGGTGTCGGGCTCGCCGACTTCCTGCTCATCGTCGTGCTCGGGGTCGGCCAGATCGGTCTCGGTCTCGCATTCCTGACGATCGGCGCGCGGCTCATCCCGGCAGCCGAGGTGGCGCTGATCACGCTCCTCGAAATCGTCCTCGGGCCGCTTTGGGTTTGGATTGCCCTTTCCGAGCGCCCGAGCACGACCACGCTCGCCGGTGGTGCGGTCGTAATCGGCGCGGTCGCGCTACAGGCGGGCGGCGAGACGGCGCAGTCGTGAAGGGACCCGCGCCGGCGCGACCCGACGGGTCGCGCCCGAACACGTCCCAGGGCGCCACGGCCGGTGCCAGGCACGGCTACGTGGGTGTGCCAATTTGCGCACAGGCAGACGTGCGAGTGCGAGCGTTCGGCTTGATTGCACGCCGTACGGCGCTCCGACACGTCGAGATCGGACGAGTCTCGTCGTGTCACGGCCGGTGCCAGGCACCGTTACGAGAGCGTGACGATGTGTGCCACTGGTTTCGCCGGCCATGTCTCGGCGGCGGTCGCCTCGCGGATGGTTAGCCTGCTCCGTCGCCACTCCGACGGGGTGCGGTCAACCAGGCGGAGTCGCGCTCGGGCGCCGCAACGTCGGCGCTGTCGTCACCGGCGCCCTCCCACGCCAGAATGTCCTGGATCAGCTCGCGGGTGCTCGGAGAGCTGTCCGGGTTGAAGAGCGTGCGGGTCGCCGTTCCGAGGTGTTCCCCGGCGACTTCGCAACCTTCCGAACGTAGGTGCCACTGGTGATCATCCGACAGGAATGCCTCCACCTTGGCCCCGTCGAACATGAATGACCCCACCCGTCCCAGGCGCTCGTGGCGTACGTCCTCGTGCTTCGGATCCGTTCTGCCGTTGGTGGCGACCGATCCGGGCGATGTTCCCATAGATGGTTCATCGGCGTCGAACGGCCCCAACGTGAGCGCCGCTGCTCGAACGAGATCGGTCCCGAAGACCACGCCGTACCCGGGGTCATCAGCCGCCGACCGTCGCAGGAAGTGGAGCTCGGTTCAGGCGGCGTCGAGCCGTTCGATGCTGCGGCGTGCCTCGATCTTGTTCGACGCGACGTCGACGGCACGGCTCTCGCGAATCACGGTCACCTTGATCTGGCCGGGGTACTCGAGGTGGTTCTCGATCTCGCGAGCGATCTCGTGTGAGAGGAGCACAGCGCCGTCGTCGTCGATCTCGTGGGGCTTCACGAGCACCCGGATCTCCCGGCCCGCTTGGAGTGCATAGACCTTCTCGACGCCCGGATGATTTGCCGCGAGCTTCTCGAGCGACTCCAGGCGCTTGATGTAGTGCTCGAGTCCCTCGCCACGGGCGCCCGGTCGTGAGGCGGAGATCGCGTCGGCCGCGATCAGCAGAACCGCCTCGACGGTCTGCGGCTGCACCTCGTAGTGGTGGGCTTCGATGGCGTGGCACACGGCTGCGCTCTCGCCGTAGCGCTTCGCAAGTTGCGTGGAGATGGCGGCGTGCGACCCCTCCACCTCGTGCGTCATCGCCTTGCCGAGATCGTGCAGGAGCGCAGCGCGCTTGGCGGTCTTCGACGACGCTTCGACCTCCGACGCCATCATCCCCGCGAGCTGAACGACCTCGAGGGTGTGCTTCAGGACGTTCTGCCCGTAGCTCGTTCGGTAGCGGAGGCGGCCGAGGATTTTCACGAGCTCCTCGTTGAAGTCGCCACAGTTCGCCTCGAACACGGCTTGCTCGCCGGCCTGGCGGACGTGCTCGTCGAGCTCGGCCTTCGAGAGGTAGTACATCTCCTCGATGCGAGTCGGGTGGATGCGGCCGTCCTCGATCAGCTTCAGCAGTGTCATGCGCGCGATCTCTCGGCGGATGCCGTCGAACGACGAGAGGACGACCGCGTTCGGTGTGTCGTCGATGATGAAGTCGACCCCCGTCAGGTGCTCGAGGGTGCGGATGTTGCGCCCCTCTCGGCCGATGATGCGGCCCTTCATGTCGTCGGACGGCAGCTCGACGAGTGTCACCGTCGTCTCGGCCGCGGCGCTTGCAGCAACCCGCTGCAGGGCGTCCGCGACGAGGTTCCGGGCGCGGCGCTTGGCCTCCGTCGCCGCCTCCTCTTCCATCTGGCGAACCCGGCCTGCGAGCTCGTGCCGCACCTGCTCCTCGGACTCGGCAAGAATCCGCTTCTGAGCCTCGCCGGTTGTCAGTGAGCCGATGCGCTCGAGCTCCTTGCGCTCGTTGTCCTTGATCGCCTTGACGTCCTCCTGCAGTTGCCGGAGGTGCACCTCGCGGTCCGCAACGCCCTGCTCACGGCGCGTCAGTTCGGTCAGCTTCCGATCGATGTCGTCTTCCTTCGCGATCACCCGCTCCTCGATCTTCAGCACCTCGTCGCGGCGCTCGCGCACTTCGGACTCAACCTCGGAGCGGAGGCGCACGGCCTGCTCGCGCGCTTCGATCGCGGCTTCACGGCGCATCGAGTCTGCCTCGCCGCGGGCTTGCTCAAGCATCAACGTGCGGGTTCGCCGCGCGGCTTCGAGGCGCGATCCGGCAAGCAGCCGCAGCGCGAGCAGGGTTCCCCCGGCTCCGGCTGCAACTCCGATGGCGATCGCGACGACGAGCATGGGCGCTCCCTACGGGCTCGTGCCCGCACACGCTCAGTCGCCGATCGGCGTTCGAGGGCGCGCACAGCGCGCGCCGGACGATCTCAGCTCAGATCGTTACCTGGATGGCGGTTTCCTGAAACTGCCAGGGGATCGGAGGATTGAGGAGTCGGTTTCAAAGAGGCTCGAAGGCGAATCAGCGGAATGTGCGTTGTGCAGGCAAAAAGAATGAACGTCCCCGCACTCTACAACTCAGCCGTCACCACCGCCAACCGCCGTCGCAGCGGCTTCGATCGCGTCCTCGCCAAATCCCTTGCGGCCCAGGTGCGCCGCCGTTTTCGGGCCTGGCCCGAGGCGCTCGACGATGTGCGCCGCGCGGTCGGCCTCGGGCTCGAGTGCCGTGACTGCCGCATCGGCCGCGCTCGCCTGAACCCCGTCGCTTTCGAGCCGCAGGCGGATGCCCTCGTCACCGAAGCCGCGGTCGGCGAGGGCGACGGCTCGTGCGAGTGCGTAGCGCTCGTCGTCGACGTACCCGATTCGCTCCAGCGTCTCGAGCGCCTCGGCGCGGTCGTCCTCCCCGACGCCGGCGCGTTCGAGCCGCTCCTCGAGCGCACGACGTGACCGATCACGGTGCTGGAGCGCCCGCGCTGCGATCTCGATCGGGTCGGGTTCGGCAGCCACGGGCGCTCCTCACAGGTACTCGCGCGCGCCCAAGCCTCTAGACCGCCGCCCGCTCGGCCCCCACGTCCGCCTCGACGTCGGCCTCGTCGGGGACCGGGGTCACCTCGGTCGGCTCGCCCGAGACGGGCAAGAGACGCGCCGAGATGACCTGTCCCTCGGCGGCCTGCGACTGGATGCCCTGGAGGATCGACTGGACGATGTCCGGGTGCTCGCGCAAGAACGCAGTCGCGTTCTGCCTGCCCTGACCGAGGCGCTCGTCGCCGAAGGAGAAGTACGAGCCCGACTTCTGGACGACCTTCCGCTCGAGGCCGACCTCGAGCACCGTTCCCTCCCACGAGATGCCGCTGCCGTAGATGATGTCGAACTCGGCCTGCTTGAAGGGCGGCGCGACCTTGTTCTTCACGACCTTCACCCGGACGCGGTTGCCGATCGCCTCGACGCCTTCCTTCAGCGTCTCGATGCGGCGGATGTCGAGCCTGATCGACGCGTAGAACCGGAGTGCACGGCCACCCGGCGTCGTTTCAGGGCTGCCGAACATGACACCGATCTTCTCGCGCAGCTGGTTCGTGAAGAAGCAGATCGTGTCGGTTTGGTGGAGCGTGCCGTTCAGCTTGCGGAGCGCCTGGCTCATCAGCCGGGCCTGGAGCCCGACGTGGGAATCGCCCATCTCCCCTTCGATCTCGGCCTTCGGCGTGAGCGCGGCGACCGAGTCGATCGCGACCACGGCGAGCGCGCCGGAGCGGACGAGGAGCTCGCAGATCTCGAGTGCCTGTTCGCCCGTGTCGGGCTGGGAGACGAGAAGCTCGTCGATGTTGACGCCGATCCGCTTTGCGTACGCGGGATCCATTGCGTGCTCCGCGTCGATGAACGCGCAGATGCCGCCGCGGCGCTGTGCCTCGGCGATCACGTGGTAGACGAGTGTCGTCTTGCCCGACGACTCCGGTCCGTAGACCTCGATCACCCGGCCGCGCGGCAGTCCGCCCACGCCGAGCGCGATGTCGAGCGACAGCGATCCGGTCGACACTGCGCCGATCGCGACCTGCGCCTGGTCGTTCATCTTCATGACGGCGCCCTTGCCAAACTGGCGCTCGATCTGTCCCAGCGCCGTATCCAGTGCTTGCTCGCGATCCACCTTTACCGACCTCCTAAAGCCACCGTTTCGAGTTCGTCGTCCTGCGCACCCGCAGGCCGCAGAGCCGAAGCGTAGAGAGCCGCCCGGACGACACTGATCGAACGTATGTTCGCCACCGGTCGCGGGGCTCCTGCTGGTGCTCCGACGAGCGTCGCAACGCCCGAGGACGGCAGTTGGAGGGCGCAAGGGAGCTGGAATCGGTCACCGCCCACCACGCTAGCGCGACCGGTGTGCCGTGTCTGTCACGCCTTTGTGACGAGTTGGCGAACGAGATGCAGGGCGGCGACGGTCGCCCGGCCGCGGATCGTCTCACGGTCGGCGGGAAAGTCGAGGCGAAGGCTGCGTTCACCCGTCGGCCCGGAGGCGTGGAGGAACACGAGCCCGACGGGCTTCTCCTCGGTCCCGCCGCCCGGCCCGGCAATCCCCGTGACCGCCACGCCGACATCGGTTCCGAGCCGCTCGCGGACTCCCTGCGCCATCGCGGCCGCCACCTCGGGCGAGACGGCGCCGTGCGCAGCGATCAGTGCGGCCGGCACACCCAGCTGCTCGGTCTTCGCTCCGTTGGAGTAGGCGACGACCGAGCCGAGGAACGCATCGCTCGAGCCCGGCGCGTCGGTGAGCCGGGCCGCCACAAGGCCTCCCGTGCATGACTCGGCCGTCCCGATGGTCAGGCCCCGCGTCCGTAGGAGATCGAGAACGACGCTCGGTGTCGGATCCTCGGACCGGCTGAAGAGGTACCGCTCATTCGGAGTGACGAGTGCCTCCGCGAGGCTCGCCGCGCGCTCCTCGGCGCCGGGCGCGGCGAACAGGTCGACGTGCAACTCGAAATCCCGCGCGCAGATCGTCACCTCCACCCCCTCTCCGTCTCCGCCGGCAGCCGCGAGCGCCTGGGCGACGGACGACTCGGAGACGCCGTAGAAGCGGAGGACGGTGCGCTCGGGTGCGGTTCCGCGTCCGAGGAGCGCCCGGAGCGGCGCAGTCTCGAGGACCCGCGGCCAGAGCTGCTGGAGCTCGCGCGGCGGCCCTGGGAGCGCCACCACCGTGCACGCGCCGACCTCGAGGACGACGGCCGGAGCCGTGCCGACAAGCCCCACCCAGGTCGCCCCCGCGGGCAGGGTCGCCTGCTTACGGACGCCGTGCGTGAAATCCGAGTAGGGGCGCCGTAACCGCTCGGCGACCCGCCGTGAGAGCTCCCCGATCGCCGTCTCGAGCCCGGGATCGACTTCGAGGCCGACGCCGGCGACGCGTGCAAGCAGCTCGATCGTGCGATCGTCGTGGGTCGGGCCGAGCCCGCCGGAGATGCAGAGGAGGTCGTATGCGAGACCCGCACGGAGCGCCGACGCGAGGTCGGCCGGCTCGTCGCCGACGACCGTGATCTGTGCGGGATCGATGCCAAGCCGGAGCAGTGAGGCGGCGAGAAAGGGGCCGTTTCTGTCGTGGCGATCGCCGCGGACGAGCTCGGAGCCCGACGCGACGATCGCTACGCGGGGCGCCAACCGGTCGGCGTGATGATGATCACGCGCGGCTTCAGCCCCGGCACGTGCACGAGCCGTCCGCGCACCAGGATCTTGAGGTTCTCCGGCGAGGCGATCTGGACCCACAGCCGCTTGCCGCGAATCGCCACCGCCGGGGCCCCCTTCTGCACTGTCCCGTCGAAGGCGACGTTTCCGGAGGCAGTGCCGCGCCGCGCGGTCAGGTGTGTCGAGCCGCGCACGGCCACAACGGTCAGCAGCGGGCCGCTCAGGCGCGACCGCACGCTGTGCTTGGCGGTCGTCTTGGTCGGTGGCAGCTTGGCCGGCCCGCCGCTTGTCTTCCAGGCAGAGATGACGACGATCGTGACGACGGCGATCAGCGCGAGCACGACGAGCACGACACTCGTCTCGAGCCGGCGGTTGCGCCGCTCGGGCCGCACCGGCGACCGGCGAGCGACACGTGACTCGTGATCTTCCCCGGCGACGAAGCGCGAGTTGTACTCGTCGACGTAGAGCTGCCCGTCGAGACCGAGGTACTCGGCGTACGTGCGCAGGAAGCCCTTGACGTAGGTCTGCGCCGGGAGGATCTCGAACTGCTCGTCCTCGAGCGCCCGCAGGTACTTCCCGCGGATCTTTGTGCCCAGCTCCGCCTGGGCGAAGTCGACGCCCCGACGCATGCGGGCCTCACGGAGGCTGTTGCCGATCTCGAACACGGCCGCGTCAGGGTAGCGGCACGAGCGAGCGTTACGTCAGGACCCGGCGAAGCGGAGCGCCCCGTAGATGCCGAGGGCGAGGGCTCCGGTGACGGCAGCGTAGAGCCCGAGCCAGGCGAGGAAGCGGCTCGGACGGCCACGCCCCTTCGCGTCGGCATAGACGCTGCGGGCGCGGGCGAAGCGGGCGCGCCGCGACGCCAGCACGGCGATGAGGGCCAGCACGACGGCGACCGGGACGCTGACGTACAGAGCCCGGATGAGGGCGACCCCCTTCAGGAGCTGAGCCGCGAGGACTCCCGCAGGGTTCGCAAGCACCGCCAGCGCACCGAAGAACCCGGCAACGCGGGTGGCGAGGTTACTGCTTGACATACGGCCTGCCGGCGGCGGCGGGCCCGATCGACCGACCGATCACGCCGGCGACGGCGATGAGCGTCAGCAAGTACGGCAGCGCCTGGAAGAGCGTTCCCCACTGGTTGCCGTACGCGGTCGGCAGCCGATCGGCCAGGGCGCTCGAGAACCCGAACAAGAGAGCGGCGCCCCAGGCGTTGAAGGGCTTCCACTTGCCGAAGACGAGCGCGGCGAGGCCGATGAAGCCTGTGCCATTCGTCATGCCCTCGTTGAAGGAGTGCACGAAGCCGATCGAGAGGTACGCACCGCCCATCGCCGCGATCGCGCCCGATGCGATGACTGCGATATACCGCGTCTTGTAGACCGAGATGCCGACCGTGTCGGCGGCGCGCGGATGCTCACCGACGGCGCGCAGCCGCAGCCCGAACGGCGTGCGGAAGACGATCACCCAGGTTGCGATCAGGAGCACGAACGAGAGCCAGATCATCAGGTTCATCTGCCCGATGATCGGCCCGATGAAGTACCAGTGCTGCAGGAACGCGATATGGACGTCCGGGATGCTGTAGTTCGAGATGTTCCCGGGAGTGCCGCTGTCGCCGTAGCGGTCGATGAAGAGGTATCCGGTGATCCCGAGCGCGAGGAAGTTGAGGGCGACGCCCGAGATGATCTGGTCGACCTTCAGGTGAATCGCCCAGATCGCATGGATCGTCGCGAGCGCCATGCCGGCGAGCGCCGCGACGCCGAGGCCGATGAGCCAGGCTGCGCTGCCCGCCCACTTGTGGCTGAGATCGACGCCGAGCAGTCCGAAGAACGCCCCGGTGAGGAGCATCCCTTCGAGGGCGACGTTGATGACGCCGCTGCGCTCGCAGTAGAGGCCGCCGATCGCGGCATACGTCAGCGGTGTCGCGTACCGGAGCGTGGCCGCGCCGAGTGCGCTCCAGACGACCACCTGGTTCAGGTGCGTCGAGGACGACTGAGTCGCGAGCACACCGAAGACGATGCCCAGGATCCCCGCTGCGATCGCTCCGCCTCCGACGCGCCGCTCGCCGCGCGAGAACGACCAGATCCCCGCGGCGACGGCGAGGATCCCGAACGCGATCGGCAGAGCCTGCGTGCGCGCCGTCAGCGGCGGCAGGGCGAGCCAGAAGCCGAGCGCGCCGAGCAGGATCCCGACGACCCCGACCGTCTTTGGCTGCCGCCAGCGGATCCCGCCGACGCGTCCCGCGATGGCGGTCATGCCGTCCTCCGCCGACGCCGCTTGAGCCAGACGACGATGCCGCCGAGGTTGAGCCCGACGAAGAGGATCACGAGGCCCTGGATGATCGTCGTCAGGTTGCCTGCCAGATCGGGCCGGAAGATCGAGGGGTCGAGTTGCCGCCCGGAGGTGCCGTTGATGAGCGCGCCGAAAAGAAGCGATGCGAAGCCGACCCCGACCGCCGTGTTTCGCCCGAGGAGCGCGGCTGCGAGGCCGATGAAGCCGACCGCCCCGACTTGGATGTCGTTCTCGCCGATTCGGTACTCCCACCCGGTGACGTCGATCGCGCCGGCGAGCCCGGCGAATGCTCCCGAGATCGCCATCGCGAGGAAGTAGTTCCGTGCGACCGAGATGCCGCCGTACCGGGCCGCCTCCGGATTGAAGCCGACGGCGCGCACCTCGAAGCCGAGGGTCGTGCGGTTGATGATCACCCAGTAGACGAAGAGCATCGCGAGGGCGATGAAGACACCGACCGAGAGCCCCTGCAGCAGCTTCGGCCCCCAGAAGACCGGCAGCTTCGCGCCGTCGACGATGTCGTTCGAGATCGGGATCGAGGCCTGCGTCGAGTTCTGCAGCGGGCCACCTTGGCCGACGAGGTACGAGCCGACCCAGATCGAGATCCAGTTCAGCATGATCGTCGTGATCACCTCGTGGGCGCCGACGGTCGCCTTCAGGATGCCTGCAATACCGGCATACACCGCCCCGGCGAGGGTGCCGACGACGAGGCACAGCATGACGTGCGTGAAGGGATCGAGGCTGTGGAACGACGAGCCCAGCCAGACCGCGAAGATCGTCCCCGCGAAGTACTGGCCCTGGCCGCCGATGTTGAACATGCCGCAGCGGAACGCGAACGCGACGGCGAGCGCCGTCAATGCGATGGGCGCGGTCAGCAGCAGCGTCTGCTGCAGGTTCTGAGCGGCGATCGACGCGGTGTCCCACGGGAAGAAGACGTGCTGCGTCCCAAACGGCACACGGATCGAGTGGTGGCCGACGTGGAAGAACCAGTTCAGGCCCGTCCCGTTGAAGACCGCGCGGTAGACCTTGAAGGGGTCCTTTCCGGTGAGCGTCACGACGAGACCGCCCATCAGGAAGGCGATGATCGTCGTGATCAGCGGGCCGACCGCGCCGGAGAGCCCGCGGAAGCGTCGCGTGAACTGCGGCGGCTGCGGCGTCTCGGGAGGCGGCGGATCCTCGAACTCTTCGGCCAGGAGCTGGTCGCTCACGCCGCCTCCGCCCCGCTCTGGCCGCCGCCCGTCATCGCGAGCCCGAGCTCCTCCTCGGTCGCGCTCGGCGGGAACTCGCCGACGATCCGTCCCTCGTAGATCACGAGGATGCGATCGGAGAGCGACAGGATCTCCTCGAGCTCGAGCGAGACGAGCAGCACGGCGCGGCCGTTGTCACGCTGTTCGATCAGGCGCTGATGGACGAACTCGATCGCGCCCACGTCGAGGCCGCGCGTCGGCTGTGCGGCGATCAGCACCTTCGGATTGCCATCGATCTCGCGGGCGAGCACGACCTTCTGCTGGTTACCTCCCGAGAGCGCATAGGCGGGCGTCGAGGGCGTCCCACCGCGAACATCGAACTCCTGAAGGAGCTTGCGGGCGCGCGCGACCATCGCGCGGAGGTTGAGCAAGCCGCGTTTGGAGTTCGGTGCCTGCCGGTAGGCGTGCAACGCGAGGTTCTCGGTGAGCGAGAACGGCAGCACCAGGCCGCGTCGGTGACGGTCTTCGGGGATATGGCCGATCCCGGCGTCGAGCGCCTCCTTGGCGTGCGCGTGCGTGAGATCGTGGCCGTCGACGACGATGCGGCCGGCATGAACCGGTCGAAGGCCTGCGATCGCGTCGATCAGCTCGCTCTGCCCGTTCGCGTCGACGCCGGCCACCCCCAGGATCTCGCCCGCGCGAACCTCGAAGCTGACGTCGTGCACGGTCTCGAGCCCGCGATCGTCAACCACCGTCAGGTCTTCCACAGTGAGGAGCGGCGCACCCGGCTTCGCAGCGTCCTTGTCGACGCGGAGGAGAACCTCGCGGCCGACCATCATTCGCGCGAGGCCCTCTTCGGTCGCACCTGGGCCGGGGACGGTGTCGACGACGACGCCGCGCCGCAGCGTTGTGATCCGGTCTGCGATCTCGAGCACCTCGTTCAGCTTGTGGGTGATGAAGATGATCGATTTTCCTTGCGTCGTCAGCGAGCGGATGATCTCGAAGAGCTCCTTCGCCTCCTGCGGGGTGAGTACTGCGGTCGGCTCGTCGAGAATCAAGATCTCGGCGCCGCGATAGAGCGCCTTCAGGATCTCGACGCGCTGCTGCTGCCCGACCGTCGTCCGGTCGACGCGCGCAGTCGGATCGACGATCAGTCCGTAC
This sequence comes from Gaiellales bacterium, assembly GCA_038215565.1. Classification (GTDB taxonomy): domain Bacteria; phylum Actinomycetota; class Thermoleophilia; order Gaiellales; family Gaiellaceae; genus PALSA-600. The sequence goes on along the minus strand of JBBQQU010000006.1, from coordinate 56,823 downwards.
CGCGCCGAGAGCTCGCGGACCCGCCGCTCGGCTCCGTCGTAGTCCAGGAGCACCCCGGCCCGACGAGGCTCGGTGGCGAGGACGATGTTCTCCGCGACGGTCATCACCGGGATCAACATGAAGTGCTGGTGCACCATCCCGATCCCGTGCTCGATCGCCGCCTTCGTCGAGCCGAGCTCGATCGGCTTCCCGTGGAGCAGGATCTCGCCCTCGTCCGGCGTGTAAAGGCCGTAGAGGATATTCATGAGCGTCGACTTGCCCGCGCCGTTCTCGCCGAGGAGCGCGTGCACCTCGCCCGCGCGCAGGTCGAAGTTGACGTCGTCGTTCGCGAGCACGCCCGGGAATCGCTTCGTAATCCCGCGCAGCTCGAGGAGGGGCGCCTCAGCCATGCGACGCGATCCTAACGCGAAGGACGCCGACCACTCGCGATTTGCTGCGCAGCGGTACGGGCGGCGATCGCAGTCGTCGGGCTGATCCGGGGATCGAGGCGAGCGACTCCGATCGCGCCGCTCGATGCGCCGAAGACGACGTCCTCGCCGCCGTGGAAGGCGCCCGCAACGGCTTCACGCACGATCTGGGTGGCCGCAACGTCCGGCAGTTCGAAGTCCGCGATGCGCAGTCCGACGTGGTTTGCCTGATGTGAGCCCGCTAGAGCAGCGTCCGCGCAGCCTCCGCCCTCCGCCATGATCACGACCGCGCCGCGCGCGGTGGCACCGAGCGCCGCCTCCTTGCACGCCGCCGGAACGTTCGCCGATCGAGCAATCAGGATCTCGACGCTCGCATCGACAGCATGGGCGCCGCGCGAAAACGCCGTCGAGAGGCGGCGATTCTCCGGGCCGATCCAGGCGACGCGGCGTTGGGTGCCGCCGTCGTCGCGCGCGACGAATGCGGCGACCACGCCGCCGAGAAATGCCGCCTGATCATCGCGTAAGACGACGCCGGCGAGATTCGGGCGTCGCGCACCGCGCGTGCCGCCCCCTACGAACGCGTAATGCGTACCGGGATTCGCCGCCGCCGTGCGTGCCACATCCTGCAGTCTGGTCGACCGTGCCGAGGCGAGGACGAACACCGCTGCCGACGCCTGACCGAGTGCGTGGTGCGTGACGGTGGCGCCGGTCACGTGGACGTCCAGCCGCCCGACGATCGCGACGCGAAGTCCTGTCGGCACCGGCAGCGTTCCCGAGCGCGTCGTCTGCGTCACCGCGTGCTTCGCGTTGCCGCAGCCCCCCACCGCGCAGGCGAGAAGCACGACCAGGGCAGCTCTCATCCGCATGGCGTCAAGAATCGAGGACGGGGCGGGCCATGCGGCCCGCCCCGTCCAAACGAGCGACCGGCGTCGCTACTTGACCGCCGCCGGAATGCCCTTGATCTTGCCGGCCTTCAGCAGCACGAACTGCGCGGCGACGGCGGACTTGATCTTGGCGGAGACCTTCGGGCTCCACTTGCCGTACCCGACGCCGTTCACCTTCGCGTTGAAAACCGCGTTCCTGCCGCCCGCGAGCGTTCCGGCCTTCGCCTTCGAGATCGCTGAGTAAACGGCAACATCGACCTTCTTCAACGCGCTCGTCATGACCTGCGTGCCGAGGTAGGCCTGGTCGGCGTCGACGCCGATCCCGAAGACCTTCTTCTCCTTGGCCGCGTCGAGGACGCCGAGGCCGCACTGGCCGGCGACCTGGAACTCGACAGTCGAGCCCTGTGCGATCTGGTTCAGCGCCTTCTCCTTGCAGATCGCCTGCTTGACGAAGTCGTTCGAGTAGTCGTTGAAGACCTTGATGCCCGGATCGGCCTTCTTCGCGCCGAACTGATACCCGGCGATGTAGCGATCGACCGGCGGGATCTTCAGGCCGCCGACGGAGCCGACCCCCGTGCCACCCGTTGCCTTGACGTACAGGCCCGCGGCGTAGCCGACGAGATACCCAGCCTCCTGCTCCTTGAAGAGCAGTCCGGCGACATTCTTCGGCTTGCCCTTCATGCCCGTGACGTCGACGTCGACGATCGCGAACTTGCTGGAGGGGTATGACTGCGCGATCGCGTCCATCGCATCCGTCATCAAGAAGCCGACGCCGATCGTGATTCCTGCTCCTGACGCAACGCACGCCTTGAGGTTCGGGATGTAATCCGAGCCGGACTTCGACTGGATGACGCGTCCCTTGATGCCGTGCTTCTCCGCGTTCAAGAGACCGACGTAGGCGAGGTGGTTGAACGACTTGTCGTTCAGGCCGCCGATGTCGGTGACGAGACAGGCAGAGAAGGCGGCCTTGTGCGCCGCGGACGCCGAGCTACCGCGCAGAGCGGCAAACATGGACGCCAGTAGCACCGTCGCGACTGCAAGAGCCGCGAGCGTAAGCCAACGCTTCCTCACTTGGATAAACCCTCCTGATTTGGTTTTTCGACCGGGGGCATTGCGGGGGGTACCCTAACCCCTCATAGAGACGGCCATCGGGCGGGCTGGTTAGTCGGCCCCGTCAGTCAGCCGCAGGCAGGGCGGCGACACGCTCGAGATCGCCCTCGCTGATGAGCACGCGGCGTGGCTTCGAGCCTTCATACGGCGAGATGATCCCGCGGCGCTCGAGCATGTCGATCAGGCGGCCCGCTCGTGTGTAGCCGACGCGCAGGCGGCGCTGGAGCAGGGAAACGCTCGCCGTCTGGGCGGTGACGACGACCTCGATCGCCTTGTCGAGCAGCGGATCCTCGTCGGGGTCGAATTCGCCGTCGTCACTGTCAGAGTCCTCGGCGAAAACGACGGGCGTCTCGAGGAAGCTCTCGTCGATCACCTGCTCGCGCTGGGCCCGAGCCTGCTCGACGACCAGGGCGACTTCGTCCTCGGTCACATAGGCGCCCTGGACGCGCTGGAGGCGTGAGGTGCCGAGCGGCTTGAAGAGCATGTCGCCCTGCCCGAGGAGGCTCTCGGCGCCGTTCGCGTCGAGGATCACGCGCGAGTCGGTCTGCGACGAGACGGCAAATGCGATCCGCGACGGGACGTTCGCCTTGATCATCCCGGTGATCACGTCGACCGACGGACGCTGCGTCGCGAGCACGAGATGGATCCCGACGGCGCGCGACTTCTGCGCGAGGCGAATGATGCAGTCCTCGACCCCTTGCGGGCTGACCATCATCAGGTCGGCGAGCTCGTCGATCACCACGAGCAGGTAGGGGAGCTCCTCCTCCCCGCGCTTACGGAATGCGCGGTTCGCCTCCGGGAGGTTGCGCGCACGCACCTGGCTCAGGCGCTCATAGCGGCGCTCCATCTCCGTGACGACGTTCAGAAGAACGGCCGCCGCTTCCTTCGGGCTCGAGACGACGGGCGTCAACAGGTGAGGAATCGATTCGTAGTAGTTCAGCTCGATCTTCTTCGGGTCGATCAGGATCATTCGCGCCTCATCCGGGGTCGCGCGCAGAAGGATCGACGTCAGGATCGCGTTGATGCAGCCCGACTTACCCGAGCCGGTCGTGCCCGCGATCAGGATATGCGGCATTCGCGCGAGGTCGGCCCAGACCGAGGCGCCGGAGATGTCCTTGCCGAGCCACACCGAGAGCGGGCTTGCCGTCGCCGGCAGATCGTCGTAGATGTCGCCGAGCGTGACGAGGTTCGGGCTCAGGTTCGGCACCTCGACGCCGACCGCCTGCTTGCCGGGGATCGGCGCGAGAATGCGGATCTCGGTGGTTGCGAGCGCGTAGCTCAAGTCGTCCTTCAGGTTTGCGACCTTGCCGACCTTGGTTCCCGGCGCGAGCTGGAGCTCGTAGCGCGTCACGCGCGGGCCGGCGATCTGGCCGATCACGTTCGCGTCGACACCGAAGTGCGCAAGGCAGGTGACGAGCGCTTCGGCGACCCGAGCGTTCGCCTCGGCGTTCGGGCCGGTCCCGGGCTTCGAGACGTTGAGGAGCGCGCGGTCGGGAAGCTTGTACTCGTGCACCGGCTTGGCGACGTCGAAGAGCGTCTCCTGCGTGTCGTTTCCGTGCAGGTCGTACGGATCCGGGTCGCGGTTGAAGAGCAGCGGTGCGGGCGACGAGACCGAATCGGAGACCGACTCCGAGACGAGGTCGGGGTAGTCCTGCTTCACGTCGACCGGCGGAGCATGAAATGACGGCGGGTCAAGCGCGGCAGCGGGCTCGACTGCGACCGCGACACGCTCGCGGTGCGCGCTAACGCGCGTGTGCGCGGCGCGCATCGCGTGACCGGAGCGGCGGAGGATCGCTCCGAGGCTCGCGCCGGTCAGGAAGAGGACACCGGCGATCACGAGGAGGACGCCGAGGATCGTCGAGCCCGAGCTCCCGAGGCCGAAGCCGACGAGGCGCGCGAGACCGCGGCCAAGGAGACCACCGTGACCCGAGCCGAGCGTGAGCAGCAAGCCCGTCAGTGCGACTCCGAGCCCGAGGCGGAAGGGCCGGACGTCGATGAGCGCGCTTCTTGCCACCATCAGCGCACCGAGCGGCACGAGGACGACCGGCATCAGGTATGCCGCGGCGCCGATGGCGCCCCGCGCGAGGTGCGCGACCGGCCCACCGCTGAACCCGAACCAGAGCACGGCGGCAAGGAAGATGCCAAGCCCGACGAGCCCGAGGCCGATCAGTTCGGCATGGTGGTGCGCGCGGGCACGCCCCTTGCCTTTCCCGCGGCGCTTCTTGATCCGGGCAGGGGTCTTCGGGGACGCCTTATGGACCCGCTTCTTCTTGCGCGCCGGCATGCGGTGCCCTTCGCGCCCGGCGCGCAGCCTCCTGCCTCGGCTACCCGGGATGAAACGACGCGCAGAGCATCCCGAAGTAGGTCGGAACCTCGTAGGAGAGGAGGTCAGCCTCCCAGCCGGGACCGATTGCGCCGTGGAGCATCAGGAGCTGCCAGAAGCTGTCGGCTTTCGCCGCGACGGCGAACTCTGAGTTCCAGCCGGCAAGCTCGGCGAGGCGATTCTGGCGGACGAGCTCGACGACCTTGGTGTCGTAGGCCGCCGACTCGGCGGCGAAGCCGTAGGGGCCCTCGGCCGTGTGGCCGTGGCCGTGGTCGGCGCTCGCAATGAGCGCCACACGGCGGTCGCCGGTCGCCGCTGCGAGGGCGGCGCCTGCGCGCAGGTGCTCGTCGTTCGAGCGGGCGCGGCACGGCGAGACGACGACGGCGGGCGCTCGCATGAACCAGAGCGGGATCAGTGCGCCCCAGTCGAGCGGCCACGTCGATGCTCCGGCTGCCGTTGCGCCGAAGGTCACGCCCGCGGCCGGCAGGTCTGCGTCGGTGAGCGCGCGAACGCACGCGTCGGCGAGCTCCGGGTCGCCGGGACCGTCGTAGCGCGTGTCGGCGTCGGTCCACTGTGCTGCGTCGCCTTCGAGCTGGGCTGATCGCACGACGGCGAACTGGCCGTCCAGGTGCACACCGTGCGGGGTCAGGACGATCACGGCGTCCGGCGCGGCCGCGTGGAACCGGCGGCCGAGCTCCTCCATCCCGAGTCGCGTCGGCCCGTGCGGCTGGTCGAACACCGGACCACCGTGTGGCGCGATCGCGGCGAAGACCAGCGTCATCGGTCGAGCGACGTGACGCGCTCGACGACGAGCTCGGCGAACGCATCGCCGTCGATGTCGAGCCCAACCTTTGCGTTCGGGGGGCCGAAGTGCTCGCGACCGCGCCAGTCGACGTTCGTGCGACCACGGCTCGGGCCGAAGCTGCAGTCGACGTCGATGAATGCGTCGCGCACGGTCATCAAGGCAGGCTCGATGAGATGAGCGATGCAGACGGGGTCGTGCATAGGCGATCCGTCGAGGTCGGGGTAGCGCGACCGGTGGAAGCGCGAATAGAAGTCCATCAGCTCCGCGACCATTGCGCCGATGGCGCCCGACGAGCGTAGGCGCTCGGTGTGTGCGTCCTTGATCAGCGCCTGGTGGGTCACGTCGAGCCCGACCATCGTGGTGTCGAAGCCTGCGGCGAAGACGCGCTGCGCCGCCTCGGGGTCGGCCCAGATGTTGAACTCCGCTGCGGGCGTTCGGTTGCCCTCACCGATCGAGCCGCCCATGAGGATGATTCGCTCCGGTTGCGCGTCCGGGTGGAGCGCGAGGAGCAGCGCGATGTTCGTGAGCGGGCCTGTGGGGACGAGCGTCAGCTTGCCCTTACGCGCGCGCAACTCAGCGGCGATGAAGTCGACCGCGTGCTCCTTCCGCGGAGCCGCGGCCGGCGGCGGGAGCTCCGGCCCGTCGAGCCCGGACTCGCCGTGCACGTGCGCGGCGACGTCGCGTTCACGCAGAAGTGGCCGCTCGGCGCCGGCGTAGACGGGGATGTCGCCGCGACCCGCGAACTCGAGCACGCGAATCGCGTTCGCGGTCGTCTTGTCGAGCGTCTGGTTCCCCGACACCGTGGTCACGCCGACGAGCTCGACCTCGGGCGAGGCGAGCGCGAGCAAGATCGCGATCGCGTCGTCGTGCCCGGGGTCGCAGTCGAGGATGATCGGCGTCGGGGTCATGGCGTCAGTATTGCGTCCACGTCTTCGGCAGTGGGGAGCGACGGCTGCGCGCCGTGCCGTGAAGCCGCGATTGCACCGGCGGTGCACGCGCGTTGCAGCGCGGTTCCTCGATCCCGCCCTTCGAGCAGCGACACGACGAGACAGGCCGTGAACGCATCGCCTGCAGCGGTTCCGTCGACCGCGACCACGCGGGGCGGCACGGCTCGCGCGACTTCGACGCCGTTCTCGAAGAGCGCCGCCCCCTCGGCGCCGTAGGTGACGGCGACGAGCTTGCCGCGGGTGACGATCTCGTGCTCGAGCTCGTTCACGATCAGCAGGTCGGGCTCGAGGTCGATTGCGTGAGCAGGCGCGGCGTTCAGAGCGAAGAAGTCAGCGTTTTGGGCGGCCGCGATCACGACATCGTCCGCGACTTCGAGCTGGCAGAGAACGGCGCCGCGTGGAGACTGCGGTGTGACGTCGGCGTTCGCCCCCGGAACGACCACGATCTGGTTCTCGCCGTCGTCGTCGACGAGGATCAGCGCGAGCCCGGTGCTGCCGCGCCGTTCGAGTTCGAGCTCGACGCCTGCGCGCTCGAGTCCCGCGAGTGCCTCGCCCGCGAGCGCGTCGTCTCCGACGGCACCGATCATGCGGACGGTGGCGCCGAGGCGCGCGGCGGCCACGGCTTGATTCGCGCCCTTGCCGCCGGGAATGCGCTCGAATGAGCGCGCCGAAATCGTCTCGCCCGCGCGCGGCAGTCGGCCGACCCGTGCGACGAGGTCGAGGTTGATCGACCCGACGACGGTCAGCTCCACCGGCATGTCCCCAAGCTTACGAACCAGACCGAGTTCGTGACACGGCCACCGGACATGTCCCGCTGTTGTGGTTCCTCCACAGCCAACCGTCCCTTCCGGGCGGTCACTCAGGGCCCGACGCGCCCCAAAGCGACCGGAGGACATGTCCCAGCTGTGGACAGTTCGTGCGTGTGTCTGACACCGGCCATGGCTCGGAGGGTCGCGTCCGGGTGGTGAGCTTTGTGCTCAGGCGGCAATTGCGCGCAGGTCGTCGAGTGCGCGGCCGAGCAGGTTCTCGCGCAGGTCGAAGAGGCCTGCCCACAGCGAGCCCGCGTCGATCGTCGAGTGCCAGCGTGCCGTCGAGGCGAGTCCCTCGAGGGCACGGACAAGAACCGCGAGCTCCAGGTACGCCGCAGCGACGCGATGGGGGCCAACCTTCACCCCGGCGCGGTCGAGCACCGGTTCCCAGTCGATGAGCTCGGCGCTCGACGGCTCACCGAACCACGACCGGCCCTCGGCGAGATCGGCTTCGAGCTCGAGCAGGTAACGGCCGAGCGGCTGTTCGAGCCCGGCAAGAGCCGTCTCGACCCGGTCGGCTGCGCGCCGAAGCGCCGCCTGGCGCCGACCCGGCGTGCTCGGATCGGGCTCGCCGCGAGCCCAGCGCTCGAGCAGACGGCAGAACGCGAGCGACGCTACCTCGACAGCGAGGAGCTGCGCAACGAGCCGTCGTGCCGTCGCTTCCTCGACAGCATGGTCGACGATCACCGCCGCCCACTCCGGGCGCGTGCCGATGGGCGTGCTCATACCTCGACGACCACCGGCAAGATCATCGGCCGGCGATGCGTGCGGTCGTAGATCAATTGCCCGATTCCGTCGTGCAGGTGCTCCTGGAGCAGCTTGATCTCACGGATGTCGTCCGCGAGCAGTTCGCTGACGATCTCGTGCGCCTCCTGCCTCATCTCGGCGAGCAGCTCTTCGCTCTCCGCAAACCCCCGCGTGATCAGCTCGGGATGTGACGCACCGTCGCCGCTCAGTGTCGTCACGACGATGAGCACCCCGTCCTCCGACATGTGGCGCCGGTCGCGGATCGCGACATCGGAGATGTCTCCCACGCCGAGCCCGTCGACGAACGTGACCCCGGCCTCGACGCGACCGGCGATCTTGACACCGGCCTTGGAAAGCTCGACGACGTCACCGTTCTCGGCGATCACGATCGACGAGGCCGGCACGCCGGACTCCTGCGCGAGCCGCCCATGCGCTGCCTGCATGCGGTACTCACCGTGAATCGGCATAACTGCCTTCGGGCGAATCAGGCTGAGCAGGGTGCGAAGCTCCTCGGCTCTTGCATGACCTGAGACGTGCACGTCGGCGTTCTCCTCGTGCAGCACCTCCGCCCCGTTTCGCGTCAGCCGGTTGATCGCGTCGTGGACGCGCAACTCGTTGCCCGGCACCGGCCGGGCGGAGATGATGACGGTATCGCCGCGTTCGACTTTGATCGCCGGGTGGTCGTTGTAGGCGATCCGGGTGAGCGCCGAGAGCGGCTCGCCCTGAGAGCCGGTGCAGACGATCAGCTGCTCGCCGGGCGGGATGTTGTCGAGGTCCTGCGCGCGCACGATCACGTCGTCGGCGACCTCGACGTAGCCGAGATTGCGCGCGACGTTCATGTTGCGGCGCATCGAGCGGCCGACGACCGCGACCTTGCGGCCCGACGAGACCGCGACGTCGATCGCCTGCTGCATGCGGTGGATGTTCGATGCGAAGCTCGAGATGAGAACCCGGCCGGTCCTCGTGGGAATGATCTGCCGGAACGCCTCGCCGACAACGCGTTCGGAGCGCGTGAAGCCGGGGCGCTCGGCGTTCGTCGAGTCGCCGCAGAGAAGGTCGATGCCACGATTGCCGAGCGTCGCGAGACGTCCGACATCCGTGCGCAGCCCGTCGACGGGGGTGTGGTCGAGCTTCCAATCGCCCGTGTGGAACACGCGGCCCGCGGTCGTCTCTATGCAGATCCCGACGGCGTCTGGCACCGAATGCGCCATCCGGACGAATTCGAGCCGGAACGGGCCGAGGTCGATCGGCTCGCCTTCCGGGTCGATCTCGCGCAATTCGGCAGCGCGAAGGAGCCCGTGCTCGTCGAGTTTCGACTTGACGAGCCCGAGCGTCAGGCGCGTCGCCCAGATCTCGCGCACCTTGACCTCGCGCATCAAGTACGGCAGCGAGCCGACATGGTCCTCGTGCGCGTGGGTCAGCACCACCGCGCGGATGTTCTTGTCGCGCAGGTACCCGAAGTCCGGCAGGATCAGGTCGACCCCGAGGTGCTCGTCGCGGGGGAACGCCATCCCGGCATCGACGACGATCAGCTCGTCGCCCTGCTCGTAGACGGTCATGTTCTTGCCCACTTCACCGAGCCCGCCGAGCGGGATCACACGCAATACGTCAGTCATGAGGCAGGCAGTGTAGGGCGCGAGGCCTAGGCGTGGACGGCGAGACCCAGCCGATCGAGGCAATCGCGCACCTGGGCGAACTCATCCGGCGTCGGCGGAACGAGCGGCAGGCGATGACCGCCGACGCCGTGCCCGAGGAGGTTCAGTGCTGCTTTGATCGCGATCGGGTTCGAGACGACCTTCAGTAGCTCGTAGGCCGGGGTAAGGCTCCGGTCGATCTCACGCGCGCGCTCGGTGTCGCCCGAGGCCATGGCGTTGACCTGCTCGGCGACCTGAAGCCCGACGACGTGTGTGTGCACGCAGATCCCGCCGACGGCGCCGAGCTCGAGGAGCGGCTGGATCAGGTTGTCGTCGCCCGCGTAGAGGTCGAGCCCGGTCTCGACGATGTGGCGCGCCTCGTCGAGGTCGTCGTGTGCTTGCTTGACGGCGCGCACCGTCTCGATCTCGGCGAGTCGGGAGATCGTCTCCGGCTCGATATTGATGACGGATCGCGTGGGAATGTTGTACGCGATGATCGGCTTGTCGCTTGCGGCTGCGATCGCCTCGAAATGCGCGACGATTCCGCGCTGCGGCGGCTTGTTGTAGTACGGCGTTACGACGAGGAACGCATCGACGCCGAGCTCATGCGCCTTCTCGGTGAGATGAACGGAGTGCGCGGTGGAATAGGTGCCGGTGCCGGCGACGACCGTTGCGTCGTCGCCGACGGCGTCGATCGCGGCGCCGAAGAGGCCAAGCCGCTCGTCATCCGAGAGCGTGGCGCTCTCGCCGGTCGTCCCCGCGACGACGACCCCGTCCGAGCCGTGCTCGACCAGGTAACGCGCGAGGCGCTGAAAGGCATCGGTGTCGACCGTGCCGTCTTCGCTGAAGGGGGTGACGATCGCCGTGAGGACGCGGCCGAGCATCATCCGATTCTACGCACGGGGCACGCCGACCCGATTGCGAAGAATCTTGTCCCCAGGGACAGGCCGGTGGATACTTCGCCGGTGGCCCGTTTCGTGCTCGTTCACGGCGCTTGGCACGGCGGGTGGTGCTTCGCCGATGTCGTCGCCGAGCTCGAACGGCTGGGGCATGCCGCTGAGGCCCCCGACCTTCCATGCGACGACGTCTCGAAGACCCAACTCGACTACGCGGAGCTCCTCGGCGACTGCCGCGACGCAATCGTCGTCGGCCACTCGCTCGGCGCGCAAACGATCGTGCATGTCGAGGCGGCGCGACACGTCTACCTGGCCGCGCTCCTGCCCGTCGAGCACGCATCCGAGCACGCGTTCGTTCCGACATTCGGCGGCTCCGTGCGCGACGACGCCGACCGCTCGTACTGGCCCGATGCGGAGTCGGCCGCGCGCCGGATGTACCCGGACTGCACGCGCGAGCAATCGGATCGTGCCTTCGTGCAGCTTCGGCCGCAGGCGAGAATCACGCTGCTCGCGCAGGCGTTTGCACCTGGAGACGTCGTCGTCGCAACCGCGCGCGACGCGGCGATCGATTTCGGCTGGCAGGTACGGACCGGCAGCGAGCACGGCCTCGAGGTGCGAACCCTCGACGCGGGTCACTCGCCGTTTCTCACCCAGCCCGCAGAGCTCGCGCGCCTCCTGGCCGCGCTGGGCTAACGGTTCAGGCGAACGACGCGTTCGGCGATCTCGGTGACCGGCGCGGCCAACCGAAGGAACTCGGCCTCGTAGGGCCGCCCCGCCAGCCCGACCAGGGCGACCGGCGCGAGCTCCCGGAGTCGCCCGAGCAGCGGTTGCACGTTTCGTTCCTCGTAGAGGACGTCCGCCGCGAGCGCGAGATCGAACTCCTCGGGCCAAGGGTCGCGCCAGTCGCGGACCTCCGCCCGCACGTCGAGACTGTTCGCTCTGGCGTTCCGTTCCAGCAGCGCGACCGCCTCCTCCGCCCAATCGGTGGCCGTGACGACCGCCCCCCGAGCGGCGGCAACGAGCGACGGCACGCCGAGGCCGCAGCCCAGCTCCACGACGCGCACGCCTGCCAGGTCGGCTGGTAACGCTGCCGAAAGCGCACGTGCTGCGGGCCACAGCTCGGCCCAGTACGGCAAGAACTCGTCGCGCGCGAAGGCGTCCTCGTCGATGAGCGCATCGGGCGCCACGGGTCGCGTGAGGGTCAGCGTCACACCGCCCGCTTCGATCGTCTCGTCCCGTAGCTCCACCGGTCGCCGTGCGGTCAGAGGAGCGCGTCGAGACCGATCGTGACACCGGGCGGGAGCCCCGACAGCTTCTCGAGCGCAAGCAGCACCCCGGTCGCGTAGACCGCCCGCGAGGTTGCGTCGTGGCGAATGGTGAGCACCTCCCCCGGGCCACCGAGCAGCACCTCCTGATGAGCCAGCAGGCCCGGGAGCCTGACGGAATGGATCGGAACCAACCCTCCCATCCGCTCGGCCGTGAGCTTCGCGGTGCCCGACGGCGCATCGAGCTTCGTCGAATGGTGCAGCTCGACGATCTCGGCGCGATCCATGAAACGAGCAGCCTCGGCCGCGAACCGCATCATCAACACCGCGCCGATCGCGAAATTCGGCGCGTAGAAGATCGCGACCTCCGAGCCCTCGATCTGTGCGGGGTCCCAGCCGGTCGTGCCGACGACGCACGGCACGCCCGCGGCAACCGCCGCCCGTACGTTCTCGATCACCGCGTCCGGACGCGTGAAGTCGACCATCGCGTCCGCCGCATCGAGCGAGTCGACGAGTGTGTGCCCCGCCGCCGCGAGTGCCGGTGCGATGGCGGCGCCCACCTTGCCGCGCCGGCCGTTCAGGAGGATCTTCACGCTGCGCGCGCGAGCGACGGTGTCACGCGCTCGAGTGCTGCGACGAATCGATCCTGGTTCGGGCCGATGCACGCAGCAGAGAGTCGCTCGGGCGCAAGCAACGCGGCCGCGAGCTCGCAGACCGATTCCGCCTCGACGGCATCGATCTCCGCGACGATCCGGTCGACCGAAAGGAGCTCGGAGTCGGTGATCAGCGACTTGCCGAGGCGATTCATCCGCGTCGAGGTCGATTCCATCGACAGGAGGACGCGCCCCTTGATGTTCTCCTTCGCGCGTTCCAACTCGCGGGCCGGCAGGTTGCCGCCTGAGATGTCTGCGATCTGCTCCGCGGTGATCGCGAGTGCCTCCGCGAGATTGTCTTCGCGCGTACCGAGGTACACCCCGATCTGGCCGGTGTCGGTGTACTGCGAGATGAAGGAGTAGACGGCGTAGGCCATGCCGCGCTTCTCGCGGATCTCCTGGAACAGGCGCGATGACGCCGACCCGCCGAGGATCGCGTCGAGCAACGAAGCGGCGAACCGGCGTCGGTCGGAGCGTGAGATGCCCGGCGCGGCGAGACAGACGTGGTACTGCTCGGTGTCCTTCTGCTGGAAGCGCAGGCGCGGCGGTGATGCCTGCACCAGTGCCGGCCGGACGTTCGGCCGCTCGGCCGCGCCGGGCGCACGGCGCGCGAGCGCCTGCGAGACGAGCTCGACGACTTCGTCGTGATTGACGTTCCCAGCCGCCGCGACGACGATGTTGCCGGGGACGTACATCGTGTCGTGATATCGCGCGATCGCCTCGCGCGGGATCGACGAAATGACCTCGGACGTGCCGATCACCGGGCGCCCGAGCGGATGATCGGCGAACACCGCATCCGCGATCAGGTCGTGCACAAACTCTTGAGGCGCGTCGTCGTACATCGCGATCTCCTCCAGCACGACCTCGCGTTCGGAGTCGAGCTCTGCGAACGCCGGCGCGAACACCATGTCGCTCATCACGTCGACCGCGGTCGCGAGGTGGTGATCGGGGATGCGCGCGTAGACGAGTGTGTGCTCGCGCGAGGTCGCCGCGTTCAGCTCGCCTCCGAGGCCGTCGAAGATCTCGGCGATCTCGAGCGCGCTGAAACGGTCGCTGCCCTTGAAGAGCAGATGCTCGATGAAATGGGTGACCCCGGCCTCGGCCGGTTCCTCGTCGCGCGAGCCGGCGCCGATCCAGTACCCGACCGCCGCCGACCGGACATGGGCGAGGCGCTCGGAGATCACGCGCTCGCCCGAGTCGAGCTCGGTCAGTCTCCAGTTCTGCACCCGTCCATCGTAGAGGGATCACGCCCGCACTTCGATCGCAGCGTCGTCGCGTGTCGGCTCTGGGCACGGCGGCCCGACCGGAGTAGGGTCGAACGCAATCGATCGTTCGTCAGCCCTCAAACGGCAGCGTCTACATCATCGGGGCGCAGACCGGCCGTTCGACCTGTCAGTCGGGTGACCTCCCGATCTCGTGGAACGTCCAAGGGCCGATCGGGCAAACAGGGGCGAAGGGAGACAAGGGAGACAAGGGCGACACCGGCGCGCAAGGCCCCGCCGGTGCGAAAGGTGACAAGGGCGACACGGGCTCGCCGGGCCTCGCCGGGGCAAAGGGCGACACCGGCGCTACCGGCGCCATCGGCCCGACCGGGCCGACGGGTGCCATAGGCCCGCAGGGACCGGCAGGAGCCAAAGGCGACCAGGGCGAGGTCGGCCCGACCGGGGCGAAGGGCGATACCGGCGCCGACGGTACGTCTCTGATCGCGCTCGCATTGCTTTCGGGCGACACGAACTGTCCGCAGGGCGGCAGCAAGTTCAGCGTGGGCTCCGTCACGACCTACGCGTGCAACGGTGCGAACGGCACTGACGGCACGAACGGCACCGGCGGCTTCAACGGCACCTACACGACCCCCAACGGCAAGTACCACCTCCAGGTGCTGAACACCGGCATCCTCCTGAAGGGGCCGGGCGGCTCGATCATCATCGACCGAGGGCTCGTGCGTGTCATCGGGGACCCGTGGGTCGACGTGCAGGGGCAGTCACGATGAGCGTCGTCGGAACGCGTCGTGCGTTTCTCGGTGCGGGCCTCGCGGCCGCGGCCGGCGCCGGACTGACTCGGTTGCCGAACGCGCTCTCGCACGACGTACCGCGGGCGAAAGAGCGGCTATCGCTCCAAGCTCGCGATCTTGCGTCGGCCGGCGCACTGCCGGCGTTCGGGACCCTGCGGCCGATCGGCGGCGGGAACGCCCCGCTCAGCGGTTTGCTGTACGACCGGGCGAGCGAACGGCACGCGGGCAGCGTGTCCATCACGTCGATTCCGACGGCCGATGGAATGCTCAGGGTGCACACGATCGACCTCCAGAAGGGAACGCTCGTAGCGATCGGCGGCGAGCGTGATCACGTGCTTCCGATCTCCTCGGCCAGCGGCGGCTACGCCGGTGCGCTGGGGTCGCTCACCGTCACGAACGCGGTACGCACCGCGCTCAACCTCGACATCGAGCTCGAGCTCTAGAAAGGACACTGATGGCACTCAACACGTACCTGACTTTGACGCTCGACGGCGTCGCGGTAACCGGTGGCGTCACCCAGGCGGGGCGCCAGGGCACGATCGAGGTGAACTCGCTCGAATGGTCATTCGACTCCGACGGAAACGTCGGCGAGGTCAAGTTCGTCGGCGACATTGAGCGCTCGACGCCGGTGATCGCGAACGGCCTCAAGCTGAGCCAGGTGGCCGAAGCGTATTTTCGCTTCTACCAGGCGGGCTCGACGGGAATCGAAACGCAGTACTTCACGCTTCACGGCACAGCCGGGAAGGTCACCTCAGCCGACCTCTGGATGCCCAATAACGCCGACGCTGCATTCGTCAGATTCAGCAACTCGGTGCAGTACACGATGACGTTCGGCTCGATGAATCTCGACTACCTGGTCGGGACAGTGACCGCCAGCGCGACGATTCCGTAGGGCTGGACGGTTGAAACGACGACGGCGCGGTCGCCCTCCCGAGGTTCGCGGAGGACGACCACGCCGAAGCGCTACCTAGTCGGAGCGTGAACCTTCGCGCTCGCGACGGGGGCCGCCGCGGCCACCGCCGCGCGGTCCGTCACGGCGCGGGCCACGATCCTCGCGGGGCTCGCGCGGCGGGGCATCCTTCGCCCGCTCGACGAGCTCCTCGGGAGAGACCATTGTGTCCCCCTCGTGCTTTTGGACGAGCTTGAGGCCGATGCGGCCGCGCGCCTTGTCCACTTCCTGCACGAGCACGTCGAGGATGTCGCCGCGTGCGATGACGTCCTCGATGTGGTTGACACGGCCGGGTCCGACGTTCGAGACGTGGAGCAGGCCGTCGGTGCCCTTCTTCAGCTCGACGAACGCGCCGAAGTCGGTCGTCTTGACGACGCGGCCCGTGTAGGTGTCGCCGACCTCGGGCTCCTTGGTGAGCGCTGCGATCGCTGCGATCGCGGCGTCGCCCTTGGTGCCCTCGGTGGCGTACACGAGGATGGTGCCGTCTTCCTCGATGTCGATCTGCACCTCGTACTCGGACTCGAGCGAGCGAATGGTCTCGCCGCCCTTGCCGATCACCATGCCGATGAACTCCGGGTTGATCTGGATCGACGAGATCCGCGGGGCATGCTCGGCGAGCGCAGTGCGCGGCTCCGAGATTGCCTCATGCATCTTCCCGAGGATGGCGATGCGGGCGTCCTTCGCCTGCGCGAGCGCCTCCTCCATGATCTGAGCGCTGACGCCGGTGATCTTGATGTCCATCTGCAGGGCGGTGATCCCGTCCTTCGTGCCGGCGACCTTGAAGTCCATGTCACCGAGGTGATCCTCGGCGCCCTGGATGTCGGTGAGGATGACGTAGTCGTCGCCCTCCTTGACAAGGCCCATCGCGATGCCGGAGACCGGCGCCGTGATCGGGACACCCGCGTCCATCAGTGCGAGCGTCGAGCCGCAGACCGAGCCCATCGACGACGAGCCGTTCGACTCGAGCGTCTCCGAGACGAGGCGGATCGTGTACGGGAAGTCCTCAGCCGGCGGGATGACCGCCTCGAGGGCCCGCTGCGCGAGCGCGCCGTGGCCGATGTCGCGCCGCTTGGGCGAGCCCATGCGACCCGTCTCCCCGACCGAGTAGGGCGGGAAGTTGTAGTGGTGCATGTACCGGCGATCACGCTCGAGCGACAGGTCGTCGATCCGCTGTCCCTCCTTGGCGGTGCCAAGGGTGAGCAGCGTCATGATCTGCGTCTGGCCGCGCGTGAAGAGGCCCGACCCGTGGGTGCGGGGCATCACGCCGACCTCGATCTCGATCGGGCGGATCTGCGCCGCCGACCGGCCGTCGGGGCGACGCTTGTCGACCGCGATCTTCTGCCGGACGAGGCTTTTGTAGATCGCCTCGCACGCCTTCTTGATGTAGCTCTTCGTGAGCGAGTCCTTCTCGCTCGAGTCGCCGTCGCCGACCGGGAACGGCAGGCTCGCCGTCTCGATGACGCGCGTGTAGAGCAAGTTGCGCTTCGCGGACTTCAGATCCTTCGAGTCCTGCTCGGCCTCGGTGAGACCGCGCAGATCGTTCTCGAATTGCTCACGCACCGGCACCTCGACGGCGACGGAGCGCTGCTTCTCGAGGATCTGCGCCAGCGACATGCGCGTCTGTAGCTCCTTGAAGACCTGATCCTGCGTCGAGTCCATCGAGAGCGTGCCTGCTTCGGTCTCGACGATCTCCTCGACGATGCCGGCTGCGTCGCGCAGGCCGACTTCCTGGATCCGCGTCCAGATCTGATGGCCGTACTCCGCCTCGAGCCGCTCCGTCGTCGACGGGTCGAGCCACTTCGGCTTGCCCGCCTTCGCGCGAAGGTCCTCCTGCGCCTGACAGATCTTCACGATCTCGCGGTGCGCGATCTCGAGCGCCTCGAGGAGCTTCGCCTCGGGCACTTCCTTCGCGCCCGCCTCGACCATGGTCAGGCCGTCCTTCGTGCCGACGACGATCAGGTCGAGATCGGACTCTGCGGTCTCCTGGAGCGTCGGGTTGACGACCAGGTTGCCGTCGATGATCCCCATCCGCACGGCGCCGATCGGGCCGAGGAACGGAAGCGGCGACACGACGAGGGCCGCCGAGACGGCGTTGATCGCGAGAATGTCGTGGGCGGTGACCATGTCCGCCGAGAAGACAGTGGCGACGCACTGCGTCTCGTTGCGATAGCCCTTCGGCCAGAGCGGCCGAACCGGGCGGTCGGTCATGCGGGCGGTGAGGATTGCGCGCTCCGTGGGACGCCCCTCCCGCTTGAAGAATCCACCGGGGATCTTCCCGGCGGCGTACATGCGCTCTTCGATGTCCACGGTGAGCGGGAAGAAGTCCGCGCCTTCGCGCGCCTCCGTCCGGCCCTGCGCCGTGCCCATCACGACGGTGTCGCCACTGCGAACGACGACTGCGCCGTCTGCCTGCTTGGCGAGCTTGCCGCTCTCGAACGAGATTTCCTTGCCGCCGATTTCGACGGAAACGGAAACCGGCACCCCTGCGGGGTGCTCAGCCTCAACGATGCTCATCTATTTCCTTCCTCCACTGTGCATTGCCTTTACAGGCATAGGTTGAAGGGTGGAAGTTTGGGTCAACGCTCCGCGTGGGGCGCTCGCCCAAACTCCACCCTCCGTGACTGGCCGGTGCCCGAGGCTCTAGCGCCTCAGGCCCAGCTCCTTGATGAGGGCGCGATAGCCCTCGAGGTCTTTCCGCTGCAGGTAGTTCAGGAACCTGCGGCGCCGTCCGACGAGCTTGAGCAGGCCGCGACGCGAGTAGTGATCGTGCTTGTGCGTGCGCAGGTGCTCGGTGAGCTCGCTGATCCGCTGGGTCAGCATCGCGATCTGGACCTCGGGCGAGCCCGTATCCCGATCGTGCTTGCCGAACTTGCCGACGTGCTCCAGCTTCTCTTCCTTGGTGAGGGGCATGCGCTCTCCTTGCGTCGATGTCACCCGGGGCGAAAGCCCTCTGAGTCTCAGCGATCGCCGCGAAGGAAGACGCGCACGGCCGAGGCTGGGTCGGCCAGTAGGGTAGCGGATCTGTGCTCGATTCGAGGTTTTTCCAGGCGTGTGAGGCCGCGGCGATCGAATGGGACGTCCCTGCGCTCGCCCTCGGAGCCTCGGTCGGAGGCGAGGTCGAGACGTTCTCGGTCGGCTGCGAGGTTGACACGATCTTCCGCGTCGCGTCGATCACGAAGCCCTTTACGGCGACCCTAGCGCTCGAGTTGCTCGACCCCCAGGCAGCGACAGGTGTCTGGCCGCCGGATGTGCGCGTGCGGCACCTGCTTTCGCACACGAGCGGATACGACTGCGAGCTTCGAGCGGGCGACCAGGCGCGTTTCGGTGACGGGGACGACGCGCTCGCAGCTCAGGCACTCGAGTTGCCATCGGTGCGCCGTTTCGTCGGGATCGAGCAGTGCTGGTCATATGCAAATACCGGGTTCTGGCTCGCCGCCTGGCTCGCGGCCGAGCAGGCGGGCTCATCGTACGAAGACGCGCTCGCCCGCCACGTGCTCGGGCCGGCCGGCCTCGACGCGACGTCATTCGGGGAGCCCGCGCTCGGTGGAAGCGGCGCGAAGGCCAAGGCCGGCCCCTACCCGTGCGCGCGACGCGCCTCGGGTGGGCTCGTCTCGAACGTTTCCGACCTACTGCGGTTCGGACGGTGGCACCTCGCCCACCCGCGCGCGTCGCAGATGCGGATCGTCCACGGCAAGCCGACGGCCGGGGTCTACGGCCTCGGGATGTTCGGCGAACGACTCGGCGACGTCGAGGTGTGGGGCCACGGCGGTTCGTATGGTGGCTTCGAGAGCTCACTGCTCGTCGTGCCCGACCGCGACGCCGTGTTCGTCGGCCTCACGAACGCGAGTCATGGCAGCAAGGCGCTGCGGCTGATCGAGGACGAGTTCTTCGACCGTCTGCTCGGCAGGCGCCGACGGGTCGCCGAAGCGGTCGACCTCGCCGTTGATGTGCGCGAGGCGTTCACGGGCTCGTTCGCGAACACCGACGACTGGATCGAAGTCTCGCTGTCCGACGACGGGCTCGTCGTGACGCTCGACGACTGTGAGTTCGACGCGCGCGCAATCGGTGACACGACCTTCGAGATCGTCGGCGGCGAGCGCGTCAACGAGCGCTTCGACTTCCCGTTGGAAGGCTTCGGCCGCTTCGGCAGCCGGCTTGCCGAACGGGTCGAGTAACGAGCGTCACGTGCGTGGAACAGTCGCAGCGGGACATCCCGCGACCGCCGCGGCCGGCGCCGAGATCCTTGCCGACGGTGGGACCGCGGCAGACGCCGCGTGCGCGGCCGTGCTCGCGTCGTGCGTTGCCGAAACGGTGATGACGGGCCTGCTCGGCGGCGGCCATGCGATCTGCTACGACGCGGCGGCCGGCACCGCGCGCAATCTCGACTGCTTCGTCGCGGCGCCGTCGGGCGCCGGTGCACCGATGGAACATCTCCGGGTGCCCTTCGGCGAAGAGTTGGTCGACTACGCGATCGGCGCTTCGTCCTGCGGAGTCCCGGGTGTGCCGTCGCTCCTCGACGCGCTGTGGCGTGACGGTGGCCGGCTGCCATGGCGGCGTGTCATCGAGCCGGCACTCGAGCTCGCGCGAAGTGGAGTTGCGATGCCGCCGGCGCACGTGAGTTGCCTGCAGATGCTCGCCCCGGTGATGACGATGCACGAGGGGGCGGCGATCTATGCGCCTCGCGGTGCGCTGCTCGAGCCCGGCGAGATCATGCAGCAGCCGGGGCTCGTGCGGGCGCTCGAGCTTCTACGCGACGAAGGGGCAGGATCTGTCTACACCGGCACGATCGGGCGCGAGCTCGAGCGGCTGCTCGCCGAGCGCGGCGGCGCTCTTGCGCCAGGCGATCTCGGCTCGTACGCCCCGCTCTGGTCGGACCCGGTGACGGCGGTCTTCGCCGGGAGAGACGTCCTGACGCGGGGCGGGTTATCAGGCGTGCCCGAGGCGCTCGCGCTGCTCGGTCCGGCCGCAGGCGCCGACGGGTTGCTCGCGGTGCTCGACGAGCCGGTCGCGGTCGACGGGCACACGACGAACATCAGCGTGCTCGACGCCGACGGCAACGCATGCGTCGTGACGACGAGCCTCGGGCTCGGGTCAGGCGACTGGCTCCCGGGTCTCGACCTTCATTTGAACAGCATGCTCGGCGAAGTCGATCTCATCCGGGAGCCGCTTCGACCGGGCGGTCGCATGGCAAGCATGATGGCGCCGACGCTCGCGTTCGATCGTGGCGAGCTCGAGCTCGTGATCGGGGCGGCGGGCGGCACACGCCTCCGCACCGCACTCGTGGGCGTCCTCGCCGCCGTGCTCGTCGACGGGCTCGACCCGCAGACCGCGATCGATCACCCGCGATTTCATCCGGCCGGCGCGACCGTGAACGCGGAGCCCGGTCTCGACCCGGAGTGGCTCGCGCGTCTCGAGCAGCGGGGCCGAACGGTCCGCCGCTGGCCGGCGCGCCATCACTATTTCGGCGGTGTCAGCGCAGTCTCGATGCGTGGGTCTGGGGCAGACCCTCGTCGTAGCGGGGCTGTGGCGGAGGCATGACCGCGCCGTCGAGCCTCTCGAGCGGCACGACGGCCGAGATCCAGCCCAGGTAGCTGCAATTGGGGCAGCCCGGGTTGCGCTGGGCGGTACCGCCGTCGGCGGGCTTCACGTAGTTCGTGCCGCACTCGAGGCAGCAAACCCGCTCGATGTGCACCACGGTGTCGTCGGTGTCCATGTCAATGAAAGACGCCGATTGCGCGACGATCTTGCGTGGGGAACTCCTACGAGGGTCTCGTGGCGGCCCTCGTCTGCTCGACATCCGCCGCGATCTGGGCGATCAACGCAGCCTCGCTCTCGAACGCGAGCTCGTCGCGGAGCCGCTCCCACACTTCGACGACGAGGCGGTCGCCGTAGAGATCGCCCTCCCAGTCGAGAAGGTAGGCCTCGACGCGCCGCTCGGTGCCGCCGTAATGAGGATTGACGCCGACCGAGATCGCCGCGCGCAGGTCACCGACTGCTCCCGCGTAGATGCCGAACCCCGGCACGAGCAGATCGGCCTCGAGCTGCAGGTTCGCGGTCGGAAAGCCGAGCGTGCCGCCGCGCTGGTCTCCCCACACGACTGTTCCGTCGAGCTCGAGTGGGCGACCGAGGAGCTTCGCTGCCTCCCGTGGCTCGCCGGCGTGAGCAAATGCGCGGATGCGGCTCGAGGAGATGCCCGCGACGAGCGGTACCTCCCGCGTATCGAGGCCGAGCACGCGCAGCGCCTCCAGATCGCCGGCGCGCTTGCGACCGAACCGGAAGTCGGCCCCGGCGACCACCAGTTCGGCGCCGACCGCGAGGAGATGTTGTTCGGCGAACTCCGCCGGCGTGAGCGCGGCCGTCTCTGGAGTGAATTCGACGACGAGGACATCCTCGACGCCGCACTGCGCGAGCAACTCGAGCCGGCGCTCCAACGTGGCGAGCAGTTCGACGCGATTCCCGAGCACGGTCCGCGGGTGCGGATGGAACGTGACGACCGTGGGCGCCGGTCCAGCCTCGACCGCCGCGCGAATGACCGCGCGATGCCCGAGATGAACACCGTCGAACGTCCCGATCGCGACCGCGCGTGGCCGCAGTTCGAGCTGCGCGGGGTCGCGAGCAATCACGCCGCACTGCCCTCCACCGGGGTGTCGAATGCGAGGACGCCGGCTCGGATCTGGGCCGGCACCCGCTCGAGGGCCTCCGCCGGGAGCCGCGCGAACGCCACACGCACGGGGATCAGGTCGACCTCCGCCGGATCGGTTGCGGCCTCGTCGACCGAGAACGGGCCGACTGCCGTGCGCCGCAGCGTCGTGCAGTGTCCGCCGAGTGCCTCGGCGATTGCGCGCACATACGTTCCCGAGCTGACATGCAGCGCGAGGCGAACGGACTCGGCGCTATAGGCGATGACGTCGAGCGCATGCACGAGCGAGCGTCGGAGCGGCATCTCGACCTCGACTCCGCGCCGAGCAAGCTTGTAGGCGCGCTCGCCGCCGATCTTCACCGCGGACGCGGCGGGGATCGGCAGCTCGACCTCACCGCGGAGGGCTGCGAGCCGAGCCTCCAGCTCGTCCTTCGACGGCGGTTCGTGCGTCTCCCGGACCTCGCCTTCCGGATCGCCGGTCGAGGTTGTCGCCGTGAGATCGACGTCTGTGACGTACCGCTTGTCCAAGCCGACGAAGCACGGCGCCACTCTAGTTGCCGTGCCGGACAACAGCACCAGCAGACCCGTTGCGAACGGATCGAGCGTCCCGGCATGCCCCGTCCGAGCGAGCGTGCGGCGACGAAGTGCTGCGACGATCGCGAAGGACGATGGACCTGCCGGCTTGTCGAGCAACGCGATGCCGGCGGGCCTAAGCGCTCTCGGCGGCATCCGCGTCGGCTCTGGCTCCGGACGCGGTCGCAACTGCGAATTCGCGTTGGAGGAAGTCGATGATCTCGGCGATTGAGAGCTCCGACGAGAAGCCGGCCGCCTGGCGGTGCCCCCCTCCCCCGGCCTTGGCAGCGATCGCCGAGACGTCGACCTCGTCGTGGCTCGAGCGCAGCGAGATCCGGCGCGAAGGACCCTCGTCCCGCGGCGGCTCGCGAATGAGAGCGACCATTTCGGAGCCCTCGACCGCGCGGAGCGAGTCGATGATCCCCTCGGAGTACGGTTCCTCGGCGCCGACGGCCGAGAAGTCGTCCTTCAGCAGATACGAGACGACGAGTCGGCCGCCCGCAGAGAGCTGCGCGCGCTCGAGCGCGCGTGCGAGCAGCTTCAGCTTCGCGAACTGCACGGTCTCGTAGACGTGCTGAAACACTCCGTGGATGTCGGCGCCGGCCTCGACGAGCTCGGCCGCCAGCCGAAGCGCCTTCGGCGTCGTATTCGTGTACTGGAACCGGCCGGTATCGGTGACGAGCCCGACGTAGAGCGCCTCTGCGATCTCGGGAGTCAGTGGCACGTCGAGGGCCAGAAGGATGTCGCGCACGATCTCGGCGGTTGACGATGCGTCGTCGTCGATCAGATCGATGTCACCGAATCGCGAATTGTCGTGATGGTGATCGATGTTCAGGACGAGCTTCGTCCGCTCGACCGGGTCCGGCTCAGGGCCGATGCGCCGCTCGTTGGCGCAATCGACAGCGAGAAGGACTCGTTCGCCCACATCACCGGGCAGTTCGCGAACGAGACCACTCAGGTCGAGGAAGCGGTACTCGGCCGGAGTCGGTGCGGTGCCGCTGAGGAACATCGTGACGTCCTTCCCGAGCGCGCGCACGCCGAGCGACATCGCGAGCATCGAGCCGAGCGCGTCGCCGTCGGGATTCTCGTGCGTCGCGACCAGGAACAGATCGTGCTCCGCGATCGCCGCGGCCGCGGCCTGGACGTCATTCATGGTCGGTCGCTTGCTCATCCTCGTCCGGCACTGAGTCGGGGTGCGGTTCGGCGGGAAGGTCGGCAGCGAGGTCGTCGATGAGCTTTGTCATCCGCACACCCCGCTCGACCGACTCATCGTAGGCGAACGTCAGCCGCGGGGTTCGGCGAAGGCTCAGCTGCTGTCCGATGCGGCTCTGGAGGACCCCGTGCGCCGAGGTCAGCCCCGCCATCGTCGCCGCGCGCTTGCGGTCGCTGCCGAGCACCGAGACGAAGACGATCGCATCTCCGAGGTCGGGCGAGACGCGAACACCGGTGACCGTCACCATCCCGATGCGCGGATCCTTGAGGCCTGCGACACCCTCCGCGACCACGGCCCGAACCGATTCGTTGACACGGCGCATGCGATCAGACACAGCCCGCGAGGGTAGCGCGGCCGGGCCAACGAGGGGATTCCTACTCGTCGTCGGGAGAGACGATGAGCCGGTCGCAGCGGGCGAGCACCCAGTCGCCGGAGGCGAGCCACCGCTCGGCGCCGTCCGCGAGGGCGTTCGCATCGTGCGCGCTGCGTGCGGTGCAGGCGACGAGCAGTGTGGTGCGCTGCCAGAGATCGTGATGGTCGACCTCGGCGACCGAGGCGGCGAACCGGTTGCGGAGGTTGTCCTTGGCCGAGCGCAGGTGCTGCCGCTTGCCCTTCAGCGAGGCCGCCTCGGGAAAGTGAAGCTCGGCCGTGAGGATCGCGACGAAGCCCGAAGGCACGATCGCGGCCCGCTCAGGCGCTGTCGGAGCTCGAGCTGCCGGCAGGCTCGTCGAGCGACGTGCGCTCGACCTCGCGCGTCTCGAAGACCTCGAAGACGTCGCCTTCACGCAGGTCGTTGAAGCCCTCGAGCAGCACACCGCACTCGAATCCCTCGGTCACTTCGCGAACGTCGTCCTTGAAGCGCCGGAGCGCAGCGACCGTCGTCTCGTGGATGCGGGTGCCGTCGCGGAAGAGGCGGACGTTCGAGCCTCGCCGCACGAGCCCGCTCGTGACCATGCAGCCCGCGATCGTTCCGACCCGCGAGGCCTTGAAGAGCGCGCGCACCTCGACCTCGCCGATGATTGCCTCGGTCTCGACCGGCGAGAGCATGCCGACGAGAGCCTGCTCGATCTCCTCGGTGAGCTGGTAGATGACGCGGTACAGGCGGATCTCGATGCCCTGGCGCTCTGCGGCCTGGCGAACCTCCGCCGATGGGCGGACGTTGAACCCGACGACCATTGCGTTCGACGCGGCCGCGAGGTTGACGTCGTTCTCGGTGATGCCGCCGACGCCGGTGTGGATCACCTGGACGCGTACCTCGGGATGTTGGATCTTGCCGAGCTCGGAGACGATCGCCTCGACCGACCCCTGAACGTCGCCCTTGAGGACGATGTTGAGGTCTGCTTCCGCGCCGGCCTGCAGTTGCGAGAAGAGCGAATCGAGCGAGACGCCACGGCTGCGCTGCTTGGCAACTGCCTCGCGCCGTAGCCGCTCGCCGCGTTGATGGGCTAGGTCACGGGCACGCCGCTCGTTCTCGACGACGCGACCGAGCTCGCCGGCAGGCGGCGGCTTGTCGAAGCCGAGGATCTCGACCGGCTCACCGGGAAGGGCTTGTTCGATCCGCTCGCCGAGATAGTCGTAGAGCGCGCGAACGCGGCCCCATGCGTCACCCGCGACGATCGCATCGCCGACCTTCAGCGTTCCGCGTTGCACGAGCATGGTCGTCACCGGGCCGCGGCCGACGTCGAGGCGCGACTCGATGATCGGGCCCGAGGCGTCGGCGGCGGGGTTCGCGCGCAGGTCGAGCTCTGCGTCTGCGACGAGCAGGATCCGCTCGAGCAGGTCGTCGAGGTTCTCGCCCTGCTTGGCCGAGACCCGCGCGATCTGCACATCTCCGCCCCACTCCTCGGGCTGCAGGCCTTCGGTCGCGAGCTCACTGAGGACACGGTCGGGATTCGAGTCGGGCAGGTCGATTTTGTTGACGGCGACGACGATCGGCACCGAAGCGGCGCGTGCATGTGAAATCGATTCCTTCGTCTGCGGCATCACGCCGTCGTCGGCAGCGACGACAAGCACGGCGATGTCCGTGACCTTCGCACCGCGAGCGCGCATTGCGGTGAATGCCTCGTGGCCCGGCGTGTCGAGGAACGTGATGCGCCGACCGTTGTGATCCGCCTGGTACGCGCCGATGTGCTGTGTGATGCCACCGGCCTCGGTCTTGACGACCGAGGTCTTGCGAATCGCATCGAGCAGCGTCGTCTTGCCGTGGTCGACGTGGCCCATGATCGTCACGACCGGCGGTCGCGCGACGAGCGACTCCTCGGCATCTTCGAAGACCTCGGGCTCGCCGTCGTCGTCATCGGCGTGCTTGATCGTGACTTCGCGGTCGAGCTCGGCCGCGATCAGCTCGACCTCGTCGTCGGTGAGCGACTGCGTCGCCGTCTTCATCGTGTTCAGGTTCATCAGGAGCTTGATGATCTGCGGCATCGCAACGCCGAGCGCCTGTGAGAAGTCGCGCAGCGTGACGCCGGATTCGACCGTGACAGGCCCCGACGGCGCGACGACTTCGCGCGGTGTGCGCGGGCCGCGATCCGCGGGCCGGTCGCCCGGGCGCTGACGCTGACCCTGGCCCGGGCGGTTGCCTCCCTGATCGATGACGACCCGGCGCCGCCCCTTGGGGCCGCCGCCGCGCGGTCTGATCGGTCTATTTGGCTTACCGTTGGCCATGGCTCAAGTGTAGAGGCGGGAGAGATTCGGGTCGACGCGCACGTTTGTGCGCAGCGACCGGTTGAACGCGCGTCGCGCCGCTCCACGCTCGAAGCACGAGAGGCGGCGACAGGTGTAGGCGCCGCGACCGCTGCCGGCGCCTGGCACGAGCTCGCCGGCTTCCGCGTGGAAGCGCTGCAGCTCAGACAGGGACGCCTTGCGGCCGCAACCGGCGCAGGTCCGAATCGGCTCTCCGCTCGTTACTCGCTCCCCTCGCTCGTGCTGTCGACCGCGGCCACACGCTCGATCGGGACGCCTCCGTCGGGGTCGTCCTCGACGTGCTCGTGATGGGCGTGCGTGGAACCGCTGTTGATGGTCTCGTCCGCGCCGCCGACGGGAGCGTCGCCGGGGCCTGCCGGGAACTCCTCGGGCTCCGGGTTTCCGAACGCGGCCGCGTCTTCGGTGACCGCTTCGGGCTCCGCGGTGTCGGCGAGCGCCTCGAGCTCCGGCTCGGACTCCTCAACGATCGGGTTCGCCTCGTCGTCCGATGCGTGGAGTGCGAGCTCCTGGTGAGCCGGCACACCGCAGAACTTCGACGAGGGGAGCGCGGCGTTCGGACAGCGCTTGCCGTTCGAGAGGATCGCCGAGCAGCGCCCGGAGAAGTCCTCGCTGTCGGAGCCCTCGCCGCCGAAGGCCGCGTCGGCCTCCTGCTGTGCGAACTCGGAATCGGAGGTGATGTCGATCTTCCAACCGGTGAGGCGGGCCGCGAGGCGGGCGTTCATGCCCTCCTTGCCGATCGCAAGCGCAAGCTGGTCGTCGGGGACGACTACGGTCGCCTCCTTACCCTCGTCGTCGAGGTACACCTCGCGGACGCGGGCCGGCGACAGCGCCTTGGCGACGAAGCGCGCGGGCTCGTTGTTCCACGGGATGATGTCGATCTTCTCGCCGCGCAACTCCGAGACGACCATGCGAACACGCGAGCCGCGCGGCCCGACGCATGCGCCGACCGGGTCGACGCCCTGGGCATGTGACTCGACCGCGATCTTCGAGCGGTAGCCCGGCTCGCGCGCAACGCCGCGGATCTCGACGAGACCGTCGGCGATCTCGGGCACCTCGAGCTCGAACAGCGTCTTGATGAGCTCCGGGTCGCGGCGCGACAGGATCACCTGCGGGCCCTTGGTGCCGGTGCGCACCTCGCGGATGACTGCCTTGATGCGTGAGCCTTGCTCATAGCGCTCACCGTCGACCTGCTCAGGCCCGGGCAGCAGCGCCTCGACCTTGCCGAGGTCGACGAGGATGTTCCTCCGGTCGCCGGTCTGCTGGACGATGCCGGTGACGACCTCGCCCACGCGGTCGATGTACTCGTCGTACATCATCTCGCGCTCGGCCTCGCGGATCCGCTGGAGGATGACCTGCTTCGCGGTCTGCGCGGCGATGCGGCCGAAGTTGCCCGGCGTCACGTCCTTGCGGTTGATGAGCTGATCGGGAATCTGGGACCAGTCGATCTCGAGGTCGTCGTCGGAAAGGAGCGTGTGATTCTTCTCGCCGGTCTCTTCCTCGATGCGCTCGAGGTCGTCGAGCGCAAGCTCGCGTGCCTCGTCGAGCAAGCGCGTCTCGAGGTCCTCGGGGATGTCGATCGAGAACACGCGGAAGTCGCCCTTGTCGTCGAGCTCGACAGTCGCGTGCCGTGACGCCCCCGGCGTCTTCTTGTAGGCCGCGAGCAGCGCGTCTTCGAGCGCAGCGACAAGCGTGCCGCTCTCGATTCCCTTTTCGCGCTCGATGTCGCGTACGGCGTCAACGATTTCCTGGCTCATCGGCCCCTACCCTTCATCAATCAGATTTGCCCGGACGATGACGTCGTACGGGATGTCCACCGGCGATGCACTCGACTCCTTGCCGTTCTGGATCTGCACGCTTCGCTCAGTGGTCGAGATCACTTCACCGCGCACGCGGTGCGAGCCTGTCTTCACACGAACGGTGCGCCCGAGGGCGCGTTCGAAATGAGCCTTCGTCCGAAGCGGGCGGTCAAAGCCCGGCGAGGAAACCTCCACGCCGTAGGTCTCGAGGTACGGCTGCAGAACATGAGTGACGCGTTCGCAGAGTGCGTGATCGACGCCTTGCGGATGATCGACGAAGACACAGAAGCGCTCGCTTCCGTTCAATTCGAGGGCGAGTACCTCGACCCCCGGGATCGCGTCTTCGACCATGCGTGTCACCTCGCGCTGCAGCTGCTTCTCCTTCTCGTGCGATGCCGACGCCAACTCAGAAAGCCCCCCATCACGAAAAATGGGCGCCGCGCGCCCATCTCGAAACTGCCGAAATGTGGTCACGGAAACGTAGCAGAATCCGCTATTCCAGGATGATCGTGACTGGGCCGTCATTCACGAGCTCGACCGCCATCTTCGCGCCGAAGACGCCTGTCGCCACCTCGATCCGAAGCGCGCGCAGCGCCGCGGTGAAGAGCTCGTAGAGCGGTGCGGCGTCCTCCGGGCGTGCCGCGCCCGAGAAGCTCGGCCGGTTTCCCTTCGCCGTGTCTGCAAGGAGCGTGAACTGGCTGACCACGAGCGCCTCGCCGCCGGTGTCGAGCAGCGAACGGTCGAAACGCCCGTCGTCGGCCGGGAAAATCCGAAGGTTCGCCACCCTCGTCGCAAGACGTGCGGCGTCCATCGGCCCGTCACCCTCGGCGATGCCGAGCAAGACGCACAGTCCCGGCCCGATCGAGCCGCCGGGCGACACCGAGGCGCGCGCGACCCGCTGAACAACTGCCCGCATGTGATTAGAAGCTCTCACAGAATGAGCGTTGTGTCGCCCGGCCGCGCTCGGCGGCGCGCTGCTGCGTCCTCGGTCGACCCGATAGAACACCGCTATCGGGTCGCTCTGCGTCCTTCCATCGCACTCGCCGATCACACCCGGATCGACGAACATCATCCTGAGAGAACTTCTTAGGCCGCGCCGGCGTCGGGTGCGTCGAGACCGAGGATGCGCGACGCGTACTGCTCCGAGCTCGGATCCATCGAGCTTGCGAGCTTGTAGTGACCGTTTGCCTCCGCCGTTCTGCCCTGGCGTTCGAGCGCTCGGCCGAGCGCGTAGTGCGCGTAGTCGTCGGTCGGAGAGAGCTCCTCGACGATCGCGCGGAACTCGCGCTCGGCGTCCTGCCACCGTCCGAGTCGGAAGTACGCGATCCCGAGCGACTCCCGAATCGACGCCTTCGCCGGTTCAAGGTTCTTCGCTCGCTCGAGCGGCACCGTCGCCTGGGCAGCCATCCCCTCGCGCAGCCGCCTCTGGCCTTCGCGGAAGAGGTCGTACGCGTCACTCATGGTCGCTCCTACGCGAGGAGTTCCTCGACCGCATCGAGGATCGCGGCCGCGATTTGCGTTTTGGGTGCTTTGGCAACGACGCGCTCGCTCGTGCGGGTGACGAGCACCACTTCGTTGTCGCCCGCGTCGAAGCCGATGTCCGGCCGGCCGATGTCGTTGAAGACGACGAGATCGGCGTTCTTCGTCTCGAGCATCGCGCGTTTTCGTTCGAGTCCCTCGGCCCCGTGCTCGGCGCCGAACGCGACGAGTACCTGGCCGTCGCGCTTCGCGGCGCCGAGTGCGCGCGCGACATCATCAGTCGGCTCGAGCTCGAGTGTCCAGCTCTTGTCGTCCTTCGGCCGTTTCCCGGCCGACGTTTCCGCGGGGCGGTAGTCGGCGACGGCGGCGGCGAGCAGGGCCACGTCGACGTCGGGGAGAGCGAGCGCCGCATCGAGCATCGACGCTGCAGTCGGGGTCGGGATCACCTCGACGCCGTAGGGCGCATCGGGTTGGACGTTCGCGGCGAGCAGGATGACCTCTGCGCCGCGGCGACGCGCCTCTTCCGCAAGGGCAATGCCCATTCGCCCCGACGACCGGTTGCCGACGAAACGCACGGAGTCGAGCGGCTCGCGGGTTCCGCCGGCGGTGACGAGGACTCGGCGGCCGGCAAGCGACCCGGGCGCGAGCAGCTGCTCGATGCGTGCGGCGATCTCGGAGGGCTCCGCGAGCCGGCCGACTCCCCATTCGCCCTCCGCCATCTCACCCTCGTCCGGGCCGACGAGCTCGACGCCTCGGCGTCGAAGCACCTCGGCGTTCGCGCGCGTCGCGGGTGCGGCCCACATCCGCGGGTTCATCGCCGGTGCGACGAGGACTCGCCCGCGATGGGCGAGCGCCGCCTCGGTGAGGACGTTGTCGGCGATCCCGTGCGCGAGCTTCGCCAGCGTGTTCGCGGTGCATGGCGCGACGACGAGCAGATCGGCGCGAATCAGGTGCGGGTAGGGGTCGTCATCGCGGGGCCGACGGGCGAGCGCGGCGAACGTCTCGGCGCGCACGAACCGCTCGGCACCCGGCGTCACGAGCGGAATCACGTCGTGGCCGGCCTTCACGAGCAGGCGCGTCAACTCGCACGCTTTGTAGGCGGCGATGCCACCGGTGACCCCGAGCAGAATCCGGCCCATGCCGGAAGTGTGCCGGTTTACTTCTTGTACTCGTAGACGATTTTGCCCTCGGCGATTTCTTCGAGGGACATCGTCAGGTAGTTCTTCGAGCGCGATTCGATCAGCGGAGGCGCAAACTCGTCGAACGTACCCTCACCGAGCTGGTGGTGGTAGTTGTTGATCTGTCGCGCGCGCTTGGCGGCGACGATGACCAGCGCATAGCGCGAGTCGACCTGGTTCATCAGTTCGTCGATGCGGGGATGAATCATTGTCGGGCCATGGTAGCGGCACCGTCCAACTTCCGGGCGATGATCGCCGCGAGGGCGTGAGCAGCCCGGTCGCGATCGTCGTTTTCAACGACGTAGTCGAACTCCTTTTCGAGCTCCAGCTGCCGCCGCGCCGTCGCCAACCGCTCCTCGATCACGCCCGAGCTTTCGGTGGCGCGGGCCTCGAGCCTCCGTTCGAGCTCTTCGACCGGTGCTGTGACGAAGACCGTCACCGCGCCCTCGGTCCGACGCTTCACACGGGTCGCCCCGTCGGTCTCCAGCTCGAGCAGCGGCGCCTTGCCGGCTTCCCGCAACCGCTCGATCTCGGAATTCAGCGTTCCGTAGCTGTTCCCGACGTAGTCGACCCATTCGAGGAACTCGCCCGCGTGGATCCGCCGGTCGAACTCCGGCCGGTCGAGGAACCAGTAGTCGACGCCGTCCTCTTCTCCCGGCCGCTGGGCGCGAGTCGTGGCCGAGACGGCAAGCGCCAATTCGGGGAAGCGCGGAAGAACGAGTCGGATGAGCGTGCCCTTGCCGGCGCCGGACGGCCCGGTAACGACGAAGACCGGCCTAGCCCGGATCAACCGACTAGCGGTTGAAGAGGCCAATCAGCTCGTGTCGCTGACGGTCGGACAGGCCGCCGACTGTCTTCGACTGGCTGATGCGGCACTGATTGAGAAGGCGCGCAGCCTTCACGCGACCGAACTTCGGCACGGCCATCAACATGTCGAAGACCTTCGCGGTCGAGACGAACTCGGGCGGCTCGCGCAGGATCTGTTCGATCGACATCGCTCCCGACTTCAGGTCTTTCTTCAACTGAGCTCGCTTGACGCGGATGTCGTTCGCCCGCTTCAGCGCTTCCATTCTCTGGTCGAGTGAACGGACCGGAGCTTGCACTTGTGTCTGGGACGGCACCATGAGTGCGGCATCCTACCAACCTCCGCGCCACGTGCAACTACCACCCGACGAAGCTAGTTGGCCAGTTTGGCAACGTTGTCGAGCGCGACACCAAAAGCATCTTCAACTCGATTGAAGCCAAGTCGTCCACACTCGGTCGTCAATTCGTCGCGAACGCGAGCCGGAGCATCGGGGTCGGAGAACAGGACCGTGCCGAGCGCGACGTGCGTTGCACCGCACGCGATCAACTCGAGCGCGTCACGACCGGACTGCACGCCGCCCATCCCGACGATCGGCAACTGCGTGACGCGCCGCGCGGCGAGAACTGCAGCGAGCGCGACCGGTCTCAGCGCTGGTCCCGAGTAGCCACCGACCACGCGTGCGAGTTTCGGTGCGAGCGTCGTGTCGAGCGCCACGCCGCGCAACGTGTTGACGAGACTGACACCATCGGCGCCCGCCGCTTCGACCGCACGCACCGTCTCCCCGATGTCCCAGGCATGGGGAGAAAGCTTGGCGTAGAGCGGCTTTGCGGTGGCCGCGCGACACGCGCTGACGATCTCGGCAGCCGACCCCGGCGCCTCGTCGACGTTCGGACAGCTGAGGTTCAGCTCGATGCACGCGACTTCGTCGCGTGCCAGTTGCTCACAGGTCTCCGCGTAGTCCCGTGCGCAAAAACCGCCAACGGAAACCCAGATCGGAATGCCGATCGTGCTGACCAAACGTGACAGCGTTTTGGCAATGAAGACGGCGCGCCCCGGGTTCGCGAGCCCGATCGCGTTCAGCATCCCGTAGTCCGTTTCGGCAATCCGTATCGGGCGATTGCCGTCGCGCGGGTCGGGTGTGACCGTCTTCGTCACGAATGCGTCCAGGGATGCGGCGACGTCGGGCGCGGTGATCGCATCGAGGCAACCGCTCGCGTTCAGGAGAAGCACAGCACCGGTCCTTCGACGCACAACCTCTTCAACTCACCTTCGATTTCGACGACGCAGCCGAAACACGCGCCGTAGCCGCAGGCCATCGGCGCCTCCCAGGCGAGTTGCGCCGTGGGCGCGATCGCTCGTATCGCTTTCAACATCGGTTCAGGCCCGCAGGCAAGGAGATCGTGCCCCGGTGGAATCGCGTCGGTGACGAGGACCGGGTCGATGACGACCTCGGCGGTCGGAAGGAGTGCCGCAGCCTCCGCGTGCTCGACCGAGCGAAATCCGAGTACGGCCGGAGGATGTTCGAGCGCCTCGGCGAGGTACGGAAGCGGCGCGATGCCGATTCCGCCACCGACGAGCAGTGGCTTCGGGACATCCAGGCGGAAGCCGTTCCCGAGTGGTCCGAAGACGTGCAAGCGATCGCCCGGGGAGGCGGCGGCGAGTGCGCGCGTGCCGGGGCCGACCGGGTCGAGCAGAAACGCGAGCTCGCCGCGCGGAGCGAGGCAGAGCGACATCGGCCGAGGCAGCACGCGCCCCGGCGCTTCGAGCATGAAGAACTGCCCGGGTCGACCGGGGTCGAGGCCGCCCCGGTCGACTCGCAGGAGCGAGTACGGACCGATCGGCTCGAGGGCGGTGACCCTACGACGCTCGCGTCTGGGCTTCGACATCGATCCGCTCCTGAAGTGAGAGCGCTACCTCGGCCCGGGCGTTTGCGATCGCGTGCACCGCCGCGGCGGCGCCCGCAATCGTTGTGATGCACGGAATCCGCGCCGCGAGGGCGGCCTCGCGGATGAGATAGCCGTCCGACCGGGGGCCCGAGCCGCCCTCCGGCGTGTTCACGACGAGATTGCAGCGCCCGCGACGCAGCAGGTCGACGACAGTGGGGCCGTCGCCGGGCTCGGTCACCTTGCGGACGTCGTCGACTTCGAGCCCCGCTCCGCGGAGGGTCCGGGCGGTACCGCCGGTCGCCACGAGCTGAAAACCGAGTCCGGCGAGGGCGGCGGCGACGGGAACAGCGGCCGCCTTGTCGTCGTCGCGGACGGAGACAAAGACCGCGCCGTCGCGCGGCAGGGAGCGGCCGGCGGCGCGCTCCGCCTTCGCGAAGGCGCTCGGGAAGTCACTTGCGCTTCCCATCACCTCACCGGTCGCGCGCATCTCAGGCCCGAGCACGGGGTCGGCGCCCGGGAACCGCGCGAACGGGAGCACCGCTGCCTTGACACTGACCTGTCGCGGCGGCCGTTCGGCGGGCAGTCGAAGTTCGGCGAGCCGCTCGCCGGCGGCGAGCCGGCAGGCGGCTTCGACGAGGTTGACCCCGGTGGCCTTCGACGCAAACGGGACCGTGCGGGACGCGCGGGGGTTGACCTCGAGCACGTAGACGATGTCGTCGACGATCGCGAACTGCACGTTCAGAAGCCCCACCACGCCGAGCCCGGGTCCCAGGCGTTTCACGATCGCCGAGATCTCCGCGGAGGCCGAACCGCTGAGCGACTGTGCGGGTAGCACGCACGCCGAGTCGCCCGAGTGAACACCGGCCTCTTCGACGTGCTGCATGATCGCACCGACGTAGGTGCTCTCCCCGTCGCAGAGGGCGTCGACGTCGATTTCGATCGCGCGTTCGAGGAACCGGTCGACGAGTGTCGGCCCATGCACTCCGGCGAACGCGGTGACGACCTGCTCCTCGGTGTGGCAGACCCGCATCGCGCGTCCGCCCAGGACGTATGACGGGCGCACGAGCACCGGGTAGCCGATCCGGCGTGCGATGGCGGCCGCATCGTCGCCCGAACGCGCGATGCCCCACTCCGGGCAGCGGATGCCCATGCCGGCGAGCAGATCGCCGAAGCGTTCGCGGTCCTCCGCGAGGTCGACTGCGTCGAACGGCGTGCCGAGAATCCGGAATCCGGCGCTCTCGATTCCGCGCGCGAGCTTCAACGGCGTTTGCCCGCCGAACTGGATCACGACCCCCTCGGGCTGCTCACGCTCGAGAATGCCGAGCACCGACGGCAGGTCGAGCGGCTCGAAGTAGAGACGGTTCGACGTGTCGTAGTCGGTCGAGACCGTCTCGGGATTGCAGTTGACCATCACAGCCTCGTACCCGAGCCCCCGGAACGTCTGCACGGCATGGACGCAGCAGTAGTCGAACTCGACGCCCTGCCCGATCCGGTTCGGGCCGGAGCCGAGGATGACGACACGCTTGGCGGTTCCCTGTGGCGGCGCCTCGTCGCGCTCGTCCCAGGTCGCGTAGAAGTAGTTCGAGTTCGCGGCGACTTCCCCCGCGCACGAGTCGATGCGCCGATAGACCGGCTTGCGTGACTGCTGGCGCTCCTCCTCGGCGGCGAGCGACTCGAGCTCGCGCTGGAACCACGGGTGCATGTTCTCCGGGTGCCAGTCGAAGTCGCCCTCGAGGCCCCGCTTCGCCTTGACGAACGCTTCGATGAAGCTGCGACCGATGCCCATCGTCTCGCCGACTGACTTCATCTGCGTCCCGAGTGTTGTGTCGGCGCCGGCGAACTTCTCGAACGCGAACCGCGGGATCTTGACGACGACGTAGTCGAGGGTTGGCTCGAAGCTCGCCGGGGTCGTGCCCGTCAGGTCGTTCGGGATCTCGTCGAGCGTGTAGCCGACCGCGAGCTTCGCGGCAACCTTCGCGATCGGGTAGCCCGTCGCCTTCGACGCGAGCGCGGACGAGCGTGAGACCCGCGGGTTCATCTCGATCACGCGGATCGCGCCGGAGACGCGATCGCGCGCGAACTGGATGTTCGAGCCGCCGGTGTCGACACCGACCGCGCGGATGACGCTGATCGCGCTGTCGCGGAGCTCCTGATACGCCTCGTCGGAGAGCGTCATCTGTGGTGCGACGGTCACCGAGTCGCCGGTGTGCACCCCCATCGGGTCGAGGTTCTCGATCGAGCACACGATGACCACGTTGTCGGCGCGATCGCGTACGACTTCGAGCTCGAACTCGTCCCAGCCACGCACCGACTCCTCGACGAGCACCTGGCCGATCGGCGATGCCTGCAAGCCGCGCTCGACCTGCGCGTGCAACTCGACGGCGGTGTCGACGAAGCCGCCGCCGTGACCGCCGAGGGTGAACGCGGGCCGCACGACGGCGGGCAGCGACACTCCATGGAGGTCGTCGACGGACGTGACGATTCTCGAGGTCGGCACCTTCAGGCCCACGCCTTCGACGGTCTGCTTGAAGAGCTCGCGGTCCTCCGCGCGGTTGATCGCGTCGATCGACGCACCGATCAACTCGATTCCGAGCTCTCGGAGGATCCCGGCCGCGTCGAGCTCGCGCACGATGTTCAGCGCGGTGCCGCCGCCCATTGTCGGCAGGAGCGCATCGGGGCGCTCGCGTCGCAGCACGCTCTCGACACCTTCGAGGTCGAGCGGCTCGAGGTAGGTGCGGTCGGCGAAGCCCGGGTCGGTCATGATCGTCGCCGGGTTCGAGTTGACGACGATCGTCCGGAACCCGTCTTCGCGCAGCACCTTCAGTGCCTGGCAGCCGGCGTAGTCGAACTCGGCGGCCTGGCCGATCACGATCGGGCCGGAGCCGATCAGGCAGATCGACTTGATGTCCGTGCGCCTCGGCACTATGCGGCAGCTTTCAGCTCGTCGACCCAGCCCGAGATGATCGTGGCCGCGTCGTGCGGCCCTGGCGCGGCTTCCGGATGGAACTGCGCCGAGCGCGCGCGCAACTCGGGGTAGTCCAGCCCTTCGACTGTCCCGTCGTACAGCGAGGTGTGCGTCACGCCGTTGTCGTCACCGGCTGCGACTGCGAAGCCGTGGTTCTGCGACGTGACGAGCACGCGCCGCGAGCGGTGGTCGAGCACCGGATGGTTGGCGCCGCGGTGCCCGAACGGGAGCTTGAACGTCGTGCGGCCTGTCGCGAGCGCGAGCAACTGATGCCCGAGGCAGATCCCGAGCACAGGTGTGCGACCGATGAGATCGCCCAGCATCTTCGTCTCGTCGGCGAGCGGCTCCGGGTCGCCGGGACCCGGCGAGAGGAGAACGCCGTCGTAGCCGGCGAGCGAGTCTGCGTCGGTGTCGTGCGGAAAGACATCGACGGCCGCGCCGTTCGCCGCCAGCCGCCGCAACACCGAGCGTTTGCAGCCGTAGTCCACGACTGCGACGCGGACAGCCCCGTCGGCGGCGAAGGTGAACCGCTCACTCGTCGACACACCTGCCACGAGCGCGGCTCCTGCCATCGCCGGCTGCGAGCGCACGACGGCGACGACTTCGCCGACGTCGATCTCGCCCGTCGCCGCCGCCGACCGCATCGCTCCCTGCTCGCGCAGGTGCAGGACGAGCGAGCGCGTGTCGATGCCGGTAAGACCGATGACACCGTTTTCGTGGAGCCAGTCTGTCCACTGCGGCCCGCGTGCTTCGCGCATCACGACCGCTTTCGCGTGGACGCGCTTCGATTCGCTTCGCGCCTCGTCGACGCCGTAGTTGCCGACCATCGGCGCGGTGAAGCAGACGATCTGCGATTCGAAGCTCGGGTCGGTCGCAACTTCCTGGTAGCCGCTCATCGACGTCGTGAACACGGCTTCACCGAACGCGAACCCTTCGGCACCGACCGATCTGCCTTCGAACACCGTGCCGTCTTCGAGCACCAGCGAGCCGATCATGACTCGATTCCCGACTCGAACACCGTGCGCCCTGCAGCGACGGTCAACGTGATCCGGCTGCGCAGGCGCTCGCCGATCAGCCACGAGTTGGCCGAGCGAGACCGGAAGCCGGACGCCTTCACGCGCCAACTGCCGCCGAGGTCGATCAGGGTGAGATTTGCGGGCGCACCGACCGCGATGCGCGGGCGGTCGAGGCCGAAGATCCCCGCCGGGCCGGCAGACATTCGCTGCAGCACGGTTTCGAGCGTCAGGATCCCTGGCTCGACGAGCGTCGTGTAGAGCGCGGCGAACGCGGTCTCGAGCCCGATCACTCCGAACGGCGCCGCCTCGAAGGGAACGTCCTTCTCTTCCGGCGAGTGCGGAGCATGGTCCGTTGCGATCGCCGCGATCGTGCCGTCGCGCAGCGCGTCGAGCAGCGCGTGCCGGTCGTCCTCGCTGCGAAGCGGTGGGTTCATCTTCATGTTCGGGTCGAGCGACCGCAGGACGTCGTCGGTGAGGCACAGGTGATGCGGTGTCGCTTCGGCGCTCGCGCGCACACCGGCCGCAAGTGCCCGCCGAAGATGATCGACCGACTCGCGCGCCGACAGGTGCATCAGATGAACTGCCTCGCCGGTCTCGCCCGCCAGGTCGAGGTCGCGCGCGACCATCAAGCTCTCGCCGAGCGACGGCCATGGCCCGAGGCCGAGCTCGGCCGCGATCGTGCCCGCGTGCGCGTGCCCGCCGCGGGTCAGGGTGGCCTCCTCGCAATGCACCGCGATCATGCGGCCGGTGACGGCGTTGTACTGCAGTGCGCGCCGCATCACACCCGCTGCGGCGACGGGACGCCCGTCGTCGGTGAAGCCGGCGGCACCGGCATCGGCGAGGGCGCCCATCTCGGTGAGCTCCGTGCCTTCCTGTCTCTTCGTGATCGCGGCCATGAAGCCGACCGGCACGTGCGCCTCGGTCGCGGCGCGTGCGATCAAGCTGCGCAACACGTCGGCGTCGTCGACAACCGGATCCGTGTTCGGGATCGCGAGGATCGCGCAGTAGCCGCCGGCCGCAGCGGCCGCTGTGCCACTTTCGATCGTCTCCTCGTCCTCGCGTCCGGGGGTGCGCAGGTGGACGTGCGGGTCGATGAACGCCGGCGCGAGGAGCTTGCCGCCGGCGTCGATCACCCGGTGCTCGTTCGTGGGTAGGTCGAGCC
Source organism: Gaiellales bacterium (assembly GCA_038215565.1). Lineage (GTDB taxonomy): Bacteria > Actinomycetota > Thermoleophilia > Gaiellales > Gaiellaceae > PALSA-600. Next base: position 17,967 of record JBBQQU010000006.1, on the reverse strand, counting down.
CGATCTGCGCAACCACACCGCCGTCGATGCGAACGTCGAGCACCTGGTCGATGCCTTCGACCGGGTCGAGCACGCGCGCTCCGCGGATGACGAGGTCGTCGTGGCCCTTCGCCCCGGCCAGCATCACGCGACTCCCGCCGCTGCTTCGACGGCGACAGGGCCGGTCGTGAGGAGGTCGTAGAGCACCGCCATGCGCACCACGAGACCCGCGCGCACCTGTTCGACGACGAGCGACGCGTCGGAGTCGGCGACGCGTGCGTCGATCTCGACGCCGCGGTTCATCGGGCCTGGATGCATCACGCGCTGGCCGTCACGAATGCGCGCCGGCGTGATTCCCCACCTGTCGGTGTACTCGCGGAGTGAGGGGACGAAGTTTGCCCCCTCGAGCATCCGCTCGCGCTGCATGCGCAGCACGTAGACGACGTCTGCGTCGGCGATTGCGGAGATGTCATACGACGTCTCGGCGAGACCCATTGGCAAAAGCGCCGGCGGACCCACGAGGATCGCGTCGGCGCCGACGAGCTGCAAGGCTTGCACGAGTGACCGCGCGACGCGGGAGTGCACGACATCGCCGACGATTGCGACCTGCAGTCCCTCGAGCCTGCCGAAGGCCTCGCGCATCGTGTGCAGATCGAGCAGTGCCTGGGTCGGATGCTGATGCTTTCCGTCGCCGGCGTTCACGACGCGCGCACCCGTGAGGCGTGCGACGAACTGCGCGGCACCGACCTCGGGATGCCGGAGGACGATCACGTCCGGGTCGTAGGCCGACAGCGTCAGCGCCGTGTCCTTGAGCGATTCGCCCTTGTCCACCGAGGAGCCCGACGACTTCCACGACATCGTGTCGGCCGAGAGGCGCTTCGCGGCGAGCTCGAACGACGACGACGTCCGTGTCGACGACTCGTAGAAGACGTTGAGGACGAGCCGACCACGAAGGGTCGGCAACTTCTTGTTGTCGCGCTCCTGTGAATGCGCGAACGAGCGGGCGGTGGCGAGCAGGCGCTCGACGTCACCGCGGTCGAGATCGGTGATCGAGAGCAGATGCCTGCGCTCCGGAGACGGCGGCACGAGCTCGCCGCCCACGACGCGGAGATCAACCACGGTCGGACTCTTCCTGTTCCGAGACGAGCGTCACGCGGTCGAGCTCGTCGACCTCGACGAGCTCGACGTGGACGCGCGCGCCGCGCGTGGTCGGCAGGTTCTTACCGACGTAGTCCGGGCGAATCGGAAGCTCCCGGTGGCCGCGATCGGCGAGCACCGCGAGCTGCACTCGGTCGGGCCGGCCGTATTCGAAGAGGGCATCGATCGCGGCCCGGATCGTACGGCCGGTGTACAGGACATCGTCGACGAGGATGACCGTCCGGCCTTCGAGCTCGAAGTCGAGCTTCGTGTCGCGTACGAGTGGCTGCGCGCGCCGTGGCGCCTGCCCGGCTCGGACATGCACGTCGTCGCGGTGAAAGGTGATGTCGAGCTGGCCGAGTGCGATCTCGTCGCCGGAGCGCTCCTCGATCAGGCGCCGGAGGCGCTGCGCGATCGGGACTCCGCGCGTGTGGATGCCGACGAGTGCGACGGTGTCGAGGTCGGCGTTCCGCTCGATGATCTCGTGCGCCATCCGCGAGAGCGTCCGCCGCATCGCGTCCTCATCCAGGACGACGACGCGCGTCGATGTGACGGCAGAGTGAGACATTCGACTCCTTCTCGGCCTCGCTGGACCGGGTTAAAGGGGGCGGTACGGCTGGCAGTGTAGGCGAACCGGGCGGACGGAGTAGTCTCCGGGCCGGATGAACGACGAACTGCTCGCCCGCTACGCCCGGCTCGTTGTCGAGACCGGCGCGAATATCCAGCGCGGCCAGGTCGTCTGGATCATCGCCGAGCCCCGCTCGGCCCCGCTCGCCCGCGCGATTGCGGTTGCCGCGTACGACCGTGGCGCCCGGTTCGTCGACCCCTGGTACTTCGATCCGCAGGTCAAGCGGATCCGCCTGGAGCGCGCCCCCGCCGACTCGCTCGACTTCGTGCCGTCGTGGTACGGCCGTCGCCTGCTCTCCGTCGGCGAGCAGCATGGATCACGCATCTCGATCACGCCGATCGTCCCGCCGGGCCTCCTCGACGGAATCGATCCCGAACGTGCAGGCCTCGATCAGCTGCCTTCGACGCGTGAGACCTTCGACGTGATCAACGCACGCACGACGAACTGGTGCGTCGTGCCGTGGGCGACTCCTGAGTGGGCTCGGCTCGTCCATCCCGGGCTCGACGACGACGCGGCCGTTGCCGCGCTCTGGGAGCAGCTCGCCTACGTCCTCCGCCTCGACGAGCCGGACGCCGGCGCTGCGTGGACCGAGCGCTTCGGCCAGCTTCACGAAGCCGGCCGCCGCGTCGATGCCCATCGCTTCGACGCGCTGCACTTCGAGGGTCCCGGCACCGATCTGACCGTCGGCCTCCTCCCCACGTCCCGTTTCTCCTCCGAGGTCGCGGGGATGCAGACGGTCGACGGGGTCGTGCACTTTCCCAACTTGCCGAGCGAAGAGATCGCGTCCGCCCCCGATCCGCTCCGCGTCGAAGGCGTCGTGACTGCGACGAAGCCCCTCGACGTGTCGGGAACGGTCGTTGAAGACCTTCGGGTTCGCTTCGAAGGCGGACGCGCGGTCGAGATCGAGGGTCGAAACGCGGGGGCGCTACGCAGCCGCTGCGCGATGGACGAAGGTGCCTCACGGCTCGGCGAGGTGGCGCTCGTCGATCGCGAGGGCCGGATCGGCAAAACCGGCACCGTGTTCTTCAACACCCTGCTCGACGAGAACGCCGCGAGCCATCTCGCGTTCGGGAACGCCTACGCGATCTCGGTGGGCGACGAGGACAAAGCTCGCATCAACACGAGCTCGATCCACATCGACTTCATGGTCGGCTCGAACGACGTCGCGGTCACCGGCGTCAAGCAGGACGGCACCCGCGTGCCTGTCCTCCGCGACGGCGTCTGGCAGCTGACGTAAGCGACCGAAACCTGGTTGGTTTTTAAACCAGGTTGCTGCGTCTCGCCCCGCCACGATCAGCCGAGCGAGAAACTCGCCAACCTGGTTGAAGACCAAACCAGGTTTAAACCGACTCAAGCTGGTTCGCGCTCCGGGACCGCGCCGCCCTTGACGAGCCGCGGTTCGCCGCGTTCGCGGAACGGGACCTCGACGATGTCGAAGTCGCGCGGCACGATCGTCGCCGGAAAGACATCGCGCGCCTCGCGGGCGAGTTCCGGTCCGAAGTAGCGCGGTGAGACGTGCGTCAACGCGAGCAGGCGCACATGCGCCTCGTGCGCGATCTCGGCAGCCTGAAGTGCGGTCGAGTGCAGCGTCTCGGCCGCGCGGTCACGCTCGTCCTCGAGGAAGGTTGCCTCGTGCACGAGCAGGTCGGCGTTCTCCGCGAGAACGCGCACGGTCTCCGTGGGTGCCGTGTCGCCGGCGATCACGATGCGCCGGCCGGGACGCGCCTCCCCAAGCACCGAATCAGGAGTGAGCACGCGGCCGTCCGCGAGGGTGATCGACTCGCCGCGTTGCAATGCTCCACGCTCAGGCCCATTCGGCACACCGAGGGCATCAGCGGTCTCGACATCGAAACGCCCGGGCCGCACGTGCTCGACGAGCGCGTAGCCGACCGCCGAGACGCCGTGGTGAACCGGGAAGGCGAGGATGCGGTAGCCGTCGCGATCGAGGGCATCGCCGCCCCGGAGCTCGACGAGATCGAGCGGGTAGGAGAGCTTGCCGAAAATACGTCCGAGGCTCGAGAACAGGTCGCGGAGCCCCGGCGGGCCGTACACCGTCAGCGGCAGGTCGCGCTGGCGGAGCGCGAAGGTCTTCAGCATCCCCGGCAGGCCGAGGAAATGGTCGGCGTGGAAGTGCGTCAAGAAGATCTCCTCGAGGTCGGGCAGGCCCACCGACGAGCGCATCAGCTGGCGCTGCGTGCCCTCGGCGCAGTCGAAGAGCAGCCGCTCACCGCCGCGGCGAACGAGCAGCGCGAGCGGCGCCCGGTGCGCGGTCGGGGCGCTTGCCGATGTGCCGAGAAAGACGAGATCGAGGTCCATGCGCCGCCCAGTGTCGCAAGACGGCGGAATCGAAGCTCGCGCTGCCCTAGGGCAGGACGAGCCGCTGGCCTGCGCGGACGTCGGCGCTCGCCAGGTGGTTTGCCCGCTCGATCCGCCAGATCGCGTCCCGGACGTCGCCGCCGTAGTGCTGCGACGCGATCGACCAGAGCGAGTCGTACGGGCGAACGGTAACCACCTGCTTCGCGCCGTGCGCCTGCGAGGAGCGCGCGACGGCGCTCCAGGCGAGGACGGCGATTCCAACGATGATGAGGATTCGGACGAACATGTGTTCGCCTACGATAGCGAACAAGTGTTCGGTCTGTCAAGTCGGCCGGCGGAGCCTTAGCCCGAGCGTACGCTGAACGGCTTCGAGTGCAGTTTGGTGGTGCGCCTCGGGTTGGTTGCGGCGAAGAGCGTGATGCTGAACGCGTAGGTCCCCGGCAGGAGTCTCTTCGGCCCGAATTGAACGGCCGGCTTCGTATACGCCCGCAGGCGGCCGGTCGACGAGAGCACGCGGCGGATGAAGACGCCCGACGGCGTCACCCGCGAAAGCGCGGCCCGGTAGGTGGCGTCCTCGGCGGCGGTGACCGTGAACGACCAGACCCGCGCCGAGGCAGGCAGGCGCGACGCAGCCCCTCTCGGCACCGCAAAGGTGCCGAGCGAGCCCGCCACGTGCTCCGAATGCGACCACGCCTGGGAGATGCCCGGCACTCCGCCCTGGCAGAGGCCCTGCGCCGAGGCGATCTTGTCCCTCATCGCCGCGTAGGACTGCTTGGCGGCGAAATCGGCAAAGAGGTTCCCCGACTGAAAGCCGGTCGAGCGTGCGGTGTCGTCGATCAAGGGGAAATAAAGAAGCGATGAGACGGCCGGGTCGCACGCCGCGATCTCTGCAAGCTCGACGTGGTTCGCCGCCTGTTGGGCCTCGGTGATCGCGAGCACGTTCTCCCCCGTCCCGTCGTAGGCGGCCGCCTCCTCGGGCGGAACGAGTGTCTGCTCCCCCACCTCGTCGAGGTTGATCGGCAGCGCCTGGATCGTGGACTCATCAGCGGTTCGGCCCTGCGGTCCCTCGGTCACGGTCGGCTGGCCGGTCCCGTGGAACGCATCCCATAGCGCCTGCTTGATCCGGTCGAGATTTGCTGCGCCTGCTTTCGGCCAACGGAACGGCTTCGAGAACGGGTCGGTGTCCTGCACCGGCGGGTAGGGATGCATGTCGAACTCGTCGAAAATCGGCGCCGTCCGGCCCGACGCCCGATACGCGTCGCCAAGGTCCTTGATGAACCAGATCGGCGAGTGGCTCGGATTCGAGAGTGCTGCTGAATCGTCGTTTCCGCGCGACGAGATCGCAGGCCCCCATACGCGCGCGTCCGGGCGGACGAGCTTCAACGCGTCGTACGACTGTGCAAGCGTGTGCTCATAGTCGACCGCAGCCGCGTCGTGCCCGTTGACGAACTGCGGCTGCCAGAAACGATTGAGGTTCGGCTCGTTGCCGATGATGAAATCCTGGACGTTCGGGAACGCCTGGCCGACGAGTGAGACGAACGCGGCAAAGGCCGCCTGCTGGAGCAAGTCCGAGCCGATTGCCGTCGGCTTCGCCGGATAGAGCGCCAGGATCGGGGTGACGCCGCCGAGCGCCGCACAGTCGATCGCCGCCTGCACGCCGTCCTGCATCGGTATCACGGTTGGCGCAGCGGCATCCCACTGGATCGTCAACCGCATCTCGCGATAGCCGATGTCCGCTGCCGCGTTCCACCACGCATCCCCGCACGGATGGAATTTTGGCCAGTCGTCGGCAACCCCGTAACGCAGAGGGGCCGCTCCTGCAGTGCTGCACGCGATGGCCGCCGCGAGGCTGGCGATCACCGCAACCGTCCTTCTCACGTGCCCGCCTTTCGTCTCCGGCAGAGATCCCGGTGCTCACCTTGGCCGCCGCGCCCGTCTTCGAACAAGGGCCGGGCGCCCTATTTCCACGCCGGGCCTGACCTACCTTTCGAGCAACGGTTGCAGCGCGTCGACGAGCTTTCCGGGACCGTAGCGAACCGGATCGTCTGCCGGCAGTCCTGTCTCGGCCTCGGTCTCCTCGATCGACCTGCGCGCCGCCGCGTCGTCGAGGTCGCGGGTGTTCAGTGCGATCGCATGCACGCGCGCCGGCCGTGCAAGCAAGCTGATGTGCTCGTGGAGGGTGACAAGCTCGGAGAGCGGCGGGATGCGGAAGCGGTCGTCGCCGTCGACGATCGTTGAGCCTGCCATGTGGCAGAGGAGGTAGCCGTGTGGCGCCGAGCCGTGCATCAGGCCGAGTGTCACGCCCGAGTAGGCGGGATGCAGGAGCGATCCCTGACCTTCGACGAGTAGCACCTCCCCGCCCCGCTTCACCCCTTCCAGGACGAGTTGCTCGGCTGCGCCGGCGATGAAGTCCGACACGACGGCGTCGACCGCGATCCCCCACCCGGCGATCGCGATGCCCGTCTGGCCGGTGGGAATGAACTCGCTGCGGATCCCCCGGCGGCGAGTCTCGCGGTCGAGCTCGAGCATCACCGTCATCTTCCCGATCGCACAGTCGGAGCCGACTGCGAGGATCGATGTCGCGTCGTGCGTGAGGTTCTCGCCCGTCGGCACGTTGAGATCCGGCGGAGGCTTGCGCAGGTCGCGAAGCTCGACGCCGTGCTCGCGTGCGAGCGCGACGAGCTCCGCATCGTTCGACACGAACTCGTGCAAGCCGTTCTCGATGTCGAGACCCGCCCTGATCGAGTCCTTGAGGAGATCGCGCCACGCCGGCGGAAAGCGTCCCCCCTGCGTCGCGACGCCGACGAGCGCGGTCGTGGGCTCGTAGACGGCGGCGTCGTCGACCGAGCCGACGATCGGAAAACCCTCCTCGGTCTCGCCCGCGCGCTCGGAGTCGAGGAGGGCGACGACATCCTCGGGGCGGTAGCGCATGACACCGCGAGCGGTCTTGCCGAAATGCGCGTCGCCGGACTTGCCCTCCGCGAGGATCAGGAGCCTACGCAGGGCTCACACCGAGCCCGGGGCGATCCGAGGGACGCTGGACGCCGTCGACGAACGCGACGCCGGGCCACGGATCGTGGGCAAGCAGCAGGTTCCCGTCGAGGTCGACGTGATCCATCAGCGAGGCGATGTGTGCTCCGGGCGCGATCCCGAGTCCCGACTCGACCATGCACCCGAGCATCACGCCCAGCCCAAGTGCGCGCGCGGCGTGCGCCATGCGCACCGACTCGCGGATGCCACCCGCCTTTGCAAGCTTGATGTTGATCCCGTGCGAACGCTCGGCGCACGCGGCGACGTCCACGAGCGTGTGGCAGTCCTCGTCCACGTAGATCGGGACCGGTGAGCGCCGCTTCAACTCGGGTCCGTCGGGGTCGCCGGCGGCAAGCGGCTGCTCGCAGTACTGGACGTCCATTTGCGGTAGCGCCTCGAGCGCCTCTGCGAGCGACCAGGCCTCGTTCACGTCGCACTGGAGCGGCAGGTCGGTGACGCCTCGCACGGCAAGCACACGCTCGACGTCGAGCCCGTCGCGTCCGCCGAGCTTCAGCTTCAGCCGCCGGAAGCCACGGCTCACGATCTTCTCCGTGCGCCGTGCCATGTCGTCGGGATCACCAAGCCAGATCGTCCACGACGTCGGCGGGCCGGCGCGGCGAAGTCCGAGCAGCTTGTAGACAGGCAGGCCGGTGAGCTTTCCCTGGAGGTCGTGCAGCGCGTGGTCGACGGCGGCGCGTGCGGCCCGCTCGCCCGGCGGGAAGCGGTCCATGATCTCGTCGAGCCCGAACGGGTCGTCACCGACGTCGACCCGGTCGAGCCAGTCGAGCGCCGACTCTGTCGACTCGGAGTAGCGCTCGATCGGCGCCGCCTCCCCGAACCCGGAAACGCCGTCGTGCTCGATCTCGACCTGCACGACGTCGGCCTCGTCCTCGGAGCCACGCGAGATGGTGAACGTCTCCGCAAGCTGCACCGTCGCGGTCCGGGCCGTCAGTTTCACGGGGCTACACTAGTGCCGCAACGCGCCCGTAGCTCAGGGGATAGAGCGCTCGCCTCCGGAGCGAGAGAAACGGCGTCCCCTGACCGGCCATCACTCAGTGGCCGCGTAAAGGGCAACCAAACTTGCACGACCCGCGCGAACGTGGCGCGACAACCCGCCGATGAAGCCCTCAGACCTTGGCGGCTTTCGGCGTGCTAGTAGGCCAGTCACGTTCTTCAAAGAGAGGGGGACGACCGCTTGAGCCAGGCGAGGCTGTGAACGAGGTGGTTCACCGAACTTCTAACGAGCTTGTCGAGGCGGGCGCGTCCGCTGCCGCCGAATGGATCCTTTGCGAGTGCGAGTGTCACCGTGCGCAATGCGGTTCCAGTTTTCATGTCACAACCGAGGACTACGAGATCGTGCGGGCCAATGGACGGCAGTTCGTTGTGACACCCGGGCACGAACACCCCGGTGAGCGCGTGGTCAGGGTGGCACCCACCTACGTTGTGGTCGAGAAACACGACGTGGCGGGAGAGATCGCAGAAATGCTTGACCCTCGTTGAAGGACCGGGTGCGGTGATCTGCGTCGAGCATGTCACGCACAACGACGACTACGCCGAGGCGCAGAACGCCGCCGCGGCGACGAGCGGCGCGGATCTCGCCGCTAGGTCAGACGCCGGAGTCGGGGAGCCGGAGCTCGCCGGCGTCGCCGCCGTCAGCGAGTCGGAGGTGTAACGGAAGCCCGCCCCGGAACGCGGCCAGCTTCTCCGTGACAACTTCCAGCTCGGATTCCGTTCGAACGATCATCCCCCGCAAGTCTTCGGTCATGTCCGTGTCTAGGACGTTCGCCACGGCGTCGAGGGCAAGCAGCGTTTGCTGACACGTCGCGAGCAGGATCGACAGCAGACTGCGGGCCTTGTTCAGAGCCATCGCGTCTTCGATGGCTTCGGACACGGGCCAAAACATAACGCGAAAGACCAAAGTGTGGGGTTTCGGTCGGGCGAGTGATCCGTTACCGCTGGACGGTCTTGTGTACCTCGAGGTACTCGATCTGCGGTGGCCCGCCGCCGAAGCCTCCTTCGGTGCGAACGGCCATGACCTTCTCGCCCCACGCCTCTGCTTCTTCGCGGGAGTCCCAGACTTCGAAGATACGGATTTTCCCGTCCTCACCGATCGCCGCAGCATGGAAGACGCCTCCGGGCGGCGGCGTGTCGCTGATCCCGAGCTTCTCGCGCATCTGGTCGTACTCATCAGGGGTGATCCCCGTCTTGATGATCCGTGCGGTCGCCACAGGTGGCCTCCTCGATTGACGAGCAGACACTACTCCCGCTCACCAGCGGGCAGCGGCCGAACCACCCGGCCCACACTCATGCTACGCCGCGCGACACCGTCCGCCTAGACGAGTGATACGCGGCCGATTTCGCGCAGAGTCGTTTCCGCGACGAGCAGGTTGCCGCGCTCGATGGCTCGTTGGTAGATCGCTCTCGGATGGCCTTGCGCCGTCACCGTGCCCGCCTGTCTGGCTGGGGCCGGACGGCTCAAGGAGCTTACCCGCCTAGGGCAGAGGCTCTCTGCCAATGGCGTTGAAGTCCGGGAAGTCTTCCAGGCAAACGGAAATTGAGCGTTTACGATTAACGAAGTTGCGTGCCGACGATCAGGCCGAGAAGTATCGCGAGGCTGCCTGCGGCCGCGGCGACTCTGTAATCCTGGTCGCGCCAGTGGCTCGGCAGGAGTCGCATGACAAAGCGCCGTTGAACAGCCGCGCCGAGTGCGAGGGCGAGTCCCAGGCCGGCCAGGGCGATGAGTATGAGGTTCGGGCTCGAGGAACCGCTCGAGATTACGCGGCTGGCGGTCGTCACGTGTGGGCGAGGTTGGGGCTTCGGGACTATTCGATCGGCCATGCGGTGCGGCTGGCTCCTGGCAGCCAGGAACGTCCGCGCCTTCGGGTGAGTCTTCGCGAACCTTCCGTACTTACCGCCGTGGAGGTTCAACCACGCCCTCATTTCGGCCGGGTTGGAGAAAACGGTATTGCCCCAGACAAGGGCACCTGGACTCCCTGGAGGCGCAGGCCGCGATGCAGTAACCGGCATCACGACGCTGTACACAGCAAGCGCCGCGAATACCACGAACGACAGTACGAGCGGCAGAAATGCGAGCCACGAGACCTGTTGGGCCTTGGACGACAAGACCACGGACGTGGGCCGAGCCATCCGTTCATGGTGTCACGTTGAGCGACGAAATGGAACCTGCGAGCTTCCGTACGGTCGTAGCCCTACAGGCATTTGACGGCTTTGAGGCCCTTCGGGGCCATTTGCCATTCATGCCGAGCCACAGACTGCCAAATGCCTGCCAAACGACCAAGGGAGCAATGTTGACCCGCTGCTAGATTGGCTCCGTTCCAAGCAACGCGCCCGTAGCTCAGGGGATAGAGCGCTCGCCTCCGGAGCGAGAGGTCGCAGGTTCGAATCCTGCCGGGCGCATCACCGCAACACTGCATTTATGAACGCTTTGCAGTGTTTCGGCGGAGGCGGGCGGGAACGTTCCGGACGGCCCATGCGAGAGTTATGCGAGATCGAGTGTGGGCGATCAAGCAGCCGCGTCCGACTGCCGCTGATGCAACAATCTGCATCGTGACGCAACCCTTGACGCCGCAACAGGATCAGGCAATCGAGCTTCTCCTTGCAGGGACTTCTCCTTCTTCTGTCGCCGAAGATCTGGGCATTCACCGGACGACTTTATGGCGCTGGCTCCACGAAGTCCCTGAGTTCGCGGCCGAACTGAACTATCACAGACGCGAACTCTGGTCTGCCTCGATCGAGCATTTGCGGTCACTCGTTCCTGCTGCGCTCGACGTGCTCGAATCGGAGTTGTCAGGACCCAGGCGGCTCGCCGCGGCCGCGTCGATCCTCGATCGGGCGGGGTTCCGCGAAGGAGCAAAGGCACACGTGGACGTGCGGCCAACAGGGGCGACGACCCCGGAAGGAATCCAGCGGGGGCGCGACGAGTCGCGGGCTTTCGAAAAGTTGTGGGAGACCGGATCGGTCGTTGATCTTTCCGAACGCTCCTAGGCGCGTCGCTGTCCGGGGACTCTGCAGTCCTGTTTCGTCACGCGTGAAGTGGCCGGTTCTGATTGGGACGACGACGGTATTACTCGCCATCGTTGCCGGTTGCGGCAGCGGTGGCTCGTCGCACTTTACCGCGTCCGCCGTCCAGTCGTGCCTCGGTTCCGCGAACGGAAGCGTCACGACGGACAACAACACTTTCGCCCCAGGTAGTGAGGGCAACCTCGATTGGAACACCGGATCGCACGACGTGTACCTCGCCTTCGGAAAGGACAGCAGCGAGGCGCACGACCTGGCTGTCGGCATCAACACAGCCGGAAAGGCGTTCGGTGGTGGGGACTCTTCGAGCGTGATCCATACGAAGGGCAACGTGATGTTCTACGTCAACGCCAACAACTTTCCGGACAACGAGGTTCAGGCTGTCGAGGGATGCCTCAACGGCGATGGGTCGAGCACGGTCGCAGCCGCGGCTGTCGAGACTGCGCCCGTCGCACCGCTGACGCCTGTGCGAACCACTACTGCCTTTTCCATGCCCACGCGTCCGCGTCTGGCGGTCGCACGGCGTTCCTTCAAGTCGCCGACCGGCAACATCCGCTGTGTGATGTGGAAGGGTCGCGGAGTCAGGAACTTCGGTGCCTCGTGTTCGGTTCTGTCCAGTGGCCGCGTATACGTTCTTCAAGGGTTCGCGCCCGTGATCGACGACGCCGCCGTGGACACGGGCTTCAATCCGTCACTCGTTCTACCCTACGGCCACCACCTACAGCTCGGCCTCATCGAGTGCGGCTCAGCCTTTAAGGGCCTGTCGTGCCGAAACCTAGAGAGCGCACACGGCTTCTTCCTTAGCCGCGAGCGCGTTCGCATCTTCTAGTCTGCGGCCGCTGAACTGTTGACTCTCGCCGGTCCCTCGATCAGGCCTCGCCGTACGTCTACCGGAATTCTGTGCAAGCTATGTAACGACGGTGTACCGATCTGGGCGGCGCGCTCGGCATGGGCACACCTGGGGCACTCGTCGCGGCGGTTGCTCCGCGGGCGACGACGACGCTTCCGCGGCCGGGAATCACCCAGTCCGTCTGAGCCTGATCGCCTTTGGCCGACCGACCGCAGAAGTAACCTCTCAGTAGTCGGCGTCGAGTGCTGACATTGCCGGGCGCGGCCGCTCTTTAAGGGCGGCCGTTCTCGTTCCAAGAGCGCGCTGTCCGGCGGCGTAGGCAGATTAGGCGATGCAATGTCTAGCCACTCGATGCGATGCCTCTCGCTGCGCTGACTCCTCATAGGAGATCGTCGGCGAATGGGTGATGTAGAGGGCCGCAATGGCGGCCCAGGCAAGCCGTCGCCGATCGAGACGATCAAGCTGTTGAACTCACGTTCCCGCCGCGATTTCGAGCGTCTTCATCCGAGCGTCGATTCGATGTTCGTGGGCCACCGGGTGCGAGACGGGAAACTCGTCTATCTCCGTGCAGGTCGCGTCGTACCCCTGCCGATGCAGCGCCCGCCGCGTTTCGTCAACCGTGCGGCGGAGATGAGTGCTCGGCCGCGTTCGCGTTCGCGTCGCGCTCGCGCCGCCGCTCCGACACGCGGCGGACCTGCACGACCCGCCCGACCACCATCTGAGCCTGAACCTGCGTTCGCTCCCGCCCGAGGTGCTCTGTGAGCGCGCCAGAGCGCCTCACTGCCGCGTCGATGGTGGAAGACGGCTTCCCGGTCGCCCCCGACTGCCCGAGCCAACAGTCCGGCTTACGCGCATCGTCCGCTTCGCTGCCACATTCCACGGTGCTATGTCGGGACTGTGGCGCTGCGATCAACGGCGTGGTCGTCCGTCTCGGCACCGTCTCCTACTGCGCGAGCTGCATGGGCGACAGCGGCAGATATCGACTGCATCCGGCACCGCGTCAAACGGCCCGCCCCCGGCAAGGAGGTACTAGCTCCATGCGTGAAGGATCTTCTCAGAGTGCTGCCCGCGTACGTGTCGAGCGTGGCGTCTACCGGCGCACGACGAAGGCCGGTGCGACGCGGTACGAGGTCGCGTACCTCGACGCGACCGGAAGGCAGCGGTGGCGCACCGTCGCGAAGCTGCAAGAGGCGCGCAAGCTCCGCGCTGTCGGGTCTTCGTGCCCGAGGACGTCTGCCACGGTGACCACGTCGAGCCGGCCCTGATGAGCTGCGAGGCAGCGGCGTGGCGCAGATCGTGGAACGTCAAGTGTCCCGAGAGTTTCGCCTCGTCGCGTGCGGCCTCAAATCCCCGGCGCTGCACGTTCCGATGCCCGAGCGGCGTAACCACCGAAGGCCGAGGACTTCTCCCAGCCGCAGGCCGAGCCTCGACGACACGGTGAGGAGCGGCGCATAGTCGTATTTGGACACCTTCTTTGCGGCGACGCGCTGAGCTGCCGCGATCAGCGCCTCGATATCCCGTGGTGACCACTCGTAGGGCATCTCTTGCTCGCCGCGCCTCGGACGTTCGTCCGCTGTCAGCACGTCGAACGGGTTGGCCGAGATCAGCCCCCGCCGCAGGGCGAGCGCGAGAATCCCCCGTCCCGGTTTGAGGTAGTTCACAACCGATGAATGGCCAAGGGGCCGCGCCGGACGCTTACGGTCGACGGCTTGCAGGCCTTTCCGCTCCAGGTCGCGCACGAGCTTGGCCACGGCGTCGGCGTTCACAGCCGCGAGACGCACCTTTCCGAACCGCGGTAGGAGCACCGTGTCAAGCGCGTCCCGGTAGTACCGCTGCGTGCGAGGCCGGAGCCGAGGAGCCTTCATGGCGTACCACGTCTCCGCCAGCTCCCCGAAGGTCTGACGTAGAACGAACCGTCTCGCCTCGCCCCATCTTGGCGACGATTTCTGCACGAGCCGCCTTCGCCTCCTCCAGGTTGTCCCCGATGGTCTGGAAACGGAGCTTCCCGTCTGAGTCGCGGTACGCGATTTCGTAGCGCCCGGAGACGCTCTTGTACACGCCCGGGCTTTTCGTCTTCACCCTGCGTGGTGCCTTTGTACGCTGAGCTTGCATCGGAGCTTTGCCTCCTTTGCCGCCTCCTTGCGGGTTAGCCACGGCGATGCCTTTTCTTCATCTCGGTCGAGCACGATCTCCGCGGCCCGTGAGGCGATGGCGTCGATCGCCTCCGAGGGAATGGCGAGTGTCAGACCGGGGACGGTCTTCTCGCGGGCGGATGGTGTTCCCGGCGCATGAGGTTTGCTCAGCACCGCGGATGCCTGGGTCAGGCGACCCTCCTTGCATGTCGTATGGGGTGGGTAAATGCAGCGTTGCCCCCGGCGCGGGGCGGCCGTTCAACACATCCACGTTGGGCTGTCGACGGAAGATCCGTCTCTAGATGTCGCCGCCACGGGGGAGGTTTTTGTAAAGCGGGAACGGCGGTTCCATGCCCGCTCTTCGGTTATGTGGACGAGAGGTTGTCGGGCCGCCAGACCCCTTCCGCGCTCGCGTACGCCGCCTAGCGAGCGCACCCTCCGATGCGCCAGCGTTCGCGAGTAAACCCTGAGCGATGCGCGAAAGCGAATACTTCCGCCCGCCTACTGCAGGACCTGGGTGTGTTGAGGTTGTCGGCGGGAGACTCAGGCTGCGGCAGCAGGGGGCTCCGCGGCTGCGGGGAGGCTGATCGTGAAGGTCGTGCCGACGTTGACTGTGCTTTCGACGGTGATCGTGCCGCCCGCTTCGCTGACGATCGTCTGGACGTTCAGGAGGCCGAGGCCGGTGCCTTTGTCAGCTTTCGTGGAGTAGAACGGCTCGAAGATGTGCGCCTGGGTTTCGAGGGTCATGCCGTGGCCGTTGTCGGTGAAGCTCAGGGTGACGTGGTCGCCGAGGTGGGCGGTCTCGATTCGCACCTTTGCGTTCTGCTTCGGTAGTGCGTCGCGTGTGTTTGCGGCAAAGTTTAGAAGGACCTGGGAGAGACTGCCGCGGCTGACGAGGCAGAGAGGCAGTTCCGGCTGGCTTTTCGCTTCCACGCTGACCGCGTGGCCGAGCAGGACGGTGATGAGCGGCAGCGTTTCGTCGACGACGTCGGCAAGAGAGAGAAGCTCTGCCGCTGCGACCTCAGGTCTGCTGAGGCCGAGCAGCCGAGCGACCAGAGCGCGTCCCTGCGTAGCGGCGAGCTTGATATGGCCGAGTTCGTCGCGCAGCTTCGGGTCGCTGGCGTTGATTCGTCCGAGTGCGAGTTCGCTGTAGGCGAGAATCGGGGTCAGCAGGTTGTTGAAGTCATGGGCGATCCCACCGGTCAGCTGGCCGACGGTCTCCATTTTCTGGGCATGGCGCAGCCGGCCTTCGAGCTCCTCGCGCGCTGAAAGATCACGGCTAATCGCCAACACGAGCGGTGGCGCGGCGCGATCGTCGACGATCAAGGTCATCTGAGACTCGACGGGCAAGATCGTGCCGCCCCTGCCGCGCAGCTTGATCTGCATGAGCAATGGTTCGTCTCCGGCCAGGGCCGCGCTCACGACCTCGAAGATGCGTTCGAGCTCGGTCGGGTCGGCGATCAGACTCGCGTTCGCACCAGTGAGCTCGGCGGGGGTGTAGCCGAGCAACTTCTCGTGAGCTGCGGAGGCGAAGCGGATCGTGCCGTCGAGCTCGGCGAGTGAGATCAGGTCGGAAGAGCGTTCGATGAGCGTCCTGTAGAGCAGCCGGTCGAGGCGCAGCCTGCGCTCGGTCTCGCGCGCGTGTGCGAGCTCGCGATGGTGTTCGAGCTGGGCGACGACCTGGCGGGAGAGCACGGCGAGCGCGCTCAGCTGCTGCGAACTGAGCTCGCGCGGCACCGTATCCTTGACGCAAAGCGCCCCAACCGCGAACCCTGCGCGGGTGCGAAGCGGCGCCCCGGCGTAGAAGCGAATACGAGCGCCGCCGAGCACGTTTGGGTTCTGCGCGAAACGAGGATCGGACCGGGCGTCAGAAACGACGAACAGCTCCTCGGGTTGCACGATCGCATGGCCGCAGAAGGAAATGCCACGCGGCGAGTCGGTAGCGTCGCTCCCGACGGCAGCAACAAACACCTCCCGCTCTTCCTCCACGAGCGAGACAAACGCAAGCGGCACCTGACAGATCTCAGCTGCGAGCGTGCAGAGTTCCTGCAGACTCGCCCTGCTTGCCGGGTCGCTCAAGTCATAGCGTCCCAGTGCCGCAAGACGCTCCGTTTCGTTCGCGGGGATCGGTGCAGCCAAACCGCCCGCGAACGCCATGCGCAGCGAGGCTCCGCTGGAGTCGACCGTGCGGCCGTCCTCGAGATCTGCGGGTTCGGGCTCGATGCTCGGCTCCGGTAGGTTGCGCGGCAAGTCTGCCGTAAACAATGGTACTCCCCGTCACCGCACTTTGGTACTCCCCCTTACTGCGGTTTCGTGCGCCGCACGGTCGCACCTCGCTCGCGTGGGCGAGCGTCCTTCACGCCCGACGGCGGAACGGGAATCGAGACTCCTTCACGCCCCGAGGTTGCGACAACCCTGGGTCCCGCTGCGGAAAAAGCGAACTACGCGCGCAAGTGCTCAATTGGCAGCATTTCGTGAGAGCACTCGGGAAAACGCCTTCGGCCCCAAGGGTCTTCGCGAATCCGCGGTGAACCCCTACGGCTTCGCGCATAAAGCCCTACGTCGGCAGTGGTCTGCGAAGGTTCATCGCGGCGGGGTGCTGTGCGCGCGCTGCGGCGAGCTGATCGACCGGGATGCGGCGTGGGTGCTCGACCACCGCGACGACGGGACGGGCTATCTCGGTCCGAGTCACCTGCAGTGCAACCGGAGGGCCGGCGGCGAGAAACGGAACCGCAACCGGGTTACGACGAACGGCCGGGTGGCGCCGGTCGTCTACAAGGACGACCCGGCGGCTGGGATTTTCTGGGGGCCGGAGATCTCGCCCGGCGTGCCGAGGAGGTGGTCGCGGAAATGGTGACCCGCGTTTGGCTCGGCCGTGTCTACTGCGACGGGACGCGCATGATCGGCAACAGGCGGGCGCGGATTGTGTTCATCTCGCGGCGGAGCTCGAGGTGCTTTGTCTGCGTCTCGGTGATCCGTCGGGCCGTCAGCTCGCTGGGGAACTGCCCCTGCCTGTCTAAGAGCCTGTCCAACTGGCGCACGACGTCGTCCTCTAAGCGTTCCAGCACGACGAGCCGGCGTGCGAGTTGGTCAAGGTCTGGGAGTTCGTGGGCTGCCATGCGGTGTAGTTCGGGGTTTGGGACGAAATCCTTTAATGCCATTGGCGGGCGTGGACCCGGATCCTCGTTCGAGGGAGTGCAGTGATCCCCCGTCTGGGCGATACCCGGTTCGAGGTTGCGGCGCACGATCTGTGCAGCCAACTGCCCGCGCTGTCATCGAACGCGCTCTGGGCGACCGGCTCGACTGCGGCGACGATTCCGCCCCCCATCGCTGCGGGGCGGATCTCGCCTTGACCTCGACGCTCGCAGAACGGCTCGTCACTCCGGGCGCATTCCTGTCCCGCACCGACCTGGCGGCCCTCGGGCTCGAGCGGCGGGCTGTCGACGCGGTTTTCCGTGCCTGCCCGGTCGTCTGTTTGCCGGGGTATTCGCGGCCGCTGATCCGGGTGGAGGACTACCGCGCGCTGATCGAGGAGTCGACCTTCCGCGGCGACCGGGTGCGGCCGACTTGACGCGGTCCGGTCCGAGGTACATGCTGTGGTCGTGGTTGATTACGGCAACCTCATCCCCTCGCTTCACTACGCTTGCGCACGGCCCCCGGGCCGGCGCCGTAATCGCCGTGCTCGGGGGCCGTTGCGCTAGGAGGACGAATGTCCGCTAGAGGGCTGATGTGAAAGTCGGGTGGGTCGCGCAGGGACCCGCTGTTTGACGAAGAAGGGCTTCCAGACCTGTGTCCCCTCGAGATTGGAGCTCGAGATGACGGATCTGGAAGCCCTTGTTATTGCAGGCTACGTCTTC
>JBBQQU010000005.1:0-144321 GCA_038215565.1 Gaiellales bacterium | reverse complement strand
CTTGGCCTGGGCTGCACCGACTGCCTTGCCGTCGAAGGTGACGTACACCGACGCGGTGCCGCCGCTGACCTGGCGGTCATAGTCGATCGCCTTGCCGCCCTTCGAGGTGAAGAGCTTCTCGATCGACGCGGCGGAGCCGTTGTCGAGCGCCGTCTCGATGACGACCGTCGCACCCGCAGCGATACAGGCCTGCGCCTGAGCCTTCTGCTTGAGCGGGTCGTTCAGCGCGTTGTTGATCGAAGCCGTGACGCCTGCCTTCGCGAAGGCCGCCTTCATCGAGGGAGCGTCGAACTGCACCCAACGTACGGACGACTTCGTGTCAGGCAGCAGGACGCACACCTGCACGCCGGAGGCCTTCTTCGCCGTGTGCGCCGAGGCGGACGTGACGACCAACGTTGCGATCGCCGTGAAGCCGACGACGAGGAGCACCGTCGACCAGCTGAAAACCTTCTTCACTTGGACTCCCTTTCGTTTGTGTAACTGATCGGTGTTGACAGGCGCGCAGGGGGGTAGGCCGCGCCGGAGACCGATCGGGCGGATCTTGTTGACCCCTCAACGCTCCTTGATTCGGGCGCCCACGTCAAGTCCCTACGGTCGATTGGCGCGATCAGTCTCGCGCAGGTTAGGCTCGTCTTATGAAAACGAGCCTCGGCATCTGGGCATTCGGCGGTATGGCCACGCGATTCAACCCGGGCGGCTACAAGCCCGAGCTCGCCGGTGCGAGCACCGCCTCGAAGGTGAGAACGGCGGTCGAGGGCCTCGGCGACCTCATGGACGATTACGAGTTCCACTACCCGCAGGAGATCTCGCGCGAGAACCTCGAGGAGGTTCAGGCGGCGCTCGACGGCCACGGCATCTACTGCCTCGCGAGCGGGCTGCATCTCGACACGCGGTTTGCGAAGGGCGGCTTCTCCTCGCCCGACGACGCAACGCGCCAGGCGGCGCTCGACCTGACATTCGAGGCGATCGACCTCGCCGGCGAGCTCGGCGCGCACTTCATCATCTGGCCCGGAATCGAGGGCTACAACTATCCGTTCCAGACGCCGTACACCTCGACATGGCAGCGCTTCGTCGACGGCGTGGGCGAGGCGGCGACCCATGCGCGCGAGCGCGGCGTGACCGTCTTCCTCGAGCACAAGAACTCCGAGCCCGCGATGAAGATCCTGATGCGCAACATCGGCATGGCGCTGCACGTGATCCACAAGCTGCGCACGCAGGGGATCGACAACGTGAAGGTCAATATGGACTGGCAGCACCTGATCATGAACGGCGAGAACCTCGCCGAGTACGCGGCGCTGCTCGCAGCCGAAGGGCTGCTCGGTCATCAGCACGCAAACTCCGGCTGGGGCACGTTCGACGACGACAACATGGTGGGCGCGACCGCGTTCATGGAGACGCTGGAGCTCGCGCTCGAGCTTCGCCGCGCGAACTACGGCGCGAACGGCGAGCGGCTCGGCTTCGACCTGTACCCCTACACCGAGGACGCGGTCGGTGCGGTGAAGCGCTCGGTTCTCCAGTGGAACTTCATCGACGGCGTCGCCGCGAAGATCGACGAGCCGGAGTTGCGCAAGGCGCAGCAGGCGAAAGACGCCGTCCGCGCCTACGAGCTCGTCTACGCCGCGCTCGGGGCGTGACGCAGGCCCTCATCGGGCTCGATGTCGGGACGACCGGCGTCAAGGCCGTGGCGATCGACCACGACGGCCGCGTGCTTGCGTCGGCCGCCGAGGAGTACGCGCTTTCGACGCCCCAGCCGGGCTGGGCCGAGCAGGACCCCGAGGATTGGTGGCAGGCCGCCCAGGCGTGCCTCGCGCGACTGCCTGAGGGGCCGATCGGATTCTCGGGGCAGATGCACGGTCTCGTCGTGCTCGATGCCGACGATCGAGTCCTGCGCCCGGCAATCCTGTGGAACGACCAGCGAACCGGCCAGGAATGTGCGGAGATCGAGGAGCGGGTCGGCCTCGCGCGGCTGATCGAGCTGACCGGGAACCGTGCACTCACGGGATTCACGGCGCCGAAGCTCCTGTGGCTTGCCCGGCACGAGCCCGAGACGTACTCGCGCATCCGCCACGTGCTGCTTCCGAAGGACTACGTGCGCTTCCGGCTGACCGGCGAGCGTGCGATCGACGTCGCGGACGCATCGGGGACGCTGCTCTTCGACGTCGCGGGGCGACGCTGGTCGACCGAGGTCTGCGAGGCGCTCGAGATCCCGCTCGACTGGTTGCCGGCCGCCTACGAGTCGACCGTGATCGGCGGTGCCGGCGACCAGGCGGCAGCGGCCCTCGGTGTCGGCATCGCTCGACCGGGGCCGGTCTCGGTAGTGCTCGGCACGTCGGGCGTCGTCTTCGGTGTGCTCCCGTCGTACGCGCCGGATCCGCAAGCGCGCGTGCACGTCTTCTGCCATGCGGCGCCGGGGACGTGGCATGCGATGGGCGTCATGCTGAGCGCCGCCGGGTCACTCGCTTGGTTAAGGCATGTCGTCGGCGGCGCCTACGGCGAGCTCGACGCCGAAGCGGCGCGCTGGGCCCCGGGCGCCGAGGGGCTCCTGTTCGCGCCGTACCTTGCCGGCGAGCGGACGCCTTACCCCGATCCTGACGCGCGCGGTGCGTTCACGGGCTTGTCTCTTCGCCACGACCGCGGTGCGCTCGCACGCGCGACGCTCGAAGGCGTCGCCTATGGCCTGCGCGATTCGCTGGAGCTACTGCGCTCGCTCGGCGCTCGCCCTGAGGTCGGCCGTGTGTCAGGTGGCGGCGCAACCAGCGACCTCTGGCTGACCATCGTCGCGTCGGTGCTCGGGCTACCGCTCGAGCGCACCGAGTCCGAGGAAGGCTCGGCGTTCGGAGCCGCCCTCCTCGCCGGCGTTCGCGACAGCGTCTTCGCCGATGTCGACGAAGCCGTCGCCCGGTGTGTCCACGTCCGCGACCGCATCGAGCCGAACCCGGAGTGGTCGGCGGCGTACGACGACGGCTACGGGCGGTATCGCTCGCTCTACCCCACCCTGAAATCACTGGAGGCTTAATCGTGGATCTACGTGGCAGAACAGCCGTGATCACGGGCGCGAGCCGCGGCATCGGTGCCGCTCTCGCGCGCATGCTCGACGAGCGCGGCGTCAACCTCGGGCTCGCGTCGCGCAGTGGCGACGACCTCGGGCTCGAGCGAGTCATCTCCCAGTCGTGCGATGTGCGCGACCTGGATGCGCTGACGAGCCTGTGCGACGCGACGGCCGCCCGGTTCGGCGGCATCGACATCCTCGTCGCGAACGCGGGGGTCGGATCGTACGGGCCGTTCCTCGAGCTCTCGCGCGAGCATCTCGACGAGATGCTCGACGTGAACCTCAAGGGGGCGATCTATGCGATCCGGGCGGCGCTGCCGCACATGCTCGGCCGTGACGGCGACGTGATCAGCCTCGCGTCGGAGGCCGGCCGCCGCGGCCTGCCGAACGAGGCGACGTATTGCGCCTCGAAGTTCGGCCAGGTCGGTTTCACGCGCGCCCTCGACCACGAGTTGCGCGAGCAGGGCATCCGGTGCACGAACATCTGCCCCGGCGGCGTCGCGACGGACTTCGCCCTCGACGAGGGCCGCGGCCGCACCTCCGACGTGCTCCCGGGGATGATGACCGCCGAGGACGTGGCCGAGTTCGTCGTCTTCGCGCTCGAGCGGCCACGCCATCTGCGGATGCTCGAGACGGCGCTGCGGCCGATGAGCGAGCCCGCCTGGGGCTAAGGGACAAGGCTCGAACGCCCTCGTCCGGTCGTCCCACGGCCGGTGCCAGGCACGGCTACGAGAGCGTGACGATTCCTCCACTGGAACACCGAACCTCTGGCGTGAAGCCGTTCGCGGCGGGACATGTCCGGTGCCAGGCACGGCTACGAGAGCGTGACGATTTGTCCCCGGTCGGGAGGGTGTCACGCGTCGGGATCGGGGGCGGCGGGGCTTACACCGTTCTCCGGCGTGCGCGCGTGCCACGGCTGGAACGTCACCGTCAGCCGGTCGATTCGCTGCCCCTCGACCCCGTCGACCTGGAAGCGGACGCCATCGTGGGTCACTTCGTCGCCCGGCTCGGCTGCGCGACCGAGGAGGCCGAAGACGAAGCCCGCGATGGTGTGGTAGTCCTCATGCGGCAGGTCGCATTCGAAGCGGTTGTTGAAGTCCTCGATCGGGAACGTCCCGTCGATCCGGACCGTGTCCGCGTCGACGCGCTCGACGGTCTCGTCCGGCAGGTCGAACTCGTCCTCGATCTCGCCGACGATCTCCTCGAGCAGATCCTCGAGCGTCACGATGCCTTCCATCGAGCCGTACTCGTCGATCACGACGGCGAGGTGCTGGTTCGTCCGCCGGAACTCCGTGAGAAGCGAGGCGAGCTCCTTCGTCTCCGGCACCATGTACGCCGGCCGCACAAGGTCCTCCATGTTCACCGCGGCGATCCCCTTGTCGTTCATCGCGACGATGAGGTCTCGGATGTGCAGGACGCCGACGATGTCGTCGAGCGACTCGCGGTACACCGGATAGCGCGTGTACGGCGAGTCGAGCACCGCCTGCAGCGCCTCAGGCGCCGGGAGCGCGATCGAGATCGCGACCACTTCGGGCCTCGGCACCATGACCGCGGCGACCTCCTTGTCAGCGAAGTCGAAGACCTTGTAGAGCATCTCCTGTTCGCCGTGCTCGATCTCGCCCTGGTCCGCTGAGCTCGAGAGCAGCATGCGCAATTCGGCCTCCGAATGCGCCTCGTGCTCGGCCCCGGGCGGCTCGAGCCCGAACGCCCGCAGGATCACCGTCGTCGACGACTGCAAGAGCCAGATCAGCGGTCGCAGGCTAAGGAAAAACCAGTGCACCGGCGTCGAGACGGCGAGCGCCGTCCGCTCGGGGTGCCCGAGGGCGATTCCCTTCGGCACGAGCTCGCCGAGAACGACGTGCAGATAGGTGACGATCAGCAGCGCCACGATCACCGACAGCACCGACGCAAGCACCGCGTCGAGCTTGTGGGCGATCACCTGCTCGCCGAGGGCACCGATCGCGAGGCTCGAGACCGTCACGCCGAGCTGCATCGCGGAGATGAACCGCGGCGGGTTGGCCGTGATCCGAAGCACCGCGCGCGCGCGTTTGTTGCCCTGGTGCTCGAGCTCCATGATCCGCGTGCGCCGCGACGTCACGAGGCCGTACTCGGCCGCCACGAAAAACGCGTTCAGGAGAATGAGGCCCAGCAGGGCCACCATCTCGAGAGCGAAGGTCACTCGCGCCCCAAAGGCGCGCGCGTACTGGGCGGCAGATCGTCGTCCACGCGAATCAGGCCGCGGAGTATAGCCAGGCGGTGGACGACACGAACAGATGTTCGTATGATGGCCGCATGCGCGTCGAGTATCGCGAGGAGCCGTGCAAGGTGGCACTCAACCGCGTGCGCGGGATGCCGTTCGACTGGTCCCTCAATCCGTACATGGGCTGCGTGCACCGCTGCACGTTCTGTTACGTCCGCGCGTTCGAGCAGCGAGCCGAGCGTCCGTTCGACGACCGCTACGGGTCGTCGATCCGCGTGAAGCTGAACATCGCGGAGGTATTGCGGTGCGAGCTCTCGCGACGCAACTGGACGGGCGGCGGCATCGTGATCGGTGCCGCGACCGATCCCTACCAGCCGGCGGAGGGGCGCTACCGCCTTACCCGGGCCTGCGTGGAGGTGCTGCGAGCTGCGGCCAACCCGTTCTCGATCATCACGCGCGGGCCGCTGATCGTCCGCGACGCGGAGCTGCTCGCCGACGCCTCCGCGGTCACCGACGTCCATGTCACGTTCTCCGTGCCAACTGTCGACGAGCAGGTATGGCGCACCACCGAGCCCGGGACAGCACCGCCGCAGCAGCGCCTCCGCGCACTCACGGAGCTCGTCCGGGCAGGCGTGCAGGCCTCGGTCGGGATGGCGCCACTCCTCCCCGGTCTCTCCGACCACCCGAGCCAGATCGAGCGAGTGGTCGCTGCCGCGCGCGACGCTGGCGCATGCGGCATCTGGGCGAACCTCCTGTACCTCAGGCCCGGTACGCGCGAGCACTTTCTCACGTGCCTGCAACGGGACTGGCCGGAGCTCACACCGCACTACGAGCAGCTCTACGCCCGCAGCGCCTATCTCCCTCAGTCGGTGACGGCGCCGGCCCGCAAGCTCGTTCGCTCCCTCGCCCTTCGACACGAAATCGGCGACCGGCGACCGAGCAAACCACGTCCTCCAGAGCGCGCAGAACAGCTTTCTCTGCTTTGAGCGTACAATCCTCCGTCCGATGGCAGACGAGATCACGACCCTGATCGTCGACGACCACGAAGTCGTCCGCGAAGGCCTGCGCCTCTCACTCTCGAGAGCGCCCCACATCCGCGTGGTCGGGGAGGCCTCGGACGGCGCGTCGGCGGTCGAGATGGCCGAACGGCGCAAGCCCGACGTGATCATCATGGACGTCCGAATGCCGGGCATGGACGGCCTCGAGGCGACGAAGATCCTCACCGAGAGGGTCCCCGGATCGAAGGTCCTCATCTTCACCGCCTACTCGGAGCGGTCGCTGCTCGGCCGCGGGCTCGAGTCGGGCGCGAAAGGCTACATCCTCAAAGAGGCGCCGCACCAGACGCTCGTCCGCGCGATCGAGAAGGTCGCGGGCGGAGAGGGCTACGTCGACCCCGCGCTCATGCCTGCCTTCCTTTCCGGCAAAGACCAGACCGACATGCTCACGGTGCGCGAGCGCGAGATCTTGCAGCTGCTCGCCGACGGGATGTCGAACGCCGATGTCGCGGGGCGGCTCTTCATCTCCCAGGAGACGGTCAAGAGCCACGTTCGCCACATCCTCACCAAGCTCGAAGCCGATACGCGCACGCACGCCGTCGCGATTGCGCTCCGCGAAGCGATCATCGACTAGGCGTGGACGATGCTGAGCCGCTCGACCGGCTGATCGCGGCCGAGCAGGACGAACGGCGCCGCATCGCCCTCTTCCTGCACGACGGCCCGGTGCAAAATCTGGCCGGGATCGCGCTGATGCTCGATGCGGCGCTTCACTCGGTCGAGACGGGACGGCTCGAGGACGCGACGAAGGTCCTTGCCTCGGCGCTCGAGCGGCAGCGAAGCACGATTCGCGAGTTGCGCGACCTCTCGTTCGCGCTCGAGCCCGTCGTGCTTCGCGACCAAGGCTTCGGCCCTGCGCTCGAGGCGCTCACCGAGCAGATCGGGGCAACGCACAAGCTGCGGTTCGACCTCGCGATCGGCGAGGCCGACGCGCTCGGCGAGACCGCACAGGTCGCGCTCTACACGATCATCCGCGAGCTCCTCGACCAGGCGATCCGCCGCGGGCCGCCAACGAAGGTCGGGATCCGGATCACCCGGGTCGCCGACGGCGGCGTCGAGACGACCGTCACGGACAACGCCGAGCCCGAGCGGCGCAGACGGTCGCTCGAATCCGTCGAGCAGCGCTTGAAGCAGCTCCACGGCACGATCGAGGTTGATACGGACGACGACGGGACACACGTCCGCGTCACGTTGCCGTCCTACACCACCCGGCGCTAGATGGCATCAACCGTCTAGGGTTCCGGCCGATGGCCGACGGCGACTCCCACCTCCTCTTTGTCTGGTCCCCCGCGGGCTACACGCTGCGCGAGGAGTGGGGCGAGCTGCCCCAGGTCGGGCACGAGTTCGACGAGGGCGACCTGAAGCTCGTCGTCTCGAAGATCGGCGTCTCGCCGCTGCCGGGCGACACGCGCCCGTGCGCGTTCTCGATCGGCCGCTAACGCGACCGGCCGGCAGCATCTTCGGCCGCGACAAGGCCGAGGACGAGCGCTTGCGCAAGACCGCTCGCGTAGCCGCCGGCAGCGACCCCGCCGGCATCCACACCCGCCGCCCAGAGCCCGTCGATCGTCGATCCGTCCTCGCGGAGCACGCGCGCGCGCTCGTCCACCTGAACACCGCCGATCGTGTGCGTGATCGACGCGATCACGCGAACGGCGGTGACGGCGCCGCTCGGTGGGTCGAATGGCAGGTCGTCGAGTGCCACCAGCGCCTCCGCCGGCGCCGAAGCGACGATGTCGGCGACCGTCCGATCGCGCACCGTCCGACGTAGCGCCTCGCCGTCGAGGACGTAGTACGCCTTCGCGTCTCGACGGCGCGCGGTCGCCTGAACGACGTTCGTCTCCGACCACGAGACCTGCGCGGTCTCGAAGAACTCGATTCCATCCTCGTCGAAGACCCGCGCAAATCGGCCGTACAGCTGGGAGAGCGACACGAACTGCGTCTCGTCCCATGCGGCGTCCGGCATGTTGCGCCCATAGAACTCGTCGAGCCCGACGGAGAGCGCCGCCCCGCGGTCGAGCGCGAAACAGAGCCCGTCACCCTCGGACCACGGGTTCGCACGTAACCGCAGCGAGGCGGCGGGCGCGATGTAGCGCGTCACGAGGTCGGACGACGCTGCGAATCCGCCCGTGCACAGAATCGCTTCCTCGTCGCCACCGCCGTGCGCCCGAAGCTCGATCTCCCCGGCACGCGCGGCGAGCGCGGCGGTCAGGTCACGTGGCTCGAACCGCTTGCCCGTCGTCAGCGGGTTACCGGTCTCACGCCAAACGACGGGCGCGCCCAGCGACTCGAGCCAGTCGAGTGCGTCGTCGAGGCGCTCCCAGACGAGCCGTTGCAGGCGACTGTCGCCGTCCGGGCACTCTCGCCGGAAGTCCTCCCACGCCGTGTGACGCCAGATCACGCACGAGGACAAGAGCATCGAACCGCCGGCTCGCGTCCCTTTCTCGCGAACGACGACGTCGCGACCGAGCTCGCGAAGACGGGCGGCGGCGACGAGGCCCGCCATTCCCGCCCCTGAAACGACGATCACGTGAGCGAGAACGTGGGCTTGTGCTCGACGTACTCGAGGCGCACGCGCTGCGGGCCCCACAGGAATGCGGCGAACGTGTTCGCAGCATCGACCACCGACTCGACCTCGATCCCGAGGTCACCCGCGTCTGCGATCACCTCGTCGGCGGAGTCGACGAGCACCGCGACATGGTTGAGAAGCGGCCGGTCGGGTGCGCCCGGCTCGCCGGGGACGAACTGGATGTGTGCACCGCCGACTTCGACGCGGGCCGGTCCGGCGGGCGCGAAGCCGTAGCGCCGGTAGTCAACGGCGGTCGCCTCTGGGTCGGCGGAATAGAGCGCGATATGATCGAGGTCGTATTCGACCTCTGTCTCGGCCTCGACGAGCGTCACCCGCACACCTTCGCCGATGTCGAAGATCTCCTCGGTCCCGGCAGGCAGCACTGCCCGGGCGGCTTCGAGGTTCGAGACGCGCAGCGCGACGTGGGCGAAAGCCCCGGGATCCCGCGGGCCTTCGGCGTCGAAGAGCGTGAGCTTGCCATGGCGCGCGTGGCTTCCGAGCAGCGTGAACCGGTCCTGGCGGTCGATGACGTGCATCCCGAGATGACGCTCGCAGAACGAGGCGATCGGGTCGCGGTCGGAAACCCAGAAGGCAACGTGGTCGAGGGTCTTCGGCTGCATGATCCGCAAAGGGTATCGACCGAATCACCGGTGCCGAAACCACCGACGTCCGGGCCCCAGTAGGGGCGGAGCCCGGACGTCGGCCGGTTTGCTACTTGCGCCGCGTCGCGGTGCGAGAGCGAGACGCCGCCTTGCGGCCGCCGCTCTTGCGGGCGGTCGAGCGCTTGGCGGTGCTCTTCTTCGCGGTGCTCTTCTTGCGAGCGGTGCTCTTCTTGGCCGTCGACTTGCGAGCGGTGCTCTTCTTCGCGGTCGACTTGCGAGCCGTGCTCTTCTTGGCCGTGCTCTTCTTAGCCGCGGCCTTCTTGCGAGGCGCCGCCTTCTTCTTCGAAGACGAGGAGCGCTTCTTCGCCGAGCTGCGTGCGGTACTCCGACCGGAACTGCGCGAACCCGAACGAGACGAAGAACGCGTCGTCGCCGGAATGGCGGCCGCGCCCTCTGTGCTGTCGGTGCTCGACGCTTCGCCGATGGCGGAGTCGCCCCACGTGATGCTCGACGAGCCGGTGTCGGACGTGTCGCCCGTTTGCCCGGTCTCGCTCCAATCCTCTTGGGTCATCAACAGACCTCCTGGGTCGGATTGCGACGTGCACGATTCCCTACCACGTTGCTTTGTAACGTTCAACGCGGACAGCATGAATCATGCGCACGTTGCTGGAAAGGAAAACGTCGGTCATACGCGCATGTTCACTGTCGCGTACACGCTACGCCGTTTGACCGCCGCGTCAACGCACAACCGTCGAGTTGGCGGGTGCGCGTTACCGTTCAGGCGCGCGCGGAGAGCAACGGAGTCGACGTCGGCGCACCGACGCCTCCCGTGTGTTCGACCGTCACCATCACCGTCGCGCCGGCCGGCACGCGCGTCGTCAGCGTCGTCCGGTCGCTCGTGAATGTGCCCGCGGGATGGACCGCGGTCGCGTCCTTCACCCAGGCTTCGTAGACCTTCCCGCTCGGCAGTGCAGGCAAGTCGGCCGCGAGAGCAGCATCACCCGACGGTGCTACGACGAGGGCCCCGCGTACGCCGGTCAGCTCGATGTGGCGCGCTTGCGGATCCCCGAGAATGCGCAGCGCGGCCCGGTCACCGGTGAGCGAGTGATGAAGCGATGCCGCCCAAAGGCCCAGGGCAACCGCTGCGGCGGTCGCAGCAACCGCGAGCACACTCATGACCGGGACCGCGATCAAGCGGCGGCGGAGGGGGACGACGTTTTGGCCCTCGGCGTGAGCCTCGGCAAGGATCCGCGCTCGCAACTCGGGGCGTGGCGCCGGCCCCTCGACCGCGAACGCAAGCGCGCCTGCGGCTCCCTTGAGGCCCGCGAGCTCCTCCTGGCAGTCGTCGCAGTCGGAGAGATGGTGCTCGAAGCGCGCGCGATCCTCCCCGTCGAGTGCGTCGAGGGCGTAGAGGGCGGAAAGCTCGTGAAGGTCGTCGGCCATAGTGATCCTGAGCCGGATTCGTCCGGAAGCCCCGAACGGTTCGGACCGAGGGAAGAAGCCCTTCGCTATTCCAGCGGCTCGTTCTGGACGTTGTGCTCGGCGGCGTACGCGTCGGTGAGCGTGTCGACCACTTCCATGCCGTCCGCGTAGGCGTAATTGATCTTCACGAACGGATCCCATTTCGACGGCAACGCGTCCTCCGGGAAGATCGCCTCGACCGGGCATTCGGGCTCGCAGGCCCCGCAGTCGATGCATTCCTCGGGATCGATCACGAGGATGCGTCCCGCCTCGTGAATGCAATCGACGGGGCAGACATCGACGCAAGAACGGTCTTTGATGTCGATGCAGGGCTCGGCGATGATGTACGTCACAGTGGCCTCACTCTACCGACGCGAGCAGACCGTCGATCAGCTCACGGGTGCGTTCGAAGAGCGCGGATTTCGCGACCACCTGGTCGAATCCTGCGGCGTGTGCGCGTCGCAATCCGGCCGTATCAGTGTGGTTCGTGTACCCAAGAATCGGGACGTCGGGATACGTGTCCGCGACGTCGACTGCATCGATGCGGGCGATGTCAGCGATCACGAGATCGGGCGGCTCCACTCCGTCCGAGGTCACGAACCGATGCTCTCCGAGGACCCCTTCGAGCTTCCCTCGAATGAAGAGGTCGACCCCACACAGCAGGATCGTCGCCATGTCTGAGCGCGACGTTAGCACCGTGGTAGGTCACTACGACGTCGGACTCAGTCTCGTGGCCCGCGGGGAGTGGTTTGAGGCGCATGAGGCGTTCGAAGCTGCCTGGCACAACTGCGAGGCGGACGAGCGAGACTTCTTCCAGGGACTCGTCCACGTCGTCGTCTCCGCCTATCAGCGCGAACGTGGCAAGCCGCTCGCCGCTGAGCGGCAGCGCCTGAAGGCGCTGCGCCGCCTCGCGGCGTTCGCGCCGACCCATCGCGGGCTCGACGTCGGCACCGTGCGGGCGGCGCTAGAGCGTTCCGAGCCCGACCTGCGAAAGCACCTGGTTCAAGCCGTCGCGCAACCAGGCGTCGCGGTGGAAGAAGAGCAGTAGCCCGAGGGCGACGAGTGTCGCCCCCGACAACGCCTGCACGGCCGCGTAGTGGTCGCGCACCCACCGGAACGCACGCATCGCGCGGGCGAACGCCAAGCCCGCGAGCACGAACGCCGCGCCGAGCCCGAGCGAGTAGGCGACGAGCAGGATGACCGCACGCACGATCGTTCCGCTCGAGCTCGCAAGCACGAGCACGGAGGCGAGGACGGTGCCGATGCACGGCGCCGCACAGACGGCGAACGCCCCGCCGAGCAGCGCGCTCGAGCCGGTCCGGCGCGCGCCCTGCAGCAAGCCGGGCGCAACCGTTCGCGTCGGCCAGGGCAGCAGACCGACGAACGCAAGCCCGATCACGACGAGCACGAACCCGGCGATCTCCGTCTGGGTCGTCTTCGGAACCACGCTCGCGATCGCCGCGGCGCCCGCACCGAGCACGACGAACACCGCCGTGAAGCCCGCGATGAACGGGATGCTCCCGCGGAGCACCCGGCGGGCCGAGCCCGGGCGGCCGAGAGCTGCGACCTCGAGCGACGACACCGCGGCGAGATAGCCGGGCACGAGCGGGAGGACGCACGGGGTGATCACCGACACGAGCCCGGCGAGAAACGCGATCGGGAGCTTCTCAGCCATCAAACCGTTCGAGCTCCTCGTCGAGCCGCCGTTCGCTCTCCGCGTCGAGGCCCGACTCGGCCGGTGGAGAGCCGCCCGTACCGTCGCGGTCGCGCGACCAGTACCAAGCGCCGCCGCCGACCCCGACCGCGCCGAGCAGGATGCCGCCGATCGGCAACACCCAGGCAATCAGGTCGAAGCCGTGGGTTCGCGGCACGCCGTAGATCCCGTCACCGAGCTGCGCCGCAAGGGCGCTCTCGATCCGGCTCTTCGTCCAGCCGAGCGCGATGTGGTTCCGGATGAACGCCTTCATCTGCTGGGAGACCGCCGACTGCGACTCGTCGAGCGGCACGTGGCAGCTCGGGCAGACGAGCTCGGCCTCGAGCTCCCCCTGCGTCGGATGCTGCTCGCTCGCCACGGCGCCGCCGACAAACGCGAACGCCGCGAGCAGCACGCCGCACGCGAGAATTGCGCGCACTATGCGCTCAGCGCCCGCTTGATTCCGGCG
The DNA here is from genome assembly GCA_038215565.1 of Gaiellales bacterium. Taxonomy (GTDB): domain Bacteria; phylum Actinomycetota; class Thermoleophilia; order Gaiellales; family Gaiellaceae; genus PALSA-600. Next base: position 131,229 of record JBBQQU010000005.1, on the reverse strand, counting down.
TCGAGGTCGGCGCGCCTCGTCTGCGCGATGATGTGCGGCGGGATGACGCGACCGCGGCGGTCGATGAAGAACGTCTCCGGCGTCCCCGTCACGCCGAATTTGCCGGCCAGGACGCCCGCGCCGTCGTAGACACTCGGATACTCGACCCCGTAGCGCTTCAGGTACGCCTTGGCGGGACCGCGCAGGTCGACCTCGTCGATCCCGAGGAAGACGACGCCTTTGGCAGACCAATGGCGGGCGGCCGCGTTCAACATCACCTGCTCTTCCTTGCACGGGATGCAGTCGGAGGCCCAGAAGTTCACGACGACCACCTTGCCTCGAAGCGACGCCAGCGAGACCTTGCCGGTACCGACGACCTGCGACATCGAAAACGTCGGCGCGGGAACGATCTGGCCGCGATCGACCTCGCGCGCCACCTTGCCGCCGTGGCTGTGCGCGACGTCCCACACGAGCAGGCCGAGCAGCGAGAGCACGACGGCGACCGCACCTGCCCGCACGACCCGCATCAGACGATGTACACCGTCGTACCGACGCCGACCTGGTTGAAGAGCCACTCGGCGTCGGGTACCTGCATCCGGATGCAGCCGTGCGAGGCGCTGTAGCCGATCGAGCCGGGCTCGTCGGTGCCATGAATGCCGACCCCCGGGGCGTCGAGCCCCATCCAGCGGGTGCCGAGCGGATTCGAGGGGCCGGGCGGCACCGGCTTCAGGCCCTTGGCCCACGAGTCCTGCACCGGTGGGTACCACCACGGGTTCTTCCACTTCACGACGATGTGCCAGCGGCCGCGCGGCGTCGGATAGATCGACTGGCCGGTCGCGACCGGGAACGTGCGCTTCAGCATGACGCCGTCGTAGAGGTAGAGCTGGTTGGCGGCGCGGCTGATCACGATCGAGTTCTTGAATGATCGAGCGGTCACCTCGGGCACGAGCGCGCGCGTGTGAACCTGCACCGGGAGGCGCGAATTCGCGCGCAGCGCAGCGACGATGCGCACGGTCAGGCGCTTGCCGTCGAGCGTCCGTCCGGGGCGATCGTCCCTGATCCGGGGGCGTGCGTGCGGAAAGGTCAATGCCGCGTCAACGGCGGTTCGGCTGAACCGGCGTTCGATCTTCGCAACCCAAGCGTGGAGTGGCGCTCCGTGCACCGCGACAACGAGCGGCACGTTCGTCCCAGCAGTGGCGACGCGCGCACGCGCAACCGCCGTCGCCGCGTATGCGGATGCAAGCCCGAGCGGGCTCAGCTCGATCCTGCTGCCGTCGATGACGACCGGAAGCGGCCGCTGAAACGCGAGTTTGACCGCCGAGACGGCATCCGCAGTGGCGAGGCCGCCGACGCGAACGCCTGCAACCCTGACGCCGGCCGGAATCGTCGCGGCACGCGGCGGCGTGGTTGTCGTCGTCGGTGACGTCGTCGTCGTCACGGTCGTTGTCGTCCCCACGGTCGTCGTCGCCACCGTTTGGGTAGCGGTGGTCGACGCCACCGTGGACGTGGTCACGTCGGCGATCACAGCGCCGGAGAAGACCCCAGCGACCACGAACCCCAGTACGAAAAGACCGATCGCAAGCAGGCGCTTCACTGCTCGAGCAGTGTAGCCAGGGCCATCTCCGGATCGTCCGAAACGATGGCGTCGACGCCGATCGAGGCGAGGCGGCGGACGATCGCGGGGTCGTTCACGGTCCAGGCGAGCACCGGAGCCCCGCGGCGGTGGGCGGCTGCCACCGCTGCGCGCGAGCAGAGGGCGTGGTGCAGCGAGAGGACGTTCGCCTGCGCCACGCGCAGGAGGACTGCGACCCGAATTGGCATCGCGCACCGAAGTGCGGCGGCCCCGGCCCGCGTGAGCCGCGGCGGCCACGGGGCGCGGGCGACGCCGAGTCGGTCGCGGGGGTAGCCGATCGCGCGCGGAAGCTCCGGGGCGAGCTCCTTCAGCAACCGCGACGTGCTCGCAAACGCGGTCGAGAAGACGACTCGGTCGGCGAAGCCGTGGCGCCGCACGGCCGCGACGACCTCTGCCTCGTACCCCGGCAACTTGATGTCGAGATGAACCCCGAGGTCGTGATCGGCCAGGTAACCGAGAGCAGTGTCGAGGTCGATCGAGTCGTGTGGCAGCTCAGCCTCCGAGTGACCAAGCCGCAGGCCCGGTGAGATGTCGAACTCGACGAGGTCGGCGGCGGCGGTCACGGCGGCTTCGAGGGAAGCGAGGCTGTTCTCCGGTGCGACCGCAGCCGCGCCGCGATGCCCGATCACGAGCGGCCGCCCGCCCGAGCGAAGGAGGTTCAACGCTTGATGACCACCACGGCGCAGTCGTCGGTGAGATTGCCGCCCGAGAACGCTCGACACGCCTCGATCACCGCCTCTGCAATCGCCTGCGCCGAGTCGCCGGCGTGCGCGGCGAGCACAACGTCGAGCCGATCGAGGCCGAACAGCTCACGCCCGGTGCGCGCCTCGACAACGCCGTCGGTGTAGAGCACGACCGAGCCGCCGACCGGCAGGTCGGCGCGCACCTGCTCGTAGGACTGCGCGGCGTTGACGCCGAGCGCGAGCCCGCGGGCCGGCAGGCCGGCCACGGCCCCGCCAGGGCTGACGAGCCGCGGCTCGGGATGTCCGGCACTCGCGCAGAGCACCTCGCCGACGGGATCGATCGTCAGATAGGCCATCGTGATGAACTTGCCGAGCGCGATCTCGTCTTCGACAACGTCGTTCGCATGCGCGAGGAACGCCGACGGCTCCGAATGCTCGCGCGCGAGCGAGCGAAAGACGAACTTCGCCATCGCCATGTCCGCGGTCGCGTCGATCCCGTGTCCGGTGACGTCGCCGAGCACGACGGCGAGCCTTCCGTCGGCGAGCTCGAGGAAGTCGAAGACGTCGCCTCCGACATCGACCTGCGCCGCGGACTCATAGACCGTCCCGACCTCGAGGCCGGGAACGAGCGGCCGGTCGCGAGGCAGAAGCGACTGCTGCATCGTCTCCGCGAACTGCTTCTGCTGCTGGTACAGGCGAGCGTTGTCGATTGCGAGCGCCGCCTGCTGGGCGATCGTGCGAGCGGTCGCGAGGGTCTCGGCATCGATCGGCGCAGCCGGATCGAGCGACAGAATGGTCAACTGCGCGAGGAGCTCCGTCGGCGTCGCGATCGGGAGGAGCGCCGCTGTCGAGCCCTTGCTGAGGAACGGCACGAGCAACGCGTGCGCACCGCCGAGGCGCGCCGCGGTCGCAGCATCGATCGGCATCGGCTCGAGGGAGCGAGGCGGCCGCGGCTGCGACCGGTCGAGGATCGCCCGCACCGCATCTGCGAGGCGCGAATCGGCGACGTAGACCGCCCGCGGCACGAATTGATCGCCCCGCTCGTCGGGCACACGAATGACCGCGGCGTCGACTCCGAGAACTTCGACGATGGTTTTCGTGACGGCCGCAAGCGTCGTATCCAGCGACAGGCTCTGCGCGAACGAGCGCGAGATCTCGTACAGCGCATTTACCTGGCGCGAGGTTTGCCGTTCGGACGCGAGCACGCCGGTGAGCGCTTCGCCTAGCTCGGTCGCCTGCTCGTGCAGGCGGGCGTTCTGCACCGCGACCGCGAGCTGGGAGCCGAGGGACGTGAGAAGCGCGATCTCGCTCTCCTCGACGGAACGAGCGCCCGGGAACGCGACGAGCAGACCGATCGGCTCCTCACGAATCTGCAGCGGCACGGCGAGCACCGCGGCCTGCCCGGCCGCGCCGAGTGCTGACCGAACCGCGGTCAGCGCGGGATCGGAGCCACGGATCTCCGCAAGCACCGCCGAGCGCGCTCGCAAAGGCCCGAGGACCGCCTCGAGCAGCCGCGCGGCGATCTCGTCGTGCCCGTCGACGAGACCGCGACCCGCGGCAGCGACAAGACCCGCTTCCTCGTGCAGGTACACGCCGACCTGCTCGATGCCGAACAAGTGGGCGATGCGCTCGACCGCCGTCTCGAGCGTATGCGCGAGGGAGAGGTGCGAGATCGCCTCGCCGACGACTTCGAGAAGCGCGCGCGTTCGGACGAGGTCGAGCTCGACGTCGCGCGAGCGCTCACTCGCACGCAACGCATGGGCGGCACGAGCCGCGAAGGCCGCGAGGGCCGAAAGCTCGCCGTCCTGCGGGATGTCATCCACGCCGTAAAAGAGCTGCAATGCCGCGAACGGAGGTTGACCCAGGGGCAGCGTGACGACGCGGTCCGCGCCGTCCTCAAGCGATGGATCGTGCTCGACTGCTGCGGGACGCCATGTTTCGGTCGCAGCGCGCACGAGCGCGGCCGGGCGTTCGCTTTCAGCCTCGAACGCCCCGAGCGACGCGACGAGCTCCGGCGCGTCGCCCGCGCTCAGCTGCCACAGCGCCCCCGCTCGCGCCCCTGACATCTCCACTGCGATGCGCACTGCCTGCTGCGCCGCCCGACGCGCGTCGCCGCCCGCCGCAAGCGCCTCGCCGGCGAGCTCGAGCCACTTGATGCGACGGCTCGCTCCCGCACTGCCGCCATCCGACGAAAGCGTCCGAACAGCGAGGGTGAGCTGAGCCGCTACGAGCTCGGCGATCGCGCGATCGTCGTCGTCGAACGGGGCGGCGATCCGTACGAGCTCGACGGATCCGACGACGCGTGCGCCGACACGCGCAGGCACCGCAAGAAAGCCGGCCGCGCGCACGCGCTCGCCTGCTTCGCGCACCGAGTCGGAGGGCTCACCGCCGGCGATCACTTGGCAGGCCGCCCGCGTGCCGGCGACCTCGGCGCCGAGCGCCGAGTTCTCGGGCGCGACGGCCCTTGCGACCAGGGAGCCCTGAGCGTCGAGCACCCGGAGCACGGCCAGATCCGCAGGAGCCGCTCGAGCTGCGACGCGGGCGATCGCGGTCAGTGCGGCCCGAAGATCACCGGTGCCGGCCACCTCGGCGGCGGCGTCGGCGAGCATTTCGACGGGCAGCCGCCCGGCCTCGAGCACCATCGTAAGAAGGAATAGTGCCTACAATCCCGATATGGCTGAGCCTGCCCGCTCGACACCGCTCCACCGCGAGGCCGCGCCGGCGCCTGAGGCGCCGTCGCTGGACGCGCCGTCACTCGATCCCAGGGCGATCGAGCACGCCTACCGCCGCGAGCGAGCGCGGCGCCGAGCCCGTACCGAGCGCCACAGCGCAGCCCGCCGCTCGAACGTCCGCTTCTGGGTCTCGCTCGCCGTTCTCGCGTTCATCGCCGCGTTCGTGATCCTCGCCGCCTGGCACGAGCTCCAGACGCTCTTCGGGGTCTAACGGCCGCGACGCGATCCCTTCCGGCCCCCGCCGACCGGATCGACCCCCATACTTAGCGCCGTGGAAACCCCTGACTTCTTCGAGATCGAGGTTCCGGCCACCGAGGCGCCTGCCGCGGCCGGCTATCCGCGCACCGGGTCGGGCGGGCTCTGGGCGCTCGGCGAGCGCATCACCTGGGTCGCAGGCCTTGTCCTCGCGCTCTCGTCGTTCATGGATTGGTACGCCGGTTCGGGCGTGGGTGTGAAGCTGGCCGTCATCGGCTGGCACGTCGGCGTGCTCGGCAAGCTCGTGTTCTTCATCGGCGCCGCCGTGCTTGCACTCGTCGCTCTGCGCGAGTCCGGCTTCGAACTGCCGCCGTCGGTTCCCGAGAGCCTCGTCGTCCTCGGCCTCGGCGCGCTCGGTGCGGTCTTCGTCCTGATCCGTATCATCTCGATCCCCGACTCGGTGCTGCCGGCCGACGGGCGCGGCATCGGGATCTGGATCAGCCTGTTGGCTGCGCTGGGCGTGATCGCCGGCGGATTGCTCCGAGCCGCAGAAGAGCTGTAGCGACCAGCACCCCGAGCGCCGAGCCCGCGAGGACGTCGAGCGGGAAGTGGTCGCCGTTGTAGAGCCGCGAGAACGCGATCAACGCGGCGAGGACGTAGACGGGGACGCGAAGTCGCGGGCTTGCGGCCGCGAGCATCGTCGCGCAGGCGAAACTCGTCGCCGAATGGCCAGACGGGAAGGAATGCGTCGAGGTCTTGGCCCCGAGCTGCGTCACGAACGGGCGATGTCGGTCGATGATTGTCTTCCCGAGCTCGGCAAGCGCGTCGGCGGCGAGGTCGGCAACGACGACCCCCGCAAGGAGCCACGGCCGGCGCCAGAGCGCCGCGAGCACGGCAGCAATCACGATCCAGACGACGCCGAGCGTCCCGACCCGCGAGAGCCCGATGAAGAACCAGTCGAGCCACCCGGTTCGATGGTCGACGATGAAGTGCTCGAGGTGCTTGTCGAGCGAGATCAAGCAGGAACGAGCTGTTTCGCGCGCTCGATCAGCTGCTGCGGATCGAACGGCTTGCCGACGAAGCCACGGGCTCCCCGCTTCTCGGCGTCAGCCGCCGACTCGTCGTCGACCTTGCCGCTGAACATGATCACCGGAATCGAGCCGTGGCGTTCCTGCATGCGCTGCAGCATCTGCCAGCCGTCGACACCCGGCATTACGACGTCGAGCAGGACGAGCTGCGGGGCCTGGTCTTCGAGCGCTGCGAGTGCCTCGTCCGCGCTTGCGGCTTCGCGTACGGTGTAGCCCTCCATCTCGAGGTTCACGCGCACGAACTCACGCAGGCGCGCGTCGTCATCGACGACGAGCACGAGCGGGCCGCCGCCGCGCGGGCCCGGGCCGGACCGGTCGAGGAACGTCTCGAGATCACCGCGTCGGTAGCGCCGGTGGCCGCCGGGGGTGTAGAAGGCGGGGACACGGCCCTGGTCGGACCATTTGCGGATGGTCGACTGCGCGACGCCGAGGAACTTGGCGGCCTGACCGAGTGTCAACCAGTCCGATTCGCCGCTCGGAGGACGTCTGCCGGGGTAGCTCATCCCCCGGAAAGTAGCCAAAGCTGCCGGTACCTAAACGAGATCAGCGGTTTGAGACCGTCACCGTTACGGTTTCGAGGGCCGCCGGAGCGAGCGGCAGCGGCCGGAGTGTACGAACAAGTGTTTGCGTCCCGCCGGGCTTCGGATTGTCATGCGCCGCCTCCCCGACCGCAATTCCGAGCACGAAGACGACGACGGCCGTTCCGGCCAGGAGAAGACGGCGGATCACGGGCGGTAGTCCGTCGCGCCGCGCGCATAGAGGTGAAAGGCGGCGTCCGCAACAGTGCCCGGCTCGTTCGCCGGCACGCCGTCGGGCTCGGCCGCTTCGAGGACATCAGCCGTCCACGCATCGGCGCCGCCGTAGGCCTCGGCGAGCTCCGCGAGGGTGAAAACCTGACCGACGCGGCTGCGGAGCGATGCGACGATCGTCTCGACTTGCCCCGTCAGCTTCACGTAGCGCCCGTGGTCGGCGCGCGCGGCTTCGACCCGGCGATTTCCGTCTTGCCACTGCTGGCGTGCGAGCTCCATGTCCACTCAGTCAGTACAGCAAGAGTCGGGCCAGAGGGTCGGCAACTCGGCGACGATGCGGTCGCCGAGGTCGTAAGCGGGGTGCGCAAGTGCGAAGGCTGCGTGCGCGTGCAGGCACTTGAGGCTCCCGGTGCGCGTCGAGCCGCCGATGCCGGCGTCGAGCTCGGGCCGGATCAGGCGCTGCTCCGCGTTCGCCGCCGCAAGGCTCGCCGCGAGCGCCGGGTCATCGACCGCCGCCCGGCTCCACCGCTCGACGCCGCCCGCGGCCTCGAGCCGCGAGATCGCGGCAACGAGATGCGGGCACGTGACGTAGAACTGCGTCGGAAACGGCTGACCGTTCTCGTCGAACGGCTCTTGCTCGCTCACAGCCGGACGGCCGAAGGGACAGCGAACGGCGACGCGGCGGAACGCGCGTGGTGGACGGCCGAGCTGTCGGGCGACGATCTCGCGGTCAGTCACGCCGGGCAGGGTACAACCCGCTACCGGCCGTGCTGTGCGTGGCGCCACGCGGTGATGCCCTTGACGATGAAGAGCCACTCGCCGGGCTTCACGAGGCCGAGCCGGCGTGCCTCGCGCACGAGCTGGCCACCGGTTGCTGTCTCGGCGATGCGCTTCTCGAGCAGCGCCTGTTGCACGCGAAGCGTCTGCACCTCGGCGCTGCGCGCCTGGAGTTGCTGCTTCGTATGCAGGTAGGTGTGCGCCGGCTTCCAGTAAAGGAAGGCGACGAGGGTGAGCCCGGCGATTGCGAGCAGCCGGGTCGGGCGCAGCCGAGGCATCCGGCCCAGCTTCTTCGTGCGACCGCGATTCCCTGGTTAGGTGATGTCAGTCAGGCGATGTCGACTTTGATCACGTTCGTCGAGCCGGGCAGGTTCACGGCGGTGCCGGCGGTGAGCACGACGCGGTCGCCCTTGTCGACGCTCCCCGAATTGAGTGCCCACTCGAGCGAGCGTGACCACAGGTCTTCGACGTTCTCGGTCTGCGGCATCAGGATCGGCGTCACGCCCCACTCGAGCGCCATCTGCTGCACGGCGGTCTGGTGGTGCGACAGCCCGACGATCGGCCGCCTTGGTCGCAGCCGCGCGACGCCCGAGGCCGTGCGGCCTGTGAAGGTCGGGACGAGGATCGCGCGCGCGCCGATCGTCTCGGCCAGGTCGCAGGCGGCGTTCGACATCGCGCGACCGACGGTCGTCTGCTCGCCGGCCTCCGGTGCCTGGTGGCGGTAGCCCATCGACGGCTCGACGGCGCGCGCGATCGTGTCCATCGTGCGCACCGCTTCGATCGGGTAGTTGCCCGTCGCGGTTTCCGCCGAGAGCATCACCGCCGATGTCCCGTCGAGGATCGCGTTCGCGACGTCGCTCGCCTCGGCACGCGTCGGCTCGGCGTGCTCGATCATCGATTCGAGCATCTGCGTCGCCGTGATCACCGGCTTGCCGGCTTCGAGGCAACGGAGAATGATCTTCTTCTGCAGGAGCGGCACCGTTGCCGCCCCGATCTCGACGCCGAGGTCGCCGCGGGCGACCATGATCGCGTCGGCCTCCGCGAGCACCTCTTCGAGCGCCGCGACGGCCTCGGCCTTCTCGATCTTCGCGATCACGCGCGCCGGGGAGCCGCTCTGACGGATGATCGCCTGCAGGTCGCGCACGTCGGCGGCGGCGCGGACGAAGGACAGCGCGACGAAGTCGACACCGAGCGCGAGTGCGAACTCGAGGTCCTCGAGGTCCTTCTTCGTCAGCGACGGGATCGGCACGGGGACGCCCGGGAGATTCACTCCCTTGTGCGACTTCACCTCGCCGCCGACGACGACGAGGCAGCGCGCCCGGCCGTGCTCGACCTCCTGGACGGTGAGCCGAACGAGCCCGTCGTCGATCAGGATGTCGTGACCCGGCCGCAGCACCTCGCTGATCACGGCGGGGGCGATCGGCAACTCGCCACCGGAGGCGTGCTGCTCACCGACGACGATCACCTCTTCGTCCTTCAGAAGCACGCGTGGCGCGTCGAGATCACCGATGCGGAGCTTCGGGCCCTGGAGGTCGGCAATCAGCGCGAGCGGCTTGCCCGTCTCGGCTTGCACCTCGCGGACGACGGCCGCGCCTGCGGCGTGCGTCTCGTGGTTCCCGTGCGAGAGGTTGAGGCGCACCGCGTCGACTCCGGCGTCGACGAGCTCGCGCATGCGGTCGTGCGTCGACGACACCGGGCCGATGGTCGCCACGATCTTCGTCCTGCGCCTGTCGGTCGCCATCTCCGTCACAGTAGCGAGAGGCGCGGCACCAAACCTCCTTCGTTACCGCCGCGCACGCGGAAACGCGTCCCAGCCCGGGTACTGGGCGCGGGCGCCGAGCTCTTCCTCGATCCGCAGGAGCTGGTTGTACTTCGCTACACGATCAGACCGCGCGGGTGCCCCGGTCTTGATCTGCCCGGTGCCGAGCGCGACGGCGAGGTCGGCGATCGTCGCATCCTCGGTCTCACCCGAGCGGTGTGACATCACCGCCGTGTAGCCGTTCGCTTGCGCGAGCCGCACCGCTTCGATCGTCTCGGTGAGCGTTCCGATCTGGTTCACCTTCACGAGGATCGAGTTGCCGACGCCACGGTCGATGCCGAGCTGCAGGCGCTCCGGGTTGGTCACGAAGACGTCGTCACCGACGAGCTGCACACGGTCGCCGAGGAGCTCGGTCAGGAGCCGCCACGACTCCCAGTCGTCTTCCGCGGCGCCGTCTTCGATCGAGACGACCGGATAGCGCTCGACGATCTCGGCCCAGAACGCAGGCAGCTCGCCACTTGTCTTCTCGCGCCCCTCGAACCGGTAGACGCCGTCGGAGAACACCTCGCTCGTCGCAGGATCGAGCGCGACGGCAACGTGCTCGAGGTGACCGGCGCGCTCGGCCGCCTCGAGGATCGCCTCGATCGCTGCCTCGCTCGAGGCAAGGTCGGGCGCGAACCCGCCCTCGTCCCCCACGCCGACTGTGAGGCCGCGTTCGGTGAGGACTGACTTCAGCGAGTGATAGACCTCCGCGCCGATCCGGAGGGCCTCCGAGAACGACTCGGCGCCGACCGGGACGAGCATGAACTCCTGCAGGTCGATCGAGTTGGTCGCGTGCACCCCGCCGTTGATCACGTTCAGCATCGGCACCGGTAGCGTCGTCGCGCCGCCCCCGCCCAGGTGGCGGAAGAGCGAGGTGCCGGCGTGTGCCGCGGCGGCTTTTGCCGTCGCGAGCGAAACGCCAAGGATGGCATTCGCGCCGAGGCGCCCCTTGTTCGGGGTGCCGTCGAGATCGATCAAGGCGCGGTCGAGCCCCTCCTGGTCGCGGGCGTCGCGTCCCGTCACCGCCGTAGCGAGCTCGCCGTTCACGTGCGCGACGGCCGTCGACACGCCCTTGCCTCCCCAGTCGGTGCCGCCGTCGCGCAGCTCGACCGCTTCGTGCACCCCCGTCGATGCGCCCGAAGGGACGATCGCGCGCCCGAGGTGGCCTGACTCGAGGCGCACGTCGACCTCGACCGTCGGGTTACCCCGCGAATCCAGTACCTGCCGTCCACGAACTTCGACGATCGCGCTCACTCTTTCTCCTTGGCCTTGTCGTAGTAGGCGTCCTGCTCGGCGAGCGGGAGCTCCGTCCAGTCTTTCGCATCTGCGGCCGCGAGCTCGAGGGCACGCTCAACGCGCACGCGGAAACGCTTGGCCGCCGCGCGCACTTCGAGCTCGGGATCGACGTTCAGCCGTCGAGCGACGTTCACGGCCGCGAAGAGCACGTCGCCGAGCTCCGCCGCGACGCGAGGGTCGGCCTGGGTCTCGGGCGCGGGATCCGCTTCGGGCAGTTCCGCGCGCAACTCGTGGAGCTCGTCCTCGAAGTCGACGAGCGCGCCTGCGAGGTCCGGGTACTCAAAGCCGGCGGAGCGTGCACGCTGCTGCACCTTGCGCGCATAGGAGAGCCCGGGCAGGTTCTCGGGCACCTCGTGGAAGACGCCGCGGCGGCCCTCCTCGGTGCGCTTGATCTCATCCCAGCGATCCTTGACGCGGGCGGCGCTGCGCGCCTGCTCGTCGCCGAACACGTGCGGATGGCGTGCGACGAGCTTCGCCTGAATACCGCGAGCCGCAGCCTCCAAATCGCCCGCGCCGCGTTCCGACAGAAGCAGCGCCAGAAAGTAGGACTGGAAGAGCAGGTCGCCGATCTCGTCGAGCAGCTTCGCGTCGTCGCCCGACTGCGCTGCGTCGGCGACCTCGTACGCCTCTTCGACCGTGTGCGGGACGATCGTGAGCACGGTCTGCTCACGATCCCAGGGGCACTCGCGGCGAAGCCGCTCGGTCAGTTCCTGGAGCTCGACGAGCGCGTCCGCGAGCGACACGTCGGGTCGACGCCTTTAGCCGGTGGTCGTCGCGTTGGTCGTCGCCGTCGCCGCGCACGGGTCCGGCGTCGGGGCGTAGCCGACCTGATACTTGATCTTCGAGCCCGAGCAGAAGCTCTTCGAGAGCGCAGTCGCCCAGTCGGTCGTCGCCTGGTTCTGGTTCTGCGTCAGCAGCTGCTGCTTGATCGCCGCCGACACCTGCTTCTCCGGCGTCGTCGAACGAGGCTTGACGTTCGAGAGCGGCTCGATGATGAACCAGCCGTACTGCGCGTTGTGAATCGGCGCATGCACCTGCTTGGTGGGCTGCGCAAACGCGACCTTGTCGAACTCGGGAACCGTCTGACCCTTCGAGACCGTCAGCTTGCCGCAGTTGTCCTTCGAGCTCGGGTCCTGCGAGTACTTCTTCGCGAGGGTGCACCAAGCCTTGTCGTTGCCGCCCTTCAACTGCGCATAGAGCGTCTCGGCGAGCGGCTTCGCCTTCACGAGGATGTGCCGCACGTCACGCGACTGCGCCTGCGAGTAGAGCTGCGGGTGCGTGATGTAGTAGGAGTGGATCTCGTCCGAGGAGACCTTGACATTCGCGGTCACCTTCTTCGAGACGGCCTCCGAGATGAGCTGTGCGCGAACGTCGTCGCGAACCTGCGCGTCGGTGAGGTTCTGCGACTTCAGCTGAGCGAGGTACTTCTTCTCGCTGCCCCCGAAATACTGCTTCTTGATCTGGGTGAGGCGGGCTTCGATGTCCTTGTCGGTGACCTTGATCCCCATGGTCGCGGCCTTCGCTTCGCGCTCGGCCTGCTGGACGAGGAGCGTGACGACCTGACCCTTCACCGTCTCGAAGGCGGCAGTGCCGTCCTTCGGGAACGCCCGCGGCGGTGTCTGTTGCGCATAGCTTCGTTTCGCCTGCGTGAGCAGCGCGTCGTACTGCGCCTTCTCGATGTGCACCTTGCCGACGACCGCGACGTCGCTCGCCTTCAGGCTCGCGCTGCTGCCGCCGCCGCAGCCCGCGAGGAGCACGGCGACGAGGACGATCGGGAAGATGAACTTGGCCTTTTGCATAGGAAAGCGCCAGCTAAGCCGCCTGGCGCGCGAGGAGCATAGCATCGACCAAATCGAGCGCTCCGGTGAATTCATCGCCCCTTAACGTCACCTCGCGGTTCCCGGACGAGTAGACGGCGGTCTCGATCTGAGCGCGCAACTCGCGCAACTCGCCGGAGCCGAGCACGACGGGACCGACCGACGCGCGCCCGCCGCGGAAGACGAGGTAGTCGGCGCCGAGGAGCGCGAGCTTCAGCTTCGCCTCCTGGATCGCGAACAGGTTCTCGACCGGCTCTGGAACGGGTCCGTAGCGATCCTCGGTCGAGATCCGCAACTCGTGCAACTCGTCCTCGGTCTCGGTGAGCGCGAGGCGTCGATGGAGATCGATCTTCAGGGCTTCGGCGGCGATGTAACCGGCGGGCACGAATGCGTCGACGCGCGCATCGACGCGCACCGGGCGCGTTGCAAGGCGCCGCTGCCCCTGCAGTTCGGCGACCGCCTCGTGCAGCATCTCGACGTACAGCTCGAACCCGAGCGCGGCGACGTGGCCGGACTGCTCGGCCCCGAGCAGGTCGCCGGCACCACGAATCTCGAGATCGCGCATCGCGATCGCGAACCCGGCGCCGAGCTCTGTGTGGTCGGCGAGGGTCGCGAGCCGCGCCCGTGCCTCAGGCGTCAGCTCCTGCGCATCCGGATAGAACAGGTACGCGTGCGCGAGCAGGTCGCTTCGTCCCACGCGCCCGCGGATCTGGTAGAGCTGCGCGAGCCCGAGCTGGTCGGCGCGCTCGACGATCAGCGTGTTCGCCTGCGGGATGTCGAGCCCCGATTCGATGATGGTCGTCGAGACGAGCACATCTGCGTCGCCGGCGAGGAACTTCATCATCTGATCCTCGAGCTGACGTTCCGGCATCTGACCGTGGCCGACGAGGAAGCGAAGGTTCGGGCACATCTGCTGCAGCTTCGCGACCGCCTCGTCGATCGTCTCGACCCGGTTGTGCAAGTAGAACGCCTGCCCGTTGCGCGCGACCTCGCGCTCGAGCGCCTGCTTGATCAGATCCTCGTCGTACTCGCCGACGAAAGTGCGGATCGGACGGCGGCCTTCGGGCGGCGTCTCGATCACCGAGATGTCCCGGAGCCCGGCGAGCGACATGTGCAGTGTGCGTGGGATCGGGGTCGCGCTCAGCGCGAGCACGTCGACCTCGAGCCGGAGCTGGCGCAGTAGCTCCTTCTGCGCCACACCGAACCGCTGCTCCTCGTCGACGATCACGAGGCCGAGATCCTTCGAGACGACATCACGGGAGAGCACGCGATGCGTGCCGATGAGGACTTCGACTTTGCCTGCGGCGAAGTCGGCGAGCACCTGCTTCACCTCGGCGGGCTTCCGAAAGCGCGACACCATGTCGACGCGCACCGGGAAGTCGCGGTAGCGATCCCTGAAGGTGTTCCAGTGCTGCTGCGCGAGCACGGTCGTCGGCACGAGCATCAGCACCTGCTTGCCCGAGACGGCGACGGCGAACGCCGCCCGCACCGCCACCTCGGTCTTCCCGAAGCCGACGTCACCGCACACGAGCCGGTCCATCGGCCGCGGCGCCTCGAGGTCCTCCTTCACCGCCTCGATCGCGGTGCGCTGATCCTCGGTCTCGCGGTAGGGGAACTCGCTCTCCAGTCGCTCGACCCACTCGTGGTCGACGTCGTAGGCGACGCCGGGTTGCGTCTGCCGCTGCGCGTACAGCTGAATCAGCTCGCCTGCCATCTCGCGCAGGTGCGTACGCGCGCGCGTCTTCAGGTTGTCCCACGCTTTGCCGCCGAGCTTCGACAGGGTCGGCGCCTTGGCGTCGGAGCCGATGTAGCGGCTCACCTTGCCGATCTGCTCGTGCGGGACATAGACGCGGTCGTCACCGCGATACGCGAGTAAGAGGTAGTCGCGCGTGACACCGGCGACCTCGCGCGTCTCGAAGCCGAGCAGTTGCGCGATGCCGTGGTCCTCGTGCACGACGTAGTCGCCCGTGCGGAGGTCCGAGAAGCTCTGCAGGGCACGACCGGGCGCGGCAGTCGCGCGCGGCGGTCGCTTGCGGAAGATCTGGGTATCGGGAAGCAGCGCGACGCCGAGGTCACGCCAGACGAAGCCGCGCCGTGCGGGCGCGACGGCGAACGAGAGGCCGTGCGCCTCCTCCCCAGCCTCGAGCATGCTCGCCTCGACGCGTCGCAGTAATTGCTGCTGCCGAAGCGCCTCGCCGCGATGCGGGAACGCGACGACGACATCGAGCTCCTGCCGGAGGAGCCCGCCGAGCTCGTTCTCTGCCTCGGAAAGGCCGCGTGCCGCGATCGCCGGCCGCTGCGCGTCGAACGAGAACGGCTGACCCTGCGGCAGGGGCGTGAGCTCGGTCGCACCGTCGAGGTCGACGCCGACGAGCGATTCTTCCGCCCAGACCGCCTGCACCTCGTCGGCCTGCCAGACGAGGTCGGGCCCAGCCGCGAATGCCGGGACGAGATCGCGAGGAACCGACGGAGGCGGCGCGTCTTCGCCCTCCTCCGGGCCGAGGTCGAGCTCGAGGAGCTCGCGGCGCCGTTCCGCCGCCGGATAGATCGTCGCGTGCAAGACCTGCCGCAGCGCGCGCTGGGTGAAGGGAGAGAACGCACGAATCTGCTCGATCTCGTCGCCGAACAGCTCGATCCGCAACGGTTCGCGCCCCGTCGTCGGGAACACGTCGACGAGCCCGCCGCGGACGGCAAACTGACCGCGCTCTTCGACGCGCTCGACGCGCTCATACCCTGCGGAGGCAAGCCGCTCGGCGAGTGACTCGATGCCGGGCTCGTCGCCGGGCTCGAGCTCGAGCGTCGCCGGGCGCGCCGAGACCGGCGGTAGTCCTTCCGCGAGCGCAGCCGCTGACGCACAGACGAGGCCGCCCTGCTCGAGCACGGCGAGCGCACGCGCGCGCTCACCGACGAGATGAGGAGGGGGCTCGAGCCCGGAGGCCCAGTGCACGCCGCGCGACGGAAAGAGCCCCACCGCGTCGTCGCCGAGAAACCACGACGCTGCTTCCGCGACGTCGCGGGCATCCGCGTCCTCGGCGAGCAGGACCACGAGGCCACGATCGAGTTCGACGTGGAGCGCCGCGAGGACGAGCGGCAGCACCGGCTCGGAGACGCGGGCGCGCGTCGGCAGCGCGCCTGCAAATGCCTGCAGGCGCTCGTCGGCGCGAAGCCGCTCGACCAGGGTGTAGAGAACGGGACGGTCCATGGAAACGGGCCGAACGCACGCGTTCGGCCGGGTCGCCATGGTACTCGGAAGGGGTTGTTAAAGGAAACGCCGGGCGCCGTCGTACCGGGCGCCGTACCAGCCGTTCAGCGAGGCGACCGAGACACGCGTGCCCGAGTGCGGCGCGTGGATGAACCGGCCGGCCCCGATGTACATCCCGACATGGCCGAGCCCGTCGAAGAACACGAGGTCGCCGGGGCGAAGCCCGCCACGCGATACGCGGCGGCCGAGTGAGAACTGGCCGCCGGAGTAGTGCGGGAGGACGATCCCGAAATGGGAATAGACAAACCGCGTGAACCCGGAGCAGTCGAACCCGGTGCTCGGAGAGGCACCCCCGTAGACATAAGGGACGCCGAGAAACCGCCGGGCGAAGCGGACGATCCGGGCCTGCTGGTGCGCGACGGCGGTCGCGTGGCTGACCCGGGCGCGCTTGAGCGACGCCCCGAGGGCGCCGCCGACCCGCGCGAGCAGGAGGGCGAGAACGACGAACGTGAGCAGCGCAAAGCGAATGCGGTTAGACAAAGGAAAGGGCTCCCTTCGGCAGAGGCGGCACGCAAGGAGAGGCGGCCGCGCCGTCGTTGGCTGCGCACACTTGAGCAGGGCGCTCCTCGCCCGGCCACCCCCCGGACCGGGGAGCGGGCATCCCCCAAAAGGGGTAGGCCACGCTCGGTCGGCGCGCTGGGGCCGGCCACGTGAATCGCCTGCTCATGGGCGATTCCGCGGCAGGCGGGCGTGTCGAGACTCGGGTGCGGGTTGTTACGAGCGCTTGCCGTTGATCGCGCGCTGCGCGGCTTCGAGACCCTCGGCATCGAGCGTCTCGACCGCGTCGGCGGCCGCCCCGACGATCCGGTCGGGATCCTCGTGTGGCTCGAAGTCGGCCAGCACGTAGTCGGCGAGGGGGCGCGGGTCGCCGCGCTCCGGGCGGCCGACACCGACGCGCAACCGGAGGAACTCGGGCGTCCCGAGGTGCTGCGCGATCGAACGCAGGCCGTTGTGGCCTGCAAGGCCTCCCCCGACGCGCGCCTGCAGCCGCCCGACCGGGAGGTCGCTTTCGTCGTGCACGACGAGCACCGAATCCGGCTCGACCTTGAAGAAGCGCATCGCATCGCTGACGGCGCGCCCGGACTCGTTCATGTACGTCTCGGGCTTCAACAGGGCCACCTTGTGGCCATCGATCCGGATCTCGGCGAGCTGGCCGTGGAACTTGCCGCGCCATGCGCCGTCGTGCCGGCGTGCGAGCTCGTCCAGCACGAGCCAGCCGACGTTGTGCCGGTTGCGTGCGTACTCCCGGCCGGGATTGCCGAGTCCCGCGACAAGCAGATCGAGCGAGGTGCCGTGGCGACGCGGCCACAGGCGCACGAACTACTCCTCGGTGGCGGCGGCGCCGTCTGCGGGCGCGTCCGCGTCCGCGTCAGACGCGTCGTCCGAGGCGGCGTCGTCGCCCTCGGCGGCGGCCTCTTCGCCCTCTGCCCCGGCCTCGGGCGTCGTCTCGGGCTCGTCCTCGGTGCGCGGCTGGGTGACGGACGCGAGCACGACCTCGTCGGGGTCGTCGAGCAGCGTGACGCCGTCAGGCAGCTTGACCGCCGACAACCGGAGCGTGTCGCCGATCTGCATCTCCGAGATGTCGGCCTCGAGGTGCTCGGGCACTTCCATCGGGAGCGCCTCGACGTTGACTTCGCTCGTCACCTGCGTCAGCACGCCGCCTTCCTTCACGCCGGCGGGCTCGCCGTGCAACGTGACGGGCACGGTCGCATGAATCGGCTGGTCGAGACGCACTTCCTGGAGGTCGACGTGCGTGATGTGGCCGCGAATCTTGTCCTGCTGGTACTCCTTGAGCACCGACGAATGCGTCTTGCCACCGTCGACGACGACGTCGAGCACGGCGTTCAGGCCACCGCGCGTGGTCAGGGCGCTACGCAGGTCGCGCTCCGGGATCGAGATCGCGACCGGCTCCTCGCGGCCGTACAGGACGCCCGGGATCAGGCCCTGGCGGCGCAGGCGCCGTGACTCGGCCGAGCCGAGGACGGCACGGTTCTGGACCACCAATTTGACACGCTCTCCCGCCACGGCCGGGGATTGTAGCGGCGGAGAACTACATCGGCGGTACGACCGGGGGCGACTCCGACGGGAATGCCGCGGTTCCGGGCGCGACATCGAGCGCGCCGCCCGAGCGACACTCACCCGATTGGTACTCGGAGGGAAGCGCCGGCTGCAGCGCCAGGATGTAGTCGGCAACCGCTGCACCTTCGGCGGCGGTCCCGCCGAGACGCTCGACCGTCCATGCGTCCGCCTGGATCGCGTCGCACTGCGCCTGCGCCTCACCGGTGATACCACGGAGGTGCATCGATTCGTGCGCGAGCGTGTTGATCGCCTCGGCGTCGCCGCGCGCGTGGCGCTCGCACGGCTCGTTGTAGTTCGCCTCGAGCGACCAGTGCGCCCAGTCGACCGTCTCGAGGCAGTCGAGGCCACGATGCTGCCGCGCGCCCATGAAGGCGCTCAGGCGGCCGCAGACGCCGCGCGTAAGGAACATGTGATCGGGCGGGCGGCCGACGGGGAACTGCACCTCGCCCGAGCGGCCGTTGATGTCGAGCATCGCACCCCAAAACCCCTGGCACTTCACCCCCACGCTGCGTCCGGCGAGCACGTGGGCCACGGCCGCCAGCTTGTGCTCGGTCACCGACCGCTCGTGACGTGTCCACGCCCAGAAAGCGACCACGAGCACCGCGATGACCGCAAGGGCTTTCAGGGCGTCAGGAGGGCCGATCCCCGGCGGCGGCGGAACTCACGAGGATGGTGTACCACCCGCCGCTGACGTCAGGGGCGGCACGCGGCAGCAGCGAGAAGCAATGCATCGGCTGACGGCTCCGCGAGGTCCCGGAGCTCGGAGAGGCTGCGGGCGATCTCGGCTGCGATCTGCAGGTTGCCGATCAGCTGCTCCACCGGGAAGCCCCGCGTCTCCAGCACGCCGGCGAGCCACACCGCCTGTTCGACCAGGAGCACGGTGCCGTCGCGCGCGTCCTGGATTGCCCATGCAAGCAGGTACTGATTGTCGTGGCGGCACCATTCCGTCCCGACGTCGCCCGAGCGCTCGAGCTCGTGCGGATAGCGGTCGTAGAATTGCGCGCAGATCTCGCGTGCGATCGGCTCGAGATCGATCACGGATCCGTCTGCAAGCTGCGCGGTCGTGGGCGCCGACGCGCCACTCGGCCGGCTCACTCGGCGACAACTTCGTAGCCCGACAGGTGCTCGAGCCGCTCAAGCCGAATTGCGTCCTTCAGTGCGGGGGTGATTCGCCGGTGCGACGTTGAGTGATCCGCGCTCTTCATGTAGCGCGTGAACGACTCCCGCGACTGCCAACGGCTGACCATCAAGATCTCACCGTTGTCGCCGTCGGCCTGCCAGACCTGCAGATCGATGAAGCCTTCGTGCGACTCGACGAGACGAGCGCGAGCTCGGAACGCCGCGACGAGCTCGCCCGCGAGGCCGGGGTCGATGCGGAGTCGTGAGACCGAGACGTACATGGTCAGTTACCGGCGACCGCAACCTGGTTACGCCCGGCCGCTTTCGCCTGATACAGCGCCTGGTCGACGGCAAGTCCCGTCAACCGCTTCTCGCCCGAGAACCGTGCGAGGCCGATGCTGACGGTCAGCGGCGGATCGGCCGGCCCATCGGACACGCCTTTCCGCACCCTCTCCGCTACCACCGCCGCGTCGCCGGCGGTCGCTCCGGGGAGCAGCACGATGAACTCGTCGCCTCCATAGCGAGCGGCGAAGTCGCTCGGGCGAATGCCCTGCGCGATCGACCTCGCAACTCTGCAGAGCGTCGCATCGCCGACATCGTGGCCGTACGTGTCGTTCACGGTCTTGAAGTGGTCGACGTCGACCATCAGCACTGTGATTTCGGCCCCTTCGTCCACGAGTTCGGCCAGGCGATCGTCGTAGGCACGACGGTTCCACATGCCGGTCAGCGAATCGCGAAGCGCGAGTTGCTCCATCGCTGCGGCGCGTCGTGCCGCCTCGCGTGCCGTGTCGGCGGACGCGAGCGCGGTCTCCGAGAAATGATCGGCGATCGTGCCGATCTCGGCTTCGCCGGCGATCGCGCCGCGCCCATGCGGAATGCGCTGCAAGAGCGCCTCGTCGAGCGGTGGCCCTTGCGAGCCTTGTGCAAGCAGCTCCTCGACGACATGCACCGCCTGGTCTGCCGAGACGACGAACGGAACCTTGAGGCCTGCGGCGACCGAGGGCGGCAAGGCTCGACCGCCGACCATCATGAGAGGAGGCTCCGCAAGTCGCGAGACCTCCACCAGCTCGTCGAGGAGCGTCGGAACGTTCAGCGGCATGCTCGCCGTGAGCCCCAGCACCGCCGGATGATGCTTTCGACACGCTTCGAGCAGAGATTCAAGCGGCAGGTCGGCACCGAGATAGATCACGTCGAAGCCGGCGCCCTCGAGTATGTCCGCGACCATTCGCAGACCCAACACGTGGTGCTCGCCATGCGCCGCCGCAAGCATCACGCGTTCGCGTTTGATGATCGTCGTCTGCAGGAGATGGGGAAAGAGCCGGGCGAGGACGTTGTGGCTGATTGCGGTCGCGAGATGCTCATCGGCAACGGAGATCTGCCCGCGCTCCCACGACTCCCCGATCGACCACATCGCCGGCGCGATCACGCGCGCGTGCACGGTCGCAGCACTTGAACCTGACGCGATCAGGGACTCGGCCACGCTCTCCGCCAACTTCGCGTCGCCGAGCCGGAGGGCCTCTCCGAACCGGAGCGCGCCGGCCGTCGTCTTCTCGTCGTCGCCGCGCCGCGCCGGGTGCGTGTTCGCGAGCGGCTCCATGTCCTACCCGAGCGTCCCCGTCGTTCGATCCGCCGCCGAGACCTCCTCGATCGCCGAAGCGATCTCGTCGGGCGTCGCGCCCTTCTCGATGAACCGGGCAGCCCCGAGCGCGAGGACTCGGGCAGACGTCGTCGAGGACACGAAGCCCGAGAGCACGATGACGCGTGCGTCGGGCGCGACCTCGCGAATACGGGGCAGCGCGGCGAAGCCGGTGAGTTTCGGCATCGCGAGGTCGAGGAGAATCACGTCGGGCTGGAGACGCTCGGCTTCGGCGATTGCTTCGTTCCCGTCCCGCGCTTCGCCCGCGACCCTGAGGCCCGGTCGAAGCTGAATGACGACGCGCAGCAACGTTCGCATGGCGTCGAGGTCGTCACAGATCAGGACACCGATACCGTCGTCTACGGAGATGGCAGCGGGATCAATCACCGCGTTCGTGTCCCGCTGCGTCTCTGACGAGCTCCTCATAGGACGCGCCGGCGGCGGTGAGCTCGTCGACCGCGCGCGCGACGAGAGCCTTTGCCTGCACGAGGGCGATCTCGAGTGCGTCGCGCGACTGTTCCGTGTCGTCGAGGTGAAGCGCGAGTTGCGCAACCGTGAGCCCCTGGACAACCTCGTCGTGCAGGGCGAGCGCGTCTCGTTGCCGGAGCCGCATGACGTCGTGCTCCCGCTTCGCCTCGGCATTCCCGCGCTCGAATGCTCCTTGCAGCGTCGCGAAGTCGGCGAAGCGCCTCAGAGTGACCTCCATCGCCCCTTGCAACTCGTCGGCGCTGTCCTCGAAGACGTAGGCATAGACCCCACAGCTCGCAACCTCATTCACCCAGCCGGGATCGTGTGTGTGCGTGACCGCGATAACGGGGCAGAAGGCTTCTCGCACGATCCGCGAGATCAGCTCGAGCGCGTGCACCGGACTCACTCCGAGCCCGACGATGGCGAGATCCGGCCGCTCTCTTGCGGTCGCCGGGCCAACGTCGTCAACCGATGTCTCTCGTGCGACGACCTCATGTCCGAGACCCGAGATGACGTTGGCAAGGACAGCGAGCCGATCCTGTCGCTCGTTCGCGATCAGCACGCGGAGATGCTGACCGGCGCCCGCACGGCTGCCGATGGGCGACTCACTCTGTGCGTCACGCACGGTTCCTCCGCGGTTTGGGGTGGTGGCCGACCGAGAATGGACCGACCGAAACCAGCTCCAGCCCGCAAGGTGTGTGGGAGGAATATCCGCCGGCCGAATGGGTTTTGCGGCCGGGGGACGCACGATGCAACTCACCTACGACATCGCTCGTGCCAGGGTAGCACCCAAATCGAGCGATTCGACCGAGAATTGGCCCGCCAAACTCGAGGTCTGGCGCGCGGTTAGAGTCGCCGCATGGCGAGCCGCGCCGTCCCCGTCCTCACGAGCAGCGACATCCTGGCGACGCTCGCCTTCTACGAGGGCCTCGGATTCGAGAATCGCGGCGCCCCGGGAGAGGAGTGGGACTATTTGATTCTCGTGCGCGACGGCGTCGAGATTCATGTCGCCGGCCCGGCGCTCGGCGAGCGCCCCGCCGGATTCTGCTTCGTCTACGTCGATGATGCCGACGTCGCGTATGCGGAATGGGCCGGCAAAGCGGCGGCACCCGGTCGGATCGAGCGGCCGCGGGCGAGCAACTTCGGCATGCGCATCTTTTCGATCTTCGACCCGGACGGCAACGAAGTCCGCGTCGGATCGCCGCCGAAGCTCGACCGCTTCTCGCTGACCGGTAGCTGACGAGAGGAACTGGCTCTCCGCCAGCGGTGACGGGGGTGCCGACCCCCGACGACGTAGTCTCGGCTCGTGCGGAGATGGCGCGGAGACGACGTGAAGGGTTCGGCGATGCCCGCCGCCGTTGTCCTGGGTGGAGGCATCAACGCCGTCGCCGTCGTTCGGAGCCTCGGCCGTCGAGGGATCAGAGCGCACGTTGTCCCCGACGGGCCAGATGACCTGGTCTTGCATTCGCGGCATGCAGCAGAGCTTCGACTGGAGCCGGACGACGCGAGTGAAGAGTCGCTGATCGACGCGTTACTCCTGTCGGCGCGAAGGTTTGCGACTCCGCCGGTGCTGTTCTTCACCTCCGACACGTATCTGACACTCGTCGCGCGTCATCAAGAACGGCTTTCGCAGGCGTTTCTCTTTCACGTTCCGAGCGTGGAACAGGTCGCTACCGTCACCGACAAGGCTCTGTTCGCCCGATTTGCCGAGCATCACGCACTTCCGATACCGAAGACAGGCGTCCCGGCGAGTCTGAGCGAGGTCGAGGCGTTGTCGCGACTGATCCGATATCCGGTCGTGCTCAAGCCGAACCTGTCGTCTCGCTGGCGAACGCGCGGCACCAAGATCGTCAAGGCCGAGGATGCAGCATCACTGATCGCTCAATGGAAGACGCTCGAGCACACGAGCGACAGGCTCGTCGTTCAGGAGTTCATCGAATCGGATGACAGCGAGCACTTCAGCTATTGCTCATACCGGTCGCCAGATCGAGGGGAGCTCGCGTTCCTCACTGTGCAAAAGCTCCGCGTTCTCCCGATCCACGGCGGCGTCGGGGTATTCCTTCGAGTTGTCCACGACTCCGAGCTGGAACACGCGGGCAGGCACGCGCTCGAGGCGCTCGACTACGTCGGTATCGCCAGCGTATGCTTCAAGACAGAGGCCACGAGCGGCCGGCGGCTGATCCACGAGATCAACGGCCGACTCCCGGCCTGGCACGAGGCGTTTCGAATGAGTGGTGTCGACCTCCCGTTTCTCATGTATTCAGACCTGCTCGGTCTCCATCCCACTCCCACCCCGAGCGCTGCAACGGACGGGAAGTGGGTCACCCTGGCAGGCGATGTCAGAGCATTCGTCGACTACAACCGAAGCGGCGAGCTCAGTCTTCGAGACTGGTTGAGCTCCTACCGCGGCGTGAAAATCTGGGCCGAGCTCGCTCTCGATGATCGACCGCTCCTCTACGACCTCACACGCCGTGCCGCACGAGCGGTTCGGCTTTCACTCTCTCGCCGCCTGACCAACCCGGGCAAGCGGGTCAAGACCTGAGGAGCCCGCTGTAATCGATGCGATCCCATTTCCTGCGTGCGCAGCGCGAACGGTCCTCGAAGCCTCCGCGTGTTGTTACGTTCCGGTGTGATACCGCTCACTCGACCTGCCGATGCGTCTCGCTCACCCTCGATCCCCGTCTGAAGACGAGCATGCATCTGTGAGCCCGAACTGTCCCGTTGTCGTTCTCGGCTCCGGCATCACGGCGCTCGGCGTCGTGCGCGCACTCGGTGCGGCGGGTCACAAGCCGTATCTCGCATGCCGGCCCGGAGATCTGGCGGGTCGCTCGAGATGGGTTCGAGGCCGGTGGCTCGACATTCCGGAGTCGGATGACCCGATTGCGCTTCACGCCCGTCTCGAGCGCAGCGGGATCGGCGAGGCCGTCCTGATCGGCTGCTCGGATCTGTGGGTAACCGCGATCTCTCGTCTTCCAGCCGAGAGTCGCGAGCACTTGCATGCCTCCGTGCCGTCACAGCACGTGCTCAATCTCCTGGTCGACAAATGGCTGTTCGCACAGACCCTGATCCGTCTTGAGGTTCCGCATCCGGCGACCGTCTTCATCGAGGACCGAGGCGATCTCGCGGATATCGATCTCGGCGGAACCTTCCTCAAGCCCCGGCATTCTCAGCAATTCGCCGACCTGTTTCAACGCAAGGCATTTAGCTACGAGTCCCTGGAGGAGGCGCACGAGGCGTACGACAAGATCGCGGAAGCGGGCCTCGAGGCCGTGGTCCAGGAGTACATCCCAGGCTCGCCGACGCTGCATATCTTCGTGGACGGCTTCGTCGACGCCGCGGGCACCGTGAGCGCGACACTGGCCCGGCAGCGGCTGCGAATGTTTCCGCCCGATTTCGGGAACAGCACCCTCACGGTCAGCGTCGCGCCGGATACCGTCGCCGACGCGATCGACAGCGTGACGAGGCTCTTGCGGGGAATCGACTACCGCGGAATCTTCAGCGCCGAGTTCAAGCTCGATCAGCGCGACGGCAGGCACAAGCTGCTCGAAGTGAACGCCCGACCGTGGTGGTACATCGGCTTCGCGGCTCACTGTGGCGTCGACGTCGCGCCGATGGCCTACCTCGACGCGCTTGGTCTTCCCGTCGCGCAAGCTGCCGGTTACACCGTCGGAAAACGGTGCGTCTTGCTTTCACAGGAAATCCGTGCATACCTCTACCTCCGGCGCCGCGGCGAGATTCGCTTCTGGCCGTGGCTGAAGTCGTGGCTCGGGTCAACTCCGACGGTCTTTGCCTGGAGCGACCCGATGCCGGCGGCAACGTGGTTGTCGGTTGCCATGCGGCGCGGTATCAATGCAAGAAGACGCGCGGGGGAGGTAAGCGCGGAGGTGGTGTGACGAGCTGGTTGTGCGGAAGAGGCGACCGAGCCCGCCCGCTGCGTCACGGACGGGCTCTGCGTCGCGTGTTATCAGGTCGTTTTCAGGCAGGCGACGTAGATCGTGTAGTGGTCGTTGTCGAAGATGGGCGACGCCTCGGACGCAGTACGGCGGTGCGCGCCGAGTGCTGGCCTACTGGCAGGCGTCGGCCAGTCGGCAGCCCCACCCACCCCCTCCGACGCGCACCTGCAATCACCCCCCTCGGGGGTCGAAAGCCAAGGAGGCCGTCCTTTTTAGATGTCGGCTGCTGGCTCGCGATGAGAGATCGCGGCGAGTCGAGGCAGAGGCGATTCAGCAGCGTTCCTCAAAGATCGTGACTCGTTGATCGTCCTGGAAGAACGGGTGTAGATTCGGCGGATGTTCCGCCGGGTTTGGTCGTTGGCACTCGAGTACAAGGTGGCCCTTGGAGCGGCAGCTGTCGGCGCACTCATAGCGATCGGCATCGCCACCGGCGCGATCAAGGGCAACGGGACGGATCCTGCTCCGGTTGGCCGACGGTGACGATGCCGGCGAGTACGAGACGAGCGACCCGAGTCTGCAGGCGGGCGACGAGATCCGCGCTGACGGCAACCGGCGGCTCCTGGTGCGGGCCGGCGTGAGTCTGCCGGTCGCCGAGGAGTTTCTCGACGCGCCAACCCACGGCGTGCTCGAGGTCGAGCCGCTGTAGGCCAGTGTTCGCTACCGGCACTTAGGTCGCTAGGAAAAGTCTTACGAGTGAACTGTTCTCGTCGCCCCGCCTGAACGGCTCGCAGAGCGCAGCCGCCCGCGCGCCAGTTGCGCTCAAAGCCCACGACGATTAGCGTCCCGTTGAGGGCGGAAGCGAAGACGGAAGGATGTGAAAAGCCTTGGCAGACGATGAGAGTCGCCCCGAGCGCACTAGCGAGGATGATGACGCGCAGAAGCTCAGAGCCGACGCACGAGACGCTGAGGCCGACGTGCGCGAGGCTATTGACGACGTACGGAGAGCGAACACCGATATCCGCGAGCTCATCGTCAATGCGCGTGGCGCTGAAGCCGATTCGCGAGACGTGACCGCCGATGCTCGGGAAGCAAGCGCCGATGCTCGGGAAGCGATTGCGGACGCACGGAGAGCGGACGACGATATGCGCGAGATCATCGGGGATGCGCGTGGCGTCAAAGCCGATTCGCGAGACGTGAAGGCTGACGCTCGTCAAGCGGACGCTGACGCGCGTGAAGTCAGCGCCGACGAGCGTCAAGCGGACGCGGACGCGCGCGAGGTGAGCGCCGACGCGCGTGAAGTCAGCGCCGACGAGCGTGAAGCCGCTGCCGAAGTGCGGGAATCAGCCGCCGACGCGCGAGACGCTGCTGGTTCGCCCGAGCGGCCGCTCGACGTGCCTAGCCCGGATGCCGCCCGTAAAGCTCACGACGGCCAGCAGCACGAATAGATCACGACGCTCGCCCGGCTCACCGCTGCCGCCGTCGTCGCAGTTGGTGTCGAAGATCGAGCAGCGGCAGCGGCACAAGCACCAGCGCCGCGGCGGCAGGTAGGAAGCCGATCCCCTACCGGGTTCTCTCGCCGTCGTCGCGGTCGAGCGGATCGGCGAGTTCGTCGACAGTGCGCTGAACGGCTCGAGGTCGAGTCGGCCGCGACGTCTAGACGTCGCGGGGGCCGTCGACTAGTTCAAGCGACTGAGCGACGCCGCACGGTGGCACCACGCCGACCACTGCGAGCTAGATCCGCATTGATCAGCGCGGCCCATGCGTAGATTCCTGTATCCACAGCCTGAAGACTGACCGACTCGATCCCGAGGTTTCTGTAAAGGCTCGTGGACTTCACGATGACTGAGCGCCCGCGGCCTTGGTCTGTCCAACCTTCGGGAAGTCGCATCACGACGTGATGAGCTGTTCTGTCCCGTGTCGAGAACGATCGTTGGAGCGGGCCTGTGTGTGTGGTCCCGAGTCTCTCGAACGGCTCAAACACACTCGGTTGCAGTTGGGCCGTCAAATTCACTCGGACGTCCGAGTCGCCATCCCTCACGATCTCAGATCCCTTGTGAACGTACATCCCGAAGCCTTCCGGCATGAATGAGTCAAGGAGACTAGGGAACCGATCCTCCGTAAGTGACGCCGCCTGTCTGTCACCCAACTGGTCAAGCCACGCTTGGAGCAAAGGTGGAGTCACTTCCAAGAGCATGGCGGCGAAGCCTTTACGCGTAGAAGTTCCAGGTAGAAAGAACGGCTCAGCCGTTTGGCTGAGCCGTTCTCCCTAGAAGAGCTGGTTTTCGCCGCCGAAGATCGCCGAAACGGAATCGTCGGCGAAGACGTTCATGATCGTCTCGGCGAGCAGCGGCGCAACGGTGAGCACCGTCATGTTGGCGGGCTTGGAGATCGGATCGATCGGCACCGTGTCGGTGACGACGATGCCGGCGAAGCCGGCCTCGCTCAGCCGCTGGAGACCCTCCTTCGAGATCAGCGCATGGGTGACGAAAACCCAGACGTCGGTGGCCCCGTGCTCCTGCAGGGCCTCGGCGCCGGCGATGAGGGTCCCTCCGGTCGTCGTGATGTCGTCGCCGATGATCGCGACCTTGCCGCGGACGCGTCCCGTCACCTCGGTGACCGACACGACGTCGTGCGCCGGACGCGCCTTGTGCATGATCGCGAAGTCGGCATCGATCATCTCGGCAAAGCGAACCGCGTGCTTCGCGCGGCCCGCGTCGGGCGCGACGGAGACGACGCCCTCCCCCGTCAGGCCGAGATCGCGGAAGTGGCGCGCAAAGAGCGGCAGGCTCGTCATGTGATCGACGGGGATCTGGAAGAAGCCCTGAATCTGGCCGGCGTGCAGGTCCATCGTGAGAACACGGTCGGCGCCCGCGAGCTGCAGCATGTCGGCGACGAGGCGCGCCGAGATCGGCTCGCGCGGCTTCGCCTTCCTGTCCTGGCGCGCGTACGGGAACCACGGGATGACGGCTGTGATGCGCTTGGCGGATGCGAGCTTCGCCGCCTGGATCATCAGCAGTAGCTCCATCAGGTTCTGGTCGACCGGCTCGCAGCCCGTCTGCACGAGGAAGATGTCGGCGCCGCGAATCGACTCGCAGTAGCGGATGTAGGTCTCGCCGTTCCCGAACGTGTGTAGCTCGATCTCGCCGAGCTCGACGCCGAGCGGCTCGACGATCCGCCGCGCAAGCTCGGGATGCGAGCGCCCGGCGAAGACCATGAGCCGCTTCTGCGGGCCACGCTCCAACCAGTGCCCTGGCGACGGCTGGGTCACGGGCTCGGACGATTCGAGTCCGGGAAGGGCAAGCTCAGTCGCCGCGCTGCCGGGCTGCATATCCCTCCTTGTTCTCTTGACGCGAGCGTGCAATCCCAAGTGCATCCGAGGGGACGTCCTTCGTTATCACCGATCCCGCGGCGATCCAAGCCCCGTCTCCGATCTCCACCGGCGCAATGAAGCCATTGTGGATCGCGGTCCTGACGTTGCTCCCGATCGTCGTCCGGCCCTTCGGCTCGCCAGGCTTGTGCGGGAAGTTGGCGGTGATCGCGCCGGCGCCGATGTTCGTGTCGTCGCCGATCTCCGCATCGCCGATGTAGGACAGATGCGGGACCTTTGTGCGGTCGCCGATCCGAGAGTTCTTGATCTCCACGAAGGTGCCCGCCTTGGAAGACTCGCCGAGGACCGTTCCGGGGCGAAGGTAACAGAAGGGGCCGATCGTCGCCCGGGTGCCGATGTGAGCGTCGATCGCGACGGTGTTCGCGCCGATCTCCGCGTCCGCTGCAACGCGCGTCGCGCCTCTCAGGATCACGAACGGCTGGATGGTCGCATCCGCATCGATCGTCACCGTCGGCTCGATCCACGTCGTTCGCGGATCTACGATCGTGACACCCGCGAGCATGTGCGCGTCGTTGATGCGGTCGCGCAGCACCGCCGCGGCTTCGGCGAGCTCGACGCGCGTGTTCACGCCATCGGTCTCCCTCGAGTCGGCTGCGATATGCGCCGCGACCTTCTGCCCTGCACCGACGAGGATCTCGATCACGTCGGTGAGGTACAGCTCGCCCTGCGCGTTCTTCGGCTGGAGTTGCTCGAGCGCGGGCCAAAGGGCTTCGCTTCGGAACACGTAGATGGACGAGTTGATCTCGCGGATTGCCTGCTCCTCGGGCGTCGCGTCGATGCCCTCCGCGACCCGCAGCACAGCCCCGTCCGCGTCGCGAACGATGCGGCCGTACATGCGAGCGTCCGGCGGCTCCGCACTCAAAATGGTGGCGGCGGCCGCCTCCCGCCGGTGCGTCGCGACGAGATCGAGCAGGAGGTTCGAGGTGAGCAGAGGCGTGTCGCCCGAGAGGACAAGCACGTCGCCGTGATGTGAGGCAAGCGCAGCCTGCGCCGTACGGACCGCGTCGCCCGTTCCGAGTGGCGGGTCCTGAATGACGACGTCAACGCCGGCGCCCGCGAACTCGTCGGCGCCCGCCGGTGACGCGACGACGACAAGCGGCGCGGCGCCGGTCTCGCGGCCCGCCTCGAGCACCCAGTCGACCATGCGCCGCCCGAGGATCGGGTGGAAGTGCTTGGGCACCGCGGAGCGCATGCGGGTGCCGAGCCCTCCGGCCATGACGACGGCTGCGATAGACGGGTCGGTGGTCATCGGGGCTCTCAGAATGGCTGGGGCGCCAGGATTCGAACCTGGGATCGCGGGACCAAAACCCGCTGCCTTACCGCTTGGCTACGCCCCACAGTGCGGCGAGTATAGGCGCCGGTTACCGGTGTTCTTTGAAGAGGAAGAACAGTGCGACGATCGCAAAGATCGCGATCACGCCGATCGCGATCGCCTTGAGGATCGCGAGCCCGAGCGGCACGCACAGGACGAGTAGTTGCGAGGCGGCGAAGATCCAACTCGCCGGGCGGATCAGGTCGGAACGGCTACTGCGCCCGGCATACCACCAGAAGCCGACGCCGACCACGGCCAGAACGACCGCTTCCCACCATTGGAGGACGTGGACGAGATAGAGAAGACCCTCGACGAGGGTGATCCAGAGCGTGAGGCGCAGGCGCCGCTCGCGCAGCCAGCGCCCCGGGCGCGTTGACCCGTGCTCGATCGCGGTCGCACCGTACATCTCGAGCCAACGGTACCACGCTGAAACGAGGCGGAATCGCCGCTCAGCGAACCGCAAATGCGAGCAGCAGGAGGTCCCACACCGCGACGGCGGTCGCCGTTAGCGAAAGGACTGCAACGAGGAGTGCGTCAGGGTCACGCCCCGCGGTGCGGGAGACGATCATTGCGGCTGACCCAACGGGAGACCGCGGTCACTCTCGGCCGGGCCGAGCAGGTGGATGACGAGTAGCAACTGCCGCAGGAGCACGAGACCGACGACTGCGAATGCAACGACGAGCGAGACGTTGTCAAGACGATGGCCCGTCTCGATCCGTGCTGCGAGAAGCGCAAGCGCGCCGAAGATCGCAAGGAACGGCACGAGGATCCCTGCACGCGTCGGCCTCGACGACGAGCTTGCGGCGAGCGAAGCGCCGGCGTGTGACCGAGCGCACATCGCGCCGACGGCGATCGCGAGGTAGCCGGCGAACCAGCCGGCATCGATGACCCCGCCGGTCGAGAAGCTGCGGACGTGGGTGAGATAGGAGTAGGTCGAGTCGGAAACGGCGATCAGCAGCACCCCACTGAGCAACCACCACAGATCGAGCCGAGCTCCGCGCGTCGTTCCGCGAATCACGAGGACGACGAGAAAGATGATCACGACGTCGCTGAGCGGATATGCAAGCGTCACGACACCGGCAAGGCTCGTCAGATCCGTGCTCTGGCGCACCGGCTCGAGAATGAGGTTCCACGCTGCGAAGAAGAGCGATGCCGCGAGCACGAGACCGTCGAGCAACGCTCGGGCCTGGCCGATCATCCGGACGCGCAGGGCCGGATGAACGAGCAACGCGGCGGCAATCAGCGGCAGGGCGGCGAGATAGGCGACGTCGGCCCACGACGTCGTCGGCACGTCTCCCGTAACGAGGTCGTAGACCGCCCAGAGAACCTCGCCGATCGTCCAGGCGGTGCATCCGGCGGCGAGCAGCCACCAATGCAACCGGAGACGGCCTTCATCGCGGAGCGCCGCACGCGCGCACAGCCACGCGGCGATGACGACCGCGCCGACAGTCGCCAGGTCGTCGACGGCTCGCGTCGTCAGCTCGCCGCCGAGACCGGTCGTGACCCAGGCGCCGAAGGCGAGCGTCAGCGCGCCGGTTACGGCGAGCGCCTGGACGGGCCGGTTCAGGGTCATGCAGGATCAATCGGCAGCGACGGCGATCGACGGTCTACGCGGAAGACCACATTTCGGCCACGGATTGGGGGGCGCAGGCTAACCCGAAACGGTCAGCGGGCTTTTGACGTTCGCGACGTGCTTGCTTCCGGCTTTCGGTACGCCCTTGTCGCAGACGGCTACTTGAACTTGAAGTCCGCGCGGCGGACTGTCCCGTCCTTCAAGCCGATCTTGAGCTGGCGGCATGATCCCGCCCAGCCCTTGTCGGTCTTCCAGACGTAGGTGTACTGCCCCGACGCGGCGTCGTAGGTGAGCCCGCTCGTGCTGTTCGTCACGGTTTGCTCGACAGCGTCGAGCGGGGCCGCTGCGTCACACGCGATCACAGCCGAGCTCGGCGAGCCGGCCGCGAAGATCGACAAGCCTTGATTCCCGTTGAGCGAGAACTTGACAGGAACAGCCTGGCCGGCGTTCAGCAGGTTCAAAGCCGGCAGATTGTCGACGGGCTGGAAGAACCCGGCGAACTTGTAGGCGACCGTGTAGGTCGCCGTTGCGCTCGCGTGATTGCCGGTGAGGTCGATGGCCGTGACGGTGAATGTCTTCTGCCCGAGTGACGACGTGTCGATGTTCTGTCCGTTCGGCACCGGGTTCGTGCAGCTCAGGACGCCGCCGTCGTCGAAGCAGCTGTACGACGCCGGAACGGGTTGGCCGAGATAGAAGACGCCGTGGTCGATCGGAGCGGCGATCGTTATCTGCGGCCCCTGGCCGTCCCCGGTCTTCGAGATGAACAGGAAGCCCTTGTCGGTGGTGTAGCCGACGTTGCCGGCGCCGTCTTCGGCCAGGAAGGCCGACTCGAGCTTCGGCACCGTGATGCCCGTTGCCGTGCCGACGTAGAGGTCGGTCGTGCCGGACTGAGGCGTCAGCGTCACGAACGTCCACGAGCTTCCACCCTGAGTGAAGTAGGCCTTGACGACCTTGACGCCGGAAGGGTCGCTGGTGCGCGCGAAGAGCGTCGCCGTCCCGTCGCCGTTGACGATCGACCCGACCTGTGTGAAGAGCGGCGCCGCGAAATCGGGGTTCGTCGAATACAGCACCTGCAGGTCGACGCGGTCGAGAAGCCTCTGTGTAGTGCCGTCGCGCGTCTGACCCGGCACCACCACGAGTTGGTCGTGATTCTGGCCAAAGGCGCTCCAGTGGTTCAGGCTCGCGAAGGTGGCCGGGAAAGTGGCGTCGGTCACCTTCGACTCCGGCTCGTGGGCGGCCAGGTCGATCATCGGAGTCGCGATCAGCGGATTCACGTTCCCCGCAATGTCATGGGTTTGAAGTCCGTTGATCATGACGCCGTGTGCTCGCTGGGGGCCGACGGCAGTCACCTCCTGGCTGACCCGCGGCTCGATCGGGCGGTCCTTCAGGTACTCGACACCGCCGTCCGCGGCCGACCAGTACTTCCCGCGCGCGGTCGAATGCGGCACGAGTGCGTTCGCACCGGTGAACGAGAGCGACAGCGACGCCGCGGCGACGTTCGGGATCGGGCTGGCGGTCGGCGTCAGAGGCGCCGGAGCTGCAGGCTCGGGGCCTGCACCGATGCGGTAGAACGGAAGGCCGTAGAAGGTCGCCTCCGCGAGTGCCTTTTCGGCGTACGGGTCGTAGCTCGCGATCGACGCGAAATACTGCTGCTTGGCAAGCACGAGCTTGCGGCCGATCGAACCGTCGGAGGCGAGGTTGTGGGAGAACAGCGTCATCAGCCGCTCCGAGAGCGAGATCGTGTCGTAGTCGCCATACCCGTAACCGGTGTTGGCGACGTACACGCCCGCGCCGTTCTGGGCGAGTGCCTGCGCCCAGTCGCGCAACCGGGCCGCGGTGTCCGGGGTCGACGGAAGGAGGTCGCTGACGTTGAGGCCTGCGTGACATCCCATGGTGAAGAGGATGGCGTGTGCCAGCCTGCCGGACGCAGGCATGACGCTCGTCGGGACAAGCGTCGCGCTCGTGATCGGCGTGGTCGCGGGCGCGAGCTCCCAGTGGTTGTAATGCCCGTTGACCGAGAGGATCCCCGGCGCCAGCGTCGAGGTCGCGTAGTACGGCTGCACGTCGGCCTTCCCCCACGAATCGAACGGGCTGATGAACGGCAAGCCGCTCGTGAGCAGCGGGTTCGTCGCGTCGAGCGCCAGACTCGTTCCGACAACCGTGCGCCGGGAGCCGAGATCGGTGCTCACGTGAGTCGCCTCGTCCCGCATGAAGTCGTAACCC
This sequence comes from Gaiellales bacterium, assembly GCA_038215565.1. Classification (GTDB taxonomy): domain Bacteria; phylum Actinomycetota; class Thermoleophilia; order Gaiellales; family Gaiellaceae; genus PALSA-600. The sequence continues at coordinate 97,526 of JBBQQU010000005.1, read as the reverse complement.
GCGACGACGCCGGTCGACGGATCGAGGATGCCGTTGCTCGTGTCGTAGCTGTCGAGCTGGAGCGTGATCTCGGCGGGGGTCTCGACCAGGCGGCCACCCGCGACCTGCGGCAGGTAGAGCTCGCGCCCGAACCATGGAATGGTCGTGCCGGCGGTGTAGGCGTCGTCGGTGAGGGTGTTCCCGAGGAACTCGGAGGCGAAGAGGGCGTTGCCGCGCGTGAGGCCGTTCGTTGTGAACAGTAGGTCGCTCACCGCGGTCGACTCGTTCGCATCGGTCGTCAGGTCGGAGATGCGCGCCATCGGCACCAGCTCGTCTCCGCCGACGATCACGATGTTCTCGACCGCGGGAGCCCCTGCGCGGTAACGCGCGACGACGGCGTTGATCTTGCGGACGACGTCGTTCGCCGCACCCGGGGCGCACGGACTCGCATCCCACGCAGCCTTGGCGGCGCGAACTGCTGCATCGCCGTCGACCGGCAGAAGAGCCGCTTTCAGATCCGGGTGGGCCAGGACGAATGCGTTCAACCGATCGCGAAGCGCCGTCGCCGCCGCCTGCCCGTAGGCGCTCCCTGTCGCCCCGTAGTTGAAGAGGAACAGGGTCTTGGTGTCGGCGGGAATCGTCAGCGGCAGCGTCCCGACGACACCCGCCGGATTCGGGTAGGTACGCGCGGGACATGCGGGAAGCTGCGGCGGTGTGATCACCTTGACGCGCAACGTGTACGGGTCGTTGCTGTGGTCGCCGTTGTAGCCGTCGACGAGCACCTTCACCGGGCCGTTCTCGTCCCCGCTCACGGTGACCTGCGCGACCTCGACCCCGGCGCCTCGCGTGATGCCAGAGCTCGCGATCTGGCTGTTCGGGATCGGCGCGTCCTGCAGGCCCTCGGGCTGAGGATTGTCCGTGGGGGTGTTCAGCGCGCTGCCGTTGTCCGGCAATGGGCTGTTCGGGATCGGTGAGTTCGGGATTGGGCTGTTCGGGATCGGGCTTGCGAGCAGTGTCTGCGCGCTCGGCTTGGTCAGGTAGAGGTCGAGGTCGGTGCCCGCGGGCGGCCGCATGAAGACCTGGATCTTCGTCCCGGGCACCATCCCGGTGGTCGAGATGCTGCGCCAGTCGAGGTCGCCGTCGGTCGCGATATGCCCGATCGCAAGGGTGTTCGGAGCGAGCGCCGGTGCTGTCGCGGGATCCCCGTCGGGCTCGAGGTTCTGCGTCACTGTGACCGGGGCCTGATTTGTCGCCGCACTTGTCGAAGTGCCGATGATCAAGCGAGCGATTGAGGTCTGCTCGCCGAGATGGAAGCCTGCGAGCGCCTGGAAGTCGAGGCGGACCGTCTGGCTTCCTTCGACCGCGCAGCCGGTTGCGAGGGGCAACGACGACCACGTGGCGCCATCAGTGTCCTGCGCCGGGTCGGGGACAGCCTTCGCCGTGCCGACGCCGATCGCGAGCGCGCTCGTGCCGGCCTTGACGATGAAGCCGTTCGGGAGCACGGCGCGGAGGGTGTACGTCGTGCCGCAGGGCACCGGCGCGGTCAGGTGGTAGTGAACGACGTCACCCGTACCGGCGAACTGCTGGAAGCCGGCAAACGGCCACGACTCCCACGGGAGGTTCTCGAGCCCGATCAGGCCGACGGAGAACGCGTTGAAGTTGATGCCGGCGAGAGGCGAGACGGTCGAACCGATCTTCGGGAACGCCAGATCGGCGAAGGTCGCGGTCGCCTTCATCGCGCCGGCTGCGGACGCCTGAGCCAGGGTCTTCGTGAGACACACGGCTGTCGAGGTGAACTTCGTGCAGTCGACGACCGCGTCCGGATTGTAGAGGGCGCCGACGAGGATCGACCCGATCGCTGTCAGCGACAGCGAAGAGTTCGGGATCGGCGAGTTCGGGATCGGGCTGTTCGGAATCGGTGAGTTCGGGATCGGGCTATTCGGAATCGGGCTGTTCGGGATCGGCGTCACCGGCGGGCCCGGGTCTGTGATGTCGCCCACCGTGAGCCGGCCGAGCCGTGCGATCTCGGCCTCGTCGAGCAGCCCCGCGACGTCGAGGCCGAGCACGGTGGTGGTGTTGACGTCGAGGTCCGAACACCCGGAGGCCCTGCCGAGCTCGACGCACCAGGCATCCTGCGTGTTCGGCGGGATCCACTTCAACTTCGTCGCGCCGAACAGGAACGACGTGAATCGGGCGCCGCGGAGCAATGTGTTCTGCAACTGCAGCGCTCCGAGCTTGAGGCTGCTGAAGCGCGCCAGCGCATCCGAGTCGGCGAACAGGTCGGCGAGGGTCAGACTGGTCACCGGTACCCCGGCGTGTGGATCCGGTGCGACGAAGATCGCGTTCCAGTCGATCGGGATCGACGAGAGCAGGACGCTCGAGAGCAGTGCCGTCGGGATGCCGCCGAGCCCGGAGTTCGCGATCGGTGAGTTCGGGATCGGCGAGTTCGGGATCGGGGAGTTCGGGATCGGCGAGTTCGGGATCGGACTGTTCGGGATCGGCGCCGCACCGACACCCGAGTTCGGGATCGGGCTATTCGGGATCGGCGAGAACGCGAACGCTCCGAGCAACGCCGGTGGTACGGAGGAGAGCGGCACGTTCGCCGCCCCGGCGGGAACCGAGGGCTCGTCGGCAGTGAGGTTCAGATTCGCGAGCACGGTCGCCGTGGTCACCGGAACACAGGCCGAGAACTCGGACGTGCTGCCGTTCGAATCGGTTGCGGTCGCAGTGATCGATTGATCGCTGTTCAAGGGGGCAACGTCGGGACCGGTCAGCGTCGCCGAGAACGTTCCTGGTCCGTTCGCGAGCTTCACCTGCCGGGTGCCGATGTAGGTCGCGCCCTGGCCGTTGCCGCTCGGATCGCAGCCCGTGACGGCGAAGAACTCGACGGTATAGGTCGCGTTCGGCAGCGAGCCGAGCGCGTATGTCACATCGAGCGACGCGCCGTCCGCCGACGCGCCCGCCAGTACCGGGAAGTTCTGGAAGCCGTTCGGCCCGGAGTCCGAGTCGCCGACATCGTTCGCTGTGACGCCTTGGGCGCCGCCGACGCCGGCAACCAGATCGATCCCGAGTCCCTGGTTCCCGTCGATCGAGTTCTGGGTGATCGTGTTGCCAAGGCCTGCGTACACCGCCACGCCGGTGTCACTGGCGAAGTTGTCGAGCACGGAGTTGCCAGGCCCGATCCTGTTCTGGTTGCCGCTGACGCTGATCCCTTCGCTGTTGTCGGTCACAACGTTGCTGGTCACGGTCGTGCGGTCGGCGTTGTCGAGGACGACGCCGGCCGACCCGTTGAAGCGAACGGTGTTCCCATCGAGCAGCACGTTCTGCGGACGAATCGCACTGTTCGCCAGCTGCAGGATGATGCCCTCGTTCGTGTTGCCCTGATTCCCGCCCGAGCGATCGACGCCGACGAAGTTGCGGACGACGATGAGGTTGTTGGAGTTCGCGAGAGCGAGGCCGCTCTCGCCGTTCCCGACGACGTTGTCGGCGACGATGGCGCCGTCGGCTTTGTTCACGCCCAGAGCCCAGGCGAACGAGTTCCCCAGCGTGGATGTCCCGTCCTTGCCGACACCGACGTTGTTGAAGCGAATCTCTGAATTGTCCGGCACTCCCGCGATGCCCTGAATGTCGATGCCGGTCTGGGCGCCGAAGACGACGTTGCCGTCGGCCGCCGTCGTTCCGCCGATCACCGTGTGCAGTGCTCCGTTGACGGTCGCGATCCCGGTGTCGTCAGAGATTGCGAGATTGCCACTCGAGTCCGTGCCGACGAGGTTCGCCGCGACCACATTGTCGTGCGCTCCGGCCGAACCGTCGATCAGCACGCCGAACGTCGTGTTCCCGGAGATGAGGTTGCCGGCGCCCACACCGCCGATCGTGTTGCCGCTGCCGGTGACGAGAATCCCGTTGTCGTTCGGGCTTGCCTCCAGCCCGTCGTACGTGGTGCCGACGTAGTTCTGCGCGATCGTGTTGCCATCGGACTGGACGACGATGCCTGCGACGGCCGGGCCAGGCGGGCCTTCGATGATCACCTGACGGAAGCGCTGGATCGTCAGCCCGCGGATCGTCGAACCGCCCGACCCAGGACCGAGCACGAGTCCGTTGCCGCCGATCGTGCCGCCGTTGATGGTCACCCCCGGCACACCGGGTGACGACCCCTCCGTGGTGCCGTCGATCTCGACCGGCGCAATGATCGCCGGCAGCGGCGCGAGCGTCGTCGTGATCGTGACCGGGCCGTCCGACGGGATCGCGAACGCAATCGAGCCGCCGCCACCTGCGTTGGCCGCGTTGATCGCCTCGCGCAGCGTGCAGTCGGCCGCGTTGCAGACCCCGTCGTCGTGGTCGCTGCTCGTGTTCACGACGATCGCCGTCGAGAGCGCTACCGCGTAGATCGCGGCGTTGTCGCAGCGGAAAGCCGGGCAGTTGTCAGCCGACTCGACCCACGACACATGGAGACTCTGGCCGGTCGATGCCGCGGCGTAGGTAATCGTGTAGATACCGGACCGGATGTCGATGGCGGCGGGGAGCGTGTCCACGAACGCAGGCGCCGACCCGTCGCTCAGTGACGCAGTCAGCGTCCCGTCGGCTCGGTTCGTCGCGACGTAGACGCGAAGCGTTCGCAGCTGAGTGCCCGCCGGAACGTCGAAGGAGAAGCCCTTGCCGAGCGTCGAGACGTTCGTACCGATCGGGTCGGGCGGCGGCCCGCCGTTGTGTTGCAACCCGGCGGGAACATTGCTCGCGGATGTGGTGCTGCCGCCGTTGCTCCAGCTGAAGAGGAAGGGGCCGGCGAACTGTCCGATCCCGCGCAGCGGCGCGCTCGGGGCAGGGTCGATGTTCGTGAGATTGCTGATCGCGCTGCCGCCACTCTTGCGCACGTCGGGCGCAAGACTCGTGCTCGTTCCGCCGCCTGCATACCCCCAGACCGCCCAGTCGAGAGCTCCGGCGCCCGTCAGGTCGATCGAGCCGGGCGGGTCGAGTGCCACGGCGCCTGAGAGAGAACTGCCGAGCGCCGCGGGAACGAGTGCCAACGCGCCGATCACGGCGAGCAGTGCCACGACACTCCGGTGTCCGCACCTACCGCGACTCCAGGTTGTCGGCCAAGTCACGACTCGGCCCGTCCTCTCCCCCATACCACTCTCCGTTCACCGCGGCCGCAGTCGGCCGTCCACCGTTAGTTATCCCCCCTCTACCGGTTCGTTGTCAACGGGGTCATACTCGGGAAGTGGCCGAATCCCGCGCCGTAAGCGGTATCGATACCGATTTGACGCCGTACGTTCCCCGGCTCGTCATCCAGTGGCTGACCAGGAATCCAGCTGAAACCTGGCGCGAGATCGACGGCACGATGGCCTTCGTCGACATCTCGGGATTCACCGCAATGTCGGAGAAGCTGGCCGCGGAGGGCAAGGCCGGCGCGGAACAGGTGACCGAGGTGATGAACGCGACGTTCGAGGCATTGCTCGAGGTCGCATATGCCTACGGCGGCGGGCTCCTGAAGTTCGGCGGTGACGCGTTGCTGCTCTTTTTCGACGGCGACGCGCACGAAGCGCGCGGTACCCGAGCCGCGCTCGAGATGCGGAAGGCACTGCGTGCGCTCGGACGACCTCAGACGTCAGCCGGTCCGGTTACCCTCAAGATGCATGTCGGCATTCACTCGGGTGCGTTCCTCTTCATGCTCGCCGGTTCCGATCACCGTGAGCTGATCGTCGCCGGCCCCGCCGCGACCACAACGGTTCGCATGGAGGCGGCCGCTGGGGCCGGCGAGATCATGGTCAGCTCCGCTACGGCCTCAGCGCTCCCTCCGGCAACTCTCGGCGAAGAGCGAGACGGCGGACACCTGCTCGTATCGTCACCGCCCGCCACCGCGCGGATCGAGCCGGTGCCGGTTCATAGCTTCGCGCTCGACGAGTGCGTGCCGCGACTCATCCGTGATCACCTGGCAGCAGGCGTCTCCGAGCCCGAGCACCGGCAGGCGGTCGTCGCGTTCATCAGGCTTTCGGGCGTCGACGGTCTGGAGCGCGCGGAAGGTGCGGCGGCTGCGGCCGCCGCGGTCGCCGAGGCCGTCGAGGTGGTGCAGTCGGCGGCGCGCGAGCACGGGGTGTGCTTCCTCGAGAGCGACATCGACTCCGACGGTGCGCGCATCGTGCTCGTCGCCGGCGCGCCACGAGTCTCCGAGCATGACGTCGAGCGAGTGCTCCGCACCGTGCACGCCGCCGCCTCGGCGCAGACTCGGCTTCCGCTCTCGATCGGCACGAGTCGCGGACGTGTCTTCGCGGGCGAAGTCGGCGCATCGTTCCGTCGGACGTACACCATCCTCGGCGGCACCGCGGCGCTCGCTGCCCGGCTGATGGCCCGCGCCGAGCCGGGGCAGGTTCTCGTCCCCGTCGAGTTGCTGGAGCGCTCTGCGACCCGCTTCGCGACGCGTGAGCACGAGCCACTCAGCCTCAAGGGCATCGCGGAGCCGGTGCACGTGGTCGAGCTCGGTGCGATCGAACGTAGCGCCACGGCTCCGCAGGAGGCGACGGGGCTGCCGCTGGTCGGACGGCAACGCGAGCTTGCCGTCATGAGTGCGGCACTTGCCCCCGTGCGTGTCGGCTTCGGCACCGTTCTCGAGCTTGTCGGCGACGCCGGTGTCGGCAAGTCGCGGCTCTTGCAGGAGTTCCGCGCCGGTGCTGCCGACCTCACGCGGATCGGCGCACGCTGCGACGAATACGAGCGAACCACGCCGTACTTCGTGTTTCGCGACCTGTTACGCGGGCTTGTCGGAATCAGGCCCGACAGCAGCCCGGCGGATCAGGTCTCGGCGCTTCGCCGCGCTGCCGCACGCGTTCGCCCCGAGCTCGAGCCATGGATTCCGTTGCTCGCCCTCCCACTGGACATCGACGTCGAGTCGACGATCGAGGTCGACGAGCTTCAGCCGGCATTCCGCCGCGCGCGGTTGCACGGAGCTGTCGAGGCGCTGCTCGCCGGGCTGCTCCCGGAGCCAACGCTCATCTTGTTCGAAGATGTGCACTGGATCGACGAGGCCTCGTCCGAGCTCCTGCGCCACCTTGGATCGACCAACATGAGCCGCCCGTGGGCGATCTGCTGCACCCGTCGTCCGGGCACGGAAGGTTTCGTCGCGATGGGTGGCACACCCCCGGTCTCGGCCCTGACGATCCTCCTCGAACCGCTGACCGACGCCGACGCGACCGAGCTTGTCGCAGCGGCAGCGGGGGACCGGCTCGATGACGCAGAGATCGCGGCCGTCGTGCGCCGCGCCGGGGGCAACCCACTCTTCCTCCAGGAGCTGATCACGAGCGCCGGGGCCGACGGCGCCGAGGATTTGCCGGAGTCCGTCGACGCGGTCGTCGGCACACGCATCGACAAGCTCGCGCCCGCTGATCGGTCGCTCCTTCGCTGGGCGTCAGTCCTCGGCGTCATCTTTGACGGAGCGGTGATCGCCGACGTGCTCGAGGACGACCCCGCCGCCGCGGGAGATTCCGAGGCATGGGAGCGGCTGGCCGAGTTCATCGAGCGCGATCCCTATGTGGCCGGAGGGTTCAGATTCAGGCACGCGCTGATCCGCGATGCGGCGTACGAGGGACTGCCGTACCGCCGGCGCCGCGAGCTTCACCTGCGAATCGGTGAGGTGTACGAGCGCCGACACGCAGACGACGTAAGCGCGGTCGGCGAGCTTCTTTCCCTCCACTTCTCGCTGGCCAAGGAGCACGCGAAGACATGGCGGTACTCGCTCGCCGCCGGAGCGAGTGCCCAGGAGAAGTTTGCGAACGTGGAAGCCGCCGAGTTCTACCGCCGCGCACTCGAGGTCGCGAAACCGCTGGGGGCGGAGCGGGTCGAGCGTGCGCGACTCTGGGAGGCGCTCGCCGACGTCTCGAGCCGCGCAGGTCGCCTCGCTGATGCCAAGGAAGCGTTGGCGGAGGCCCGGCGGCTCGCGAGCCCTGCGAATCAACCCGCTCTGATGCACAAGGAAGGGCTGCTGCGCGAGGAGCAAGGGGCCTACTCCGAGGCGCTTCGCTGGTACGCACGCGGCGAGAAGGCGCTCGCCGCCGTCACCGATGACGGCGAGCGAGCCCACCTCGAAGTCGAGCTGACGTGCGCCCGCGCCCAGGCCAGGTTCCGCCAGGGGAGCTACGACGAGGCATTGAAGCTCGCAGCGACGGTCGTCACGCGCGCCAACGAGCTCGGCGACCTGCCGAATCTCGCTCACGCCTACTACCTCAGTCACGTGATCCACACCCTGCGCGGAAGCCCCGAGCGGCAGGTGTTCCGCGGACTTGCCCTGCCCATCTACGAGGAGATCGGCGATCTCGCGGGACAGGCGAGCGTGCTCAACAACCTCGGCATCGAGGCGTACTACGCCGGCCGTTGGGACGAGGCACGTGATCTCTATGAGCGAAGCGGGCGCTTGCGTGAACGGATTGGCGACGTGATCAACGTTGCGACGACGACGAACAACGTCGGCGAGATCGAATCCGATCAGGGTCGATATGCAGATGCCGAGCGGCGGTTCAAGGACGCGGTGCGGATTGCCGACAGCGCGGGGCAACGCCTGATCGCAGCAGTTGCGCGAGGCAACCTCGGTCGCGTCGCCGCGCGCGCGGGCCGTTATCAGGAAGCGAGTGAGCTGCTGAGCGAGGCTGCCGCTGCCCTCGAGGAGATGGGCGCGACGGCTTTCGTGCTGGAACTGCAGGCGCGTCGAGCGGAGCTCCTCGCCTTCCAGGCGGATTCCCGCGAAGCGATCAAGCTGGCTGACGAGACGCTTGCGCGCGCGAGCACCGGTGCAATGCCGCCGGCGCTCCTCGCTCTGCTGGAGCGTGTACGAGGCACGAGCTTCACGCTGGGCGAGGACACCGAGCAGGCGCGCGTCGCGCTTCAGCGCGCACTCGAGATCGCTGAGGCAAACCAGGTCGAGTACGAAGCAGGACTCGCGCTGCGGGCGCTCGCGAAGCTGTGCGCGCTCCGCGGCGACCCGGATGAGGCAGCGGCTGCCGAAAAAGCTGCCAGCACGATCTTCGACCGTCTCGGCGTCGACGAATCCGTCATGCCGTGATCGGCGGGTTTCCCTTGGCGTCTACCGGTGCCAGACCGGAAGCGTGACCCAGGTCTGCGCGATGGGGTTGAGCGCGCGGGCGGCGCGCGCCGCGTCGGCGCGCCGGTGGAACAGGCCGTAGACGGCTGGGCCGGCGCCGCTCACATCTGCGCGGAACGCGTCGTGGGCCATGAGGTCCGCGACGAGAGGTGAGCGCACGAGGTCGTTCGGCGGCAGCACCGCAAGGTCACGCGGATGCCGAATGCTGCCAAGCGAGGCGTGGAGTGCGGCGAAACGTTCCTGCCAGCCCTGCTCTCCTGCGCGAGCGTCGAACCGCTCGTAGACTTCGGCGGTCGACGATTTCGTCACGCCATGCGGCACCACCACGACGACGACGAAATCCTGAGGGAGCTCGAGCGGTTCCAGCTCGGAGCCGTCGCCGGTGGCAAGCTGCGGACCGTCTCTCAGGAAGAACGGCACGTCGGAGCCGAGCGCCCCTGCGATCGCGTGCAACTCGGCGGGCGTGCGGGGCTGCGCAAGCTGGCCGTTCGCAAGGTGTAACGCTGTCGCGGCGTCCGAGCTCCCTCCGCCGAGACCTGCTGCAACCGGCACGTTCTTCGTGATGTGGACGTCCCAGCCGTGCGGAGCGGCGAGCGCATCGAGCGCGGCGCGGACGAGCGTGTCTCCCGGAAAGCCAGAGATCCTCGTCTCGGCGGCCGGCTCGACCGAGATGCGATCGCCCAGGTCGATTCGCTGGAGCACGGTGAGCACCTCGTGCTTGCCGTCGTCGCGGCGCGGTCCGACGACGAGCGCGAGGTTGATCTTCGCCGGTGCCGGTGCGATCAACCGAGCGCCTTCGCGAGCGCCGGAAACTCGGCGGGCTCGAGTTCCTCGGCGCGGGCGTTGGCCGCGCGGCCGATCGTCGCAAGAGCTTCGGCCGCCTGGTCGCGCGATGCGAGCCCGGTGAGCGCCAGCGAGTTCGCGAGCGTCTTGCGCCGATGCGCGAACGCCGCCTCGACGACGCGCTTCACCGCGGGTCCGGCCGCCGGCCCGGTGCGGCGGAACGCGACGAGCGCCGACTCGACATTTGGCTTCGGCCGGAACACGTCGCGCGAGACCGGATGAAGCCCGGTGCGTTCTGCGGCGAGTTGCACGAGCACCGAGACGGCCCCGTACGCCTTTGTCGAAGGCACCGCGAAGAAACGGTCGGCGACCTCCCGCTGCACCATCACGCACCATGCTTCGAGCTGCTCGACGTTCAGGCTCTCGGCGACGATCGGCGTCGCGATGTTGTACGGCAGATTTGCGACGAGCTTTGTCGGCGACGGCTCGAGCGTCGCAGGATCGAGGTGCATCGCATCACCCCAGTGGATCGTCGTCCGCGGAATTCCGTCCAGATGTGCTTCGAGCCTGCGGTCGAACTCCACGGCGTGCACATGGGCGACTCGCTCGGCGAGATACCGCGTCAGGGTCCCGAGCCCCGGGCCGATCTCGAGCACGACATCGCCGGGCGCGAGCTCGGCGAGCCGGCCGATCACTCCGAGGATGTTGTCGTCGACGAGGAAATGCTGGCCAAGGCTCTTCCGCGGCGCAACGCTCACAGTCCGAACACCCGATCGGCGTTCGCCTCGACCTGCGCGGTCAACTCCGCGAGATCGGCGGCGCGCGCCTCGGCGAGCGCCGCGTACGTGTGCGCGACGAAGGCCGGTTCGTTGCGCTTGCCACGCACGGCTTGCGGTGCGAGGTAGGGACTATCGGTCTCGGCGAGCAGGCGGTCGGCGGTCACACGCCGGGCTGCCGCGCGCAGGTCGTACGCGTTCTTGTAGGTGACATTGCCCGCGAACGACACGTACCAGCCGTGTTCGAGCGCGGCCTCGAGCAGCGGTGGCGACGAGAAGCAATGCAGGATCACGACGCCGTCGTGGGCAAGCAGACGGTCGCGGGTGTCGTCGTCGGCCGCGCGGGTATGGATCACGACCGGCTTCCCGGCGTCACGCGCGAGCTCCAGTTGGGCGTCGAAGAGCCTCTGCTGCGCATCGGCCGGCGCATAGTCGCGAAAGTAGTCGAGGCCCGTCTCGCCGACTGCGACGACACGCGGATGGTGGAGCAGTGCGCGGAGCTCCGCGAGACCGGCGAGGTCGAAGGTTGCAGCCTCGTGCGGATGGATGCCGAGCGCGGCATAGACGCCGTCGTGCGAATCGGCCAGCGAGAGAGCGCGTTGCGCTCCGGCAAGCGACGTCGCGACAGTCACGATCCGGGTAACGCCGGCGACGCGCGCTCGGTCGATCACCTCGGCCGCGTCGTCGTCGAGGTGCGCGTGGGTGTCGATCACGCGTCGGCGTCGCGCATGCGCTGCAGCTCTTGGTCGACCACCGAGTCGTCGAGCTTCTTGAAGAGCGGGCGCGGCTCTTGCAGCGTCTGGCCGGGCTCGAGCTCACTCGGCGCCCAGGCTCCGACCCAACCCGTGTAGTCGCCCGTGAGAATATGGTGCGTCGCGCCGTCCTCAGCGACCTCGCGGAACTCGAGCGGGCCGGCGAGGAAGCCGTCGTAGCCGAGCAGCTCGTGCACGACCTGCGAGGTATGCGGCAGGAACGGTGTGAACATCGTCTTCAGATTGTCGACGGCCCGCAACGAGACGTAGAGCACCGTTGCGGCGCGCCCGCGGTCTGTCTTCACGAGCGCCCACGGCGCCTGGTCGCTGACGTACTGGTTCACCGTCGAGGCGAGGCGCATGGCCTCGCCGAGCGCCGCGCGGAACCGGCCTTCCTCGATGAACGATCCGACCGTGTCGAAGCCGCTTTCGACTCCGTCGAGCAGGGTCTGGTCGACGTCGGTTAGCTCACCGGGCTCCGGAACGGCCCCGAAGTTCCTGTGCGCGTTCGTCAGGGTGCGGTTGACGAGGTTCCCCCAGTTCGCGAGCAGCTCGTCGTTATTGCGACGCACGAACTCGGCCCAGGTGAAGTCGGCGTCCTGGGTTTCCGGGCCTGCCGCAACGAGGTAGTACCGGAGTGGGTCGGGGTCGTAGCGATCGAGGAAGTCTCGGACGAAGATCGAGTGCCGGCGGCTCGTCGAGAACTGCTTGCCTTCCATCGTCAGGTATTCCGTCGCGAAGACGTTGTCGGGCAGCTCGAGCGGCGCGGAGCCGGCACCGACCACCCCACCCTTGCCGTACCCGAGGAGCATCGCGGGCCAGATCACCGTGTGGAAGACGATGTTGTCCTTGCCCTGGAAGTAGGCATGGCGCGCGTCGGGGTTCTGCCACCAGTCGCGCCAGGCGTCGGGGTCGTCGCCGAGCGCCGCCCATTCGATGCTCGCCGAGAGGTAGCCGATCACGGCGTCGAACCAGACGTAGATGCGCTTGTTCGGATCGTCGGCGTAGCCGGGGATCGGGATCGTGACGCCCCAGTCGAGGTCACGCGTGATCGGACGCGGCCGCAGCCCATCGACGAGGCCGAGTGAGAACTTGCTGACGTTCGGCCGCCAGTCGTCGTGGCGCGTGATCCACGTTCGCAAGGCATCGGCGAACTTCGGCAGGTCGAGAAAGAGGTGCTTCGTCTCGCGGAACTCCGGGGTCGCCCCGTCGATCTTGGAGCGCGGATCGATCAACTCGGTGGGGTCGAGTTGGTTGCCGCAGTTGTCGCACTGGTCTCCGCGCGCCTCGGGGTAGCCGCAGATCGGGCAGATTCCCTCGATGTAGCGGTCGGGAAGAGTGTGTCCCGTCGTCGGCGAGAACGAGACGAGCATCTCGCGCTCGACGATCGCGCCATGCTCGTAGAGCGTTTTGAAGATGTCCTGCGTGACGGCGGCGTGATTCTGCGTCGTCGTGCGCGAGAAGCAGTCGTAGGAGAGCCCGAGCCGGCGAAAGTCTTCGCGGAACTCGGCGTTGTAGAAGTCGGCGATCTCAGCGTATGGCTTCCCCTCTCGATCTGCGGCGACCATCACCGGCGTCCCGTGCTCGTCCGTCCCGCTGACCATGAGAACGTCGTTGCCCTTGAGGCGGTGATAACGCGCGAAAGCGTCCGACGGGACGCCGAAGCCCGCCACGTGGCCAAGGTGACGATGCCCCGCCGCATACGGCCAGGCGGGCGCTACCAGGATCTTGATCTTCGGAGCCGCTTCCACTGCGAGCCATCATACGAACGCGTTCGCGGCCTCCTCGGAGACACGCGCCGCCGACGCCGGCGGCGACGAGCACACCAATGACCGCGAGAAGCGCGAGGAACGGCGGGACGGGAGCGAAGCCCACGCGTGCGGGGGCGGCGCCCCGCACCCTCCCGGGCTGCGCGGCCGCCGAAACGTGTGGGCGCTGCGCCCTCGGGTGAGCCGCCGCGCGCGACCGCTCGCGAGCTTCGCGACCGCCGGCGACCGGTGCAGGTCTTTGCCTCGGCGTCGCCTGCGGCCGGGCCTCCGAAATCCGGCGCGTAACGACTGTGCCCCGCGGTGCCCCGGCCGCGCGCGGTGGAGCGGGCAACAGGCGGGGCGCGGCCGCCCGACTCGAGCCGGCGCGGCTCGGTGCACCCGACCCCGCTGCGCGACGGGCGATCGATCCGGACGCCGCGACGTCAGCCACGTTCACCCGGGGGCCGTGCCGGACGATGAGGAAGGACGCGGCGGGGGCGCCCCCGCCGCGCGCGGCCGCCGCACGAACGGGCAGAGCGGTGGGACCGGCGGGCGCGGCTTCCGCCGGAGCCGGAACGGGAGTCGCCGCGGCGGGCGCCGCGGGTACCGTGGCCGGAGACGCCGACACAGGTGCGGTGAGCACTGCAGCCGGCGACGGCGCAGTCGGGCCGGGAGGCGCCGTGGGCGCTGAAGGCGCGGCAACGGGTGCGGGGCGCGCAGGAAGCAGCGACAGTGGGTCGAGGTACCCCTGCGCGTTTGCCTCGACCCGAATTCCGAGGTGGAGGTAGGGCTCCTGCACCTCGGGCTCGCCACTTGGGCCGATTGTCCCCACGCCGTCGCCCTCGGCGACCGCCGCGCCCTCCGCCACGCTCAGCGAGCCGAGGTGCGTCAACGTGACAGCGAGCCCTTCCGGCGTCGTGACCGTCACCGTCTTACCGGAGCCGGGCACCGTCCCCGAAAACGTGACGGAGCCGGCAGCCGGCGCCACGACCGGCGCCCCCGCGGCGCCGCCGACGTCGATGCCGCGGTGCTGGCCGGCGGCATAGGGGTGCGCCGGGTCGAAGCTGTACGGCTGGAGCACGGCGCCGTCGCTCGGCCATGTCCAGGCACCCGCCGCGGGAACGACGACCAGTGCGACGAGCGCAATGAGGACGGCTGCAAACAGCCCGACCGGAACGGGAAATCGACGCATGACACCACCTTCGTAGGACGTCGCGTTGGACGTCGTTGCCTGAGAAGAGAACGCTCAGGACACGGTACGGACAGGTGCCGGTCGTTGTCAAACGAGATTACAAAGTTGTCACAAAGATCCTCGGTAGAGCCGGTTGCGCGACGCGCCGGTCAGCCGCGAGACGACCTCGGCCGCGGCCTTCCGCGGCGCACCGGCACTCACGAGCTCGGCGACGGCCGCAAGCGCCACATCCCCGAGCGCCGCCGCCCGCTCGCCGCCGGCCACCTCAGCCGGTCCGATCACGAGCGTGATCTCACCCTTCGGCGCGACGGCGAAGCGCGAGGCGAGCTCCTGGGCCGGCCCGCGGACGACCTCCTCGAAGCGCTTCGTCAACTCGCGGCAGACCGCGACCGGACGCGCCGGGTCGAACGCGGCAAGTGACCGCAGTGTTGCCGGTAAGCGCTGCGCCGATTCGAACGCGACCACAGGCCCAGCCGACGACCGGGCGTCGAGCACCTTCCACAGCGCGTCGAGCTCGCCCGCTTTACGTGGCAGGAAACCTACGAACTGGAAGCCACCGCCTGCGAGCCCGCTCGCGACGAGCGCCGTCTCGACCGCGGACGGCCCGGGGAGAACGGTCACCTCGACGCCCACGTCGAGTGCCGCACGCACGAGCCGGGCGCCGGGGTCGGAGACGGCCGGCATGCCCGCGTCGCTGACGAGGACGATCCGCTCTCCGGCCTCGAGCCGCGGCAGGAACTCCGCCACGCGCCCCGCCTCGTTGTGCTCGTGGTAGGAGACGAGGCGCGCGCGAATCGCGTGACGCTCCAGCAGACCCCGGGTGTGGCGCGTGTCCTCGGCCAACACGACGTCGGCGTCGCGGAGCGCAGCGAGCACCCGCAACGTGATGTCCTCGAGGTTCCCGATCGGCGTCGCGCAGACCGCGAGCGGCACTACGACAACGCCTCGAATGCGAGCAGCCCCGCGCCGATCAGCCCCGCGTCCGCGCCGAGGGATGCGATCTCGATCTCGACCTGCGCGCCGGCCGGCGGCAGCGCCTCTGTCTGAACCGCGAGACGCGCGGCCGGCAGTAGGAACTCGAAGGCGGCGACGCCGAAGCCTCCACCGATGACGACGCGTTCGGCACCGAAGATGTTGACGAGCGACCCGATCGCGACACCGAGATGGTGGCCGACGCTCGCAAGCGCCGGATGCCGCTGCGCGACGAGGTCGCGCGCGCTCGCGCCTGCGCCGATCACACCGCGAGCGAGCTTGTCGACGGCCCGCCCCGAGCAGTACGCCTCGACGTGCCCGCGCCCCGAACAGGCGCCGTGGCACGGCTCGCCGTCCTCGATGATCACCATGTGCCCAAGCTCGGTCCAGGCTCGCAGCAGGTTCCCGCCGGTGACGACGCCGCCGCCAACGCCCGTCCCGAGGGTGAGCATCACGAAGTCGGTCGATCCGCGGCCCGCCCCGTGCACGAACTCGCCGTAAGCCGCCGAACTCGCATCGTTCTCCATCGAGATCGGCAGCCCGAGCCGACGCTCCATCTCGGCCCGAAACGGTGTGTCGTGCAACGGGATGTTCACCGCGGCGAGCACGGTGCCGTTGCGGTGGTCGATCCGCGAGGGAATGCCGAAGCCGACGGCGGCGACTCCCTTTTGAGGAAGCTCACCCACGACGTCCGCAAGCTCGTCCAGGAGCGCTGCCTGCGACGTGGTGACGGTCGGGCGCTCGACGGTCTCATGCACCCGGCCGTCCGCGTCGAGCACGCCGGCGAGGATCTTCGTTCCGCCGAGGTCGACACCGATGACACGATTCGCGTTCACGCCCGGTGGGTAACGTAACCCGCCAGATGGCGCGGGAAGAAAAGCCCTATCGCGTCTACCGGGGCGGCCGTGCCAGAGGGAAGGTTCCGACGGCAGCGCCGCGCCCGGGACGCAGCCCCCGCGAATCCGCGGGCGGCAGCGCGGGCGTGTCCGGCAGCGCGGCACGCACGGACTATCGCGGCCCAGGCGCGACGCGCACGAAACGCCCGCGCTGGGGCCGCCGCGTCGCCCTCGTGGTCGGCGTCCTCTTGATCCTGATCGTCGTCTGGGGCGTTGCGAGCTGGCTTTCGTTCTCGAGCGGCGTCTCGACGGCCAACAAGGCGCTCGACCAGAACGCGAAGCTCGCCCTCGCGTCGCAGAGCGGCCTTCTGATCTCCCACCCGACGACGATCCTCGTGCTCGGGACGGACAACTCCCAGATCGGCGGGCGCGTCGGTGACCGCCACTCGGACTCGATCCTGCTGCTGCGCACCGACCCCTCACACCACAGGCTGTATTACCTGTCGATTCCGCGCGACATCCAGGTGCCGATCCCCGGCTACGGGACGCAGAAGATCAACGCGGCGTTCCAGAACGGCGGGCCGGCGCTCGCGATCAAGACGATTCGGTCGTTCACCGGAATCGAGGTGAATCACGTGGTCGTCGTCAATTTCGCGGCCTTCAAGGATCTGATCGACGCGCTCGGCGGAATCGACGTGAACGTCCCGAAGCCGATCCGCTCGAACCGCTTCGACTGCCCCTACCCGACGCAAGCGCGCTGTGCCAAGTGGCAGGGGTGGCGTTTCCAAAAGGGCACGCAGCACATGAGCGGCGAACGCGCACTGATCTACTCGCGCATCCGCGAGAACATGCTCGACCCGTCGGAGACCGACGTCACGCGTGGAGCGCGCCAGCAGGCTGTCCTCGAGGCAGTCGCCTCGCGCTTCACAGCACCCACGACGCTCATCCGCACGCCGTTCTCGGGTGCGTCGTTCGTGAAGCCGCTGACCACCGACCTGACGGCCGGACAACTCGCTCAGCTCGGGTGGGTGAAGTTCCGCGCGTCGAGTTCCGCGTCGGTGCACTGCCGGCTCGGCGGCGACCTCGGCGGCAGCGGCACGGGCAGCCCGAGCGAGGACAATCCCGCGACGATCGCCATGTTCCTCGGCAGGTCCGCCCCTCAGCCGCCGACCGATCCTTTCGGGCCCGGCTGCGTGACCGGTCACACCCTTCAGTAGGCTCGACGCGTGGGGATCGTCTCGATCGTCGTCTTCGGGCTCGTCGCGGGCCTCGTCGCCCGCGCGGTGACGCCAGGAAGGCACGCGATCGGTTGCATCCCGACGGTTGCGGTCGGCGTCGCGGGTGCCTTTCTCGGCCTGCTGATCGGCGACGCTGTCCTCGGGCACAAGGTGCGGCTCGGCTGGGACTTCGGCCCGTTTCTGCTGGCGGTCGTCGGCGCCGTCGTGCTGCTGCTCGCGCTTCAGGCGCTCTCGGGCAGGCGCAAGTCACGTCTGCCCTGGTAGGGAACGCCCGGCGCGGGTCAGGCTTCGGCAGTCTTCTTGCCGCCGCCGGACTCGCTCGAACCTCCGCCGGAATCGCTCGAGCCACCGCCCGACTCGCCGCCGCTCGACGAGCCTCCGCTTTCCGAGGACTTGCTGCCGCCGTCGGAGCCGCCGCCGTCGGAGCCGCCCGAGTCCTTCGCCGGCTGCTTCGACTTGCGCCCGTAGTCGGTCGAGTAGAAGCCCGACCCCTTGTAGTGAACGGCCACGGGATGGAGAACGCGCTGCAGAGGGCCTGCCTCGCAGACCTCGCACGTCTCGGGACTCGGCTCCATCATGCCGTGGAACGTCTCGAACAGATGGCCGTTCGGGCACTTGTATTCATAGATCGGCACGGATCGGCAAGGCTAGCACCGAGCCTCCGGCGCACCCGCGCATGGCAACTCGTCGGAGCTGTCGCGCTCGCGCTCGCGCTACCGGCCGGCGCATCGGCCCACGCGACCCTCATTCGCACCACCCCGGCAAACGGCGCGGTGCTCGCGCACGCGCCCTCGAGCGTGACGGTCATGTTCGACGATTCGGTCAGGATCGCGCCCGGGAACGCAGCGGTCGCGAACGCGGGCGGCACGTCGGTTCTCGCCGGCCAGGCGCGAACGACTGCGCGGATCCTGACGCTGCCCCTGAAACCGCGGCTCGGAAACGGCGCTTACAGCGTTCGCTGGAGCGTCGTCTCCGACGACGGCCATCGTGAAGAGGGCGTCATCGCGTTCGCAGTCGGGCAGGGCGCCCGATCGCCGACCTCTGTGCTCGGCGCATCCGCCGGGCTCGGCGGGGTCGACTTCGCATTACGCGCCCTGTATTACCTCGGCCTGCTCGCGGGCGCGGGTGCCGCGGCATTCGCCCTCGCGATGCGCCGGCTGCTCGCGCCGCCCTCGCGCCGCCCGCTGGCGCACCTCCTCTTTTTTTCCCTGCTCGCCACCTTCATCGGCGCGAGCGCGATCGTCCACGCCGCGCCTCCGGGAACCCGGTACGCACTCGTGCTGAAGATCGCGCTCACGACCTCGCTCGTCGGCGGCGCGGCCGCGGCGCTCGCGCCGACCTACCCCGCCCTCGTTGCGGTCGCCGCCGCGTGCGCGCTTGCCTTGCTCGCCGCGCCCACGATCTCCGGTCACGCGCTCGACCGCGACCAACCGCGCGGCCTCTCCGCGGTCGTCGACCTCGCGCACTCGACGTCGGCCGCGGTGTGGTTCGGCGGGCTGCTCGCGCTCGCATTCGTCGTCCCGTCGGCAGCAGAGGAATCGCAGCGTCGTGCGATCGCGCGGCGGTTCTCGAGCATCGCCCTCGTCGCGGTGGCTGCCCTCGGCCTGACGGGGCTCGGCCGCGCGCTGACCGAGCTCTCGGCGGTGCACCAGGTCTGGTCGACCTCCTACGGCCGCGCGCTCGTTGTGAAGACCGCGCTCTTCGTGCCGCTCCTCGGCGTCGGCTGGCTCAACCGCTCGCTACTCGGCGGCGCGTTCGCGCGACTGCGCCGGTCGGTGCTCGTCGAGATCGTGGCGATCACGGCGATCGTCGTCGTCGTCGGCGTCCTCACCGACCTGCGGCCCGGCAAGCTCATCCGGCCCGCGGCCGCCGCCCCGATCGTGCAGGCACCCGGGCCGCCGGCACCGCCGCCGGCCACCGCCGTCGTCGAGGCGCGCGAACTCGGCACGCTCGCCGTCGCCGTTGCGCGCGTGCCGGGCGAGGCGACCGTCAGCCTCCTTGCGAGCGACGGGACCGCCGCGAACGGACGCCCGGTGCAGATCGACGGCGTGCGGGCGCGCGCCTGCGGTGCAGGCTGCTATCGCGCCACGGCTGCCGACGGCCCCCTGCGCGTTCGCGTGTCGGGGCGCCTGCTTGTCTTCGATACCCCGCCGATCGCACCGGGCGCGCGCGCGGCACTCGCGAGAATCACGCGCACCTTCCGTGCCGCGAAAACCGTCGTCTTTGACGAGACGCTGCGCTCGACACCGACGAACGCGCAAACGACGCGGTTCACACTCGTCGCGCCGGACACGTTGTCGTACTTCACGCGAGCCGGTCCGGCGGCGATCGTGATCGGAACGACCCGGTGGGATCGCGTCGCACCGAATCAGCCATGGCTTCGATCGAGCCAAACCCGGCTCGTCGTGCCCCAGCCGTACTGGCGAAGCGCCCGCAACGTCCATCTCGTCGCGCCCGGCGTTCTGACGTTCTACGACCCGATCATTCCGGCGTGGTTTCGCCTCGACGTGGTGGGGAGACGGCTCGATCGGCTGCACATGACCGCGGCGGCGCACTTCATGGTCGACCGCTACGTCGGGTTCAACGGCCCAGCGTCGGTGTCGCCACCGCCCTCGCGGTAGCGCTGTGCCTCCTCGCCGACGACTTCGAGAAAGCACGGCGCATCCTCGAATGCCGCCAAACCGGCCGGAGCGTTGCGCGGCCGCCTCGGTTGCCTCGAAACGCGGCGGACGGTCGCAATAGCGCCCGCCGCACCGACCAGGCCGCCGATTGCGAACGAACGAAGCTTGCTGCCGCGAGCGGCGCCGTCCATGCGACGATCCTACTCGTGAGGATCACCACTCTCGGCGACCTGCTCCTCGACGTGATCGTGCAACTCGACCGGCCACTCGTCCCCGGCGACGACCAGACGGCCGCGACGCGAACCGGCGCCGGTGGGCAGGCCGCGAACGTCGCGGCCTGGGCGGCCGTGCTTGGCGCCCAGGCACGGTTCGTCGGCAAACGGGGCGACGACACGGCCGGCCGGCTCGTTGCGACGGAACTCGTCGCTCACGGCGTCGAAGTCGTCGGCCCCGCGGCGGGCAGAACGGGCGTCGTCGTCTCGCTCGCGTCGGCCGGTGACCGCACGATGGCGTCGGACCGCGGGAGCGCTCCCGACCTCACCGTGCACGAGCTCGACGACGCGTGGTTCGATTGCGACGTGCTCCACCTCTCCGGGTACTCGCTCCTGCGCGAGCCGATCGCGGCGGCGGCGCTCGCCGCGGCGCGTGCCGCACGCGCGCACGGCGCATCGGTCTCGCTCGATCTCGCTACCTGGACGCTCGCCGACGACGCGTTTCGAGCGCGAGTCGGCGACGTCGCGCCTGACATCGTCTTCGCAAACGAGCGCGAGCGCCAGGCCTCCGGCGAGCTGGAAACGCGCTGGGTGATGAAGCGCGGTGTCGACGGCGTCACCGTCGACGGACACCACCACCCGGCCCTCGCTGCCGACGCGATCGACACGACCGGTGCCGGTGACGCGCTCGCCGCGGGGTTCCTGATCGGCGGCGTCGAGCTCGGGCTCGACGCGGCCGCACGCTGCTGCGCGCAGCTCGGGGCGATGCCGTGATCCGCGTCTCGGACGAGTTGCAGGACGCGCTGCGCGACGACGTCGGTGTCGTGGCGCTCGAGACGACGCTCGTCGCGCACGGGTTCCCGCCGGGGGAGGGCGTCGCCGTCGGCCTCGAGTCGGAGGCCGCTGTCCGTGCGAGCGGCGCGGTCCCGGCGACGATCGGCGTCCTCGACGGCGAGATCGTCGTCGGGCTGAGCGAACGGGAGCTGGAGCGGTTCGATGCGTCGGCCCGCAAGCTCGGGCCACGCGATCTCGCGCCGGCGGTCGTCCAGCGCGCGCTCGGCGCGACTACGGTCGGTGGCACCCTCGCGGTCGCGGCGAAGACCGGCATCGAGCTGATGGCGACGGGCGGACTCGGCGGCGTGCACCGCGGCTGGCCGACTCCGCCGGACGTCTCAGCCGACCTGCACGCGCTTGCGGGCACGCAGGTGCTTGTCGTTTCGTCCGGTGTGAAGTCGCTCCTCGACGTTCCCGCGACGGTCGAGCTGCTCGAGACACTCGGCGTGCCGGTTCTCGGCTGGCGTACCGACGAGCTGCCGCTCTTCTACGCGGCGCGCGGCGGCCCGGCGGTCTCGGCGCGGGTCGAGTCCGCCGCCGAGGCTGCGCAAATCGCTCGCGCCCACTGGTCGCTCAGCCGGGGCGGTCTCCTGCTCGGCCGGCCGCCCGACGAGAGCCTCGACGATGTCGAGCCGCTGATCGAGCGCGCGCTTGCCGACGCGGCGACCGAGGGCGTGCACGGGCAAGCAGTGACGCCGTTCGTCCTGTCATTCCTCCACCGTGAGAGCGGCGGGCGCACCTTGCACGCGAACCGTGAGCTGATCGTCGCAAACGCGCGGCTCGCCGGCGAGATCGCGATGGCCCGCGTCTAAAGACGCCAGGCGCCGTTTTCCTGCACGAGGCGCCCGTCGGCGTACAACCGGCCGTCGCTCCTCAGGTCTTTCACGATGTCCCAGTGCACCGAGCTCACGTTCGTGCCGCCCGTGAAGGAATACGAGTTGCCGACAGCGAGATGGATCGTGCCGTCGATCTTCTCGTCGAACGCGACGTTCTTCATGAACCGCTGGATGCCGGGGTTGCATCCGATCCCGAGCTCGCCGAGACGGCGTGCGCCCTCGTCGGTGTCAAGCGTCTGGAGGAGAAACGCCTCGCCGCTTCGCGCGGTGGCGTCGACGATCTTTCCGCCCTCGAAGACGAACCGCGCGCCGGCGACCTCCGAGCCGAAGTAGACGGCCGGGAACTCCGAGAACTCGATCACGCCATGTGCCGAATCTTCGACCGGCGAGTAGAACACCTCGCCGCCGGGCATGTTGACGTGGCCATCGTCGACTGCGCCGACGCGCCCCGCCAGCGAGAGCGCGAGGTCGGTGCCTGGGCCGACGATCCGAACCTGGTCGCACGCGTCGAAGGCATCGGCGATCGAACGCATCCGCGCCCCTTCCGCATCCCAGTCGCGAAGCACCGACTCGAAGATGAACTCCTCGTACTCGACGAGCGTCATGCCCGCGTCCTGCGCCGCGGCAAGGACGGGATACTCGGCGACGACCCACGGCACCTCGAGCGCCATCGTGCGCTCGCGCATCGGCGCGATCATCTGCCTGACCGCCGCCTGGCGCTCCTCGGAGAGCTCCGCGCCCTCGCGGGTGTTCTCGGGGCCGTAGATCGAGATGATCGCGTCGACCTCTTCCCAGATCCGCCGCTGCAGGGGCGCCGGCTCCCGCAACAGCTCGATCGGGGCCTCGCGGGCGAACGGCCCGCCCATCTGCTCGAAGCTCAGCTGGAGAATCGGGTAGGCGCCGCGGCGCGCGACCTGCTCCAGCACCGCTTCGACGAGCGGGCGCGAGACGTGCGACGCGCGAACGAGCACCTGCCAGCCCGGCTGGACCCCCACCGACCGATCGACAAGCAGCTGCGCGTATTCGTCGAGGCGGGCGTCGCGCACGAAGGCCAGTTCTACTTCACCTGTTGCCTCATGACAACTGTCCGTAAAGGGCAGTTCGGCCTATCCGTTCGGCCTATTCGAGCGTCCGGAGGAACTCCTCGATCTCGAGGGCGGGCAGCGTCTCGATCTTCGTCGAGCCGCGCGCTCCGAGCGACACCGACACCTTCGCGACGGTGGCGATGTCGGGCGCCTCGACGACGCTCACGAAGTCGAACGCGCCAAGCGTCGCCCACTGGTGCAGCACGCGGCAGCCCAGCTCCTCGACGTCCTTGTTCACCTGACGGAGACGCTCAGGGTTCGACTTGATCGTCTGCACGCCCTGCGGGCTGAGCGTCGACAGGAGGATGAAAATGGGCATCGCGTCTTCTCCTTCGGTCTTTGCGGCGGGAGCCTACCCTGGCGGCCTGGTCGACATAGAGGAGCGCGCCGCCGAGATAGAGAAGCGGGCTGAGCACGAGATCCGAGATGAAGAGGGCAACCCGTTGGCTGTTGTCCCCCTGGGTTCGGAGCGCCGCGGTCAACGCCTCTTCGCCGAGACCGACGACGATGACGAGAATGGCGAGCGAGCCGAGCGCGTGTGCGTAATCGGTGATTCCGAGCTGTCGGCCGCGCACGAGCGATTCGCGGAAACTCGTCCGTTCGACGAGTGCAGCCGGCACCGCGAGCCCGATAAACGCGAACCAGGCGATCCCCGGCAGGATCACGACCGCGCGGAGCGCCGGAAACGGCAGGTAGATCAGCGCTCCGACGAGGAAGGCAATCAGCGTCGGCTTCGTCTTCAGTACGAGCGAACAGGCGCGGACGTAGGCGAGGACGACGAGCGGCCCCACTGCGAGGAAGACGAGTATCTGCACCGTCTGGTGGATGTGCACCGAAAACTGGTCAGCGAGCGCGAGCGGCAGGCCGAGTGGAAGCGCGCGCCAGAAATTGTCGCCGTAGGCACGAATCGTCTCGCCGACGAACTGCCCGACGGTGCGCTCGCCCGGCGGGAGCGGCGGCGGCAGCTCACGCACGCGCGACCTCGGCGATCAGGTGCGGCAAGGCGCCGGCGAGCATGGTCTTGGCCTCGTCGAACCGCCAGAGCGCACGGTCCGGCTCGCCGACCGCGTTCGCGACGACGCGCACCTCGACCGCGGGGACACCGGCGAGCGCGGCTGCGCGCAGGACCGCGTAGCCCTCCATCGCCTCGAACGCGCACCCGCTCGAACCACCGACGCGGGCACTCGTCCCGATCGGCGCCACCACGGATGCGTCCGGGAGCACGCGCGCGGCCGCGGCGACGAGGTCGGCATCGGCTGGAACCCGGAGGGCGATCCAGGCAGGGTCGTCTGCGTCGCAGTAGAGCGCCTCGCTGCCGATCACGAATGACGGCTGGTCGAAGGCGCGCGCGCCGGCGAGCCCGACGTGGAGGAGCGCGTCGGGCCGCGACCCGGCGAGCGCCGCGGCGGTTCGTGCCGCCGCCTCCACGGGTCCGACACCGCAGACAAGCGTCTCGGCACTCTCGGCGCCGTGCAGCTCATCGAGGGTCGCGGCGACGACGAGGATCACGGCGCGCACCGTATCCCGCAACGCGTTCGGGCCGTTGCGCCTCGCGATACGATCGCGGTGTGACCTACGGCTGGATCAGCGCCGACGACCTCGCCTACGAGGATCGCCCGCCGAAGCCGGGCGAGGGAGCGCGGCGCGCTGCGGACATCACGACGGCCGTCGGCCTCCAGCAGTCCCGTGCGCGGCTCTGGCGGTACCCGCCGCACTCGACAGGTCGCCGGCATGCCGACCACGCGCAAGAAGAGGTGTTCGTCGTCATCTCGGGCACGCTGACGATGCTGCTCGGCGACGAACCAGAGCGCGTCGACCTCGGCCCCGGGGGCGTCGTCGCCGTGCAGCCGATGACACCGCTCCAGATGCGGAACGAGACGGACGAGGAGATCGTCGTCTTCGTCTACGGCGCACCGCCGCTCCGCGACGGCGCCGACTTCCTGGACGACGTCGAGCTCCCGCCCAGAGCGTAGTCACCCACGACCCCGGCGCTCGGTCGAGCGGCGTGTGGACACATCGTCACGCTCTCGTAGCCGTGCCTGGCACCGGACATGTCTCGCCGCAAACAGCTTTCTTGCAGGGATCGCACGCTCCTGTGGACACATCGTCACGCTCTCGTAGTCGTGCCTGGCACCGGACGTGCCGCCCGCAGACGCGTCGCAATCAGACCTCAACCGGGAGGTGCGGAGTTACCGCGGCGCGGGCGGGGTCTTCCCCGAGGCGAGCGCCGTCGGGGCGAGCGAGGCTTGCCAGAGACACCTACCGAACGAGGGCACCATGCGAAGAGGAACGCGCAGGCTTAGCGCGACCGCCGGACTCGGCCTCGCTGCGTCGGCCGCTCTCGACGCCGGACGGCACGTGCGATTCGGCGCGACCGCGGCAGAGGCGGAGGAGACTCTCGCGGGAGACGACCTGATCCCGCTCGCGGATCGATCGACAACTCGCGCGATCACCGTTCGCGGCGATGCCGAGTCGATCTGGCCGTGGATCGCGCAGATCGGCCAAGGTCGGGGCGGGTTCTACAGCTACGACATCCTCGAGAACCTCGCCGGCTGCAACATCGTGAGCGCCAACCGAATCGTTGCGGACTGGCAGCACGTCGCCGTGGGTGACGAGGTGCGGCTGGCACCGGAGATCGCCTTGAACGTCGCGCGCGTCGAGCCGGGTCGCGCGCTCGTCCTGCGAGGCGGAGTCCCCATCGGGAACACACCTCCGCCGTACGACTTCACCTGGGCGTTCACGCTGCACGACGCTCCGGCGGGCGCGACGCGCGTGCTTGTCCGAGAGCGCTATCGCTACAAACGCTGGTGGGCGCGTCCGATCGTTGCAGGCGCGGCACTCGCGAGCGACGTGATGAGCAGGAGGATGTTGCGCGGGATTCGCGAGCGGGTCGAGAAGGTCGCCGGTCCTGCTTGTGCCTGAGCCAGCTGCAGCGGTCGATCTCTACTGGCTCCCGCTCGGCGCCGGCGGCCGTTGCGTGAGGCTGAACGGCCGCATCTTCGAGCGCGTCGCAGCAGCGCTCGACCGACGTGCTCCTCGTGCGCTCTACCACTCGGCCCTCATCGTGCGCGTCGGTGGGGAGCGGTTCGTGATCGAGATGACTCCCGTCCGCGACGGCGACGGAGCGGTTCGCGGTGTCGTCGCCGAAGGCGCAGTCGGCAGCCGCTTCGCCGGACGGCTTCGGCTCTTCCGCTACGAGATCCGGCGCTGGCGCTTCGGAACAATCCCTGACGTGCGCGAGGCGGTGCAGAGCCCCTGCCGGCTCACCGAGGACCCAGCAATCGCGCAGCGCCTGCTCGATCTCGTGGCGCAGGTCCCAACGGCCGTCTGGGGCCGGGACGAGTTGCATGCGGGCGAGATGTGGAATTCGAACTCGCTCATTTCCTGGCTCATCGTCTCGAGCGGTCTGCCGGTCGCCTCGGTGCTGCTACCGGCGAACGCGCGCGCACCTGGTTGGGACGCGGGAATCGTTGTCGCACGACGCCCTATCGCCGGGGAGCAAACTCGGCCAACAACACTCAATGAGGAGGTCGACCATGTCCGAACGCACATCCTTCAACGTCGATGAGGCGCGCCGGTTCGGGGAAGAGATCGGAATCGACTGGGCGACGTCGCCCTTCACCGTCGACGAGTTCCAGGCCGGCATGGACGTCGAACTGGAGCACGGTCTCCAAGATCCCGCGACGAATGTGACCGACGACGATCCGCACGTGACCGCCAGAATCGCCCGCGCGCACCTGAATGAATTCGCGGACTACTACACGCGGCTCGCACGAATGGAGGACGCTGCGAAGCGCTCGTTGGGCTAGAGATCAAGCAGGTCAGACCGGTCGGGCGCAGGGCATAGCGGTGCCTACTGTTCAAGCCCGACCGGTCTGAGATGCGCCGCATCCAGGCCACCATCCGGGGGTGCTCCAATTGCCGATCAACCGTCTAGACCGCGGCCGGCGCGGCGACGCCGACGCGGGCGAAGACGAGATCGCCGTCTCGTGCATCGACGCCGATCGTGTCGCCGGCGGAGAAGTCGGCTTCGAGCAGCCGGAGCGCGAGCGGGTTCTCGAGCAGCCGCTGGATCGCGCGCTTCAACGGCCGCGCGCCGTAGGCCGGGTCCCAGCCGCCCTCGACGAGCACTTCCGTCGCGGCCGGCGTCAGCTCGAGGCCGAGGCCCCGCTCCGCGAGCCGTGCACGCAACCGCCCGAGTTGGAGCTCGACGATCTCGCCGATCTGCTCGCGCGAAAGCTGCTTGAACTCGACGATCTCGTCGATGCGGTTCAGGAACTCGGGCCGGAAGTGCTCGCGCATCGCCTCCGCGCTGCGGATGTTCGACGTCATGATCAGCACCGCGTTTCGAAAGTCGACCGTACGGCCCTGGCCGTCGGTGAGCCGGCCGTCGTCGAGCACCTGCAGGAGAACATCGAAGACCTCGGGGTGCGCCTTCTCGATCTCGTCGAGCAGGATCACGCAGTACGGCCGGCGACGCACCGCCTCGGTCAGCTGGCCGCCTTCGTCGTAGCCGACGTAGCCGGGCGGTGCGCCGATCAGCCGTGCGACCGTGTGCCGCTCCTGGTACTCGCTCATGTCGATGCGCACGGTCGCCCGCTCGTCGTCGAACATGAACTCGGCGAGAGCGCGCGCAAGCTCGGTCTTCCCCACGCCGGTCGGCCCGAGGAACACGAACGAGCCGATCGGCCGGTCGGGATCTTGCAACCCGGTGCGTGAGCGCCGGAGCGCGTTCGCAACCGCCGACACGGCTTCCTGTTGGCCGATGACGCGCTGGTGCAGCCGCTCCTCGATGTGAATCAGCTTCTCGGTCTCGCCCTCGAGTAGGCGATCGACCGGTATTCCCGTCCAGCGTGCGACCGTCATCGCGATGTCGTCCTCGTCGACCTCTTCCTTCACCATCGGGTCGTCGATCGTCGAGTCGCGTTCCGCAAGTTCTTTCTCGAGGGCGGGCAGTTCGCCATAACGGATCTCAGCGACGCGCTGCAGGTTGCCCTCGCGCTCGGCGCGCTCCGCCTCCATCCGCAGCTCGTCGACCTTGCGCGTCGCGTCCTTCACGCGCTCGAGCGCCTCCTTCTCCTTCGCCCACCGGGCGGCGAGACCGTCGCGCGCCTCCTTCGCC
Organism: Gaiellales bacterium; assembly: GCA_038215565.1. Lineage (GTDB taxonomy): Bacteria > Actinomycetota > Thermoleophilia > Gaiellales > Gaiellaceae > PALSA-600. The sequence continues at coordinate 69,455 of JBBQQU010000005.1, read as the reverse complement.
TCGGCGAGGGCACGTTCGAGCGGATCGCGGGTAGCACGATTCTCCTTCGACATCGCGGCGAGCTCGATCTCGAGCTGCATGACACGGCGGTTCGCCTCGTCGAGCTCGAGCGGGCTCGAGTCGATCTCGATCCGCAGGCGCGACGCCGCCTCGTCGACGAGATCGATCGCCTTGTCGGGCAGGAAGCGGCCGGCGATGTAGCGGTGGCTGAGGACCGCGGCGGCGACAAGAGCAGCGTCCCGGATCCGTACGCCGTGGTGCGCCTCGTAGCGCTCCTTCAACCCACGGAGGATCGCGGTCGTGTCGGCCACCGACGGCTCGCCGACGAAGACGGGCGCGAACCGACGTTCGAGCGCGGCGTCCTTCTCGATGTACTTGCGGTACTCGGTGAGCGTCGTCGCTCCGACACAGCGCAACTCGCCGCGCGACAGCAACGGCTTCAACAGGTTCGCCGCGTCGACCGCGCCTTCCGCCGCACCTGCACCGACAATAGTGTGCAACTCGTCGATGAACAGGATCACGCGGCCGTCCGAGTTCTTGATCTCGGTCAGCACCGCCTTCAGACGCTCCTCGAACTCGCCGCGGTACTTCGAACCGGCAAGGAGCGCACCGATGTCGAGCGCCCACACGAGTCTGTCCTTCAATCCTTCAGGCACGTCGCCGGCGACGATCCGCTGCGCGAGGCCCTCGGCGATCGCCGTCTTCCCCACGCCCGGCTCGCCGATCAGAACCGGGTTGTTCTTCGTGCGCCGCGAGAGGATCTGGATGACCCGGCGGATCTCCTCGTCGCGCCCGATCACCGGGTCGAGCTTCCCGTCTTCCGCCGCCTCCGTCAGGTCACGCCCGAACTTCTCCAGTGCCTGATAGCTGCCCTCGGGGTCCGGTGAAGTGACGTGTTGCCCACCTCGCACCTGCTCGATCCAGGCGGAGATCTCGTCGCGCGGCACGGGCTCCAGGGCGAGGAACAGATGCTCGGTCGAGACGTAGTCGTCGCCGAGGCGCTGACGCTCGGCGTCGGCCTCGTCGAGTGTCCGCGAGAACGCCGCCGAGACGGCGGGCTGCTGCTGACCGCCCTGAACGGTCGGGAGCGCCGCGACTCGCCGTTCCGCGGTCGCGCGCAGGCCCTGCCAGTCGGTGAAGAGCTCCTGCTCGAGGAGCGCGAGCAGCAGATGGTCGGGCGTGATCTCCGGGTTGCCGCGGCGCCGCGCGGCATCCTGCGCCGCAGCGATCGCCTCTTGGCTCTTCGTGGTCAGCTTGGTGAAATCCATCAGTGGCGCCGCGCCGGTGGTTGCGGCGGGTTGTAGACGACGAGGTCACGGCGGTAGGAGCGATGAACCTCGTCGAGCGCGCGGCGCATCTCGTTCTCCATCCGCTCGAGGCGGCGGCGCATCTGCTGCAGGTCGTCCTCGAGCCGAAGCACACGCTCGACACCTGCGAGGTTCAGGCCGAGCTCGGTGGTCAGGCGCTGGATCAGCCGCAAGCGCTCGATGTCGTAGTCCGAGTAGAGCCGTGTATTACCGGCGGTGCGCTGCGGGCGCACGAGGCCGCGCTGCTCGTAGACGCGCAGGGTCTGTGGATGCATCCCGGCAAGCCCGGCGGCAATGGAGATCATGTAGCGCGGGCTGTCGCTCATCACTTGGCCGCGTTCCCGAGTTGCTCGAGGAGCTCCCGCTCCTTCTTCGAGAGGCGCTTCGGCACCTCAATGTGGATGCGCGCGAGCACGTCACCGTTGCCGGGGCCTTTCAGGCGCGGTGCGCCGCGGCCTTTGATGCGCAAGAGCTTTCCGTCCTCGGTGCCGCTCGGGATCTTCAGCGACACGGGGCCTTCCGGCGTTTGCGCCTCGACGGATCCGCCGAGCGCGGCGATCGAGAACGACACCGGCACCTGCATCACGAGGTCGTCGCCGCGCCGCTCGTAGACCTTCGACGGCTCGACGCGCGTGACGACGTAGAGGTCGCCCGCGGATGCGCCGCCGTACCCCGCTTCGCCCTTGCCCTTCAGCTTGATGCGCGTGCCGTCCCTCACGCCCGCGGGGATCTTCACCGTGTAACGCTTCGTGCGACGCTCGCGGCCCGAGCCGTGGCACGTTGCGCATGGCGTCTCGACGATCGAGCCCATGCCGTGACAGAGGGGGCACGGCTGCTGCAACGCGAAGAGGCCCTGCGACGTCGCGACCACACCTGATCCCCCGCATTTCGGGCACTGCTTCGGAGCGGTCCCGGGTGCGGCGCCCGTGCCGTGACACGTGTGACAAGCGAGCTCGAGCTGCACCGGCACGGTCACCTGAACACCGCGCAGCGAATCCTCGAAGGCGATCCGCACATCGACCTCGACGTCGTTTCCGCGCTGGCCGCGCTGCGGTTGATCCGCGTTGCGGCCGCCGCGGCCGAACATCCCGCCGAAGATGTCGCCGAGATCGAAGTCGCTGAAGTCGAATGTCGTGCCGCCCGGCGAAGAGCCACCGCCGGGACGGCCGTTTGTCGTCCCGACCCGGTCGTACTGCTTCCGCTTGTCGGGATCCGAAAGAACGTCGTAGGCCGACTGCACCTCCTTGAAGCGCGCCTCGGCCTCCGCATTGCCCGGGTTCTTGTCGGGATGAAACTCGCGCACGAGCGAGCGGTAAGCCTTCTTCAACTCCGCCGCCGATGCGTTCTTCGAGACACCGAGCGACTCATAGAGGGACTTAGCCATCGCTCCCAGTCGCAACCGGTGGACCGGACGAGATGACGACCCGCGCCGGGCGCAGCACCCGGTCGCCGAGCGAATAGCCCTTCTGCAGCACCTGGATAATGCTCCCCTCCTCCGCCTCGGACGGCTGCGAGAGCAGCGCCTCTTGCGTGTGCGGGTCGAACGTCCCGGCGGTCGCAATCTCCGCGAGCCCTTCCTTCGCGAGCGCGTCGGCAAGCGCCCGATGCACGAGGCGCACACCGTCTTCCAGCTTGCCCTCCTCGTGTTCGGCCGCCGCCTCGAGCGCGCGCTCGAGGTCGTCGAGCACCGGCACGAGCTCCTTCACGAGGCGCTCGTGGGCGCGCGCTGCGAACTCCTGCTGGTCGCGCGCGACTCGCTTGCGATAGTTGTCGAACTCGGCCTTCAGCCGTTGCAACGCGTCGAGGTACTCGTCGCGCTCCTTCCGAAGCGCGACGAGTGGATCCTCGGCCGGCTGCTCGTTCTCGCCGGCGGCAGGCGTCAGGTCTTCGAGGTGCTCCTCGCTCACTTCTCGTCGACCACTTCGTACTCGGCGTCCTCGACGACCTCATCGTCAGAAGGCGCGGACTCGCCGTTACTCGACGCGCCCGCGTCCTGCGCGGAGGCCTGCGCGTAGATCGCCGAAGCGGCCTGCGTCCATGCCTCCTGCAGCGCGTCGGACTTCACCTTGATCTCGGCGGCGTCGCTCGACTCGAGCACGCCACGGAGCTCCATGATGCGGCCTTCGACGGTCGAAGCGACGCCCTCCTCGAGCTTGTCGCGATGCTCGCCGAGCGACTTCTCGATCTGGTAGGCGAGGGATTCCGCGTTGTTGCGTGCGTCTGCGAGCTCGCGCAGCTTGCGCGCCTCGTCGCTGTGCGCCTCGGCCTCCTTGATCATGCGCTCGACCTCTTCCGATGCAAGTCCCGAGCCGCCTTCGATGCGGATCTGCTGCTCGTTCGACGTGCCGAGGTCCTTTGCCGAGACGTTGATGATCCCGTTCGCGTCGATGTCGAATGCCACCTCGACCTGCGGCAGGCCGCGCGGCGCCGGCGGAATGCCGACGAGCTCGAACTTGCCGAGGGTCTTGTTGTACGTCGCCATCTCCGACTCGCCCTGGAGCACATGCACGAGCACCGAGGGCTGGTTGTCCTCGGCGGTCGAGAAGACCTCCGTCTTGCGGGTGGGGATCGTCGTGTTGCGGTCGATCAGCTTCGTCATCACGCCGCCCTTGGTCTCGATGCCGAGGGAGAGCGGGGTGACGTCGAGGAGCAGCACGTCCTTGACCTCGCCCTTCAACACGCCTGCCTGGATCGCGGCGCCGACTGCGACGACCTCGTCCGGGTTGACGCCCTTGTGCGGGTCCTTGCCGATCAGCTCCTTCACCTTCGCCTGCACGGCGGGCATGCGCGTCATGCCGCCGACGAGCACGACGTGCTCGATGTCGGCTGCGGTGAGCCCCGCGTCGGTGAGTGCTTGCTTCGTCGGGCCCACAGTCCGCTCGAGCAGGTCGTGCGCGAGCTCCTCGAGCTTCGCACGCGTGAGCTGAAGGTCGAGATGCTTCGGGCCGTCCTGCGTAGCGGTGACGAACGGCAGGTTGATCTGCGTCGTCATCGTCGAGGAAAGCTCGATCTTCGCCTTCTCCGCGGCCTCGTAGAGCCGCTGCAGCGCCATCGGGTCGATGCCGAGATCGATGCCTTGGTCGCGCTTGAACTCCGCAACCATCCAGTCGACGATGGCCTTGTCGAAGTTGTCGCCGCCGAGATGGTTGTCGCCGTTCGTCGACTTCACCTCGAAGACGCCTTCGCCGAGCTCGAGTACCGACACGTCGAACGTGCCGCCGCCGAGGTCGAAGACGAGGATCGTCTGGTCGCCGCCCTCCTTGTCGAGACCGTAGGCGAGGGCGGCCGCGGTGGGCTCGTTCACGATGCGCAGCACGTTCAGGCCGGCGATCTTCCCGGCGTCCTTGGTCGCTTCGCGCTGTGCGTTGTTGAAGTAGGCGGGGACGGTGATGACCGCGTCGGAGACCGGCTCACCGAGATACGCCTCGGCGTCGGTCTTCAGCTTCTGGAGGATCATCGCGCTGACCTCCGGCGGGGCATATTCCTTGCCGCCCGCCTCGACGCGCACGTCGTCGCCCGCTCCCTTCATGACCTTGTACGGGACGATGGTCATCTCCTCGTTGACCTCGTCGAACTTCCGCCCCATGAACCGTTTGATCGAGAAGACCGTGTTCTCGGGGTTCGTCACCTGCTGCCGGCGCGCGGGGGCGCCGACGAGCCGCTGCCCGTCCTTCGTGAAGCCGACGACCGACGGGGTCGTCCGGCCGCCTTCGGCGTTCGGGATAACCGTGGGCTCGCCGCCCTCGAGGACGGCCATGCACGAGTTCGTCGTGCCGAGATCGATGCCGATTGTCTTGGCCACTGTTTGCTCCTTCATTGAATGCGCTGATGTAACTGAGAAAATCTAAGTCTTGTTATATCAGATCGCGAAGATCCCTCGCGTGGCCTTGTCCAGCGGCTTACCTCGTCGCACCGATCAGTGCGCCTCCGGCGACGACGAGGAGTGCGCCGACGGCAAGCCGCCGCCCCATTCCCTCCGTGTGCCGGATGAGGAGCGCCGAGAGCCCGACACCCCAGAGCGACTCGGTCGCGACGAGTGGCGAGACGACGCTCACGCGTCCGCGGAAGTACGCCTCGAAGAGCGAGACGTAGGAGAGGCCGAAGAGGACGCCGGCCGGCGCGAGTCGGGTCAGTTCCCGCCGCGTGGGCCGGCGGCGCGTCCAGACCCCGGTGGCCAGCGTCCCGGCGATGAGCGTCGCAGCCGCCGCCGTTCCCGGGCTCGCGTGGGTGTGCAGGGCCCGGGCGAGGTTGTCGCGGGTCGCGAACAACACCGCGGCGCCCGCCGCGAAGAGCAACCCGATGCGCCTGAGATGCCCGGGCCGGTCGCGCTCGGCTGCGAGGAGGGCACCGCCCGCGACGATTCCGACCGCACCGACGACGAGCGGCACACGGAGTGGCTCGTGCAGGAAGATGAGAGCGATCGCGACGGCGACGAGCGGTGCGCCGCCGACCATCACCGACGTGCGGGACGCGCCCACCTCGCGCACGGCGAGCGTGAAGAGGATCTGGGAGCCGCCGGGCGCGAGGAGCCCGGCGAGGAGAAACGGCCATGCGCCGTGCAAGTCGACGTTGAACGCGGCGGCGACGAGCGACACACCGAGCGCCGGGATCACCGTCGCAAGTGCGGCGCCGCTCGCATCCTCCAGGCCGCGCAGCGCCAGGCGAAGCGCCACCGTCATCCCGCCGAAGAGCGCAGCCGACGCGAGCGCGAGCAGCACCGCGGTCATGCCGTCCTCGGCCGCCCCACGAGGTGACGGAGTGTGCGAGCCGCGGCCGGTTCTGCGAGTGCGATACCGGCCATGATCACGACACACCCGACCCAGCCGACCGCGCCAAGCCGGTCACCCGCGAGCGTGAAGCCGAAGAACGCCGTCCAGACCGGTTCGAGCGAGAACGCGAGCGCTGTCTGCGTCGCGCTCGCGCGACGTTGCGCCCACGTCTGTGCGAGAAAGGCGAACGCGCTCGCGAAGATGCCGGTGACGAGCAGCGCGCCCCACACCGTCCAGCCATGGGGCACCGAGAGTTGCCCGAGTGCGACCGCGGCGGCGCCGAGGCCGGCGAACGCGGCGAGCATCTCGACGAGCGTGAAGGCGAGCGCGTCGTAGCGCGGCGCGAAACGCTCCATCAAGACGATCTGGAGCGCGTAGACGGCGGCTCCCGCGAGCACGAGCAAGTCGCCGGCGGCTGACCCCGCGTGGATGCCCGAGAGCAGCGCGAGGCCGACCGTCGTCAGCGCAACGCCCGCCCAGACTGGGCGCGCGACGCGTGAACGGAAGAGCGCGAGCCCACTCAGCGGTGTGAGGACGACGTACATCCCCGTGATGAAGCCGGTCGACGAGACCGTCGTCCGTTCGAGCCCCGCCGTCTGGAGGAGAAACCCAGCGCCGAGGAGCGCGCCCGCTAGCGCCGCGGCGCCGACGCCGCTGCGCCCGAGCGAACGAAGACGCCTCACACCGGGAACCGCGAGGGTGCAAGAGGCGATCGCAAAGCGCAGGGCGAGGAACGCAAAGAGCGGATAAATGGCGACGGCATCCTTCACCTGGACGAACGTGACGCCCCACACCGCGGTCACGGCGATGAGCACCGCGAGCGCTTTCACGGAGCGCGCTTTGCGATCGCGACGAGCCAGCGCCGGCGGATCAGCGCCGAGAACGGCCCGACGACACGCCAGTACCGGCGGAAGGACCGGCGCGCCGCGTCGTCGACCGCCTCGATGCGCGTCTCGGTCGTCAGCGTCTCGCCGTCGGCGCGGAAGTCCGTGACCATCCGCACCTGTCCCGCCCGGGCACCGCCGAAGGCGTGGATCCCGCCGCCGGGGCGCCACGGGGTGCCGCACGCCCCGAAGACGATCTCGCCGTCGGCCCGCGCAAGCTCGTGCAGACCGAGCCCGGTCAGGGCCTCGCCGATCGTGCCGCGTCCCCTGAGGCCACGCACGCGAAAGAGGGCGTGGACGAGCGGGTCGGCTGCGACCGGGGTCGAGAGAGCGAGTGCGACCGCCTGCTCCGCCGGCAGGCGAAGCGTGACGGAGTGCACCTCCCGCGCGTCGAAGCGCGGCAAGACCTCGTCGATCAACGGCATGGCGCGATTCAACCCCATCGCCGCGCCGCGCCCGTTCGGACATGTCTCGGGGACTGTCCCCAAGCCAAGGCTGTTCGGGACACGTCCCGGGGACTGTCCCCAAGCCATGTCCGAAGCAGCGGTTCGCGAGGAGCTACCGTGACGCGGATGGATGCGCTCGATACCTTTGGCCGCCCGCTCCGCGACCTGCGGATCTCCGTCACCGACCGCTGCAACTTCCGCTGCGTCTACTGCATGCCGAAGGAGGTCTACGGCCGCGAGCACCGGTTCCTCGAGCGGCGCGAGCTCCTAAGCTTCGAGGAGATCGCCCGCGTTGCCGGCACGTTCGTGGCGACCGGCGTGCACAAGATCCGAATCACCGGCGGCGAGCCGCTCGTGCGGCGCGACCTCGAGCGCCTGGTCGAGCTGCTCGCGCCGCTCGGCGCCGAGCTGACCCTGACAACCAACGGCGCCCTGCTCCCGGCAAAGGCCCAATCGCTCGCCGACGCCGGCCTGAACCGAATCACTGTCAGCCTCGACTCACTCGACGACGCGACGTTCCGGGCGCTGAACGACGTCGACTTCCCGGTCGAGCGCGTGCTCGAAGGGATCGACGCGGCCGTCGCCGCCGGCCTCCCGGTGAAGGTGAATGCCGTCGTGAAGCGCGGCGTCAACGACGACCAGCTCGTCTCGATGGCAGCGTTCTTCCGCGAGCGCGGACAGACTCTGCGCTTCATCGAATACATGGACGTCGGCCATACGAACGGCTGGCGGCTCGACGACGTCGTCCCCGCCGCCGAGATCGTCGCGGCGCTCGATGCGGCGTTCGGCGTCGAGCCCGCCGAGGCGAACTACCGGGGCGAGGTTGCCCAGCGTTTCCGCTACCGCGACGGTTCGGGGGAGTTCGGCGTCATCGCCTCGGTCACCCAGCCCTTCTGCGGCAACTGCACGCGGGCGCGGCTCTCGGCCGAGGGACGCCTCTTCACCTGCCTCTTCGCGATCCGCGGCCACGACCTGCGCGCCTTGCTGCGGAGCGGAGCCGCAGACGATGAGGTCGAGGCCGAGCTCCGTCGCGTCTGGGGCGCCCGCGCCGACCGCTATTCCGACCTGCGTTCGGCGGCCACTGAGGGCCTGCCGAAGGTCGAAATGAGCTACATCGGGGGATAGAGCCGACCCAAACGGTTCGCGGGGCCTCCGGAGGGGCGTCTAGACTACGCCCCTTCGATGTCGACGATGGTTTCAGCGGGCCGCCGGCATTTGCCGCGCGGATGGGCCGATCTCGGTCGCCAGCTCGCGATCTGGTTCGGCTTCTTCGTGCTCTACCAGCTCGTCCGCGGCTTCGCCGACCGGAACCCGTCGAAGGCGTTCGCGAACGGCCTCGCGGTCGTGAACTTCGAGACGCGCGTCACGCACCGTCTCTACGAGCTCACCTTCCAGAATTTCGTCGACCAGCGGCACCTGCTCGAGACCGCCGTCTCGTGGACGTACTGGCTCTCCGAGTTCGCCGTCGTCGGGATCGCTGTCCTCTGGGTGTACGTGCGACGCCACGAGGACTTCAACCGGTTCCGCAACTCGATCCTGATCGCGAACACGCTCGGCCTGGTCGGCTACTTCGTCATGCCCACCGCGCCGCCTCGACTCCTCGGCGTCGGCTTCGTGAACACCCACCGTGACGGCCTCGTCACGCTCGCTGCGAATCCGTACGCCGCCATGCCGAGCCTGCACGCCGCCGACGCCCTGATCGTCGGGATCGTCCTCTTCACCCTTTCCCGCAGCGTCTGGGCGAAGCTCGTCTGGGCGATCTGGCCCGCGTGGGTCTGGTTCGCCGTGATGGCGACCGGCAACCACTTCTGGCTCGACTGCACCGCCGGCATCGCCCTTGCCCTCCTGACGATGGCGGGCGTCTACAACGCGCCGATTCGCCGCGCGCTTGCCGCTCGTCGGGCGTAACCGACCGCCTGCCGACCCGGAGCAGGGAATCGGGAAGGACGCTGCTACGGTCCCAGCCGTGACCAGAACGGCCGCGATCAAACAGGGCTACACGACCGGGGCGCGCACGCTCGCCTCCCGCTCGGTGACGGGCCTGACCCGCACGCGCGTGACTCCGAACGCGCTGACGACGAGCGGCGTCCTTTTGTGCGCAGCCGCGTCCGTGCTGGTTCTCTTCGAGGACCGCAACACCATCGTCTTCTACTGGCTCGCCGCACTGGTGTTCGTCGCAGGCTCGGTGCTCGACATCCTCGACGGCGCGCTCGCCCGCGCGGGTGGAAAGACCACCCCGTTCGGGGCGTTCCTCGATTCGACCACCGACCGCGTGAGCGAAGGCTTCATGCTGACCGCGATCGCATACGTGCTTGCGACCCATCACGAGGCCGTGTTCGTCGCGGTTGCCATGGCCGCAGTCGCGGGATCGTTCCTCGTCTCATACACGCGCGCGAAGGCCGAGGCTCTCGGCCTGCGCGGCGATGTCGGCATCGGCTCGCGCGCGGAGCGCGTCGTCGTCATCTCTGCCGGCCTTGTTCTCGCACCGTGGGGGGTGCTGCCCTGGGCTCTCGTGCTTCTCGCCTGCACGGCGTGGGTCACGGTCGGCCAGCGCGTCCTGCACGTCCGCAAGCAACTGATGGAGGCATCAAATGAGTGAGCTGAATGGCAATGCGAGCGGGCGCCAGCAGGAGAAGGTCCGCGTCGCGATCATCGGCGTCGGTAACTGCGCGAACTCGTTCATGCAGGGGCTGACGTACTACAAGGATGCGAAGCGGGATGAGTTCGTTCCCGGCCTGATGCACGTCGACCTCGGCGGCTACCACATCTCAGACATCGAAGTCGTTGCCGCATTTGACGTGATCAAGGGCAAGGTCGGCGTTGACCTCGCGGAGGCCATGTGGGCGCATCCGAACGACACGATCAAGTTCGCCGATGTCGCGAAGACCGGCATCACCGTCAACCGCGGTATGACGCTCGACGGCATCGGCAAGTACCTCTCGGAGATCGTCGAGAAGGACGACTCGCCGACGGACGACATCGTCGGCATCCTCAAGGAGCGCAACGTCGACGTCGTCGTCTGTTACCTCCCCGTCGGCTCGGAAGACGCGGTCAAGTGGTACGCGGAGCAGATCATGGCGGCCGGTTGCGCGATGGTGAACTGCATGCCCGTGTTCATCGCGCGCGAGGAGTACTGGAACAAGCGCTTCCAGGAGGCCGGCGTGCCGATCATCGGCGACGACATCAAGTCGCAGGTCGGCGCCACGATCACGCATCGTGTGCTCACCTCGCTCTTCCGCGAACGCGGCGTGCATCTCGACAAGACGATGCAGTTGAACGTCGGCGGCAACTCCGACTTCCTGAACATGCTCGAGCGCGAGCGCCTCGAGTCGAAGAAGATCTCGAAGACGAACGCCGTCACCTCGATGCTCGACTACGACCTCGGTGCGAAGAACGTCCACGTCGGCCCGTCCGACTACGTGCCGTGGCTGACCGACCGGAAGTGGGCGTACATCAGGCTCGAAGGGTCGAGCTTCGGTGACGTACCGCTGAACGTCGAGTTGAAGCTCGAGGTGTGGGACTCGCCGAACTCCGCCGGCATCGTGATCGATGCGGTTCGCCTGGCGAAGCTCGCGCTGAACAACGGCATCTCCGGCTCGCTCGAAGGCCCGAGCTCCTACCTGATGAAGTCGCCGCCGCGGCAGATCCAGGACGACGACGCCGCCGAGCTGGTCGAGGAGTTCATCGAGCGCAACCGCCGCCAGATCTCCGCCCCGGCACCCGCCGAGGTCTAGGCGAAGCTCCGGGCAGGCCCGTATCGAGCCGCGGCTACGCTTCGGTTCGATGCGGGTCTGCCTTGTCACCCCGTTCGCCTGGTCGCAGCCGCACGACGTGAACGACCACGTCGGCGGGGTCGCGATTGCGCTGCGCGCGCTCGGCCACGAGGTGACGGTGCTGGCTCCCTCGACGCGTGCGGCCGACCTGCTCGCGGGCCGAAGGGCGCTCCAGAGCGGCAGCCGCCCCGACGTGATCGCGATCGGGCCGGCGGTGCCGATCTCGCCACGCTCGCAGCTCGGCGTGCCCGTCGGGGTGCAGGCGAACCTCTCACTTGCGCTCGCGCAAGGCGACTACGACCTCGTGCATGGCTTCGAACCGGGCCTGCCGTCACTCTCCTATCTCGCACTCCGTGACACCGACGCGCTCGCCGTGGCGACGTTCGTCTCACCCGACCGCCTCGGGTACCCACCGGCGCGCTCGCAGCGCGAGAAGCTCCTGGGCCGGCTCGATGCGCTGGTCGCGCTGTCGGAGCCCGCCCGCGCAGCCGCTGAAGAGCGTTTCCCCGGCGACTATCGCGTCCTCTCGCCGGGCGTCGACACCGAGCTCTTCGCACCGGCTCCCGCGAAGCAACAGACGATCGTCGTCGAGCTGCGCCCGAACGAGCGCGAGATCGCGCGCAGCATCCTGCATTCGATCCGCGAGCTGCCCGACTGGGACGTCGTGCTTCTCCGTACGCGGCCACTGATCGGTCGGCCGGGGATTCCGCGCGCGCTCGCAGCGCGCGTTCGTCTGCGCACGGCGCGCGACGCACCGACGCGCGCGGCACTACTCAACGCCGCCGCGATCTTCGTTCCGGGGATCGAGGGGTTGCGCCGGGTCACGCTCGAAGCGGCGGCGTCGGGTTGCGCGATCGCGCGGCCGCATGGCGTCGAGGAACAACCCGAGCTCGCGGCGGCCGCCGCGGCGCGGCTCGCCGACGACCGTGACCTGCGTGCGCGCGAAGGCGCGTCGGCGCGCGCCGAGGCAGAGCTCCACACGTTCGCGACCGTCGCAGCCGACCTCGACTCGATCTACAGCGCCCTCGGGTCGCGACGGCGGAAACGCAAGCCGACCGAGCCGCTCTCCGACCGCCCGTGGATCATCGCCGACCTGCACATGCACACCTCGTGGTCGCACGACTGCAGCATCGACGCCGCGGAACTTGTCGACCACGCCGACGCCGAAGGTCTCGGCGCGATCGCCGTGACCGACCACAACGTCTTCGGCGGCGCGCTCGAGGCGGCGGACTACGCGCAAGGCCGCGACCTGATCGTCATCCGTGGCGAGGAGGTGAAGACCGATGACCAGGGCGAGGTGATCGGCCTTTTCCTCGAGCGCGAGATCCCCCGCGGCATGAGCTTCGCCGAGACGGTGGCGGCGATCCGCGAGCAGGGCGGGCTCGTCTACGTCCCGCATCCGTTCGACCGGCTGCACGCAATTCCCGATCCGCGCACACTCCATCGGAACATCGCGGAGATCGACGTGCTCGAGGTCTACAACGCGCGTTTGCTCTTCGAGGGCTACAACGACGAGGCCCTGCGATTCGCGCGGAAGTACAACCTGACGATGGGCGCCGGCTCCGACGCCCACGTGCTGCAGGGCGTCGGGACGGGTGCCCTGCGAATGCGGGCGTTTCGGGATCCCGAGGAGTTCATGATCTCACTGCGAAGCGCCGAGGTGCTCCGCCGTCCCAAGTCCCTTGCGTACCTGCAGTCCCTGAAGTGGGTGGCTCAGGTCAAGGAGAAAGTCCGCTAAAGCCGAAAGGTCCCCGTGCCGCCGTGGCCTCCTCCGTGACCACAGACGAGATCTATGAGCGCTATCTCCAGAAGGCGATCACCGAGATCAATCGCCTTTCCCACGAGATCGCGCAAGCCGCGGATGGGGCTCCCACCGCGCTGCCGACAGGGCACCCGCTGGCGAACATCTTCCTGCTCAAGTTCGGGGCGCAGGCGCAGGAGCTCCAGGAGGGGGTCGCGTTCCACGGCCGTGCCGGCAATGCGCTGATCAAGTCGCTGCAGCGCCTGCACGTCGACCCGATGGAGGTCTACGGGACAAACGCCGTGAAGTTCGCGGGCTGTGATCTGGCGGTCGCGCGCGATTGGCTCGCGCGGGAGTTGCGCATCGTCGAGCCGAAGCTCGTGGTCGTGATGGGCGAGGACGCGCTCGAGTTCCTGAACGGGCTCACGTTCCCGCTCTCGCAGCCCGTCGTCGCAACACTCGGCGAGCTGCAACGGCTCACTCCGACGATCGAAGCGCTCGCCGTCCCGGACATCGACTCGGCGCTCGACGAAGCGCCGGCGAAAACCGCATTTTGGAACGCGTTCAAGACAGTTGGCCCCTGGTGGGCCGCCTTGCCGCCCTACTAGGCCCGCTCCTTCTCTACTACTCCGTCTCGCCCCACCTGTGGCAGGCCGGAACGTGGTGGGACATCGCCTGGATCGCGTGCGCCCTGATGCCGGCGGTCTTCGGGCTGGTCCTGCTCGCGCTGCCGTGGCGTGAGGCTTCGTGGCTGCTGCCGGCGGGGCTCGCGTTCGCGGTCGCGGCGGCCATCCTCACCGTGATGCACGTGAACATCGGCGCGAATTTCGCGAGGCTCGGTGCGACGACGTTCCTCGGCTGGTGGTTCCTCGGGTTCTTCGAGACGCTGCCGTGGGTCGTCCTCGTCGCCTCGATCATCCCATGGGTCGATGCGTACTCCGTCTGGCGTGGGCCGACGAAGACGATCGTCGCGCATCACGAGCACGTGTTCACCGTGCTGTCGTTCGCGTTCCCGGTGCCCGGTGAGCACGCCGCAGCGAACCTCGGTGTCCCCGATCTGCTCTTCTTCGCGCTCTTCTGCGCCGCTGCGGCGCGGTTCGGGCTGCGTCTCTATCTGACGTGGGCGTGCATGGTCGCGGCGCTCGGCGGGACGATCGCCATCACCGTCTGGCTGAATCTGAGCGGCCTACCCGCGCTGCCCGCGATCGCGATCGGCTTTCTCGTGCCGAACGCCGACCTGATCTGGCGGCGCGTTCGCGGTCACGGTCGGCTTGGCCCGGGTGACCGCGCACCGGTCACGAAGGCAGTCCCGAACCAGTGATCGCGCGAACGTAGCGGTCGGCCGAGCGGCGGACGACGTTCGAGGCGTCGGCGGGGATGAACCGATCCCACCACGCGCCGTGAATCTTGTCGAACGGGAACGGCTCGAGCGCTTCCGCGACTTTCTGCACCGTTGCCGCCGGAAGCGGAATCAGGTTCGGGTACGAGTACATGAAGGAGACATATCGCCGGTCGGGGATCACGTGCACGATGTCGCCCGAGAGGAGCGCACGCTCGGACGCCCAGTGAAGGACCTGACCGCCCTCGTAGTGGCCGCCGCAGCGAATGAGCGTGACGCCGCCACCGAGCGAATGGGTCTCGCCGCTCCAGAACTGCACCGACGAGTCGGGTCGCATCACCCACTTGCGTTCCGCCTCGTGCAGATAGATGGGGCACGCGAACGCGTGCGCCCACTCCACCATCGCCGCGTAGTAATGCGGGTGCGAGATCGCGATCGCAGCCAGGCCGCCGGCGGCCGAGATTCGCTCGACGATCTCATCGTCGAGATACGCGATGCAGTCCCAGAGCACGTTGCCCGCCGTGCTCTTCACGAGCAGCGCACGCTGGCCGATCGCGAATCCGGGGTCGCTCCCGATTCCGAGGATGCCGTGGTCGTCGCGGATATCGGCGCGCCGGCCGGCTCGCACCTCGTCCCACGTGAGCCAGACCTGGCCCTCGTCGTGTGGCACGTACTGCCGAGCGTCCTCGCAGATCGGGCAGGCTCCGGGCGGCGCCTCGCTCGGCGGATACTGCGTTCCGCAGGCCTTGCAGACGAACGTCGTCACGGGGCCGCCGGTACCGCCGTCCCGTCACGCTCGAGAAGTGCCACGCACTCCACGTGCGGGGTGTGCGGGAACATGTCCACAGGGCGCGCCTTCACCAGGCGGTAGCCGTAGTCGTCGCTCAGGCGCTTCAAGTCGCCGGCGAGCGTCGTCGGATTGCACGAGACATAGACGACGCGCGGGGCGCCGATCTCACCGAGTCGCTTCAACGCCTTGCCTGCGAGCCCCGCGCGCGGCGGGTCGACGACGACGACGTCCGGGTCGCCCGCGCGCTGGCGCAGGTCGGCGAGCACCTCGCCGACGTTTCCCGCGAAGAACGCAGCATTGCCGATGCCGTTCAACTCGGAGTTCTCGATCGCGCACGCCACGGACTCCTCGGAAATCTCGATCCCCCACACGGTCATCGCCTTCGCAGCCATCGAAAGCCCGATCGTGCCGATGCCGCAGTAGAGGTCGTAGACCGTCTCGCCGCCGGTCAGCCCGGCGTACTCGCGGGCGAGCGCATAGAGCTGCGTCGCCATCTCGGTGTTCGTCTGCAGGAAGGCGTTCGGCCGCACACGGAAACGCAGGCCGTCGATCTCCTCCTCGATCGCGTCTTCGCCCCAGAGGAGCTCGGTCGGCAGGTTCGTCACCTCGGCGACGCCGCGATTGACCGCCCAGTGGATCGAGCGCACCTCGGGGATCTCGGTCAGCACCTCGATCAGCCGCTCGCGGTCGAAACGCTCACCGCGTGCCGTCACGAGCTGCACGAGCGCCTGGCCGGTGTTGCGGCCCTCGCGAATCACGAGGTGGCGAAGGTAGCCCTCGTGGGTCTCCTGGTCGTAGCCCTGGAGCTTCTCCTCGCGCGCCCACTCCCGGATGCGATTGCGAATGGCGTTACCTGCGGCGCTTGCGAGCCAGCACTCGTCGATCTGGAGAACCTCGTCCCAGCGACCGGCTTTGTGAAGGCCGAGCGTCGGGCCGTCCTCGGTCTGCGCGAACGAGTACTCCATCTTGTTGCGGTAATGGAACTGCGATGCCGCGGGCACGATCGGCTCGAGCGGCGGGTCGGCGAGGCCGGCAAGACGCTGCAGGGAATCGCGCACCCACTGCTCCTTCGTTGCGACCTGCGATTCGTAGGCGAGATCCTGGAAGCGGCAGCCGCCACACGCCGGATAGTGAGTGCACGGCGCGTCCACTCGTTGCGGGCCGGAGGCGAGAATCTCGGTCGCCTGCGCTTCGGCGTGCCGGCGCTGCACCTTCGTCACGCGCGCCCGCACGGTGTCACCGGGCAGGCCGCTACGCACGAAGACGACGAAGCCGTCCAGGCGGGCGACGCCGTTGCCGCCGTAGGCGAGCGAATCGACGGTTAGCTCGAGCTCCTGGTCGCGCTGGACGGGGGCAGCCATGTGATGGAAGGTAGCGGCCACCCGGATGCTCCATGCGCTCGACCTGATCGGCACCTTTGCCTTCGCCCTCTCGGGCGCCTTGCTGGGCGCACGGAAGCGGATGGATATCTTCGGGGTGATCGTGCTCGCGGTCGCGTCCGGCCTCGGCGGCGGCATCATCCGCGACCTGCTGATCGGCGCGACGCCCCCCGTCGCGATCACGCAGTGGAGCTACCTCGCGACGGCGGCCGCCGCAGGGCTCGTCGGCTTCGCCGCTCCGGCGGCGGTCACCCGAGCGCGCCGGCTGGTGCTCGCCTTCGACGCGGTCGGCCTCGGCCTCTTCGCGGTGAGCAGCACGGCGAAGGCGCTGGAGCACGGCGTCCCCGCGGTCGGGGCGGTCGTCATCGGCGTGATCACAGCGATCGGCGGCGGAGTCGCGCGCGACCTGCTCGCAGGCGACGTGCCGGCGATCCTGTACAGCGACATCTACGCGACGCCCGCGGCGGTGGCGGGGATCATCGTCGCCAGCGTCTCGCGCTCACCGGGTGTCGAACTCGCGGCCGCGATCCTCGCCACGGGCATCCGCCTCGCCGCGCTGCGCTACCGCTGGTCGGCCCCGAAACCGCGACTCTGACCTCCCGCAACGCATCCTGGGGATGAATTGTCACACCCCCACAACGGTGCCTGGCACCAGCCGTTCGAGCGCATTTGGTCATCGGCCTCGCGCTGTGGACAAATCGTCACGCTCTCGTAGACGTGCCTGGCACCGGCCGTGGCCCCGCGTGACGCGTCGGCGCTGGAGGTGTCCTTAGGCGAGGACGGAGACGAAGACGCTGCGCGTGCGCGGGCCGTCGAACTCGCAGAAGAAGATGCCCTGCCACGTGCCGAGCGCGAGCTCGCCGTCGCGCAGCGGAATCAGCACCTGCGGCCCCATCAACGCTGCCCGGATGTGCGAGGGCGCGTTTTCCTCACCCTCCTCGATGTGCTGCCAGTCCCAACCCTCGGGCGCGATCTTCTCGAGTGCCATCTCGAAGTCGCGCGCGACCAGCGGATCGGCGTGCTCGTTGATCGTCAGCCCGGCGGTCGTATGGGGCACGTAGACGAGCACAGCTGCGCCACGCGCGCCGTCGACCGCCTCGCGCACCTGACGGGTGATGTCGAGCAGCTGGGTGTGACGGTCGGTGATGATGGTCAGCTCGCGCACGGCGCGTATCCTAGGCGCCGATGTCAGGAGCACCGCCCACCAACCGTGAGCTCGACGAGTTCCGCGATCGTGGCGACCGGTTCATCGCCGAGCTCGACGAGGAGTACTACCTCCACTTCGCGGGGCTCAAGGAAACCCTCGACATCGAGCGCGTCTACGAGCGCTACGACGAGCTGACGAAGCTCGAAACGGCGCAGAAGATGAAGGAGGCGCCGACCGAGCTCTGGCGCTTCGCATGCGAGGGCTTCCTCGGGAGCCTCACGCGCCGCCACCAGGAGACGCTCGCGAAGGCCGAGGCGGAGCTCGAGGCGACGGTCGACGGCGCGCAGATCCCGTACCGGATGCTGCGCTCGGTGATGTCCAACGAGTCTGATCGCGACACGCGCCGGCGTCTCGAGGAAGCACGCCTGCGCCTCCTCGACGAGCAGCTGAACCCCGTGTACCTGGAGGCAGCGGAAATCGATCGCGCCGCGGTGCGCCAACTCGACGTCGCGAACTACTACGATCTCTACGAGGGGTTCGGGTTCAACCTCGCCTCCGTCGCCGACGAGTGCCGCGCCTTGCTGGACGAGACGGAGAAACTCTGGGAACGCGAGGGCGACAAGCTCTTCCGCGCGCGCCTCGGGATCGGGCTCTCCGACGCGCGTCCGTGGGATGTGCCACGCCTCTTCCGCGCCACCGAGCTCGACCAGCTCTACCCGTCCGACCGAATGCTCCCCGCGCTCGAGTCGACCCTTGCCGACCTCGGGTTCGACCTTCACGCACAGGCGAACATCCACCTCGACCTCGACGTACGTCCGTCGAAGTCCCCGCGCGCGTTCTGCGCGCCGATCGAGGTGCCCGGCAAGGTGATGCTCGTCATCCAACCGATCGGTGGGAAGGACGACTGGGAGGCGCTCTTCCACGAGGCGGGACACACCGAGCACTACGCGAACACGAGCGCCGACCTGCCGATGGAGGCACGGCGGCTCGGCGACATGGCCGTCACCGAAGGGTGGGCGATGCTCTTGCAGCATCTCGTCACCGACTCCGCCTGGCTCAACCGGCGGCTCGACGTCCCGCGCGTCGACCAACTCGCGCACGACGGCGCCGTTTCGCTCCTCTACTTCGTCCGTCGCTACTCCGCGAAGCTGCTGTACGAGATCGAGTACTTCCAGGCCGACGACCTGAAATCGATGCGCGGCCGGTATTTCGAGATCTTGAGTGACGCGCTCAAACTGCCGGTGAACCCGGAGAGTTACCTCGACGACATCGACGGCAGCTTCTACGTGACCGGCTATCTCCGCTCCTGGGCGTTCGAAGCACAATTCCGGGACTTCCTGCGGAGCGAGTTCGGCAGCGAGTGGTTCGCGCGACGCGAGGCGGGCGATCTGCTGCGAGAGCTGTGGTCGCTCGGTCAGGGGCCGACGGCGGATGCGCTCCTGCGCGACGTCACCGGCGCAAAGCTCGAGATGGCGTCGGTCGCGGAGCGGATCCGCGAGAACATCACGTCGTGAGCTGAGACGCTGTGACCCTCGCGCTGCTCGTGCTCGGCTTCGCCGCCGCCGCGGCGGCGGTCTGGGTCGCCGGAGTGCACCTTGCGAAGACGACAGACGTGCTCTCACGCCGGCTTGGCATCGGCGAAGCACTCGGCGGCGCGATCCTGCTCGCGGTCGCGACCAACCTGCCTGAAATCGCGATCGTGATCACCGCGGCGCTCGCGCACAACCTCGGCATCGCGACCGGCAACATCCTCGGTGGAATCGCCATCCAGACGGTGGTACTCGCGATCCTCGACGGGGTCGGCATACCCGACCGGCCCTTCACCTATCGCGCCGCCTCGCTCCAGCTGGTCGTCGAAGGCGCGCTTGTCGTGGCGCTGCTCGCGATCGTCGTCGACGGCACCCGACTCTCTCCGAACGCGATCTATTTCCGCCTCACCGTGCCTTCGGTGCTGATCGTCGTCGTGTGGATCGTCGGGCTCTACCTCGTGCAGCGCGCGCAGAACGGGCTGCCATGGCACGGGCACGGGAATCCTCCCGACGGCCAGGAAGTCCCGCGCGGCTACCGCCGGACGATGGTCGAGCAGCGCGGCCCGTCGACGCGCCGCGCCGTCGTCGTATTCCTCGTTGCAGCCGTCGTGACCCTCGCGGGCGGGGTTGCGCTCGAACGCCTCTCGGAGTCGATCTCGACGCGCCTCGGAGTTTCGGGTGTCCTCTTCGGGGCGACCGTACTGGCCGCTGCGACGGCGCTGCCGGAAGTCTCGACCGGGTTGCAGTCGTTGAAGCTGGGCGACTACCAGCTCGCGTTCTCGGACATCTTCGGCGGGAATGCGTTCCTCCCCGTCCTCTTCCTGCCGGCGACGATCATCTCCGGGAGCGCGGTGCTGCCGCAGGCGCACGACACGGACGTGTATCTGACGGCGCTCGCGATCCTGCTCACGGTCGTCTATCTCTGGGGGCTGCTCTTCCGCCCGTACCGGCAGTGGGGCCGGCTCGGGCCTGACTCGATCGCCGTCGTCGCGCTCTACGTGCTCGGAATCGTCGGGCTCGCGGTCGTCTCGCACACCTGACGAAATCCGCACCGAACCGATTGGCGCGACGCCGCGAATCACGCGCGTCATACCGACAGATAGCTGTCGGAAAACCACCCGCACGTTAGGAGACCTCATGCGCAAGCTGGCAGTCGCCCTTGGGGCGGCCGCGCTGGTAACGCTCGCCCTCGTGGCGGCGGTGCTCCGCGGATCCGGGCCTGGCGCCGCGAAAGCGTCGAGCCACCGGGAAGCGCCGCTGATCTCGGAAGACCCGTCGGCGGACAACACCGACCTGTACGCGTTCCGCTCGCCGGACAAGCCGGACACGCTGACGATCGTCAGCAACTTCATCCCCGGTGAAGACCCGGCGGCCGGGCCGAACTACTACACGTTCTCGCCGACCGCGCGGTACGACATCTACGTCGACCGCAACGGTGACGGGAAGCCGGACGTCTCGTACTACTTCCAGTTCCAGCGGAAGACGGGACCGTTCTTCCTCGGTGACACCTCGCAGCCCTACACGGTCACGCGTGTGATCAAGGGCAAGTCGCAGGTGATCGCACACGGCACGACTCCGCCCGACAACATCGGACCGCGGACGACGCCGAATTACCACACGACCGCGATGAACGCGGTGACGTCACTCACGGGCGGCGGCTCCGTCTTTGCCGGCCAGCGTGACGATCCGTTCTTCGCGGACGTCGGCGACATCTTCGACCTCCTCGCGATTCGCAAGGGCACGGGCAGCACGGGCGGCGGCAAGGACTTCCTCGCCGGCTACGCCGTGCACTCGATCGCTCTGCAAATCCCGATCGCGCAGGTCGATACGAAGTCGCACACGATCGGCATCTGGTCCGCCGCCGACCGGCATCGCGCGAGCGTGACCGGCAAGGGTGACCACGGGGCGTGGGTACAGGTCTCACGGCTCGGCAACCCGCTGATCAACGAGGTCGTCATCCCAACCGGGTTGAAGGACCTCTGGAACCGCACGAGCCCGGCGAACGACGCCCAGTTCGTGAAGTACTACAAGACGCCGATCCTCGCCGCTGTGATCAACAAGCTGTACTCACTCGGCGTTCCGACCGACAACCGCACTGACCTCGTGCAGGTGCTGCTGACCGGGATCCCGAACGTCACGTTCACCGGCTCGACACCCGCCGACGAACTGCGGATCAACCTGTCGGTTCCGGTCACGCCTGCGGCGAGCCAGTCTCGGCTGGGCGTGCTCGGCGGCGACAATCAGGGCTGGCCGAACGGCCGTCGCCTGAACGATGACGTGATCGACATCGCGGAGCAGGCGGTCGGCGGCTTCCTCGTCGGGCACAAGCTCCCGCTCGGTGACGGCGTCGACAACGGCGACACCGCTGCGATGAGCCAGTTCCCGTACGTCGCCGATCCGTTCAGCGGCGCCGACGACACGCACGGGCAGCAGAAGTAATGACGAGGACGCGGCTTCTCGTCGCAGGGGCGGTGGCGGCCACGGCCGCCACCGCCCTCCTCCTCGGCGGCCTGTCCCAAACGGGCATGTCTCGGGGACTGTCCCCAAGACATGGCGTTTCGGGCCAGTTGGCGGCGGGCTTCGCCGCCGGGAACACCGAGGCGCTCGTGCTCCAACTACAGGACGGCCTGCGCACCCGGCCGACGAACATCCGTGGGCTCGACCTGCTCGGCCTCGCCTACCAGCAGCGCGCGCGCGAGACGGGCGACCCGGCCTATTACGCCAAGTCCGCCGGCGTCCTCGCCCGCGCCCTTCGGCTCGCCCCGAACGACCTCAACGCGACCGGTGGCCTCGCCTCACTCGCCCTCTCGCGTCACCGCTTCTCGGACGCGCTCGCACTCGGCCGGAAGGCCGTCAAGATCTCACCGACGACCGCCCGGAACTACGGGGCGGTCGGAGATGCACTCGTCGAGCTCGGCCGCTACCGCGCCGCGTTTCGCGCCTTCAACACGATGGCGCGCCTGCAGCCGAGCATCTCGTCGTACGCCCGCATCGCCTATGCGCGGGAGCTGCTCGGCAACGACGTGGGCGCGCACCAAGCGCTCCTGCTGGCACGCGACGCGGCCGCGGACGAGAAGGAACCGCTTGCCTGGACGGAGTGGCAGCTCGGCAAGCTCGAGCTCGCCCGCGGGCGCTTTGCGGCCGCCGCCGCGTACCTCCACGAGTCGTTGCGCACGTTCCCAGGCTACGTCTATGCGCTCGATGCGATGGCACAGCTCGAGCTGGCGCACGGACACCTCCGCCAGGCGACCGCACTCGAGCGCCGCGCCGTCGACACGATCCCACTGCCCCAGTTCGTCGGTCTGTACGCCGACCTGCTGCGTGCGACCGGACACCGGCGTGCCGCAGCGATTCAGTACTCGACCGAGGACGGAATCCGCCGTCTGTTCGCAGCGAACGGCGTGCGCACCGATCTCGAGACTGCGCTCTTCGACGTCGACCACGGCATTCGCCTGCGCGCATCACTCACACTCGCGCGGCAGGCTCAGCGCGAGCGCCCGTCCATCGACGGTGACGACGTGCTCGCCTGGGCACTCGCACGCAACGGCCGGTGTGGCGAGGCTCTGCACTACTCGAAGCTCGCGCTGCATCTCGGCACGAACGACACGGCCAAGCTCTTCCACCGAGCTGCCATCGAGCGCTGCCTCGGCCACGACCCCCGGCCATGGGCCTGGCGCGCCGTCGCGCTCAACCCCCACTTCTCCGTGCTCTGGACTTCGACCCTGAGGAGGCTCGCGTCATGAAGCGGCTGCTACTCGCCGTTCTCGTCTGCTCGCTGCTCGCGCCCGTCGCGACCGCAGCGGCACACCCGCTCGGCAACTTCACGATCAACCGCTTCGCCCGCGTCGAGGTTGCCGGCGACCAGCTCTATGTCCGCTACGTCGTCGACATGGCGGAGATCCCGACACTGCAGCGAGTCCCGATCCGCATCGGGAGCCTCACGATCAGCACGGACGGCCGCCCCGTGCAGCTCACGGTGGTTCGCACGGCGATCGCTCATCCCCCCGGGGCCGCGGGGCTCCGCACGACGCGGTTCCAGGCGATCCTGCGCGGGCCGCGCGTCACGGGACGCACTGACATCACGGTCGACGACCACAACTACGCAAACCGCATCGGGTGGAAGGAAATCGTCTTCGGCGCGAGCACCCGCTCGACCTCGAGCGAGCTTCGTGCGTACCCGAAGGACCTGCTCTCGAGCCCGCTCGCCGTCTCCCACGCAGCAGCGGCGCTCTCGCCGACGAATGACGCTCCGCCCGTGCTCCTCACCGGAAAAGCGCTCGCCGCGCCCGATCGCATCGCCGACTCCGGCTTCGCATCACTCGTCGGCCGGCACCACCTGAGCGCACTCGTCGTGCTCGTCTCCCTCCTCCTCGCCGTCTTCTGGGGCGCAGCCCACGCGCTCTCGCCGGGCCACGGCAAGACGATCGTCTCCGCGTACATGGTCGGCTCGCGCGGCACACCGTGGCATGCGGCGCTGCTCGGCCTGATCACGACCGCGACCCACACGGTCGGGGTCTTCGCGCTGGGCGGTGTGACGCTTCTGCTCTCGCAATGGATCGTTCCCGACCGTCTCTATCCCTGGCTCGACCTGAGCGCAGGCGTGATGGTCGTCGGCGTCGGCGCATTCGTGCTTGCTGCTCGCGCGCGGCACGCGCGCGCGCATCACCACGGTCACCACCATCACCACCACGAGCACGACCACGGCGAGCGCCGCTCGCTGCTCGCCGTCGGCATCTCGGGTGGCATCCTGCCGTGCCCGTCGGCGCTCGTCGTGCTGCTCGCAGCGATCTCGCTGCACCGCGTCGCATTCGGGATGCTGCTCGTGCTCGCCTTCAGCATCGGCCTTGCCGTCGCGATCACGTGCGTCGGGCTGCTGGCGGTGCTCGCCAAGCGCGCGTTCGCACGCTTCGACAGCGGCGGGCGGCTGCTCAACGTCCTTCCCGCCGTCAGCGCACTCGTGATCGTCGTCGCGGGCCTCGCGATGGTCGTACGCGCGCTCCCGAAGGTGAATCTCTGATGTTCGGACTCGACCACTGGCTGATCCACTTCTCCGACGGGACGACGTTCGTGATCGTCGTGGCCGTCGCGATCCTCCTCGGCCTGCGACACGCGACCGACCCCGACCATCTTGCGGCGGTGACGACACTCGTGACGAACGGGCGCGGGGGCGCGACGAGGCTCGGGCTCACATGGGGCCTCGGGCATGCCTCATCGCTCCTCGTGCTCGGTGTGCCGATCGTGATCTGGAAGTCGTACCTCCCGACGACGGTCGAGCAGAGTGCCGAGGTTGCGATCGGCCTCGTGATCATGGCGCTCGCGCTCTGGCTTCTCCTCCGCTGGCGCCGCGGCGCGTTCGCACACGACCACACGCACCTGCGGGTGCCTCCCAGCCGCACGCCGTGGCAGGCCTACGGCATCGGTCTGATCCACGGCATCGGCGGCAGCGGCGGTGTGGGCGTGCTGCTCCTTGCAGCGATTCACAGCCACGTCCTTGCTCTGGTCGCGCTCGCGCTCTTCGCCGTCTGCACGGCGGTTTCGATGGCGGCGCTCTCGACCGGCTTCGGGCACGTGCTCGAACGGCCGAGCATGCAGCGGCGGTTCGCCCGCGTCGTCCCTGCCCTCGGCGGGCTCGGGCTCTGCTTCGGCGCCTGGTACGCGCTCGGCGCGCTCGCGCTCGTGCCCTACGTCTTCTGACGCTCCCGCAGGCCGGCACCGTAGGCTTTGCGGCCGACGATGTCACCGCCGCTCATGGAGCTCACGGACGAACAGGTTCTCGCGCGCATCGCGCGTTCGGATGAAGCCGCCCTCGCGGAGGCATACGACCGCTTCGGCCGCGTCGCCTACGGCCTTGCATTCCGGATCCTGCGCGACGCGGCGCTCGCGGAGGACGCGGTGCAGGACGCGTTCCTCGCCGTCTGGCGCACCGCGGTCTCGTTCGACGCGCGGCGCGGCGCGGCTTCCACGTGGGTGATGACGCTCGTCCACCGGCGCGCGGTCGACGTCGTGCGCCGCGAGGACCGCCGCCGCGCCCAACCGCTCGACGACGCGCCGCAGGCCTCGACCGAGTCGACCGACGAGACGGCGGCAGTACGCGAGCAGCGGCGCGCCGTGCAGGGAGCGCTCGCGCAGCTCTCACCCGACCAGCGCGAGGCGCTCGAGCTCGCGTACTACGGCGGCCTGTCGCAGTCCGAGCTCGCCGAGCGGCTCGGGGTTCCGCTCGGCACGGTGAAGAGCCGGATGTTCGCCGCGCTCTCGAAACTGCGCGACCTGCTGGGCGACGACATCTAGACGCTCGGCGTGCTCCCGCTCTTCGACGACGTCCCGACCCGGCGTATCCCGATCGTCACCTGGGCGCTGATCGTCGCGAACTTTGCCGTCTTCTTCTGGGAGCTCGGCTCGCGCGTCGGCCGGATCGACCACTACGCGTTCTACCCCTGTGCAGTCAGCGGCCCCTGCGAAGGGGTAGCGCGCGACCATCTCGCCTGGCCCGAGGGTGCGCTCTCGGGGATGTTCCTGCACGCGAGCTGGCTGCACATCCTGGGCAACATGCTCTTTCTCTTCATCTTCGGGAACAACGTCGAGGATGTGATGGGCCGCTTGCGCTTCCTCGTCTTCTACCTTGCGAGCGGCTTCGCCGCCGCGCTCGCGCAGGCCTGGGTGACGCTGCACTGGGCAGGCGTGCACGCGGCGAGCGTGCCGAACGTCGGCGCGAGCGGCGCGATCGCCGGTGTGCTCGGCGCGTACTTCATCCTGCTCCCCCGCGCGCGCGTCGTGACGCTGCTCTTCGGCTTCCTGCCGTGGCGGCTCTCCGCGTCGGTGTTCCTCGGCCTCTGGTTCGTGTTCCAGTTGTGGGCAGGCGGCTTCTCGATGACGCACCCGGGCTCCGGCGGCGGTGTGGCCTTCATCGCCCACGTCGGCGGGTTCGCGTTCGGCGTCCTTGCTGTACGCCTGTTCCAGGTACGAGCTCCCCTGAAGCCGCGCTGGTGACGTTCGAGGAGCACGTGCAGCAGGCGCTCGACGAGCTGCCGCCCGAGCTCGCCGAGAGACTCCGGAACGTGGCCGTGGTCGTCGAGGACGAGCATCCGGAGGATCCCGACCTCTTCGGGCTCTGGGAGCAGCACGAGTTCCTGCCGACGAAGATCTCGATCTACCGTCGGCCGCTCGAGGAGGCGTTTCCCGACCCGGCGGAGCTCGAGAGCGAGATCCGGATCACGGTTCTCCACGAGCTGGCGCACGAATTCGGGCTCGACGAGGACCGGCTCGACGAGCTCGGGTATTCATAGGAATACCGGCTGCCGGGTCGTCGTTTTCCCACGTATGCGAACGCTGACCGACATCAAAAGGGAGATCGACCAGCTCTCCGACCGTCGTTCGGACGTCATGCGAGCGCTGTCCCAGGGGTTTGACGCGACACTCAAGACCGAGCATCTCGAGCTCGAGGAGCGGATCGCGCAACTCTGGGATGAACAGCGGAACGCACGCGCCCTGCTCCGGAACGGAGACCGTGACCTGATCATCCAGAGAGCCCGCCAAGAAGAGCGGCTCTCCCGCGCGGCCTAAACGGCCGGCGCAGCTCGAACGCCTGCGGCGTTCCCGGCGCCCAAAGCGCCGGGAGCGTCTTCGGGCTAGGTAACGGTGACGGTGAGCCGCAGGACGTTGTCCGGCCCGAGCGTCTGGAGCCCGCGGTCGGCTGACGACTGCAGATTCGTGCCTGTGAACACGTAGACACCGGGTTTCGGGAAGACGATCGTGCGCGTCGTCCCCGTGTAGAACGTCGAATCGCCGAAGGCGACCCTTCTGCCGCGAACCTGCACCATTCGGAAGTCCATCGGGCAGCTGACGCGGATCTGAATCCTGCCGCCGTGCGGGAGCTTCATCGCAAGCGCCGGAGCGACATCTCGCGTCGTGTGCCAGGTGTGGCAGCCGTGGAGGGCGTGCACCACGGCGAGTTGCACGGTCTTCGACGGAGCAGCGAACGCGATCGAGGCGACGGCCAGGGCGAGGAACTTCATTCTCCGAGCGTAAAGCCGCATCGCCGGCCGGGAATCGGTAGATACCCGCTATGCCGCCGCGCTTTACCCGAGCGATCATCCGAGGCCGGGTGGCGGTCCTCGCGGTGTGGATCGCCGCTCTCGTACTCGGCGTAATCGCCTCGGGGAGGCTCTCGCCGCTCCTCGCCGGCTCGTACTCGGTTCCGGGAACCGACTCGGACCACGCCCGCGCCGTCCTGCAATCGCGCTTCGACGAGCGCCCTGATGGGACCTTCACCGTCGTCTTCAAATCGGCGAAGGTCGCGGGGCTTCGCGCACGGCTTGCGCGAGCGGCGGGCGTCGTGCCGACGGGTCACGCAGGAGCGCTGCGCCGTGCGGACGGGATCGCCTTCGGCGACATCGCAACGACGCTCGATCTCGCCCACGCGAAGCGCTACACGGCTGCGATTCGCCGCAGCCTCGCGGGCTCACCGCCCGCGCTCGTCACCGGGCAGCCAGCGGTGCAGGCCGACCTCGACCCCGTGTTCAGCGGCGACCTCCATCGCGGCGAGGCGATCGCGATCCCGCTCACGCTGCTCGTCTTGCTGCTGCTGCTCGGACCGTCGCTCGCCGTCCTCGTTCCGTTCCTTGTCGCAGGATGCACGATCTCGACGACCCTCGGCGCGGTCTACCTCCTCGCACACGACGTCTCGATGGTCGTCTACGTGCGAAATCTCGTGGAGCTGATCGGCCTCGGGCTCGCAGTCGACTACTCGCTGCTCGTCGTCCTCCGTTTCCGCGAGGAGCTCCGCAAGCCCGGAAGCGTCGATGACGCGGTCGTGAGGACGATTGCGACAGCTGGACGCGCAGTTGCCTACTCGGGCGTCGCGGTTGCGGCGGGGCTCGGGATGCTGCTCTTCGTCCCGGTGCCGTTCATCCGCTCACTCGGCATCGGCGGGCTGCTCGTGCCGGTCGTATCCATCGCAGCCGCGCTGACCTTGCAGCCTGCGTTGCTCTCGGTCCTCGGCCGGCGCCTTGCGGGCAGACCGCGCGGCACGGGGAAAGCGTGGGCTCGGCTTGCGCATCGCATCATGCGGCGCCCGCGACTGCACCTTGCACTCGGCGTCCTCGCGCTGGTCGCGCTCGCCGCGCCGATTGCGACGTTGCGCGTGACGCCCGGATCCCTCACGGGCATCCCGTCGTCGAACGAGTCGGTACGCGGCTACAACGCGCTGCGTGACGCGGTCGGCGGGGGTGTCGTGACCCCGACACACATCGTCGTCGAGGGAGCGGGCGCCCCCACCGCTCGGGCGACCGCACGCCTTGCGAACACGCTGTTCCACGACCCCGAGACGCTGCTCGTCGCAACCGGCAAGCGGCCGCCGTTCGTCGCCGTGGGCGGCCGCGACCGGCAACTGATCGTCGCCAACCGGCACGAATGGGGCGACGACGCAACTCGAACGTTTGTCGAGCATTTGCGCGATGACCTCATCCCAGGGGTCGGGTTCCCGCGCGGCACCCGCGTCTCGGTCGGCGGTGCGCCCGCGCAAGGGGTCGACTTCGTCGACCGCATCGCCGGGGCGCTGCTGCCGCTCGTGGCCGCGATCATCGCCTTGACGCTCGTCGTGCTCGTGCTCGCGTTTCGATCGATCGCCCTGCCACTCAAGGCCGTTCTCCTGAACATCCTCTCGGTCGGCGCGGCGTACGGCGTGCTCGCGCTCGCCTTTCGGCACCCGATCGAAGCCTGGGTCCCCGTGTTTCTCTTCGCGACCCTCTTCGGCCTGTCGATGGACTACGAGGTGTTCATGGTGTCGCGTATGCGCGAGGCACACGACGCGGGCGAGTCCGACGGCGACGCGGTGGAGCACGGCCTAGAGCGGAGCGGCCCGATCGTGTCGGCCTCCGCCGCGATCATGGTCGCGGCGTTCCTCGGCTTCGCAGCAGGGCGGATCGAGGGCCTTCGGGAGTTCGGCGTCGGCCTCGCGGTCGCTGTGACGCTCGACGCCACGATCGTCCGCGGCGTGCTCGTACCGAGCCTGATGGCCGTCCTCGGCCGCTGGAACTGGTGGCTCCCCAAAAGGGCGTGAGGGAGGGGCGCAAGCGCCCCTCCCCCACGTGCCGGGACCACCTACCTGACGACCGTGATCGCCAAGCGCATCGCCGGCAGCTGATAGCCCAGGGCGAGCCCGGGCATGTCAGACGCGTACGAGAGCATGGGAATCATCCCGTACGGCGTGTTCGGGTACGAGGGCTGCTGCGTATAGAGCAGCGGGTACATGTCGATGAGATGCGTACCGGGCTCACCGCTCGCGACCATGTCGAGCACGACGTCGCCCTGGCTGTTGAACCCGCAGCCATATCCCATGTAGGCGTTGTCGTAGTCGACAGCGATCGTGTTGTCGAGCTGCGTCCAACCGAGCCCCTTCAAGTGCACCGTGAAGTGCTGGCCGGCGTGCAGCGTCAGGTCGGAGATCGGCTGGGCCGACGCGAAGCTGCGCTTCACGAAGAACGGCACCTGGGCCATCGTGGCGGCACCTTGCATGAGCTGCACCGCGTGCCACCCACCGAGCCCGTCGGGCACGGTGATCTTCGTCTTCAGCGTCCCGTCCGCCGCAGCGGTGGCGGTACCAAGCGGCGTCGTCGTGAACGTCCAGCAGACGCCGGTGCAGTTCACGCGATTGCCGACGACCGACGCCCAGACGAGGCTGACCGGAGTGTTCGGGGTGAGCCCGCCGGCGGTGACGTCGACCTTCGCGAGGATCTGTCCGGTCGTGACGCTCAACGAAGCGTTCGCCGTCGTCGTGCCGGCGATCGACTTCACAGCGTTCAGGGTCGTCGTCGGAGACATCGTGGGCGCCACGTTGAGCGGCCAGTCGACGTGAGCGGCGGGACGCCCCGCATCCTTGGTCACGGTGAAGATGAACTTCTTGCTGACCGCCCAGGGGTTCGGCGACTGCGGGATGTTCATGTAGCCGAACGTGACGGAGTCATCGAGGTAGATGACGTGCTTGCCGGCCGGACCCGAGGCACGGATGTGCGCGACGGCGATCCCGCGCGACCAGTTCGCCGTCATCTGGCCGGCGAACTTGTTGTCGTAGTTGAGTGACACCGAGCCCTCGTAGAGCGCGGAGCCGAGGCCGGAGTACGTGATCGTGATCGGCGTGCCGATCGGGCCCTTCTTCGGCGTCATCGTCGCGTGGCGGGCGACGAGGAAGCCACCCTTGGCGACCTGGAGGCCGTCGACGACGGCGTAGATGTCGTGCAGTCCGCCCCAGTCCTGCGGAGCGTTGAGCGTGACGCTGAACGCTCCCGCGGCGTCGGTGTGTGCCGTCGAGAGTAGGACGGCGAACTTCGTCGCCTTGCGGCCGAGGTAGTCGACGCTGTCGGGGCGTGCGTCGACCATCCAGTCGACGTTGGCGGTGCTCCACGTGAGCTTGACGTCCTTGTTCGCCGGCAGCCCTGTGCCGGAGATCGTCGTCTTCGTGCCGGCTACAGCGATGTCCGGCTTCGTCGTGAGGGTGCCGATCGTCGCCGCGGGCTTGCCCGGGTCGACGACGGGTCCCGGCAATGCCGAGACGCCCGGAATCGCCGGTGCTTGCACCGGGCCTGGGGCTGCGAGGGCGGAAGTCGGCAGGAACAGCGCTGTAGCTGCAATTGCGATGCCGACGACGCGCTTGATGGTGATCGTCATGAGTAGGTGGTCCCTTCTTGCTTTATGAATCCGTTACGGGATGACGGTGATCGGGAGATCGAACGTCCCGGTCTTGCCGGCGTCGGTCTTGATCGCGACATGAATCGTCACGTCGCCGAGCGGAAATGCGGCCGGGACGATCCAGGGGGCCGACCAGAAGAACACCTTGTTGCCGACGGCGCCGTGTGCGCCGTAGGTGATCGGCAGGGTCGCCTGACCCGGGATCGAGTAGGTCGCGGTGTCGACGTTGTCGGTCGAGAGCGTCGTTCCGGCTGTGAGGTCGAAGCCCCACACACGGACGACGACCTGCTCGCCGCGCTTGAAGACGTTCGCCTGCGAGCAGCCGACGGCGCGCTTCGGCGCTCCGACCGGTTGCGTGCCGTTGACCGTGTCCATGTACAGCGAGATGGACGTGTCGGACACTGTCGGCAGCGGTACCGTCGCCGGGCCGTTGCCGAGCGTCGTCTGCGGCGTCGCGCTGATCGTCAACTGCGACGATGCGACCGGCATCTGCACGAACTGGCCGATCCGCTTGAACTGCGTCTTGACGAGCACCTTGAAGTTCACGAGCCCGACGGGATAGGCCGCCGGAACCGTCCAGGTCCCTGTCCACACCATCCGGCCACTCGCGCCGGCAGCGGTCGGGTTGTACGTCATCTTGACCGTCGGCTGGTTCGGGATCGAGACGTAGAAGTACTTCACGTCCTTGGCCACGAGCACCTTGTGCGCCTTCGAGTCGACCGCGTAGGCGCGGAAGATGACACTCTGACCAGGCGCGAACTGGTTCTGAATCGCTCCGGTGGCAGTAACCGTCTGCGCCGCGATGAACACCGCGCCAGATGTCGCCGCCGGGAACGGTAGTGGCGCCGGGTCTGCTGCCGATGCAGACGCGGCGACCGCCGCGAAGGCAACGAGCGAGACACCGAGCGTGAGAATCTTTCTCATCATTCCTCCTAGGAATGCGTGGGAGAGCCGACGGTGATTAGACCGTCAGGCTCCCGGTGAATTTGATTGAGAAGGCGCCCGAGTTGCGGTCGTAGGTGCCCGACATCTTCAGGGTGCCGTGCCGCTTCGCGAGCTTGCCCGTGGCCTTGAGCACGGTGGCCTTGCCCGAGAGGGTGAAGAACGCTCCTGCGTCGTCTCCGCAGCCGCTCGTGCCGGGCTTGACCTTGAAGATGATCGTGCCGCCGGCGCCGGTCATCTTGCCGGTGCCGAGGAACGGGACACACGGCCGCTGCGAGCTGTCTGCAGTGCCGACGCCGATGATGGTGCCGGCGCCGAGGAGCAGCCCCTTGCCCTTCCCGTTCGCGTTGATCGTGACGACGGTGTCCGCCGTCTTGGTGGTCGCCGTTCCCGTGTACTTCCCGGTGAAGGCGATCGGCGCGACCGTCGCACTCGCGGTCGTGGCGACGGCCACGGCAACGACAAGTGCGGCGGATCCGAAGATCCAAAGCTTTCTCACGGTTCGTCCTTTCGGTGATCCCACGTTTTGCACTGATGCTGCTTTCCCCCTCGTTCGGTGGCATCAGGGGGCACGCGGGACGCGTTGCGGAAAAATGCCGACCTCACGTGTGGCGCGCTACGGGTGATCCGAAAGCGAGTGAACGTCGAAGCGTCGGTACAATCCGCCCGCTCGGGGCGTTAGCTCAGCTGGGAGAGCGCCGCCTTTGCAAGGCGGAGGTCATCGGTTCGATCCCGATACGCTCCATTGTCGGTCCCGTCCCTTATCGCGGCCCGTGCAAAGCGATCCGCGGTTCGCCGGCCGTCGCGTGCCGCCCGTGACGGACGGTCGCAGCGAACCACAGCAGTACGACCGCGACGACGAGCAACGAGAGCACCGTCAGGGAACCGCTCGCGATCGCAAGGATCGCAAGCGCCCCGGCGAGAGTCCCGAGCCAGCCGAGCAGTCGTGGAGCGCGCCCATCGGACACGGTGCCCTGCGCGCAGGCGAGCACGCCGAGGATCGTGATCGCGAGTGCAGCCCAGCGATGCGAGCCGCCGATGAGCGGGACCCCCCACCCTTCGTGCGTCGCAATGAACGTGGCGATGACGAGCAAAGTCAACGCCGCAGCAACGACGTCCTTCCGTCCGATCGTCATGACGGCCGACCTCCTCTCGAGGCGCCGCCGGGGCGCCCCCGACTCGAATGACTGCTTCGAGTGTGCGCTGAACCCGCAAGAGTCAGCATCGGTGTGCACGCCGTTTCTGCATGCGGATTCTACCGACCGACTTCGCGGGGAAGAGCGGATGCGCCGTGGAGCGGTAGTTGACCGCACGGTGATCAGCGTTCGCGCGGACGCGCTCGTTCACCCCGCAGAGCACGATCGAGCCAAACCGAAAGGAGTCGTCATGTACGCGACGGTTCTCTGGGCGACGGACGGATCGATCGAGGCGGATCTTGCGCTCGCCGAGGCCCGGCGCCTGCTCACGCACGACGGACACATCGTGGCGTTCCACTGCGACCAGCGGTTCTCCGGCGGTCGCTTGGGAGGCGCCCCGCTCCTCGCAGATGCGACCGATCGACGAGCGAAGATCCGCTCGCAGGTCGACCGGCTGAACGCCGACGGCGTCCACGCAGAGCTGCTCATGGTGTCAACGAACCACGCGACGTCCCGCGAGATCGTTCGGGTCGCGACGCACGTCGGTGCGGATGCGATCGTCTGTGGCACGCGCGGATTCGGCGGCTTTCACAGGGCGATCGCCGGCAGCGTGTCCGCCGAGCTCATCCACTACTCCCACATCCCGGTGATCGTCGTCCCGCTCGCCGCTGAGACGGTCGAGGAGCCGGCGCCCGCGTTGAACGCCGGCTTCATCGGCTGAGAGAAGGTGTTCTACCGATGATCACCGAGAAGTCACACACGCTCGTAGCCGACGTGATGACCGACGGCGAGAGCGTCCGGCTCGAGGTCGAGGTACCAGGACTCGAGTGGGCGCGCGTCGAGGTTCACGCCACCGGCCACACCGTGACCGTCAGAGTGCGACGGCAGTCGACCCCACAAGGCCGCTACCTCCTCGCGGAGCGAGGCACGGACGACAGACGTTCGTTCGACCTCCCCGCCAAGACGGACATGCGGAACCTCCACGCTCGTGTGAGGGACGGTGTCCTCACGATCACGGCGCCGTTCGGGGACGGCCGGCCCGCACCGACCGGCACGCGTGTCGAAGTACAACCGAGCGTCTTCGCCTGCCACCCCGACGCTGCACCAGTCTGAGCGCAATTCGGCCGTGCCGTAGTTTTCCGCAGCTACGGCACGGCCGGCACCGATGGCTCCCCGGCGCAGCCGGCCTAGTCTCACTGACATGGCGCACCCTTCCGCATCATTCAGCGCGACCGTTCGGGTGCGACTCGCAGACCAACCCGGCTCGTTCGCGCGCCTCGCTGCTGCGATCGGCGACAACGGCGGGTCGCTCGGCGCAATCGACATCGTTCGTGTCGAGCGCTCGACGAAGGTCCGCGATGTCGGCGTGCTCGCAACCGACGCCGCACAACTCGACCAAATCGTCAGTGCGATTCGCGCCGTCGACGGAATCGAGGTCGTCGACACATCGGACCGCACGTTCGAGGCGCATCTCGGCGGGAAGATCGAGGTCGTATCGAAGATCCCCCTGAAGACACGCGACGACCTCTCGATGGCGTACACGCCGGGCGTCGCGCGAATCTGCGAGGCGATCGCGAACGACCCCGCGAAGGTCTGGACGCTCACGACGAAACAACACATGGTCGCGGTCGTCACCGACGGCTCGGCCGTCCTCGGCCTCGGCAACATCGGCCCCGAAGCCGCACTGCCCGTGATGGAAGGCAAGGCGATGCTGTTCAAGGAGTTCGGCGGCGTCGACGCGTTCCCGATCTGCCTCGCAACGCAGAACGTCGACGAGATCGTGGCGGCGGTGAAGGCGATCGCGCCCGGCTTCGGCGGCATCAATCTCGAGGACATCTCGGCGCCGCGCTGCTTCGAGGTCGAAGCGCGCCTGCGTGAAGACCTCGACATCCCTGTCTTCCACGACGACCAGCACGGGACGGCGATCGTCGTCCTCTCGGCGCTCGTGAACGCCCTGCGCGTCGTCGGCAAGTCGCTTGCCGACGTGCGGATCGTGACGACCGGCTGTGGTGCCGCCGGCACCGCGGTCACGCGAATCCTGCTCGGCGCCGGCGCGACGACGATCATCGGCTGCGATGAGCATGGCTCGATCTACCGCGGCCGCCCGGAACTGACCCCGGCGAAGACGATCTACGCGAAGCTGACGAACCCGGCGAACGAGCAAGGCACCGCCGACGAGCTCCTTGCCGGCGCGGACGTCTTCATCGGCTTATCGGTTCCGGGCGCGGTCACGGTGGCCGGGATCGCGACGATGGCGCCGGATGCGATCGTGTTCACGCTCGCGAACCCGCGCTCTGAGGTCGACCCCGAGGAGATCGAGGGCCTCGCCGCGGTGATCGCGACCGGGCGCTCCGATTACCCGAACCAGATCAACAATCTCCTCGCGTTCCCCGGCGTCTTCCGGGGTGCGCTCGACGCCGGCGCCCGGGAGATCACGCCCGAGATGGAGATCGCCGCCGCACACGCTCTCGCGAGCGCGATCGCGCCGGCAGACCTCGCCGCCGACTACATCGTTCCGAGCGTGTTCGACCGCAGCGTGGCCGCCGGGGTCGCCGCGGCAGTCGCGACCGCCGCGCGCAGCGCCGGCGTCGCCCGGAACGTCATCCCCGCCTGAGGCGGGGTCCGCGACCTACCAGGTCTTCGGCTGCGAGCGCGGGTCGGGCCGGCGCACGCGAACTCTCGCGTCGACCGCGACACAGCCGTGCTCGTCGGCGATCACCGGGTTCAGATCGAGCTCGCTGATCTCCGGGTGATCCTCGGCGAGCCGCGCGAGCCGGTGCACGACGTCCGTGAGCGCGGCCTTGTCGGCCGGCTTCGCGCCACGCCAGCCGGACACGAGCCGGCCCGCCTTCCCGCTCGTGACGAGCTCGTCGGCGTCGACTTCGGTGAGCGGGGCGAGCGCGAGCCTCGCCGAGCCGATCAGCTCGGCGAGCACACCACCCGCGCCGAAGGCGACGAGCGGCCCGAAGACAGGATCCTGGATCACGCCGGCGAGCAGCTCGACACCGCCCTTGACGTGCGGCTGGACGATCACGGCGCCGCCGATTCGCTCGACCGCGGCGTTCACGGCCGCGGCGTCGCGGAGATCGACAGCGACACCGCCCGATTCGGTCTTGTGCGCACCGGCCACCGCGGTCTTCACAACGACCGGGTACCCGAGCTCGGCGGCGGCTGCGACAGCCTCCTGGGCGGTCGCGGCGTAGCGCTCGGCGACGATCGGCAGCCCGTACGCGCCGAGGAGCGCGCGTGCCTGCGAGGGCTCGAGCCAACAATCGTCGGTCGCTGAAAGCGCGACGTCGAGAACGGCGCGTACGGCAGCGTGGTCGATGTGGTCGAGGTGCGGGATCTCCCCGGCAGGGCGGCGGAGCCAGGCGGCCCGTCGCGCAACAAGACCGAGCGCCCGCGCGGCAGACTCGGGATACGCGTAGCCCCCAAGCATCGTGCCCCCGGCGCTCATCACGACGGGCAGCACGGGCTTGTCGGACCCGGCGGCGCCGCGGGCGATCGCGGCGGCGACGTCCTCGGCCGTCGCGACGACCGGCGGGACGAAGAGCGCGATCACGGCGTCGATGCCAGGATCGGCGAGGATCGCGGGCAGCGCCGCCTCGTAGGCGGAGGCCGTTGCTGAGCCCAGCAGATCGACCGGGTTCGCGAGGCTCGCCTCGACCGGCGTCGAGGCGCGGAGGCGCTCCTGCGTCTCCGGCGCGAGCTCGGGCAGTTCGAGTCCGACTCCGTCACAGGCATCGGCGCAGAGGATGCCGAGGCCGCCGGCGTTCGTCAGCACCGCCACCCGGTTCCCGCGCGGAAGG
Organism: Gaiellales bacterium; assembly: GCA_038215565.1. Lineage (GTDB taxonomy): Bacteria > Actinomycetota > Thermoleophilia > Gaiellales > Gaiellaceae > PALSA-600. The sequence goes on along the minus strand of JBBQQU010000005.1, from coordinate 32,782 downwards.
GGCTGAGACGAAAGGAGGACGGCAGTGTCGAGGAGCTCCTCGAGTGTCCGCGCGCGAATCACCCCGGCCTGCCAGAAGAGCGCCTCGACAGCTCCGTCCGAGCCGGCAAGCGCCGCCGTGTGCGAGCTCGCAGCACGCGCTCCCGCGCGGCTCGTACCGCTCCGCATCGCGAGAATGGGCTTCGAACGCGCCACGCGCCCGGCGACGCGCGCGAACTTGCGCGGGTTTCCGAACGACTCGAGGTAGAGCAGAATCAGGTCGGTCGAATCGTCGTCCTCCCAGTACTCGAGCAAGTCATTCGACGAGACGTCCGCCTTGTTGCCGATCGAGACGAACGACGAGAGACCGAGACCACGCCCGCCCGCGGCTTCGAGGAGTGCGAGACCGAGGGCGCCGCTCTGCGAGGAGAATGCGGCACGGCCGGGTGGAACCGGACGACTCGCGAACGTCGCGTTCAGGCGCGGCCCCGCGGCCGCGATCCCGAGGCAGTTCGGGCCGATCAGCCGCGCGCCATACGCGCGGACGAGCGCGAGCAACTCGTCCTGCCGGCGCGCACCCTCTGCGCCCACCTCGGCGAATCCGGCCGAGATCACGCAGATTGCCTTCACGCCGGCGGAGAGCGCGCCTTGCACGGCATCGATCACGCGATCGCCCGGAACGCAGACGACAGCGAGGTCGACAGGCGGCGGAACGTCGGCGATCGACGCGTACCCACCCACACCGCCGACGGGCTCACCGCCACGGTTCACGGGATAGGCAGCACCGGCGAAGTCCGCCTGGAGGACGTTGCGAAAGAGCTCGCCGCCGATCGTCCCGCGTCTCGAGGATGCACCGATCACGGCAACCGACTTGGGCATGAAGAACGGACGCAACGACGCGGTGACGCCGACGTGGTCGCGCTCGTCACGTCGACGCTCGAAGTCGCGGCCGGCGCCGAGTGAGAGTAAGACCTCGATAACGCCGTCTTCGAGCGTGCGCGATGTCGCGAACCCAGCCTCGTCGAAGACGCGAAGCATCGCGGCGTTCTGCGGCAGCACCTCGGCGAGAAACTGCCGGACGCCCGCCGCCGACGCGTGCGCCGCGAGCCGCTCGAGGAGCCTTGTTGCGATCCCGCGGCCCTGCAGCTCATCGGCCACGGCAAATGCCACTTCGGCGCGCGCGGGGTCGCGCAGGCGCACGTAGGTGGCGAGTGCCACCGGTCGTAGCTCGCCATCCGAACCGATGAGCTCTGCGAGCAGCGAGCCTCGCGATTGCCAGTCCGTCTCGAGCGCGCCCTCGACGGTATTCCTGTCGATCAGTCTCGTGCCGTGAAAGCGCAAGTAGCGGCTGTCCGGCGAAAGCGCCTCGAAGAACGCCACCAGCGCCGCCGCGTCACCCCCGTGCGGGGGGCGAAGGCGCAACGTCGAACCGTCCCTCAGCAGGACATCCTCGGCCGGTGCGACCGGAGTTGAAGACGCGACGGTCGGGTTCATCCGCTCCATGGTGGTCGCTCCTCGCACGATCGGAATCGCAGGCTTGCCGTCCAATAGTTGCGGAAAACTACGCGCGGCGCTCCCGCGCCCGCCCCGATTCCGCGCCGCGAAGGCCCGACGAGACTTTGGCCGACAACCGAAAGGAGTCGCGTCATGAAACCAATCATGCTTGCCACAGACGGCTCGCCCTCCGCCGAAGACGCCACGCTCGAGGCGATTACGCTCGCGCGCGCGTTCGGCACGAAGCTCGTCGTCGCGTCCGTCGCCCACCTCGTCCTGCCCGCCTACGGCGGGTACTACGGGTACGGCGAGATTGCGGCCGACCTGCACAAGGTCGAGCTCGCCCATGTCGCCGAGATTCTCGCTGCGACGAAGGCCCGCGTCGAGGAGAGTGGCGTGCCTTGCGAGACGGTCGCACTCGACGGCCCAGTGGCCGATGAGCTCTGCCGGGCTGCAGCGGCAGCCGACGCCCGGCTGGTCGTCATCGGCGCCCACGGTTGGGGCCGCTTCGGCCGCGTGCTCCACGGCAGCGTTTCGACCGCCGTCCTGCACGATGCGCCGTGCCCGGTGCTCGTCGTCCATGGCAGCGACACACCGGTCGAGGCGCCTGAACGCGCCACGACCGCGCTCGCGCACTGAGCTCCGGTATGCGCCGGTCTCCGCATCCGACCCCAGATGCGGAGACCGGCGAACCTGATCACAAGTAGCCTCTCCGGCAGTGGCGATCCCTGATCATGAGCGCCGGCTGCACGAGCTCTTCGCGGCAAGCATCGCCCTCAACGCCGAGCTCTCACTCGATGTGCTGCTGCAAAGGCTCGTCGAGACGGCCGCCTCGATCACCCAAGCGCAATACGGGGCGCTCGGTGTCATCGATGAGAATGGCGACCGGCTCGAACGTTTCATCACGACGGGAATCGACCCCGAGGGACACAGTCTGATCGGCAACCTGCCCCGCGGAAGGGGCATCCTCGGAGTCCTGATCCGAGACGCGAAGCCACTGCGGCTCGACCGGATCGGCGACGACACGCGCGCCGTCGGCTTCCCCGCGAACCACCCTCCGATGGCGGCCTTCCTCGGGGTCCCGGTCATGATGCGGGGCGTCGCCTACGGGAATCTCTATCTCACGGAGAAGGCAGGGGGCGTCCCGTTCACCGCCGAGGACCAGGAGCTCGTCGAGCTGCTTGCCGCGCAGGCGGCGGTGGCGATCGAGAACGCCCGCCTCTACCAGTCGGCCAAACGCTGGTCGCGGCAGCTCGAGTCGCTGCACGAGGTGATGCGGTCGCTCGTCGAGGAAATGGACCTTGATCGGCTCCTCGCGCTCGTCTGCGTCCGGCTGCGTGATCTGATCGGAGCGCGCGTGGCGCTGGTCTCGTTGGCGAGCGCGGACGGCGACCTGCGGATCGCGGCCGTCGACGCCGAGAGCGGGACGCAAGCTGAGCTGATCGGGTACCGCCTTCGCCGCGGCGAGTCGAAGAGTGGGCACGTCCTCGAGCGCCGTCAGAGCGCGCGCGTCGACTCGATGCTCGACGATCCGGAGGTCGACCACGAGGAAGCTCGCAGGATCGGCGCCCGCACGGGTGTGTTCGTGCCACTCATCGCACGGGGTGAGGCAATCGGCGTCATCGCCGTGCACGACAAGCTCGGACCGGACGGCCGCTTCACGGACGAAGACCTGCGGCTCGCCGAGATCTTCGCCGCCCGCGCCGCCGTTGCTGTCTCGCTCTCGGAGCGCGTCGCCCGCGACACCCTCCGCCGCGTCGTCGAGGCACAGGAGCTCGAGCGCCGGCGCCTCGCCCGTGAGCTGCACGATGAGACCGGCCAGGCGCTGACCTCGATCCTGCTCGGCGTCAGAGCGATCCGCCGCGCCGGATCACCCGCCGACGCCGAGCAGGCCGAGAGCGATGTCCGCGAGCAAATCGTCCAGGCGTTGCAGGATGTTCGTGCCCTGGCCGTCGAGCTCCGCCCCACGGCGCTCGACGACTTCGGTCTTGTCCCCGCGATCGAGCGCCTCGCCGAGACCTTCCAGGAACGCAGCGGCCTCGAGACGATGGTCCAGGCAAACATCGACGGCCGCCTGCCCGCCGAGATCGAGACCGTTCTGTATCGCGTCGTCCAGGAAGCGCTCACGAACGTGGCCAAGCACGCGAACGCCGAGCGGGTCAGCATCGTGCTGCGCAGCCGCGACGACTCGGTCGCAGCCACGATCGACGATGACGGCCGCGGCTTCGCGATCAACGGCGTCCGCCAGGAGGCGCTCGGCCTGCTCGGGATGCGCGAGCGGCTTGCCCTGGTCGGCGGGACGCTGGAAGTGGAGTCGTCACCGGATTCAGGGACGACGATCGCCGCCCAGGTCCCGGTCTGACGAGCCGCCTACCCCGCCGTCGGAACGCGGCCGGTGATGCCCTCGGCGAGGTCGACGAGCGCGGTGATGCTCTCGAGGCTCGCGATCCGCACGACGACGTCGTTCGTCAACTCGAGCCGAAGCACCGGTAGCCCGCGAATCCGCACCGCGGGGGCCCGGTCGATCGAGCAATGCTCGATCGAGTCCAGCGGGATCGACAGCACGTGGTGCCGGGACCGCAGATCCAACCGGTCGCGCACAAAGTTCAGGCGTCCTGCGTGCAAGGTGGAGCCGATAGTCCACAGAACGGCCAGAGTCGCTGTCATGGATGCAGGCTAAGGACGGGAGCCTCGCCTGACATCAGCGCGCAGCCTCCTCTGACGTGCGGCTTTCCACTGATCAAGCCATCGGGCTGTGACGGTATGGTCACCGCGTGGATCCGACCGTTCGCGTGCTGATCGTCGACGACCATGCCGTGGTGCGCACTGGCATTCGGCTGCTGCTCGATCAGGAAGAAGGCATCGAGGCAGTCGGCGAGGCGAGTTCGGGCCGCGATGCGATCTTCGAGGCACGGAGCCTCAAGCCGGATGTGATCTTGATGGACGTCGTCATGCCCGGTGGCAGCGGCCTCGATGTCATCCCGACATTGCTGAAGGAGCAGCCCGAGACCAAGGTGCTCGTGCTCTCGATGCAGGACGATCCGCGCTACGTCCGCGAGGCCTTTGCGGCGGGTGCGACGGGTTACGTCCTGAAGGAAGCGGCCGACGTCGAGGTGGTGGCTGCCGTGCGGGAAGTCGCCCGCGGCGGGCGCTACGTCCACCCCGAGCTTGGCGCGAGGCTCATCGCCGCTGAAGCTGAGGCGGCGCGCAAGGCAGACGAGGACCCGCTGTCCGACCGTGAGCGCGAGGTCTTGCGTCTGCTGGCGCTCGGGTACACGAACTCGGAGATCGCAAAGCAACTCTTCATCTCGGTGCGCACCGCCGAGACCCACCGGGCGCACATCATGACGAAGCTCCACCTGTCGAGCCGTGCGGCGCTCGTGCGCTACGCGATCTCCGAGGGACTGCTCGAGGAATAGTCAGCGGAGATCGGCGGCGGAGAACAGCTCCTCCACCGTCGAATCGAGCACGCGGGCGATCGCCAGCGCAAGGCTCACTGAGGGCGTCGAGCGCCCGAGCTCGATCGACCGAATCGTCTGACGCGACGCGAAGACCGCCGCCGCGAGCTCCTCCTGGGAGAGCAAGCATTCGAAGCGCCGCCAACGAACGGGCGTCGCGTCGTATCCGGCGGCGAGTGTCATCGGGCAAGCGTGCAGGCCACACCTCTGCCCCGCAAGACGCTCTTTCCCCCATGTCCCAATGCGGCCGGCAAGCGAACCGATCGTCGGCTGCCCATGGCACGTCGACTTGCCGTCGTCTGACACCGCGATTCGCCCCGCCGCAGAGCCGCGTTGGGGATAACACGTCGGTCTTTCGTGCGTGTGTCTGACACCGGACGTGGCTCTTCGGGGCGCGTGCCGAAACAGCGAGAAGGCCGCTTGCGCGGCCCTCTCGTCGTGCCCTTTGGGAGGTCGGGATTACGCCGGGTGAACGGCGGTCTGGACTTTCGGCTTGCGGGCGAACCAGGTGAGCGACGTCTCCGGGTTGCGCAGCGCCCCGCCGATCGCGAGGACGGCGAAGCCAACGCCCGTCAGGAAGAGTGCGATACCGATGACGATGCTGAACAGCGCCACCTGCTCGGCCATGTAGCTCGTGTTGAGAGCGGTCGTCAGCGCCGTCTCCGTCACCCAGATGTTGCGGGAGGCGTTGTCGAGCGGCTGGCCCGTCGCGCTCTTCTGGGCGAGGGCGGGATCGTTCGTGCCCTTGCCGTCAGCAGTCGCGAAGCGCGGCATCATCGAGTACGGGACGCTGCCCGTCGCCTCGAGGGTGTGAATCCGCATGTAGCTCGCGAACGCCCGTGCCCGAGCGCCGGTGTCGATCGCCTTGCCCGCCACATCGACGGTCGGCAGCTTCACCGACGCCGGGATGCCGGCCTTCTTTGCCTCCGCAGCGATCGCGGACGGCGACATGTCAGGACTACCGGTGATCTGCTCCAGCTTCAGGCTGTCGCGGACGGTGTTCCGGCCATTCACGCCCATCACGACCGAGACGCTGCCGAAGGCGATCAGGAGCACGGCTGCGGCGAGGCCACCGATTTCGAAAAACTTACGCATTTCCTATCTCCCTCTGTTCGGGGCCGATGCGGGTTGTGTGCCTTCGACCGTTTCCCCGAGTGTCGGCGCGCAGGCCCGCCGCGCCATCGGTGCGAGTGCGGAACCGCGTTTCGGGTTTCCCGCAACCACGGGATCTCGACGGAGCGGTTAGGTGAGACGCAGCGGTTAGGTGAGAAAGCCGTGCTCGAGCGCCCAGCGGACGAGCTCGGCGCGATGGTGGAAGCCGAGCTTCCGCATGATCCTCGCCCGCTCAGACTCGACCGTGCGGACGGAGACCCGAAGTTGATGGGCGACGTCACGGTTCGTGTGGCCGTAAGCGAGCATGACCGCGGCGACGCGCTCCCGCTCGGTCAGTTGGATCTCATCGAGCATGCACACAGATTCGCCAGCGCGGACCGATCCGGCATCCGAGGTTTCCCCGACCCGAAACGCGATTTTCTACGCGCTCGTGCTTCGCGCCGGCTCGCGCCGCGACCACGCGACGAGACGAACTGCGGCCAATTACGGTCACCGATTCAGCGTCTGCGCCCATTCGCAGCCGTGCGATCGGTGTCACGTTGCGTCTCGACATTCGATCCCCGAAGAAACAGGAGCCAAAAGATGAAGTGGTTCGCAGCACTCACCGCATTCCTTGCCCTTGGCGCGATTGTCGCCACGACCAGTGCGGTCGCGGCAACTCCGCGCCACGCGTCGATCACGATTCGCCACGAGATGAAGGGCTGCCATGCCTGGGCGCTCGGAAGTAGCGCCTACACCTCGCACCTGAGCACAGCACTCAGGACAGGCGGCTCGATCACGTTCACCGACAACGACGTGATGTCCCACCAGCTGATCATGAAGAGCGGGCCGGCCAAGGTTCTCGCGGGTGTGCATGTGATGAGCCACATCGGTGCGACCGCCAAGGTGACGTTCACCCGCGCCGGGACCTACCGCTTCACGACGAAGGCCGGCGAGGACTACACGAAGGGTGTCAAGACCGTCGGCGAGGACCACGTCCTCACGCTGACTGTCACCGTCCGCTGAGCACTCCCCATCACGCGTAACATCGGCTCGCACCAACCGCGATTTGACGGAAGGAGGTGCGAGCCGATGGACGTTCCAGGCGAAGCGAGACAGGAAGCATCCCTGCAGATCGCGCACGCGTTCGATATCGCCGCGGCGAAGGCGCGCCTGGCGGCTAACGGCGGCTACGAAGTGGTTCACGAATCGTCCGGCCTCGAGATCGGCGTCTACGTGCTGGTCGCACCGGAGCCCGATCACCAACAACCTCACGCCGACGACGAGGTCTACGTGGTTCTCGAGGGCCAGGGCACGCTCGAGGTCGAGGGCGAGCGGGTCGAGCTGCACGTCGGCGAGGCGACATTCGTGCCTGCAGGCGGCCGACACCAGTTCGTCGAGTATGAGCAACTCAGCGTGCTCGTGATCTTCGAAAAGGGCCGTCGCTGAGTTCCGCGGAACAGCCCCTCGCCCCCCGCGAAGTCGCCCTCCTCGACGCGTACTGGCGTGCTGCTAACTACCTGTCGGTCGGCCAGATCTACCTGCTTGACAATCCACTGCTCCGCCGCCCGCTCGTCGCCGAGGACGTGAAGCCGCGACTCCTCGGCCACTTCGGGACGACGCCGGGGCTCAACTTCATCTACGCGCACCTGAACCGGGCGATCAAAGCACGCTCGCTCTCGGCGATCTATATCGCGGGGCCCGGCCACGGCGGTCCTGGTCTCGTCGCGAACGCCTACCTCGAAGGAACGTACTCCGAGCTCTACACCCACATCGCCCAGGACGAAGAGGGACTGCGCCGGCTCTTTCGCCAGTTCTCGTTTCCGGGCGGGATCCCCTCGCATGTCGCCCCGGAGACACCCGGGTCGATTCACGAGGGCGGAGAGCTCGGCTACGCGCTTTCGCATGCGTTCGGCGCGGCGTTCGACAACCCCGACTTGCTCGTCGCCTGCGTCGTCGGCGACGGCGAGGCCGAGACCGGCCCGCTCGCGACGAGCTGGCATTCGAACAAGTTCCTGAACCCCGCCACCGATGGCGCCGTCTTGCCGATCCTGCACTTGAACGGCTACAAGATCGCCAACCCGACGGTGCTCGCTCGCATTCCCGAGCACGAGCTGCTGTCGCTCTTCCAGGGCTACGGCTGGCGGCCGCGCATCGTGCGCAGCGGGCTCGACGAGCCGACCGAAGCAGCGCACCAGCGCTTCGCCGCGGCGCTCGACGAGTCACTCGACGAGATCCGCGCGATCCAGGCCGCGGCACGAAACGGCGAAAGCACGACACGACCGACGTGGCCGATGCTGATCCTCGACAGCCCGAAGGGCTGGACCGGCCCGCGCGAGGTCGACGGCCTCCAGGTCGAAGGCACGTGGCGCGCGCACCAGGTGCCGGTGGGAGCCGCGCGCGAAGACGCCGGGCATCGCGCCATTCTCGAGACGTGGCTGCAGAGCTACCGGCCAGAGGAGCTCTTCGACGAGCACGGCGCCCTCGTCCCCGAGCTGCGCGAGCTCGCCCCCGACGGCGAGCACCGCATGAGCGCGAACCCGAATGCAAACGGCGGCACGCTTCTGCATGACCTCGCGCTCCCGGACTTTCGCGACTACGCGGTAGGAGTCGAACGGCCCGGTGTCGGCTCGAGCGAGGCGACGAGGGTGCTCGGCGGATTCCTGCGCGACGTGATCGCGATGAACCGGGCGAACTTCCGCCTCTTCGGGCCTGACGAGACAGCGTCGAACCGCCTCGGGGATGTCTTCGAGGTCACCGGTCGCACGTGGGATGCCGAGCGCGAGCCAACCGATGAGGGACTCGCGCTCGACGGGCGGGTCATGGAGGTGCTCTCGGAGCATCAGTGCCAAGGTTGGCTCGAGGGCTACCTCCTGACAGGAAGACATGGGCTCTTCAACTGCTACGAGGCGTTCATCCACATCGTCGACTCGATGTTCAACCAACACGCAAAATGGCTGAAGGTGACACGCCAGATTCCGTGGCGCCGCCCGATCGCCTCACTGAACTACCTGCTCTCCTCGCACGTGTGGAGACAGGACCACAACGGTTTCTCGCATCAGGATCCCGGATTCATCGACCACGTCGTGAACAAGAAGGCCGAGGTGATCCGCGTCTATCTGCCTCCCGACGCGAACACGCTCCTGTCGGTCGCCGACCACTGCCTGCGGTCGCGCAACTACGTCAACGTGATCGTGGCCGGCAAGCAACCTGCCCTCGATTACCTCTCGATCGACGACGCAATCATCCACTGCACCCACGGTCTCGGTATCTGGGAGTGGGCGTCGACCGACGAACACGGCGAGCCGGATGTCGTCCTTGGTTGCTGCGGCGACGTGCCGACGCTCGAGACCCTCGCGGCGGCTGCGCTGCTGCGTGAGCACCTCCCCGATCTCAAGGTGCGCGTCGTGAATGTCGTCGATCTGATGCGCCTCCAGCCCGACACCGAGCATCCGCACGGGCTCTCCGATGCCGAGTTCGACTCGATTTTCACGACCTCGACGCCGATCGTCTTCGCCTACCACGGCTATCCCTGGCTCATCCACCGCCTCACTTACCGGCGAGCCAATCACGCCAATCTGCACGCCCGTGGGTACAGAGAGGAAGGCACGACGACGACGCCGTTCGACATGGTCATGCTCAACGATCTCGATCGTTTTCATCTCGTGATCGACGTCATCGACCGGGTACCCGGTCTCGCCAATCGGGCGGCGCATCTTCGCCAACAGATGGTCGAGCATCGCCTGAACGCGCGTGCGTACACGCGCGAGCACGGCGAGGATGATCCGGAGATCCGCAACTGGTCGTGGCCCTACTGACGGGCGACGTCCTGGTCGTCAACGCAGGGTCGACCAGCCTGAAGCTCAGCGTCGTCGGGACCGATGACAAGCCGCGGCCCGTCGAATCGCTCGACGCTGCACCGCCCGTCGCGGTCGTCGGTCATCGCGTCGTGCACGGCGGCGATCGTTTCACCGAACCGACTCTCATCGACGACGCCGTCATCACGGACATCGAAGCCCTTGTCGAGCTTGCGCCACTCCACAATCGTGCAGCGGTCGAAGCGATCAAGGCGGCACGCGCGCGCTGGCCGCGCGTGCCTCACGTCGCGGTCTTCGACACCGCCTTCCACCGGACAGTCCCGGAAGTCGCGAGGACCTATCCCCTGCCCGAGCGCTTCCGCGCACGCGGGATCCACCGCTTTGGCTTCCACGGGCTCTCGGTTCAGTGGGTCGCGGAATGCATTCCGGTCGCACGGCTCGTTGTGTGTCACCTCGGTGGCGGCGCGTCGGTCACGGCGGTCAAGGACGGCACGTCGATCGACACGACGATGGGGTTCACGCCGCTCGAAGGCATCCCGATGGCGACACGTGCCGGGTCGGTCGACCCAGGCGCCCTGCTCTACCTGCTCCGCCACGGAGTCTCGGTTGCCGAACTGGAGGAAGCTCTCGACCACGAGTCTGGGCTGACCGGGCTCGCGGGAACCGGCGACGTCGCCGCGCTCGAGGCATCGAGCTCACCCGCAGCCGCACTGGCCCTCGACATCTACTGCTACCGCATCGCACAGGCGGTGGCCGCCATGGCGAGCGCCCTCGGGGGCATCGACGCTCTGGCGTTCACCGCGGGCGTCGGCGAGCACTCCGCGTACGTCCGCGCCGGCATCTGTGAACGGCTGGCGTTCTGTGGCGTCGTCCTCGACGACGCGGCAAACACGCACGCGAAGGGCGAAGCGGCGATTGCGGGAACAGGCTCGTCGGTCGCCGTTCACGTCGTCCAGGCCCGGGAGGACATTGTCGTCGCGCGTGCCGCCCGCGCTCTCGTCTAAGTCCAAACAGCGGGTTTTCCACATCTCGAGACACCGGACATCCCCGACGCGGCACGCTCGAGCTGCGCCGATAGTGAGGGTGCGATGACCCCCGGAGCTCCCCCACGTCTCGTGGAGCGCCAGCCTCCCTCCGCTTTGTCGGCCGACGATGAGCTCGATGGCCTGAGCGCCGGCTGGCGAGCGGCCCTCGACTCGGCGCAACGTGCGTGTGAGGCAGCGGGCGCGGTCCTGCCGCCCAAGCTGCTTCGGCCACGAGCCGAGCGGCTGAAGGGCGAACGTGTTGCGACAGGGCGGGCGCTCGAATCCTTTGCACACGATCGTCATGTCGAGGGATGGTTCTCCGATCTCCAGGTACCGAGATCGCGGCTTCGCGGGCTGCTCGGGCTCCCGGACGATGCTCTCGCGTGTGTCTTCACAACCGAAGGCGTCTTGGTCGGAAGTGGAGCAATTCACTCGGCAGCATGGGCGAAGACGTTCGACGAGCTGCTCTCCCGGCGCGTGGACCGAATCCGCGGCGAGGTCGCTCCGTTCGATCCTCGAACCGACTATCCGGCGCACATGGACGGCAAGCCGCGTCTCGACGGGGTGAGGGCGTTCCTCGCGAGTCGGGGCGTCCGTCTCCCCGAAGGCGACCCGCACGACGAGCCGGGGACCGAGACGGTGTACGGCGTCGCAAACCGCAAGCAAGAGGTGCTCGGCCAAATGCTGAACGGGCGGCACGTGCGCCCATCCTCCGGCACCCGCCGCTATCTGCGACTCGCCCGCGGCGTCGGACTCAGGATCGGCGTCGTCTCCGCCAGTACGCACAGCACCGCGATCCTCGCGAACGCCGGCCTCGCCGACCTCGTCGACGACTCGATCGACGGGATCGTCATGGTCGCCGAGAACCTGAGGAGCGAGCCTGCCCCTGACGCGCTTCTTGCGGCATGCCGTCACCTCGGTGTCGACCCCGAGCACGCCGTCGCATTCGAAACGTCTCCGGCGGGCGTCGCCGCCGGCGCGAGCGCAAACTTCGAGCTCGTCGTCGCAATCGCAGCGGCGGGCCTCCAGCCCCTCCTTCGAAGCGAGGGCGCGGGCGCTGCCGCGACCAGCTTGCAGGAGCTACTCGAGCTGCGGTTGGCGGCGACGCGGGACGATCGATCGCCGGCGAACCGGCGCGTCGTCACGCCGCCTGGACGACCCCTCGCGAACTCAGCCGCTCGCTGAACTCGGCGCCGCCTTCGAGCGCGCGGCGAACGGGACATGCCTCGGCCACTGCGCGGAGGCGCCCGAGCTGCTCGGCGGTCAACTCGGCGCCGAGCTCGATCTCGATCTCGAAGTGCCGGGGTGTCGAGCGGTGGTCGTACTCGACGTGCACCGCGACGTCACCGATCTCCCACTGCTTGGTCCGGGCGTACATCACGAGTTGCGTCGAGACGCACGCGGCGAGCGCCGCGGGCAGAAGCTCGTGGGGTGACGCTGCTGTCCCTCCGCCGCCGATCTCGACCGGCTCGTCCGTCGAAAGATGATGGCACCCGGCGATCTCGACGTCCTGTCGAAGCACGCTCGGATTCGACCTGGCTACGGCGACGAGCGTCATGACTGATCCTTTCTTCGGCGGTGCGGACATGAGCGGCCAGGGGCTGGAGCGCGGTGGCTCCCAGCCCCTGGCCGACCGGGCTAAACGGCGCCGACGACTGCAGGCGCCTCTTCGTGGACCGGCAGAGCGGGCACAGGCTCCGCCGTCAGAACGACCTTCAGCGCATGTGTCTCCGCGGCAGCCGCGAAGGTGTCGTATGCGAGCTCCGAGTCGGAGAGGGAGAACCGATGCGTCGCAAAGAGCGACGGATCGAGCCTCCGCTCCTGGATCAGCCTCATCAGCTGCGGGGTCGTCTTGGTGTCGACGAGCCCGGTCGTGATCGTGACGCCCTTGATCCACAGCGTCTCGAGATGCAGCGTGACCGAGTGCCCATGGACACCGACGTTCGCCACGCGGCCACCAGGCCGGACGATCGCAGTGCAGAGGTCGAAGGTGTCAGGAACGCCGACTGCCTCGACTGCGACGTCGACGCCCATTCCCTCCGTCAGTTCCATGATGCGAGCAATCGCATCTTCCCGACTGTTGTTGATCGTCGAGTCGGCCCCGAACTCCAGCGCCTTCTCGAGACGTGCGTCGGCCAGGTCGATCGCGACGATGTGGCCGGGCGTGAAGAGCTTCGCGGTCATGATCGTCGCGAGGCCGATCGGGCCTGCACCGACGACAGCGACCGTGTCGCCCGGCTGGATCCCGCCGTTCAACACACCGACCTCGAATGCGGTCGGAAGGATGTCCGCGAGGAAGAGGACATCTTCGTCGGTGAGACCTTCCGGAACCTTGTACACCGAGGTGTCCGCGAATGGGACCCGGGCGAACTCGGCCTGAAGACCGTCGATCGTGTGGCCGAAGATCCAGCCACCACCGCCGGTGCAGAGGCCGTAGCGGCCGTCCTTGCAGAACTGGCAGCGCCCGCACGAGGTGATGCACGAGACGAGTACGCGGTCGCCCGGCACGACCGTCGTGACGGCAGCGCCGACTTCGACGACCGTTCCGACAGCCTCGTGACCGAGGATCGTGCCCGGGGTGACCTCGGGGACGTCACCCTTCAGGATGTGAAGATCCGTGCCGCAGATCGTCGATGCGTCGATCCGCACGATCGCGTCCGTCGGATCGACGATCTTCGGATCCGGGACGGTCTCCCAGGACCGCTCACCGGGGCCGTGATAAACGAGGGCTTTCATAGCGCCTCCCTTTCGTTTCGTTCGTGCACCGGGAAACCCAGTGCGAGAGTTGGGATTGCGACGCGGCTCAACCGCCGGCCGCCACGTAGTGGTTGGTGGACGCAAGGACGGCTTGGGCGGCGGCCAAGCGGGCGACCGGGATGCGAAACGGCGAGCACGACACGTAGTCGAGCCCGACCGACTCGCAGAAGGCGATCGAAGCCGGGTCACCGCCGTGCTCGCCGCAGATCCCGACATCGAGCTCGGGACGGACGGCACGGCCGCGATCGACCGCGATCTCGATCAGCTCGCCGACGCCCTCGGTGTCGAGCGTCTGGAAGGGGTCGTGCTCGAGCAAGCCGTGCTGCAAGTAGAAGGTCAAGAACCGACCCTGCGCGTCGTCGCGTGAGACACCGAGGGTGGTCTGCGTCAGGTCGTTCGTCCCGAAGGAGAAGAACTGCGCATGCTCGGCCAGGTCGCCGGCACGCAGAGCCGCCCGCGGCAACTCGATCATCGTCCCGACGCGATAGTCCAGCCCGCCTTCTTCGGCGACGACTCGAGCGGTCAACGCGACAAGCGCTCTGAGCTCCGATTCGAACGCGACGAGCGGATGCATGATCTCGACTGCCGGAACGACACCGGTTTCTCGCTCGACGACGTGCGCGGCGCGAACGATCGCGCGGATCTGCATCTCGTAGATCTCGGGTCGCTCGAGCCCGAGTCGGCATCCTCGCGTGCCGAGCATCGGGTTGGCTTCGCGGAGCGCGAGGATGCGGTCGCGGACTCGCTCGTCGTCGACGTCGGCGGGGTCGGGAAGAAACTCGTGCAAGGGCGGGTCGAGCAGCCGGATCGTCACCGGCAAACCCGCCATGGCGGCGAAGATCCCTTGGAAGTCCGACTGCTGGAGCGGCAACAACTGCGCGAGCGCGCTCGTCGCCTCGTCGGCCGTCGAGGCGAGGATCATCGCGCGGACGATGGGCAGCCTGTCTGCCGCCATGAACATGTGCTCGGTGCGGCAGAGGCCGATGCCCTCCGCCCCGTTCGCTCGCGCGCGTGCGGCATCGTCCGGCGTGTCGGCATTCGCGAACACCTTGAGTCGCCGGACATCGTCAGCCCAGGCAAGGATCGTCGCAAGATTCGGATCGGGTGCGGGCTCCACGAGCGGCGCCAGGCCGAGGATCACCCTGCCGGTAGTGCCGTCGATCGTCAGAGGATCGCCCTCCTCGATCGAGTGCTCGCCGATGTGGGCGACATGCCCGTCGACATCGACCTCGAGCGCGGCGCACCCCGCAATGCACGGCTTTCCGAGCCCGCGGGCGACGACCGCCGCATGCGATGTCATGCCGCCGCGAGCCGTCAGCACGCCTTGCGCGGACAGGAGCCCGTGGATGTCGTCAGCGGTCGTCTCGGGCCTGACGAGAATGATGTCCTCGCCGTCGGCGCTCCGCGCCGCGGCAGTGTCGGCGTCGAACACGGCGAGGCCGGAGGCAGCACCGGGCGACGCACAGAGCCCGGTTGCGACCACAGTGATGTCGGCGTGCGGGTCGATCATCGGATGGAGCAGCTGCTCGAGCTGCCTCGAATCGATTCTCTGCACCGCATCGCTCCGCGAGAGCAGGCCCTCGTCTTCCATGTCGACCGCCGCACGGAGCGCCGCCGTGGTCGTTCGCTTTGCTCCGCGTGTCTGGAGCAGGAACAAGCGGCCACTCTCGACGGTGAACTCGACGTCCTGGACGTCGCGGTAGTGGCGCTCGAGCTCGGCAACCGACGTCTCCAGCTGCTCGTACGCCAAGGGAAGCGTCTCACGCATCCGTGCGACCGGCTCCGGCGTGCGGGTGCCGGCGACGATGTCCTCGCCCTGCGCCTCACCCAGGAACTCGCCGAAAAGCCCTGGCTTGCCCGTTGCCGGATCGCGGCTGAAACACACACCGGTCGCGGAGCGCCCGTCGCGATTTCCGAACACCATTTCCATGACGTTCGCCGCAGTCCCCAGATCGCTCGAGATGCCCGCTTGCTCGCGATAGACGACCGCGCGCGGCGCGTCCCACGAGTCGAACACCGAGGCGACGGCGGCGAGAAGCTGCCGCTTCGGATCCTGCGGGAAGTCCGTTCCGGTTGCGGAGAGGTAGATACCGCGGAAGCTGTCGACGAGTTCCTCGAGATCACGGTTTTCCAGCGACCCGCCACGCCGCCGCTCGAGACGCTCGAGCTCGCGCGCGAACGCTGCCGGCTCGATGCCCTCGACGACCTCGCCGTACATTTGGATCAAACGCCGATACGCATCGAGCAGGAAATGAATCGCAGCCGGAGGCGCCTGGCGGATCGCCGCATCGGTGAGCCCGAGGTTCAGGATCGTCTCCATCATCCCCGGCATCGAGATCGCCCCGCCGGAGCGGACCGAGACGAGGAGCGGATCGACCGGGTCGCCGAGCCGTTTGCCGGTGCGGCGCTCCAGCGCGCTCAGATGCTCTTCGATCTCGAACTCGAGCTCGACCGGGAGCGCACCGGGATGTGCGAGGTGAGTCCGGCACGCCTCTGTCGTGATGGTGAATCCGGCAGGCACGGGCAGGCCGAGCGCCGTCATCTCCGCCAAGCCGAGGCCCTTGCCCCCGAGCAGCTCGCGGCCACCGTTGCAGGGTTCGTCGAAGTCGTAGACGAGTTTCTCGCTCATGGTCAGCACCTCCCGGCGCAAAGATCGACAGGTTCGTTCAAATCTGCCTCGGCCGCTCGACCGTCGGATCGAGGCCGATACTCATGATCCGAGTCTCCCGGCCGTGGGCGGGGGCGGCATCAGCGTGACCGCTGATCGGCGCGCGGTAATCCCGCAGTCGGGCGCTCGTTTGGCGCGTACGACGACGAAGCGGCCGGTGTGCGGTCGATCGACTCCGCACACCGGCCGCACGAAGACGCCGTGTCCTCAGACCGACAAGGCGACCGGCGCGAGCACCTTCTGGGCGAGCTCGACGAGCCGGGTCGAGTAGCCCCATTCGTTGTCGTACCAGGCGACAACCTTCACCTGCGTCCCTCCCGTGACGATCGTCAGCCCCGCGTCGAAGACCGACGAGAACGGCGACTTGATCACGTCCGAGGAAACGAGTGGCTCCTCGCTGTAGGAGAGGATCCCCGCGAGATCACCGGAGGATGCGCGGGCAAAGAGCTCGTTCACCTCGGCAACGGTCGTCTCCCGCTCGACCTCGACCGTCAGGTCGACGAGCGAGCCCGTCAGCACCGGGATGCGCGCTGCGAAGCCCTGAAGCTTCCCCTCGAGCTCGGGAATCACGAGTCCGATCGCCTTCGCGGCGCCGGTCGACGTGGGAACGATGTTCGCGGCCGCCGCCCGGGCGCGCCGGAGGTCCTTGTGCGGCAGGTCGACGAGCCGCTGGTCGCCCGTGTAGGCGTGAATCGTCGTCATCACGCCGTGCCGGATCCCGAGTGATTCGTGCAGCACCTTCGCGACCGGTGCGAGGCAGTTCGTCGTGCACGACGCGTTCGAGACGATGTCGTGCTCGGCAGGGTCGTACGACGGATAGTTCACGCCGAGGACGAGAGTCGCCTCGACGTCCTTCCCGGGCGCGGAGATGATCACCTTGCGGGCGCCGGCTTCGAGGTGCCCGGCTGCCTCGGCGCGTGTCCGGAACCTTCCGGTGCACTCGAGCACGACCTCGGCCGAGACGTCCGCCCATGGAATCGCATCCGGCGAGGTCTCGGAGAACACCGGGATCCTCGTGCCGTCGACGACGATCGCGTCTTCTTCGACGCGAATGTCGCCCGGGAACGGCCCGTAGACCGTGTCGTGGCGAAGCAGATGCGCGAGCGTCGCAACGTCCGCGATGTCGTTGATCGCGGCCCATTCGATCCGAGCGCCGCTCTCGTACGCCGAGCGGAACGCACACCGTCCGACCCGGCCGAAGCCGTTGATACCCACTCTCGTGGTCATGTCTCCTCCTTGAAATCAGCTGTGCGCCGGCTCGAGCACCTGCTCGGGGACGACGAGGATCGGGCGCGAGGTCTCGGCGAGAAGCGCTCTCGAGGTGCTCCCGAGCAAGAAGCGCTTGGCGGCGGACAGGTGGCGCGAACCGACGACGACAAGATCGATATCGAGCTCGTCGGCGAGGAGTGCAAGCTGCTTCGGCGGATAACCGATCAGCAATTCCGTCTTGCAAGGAATCCCTGCGGCTTCGGCCCTGGCCTCTGCTTCGAGCAGCAGCTCTGTCTTGGCTGCGTCGGGGACGCGCTCGGCGTGACCGTCGCCGGGGACGAATTGCTCGCCCAGAATCGACGTCACGTGGGCGAAGACGACGTTTGCGCCCTCGTCGGCAGCAATCGCAAGACCGTGATCGACGGCTACGACGGCGGACGGGCTGTCGTCGATGCAGATCAGGATTGTCTGCAGCTTCCGTGTCATGGTGGGGCCTCCTTCGTTGTCACCACCAGCCTGCTCCCGCCCCGAGCCGGGCGCACCAGGGTTTACACGGAGGACGCTCAGCGTCCTCGCTGATCATTGAGGGCTGCGAGACTGACCGCGTGTGCTGCCGATGACGCCGGGCTGCGAAGTTGCAGGCGACCATGCCGTTGAGGTCGACTCGCTCCGCGTCGTCCGCGGCAACGTCACCGTGCTCGCCGGACTGAGCCTGTCGGTGGCCGCCGGGACGGTGACCGGCCTCCTCGGCCCGAGTGGGAGCGGCAAGTCGACGCTCTTGCGATCGATCGTCGGCACACAGAGGGTCGCGGGCGGCAGCGTCACCGTCTTCGGCGAGCCCGCAGGCTCGGCCTCACTTCGCCCACGCGTCGGGTATCTCACGCAGGCGCCGTCGATCTACGGCGACCTGACGGTGCGCGAGAACCTCCGCTACTTCGGGCGACTTCTTCGTGCCCCGTCAGCGCGCGTCGAGCAGGTGATCGAGACCGTCGCTCTCGCCCGGTTCACGGATCGCATCGTCGGCCGCCTCTCCGGCGGCCAACGCGCGCGCGTCTCGCTTGCGGCTGTGCTGATCGGCGAGCCTGACCTGCTGGTGCTCGACGAGCCGACGGTCGGGCTCGATCCGCTGCTTCGGCGTGAGCTATGGAGCGTGTTCCATCGGGTCGCGGCCGCCGGTGCGACGCTGATCGTCTCGAGCCACGTCATGGACGAGGCAGATCGCTGCGACGAACTGTTGCTGCTGCGTGAAGGGAAGCTCGTTGCGACGGGCACGCCCGACGAGTTGCGCCGCCAGACCGGCGCGCTCCTTCTGGAGGACGTGTTCTTGCGGCTGATCGAAGGCGACCGATGAGCATCACAGCGACCACCGCGACGGCGCTCCGCGTTCTCGCTCAGCTCCGTCGCGACCCGCGCACCGTCGTGATGCTGATCGGGGTCCCTTGCCTCCTCATCGCCCTCCTCAAGGAGATCTTCCTGGGACGTCCCGAGATCTTTCAGCACATCGGCGTGCCGCTGCTCGGTCTGTTCCCGTTCGTCCTCATGTTCGTCGTGACATCCGTGGTGATGTTGCGCGAGCGCACGTCGGGCACGCTCGAGCGCCTGCTCACGATGCCGATCGGCAAGGCGGATGTGCTCGCCGGTTACGGCCTTGCGTTCGCGGGCACCGCGGTCGTCCAGGCTCTGATCGTCTCGAGCCTCGCGTTCGGGCTGCTCGGTCTGCACGTTGCAGGATCCCACGCCGCGGTGGTCGCCCTCGCCGTCGGCAACGCAACCCTCGGGATGTCGCTTGGGTTGCTGCTCAGTGCATTTGCGACCACGGAGTTCCAAGCGGTGCAGTTCATGCCGGCCGTGGTCTTCCCGCAGATGCTGCTCTGCGGCCTCTTCGTTGCGCGGTCGGAGATGGCGACGTGGCTGAGAGACGTTTCCGCCGCGCTGCCGCTCACGTACGCCTACGACGCGCTCGCCCGGGTCGGGCGCGCAGGGCCGTACGATGCCGCGTTCGCTGTCGACGTCGTCGTGATCGTCGGGGCGTCCGTCCTCGCGCTCGGGGTTGCTGCGGCGACGCTGCGGCGACGCACCGCATAGGCATAGCTCGCTCGGTAGTTCTCCCCGTCCCGGTTCCGTGCTGATCCCGAGGTCACGCCGAGTTCGCAAAGGCACGCTGCCGGTGATGCACAACCGAACCGCCCTGCGCGCACTTCCCGTTCTCGGTCTCGCAGCCGTGGTCTCTCGCCGCGTGTTGCGCCGGCGGATCATGACCTGGGGGGCGACCGACGAGGAGGCCGATGCACGGCTGCCCGGCGACGAGTTGCTCGAGACGGCGGACGGGGTCTCGACCCGGGCGATCACGATCGCAGCGCCCGCAGCCGCCGTCTGGCCCTGGCTCGCGCAGCTGGGGCCTTCGCCACGTGGTGGGGCCTACACCTACGACTGGATCGAAAACCTGCTCGGGCTCGACATGCACAGCGCCGACGACGTGCTGCCGGAGTTCCAGCATCCGAAACCGGGCGACACGATCGGGTTCGGGACGAACAAGATGCGCTTTGAACGCGTCGAGCCGGAGCGCGTCCTCGCGTTTCGCTCCGGCGACGGGAACTGGGTGTGGACGTTCGTGCTTGAGGAGCGAGACGGAACGACCCGCCTGATCAGCCGCAACCGCTTCCGCCTCCCCACTCGCGCAGCGCGGGTCGCAATGGCCCCGATGGAGCCCGCTTCGCTCGTGATGGAGCGGAAGATGTTGCGCGGGATCAAGGCGCGCGCGGAGCGGCGGGAGCGCCTCAGCCGCCCACATGGGCGATCAGCGCATCAGTAGTTTCCCAGCCCGCTGAACCGCGGATCCTCCGATTCCCCGTGGGCTCGGTGCGCAGACGATCACGACGTCACCTCACAAGGAGAATCGAAGATGTCCGTCACCGAGACGCGGCCCGTCGTACCCGAGAGCACTCCGTCGACCTACCGTGCCGCCGTCGTCAACGACTTCGCCTCACCGCTCGCACTCGAGCAGGTGCCGAAGCTCGGGCTCGAGCCCGGCCAGATCCGCGTCAAGGTCGAAGCCTCCGGTCTCTGCCACACCGATATTCATGCTGCCCACGGCGACTGGCCGGTGCAGCCGGCCCCGCCGTTCGTCCCCGGCCACGAGGGCGTCGGCATCATCGTCGAGCTCGGCCCCGGCGTGACGGAGGTTGCGATCGGCGATCGCGTTGCGATGCCATGGCTCGGCTACGCATGCGGCATCTGCGACTACTGCGTCTCCGGCCGCGAGACTCTCTGCCTTGCGCAGAAGAACATGGGGTACTCGATCGACGGCGCGTTCGGCGACTACGCGACCGCGTACGCACGCTACGTCGTGGCGGTGCCCGAGGGTGTCGATCCGTTCGACGCGGCACCTCTCACGTGCGCGGGCGTCACGACCTACAAGGCGGTCAAGGTCGCCGGCACCCGTCCGTCCGACCTCGTCGCGGTGTTCGGCGTCGGCGGCCTCGGGCACCTCGCGATCCAGTACGCGGCAATTGCCGGCGGCCGGGTTGTCGCGGTCGACCTCCACGACGAAAAGCTCGAGCTCGCACGGACGCTCGGTGCGGAGTTCACGGTCAACGCCTCGAAGGAAGACCCGGTCGCGGCGATCCAGGAGCTCGGCGGCGTCGACCAGGCGATCGCACTCGCCGTGTCGCCGAAAGCGTTCGAGCAGGCGTACGCGTCGCTTCGGCGCGGTGGCACGCTCGTGTTCGTCGCGCTGCCCGCGGAGAACACCGTCAACATCCCGATCTTCGAGACGGTGCTGAACGGCATCACGCTGGTCGGCTCGATCGTGGGCACGCGCACCGACCTGCGCGAGGTCTTCGAGTTGCACGCCGCAGGCAAGACGCGGGTCATCCGCGAGACGCGGTCGCTCGACACGGTCAACGAGTCGATCGCTGACGTCGAAGCAGGACGCGTCGCAGCCCGAATCGTCTTCGGGCTCTAGTACGACTGTGCAGGGCGGGCCGAGCGGCCCGCCCTGCAACCTCTTAACCTCATTAACCAACGAGGCGACGGCTGGTAGCCTCCTATGGTGAGTAAGCGGTTCCTCTCCGTCGATCCTCCGGATCTCAGCCTTTGGCCGACGGCGAAGGGCCTTGCCCGACTCTGGCGCGAGCAATGGCGCCTCGTCACAGTCGGGCTTGTTTGCGCCTTCGTCTATAGCGGTCTTTCGCTCGCGATCCCCATCGTCGTTCGCCATGCGATCGACAGCTCGATCGCGCCGACGAGCGGCCACCGCAAGGCACTTTGGCCGTACCTCGTCGCGGTCCTTTTGCTCGCACTCGCGCGCTTCGCCCTGAACTTCACGCGCCGCTATGCAACAGCGCGCACGGGCATCCGCGTCGAGGCGCGGATGCGCGAGCTCCTGTACCAGGCGTACCTGCGCTACCCGCGCGCGTTCTACGACCGGCACGCCACCGGGCAGGTCGTCTCACGCGCGACGAACGACCTCTACCCCGTCCGCTACTTCATCGGCTGGGGCATGACTCAGGGTCTCCAGTCGCTGATGATGATCTGCGGGATCGCGGTCGTCCTCTTCCTCGTCAACCCCGCGCTTGCCGCAGTCGCGCTCGTCGCGATGCCCGCGGTCTTCGTGCTTGCCTTCTCGTTCGCGCGGAAGGTGATGCCGATCTCGCGCGAGGTGCAGCAGTTGAAGGCCGACGTGACCGAAGCTGCCGACGAGGCCGTCGTCGGCATCGAGATGGTGCAGGCATTCGGTCGCGAGGACGACGTCCAGGAGCGGTTCGCGCACAAAGCCGAAGCGGTGCGCGACGGCGTGCTGCGTCAGGCGCGAGTCGAGGCTGCCTTCCTCCCCGGACTGCTCTTCCTGCCGACGCTCTCGATCGGGGCGGTCGTCCTCTTCGGCGGCCGCAAGGTGATCGGCGGGACGCTCACCTACGGCGAGTTCTTCCTCTTCTACCAACTGCTCCTGCAGCTCGTGTGGCCGCTCGAGGCACTCGGCTGGATCCTCTCGCTCGCCCAGCGGGCGACGGCGTCCGCGTCGCGCAGCTTCGCCTGGCTTCAGGGAATCGAATCTATTCCCGAGCCGGCGCAGCCCGCGGTCCTGCCCGCAACCGGTGGCCTCGCGGTGCGCTTCGAAGGCGTCCACTTCAGCTACGGATCCGGCTCCGAGGTTCTCTCGGGCGTCGACCTGGAACTCGCGCCGGGCGAGGTGATCGCCGTCTGCGGCTCGACGGGCGCCGGCAAGACCTCGCTGCTCAATCTCCTGCCGCGGTTCTACGACCCGACCGGCGGGCGCGTGCTCGTGGGCGGCATCGACGTGCGCGAGCTCGCGGTCGCAGACCTGCGCGCCGCGGTCGCGATCGTGACACAGAAGCCGATCCTCTTCTCGATCCCGCTCCGCGACAACCTCACCGCCGCGCGGCCGGATGCCCCCTGGGACGAGGTCGTCGCGGCGTGCGAGGCCGCGGGCGTCGCCCAGTTCGCAGCTGAGCTTCCCGACGGCTACGACACGCTCATCGGCGAGCGCGGCGTGAACCTCTCCGGTGGTCAGCGCCAGCGCGTGGCGCTCGCTCGCGCGCTCGTCGCGGGCGCTCGCGTCGTCGTACTCGACGACCCGATGTCGGCCGTCGACACGCAGACGGAGCGCCACCTCGTCGAGAACCTCCGCCCCGCTCTCGCCGGGCGCACCGTGCTGATCGCAACGCAGCGCCTCTCGACCGTCGAGGTCGCCGATCGCGCGGTCGTGCTCGACGGCGGCGTGATCGTCGAGTCCGGCACGTCGGGCGAGCTTCTGGCCCGCGGCGGCTTGTTCGCCGCGCTCTTCGGCGAGGAGATCTCCGCTGCCGCGTAAACAGAGAGTCGGGCTGACTCGCCTCAGCCGCTACCTCGTCGGCCGCCGGCTGCGCGTCGCGCTGCTCTCGATCGTCGGCATCGCGTCGGCGGCGGCCCCCGTCACGGCGCTCCTCGTCGTCCAGGATGCGATCGACAAGGGCATGCGGGCACACGATCGCGGCCGCCTGACGCGTGACGTGATCATCTACCTCTGCATCAACGCACTCGCATGGGTGCTGCAGACGACGCTCGTGCGCGGTCTTGCGCGCGTCGGCCAGGACGTCGTGCTCGGCCTGCGCGAGGACCTGTTCGACCACCTCACGACCCTTTCGCTGCGGTACTTCTCGCAGCAGAAGGCGGGCTGGATCATCTCGCGCCTCACGTCCGACGTCGACGCGCTTTCGGATGTCCTCTCGCAGGGGCTGACCACGCTCGTCGTCAACACGTTGACGCTCATTGCCGCGATCGTCGGGCTGTTCGTGCTCGACTGGCGGCTCGGCCTCGTCGCGCTCGTGATCCTGCCACCGACGCTCGTGCTCACCCGCTGGTTCCAGGTGCGCTCGCACGTCGCGTTCCTGCGCGTCCGCGAAACGATCTCGTCCCTCACCGCTCAGATCGCCGAGTCGGTTTCGGGAATGGCCGTCATCCAGGCGTTCAACCGCGAGCGCGCGTTCCTCGACGAGTTCGACCGCGCGAACGACGCGAACCGCCGGACGAACACGCACGCACAGTGGCTGAACTCGCTCTTCTTCCCCGGCATCGAGTTTCTCGGCATCGTCGCCATGGCGTCGGTCCTCTGGGTCGGCGGGCAGATGCTGACGAGCGGATCGCTGACGATCGGGACGCTCGTCTCGTCGGTGTTCCTGCTGAACCTCGTCTTCCAGCCGCTGCAGGAACTGTCCGACCTCTACGGCCAGGTGCAGTCGGCCGGCGCCGCGATGGAGAAGATCACGACGGTGCTGGACACCGAGGCGGAGATCCACGACGGCCCGTCGTCGCGCAAGCCGGATCGGATCGAGGGAGATCTGCGGATCCAGAACGTGACGTTCGCATACGGCCGCGAGCCCGTGTTGCACGGGATCGACATTCACGTCCCGCCGGGTGGCTGCCTCGCGCTTGTCGGTGAGTCGGGCGGGGGGAAGTCGACAACGGCAAAGCTCGTCGGCCGCTTCTACGACCCCGACGACGGCGCGATCCTCGTCGACGGCCAGGATCTGCGGACGCTCGAACTGCGCGCGTATCGGCGCCAGCTCGGCGTCGTCCTGCAAGACCCGTTCCTCTTCGCCGGAACGATCGCCGACAACATTCGGTTTGCCCATCCCGACGCGACGGATGAGATGGTCGAGGACGTCGCCCGCGCGGTCGGGGTGGATCGCGTGGCACGCCGGTTCGACGCGGGTCTCGAGCACACGGTGCGCGAGGGCGGATCTGGCCTCTCAGCGGGCGAGCGTCAGCTGATCTCGATCGCGCGTGCACTGCTTGCCGACCCGCGCATCCTGATCCTCGACGAGGCAACGTCGAACATCGACCGCCCGACGGAGATCCTGATCGAGAACGCCCTCGATCGGCTGCTCCGGGGCCGGACGTCGATCATCATCGCCCACCGGCTCGCGACGGTTCGCCGCGCCGACGAGATCCTCGTGATCGAGCACGGTCGCATCGCTCAGTCCGGGACCTTCGACGACCTGCTCGCAACTGACGGTCCATTCCGCCGGCTCGCGAAGGACATGAAGGGTGCAGAAACTCAGCTACAGGGCGGTTCGGACTTGCACGCTTCGCCGGTCGTCGGCAGCCGCGAGAGCAGCTCCGCAAGCGCCGTCAACTCCGAGCCCGAATAGCGGGCCGTGAAAAGCTCGTCGATTCCGCGCAGGTGCGTCACGGCGGCCTCGCGCAGCTTCAATGAGCCTTGGTCGGTCAGCTTCGCGTAGGAGACACGCGCGTCGGATTCGCAGGTGTCCTTGCCGACGAAGCCGCTGCGCTCGAGGCCTTCGAGCAGGCGCGTGATCCCGGAGGCGGTCAGCAGGATGCGCGCCGCGAGGTCGACACGCCGCATCATCTGCCCTTCGGCATGTGAGAGGTGCAGCAGAACTTCGTAGTCGTTCAGCGTCAGGCCATGCTCGCGCTGAAGCTGCGCCGAGAGCTCGCGGGTGATCGCGGCGTGGGCCCGCAGGAACGCGACCCAGGAGTCGAGCAGCTGCGGTGGTGGTGAGGTTGCAGTGGTTGTCATAGTTGCGCCCTCAAGTGTAGCTGGCCGAGCGCCTCCTGGGAAGCCCTGTCGATAGGTTCTCCTATATGAGGCACGCAAACAAGGGGGCAGACGCGAAACGGCATGGAATCGAGGTCGAGGGCCTCGTGCGCCAGTTCAAGGATGTCCGGGCGGTCGACGGGATCGATCTGCACATCGAGCCAGGCGAGATCTACGGCTTCCTAGGCCCGAACGGCGCCGGGAAGTCGACCACCGTTCATATGCTGACCACATTACTGCCGCCCACCTCAGGGCGGGCGACCGTTGCAGGGTTCGACGTCGTGCGCGACGGCCCGAAGGTGCGCTCGTCGATCGGCGCAGCGCTCCAGGAGGCGGCGCTCGATCCGTTCCTGACCGGGCGCGAGCACTTGCGGCTCCAGGCGTCCCTCCACGCGATCAAGGGCGACGAGCGAAAGCACCTCATCGAGGCGCTCCTCGACCGCGTCGGCCTGACGCAAGCGGCCGACCGCAAGGTGCGCACCTACTCGGGCGGCATGAAGCGACGGCTCGACCTCGCGCTCGCACTGATCCACGACCCGTCGATCCTCTTCCTCGACGAGCCGACGACTGGACTCGATCCGCAGAGCCGGACCGCGCTCTGGGAGGAGGTCGGCCGGCTCGCGCGCGACGAGGGCGTCACGGTGTTCCTCACGACCCAATACCTCGAGGAGGCGGATGTCCTCGCCGACCGGGTCGGGATCATCGATCACGGCAAGATCGTCGCCCAGGGGACGCCGGCCCAGTTGAAAGCCGAGATCGGCAAGCCGACGGTCGAGGTCGTGCCGGAGAATCACGACGACCTTGGTCGCCTGCGCGGGCTGCTCGAGCGCTTCGGTGAGGCAACTGCCGCTCGGCCGGGCGCGTTCGCGGTGCAGATGAACGGACACGGCGACCTGCCCGCCGTGATTCGCGCGCTCGACACCGAGGACGTGCGCGCGGCCGAGATCAACCTGCATCAGCCGACGCTCGACGACGTGTTCCTCGCCAAGACGGGGCGCACGCTCGAAGGCGCCGAAGAGAGCTAGATGATCATCCCGAACCAGGTGTGGCTTATCGCTCGGCGCTCGATGGTGCGCACGATGCGCCAGCCCGGTGTCTTCATCCCGCCGCTTTTGTTCCCGCTGATGCTGATGGCGGTGAACTCGAACGGCCTGCGCGCCGCGACCCATTTGCCCGGGTTCCCGACACACTCGTTTCTCGCGTTCTTCCTGCCGTTCTCCTTCATGCAGGGCGCGCTCTTCGCGTCGGGAATCGCGGGCACCGATCTCGCGCGCGACATCGACACGGGTTTCTTGAACCGCCTCGCGCTTACGCCGGTGCGCGGTTCTGCGCTGCTGCTCGGCCAGATCGGCGGCGCGCTCGGGCTCGGCGCGGTGCAGGCGTGTCTTTACCTCGGCGTCGGGCTCGCCGCCGGCGTGCACATCGACGCGGGCGTCGGCGGCGCCGCGTTGATTCTCGTCTTTGCCCTGCTGATCGCCGTCGGCTTCGGCACGCTCGGCCTCTGGATCGCGCTGCGCACCGGCTCCGGTGAAGGTGTGCAGTCACAGTTCCCGCTGCTCTTCTTCGTGCTCTTCATCTCGAGCATGAACCTGCCGCGGAACCTGATCGAGGTGAGCTGGTTCCGCGACGTCGCGACGATCAACCCGGTCAGCTACCTGATCGAGGCGCTCCGCTCGCTGATCATCGTCGGCTGGGACGCGCAGGCGCTGCTGCTCGGCTTCGGCTTCACGTTCGGCTTGATCGCGCTCGCGATGACGCTCGCCGTCCGGCAGTTGAAGGTGAGGATGACCCGCACATGAGGGGCCGGCTCGACGTCGCGTTCGCGCTCGCATATCGGCAGCTGACGATTCTCTTCAAGAACCCGTCGCTCTTCCTGCCGCCGATGCTGTTCCCGCTGATGAACTTCCTCGCGTTCGCGGGCGGCCTGTCGCGTCTGCGCCACGTGCCGGGCTTCGACTTCCACGGCGGCTACACCGCCTTCCAGTTCGTGTTCGTCCTACTCCAGTCGGCGGTCTTCGGCGGCGTCTTCGCGGGGTTCGGCATCGCCCGCGACTTCGAGCGCGGCTTCGCGCGCAGACTGCTCGTCGCAGCGCCGCACCGCGGCGGCATCATCCTCGGGTACGCGATCGCGTCGCTCATCCGGTGGCTGATGATCGTGGTCGTGCTGACGATCGTTGCGCTCGTTGCCGGGATGCAGGTCGGCGGTAGCGGCGTCGACCTGTTCGGCCTGCTTCTTCTCGCAGTGTTCGTGAACCAGATCGGCCTGCTCTGGGCCTGCGGCGTCGCGATGCGCTTCCGCTCGATCCAGGCCGGGCCGCTGATGCAGACGCCGGTTTTCATGGCGCTCTTTCTCGCGCCGGTCTACGTGCCGCTACACCTGCTGCAAGGGTGGATCCACGCCGTTGCGCGGCTGAACCCGCTGACGTTCATCCTGGAGTCGGGCCGCGGGTTCATCGAGGGCGAGCCGACGCAGGTCGCAACCGCGTTCGCCGCGGCCGCCGGTCTTGCCGTGCTCTTCGGCGTGTGGGCGCTCCGCGGCCTCCGCGCGGCCGAGCGCGTCGGGGCTTAGACGGTCGATCAGAGGCGGCCGAATCCGGCAGCTTGCGCGAGCCGGCGCTCGCGCCGCATCACCTCGCCCCCGTCCGAGTCCGAGCCGGCGCCCGTGTTCCCCTCGACCGTGGCGAAGCGAGCGCCGCCGAGCGGGCGGATGACGATGCCGACGTGATCCGTGACGCCGCCGTCCCAGTCGAAGACCGCGAGATCGCCGGGCTGCGGATCGTCCTCCATCCACCGCCCCTCCGCGCGCAGCCACGCCTCGAGCGTCGGCACGTAGGCCACCCCGTGGGGGCCGACACCCGCGCCGTTGAAGCCGCGGCAGAGCACGGTATGCGCTCCGATCGCGAAGCAGTACGAGACGAAGATCGCACACCACGGGACGCCGTCGGCCCCGAACCAGCGCCCGAACGGCGTCCTGTTCGACCCGGGTGGCGATTCCCGGACACCGACATGCCGCAGCGCCTCGGCCAGCGCGCGCCGGCCGGAGAAGCGCTCATGAAGGGACGCTAACGCGCGGGTTTCACGAAATGCAACCGTGGGATCACTCACCGGATGGATCCTCTCCAGAAGCGCCGCACGCATCGCAGCCGGGCCCTGGCGCTCATCGGCGTCGCCGCGGGAGTCGTCGCCGCGCTGGTGGCGGTCCTCTCCGCACTTGGAGCGGCGCCTTCTCAGGCCGTCGGGACATCGGACGCCGCGGCGGCAACGAGCCCCCGATCGGTTCGGTTCGGGAATGCACGCGTCGCCGTTCGTGCGCTTGGCCCGACGAGAACCTGCTTCACGGTGTTGCGTGGGAAATCAGTGCTGCGTGGGAAGTCGGCGGTTGCACGATCGTGCGTGCGCCGCCTCGGAGCGAGCGAGATCGGCTACGCGGCGACAGCGACGGAGATCGGAGGGCTCGCAGGAAGCGACGTCGTCGCCGTGATCGTGCGGGTGCGACAGCGTGGCACCGTCTGGGCGCAGCTCAGAAGCGGCGCGTTCTTCGCGGCGTTGCCTCGCGGCCGCCCGGCCCGCGCGATCCTGAAGGTGCTCCGCGACGGCACGCGGACAACCTTCGCGGTCAGACAGTCCCGGTGAACGTGTTGCAGCCCGTCGGCTCGCCGCGTTCGTAGCCGCGCAGGAACCACTTCTGCCGCTGCGCCGAGGAGCCGTGGGTCCATGTCTCCGGATTGACCTGTCCTTGCGTCCGTGCCTGGATGCGATCGTCGCCGACCGAGGAGGCGGCGTCGAGCCCATCCGCGATGTCCGCCCGCGTCAGGTCGACGACGTAGCCCGTTGCAACCGCATGTCGCGCCCAGACGCCTGCGTAGCAGTCGGCTTGCAACTCGGTCCGCACCGATCGGCCCTGCGCGCCGGTGCCGCCACCGGTGTGCAGGTCACCGAGCAAGTCCTGGGCGTGGTGACCGTACTCGTGGGCGATCACATACGCCTCGGCAAACGGGCCGCCGCGGGCTCCGAAGCGGTCGTGGAGCTCCTGGTAGAAGCCGAGGTCGATGTAGACGTTCTTGTCGGCAGGGCAGAAGAATGGCCCGACGTCCGTCGACGCCGTTCCGCAGGCCGTCCCCGTTGAGCCGGTGAAGAAGACGGTGTCGGCCTGCGTGTAGGTCTTGCCGTGCGCGCGAAACCAGCCGCGCCAGTACCCCTGCACGCTGTTCACGTCGCCGAGGATCCGGCAATCCTGGCGCGCGTTCGCATCAGCGCCGGTGCGGCAGCCGGAGAGGTTCTGCTGCGCCTGGCCCGCGGTTTGACCGTCGAGGCCCCCGTAGGTGCCGCTCGAGCCGCCGCCGAGGAGCGCGAAGAGCAGGTAGACGACGATCCCCACAGCACCGAGGCCACCGCCGCCGAGCACGATCGGCCCGCCGCCGAACCCTCCCGCGCCGCGGCGGTCCTGCACCTGCGAGGGGTCGAGGCGAGCGCCAGGGCGAAATCTCATCGTTCCCTCTTGCCTCGCACCTACTGCAACGAAACCTCAAAACTTACCGCTCGGTCTTATTTGATGTATGAGAATCAGTTATGTTATTGTTCACCCTGCCAATGAACAAAGCCCACAAAACAGTCTTCATCGCCGCCCTCGCGGCGCTCGTCCTCGCTGCACTTGCGCAACCCCATCGTCGTACCGCCCGACGCTCGTGAATCGGATCTCTTACGGGCTGCGCCGAAACAGCCGCGCGAAGTTGAGCGCGTAACCCCATCCGAACGCTCTGGGCGTGATCAAACGCGGCTCAGATGGGTTCCACCAGCGCTGCTTGAGGCGCGCCTTGAAGCCGTGCCGCCGCCAGTCGTACGGCACCCCAAGAAACGTGCCGGTGCGTGGCTCCTTGCTTGCAGCTGACATTGCATGCTCCTTTGCGTTGCGTCTGGTCGAAGCGTATTCCCACACCGAGCTCTTGCCTCGGTGTTTTTGAGCAGTCTTCCGGCGTCATTCCCGAACGCGGAACGAGTGACGCCCTGGACGCTCTCCGCAGGCGTCTCGCCAACCAAACGAGGAACCCACAGAAACGCGCCAGAAGCAAAATCGAGGGCGACCACTCAGTCGAAATCCGGGCGCGTGGGTGCCGCTTGACGACCGCTTGCTCCGACGCGTGACACAGGCGGCGCGATCGGTCACGATCTGTCAGGGTCGTTGTGAGTCGCCGGTCGATGGAAGCGCGTTGTGCTTCACCACCGGCGCACGAAAGGAGCCATCGTGGTAGCAAGGATTGCGACCTACAGTTTTACGGGTGACGCGCAGGAGCTTGGCAAGCGGGCGGAGGCCGGGATCTTGCCGATCCTCAAAGCGCAACCAGGATTCAAGAGCTATGCGGTAGCAATCGGTGAGGGCAAGGTGTTCTCGTCCAGTGCGTGGGACAGCCGTGGCGAGGCCGAAAGTGGTAGCGCCGCCGTTGCCTCATGGGTCGCAGAGAACATGACCGAGATCAGCCTCATCGGAGATGTTCAGTACGCCGAGGTCGCATTCAGTACCTCGCTCGGAGTCTCCACCGGTTAGGGCGATATGGTCGGCGTGGGTCGGCCTAAAGCTGACCCATGCCACCGCGCCTCTACGCAGTAGGCTGCCGCTGAGTGCGACGCTCCTCCTAGGCCGGTCGTTCGTACCCGAGAGCGTCGAACGCGGCGGGATAGACGATCCGACCGGCGAGGTCGGGGCTGTATCCCGGTAGCCGCTTGACCATGAAAGCGTTGTCGGGGATTTTCGGGTGCGGAGAGATGAAGCCGAGTGCGCTCGCCTGCTCGAAGCCGAAGCGAGGATAGTACGCGGGGATGCCCTCCACCATGACGGCAGGCTCGCCTGCTTGTTCGGCGCGGCCGAGCGCGTCCCGGATCAGCCGTGCCCCCACGCCGATGCGCTGGCGGTCAGGCCGAACCGACATCGGCGTGAGGTTGAGGATCCTTGGACGGGACCCGCCTTCGACGCCGACCCAGCTCAGCATCACGTGAGCGATCACACCGGATGAGTCCTCTGCGACCAACGCGAGCTCCGGGATGAACTGCTCCGACGCCCGAATGCGCTCGACGAACGACGCGACCTCGTCGGGGTGTCCGGCGAATGCCGCGCGGGCCACCTCTGCGATCACGGGATGGTCCGCGTCGCGCTCGGGACGGATGACGACGCCCTCGGCCACGGGTGGCGATGGTAATTGGGGCACGCCGTTCGCGCCTCCGGCCACGCACCCCCACCGGAACGCTAGGAACGGTGCTGGGGTCGCGGTGAGCCCGGCATGACCATCGCAGCGCGATCAGGGGTCATCCCCGAACACTGGCCCATGCGGTGCTCTCGTCTCTACGGGCAGTCCCTTACCTCGTAGATGGTCGGTCGATGGTTTTCACAGTCGCCCGACGCGGAGCACGCCGGTCAGCATCGGGAGGGTGAAGTCGCCGCGGGCGGTCTCCGGTCTGCTCGCGAGGAAATCGCGGATGCGACCGAGCGTGGCGTCTTGTTCCTGTTCTGGCATGCTCAGCATTCCCGCCTTCGTCGCGAGTGTCGCGACGAGGGAGTCGGCGGTCCGGCGCTGCCCATGCGGAACTCGGCCTGTTCCGGCGAGCCGAACTGGGCGATCGAGCCGCTGTTTGGAAGGTGCGCTTCGGCCGTCTCGGCGCGCCAGCTGCTGAACGTGTCCCGCGGGCCAATGGCCGCGCTTCCGCTGATACGTTCGAGTCTGGCAACCCAGTCGACCCGGTTGTCGAAGACGTTCCACAGGCCGGCCAGGATGCCGTCTGCTTCGAGGACTCTGGCTATCTCGGGTCCCGCGACGTTCATGTCGAACCAGTGCATGGCGTTGCCGGCTAGCACGGCACCGACGGACGCGTCCGGCAGCGGTACCGCCTCGGCACTACCCGGCAGGGCGCGGACAGTCGGCAGCGCGCGGCGCAGTTCAGTCAGCATCGCCGGGTCGGGCTCGACCGCGATGACTTCGGCGCCCAGCGCGACGAGCGTGGCGGTTAGCTTGCCGGTTCCGGCGCCGAGGTCGAGCACTCGCGGGCCGGGCGCGAGTTCGAGCGCCCAGCGCACCGCGGCCTGTGCGTAGTCCGGGCGGTGCTCGGCGTACGCGGTCGCTGCTGCGCCGAACGTCGAACCCAGAAGCAGCCGTTCGTCCTGTCTCACGCGGTCACCCGATTGGTGAATGGCGCTCTCGCACCTCGCGCCGGTACCGCCACCACCACGCCGACCGA